>NZ_JBEZZK010000002.1:1051044-1200235 GCF_040639135.1 Streptosporangium sp. NPDC023963
GTGTGGCCGTCCGCGGCGGAGGCGCTGGTCTCCCCCCTCGGGGGGCGGGGGGGGGGGGGGGGGGGGGGGGGTGGGGGGGGGGGGGGGGCCGGGGGGGGGGGGGGGGGGGGGGCCCCCCCCCACACCCCCTTTTCCGGGTTGACCTGTAGCCTCCGGGTGACCAAATATGAATACGTTCATTCATTCCTGAGGGGGAGGTCGGGCATGTCCGGCAGCCGGATCGTGCGCGCGCCGCGCGGTACCACGCTCACCGCCAAGGGGTGGCCGCAGGAAGCGGCACTCCGCATGATCCAGAACAATCTCGATCCCGAGGTCGCCGAGCACCCGGAACAGCTCGTCGTCTACGGCGGCTCGGGCAAGGCCGCCCGCGACTGGCGCTCCTTCGACGCGATCACCCGTACCCTGACCACCCTGGAGGGCGACGAGACGCTGCTGGTGCAGTCGGGCCGCCCCGTCGGGGTGTTCCGCACCCACGAGTGGGCCCCCCGGGTGCTCATCGCCAACTCCAACCTGGTGCCCGACTGGGCCAACTGGGAGGAGTTCCGGCGCCTGGAGGCCGCCGGGCTGACCATGTACGGGCAGATGACGGCCGGTTCCTGGATCTACATCGGCACCCAGGGCATCCTGCAGGGCACCTACGAGACCTTCGGGGCCGTGGCCGCCAAGCGGTTCGGCGGGAGCCTCGCCGGGACGATCACGCTGACCGCCGGGCTCGGCGGCATGGGCGGCGCCCAGCCGCTGGCCGTGACCATGAACGGCGGCGTGGCGATCTGCGTCGACTGCGACCCCAGGTCGATCGACCGGCGGATCGAGCACCGCTATCTGGACGTCCGCGCCGCCGACCTCGACGAGGCGCTGCGCCTGGCGTACGAGGCCCGCGACCAGCGCAGGCCGCTGAGCATCGGGGTCGAGGGCAACGCGGCCGAGGTCGTGCCCGAGCTGTTGCGCAGGGGCGCCGAGATCGACGTCGTCACCGACCAGACGTCCGCCCACGACCCGCTGATGTACCTGCCGATCGGCGTGGCCTTCGAGGACATGGCCGACGAGCGGGAGAAGGACCCGGCGGCCTTCACCCGCAGGGCCCGCGAGGCCATGGCCGCCCACGTGGAGGCCATGGTCGGTTTCCAGGACGCCGGGGCCGAGGTCTTCGACTACGGCAACTCGATCCGGGGCGAGGCGCAGCTGGCGGGCTACACCCGCGCGTTCGACTTCCCCGGTTTCGTGCCCGCCTACATCCGGCCGCTGTTCTCCGAGGGCAAGGGCCCGTTCCGCTGGGCCGCGCTGTCCGGCGCGGCCTCCGACATCGCCAAGACCGACCGCGCGATCCTGGAGCTGTTCCCCGACAACGAGCCGCTCGCCAGGTGGATCCGGCTGGCCGGGGAGAAGGTCCACTTCCAGGGGCTGCCCGCCCGCATCTGCTGGCTCGGGTACGGCGAGCGTCACCTGGCCGGGGAGCGGTTCAACGACATGGTGGCCTCGGGGGAGATCGAGGCCCCGCTGGTGATCGGCCGCGACCACCTCGACTGCGGCAGTGTCGCGAGCCCGTACCGGGAGACCGAGGGCATGGCCGACGGCTCCGACGCGATCGCCGACTGGCCGCTGCTGAACGCCATGCTCAACGTCGCCTCCGGCGCCGCGTGGGTCTCCATCCACCACGGCGGCGGCGTCGGCATCGGCCGTTCCATCCACGCCGGGCAGGTCACCGTGGCCGACGGCACCAGGCTCGGCGCCGAGAAGCTCAACCGGGTCCTCACCAACGACCCGGGCACGGGGGTCATCCGGCACGTCGACGCCGGGTACGACGAGGCCGTCACCGTGGCCGAGGAGCGAGGCGTGCGCATCCCCATGCGCGAGTCCTGACCGGGCGCGGATCGTGACCGGGGGCACGCGGGTCGTGACCGGGCTCAGGTCCTGACCGGACCGTACGTGCGTCGATCCGCGTCCCGGTCCGCGTCTAGGCCCGGTGCTGATCCGCGTGCCGGTCCGCGTCTAGGCCCGGTGCTGATCCGCGTGCCGGTCCGCGTCTAGGCCCGGTGCTGATCCGCGTGCCGATCCGCGTCCCGGCCCCCGTCCCGGTCCGCGTTCCGGCCCCGTGCACCGCGCCGCGTCCCGATTCCGGGGCGTGATTCCTCCGGGCGCCGCTCGCTTCCTCCCGCGCGGGTGTATGAACGACATCGGGGAGGGACGGGGGGAGGGGATGCTCGTGGGCCTTCGAGCGGTTGGAGGGGGCGTGGGTGACGGACTCGATCGGCTTCTGGAGGGGCGGCGGCTGTCGCCCGTCCAGCGGCGGATCGCGCGCTACCTGGGCGACCACCTGTCCGAGGCCGTCTTCCTGTCCAGCGTGGAGCTGGCCGACCGGGCCGGGGTGAGCCAGCCGTCGGTGACGAGGTTCGCGGTGGTCCTCGGCTTCGCGGGATACCCCGAGCTCAGGCAGGCGCTGCGGCCCCTCGTCGTGGGCGGCAGGAAACCGTCGCGGGCCAACGACCTGCAGACCGCGATCGACGTGGAGATCGACAACCTGCGGAGCGTGCGCGACACGCTGAGCGACCCCTCCGACCTCGCGGAGCTGGGTGCCAACCTGGCCGGATGCGAGCCCCTGCCGGTGCTGGGCCTGCGGGTGTCGAGCGGGCTGGCGACCACGTTCGCCTACTTCGCGCGCCGGATCCACCCCGACGTCCGCCTGCTGACCCACGGCGGCTCGGAGCTGGCCGACGGGCTGCACGCCGCGCGCCGGGCGGGGGCCGGCTGGCTGGTCGCGGTGGTCCTGCCCCGCTACCCGGCCGAGGCGGTGCAGGCCCTGCGGGGCGCCCGCGACCTCGGCCTGCGTACGGCGGTGATCACCGACCGGCGGGACGTGCCCTTCGAGGCCGACGTAGTGCTGGCCGCCCCCGTCGGCGAGCGGCTGGTCTTCGACTCGCACGCGGCGCCGCTGGCCCTGGCCATGGTGCTGGTGGAGGCCATGGCCGACGCGGCACCGCTGCGCACGCAGGCCCGGCTGGAGGAGTACGAGCGGATGACCGACCGGGCCGGGGTCTTCACCGAGCAGCTCGACTGACGGCGTGAGAGTCCCGCCGCGTCCCGGGGGAGGCGCCGTCGCGGGATCGGGCCGGGCCTATCCGGCGAGCCGCCTCATCGAGCCGACCGACCAGCGCAGGCTGATCGCGGACAGGACCAGGATGAGGCCGAAGGCCAGCGGGATCGAGCCGTCGGAGAAGTCGCCGTCGAACAGCGCCCGGCCTGCCTCGACCGCGTGGTAGAGCGGGTTGAACTGCGCGACCGCCCGCATCCAGTCGGGGGCCAGCGACATGGGCAGCATGATGCCGGTGAGCAGGATCAGCGGCATCGCGAAGAACTGCATGATCTGCGACATGCCGTTCTCGTCGCGCAGCGCCAGCGCCATGCCGTACGACAGGCCGGAGGCGAGCAGCCCGGTGGCGGCCATCAGCACCAGCATGAGCGCCAGCCCCGGCAGGCTGGCCCGCATGCCCATCAGCATGGCCAGCGCGATCACCAGCAGGGCCTGGACGACCAGCACGATCATGTCGCGCAGGGTGCGGCCCAGCACGATCGCGGGTCGCCACACGGCGCTGACCGCGAGCCGTTCCAGGTAGCCGTTGCGGATCTCGTTGATCATGCCGAAGCCCACGAAGAGCGAGCCGAACAGGGCGATCATCATCATCACGCCGGGCGTGAACATCCGCAGCGTGTCGCCCATGGTGCCGCCCGCGGTGGTGTTGGCCACCAGCGGCGCGAAGAGGAGCAGGTACAGGACGGGCTGCATCAGGCCGAACAGCGGCCAGACGGGGTTGCGCAGGGTGGCACTGAGCTCGTAGCCCAAAAACAACATCGTGTGTCGGAGCACGGGAGGTCCTTGTCGTTCAGTCGGCGTCGCGCAGGGAACGGCCGGTGTGGCGCAGGAACACGTCGTCGAGCGTGGCCCGGTCCAGGGAGATCGACCGGATCGGCAGCCCTGCGGCCTCCAGGGCGCGGAGCAGGGCGGGCAGGTTGTGCTCCCCGTCGTCGAGGTAGGCGCGCAGGACGTCCTCCTCCTCGCGGACCTCCCTGACGTACGGTTCGGCGTCGAGGAGCACCCGAGCCTCGGCGGCCCGGTCGAGGCGGAGCGTGACGACGTCGCCCGTGACCTCCTTCTTGAGCTCGGCGGGGGTGCCCTCCGCGACGACGCGGCCGTGGTCGATGATGACCAGCCGGTCGCAGAGCGCGTCGGCCTCCTCCAGGTAGTGGGTGGTCAGCAGCACGCTGGTGCCCCGCTCGCGCAGGGAGCGCACCTCGTCCCACAGGTTGGCGCGGTTCTGAGGGTCGAGGCCGGTGGTGGGCTCGTCGAGGAAGAACAGCGGCGGGTGGTTGACCAGGCCGACGGCGAGGGCGAACCTGCGCTTCTGGCCGCCCGACAGCGTCCGTACGGGACGGTCGGCCAGCTCGGCCAGGTCGAACGCGGCCAGCAACTCCTCGCTGCGCGCCTTCGCCCGCGCGCGGGACATGCCGCCGATCCTGGCGGCGAGGATCAGGCCCTCGCGGCCGGGGGAGTTCTCGTCCACGCCGCCGCCCTGGCCGACGTAACCGATCTTCTCCCGCACCCTGGCCGCCTCGGTGACCACGTCGTGGCCCGCCACCCGGGCGGTGCCGGAGGTCGGGGTGACGAGGGTGGCGAGCATCCGGATCGTGGTGGTCTTTCCCGCGCCGTTCGGGCCGAGGAAGGCGAAGATCTCGCCCTCGGCGACGGACAGGTCGACGCCTTTGACGGCCTCGACCTCCCGGGGGCTGTCCCGGCCGCGCCCGGTGGTGAAGGTCTTGCGCAGGTCGTGCGCTTCGATGATCATGATTCTCCGTCGTAGGGGGTACCGAAAGACTCGGGGAACGGCGGTGAGGGCCCAACCGGATTTCCCGCCCGGCGGGCGTACGGAGGCTTTCGAGAGGGCCCGCGTCCCGGTGCGCGGGCCGGGGCGGATCTCAGGGCAGCTTTCCGGCCCTGACGTCGGCGACGGACTCCTCGATCCAGTCGAGCTGCGCCTGGAACTGGCGGATGTTGAGCTGGAGGCACTCGTCGATGTGCCGGGGGGCTCCGTAGCCCTGCTTGCCGCCCAGCGCCCGCCGCATCATCGAGATGGACGCCCGCAGCTGCTCGGCCCTCGCCTCCATGGCGTTGACCAGGTCGGCCGGGGGAAGACGGTCCATGAAGGTGAGGGCGACCTGGAAGGGGTCGACGATCGGCTTCACGAACCACCAGCTGTTCATCAGCTGCTGGTGGAAGTCGGCCCGTCCCGCCTCGGTGACGCCGTAGACCGTCTTGCCGCCCCTGCCCTGCTCGATGATCTCCAGCAGCCCTTCGTCGGCCATCTTGGCCAGGCCGTGGTAGATCGAGCCGTAGGCCACGTTGGCCCAGTTGTCGGCGCCCCACAGTTCGAGGCGGCGCCGTACCTCGTAGCCGTGCAGCGGGCCGTCGAGCAGCACGCCGAGCAGCAGGATCCGGGTGGAGGACATACTCAAATTTGTATTCAAGTTTGAGTATAGTGTCAACCGTGCGAGAGATCAGACGTGACGACGACGGCGCCCTCCTGGGCTTCGTCCGCCCGGCGGGCGAGGGCTGGGAGCCCCTGACCGTGTTCGGTTACCCGATGGGGGAGCCCTCCTCGGAGGCGTCGGCCCTGGAGGTGGTCCACCGGTCCGGGCTGGAGGTGCTGATGCGGCCCTGGCGGTTCCTGGAGGACGGGGAGTGGTACCGGTGCGTGATCGTGGAGGCGGCGGCCGACGCGGTCAGGGTCCGGCCGGCCGACGCCGGCTATCCGCGTGAGAATGTTCTCGCGGTGACGCTGGAGCGTCCCGGGCCGGAGACGTTTCGTCCCGATTAAATGAATCTTGTTCGAAGTAGGGTGATTGTTATGTCCGCACGTCCCACCGCGCTGGTCACCGGCGCCTCCAGAGGGGTCGGCGCCGCGATCGCCCGCGCCCTGGCTCCCACGCACGACCTGCTGCTCGGCGGCCGGGACACCGAGGCGCTGGCCGGGATGATCCCCGGCCTGCCCGGCGCGCGGCCCTGGCCGGTGGAGCTCACCGCCGTCACGGAGGCCGACGTCGCCGGCATCGACCGGCTCGACGTGCTGGTGCACAGCGCGGGCGTGGTGACCCTGGGGCGTGTCGAGGAGACCCCGGCCGAGGTGTGGCGGCGCACGATGGAGATCAACGTGATCGCGGTGGCCGAGCTGACCCGGCTGCTGCTGCCCGCGCTCCGCGCGGCGCGCGGCCACGTGGTGCTGATCAACTCCGGGGCGGGGCAGCGGGCCAACCCGAACTGGATCTCCTACTCGGCCAGCAAGCACGCGCTGCGCGCCTTCGCCGACGGGCTCCGCCTGGAGGAGCCCGGGCTCCAGGTCACCACGGTCTACCCGGGGCGGGTCGCCACCGACATGCAGCGCGAGGTGCGGGCCAGCGAGGGAGGCCCCTACCAGCCGGAGAACTACCTCGACCCGGACTCGGTGGCCCGGGTGGCGCTGACGGCGCTGACCGCGTCCTCCGACGCCCACATCACCGAGATCACCGTCCGTCCCGCCGCCGGACCCCCGAACTGAGAGCGGTACGGCGGGCCGAGGGTGTGACCGGGTTGAGGGCGCGGCCGGGTTGAGGACGCGGCCGGGTTGAGGACGCGGCCGGGTTGAGG
Source organism: Streptosporangium sp. NPDC023963 (assembly GCF_040639135.1). Lineage (NCBI taxonomy): Bacteria > Bacillati > Actinomycetota > Actinomycetes > Streptosporangiales > Streptosporangiaceae > Streptosporangium > Streptosporangium sp. NPDC023963. Next base: position 1,057,718 of record NZ_JBEZZK010000002.1, read on the forward strand.
ACGCGGCCGGGCTGAGGGCGCGGCGGGCTCGCCAATGAATGGACCCATTCACATAATGGGAGGGTGTTCGACGAGATGTGGGGTGCCATAGAGCACCTCGGACGTGACGAGCGGACCCGCGGCTACCTGCGAGACGCGTGGTCGCCCGCGGATCTGGAACTTCGGCGATGGTTCGGGCAGGAGGCCGCCAGGCGCGGCCTCGACCTGAGGGAGGACCGCAACGGCAACCTGTGGGCCTGGTGGGGCGACCCTTCGGCCCGGCCCGGCGTGGTCACCGGCAGCCACCTCGACTCGGTGCGGCAGGGCGGCGCCTTCGACGGTCCCCTCGGCGTCGTGTCGGCCTTCGCCGCCCTCGACCTGCTGCGTGCCAGGGACTTCCGGCCCGGGCGCCCCCTGGGGATCGCCTGCTTCACCGACGAGGAGGGCGCCCGGTTCGGCGTCCCTTGCGTCGGCTCGCGCCTGCTGACCGGGATCCTCGACCCGGACAGGGCGCGCGCCCTGAAGGACGACGAGGGCGACTCGCTGGCCGAGGTGCTGCGCGGGGCCGGGCGCGACCCCGGCGGGCTGGGCCGGGACGAGGAGACCCTGCGGCACATCGGCGTCTTCGTCGAGCTCCACGTCGAGCAGGGACAGGACCTGGTCCACCGGGACGCCCAGGTCGGCGTCGCCTCGGCCATCTGGCCGCACGGCCGCTGGCGGTTCGACTTCCACGGCCAGGCCAACCACGCGGGCACCACCCGGCTGGCCGACCGCGACGACCCGATGCTGCCCTTCGCCCGTACCGTCCTGCACGCCCGTCAGGCCGCCGAGCGCAACGGCGTGCTCGCCACCTTCGGCAAGGCGCGCGTGTCGCCCAACAACGCCAACGCCGTCCCCGGCCTGGTCACCGCCTGGCTGGACGCCAGGGGCGGCGACGAGGTCGCGGTCAGGGAGCTGGTCGAGGAGCTGAGCGACTTCTCCGGAGCCGAGGTGACCGTCGAGTCGTGGACCCCGGTCGTCGACTTCGACGCGGTCCTGCGGGAACGGGTCGCGGCCGCCGCGGGGGGCGCGGTCGCCGCCGGGAAAGCGGCCGGGAACGTGGCCGGGAACGTGGCCGCGGCCGGGAGCGCGCCCGTCCTGCCGACCGGCGCCGGACACGACGCGGGCATCCTGGCGTCCGCGGGTGTGCCCAGTGCGATGGTGTTCGTCCGCAATCCGACGGGCATCTCTCATTCTCCGGAGGAACACGCGGACAGGGCCGACTGCCACGCCGGGGTCACCGCCCTCGCCGCCGTTGTGGAGGACCTGTGCGGGAACTGAGCTACTGGTGCGAGCTGGCCTGGCTGCCGCCGGGCGAGGTCGTCGCGGGGGTGCTGGTCAAGGTCGACGACACCCTGATCACCGAGATCGTCACCGGCGTGACCGCCCCGCCCGGCGGAGCCGTCCGGCTGGCCGGGCTCACCCTCCCCGGGCTGGCCAACGCGCACTCCCACGCCTTCCACCGCGCCCTGCGCGGGGCGACGCAGCGCGAGAAGGGCAGCTTCTGGACCTGGCGCGAGCAGATGTACGGCGTGGCGGGCACGCTCGACCCCGACTCCTACCTCAGGCTCGCCAGGGCCACGTTCGCCGAGATGGCGCTGGCCGGGATCACCTGCGTGGGAGAGTTCCACTACCTGCACCACGGGCCGGACGGCAGGCCGTACGACGACCCGAACGCCATGGGGCACGTGCTCGTCCAGGCCGCGCGGGAAGCGGGGCTGCGCATCGCGCTGCTGGACGCCTGCTACCTGACCGGCGGCGTCGGCACCCCGCTGAGCGGCGTGCAGCGGCGGTTCGGCGACAGGGACGTCGACGGGTGGGCCGCGCGGGCGGAGGCGCTCGCGGCCGGCTACCGGGGCGAGCGGGACGTGGAGATCGGCGTGGCCGTGCACTCGGTCCGCGCGGTCAGGGCAGAGCAGATCCCCGTGGTCGCCGAGTTCTCCCGGCACCACGGAGTCCCGCTGCACGCCCACGTCTCCGAGCAGCGCGCGGAGAACGCCGCCTGCGTGGAGGCCTACGCCGCGACCCCGGTCCAGCTGCTTGAGGCTCACGGCGCGCTCGGCCCCCGCTCGACCGCCGTGCACGCCACGCACCTGTCGGACGTGGACGTCGCGCTGCTCGGCGCCTCGGGCACGCGCGTGTGCATGTGCCCGACGACCGAACGCGACCTCGCCGACGGCATCGGACCGGCCAGGAGGCTGTTCGAGGCGGGCGCGCCCATCACGCTCGGCTCGGACAGCCACGCGGTCGTCGACCTGTTCGAGGAGGCCCGCGCGGTCGAGCTGGACGAGCGGCTGGCCACCGAGCGACGCGGCCACTGGTCGGCCGCCGAGCTCCTGAACGCCGCCACGGCCGCGGGGCACGACTCGCTCGGCTTCGCCTGCGCGGGCATGCTCGTCCCCGGCGCGTGGGCGGACCTGGTGTCGCTGCGTCTCGACTCGGTCCGCACGGCCGGAGCCGACCCGGCGCACCTGGCCGAGACCGTGGTCTTCGCCGCCACGGCCGCCGACGTGCACTCCGTGGTGTCCGGCGGGCGCCACGTGGTCGTCGACGGCAGGCACGCCCTCGGCGACGTGGGCACCATGCTCGCCGAGGCGATCGCCGAGGCGCGAGAGGAGAAGTCGGTATGACGAGCGAGGACCGGCCGGTGACGAGCACCCTTTTCGACCGCATCGGCCTGCTCTACACGGGCGACCCGGCGCGAGAGGAGATCGAGGACGCGGCGCTCGTCGTCGAGGGCGGCGAGGTGGTGTGGGTGGGACCCGCCGGCGCGGCTCCGTGCGCCGACGAGCGGGTGGACGTGGAGGGGCGCTGCGTGATCCCGGGCTTCGTCGACAGCCACGCCCACCTCGTCTTCGCGGGTGACCGGACGGCCGAGTTCGCCGCCCGCATGGCGGGCCGCCCGTACACGGCAGGAGGCATCCGTACGACGGTGTCGGCCACCCGCGCCGCCTCCGACGCCGAACTCGTGACGCGCACCGCCGGCCTGGTATCCGAGATGCTCGCCCAGGGGACGACCACGGTCGAGATCAAGAGCGGGTACGGCCTCACGGTCGACGACGAGCGCCGGTCGCTGGAGATCGCGCGGGGGTTCACCGAGGAGACCACCTACCTGGGCGCGCACGTCGTCCCCCCCGACGCCTCCTCGGCCGACGAGTACGTCCGCACGGTCACCGGGGAGATGCTGGAGGCCTGCGCGCCGCACGCCCGGTGGGTCGACGTGTTCTGCGAGCGCGGGGCCTTCGACGCCGACCAGAGCAAGGAGATCCTCCTCGCCGGGGTGAAGGCGGGGCTGCTGCCGCGGATCCACGCCAACCAGCTGGGCGAGGGGCCGGGGGCACGGATCGCCGCCGAGGTGGGCGCGGCCTCCGCCGACCACTGCACCCACCTGAGTGACGACGACGTCTCGGCGCTGGCGTCGGCGGGCGTGGTGGCCACCCTGCTGCCCGGCGCGGAGTTCTCCACCCGCTCGCCCTACCCGGACGCCCGCCGCCTGCTGGACGCCGGGGTGACGGTCGCGCTGGCCACCGACTGCAACCCGGGCTCCTCCTTCACCTCCTCCATGCCGTTCTGCGTGGCGCTGGCGGTCCGCGAGATGAGGATGACGCCGCTGGAGGCGATCAGGGCCGCCACGTACGGCGGGGCCAGGGCGCTGCGCCGCGGGGACGTCGGCACGCTGCGGGTGGGAAGCAGCGGGGACCTGGTGATTCTGGACACACCCAGCTACGTCCACCTCGCCTACCGGCCGGGGGTGCCGCTGGTGACGCAGGTGTGGAAGCGGGGCCGTCGCCTGGTTTGAGGCCCTTTGCAGGGGTTAGTCGCGAGTCTTGGCGGCACGTCGGGAAACCTCCTCCTTGAGGAGGAAATCCAAACCATTCTCCAGGCGTACTTTTTGAGGGAATCTTTGCCCTGGCACGTCCGTTGAAAAGACAAGCGATGTGTCTGCGCGCACGGGGCGTCAAACGAGCGAGTGGACACGTCATAAGCAGGCGGAGCGAGGTGCCATCGGATGGCAAGGCCGACGGGGAATCGGACGCAGGATCAGCATGTCTCTGATCGAGACCTGCTCGGGACCTACCTGGCAGAGATCGGACGGGTGCCCCTGCTCACCGCGGAGGAAGAGGTCGAACTCGCCAAGAGGATCGAGGCGGGTCTCTTCGCCGAGCAGTTGCTGGACGGTGGGTTGGGTGGATTGACGGAGCCGCGGATCGGGGACGCGGCCGATGAGGAGCTTGAACGACTGGCCGTTTCCGGGCGGAGGGCCAAGGATGAATTCATCCAGGCCAATCTACGTCTTGTGGTGGCCGTCGCGCGCAAATATTCGGGGCGGGGAATGCCGCTGATCGATCTGGTCCAGGAGGGGAACCTGGGGCTGGTCCGCGCGGTCGAGAAGTTCGACTACCGGCGCGGTTACAAGTTCTCGACATATGCCACGTGGTGGATCAGGCAGTCGGTGGGGCGCGCCATCCACGAGCAGGCACGGCCGGTGCGCCTGCCCACCCACGCGGGCGAGCAGATGACCAGGCTGATGCGGGTCCGCCGCGACATGCTCGCCGAGTTCGACCAGGAGCCGACCGACGCCGACCTGGCGACGGTGCTCGAACTTCCCATCGAGCGGGTCCGTGAGCTCCGCCGCTGGGCCTCCGACCCCGTCTCCCTGCAACTGGGCGTGGGCGACGAGGACGAGACCGAGCTCGGCGACATGATCGCCGACGACACGTGGGCCGATCCCGAGCAGCAGGCGATGGACATCCTGGAGCGCGAGCGCCTGGAGGTGTGGCTGACCGGGCTGGAGGGGCAGACCCGCGAGATGCTCCGCTGGCGCTACGGCCTGATGGACGGCCGCGAGCACACGCTGACCGAGGTCGGCGAGCGCTACGGCATCGGCCGCGACCGCGCCCGCCGGATCGAGCGTGACGCCCTGGCCCGGCTGCGGAAGATGGCCACGGCCGCTTAGTCCCTGACGATCCGGCACGGTCTTGTTTGGACCGTGCCGGATCGGTTTTTGCGGTGAGGTTTGTCGCTGGGGCGGGTCCATGGTTGTTCAGGCTCTTTTTAAGCCGTCCGGAACACCCGCCCACCTCCGCCGCACACCTTCTCGCCGTACGGCGCGCGGACCGTAGTGGCTTTCTCTCCGGCCGCCCGGTGTTCCCTGCGCGGCTGAAGCGATCCGTACGGGAGCGCTCGGCGTGGGGCGCCGGAGCTGAAGCTCCACCTCGGAAAGGAACGCAGGGCGGGACGCCGTACCGTGTCACGGTGGCGTGAGGTCGAACCGCGCCCACACCACGTGGCCCACGGCCTGGGTGCCTCGATACCCGACTCTGGAGGCCAACGCCCTTGCGCCGCGCGTTGTCCCGTCGCGGGGATCGTCAATCGGTCCGGGCGCGGAGGCTCCGCGCCAGGGTGGGGATCATCACCGCCGCGGGGACGAGGTGTAGCCCGAGGAGGGCGGTGACGGTGGCGGTGTTCGCCCCGACGAGGAAGGGCGGGACCAGCGAGATCGCGGTCAGCGACACCGCCGTCCACACGAATCGTTCGACGGGGCGAGCGCTCCAACGAAGAAGAGCGACGGCGATGACGATGCCGACGACCGAGAAGAAGCCGGTCACCACGGCGAACCCGGGCAACGGGATCGTCTCGCCGCCGTCGGGGACCTCGAAGTCGACGCCGGCGGCCTGGGCGAGCGCGGCGGCGAGGGTGGTGGCCGCCATCGCCGCGAGCGTGGCGGCGAAACCGGTTCCGGCAAGCCCGCGGAATCGGTGGGCGCGGCCGGTCCGGCCCGGTGCCGGGCCTGCGACGACCCCGGTGTCGTTCATGCTGTTCATGTCATCCTTCATCATTCGGTAACCGGCGTGAGGGTGTGTTGACCGGCACGTGACGGTCCTGGCCCCGGGGGCGACTCGCCGCGCGACGGCCGGGACTACTCCGTGCCGTCCGCAGGCAGGCGCTCCGGCAGCCCGAGCCGCGGGAACCGGTCATCGTGGAACGTGACGATCTCGGTGATCGCCCCGCCGGTGACGCGCAGGACGTCGATAGTCAGCGGCAGGTACGCACCCTCACGCTCCTGCCAGAGGTAGAAGGCGACGGCGGGCTGCCGGTTCGCGGAGGTGAGGACGGCGCGCAGGCGCTTCATGCTCTCGAAGCCGTTCTCGACCCAGTCGTTCACCACCGTGTCGCGGCCGACGTACAGGCCCGGCGTGGGCGGCATCGAGCAGCGGACGTCGTCCCGCAGCAGCGCGGCGAGCCCGTCGATGTCCGTGGCCACGCTGGCGTCGGTATAGCGGCGTACCAGCTCGCGCGTCCCGGCGTCATCCTCGCCGCCGGTCCAGTCCTGCCGCTCGGCGGGCAGGTGCTCCCGCATGCCGGCGCGGGCCCGCTGCAGCGCGCTGTTCACGGAGTTGACGGAGTCCCCGAGGAGCTCCGCGACGTCCTTCGCCGGCCAGCCGAGCACGTCCCGCAGGATCAGCACGGCCCGCGGGCGCGGCGCGAGGTGCTGGACCGCGACCACGTACGCCAGCTCGATCGTCTCCCGCGCGACCGCGACGGCCTCCGGCTCGTCCGCGTCGCCCGCGGGCAGCTCGTCGAGCAGCCGGTCCGGGTAAGGCTGCAGCCACAGCACCTCGCCGCCGGTCGCGGGCTCCGGGCGGCACCTGGCGAGCAGGTCCAGGCAGGCGTTGGTGGCGATCCGGTAGAGCCAGGCCCGGAACGTCGACCGCCCCTCGAAGGTCTCCCGCCGCCGCCAGGCACGGAGGAACGTCTCCTGCACGGTGTCCTCGGCGTCCTCGAACGACCCGAGCATCCGGTAGCAGTGCACGTGCAGCTCCCGCCGGTGCCGCTCCGCCAGCCCCGAGAACGCCGGCTCGTCGACCTCGCTCACGCCCAGCTCTTCCAGCCGTATGTCCGCACTCATCACGTCATCTTTCCGTCTCGTCATCTTCCGTCGTAGGTATGACGGGTGCGGGCGCGGAAACTCATCACCGGGGCCGGCCGGCATGGCCGATCCCGAGCCTCGCCCTCATCGATGCCCGGGTCTGCCGTACCCGCCCTCATCTACAAGATCAGGTTGGAAAAGGCTTATTGCGGCAATTCCGCTAAATCGGATGTTAGTGGCATGTCGATTGACCGTGATGTCGCCATGGGCTCGGCTGTCGTGTGGCGGGAATTGCCGTTAAACTGTCATCGCCAACAAAATATCTTTTATTCTGGCATATTGGGTCAAATGAGGGCTTAATTTGCGTATTGTAACGTGAGCCTTGACCATTTACCGTGTTTCGTATGTCAGACATCTCTCGACGTAGCGCAATTGCCGCATTGGCTCCCGCGGTCGGAGCCGCTGTCGCCGCGCGTCTGGCCGGGGGGCCGGCGGTTCCGGCACCCGGTCCGGGCGACCACCAGCATGTTCCGGCACACACCGCGGGGTCCGCGCACGCCGGCTTCAGGTCGGGCACCCAGGTGGACAATGGAAAGAACGGGTTTCATCCGACGACGCTCCTGCGGGATTTCGACAGAGGGAGAACATCTTCGCTGTCCGGTGGAAGAACGCTTCGAGAATGGACGTTGGTGGCTCGCGAGAAGCCGATCGAAGTGGCTCCCGGGGTCGTGTTCCCCGCCTGGACCTATAACGACAGGATTCCCGGCCCCACACTTCGCGCGAATGAGGGCGACCGCCTGAGAATCACCCTCGTCAACCACTCGGCGCACGCGCACACGCTTCACTTTCACGGTCTGCACGCGGCGGAGGTCGACGGGGTCGCGGGAATGGGCCTCGGCCTGATCCAGCCGGGCGGGCGGGCGGTGTACGAGTTCGACGCGGAGCCGTTCGGCGTGCATCTGTACCACTGCCACGTGACACCGCTCGCCGCCCACATCGCCAAGGGCCTGTACGGCGCCTTCGTCATCGACCCGAAGGGCGCGCGCACCGAGGCCGACGAGCTGGTGATGGTCATGAACGGGTTCGACACCAATTTCGATCGCTCGAACGAGCTGTACGCGGTCAACACCATTCCCTTCGCGTACATGGGGGAGCCGGTGAAGGTGACCGTCGGCGAGCTGGTGAGGATCTATCTCGTCAACATCCTCGAATACGACCTCGTCAACTCCTTTCACGTCCATGGAAACTTCTTCGACTGGTATCCGACCGGCACGTCACCGCGCCCGGCGGAGCACACCGACACCGTGATGCTGTGCCAGGGCCAGCGGGGAATTCTCGAGATGACGTTTCCCCGCCAGGGGCGCTTCATGTTCCACGCGCACCAGTCGGAGTTCGCCGAGCTCGGCTGGATGGGCTTCTTCGAGGCCGGTTGCGGTGGCACCGCTTCCACCGACTGCGAAAGGAACCGGTGACATGGAAGAACGCCGGGCACGTCATCCGAGTGGCACCCGCCTGAACACGTGGCTGCTCGGTCTCCTGCCGTTGTGCGTCATCGCCGTCGCCGTCGCGGGTCTCGCCGTCCTGGACGGCCCCGGCCTGACCTCGCGCAACGGCCCTCCGGCCGAGGAGCTCACGGTGGAGCGGACGATACTCGGCGCGGGCTCCATCGAACTGGTCGTGCGCAACCAGGGCGCCGATCCGGTCGCCGTCGTCCAGGTCGCGGTCAACGACGCCTTCACCGACTTCCGGATGAGCGAACCGGAGATCGGCCGCCTCGGCTCCGCCAACGTCCGGATCACCTACCCGTGGGTCGGCGCGGAGGCCTACGAGGTGACGCTCCTCACCTCCACCGGAGGCGTCGTCACCCACGACATCCCCGTCGCCGTCACGACCCCCGACCCGTCCGGATTCCTCGGCCTGATGACGCTCCTGGGGACATACGTCGGGGTGATCCCCGTGGCCATCGGGATGCTCTGGCTGCCGTGGCTACGGCGCGTACCTCCCTCCTGGATCCGCGCCCTGATGGCACTGACCATCGGCCTGCTCGCCTGGCTGGCGATCGACGCGGCGCTCGAAGGCATGGAGGTCGCCGACGCCGGTGCGAGCGGGCTCGGCGGCGCCGGACTCGTGGCGATGGGCGCCGTCGCCGCGTACCTGCTGCTGTCCGGCGTGCACGCCTGGATGGCCGCACGACCGGGACAGGCGGGCGGCCACCGCCTGGCGCTGCTCGTGTCCGTCGGCATCGGCCTGCACAACCTCGGTGAAGGGCTCGCGATCGGCTCGGCCTACGCCGTCGGCGCGCTCGCCCTCGGCGCGACGCTCGTCGTCGGCTTCACGATCCACAACACCACCGAGGGCCTCGCCATCGTCGCGCCGGTCAGCGAGGAACGCGTCTCACCGCCACGTCTGGCGCTTCTGGGCCTCATCGCCGGCGGCCCGGCCATCCTCGGCGCCTGGCTCGGCGCCGCCACGGTGCAACCCGCGATCGCCGCGCTGCTGCTGGGGCTGGGTGTCGGCGCGATCGTGCAGGTGATACTCCAGATCGCGCCGTCAGCGCGTGATCACACGGGACGGCTGCTGCACCCTCTCGGCATCGCGGGCATCCTCGCCGGAATGGCCCTCATGTACGCCACGGGACTCCTGACCTGACCACACGCGACGAAATTCGTCTCTTCCCAGGTCGTGAGCATCTGATTCTCACGATGCTCGCCGTGCGCTCCTTTCGAAAGTGACGCTTCGGTTACGGCGGCCCGCTCCGAACGGTCTCGTACGGATTGCCTCAGCCGCACAGAGTCCCCTGGGCGGCCGGAGAGAAAGCCGCCACGGTCCGCGCGCCGTACGGCCGGAACGCGTGCAGCGGAGGTGGGCGGGTGTTCCGGACGGCTTAAAAAGAGCCCGTAACCATCGCGCCCGAGCAGACCGGCGGCCTGGATCACGAGACAGCGACTGAGACGGCCGTCCGGAGCACCCGCCCGCCGGAGCGTGAACGGCGCCGGAGCCGATCAAGATCACACGGGGTCCTGGCCAGGGGTTACGGGCCTACCTATATGTCCGGCTCGAGGGGACACGGTGGGCGTGGCGACGGCCGGGAGCAAGGGCTTCCAGGCTCCCGGGAACCGTCAAGCGCGATCCACCTGGGCGCTTTTACGGTCAACTGCAAGTCATGGCATGCCTCGTCCGAAACACGCTTGAAACACCATGCGGTCGAGATTCACAGATGCGAAACACGCAAGGTCGCACCTTGAAACGGTGGAAGAACACGCTGTGGCGCAACGTCAGTGCGCGGCCGGTCGATGGAGCCCAGGAAGCGATCACTGCGACTGTGAAACCGGCCACACGCCATTTGTAAGGGAGGGTCGCGTCGAATGAAGATCGATAGCGGCACCACTGCCTGGATGCTCACAGCCACCGCGTTGGTGCTGTTGATGACTCCTGGCCTCGCGTTCTTCTACGGAGGAATGACAAGGGCCAAGAGCGTCCTGAACATGATGATGATGTCGTTCGTCAGCATCATCACCGTCACTATCGCATGGGTGCTTTACGGACACTCGCTGACCTTCACCGACAACGGCAGCGAGCTCGTCAACAAGTTCATCGGCGGCTTCGACGCCCTCGGCCTGCAGAGCCTGGTCGACACCGCCACCAAGGACGACGGCACGGGCATGCCGAGCCTGGTGTTCTCGGCCTTCCAGCTCACTTTCGCGATCATCACCGTCGCGCTGATCAGCGGTGCCATCGCCGACCGCGCCAAGTTCGGCGCCTGGGTGCTGTTCACCATCGTCTGGGCGACCATCGTCTACTTCCCCGTGGCCCACTGGGTCTGGGGCAACGGCTGGCTGTTCAACCTCGGCATCGAGGACTTCGCCGGTGGCACCGTGGTCCACATCAACGCGGGAGCCGCGGCGCTGGCACTGGCGATCGTGCTCGGCAAGCGCGCCGGCTGGCGCAAGGAGCCGATGCGGCCGCACAACCTGACCCTGGTCCTGCTCGGCGCCGGTCTCCTGTGGTTCGGCTGGTTCGGCTTCAACGCGGGCTCCGAGCTCGCGGTGGACGGCACCGCCGGCCTCGCGTTCATGAACACCCAGATCGCCACCGCCGCCGCGGCGGGCGCCTGGCTCGTGGTCGAGAAGCTCCGCGACGGTCACGCCACCAGCCTCGGTGTCGCCTCCGGCGCCGTCGCCGGTCTGGTCGCCATCACCCCGGCCTGTGGTTTCGTGGACCCCTGGGCGGCTCTCCTCCTCGGCCTCGTCGCCGGTGCGGTCTGCGCCTACGCGGTGGGCCTGAAGTACAAGCTCAACTACGACGACTCCCTCGACGTGGTCGGCGTGCACCTGGTCGGCGGTGTGATCGGCGCGGTCTCCCTGGGCTTCATCGCCGCCTACCCGTTCCTGGACCAGCAGAGCACCGGCCTCTTCTACGGTGGCGGCGTCAAGCAGTTGGGCCTGCAGATTCTCGGCCCGGTCGCGGTCGGCGCCTACTCCTTCATCATCACCTGGATCATCGCTAAGATCATCGACAAGACGGTCGGCTTCCGGATCGGCGCCGAGGAAGAGGTCACCGGCGTCGACATCACCTCCCACGCCGAGACCGGTTACGACCTCGGCACCATCCACTCCTCGGGTGTGGCCGCCGTCAACGGTCCGGCCCCCACCCCGGCGTCTAAGAAGGTGGACGCATGAGACTCATCACAGCGATCATCAAGCCGTTCAAGCTCGATGACGTGAAAGCGGCCCTGGAGCAGTTCGGGGTCAAGGGCATGACGGTCAGCGAGGCCAGCGGCTACGGCCGCCAGCGCGGTCACACCGAGGTCTACCGCGGCGCCGAGTACCAGGTCGACCTGGTGCCAAAGGTCCGCCTCGAGGTGCTCGCCGAGGAGGAGGACGCCGAGGACGTCATCGACGTCATCGTCAAGGCCTCGCAGACCGGCAAGATCGGTGACGGCAAGGTCTGGTCCGTTCCGGTGGACACGGTCGTCCGCGTCCGCACCGGAGAACGCGGACCCGAGGCGCTCTAACCGGTGAGAGGCGACACGCGCTCGTACGCCGCGGCCCGTAAGGAACGGGCCGCGGACATCGACCGCTGGCTGACGGACCTGGTCCGCACCGCGGTCGGCACGCCGTACGGGCCCAACGGGGGAACGACGAGAAACGACGAGCGCGGCGCCCTCGGCGGAGTCGCGCTCGTCGCGGTCGGGAGCCTTGGACGCTCCGAGCTCGCGCCGGGCAGCGACCTCGACCTGGTCCTGCTCCACGACGGGCGGGAGGACGTGGCGCGCGTCGCCGACCGCATCTGGTACCCGATCTGGGACTCCGGGACGGGTCTCGACCACTCGGTGCGGACGGTGGACGAGGCGGCCAAGGTCGCCAGGGAGGACCTCAAGGCGGTCCTCGGCCTGATCCAGGCACGGCACGTGGCGGGAGACCCGGAGCTGACCCGCTCGGCGCGCGAGATCGTGCTCGCCGAGTGGCGCGCCGACTCCCGCCGCCGCCTGGGCGAGTTGCGCGACGCCGCCGACAAGCGGGCGGAGGCGAGCGGCGAGCTGGCGTTCCTGCTCGAGCCCGACCTCAAGGACTCCCGCGGCGGCATCCGCGACGTGCAGGCGATGCAGGCCGTGGCGGCGGCCTGGGTCGCCTCGGCGCCCGGCCCCCGGGTGCGCGAGGCCTACGAGCTGCTGCTCGACATCCGGCACGGCCTGCACCTGGTGACCGCCCGCGGCGCGGACAGGCTTGTGCTCCAGGAACAGGACGCCGTCGCCGGGATGCTCGGCCTGCTCGACGCCGAGGCGCTGATGCGCAGGCTCGCCGAGGCCGCCAGGACGATCGGGCACTCCTTCGACGCCACCTGGCGCACCGTCGACCGGTTGCTGACCGGTCCCACCCCGCGTGGCCGCCGCCCGCTCGCCGACGGCGTCGTCGAGCACGGTGGAGAGGTCGTGCTCGCCCGCGGGGTCAACCCGCGCAAGGACCCGGTGCTGGTGCTGCGCGCCGCCGCCGCCGCGGCCGAGGCGGGCCTGCCGCTGGCGCCCGCCACGGTCACCGCGCTGGCCTCCCAGTCGCCGCCGCTGCCCGTGCCCTGGCCCGACGAGGCGCGTGACGCCCTGGTGGCGCTGCTGGGCGCCGGTCGCGCGGCCGTGCCGGTCTGGGAGGAGCTCGACCAGGCCGGGATCCTGGTCCGCCTGCTGCCCGACTGGGAGCGGGTGCGGCACCGCCCGCAGCGCAACCCGGTGCACCGCTACACCGTCGACCGGCACCTGATCGAGGCCGCCGCCGGAGCCGCCTCGTTCACCCGCGAGGTCTCCCGGCCCGACCTGCTGCTCATCTCGGCGCTCCTGCACGACATCGGCAAGGGGTACCCCGGCGACCACTCCACCACCGGCGCCGTCGTCGCCCGCGACATCGGGGCCCGGATGGGCCTGCCCCCGGCCGACGTCGACATCCTGGAGACCGTGGTCCGCCACCACCTGCTGCTGCCCGAGACGGCCACCCGCCGCGACCTGGACGACCCGGTGACGATCTCCCGGGTGGCCGAGGCCGTCGGCTCGCGCGAGGTCCTCGAACTGCTGGCGGCCCTCGCCGTGGCCGACGGCCACGCCACCGGGCCCGCCGCCTGGAACACGTGGAAGGCCTCGCTCGTCGCCGACCTGGTGCGCCGGGTCCGCTCGGCGCTCTCGGGAACCCCGCTGCGTCCCGCGCCGTCCCTCTCGGTGGAGCAGGCGTCCCTGGCCCGCCACGGCGGCGGCGCCGTGCGCGTCAACGGGGGAGCGGTCACCGTGGTCGCGCCCGACCGCGCCGGGCTGCTCTGGCGGGCGGCCGGAGTGCTGGCCGCGCACCGGATGGTGGTCCGCGCCGCGTCGGCCGCCTCGGCGGGGACGACCGCCGTGATCGAGTTCTCGGTCGTGCCCGAGTACGGCTCGCCGCCCGACCCCGCGACGCTGGAGGCCGACCTGCGCCTGGTGCTGGCCGGCCGCCTCGACATCGAGCAACGCCTGGCCAGGAGGACGAGGTCGATGCGACCGGCCCGGGTGCCGGTGGCGCCGCCGAGGGTGAACCTGGTGGACGACGCGTCCAACACCGCGACCGTCATCGAGGTGCGGGCCCATGACCGTCCGGGACTTTTGTGGCGGATTGGTAGAGCATTCGGTGAATGTGGCCTTGACGTACGGGCCGCCCGTGTGGAGACTCTCGGCGCAGAGGCGGTGGACGTCTTCTACGTGGTCGACAGAGCCGGCCGCCCGCTGACCGACGAGGTACAGCGGGCGCAGGTGCGCGATCAGGTGCTGGCTGCCCTGCGGTAACCGTAAAAAATCGGTCCCTCGTCGCCTTCGTAACGATTAAAGTCGCTATGTCGGTTTTGCCGATTCTTTCCCATGACCTTGTGGTCTGATGTTGTCCACTTGTGTCGCGATTGAGGGGTAGCGAGAGCGGTGACTACGGCGACATCCGAGAGCGGAGGTGCTTCGGCACCCGACCGCGGCAAGCGGCCTGCCGCCCGGTTCGGCTTGAAAAACTGGCGTGTCCGTTCGCGTCTGACGGCCCTGATCCTGGTGCCGACGGCGGTGGGCGTCGTGCTCGCCGGCACGCGCGTGGTGACCTCCGTGGACAGCGTGGCCGGGTACCAGCGGACCGCCACCGCGGCGGAGTACTCGGGCGGTCTTCGCGACCTGGCCCAGGCACTCGGGTTGGAACGTGACCGGGGCGCGTGGTCGTCGTTCCAGCCTTCGAACAAGGGCTTGAAGGAAAGCTCCGACGCGCAGCGCAAGACCGTGGACGCGCTGGCCAGGAAGGTGCGGCTGGAAGTCCAGGCGATCGACGACTCCTACGGCGCCCGGGTCGTCGAGGCGGCGAGGAACGTGGCCTACCAGCTGGAGGGCCTTCCCGAGCTGCGCCGCCTGCCGGGCATCGCCCGTGTGGAACGGTACAGTTCCATGATCGCCCCGCTGCTGACGCTCCACGAGGAGCTCACGCTGGTCAGCGACGACCCGGAGATCATCGGCAACACCCGCGCGCTCAGCGCCCTGGCGTACGCCAAGGAGGAGGTCTCCAAGCAGCGCGCCCGGCTGCTGGCCGGCTACTACGCGCCCTCGCTGATCAACCCGCAGGAGGTCGAGAAGTTCATCGCCTCCCGCTCCCGGATGGACGAGTACGAGGCGGACTTCGGCGTCGAGGCGAGCCCGGACAACGCCCAGCTCCTCGTCACCGCCCTGATCGACGAGCGGGTCCACCGGGCCGAGCTGATCAAGGCCAGGGTGATCGTTCTCGCCAGCAACCCCGCGCGCACCGGACGGCTGCTGTCCGACTTCAACGAGGTCAAGCAGTGGTTCTCGGACAACAGCGTGGTCCTCGACCGGATGCGGAAGGTCGAGACCCAGGTCGCCGGTGACGTGGTCACCCGGGCCAGGGACCTGGAGGACGCCGAGCAGCGCAACGCGATCATCACCGCCGGGCTCATCCTGCTCCTGCTCCTGCTGGTGCTCGGCCTCACGGTCGTCATCGCCCGCTCGATGGTGACGCCGCTGCGCCGCCTGCGCGCCGAGGCGCTGGAGGTGGCGAGCTTCCGGCTTCCCGAGGTCGTGCGGCGCCTGCGGGTCTCCGGCGACACCCGGACCCCCGACGTCGATCCCATCTCGGTCGACACCAGCGACGAGATCGGGGAGGTCGCCAAGGCCTTCGACGAGGTCCACCGGCAGGCCGTGCGCCTGGCCTCCGAGGAGTCCGAGCTCCGCTCCAACATCAGCGCGATGTTCGTCAACCTGTCGCGGCGCACGCAGACCCTGGTCGAGCGGCAGATCTCGCTGATCGACGGCCTGGAGAAGGGCGAGGAGGACGGCAGCCGCCTGGCCGACCTGTTCAGGCTCGACCACCTGGCCACCCGCATGCGCCGCAACTCCGAGAACCTCCTGGTCCTCGCCGGTCACGAGCCGACCCGCAGGCGGAGCCAGCCGGCCAAGCTCGTCGACGTCGTCCGCGCCTCCCTGTCGGAGGTCGAGGACTACGAGCGGGTCCAGGTCAAGGTGCACCGCACCATCTCGGTGGCGGGCAGCGCCGCCAACGACATCGTGCACCTGGTCGCCGAGCTGGTGGAGAACGCCCTGCAGTTCTCCCCCCGGGCCAGCCAGGTCGTGGTCTCCAGCAGCGTGATCGAGGGCGGCGGCGCGCTGCTCGCGGTGAGCGACCCGGGCATCGGCATGACCCACGACGAACTCGTCGAGACGAACCGCCGGCTGGCGGACCCGCCCGTCGTCGACGTCTCGGTGTCACGGCGCATGGGCCTGTTCGTGGTCGGCCGCCTGGCGCTGCGCCACGGCATCCGGGTCCAGCTGCGCCCGCAGGAGGGCGGCGGTCTCGTCGCCATGGTCCTGTTCCCGCCGGAGCTCGTCGTCCAGGCGGTCCAGCCGGTCCAGACCCCCTCCTGGGGGACCGAGCAGGCTCCCTCGCAGGACCTCTTCGCCCAGACGCCGGCGGGTCGCCCGCCCGTCCGGCAGCCCTCGTACGGGCAGCCCCAGCCCGGGTTCGGACACACCCACCCCTCGTTCGAGCAGGGACAGTCCCCGTTCGGGTCGAATCCCTTCGGGCAGGCCTCGTACGGGCAGACCTCGTTCGGACAGGAGGCTTTCGGTCAGGAGGCTTTCGGTCAGGAGGCGTTCGGGCAGGCGTCCGTGGACGTGCCCTCGTTCGGCTCCGCTCCGCCGTTCGGTGCCCCCCCGGCCCCGGGGGTCCCCTCCGGTCCGCCCGACGGCCCGGCCAGGAGCGGCCCGCCGCTGCCCAAGCGACAGGTCAACGGCAACGGCAACGGCAACGGCAACGGCGCTCCCGTCTCCGACTTCTCCGCCTGGAGCCAGTCCTCGTACGAGGACACGGCGGTGGGGGCGATGCCCGCGGTGGGCGTCTCCCCGCTCGAGGTCGAGCAGGAGGAGTACCTGCCCATCTTCGCCTCGATCGAGTCGGCCTGGTTCCGCCGGGCGGAGGAGTCGGGAGAGCACCCGGTCGCGGGGGGATCCCCGGGACGGGAGGCGTCTCCCGGAGCGGAGGGCGAGCCCTATGACGCGCCGGCGTGGGGGGAGGAGCCGACGCCCCCGACCGGCATGCCGGTGCGCGAGACGGTTCGCGACACACCGCCGGCAAGAGAGCGGGTGGAAGCGGTGGCGGCCGAGCCGGACAGTTGGAACACCCCCGCCGACGCCGGGTGGCGGGCCGCCCAGGCGGCGAGTGAGCCCGCGCTCGGCGGGGTGACCGCCGCGGGCCTGCCCAAGCGCACCCCCAAGGCGAATCTCGTACCCGGTACGGCCGCAGCCGTGCCGTCCAGCCCCATGCCGCCCATGTCACCGGACAGGGTGCGCAGCCGTCTGTCCAGCTTCCAGCAAGGTGTACGGCGGGGCCGTGCCGAAGTAGTCGATACCACCACCAGGAGCCTGGTGGACAAGGAGGAGGGCTCGTGACGATCCTGAGTCATGAGGCACGCAGGTTCGACTGGCTGATCACCGAGTTCGTCCGCGGCACGCCAGGTGTCGCGCACGCGGTGTGCGTCTCCGCCGACGGGCTGAGGATCGCCAGTTCCGAGGGGTTCCCCCCCGACCGGGCCGACCAGCTCGCCGCCGTCGCGGCGGGCCTGCTCAGCCTGACGGTGGGCGCCTCCCGCGTGTTCGAGGGAGGCGCCGTCACCCAGACGGTGGTCGAGATGGAGCGCGGCCTGCTGCTGGTCATGGCGATCAGCGACGGCTCCGTGCTCGCCGTGCTGGCCTCTCCCGACTGTGACATGGGGCTGGTGGCGTACCAGATGACCATGCTCGTCGACAGGGCCGGACAGGTGCTCACCCCGGCGCTCCGCGCCGAGCTGCAGTCCTCCCGGGGCCGGTAGTGACCGCGCGCACGCCCGGTGTCCTCACGGGAGAGGCTCGTGCTCGGGATTGACGGAACCGGGGACGACGAGCCCCTGTTCCGTCCGTACGCCGTCACCGGCGGCAGGTCGGAGCCGCGCTTCCACATGGCGATGGAGGCGCTGGTCTCCTCCTCCTTCATCATGGAGGAGGACCTGGCTCTGCTCACCCCCGAGCAGGATGCGATCATCAGGCTCTGCCGTTCGTACCGGTCGGTCGCCGAGATCTCGGCTCTGCTGAAGGTGCCGCTCGGCGTGGCCCGCGTGCTGGTGGCGGATATGGTCGACGAGGGCTTGGTCCGCATCCACCAGCCGCACCTCAACGAGGGACAACCGGACCTCAACATGCTCGAAAGGGTTCTCAGTGGACTTCGCAGGCTCTAGCCAGGGTGGCCTGACGTCAACGAAGATCGTTGTCGCGGGCGGGTTCGGCGTCGGCAAGACCACGTTCGTGGGGGCGGTGTCGGAGATCGTGCCGCTGACCACGGAGGCGGTGATGACCGACGCCAGCGCCGGGATCGACGACCTGGGGCTGACTCCTCACAAGACCACCACCACGGTCGCGATGGACTTCGGCCGCCTCTCGCTGGACCGTGACCTGATCCTGTACCTGTTCGGTACGCCGGGTCAGCACCGGTTCTGGTTCATGTGGGACGACCTGGTGCGCGGCGCGATCGGCGCGGTGGTCCTGATCGACACCCGGCGGCTGGCCGACGGCTTCCCGGCGATCGACTACTTCGAGGAGGCCAAGCTCCCCTTCGTGGTGGGTGTCAACGGCTGGAACGGCGAGTTCCCGCACAACGAGGAGGAGGTGCGCGAGGCTCTGACGCTGGCCCCGCACGTCCCCGTGGTGCGGACCGACGCCCGCTCCCGCGACTCGGTGAAGAGCACGCTGATCACCCTGGTCGAGCACGTGCTGCGGGTCCGCACGGCCTACGGTACGTCGGTGTAGTGACGCTTTTCCGTCCGGGGACGGGCCCGCGCTCCGCGGACCGTCCCCGGACGGGGTTTCGGGCCGTCCTCGGAGCGGGACGCGGTCCGGTGTCCGGCTCGCGCAGGGGGACCCGTCAGTCCGGGATCCACTCCTTCCAGGTGATCCTGTTCGCGTCGATCCACTTCTGGGCGGCCGTGGCGGGGTCGAGGCCGTTGCCCGCCATGTCGTTCGCCACCGCGTTCTGCTGCTCGTTCGTCCAGGAGAAGTTCCGCACCAGCTCGTAGGCCCTGCCCCCGGTGTCGGCGAACCGCCTGCTCACGATCTTGTCGAGCAGGTAGGGCGGGTAGTCGCACCGCACCTTGGCGGGGTCGGCGTCGCAGCCGATCGCGTACGGCGGGAGGTCGACCTTCGCCAGCTTGATCTGGGTGAAGAGCCACTGCGGTTCGTAGAAGTACATCAGCAGCGGGGTCCGGTCGCGGGTCGCCCGTTTCGCGGCGTCGATCAGCGCTTTCTCGCTGCCCGCGTAGACGACCCGGTAGTTGAGGCCGAGGTTGCGGACCAGGGCCTCGTCGTTGGTGACGTACGAGGGGTCCCCGTCGAGAAGCTGGCCTAAATTGCCGGATTTATCCGTTTTGAAGAGGTGGGCGTACCTGTTGAGCCGCTGCCAGTCGGTGATCCCGGGATACTCGTCCACCATCCACTGGGGGACGTACCAGCCGATGACCCCCCTGGTGCCGATCCTTCCCGCGGAGACCGCGACCTTCTTCTCCTCGATGTAGGTCCGCTTCAGCGCCTCCCGCCCCCAGTTCTCCACGATCACGTCCACCGTGCCCTTCTCAAGGCCCTCCCAGGACTCGGGCGGGGTGAGTTTCACCGTCTGCACCTGGTAGCCGAGCTCCTGGGTGAGCAGGCGGCCGATGACGGCGGCGCCGGCCTCGTAGCCCGCCCACTCGCTGAGGGCGATCCTCACGGTCCCGCCGGAGGCCGGGGGAGCCGGTGCGGCCGCCTCCGGCGCGTCCTGGCCGGTGCACGCGGCGAGGGAGACGAACAACGCGGTGGCCGCGCCGAGCGCCAGGAGACGGCGGGGGAGGGGCGGCCGGGGGAGGGGCAGGGCGCGGGCGGTCGGGCGGGAGCCGCGAACCTGGCTCGCGACGTCGCCGGATGTGGCCACGGTCTCCTCCAGGGCTCGCCGCCCGGATTCGGCGGGCCGGGGGTGCGGTGCGGGCTACGGATGTAGGGAGTCAAGATATGGCGTAAATATGGCGAATCACAATTTCGTGATCCCCCGGCGGCCGGGGCGCTCTCGTCGCGGGTTCCCGCGACCGCAGGATGGAACGATGCAAACGGTCATATAGGTCGCTAAATGCCCAATAAGGGTATCCGGAGGACCGAAAACGGGGTTCCAGTCGTAGGCGGAGCCCCGGGTCCGGTCCCTGTCCTGCCGGGGATACCGCATTTACCGAGCTGCGTTCGCTTGGCCCCACGGGTTGATATGTGCTCGAATTGCCGGGGACCATGGGAAATTCGGCCAGAGGTTCATCCACCGAGAGGGCAGCGTTCGGTGAGTCCACACGAGATCCACGACGCGGGCAGCCGCCTGCGCCCGCGGAACTGGCGGGTACGCCGGCGCCTTGTCGCGCTCGTCCTGGTTCCCACGATCGCCGCGGTGCTGCTCGGCGGTGTCCAGATGTTCGCCTCGATGCGCGCCGCGGGCGACTACCAGCGGGTCAACGACCTCGCCCGGCTCTCCGCCCACATCGGCACGCTCACCCACGAACTGGCCGAGGAACGCGACCAGACCGCCTGGTTCATCGCCCTGGGCCGCCCGGAGAACGGCGTGAGGAACGTGCGGGCCCAGATGGACCTGGTCGACGGCTCCGCGATGCGCGTCCGCGAGAGCGGCTCCCTGCTCGGCGAGGAGGTGAGCGGCCGTACCAGGGACGAGGTCGAGAGCGCGATCGGCCGTCTGGACGACCTCTTCCCGCTGCGCGAGCAGGCCCTGAGGTCGACGCTGCTGCCCGACGCGGCCATCGCCGCCTACTCCCTGCTCATCGCCGACCTGCTCTCCCTGTACGACGAGCTCGGCAAGGGCGGCGCCGACGACGTCCTGTTCGGCCAGGCGATCACCCTGGACGCGCTCGCCCGCGCCAAGGAGGCCATCTCCCTCCAGCGGGCGCTGCTGACAGTGGTGCTCGTGGCGGGCCGGTTCGAGCAGGGGCAGATGGAGCAGTTCCTCGGCGCGCTCTCCACCGAGCGCAGCGAGCGCAGGACCTTCGCCGCCGAGGCCGGAAGCCGGGACCGCCGGCTCTTCGACGAGACCGTCAACGGCCGCACCGCCGAACGCGCCGAACTCCTGCGCGAGCTGGTCCTGCTCCGCGCGGCCTCCGGCGTCCCGCTCAGGGGCCTGACCCTGGAACGGAAGGACGACGCCAAGGAGTGGTACGACGCGGCCACCGTCACCATCGGCCACATGCGCGAGGCCGAGGAGCGGCACGCCCGGGACATCGTCGCGCGCAGCCAGCGGCTCGGCGACGCCGAGCAGAGCCGCGCCCTGATGGTCGCCGCGGCCGTCGCCGCCCTCCTCGCGCTCGTGCTGGCGATCACCGTCGGGGTGGCGCGCTCGCTGGTCGTGCCGCTGAGACGGCTGCGCAGGGAGGCACTGGACGTCGCGGGGGAGCGGCTGCCCGCGTACGTCCAGCGGGTCCGCGAGTCGCGCGAAGGGGAGATCGTCGCCGACGTGCCGCCGATCGGGGTGGTGTCGCGCGACGAGATCGGCGAGGTCGCCAGGGCGTTCGACGAGGTCCACCGGGAGGCCGTGCGGCTGGCGGGCGACGAGGCCAGGTTGCGCGCCACCGTGAACGCGATGTTCGTCAACCTCTCACGGCGGAGCCAGAGCCTGGTGGAGCGCCAGCTCACCCTGGTCGAGCGGCTGGAGCGCGGCGAGCGCGACGACCAGCGGCTGGCGGACCTGTTCAAGCTCGACCACCTCGCCACCCGCATGCGCCGCAACAGCGAGAACCTGCTCGTCCTGGCCGGGCAGGAGGTGGCGCGGCGCTGGAGGCAGCCGGTCGAGCTGATGGACGTGGTCAGGGCCGCGCTGTCGGAGGTGGAGAACTACGAGCGGGTGACGAACCGGGTCCAGTCGGAGGTCGCCGTCGCGGGCCCCGCGGTGAGCGACGTGGTCCACCTGCTCGCCGAGCTGGTCGAGAACGCCGTCTCGTTCTCGCAGCCGGACACCAGGGTCACGGTGTCCAGCAGCCGGATCGACGACGGCGGCGTGATGGTCTCGGTGACCGACCAGGGCATCGGCATGACGCACGACGAGCTCTCCCAGGTCAACCGGCGCCTGGCCGACCCGCAGGACGCCGACGCCTCGATCGCCCGCCACATGGGCCTGTTCGTCGTCAGCCGCCTCGCGCTCAAGCACGGCGTCCGCGTCCAGCTCCGTCCCCAGGACACCGGCCTGACCGCGATGATCATGATTCCCGAGTCGCTCCTCGTCCTGCCGCCCCTCGCGGGACGGCCGGCCGGCTACCCGCAGCCCGCGGCAGCCTTCCCGGTGACGCCGGCCGGTGCGACCGGCCTTCCCGCCGGGGTGGTCGGCTTCCCCGCGGGGGCGGCCGGCTCCCCGTTCCCCGGTGACGCGGGAGGCTCGCCCGTTCCGCCGTTCCCGCACACCCCGGAAGCCGACGAGGACGATCCGGCCGCCCCGGTCCCGCGGGTTCCCCTGCTCGCGGCGCCCACGGCCACGCAGGCACCTCCCGCGGCGAGGCCGGCGCTGCCCTCGCGGGTCAGGCCGGAGGCGACCGCGCGGAGCGTGTGGAGCCCGCCCGCGGAGCGGAGCCGCCCGCAGGGGGAGCGCGGGGATTTCCCGCAGCCGCCCGGCGGCCCGTTCGGCCGCCTTCCCGGTCCGCTCGACGGCTCGCCCGGTTTCCTCGACGGCCTTCCCGCGCAGGGCGAGACCGGGTCGCCGTCCGGTGCGGGGACCTCGGCGGAGCGGGAGGACGACTTCCTGCCGATCTTCGCCGCGGTCGAGTCCGCCTGGTTCAGGACCGCCGCTCCTGCCCCCGATCCCGGTGCGCGGACGGCCCGCCCCGAGGCGGGTGCCGCCTCCGGCGACTCCTCCGGGCCCGTTTCCGAGGACGACTCCTCCTCCGGTGACCCCGCCTCCGAGGGCTCCGTTTCCGAGGATTCCGGTGACCCCGCCTCCGAGGGCTCCGTTTCAGGGGACTCCGGTGACCCCGCCTCCGAGGAGCCCCGGGCCGAGCCCGAGCCGTGGACCTCGCCCGGTGACCTCGGCTGGCAGGCCGCGCAGGCGGCGAGCGCTCCCGTGCTCGGCGGTACGACCGAGGCCGGCCTGCCCAGGCGCACCCCCCGGGCCAACCTGGTCCCCGGCTCGGTCACGCCGCCCGTGCGGTCCGAACCGTCCCCGGCGCCGGCGACGGACAGGCCCGCCCTCTCGCCCGAGCGGGTGCGCAGCCGCATGGCGAGCTTCCAGGAGGGCGTGCGCAAGGCCCGCAACGAGCTTCCGAAGCGGGAGGAATAGCGTGCGGGCCGGCAACCGGGACCACGGGCGCGAGCTTCGCGACGGTCACCCCTCCTCCCGGCAGGAGGGGTGGGACGAGCGGTGGGACGACACGCCCCGGTACGGCCTCCCGGCCGAGCCGGCGGGACACGGATGGCCCGCGGCGCCGCCCGCGCGCGGTTCCGGGGCGGAGCCGCCGGGATACGGCTCCCCGGAGGAGCCGTCCGGGTTCGGGACCCGGCGGGAGGGGCGCCTCGGGTACGAGCCGGAGCATGACGAGCCGGCCGAGGAGGAGAGCGCGCTGGTCCGGATGTACGCCGTGACCGGGGGACGGGTCGTGCCGAGTTCGAAGCTCGCCATGGAGGCGCTGGTCTCGACCACGACCACGACCCCGCTCGGCCTGTCCTACATCCGGGAGTACCGCTTCATCAGCGATCTGTGCCGCAGCATCCGCTCGATCGCGGAGATATCCGCTCTCCTGGGTGTCCCCCTCGGCGTCACCCGCGTCCTGGTCTCCGACATGGAGTCCGAGGGCCTGGTGCGGATCCACCATCCCCGGGTCACCGCGGCGGGTCCCGGGCCCGACCTGCTCGAACGCGTCCTCAACCACCTCAGGGGCTGAGGTCCCGCCAGGGCTGCCTCGGAGCAGGGGCGACCGCGCCGGTTTCGCGCGAGAGGGGGCGGGGGAGCCCGCGCCGGTCTCGCGCGAGGGAGGTGGGAGCCCGCGTCAGTTTCCCGCGAGCCACCAGCGGGCGGCGACGAGCTCGGCCACCAGGGTCTCGGTCAGCAGCGCCACGTCGGGGTCGTCGTCGTGGCGGTAGCGGACGGAGGCCCTGGCGCCGGGAAGCTCACCGCCGACGGCCAGGACGGTGGAGCCGCGCTGCCCGATCCAGTCCATGGCCTGCTCGTCGTAGCGGGAGCCGGGGAAGAGGATGGCGCGGTAGTCGAGGGTCTTGGTGAGGTAGACGTCCACGTGGGCCCAGTCGCCGGTCTCGCACGCGTCGGCCGCTCTGCGCGGGCCCTCCCGGAACATCAGCGCCGACTGCTCGGCCGAGGACAGGTGCTCGGCGGGAGCGATCGTGTAGACGCCGTGCGGGCCGTCGAGCAGCGCCGCCGCCTCCTCCAGCCACTCGTCGCGGCGGTCGAGCAGGTCGGCGGTGGCCTCGGCCGTGCGGCGGAGCAGCTCGGGCATGTCCCGGCCGAAACCGCCGGGTTCGTCCCCGGCCGGGACCCGCCCGCCCCAGCCGGGGACGGTCAGATGACCGCCGAGTGCCAGGAGCAGGGCGAGGGTGTGCTGGAAGGTCCGGCAGGAGACGCCGCCGCGCTCCTCGCCCGCCACCATCGGGACCACCAGGTCGGCGCCCTCGGTGACGGCCGAGTCCGGGTTGTTGGTCAGCGCCAGGACGAAGGACCGGCCCCGGTGGCGGGCCACCGCGTCCAGGGTCTCCCGGCTGCCGCCGGTGGCGGAGATGGCGACCACCAGGGTGTCCGGGCTCGGCGGGTAGGACAGGGCGGCGGAGGCGTACTCGGCCACCGCGTCCACCCCCGCGGCCCGCAGGCGCAGCGCGGCCACCCGGGCGGCGTAGCGGGAGCTGCCCATGCCGAGGAGGAGCACCCGCCGGATCCCCGAGGGGATCCCCGCGAAGGGGTCGCCCGCCTCCAGGGCGTCGGCCAGGGCGGCCAGCGCGGCGGGCTTGGCCTCCAGATCGGCGAGGTACAGCTCGGGGATCACGGTCTCTCCTTCGTCGGGTTCGTCGGTGTCGGGTCCGTCGGGTTCATCGGTGTCGATGGGTTCGTCGGTGTCGGGTCCGTCGGGTTCATCGGTACCGGGACCGCAGCACGCCCATCGGGGCGTAACGCCAGCGGGGCAGGTGCCTGGCCGCGTAGACGAGCTCGCGGCACTCCTGCTCGATCTCGAACGGGCGCAGCAGGGAACGGTCCAGGAGCGCGGCGTGGCCCCGTTCGGCCAGCCGCCCGAGGTAGGCCGGCTCCAGGGTGGCGCGGGCCGTGGCGGACCAGCCGGCGATCACCTCGGGGTCCGCGCCGCGGCGCCTGATCGCGACCTGGCCGACGTGTTCGAGGCTCGTGGTGAGCTGGGCGAGGTCGCGGGCCGCGGGCTGGAAGGGGTCGGCGCCCGCGACGGTCGGGTTGCCGTCGAAGTCGATCACCGCGTAGCCGTCCCGCCAGCGGAGGATCTGGCCGACGTGCAGGTCACCGTGGATGCGGATCAGCGGGGTGGCCCCCACGGAGGCGAGGGGGGCCAGCTCGGCGCGGAGCGCGCCGGCGCGCTCCGCGAGCCAGTCGCCGTCCTCGCCGCCGGTCAGCGCCAGCGCCTCCTCCAGCGCCTCGCCCGCCCGAAGCGACCACGGGCTCTCTCCCGCCCGTACGGCGTCCGCGTGCGTCACGGGGTCGGGGAAGGTCTCGGACGGGGTCGCCATCGCCGCGTGCAGGTCGGCGGCGAGGACACCCAGGCCGGCGGCGAAGGAGGTGCCGCCGGAGACGGCCTCGTCCACGCACCACTCCCAGCCGTCCGCGGCGCCGGGCAGATACGCGGTGACGAGGGCGAGCAGCAGCTCGGAGCCGTCGCCGGCGCGCCGGGAGACGGACGCGTACGGCGTGGCGGTCGCGGTGAAGCCGACCGACGTCAGGTGCGCGAACACGTCGGGCGCGGGCGCCGGGAGCGGCGCGGGCGGGGTGAGCCATTTCACGACGACCCGCTCGCCGACGACCACCGAGTGGTTGGTCTGGTCGACCCCGACCCCCCGTTCGGCGCCTCGGACGCCCTCGCCGGTCGATGACAATTGAGTGTCGATTGAGAAAAGAGTAGTGATCGGCTCGGGGAGCGGATGGAATCGGCGGACGTCGAATGGAGCCGGGACATCGCAGGTCAGAGCCGCGATGAGCTCACTGGTCCGCCCGTCGCCGGCCTGGGGAACCGTGTCGAGCCGGTCCCAGATTGAAGCAGGATTTAACAAACGGACCAAACTTTCCAGGGGTGATGTCGGGGGAAGTCTTGCTCAAGTTAATGTTGACTGCAACACTCCTGCTTTGGTCTGCCGTGTCCCTAACGGCCGGTCTACCCCAATTACACTGAATTCTGAAGGAGTAGCGGCCGTGTCCCGCACTCGGTACACCCGTCGTCTTCCGGCCGCCGCCCTGGTCGCCGGTCTCGCGCTCGCAGTCTCGGCCTGTGGCGGTGAGGCCGCGGACACCGCCGCCGCGCCCGCCGCCAGCGCCTCGTCGGCGCAGCTCAACCCCAACGCCGACCTTTCCAAGCAGAGCGTCACGATCTCCGTCTGGGCCGGCTACACGCCCGAGGACCTGCCCCAGCGGGTCAAGGACAACCTCAAGACCACCCTCAAGGTGACGGAGCACGCCACCAACGAGGACATCATGGCGAAGCTCACCAGCGGTGCCGACACCGGCCTCGACGTGGCCTTCGTCTCCGGCCAGTACGCCCAGGCCCTCAACGAGGCCGGGCTGCTGGAGCCGCTGCACCCCGAGCTGATCCCCAACCTCGCGAACCTCTACCCCGAGGCCAAGGAGCTGTCCTACGACAAGGGCAACGTCTTCTCGGTCCCCTACACCTGGGGCACCACGGGCATCTGCTACCGCACGGACCTGGTGAAGACGCCGCCGACGAGTTGGAACGATATTCTCAACCCGCCGGCCGAGGCGCTCAAGAAGGTCACCATGATGACCACCGAGCGCTGGCTCGCCCTCCCCGCCATCAAGGCGCTCGGCTACTCGGTCAACACCAGGAGCGACGAGGAGATCGCCAAGGTCAAGGAGAAGCTCCTGGAGGCCAAGCCGAAGCTGCTCAGCTACGACGACACCACCTTCGGCGAGAAGCTCAAGACCGGCGAGGCCGTGATGGTCGAGGCGTGGGACGGCTGGTGCCCGACCACCGAGAAGAACATCAAGTTCGTGATCCCGAAGGAGGGCAGCGACCTGTGGGTGGACACCATGGTCGTGCTGAAGTCCTCCAAGAACAAGGAGGCGGGGCACGCCTTCATCAACTACATCCTGGACCCGAAGGTCCACGGCTGGGCCGCGGAGAACATCCTCTACAAGGTCCCGAACAAGGCCGCGATGGACGCGATGGACCCCAAGCTCAAGGCTGACAACGCCCCGCTGCAGATGACGCCGTCCGACCTGCTCAAGGGCGAGTCGATCATCGACCTGGGCGAGGACTCGGTCAAGTTCGGCCAGCTCGCGTCCGAGGTATCGGCGAAATAGTGACACGTTCCACCACCGTTTCCGGCGCGTCCGCGAGATCGCGGGCGCGCCGGTCGCGTGCCCTGGGAAGGCTCGTCTTCCTGGGGCCCGGCCTGACGTACCTGCTCGTCCTCCTGCTGGTACCGCTGGCCCTGCTCCTCAGCTTCACGATCTTCCGCAGGGGCCGGTTCGGCGGGGTGGTCTACGAGGTCACCGGCAAGAACTTCGCCCGGTTGCTCGACCCGCTCTATCTGGACGTCGTGCTCGGCTCGCTGAAGCTGGCCACGATCGCCACGCTGATCGCCCTGCTGGTCGGCTACCCGACGGCCTATCTGATCGCCCGGCTCCCGCGGAAGTGGAAGACGATCGCCCTGGTGGCGATCGTGCTGCCGTTCTGGACCAACTTCCTGGTCCGCATCTACGCCTGGATCATCCTGCTGAGCGGTCCCGGCCTGGTCAACAGCACCCTGATGGACCTGGGGCTGATCGACAAGCCGCTGGAGCTGCTCTACAACCAGGGCACCATCGTCACCGGCCTGGTCTACTCGTACCTGCCGCTGATGGTCCTGCCGCTGTACGCGGCGATCGAGAAGCTCGACCCGCAGCTGCGCGAGGCCTCGGCCAACCTCGGCGCCTCACCGGTCCGCACGTTCGCGTCGGTGACGCTGCCGCTCACCCTGCCGGGCGTGTTCACCGGCTGCCTGTTCGTCTTCGTGCCGAGCTTCGGCAACTTCATCATCCCCGAACTGCTCGGCGGCGGCCGTTCCGTCATGGTCGGCAACCTGATCAGGGACCAGTTCCTCAAGGCGCGCGACTGGCCGTTCGGATCCACCCTCGCGCTGGCGCTGATCGCCGTGCTGATCGTCCTGCTGCTCCTGCAGGCCTGGAGTGCCCGACGTGCGTAGATCACGCCTGCTGTACGTCCCCTTCTGGGCGGCCTACGTCTTCCTCTACACGCCGATCGTCGTGCTCGTCGTGATGTCGTTCAACGCCGGCGAGTCCCCCTACGTCTACGAGGGCTTCAGCCTGGACTGGTACGGCGTCCTCGCGCAGAACGCCAAGATCCGCGAGGGGCTGGTCAACACCCTCGTCGTGGCCGCGGGCTCCACCGTGCTGGCCACGGTGCTCGGCACCCTGCTGGCGGTGGGCCTGGCCCGGCACACCAGGTCGCGGGCGCTCGACGCGCTGGGCGTGCTGCCCGCGGTCCTGCCCGACCTGGTGCTCGCCATCGGGCTGCTGGTGTTCTACGCCACCGTCAAGGCGACCCTCGGCCTGCACTCGGTGCTGCTGGCCCACACGGTGTTCGGCATGGCGTTCGTGACCGCGGTGGTCCGCACCCGGCTCGCCGGAGCCGACACCTCCCTGGAGGAGGCGTCCAGGGACCTGGGCGCGACGCCCTTCACCACGTTCCTGCGGGTCACGCTGCCGCAGCTGGCGCCGGGCATCACGGCGGGCGCGCTGCTGGCGTTCACCCTCTCGATCGACGAGTTCGTCATCGCGTACTTCACGGCCGCGCCCACCACGCCGACCCTGCCCATCGTCATCTACTCAATGGTCCGCTTCGGGGTCACCCCCGAGATCAACGCGCTGGCCACGCTGCTGCTGCTGGTGAGCTTCACCGCGGTGATCGTGACCCAGCGGATGACCCGACTGACGGAGTCGCTGTCCTAATGCTGAAGATCACAGGTGTCAGCCGCCGGTTCGGCGACGTCACGGCGCTGTCGGACGTCTCCCTGGAGATCCGGCAGGGCGAGTTCTTCGCGCTGCTCGGCCCCAGCGGCTGTGGCAAGACGACGCTCCTGCGGATCCTGGCGGGCTTCGAGTCCCCCGACGAGGGCTCCGTCACGCTCGACGGCGAGGACCTGCTCGGCCAGGCGGCCCACCGCCGCCCGGTCAACCTGATGTTCCAGTCGTACGCCCTGTTCCCGCACATGACCGTGGCGAAGAACGTCGCGTACGGCCTGGAGCGGGAGGGGCTGGGCCGGGCGGAGGTCCGCCGCCGGGTCGGCGAGGTGCTGGAGAAGGTCGGGCTGGACACCATGGCCGGGCGCAAGCCGCAGCAGCTCTCCGGCGGCCAGCGGCAGCGGGTCGCGCTGGCCCGCGCGATCGTGAAGCGGCCGCGCCTGCTGCTGCTCGACGAGCCGCTGTCCGCGCTGGACAAGAAGGTGCGCGCGGAGATGCAGCTGGAGCTCAAGCGGCTGCAGAACGAGGTCGGCATCACCTTCGTCGTGGTCACCCACGACCAGGAGGAGGCCATGTCGCTCGCCGACAGGATCGCGGTCTTCAACGCGGGCTCGGTCGAGCAGGTCGACGCCCCGGTGGAGCTGTACGAGCGCCCGCGCACCCCGTTCGTCGCCGACTTCGTGGGGGCCAACAACATCTTCCCCGGCAGGGCCTGCTCGGTCGGCCTGGCCAGCGACGGGCTCGGCGTGCTTCCCGGCGTCTCGAACCTGCCCGACGGCACGCCCGCGCTGCTCGCCGTACGGCCGGAGCGGCTCAAGCTCGGGACCGAGGGGGTACTGCGCGGCGAGGTCGTCGACGTGAGCTTCTTCGGCGGCGTCTCGCACGTGTCGGTCCAGGTGAGCGGGCGCCCCACGCCCGTCCTGGTGGCCACCCCCGGGGCCACGCAGGTGCGTGCCGGTTCCCCCGTCGCGCTCGGCTGGGCGGACGGGGACGGAGTGCTGATCCCTCAATGAGAAGACTTGAGCGGGTTGTTCGTCGCGGTCCTGGCGTAGTCGAGGATGAGCTCCGCCGCCTCCTGCGCGCCGATCACCGGGTGGCGGGCCGTTATGCGGTAGCCGTACGCGTCCTCGAGCGCGACGAGGTTGCGGGCGATGGGCAGCGAGTCGCCGGACAGCCTGAAGGTCTCCAGGGCGGCCCCGGTGTCGAGGATGCTCTGGTAGAGCGCGACCTGGCGGTCGTAGAGCGTGGTCAGCAGGAGCGCGTACATCCTGTTGCGGGCCGCGGCGCCGCCGAGCTCGTTGAGCAGCCGGACGTCCGGGTCGTCCGGGCCGTGCGGCAGCCCCGAGCGGATGGTCACGACGAGCTTCTCCGCGGGGTCGCGCATGCCGCTGATCCGCTTGAGCCTCTGCTCGTAGAAGCGCTCCATCCCGGCGTGGTGGGCGTCGACCAGCAACTCGCTGAGGCGCGGGTAGTGGTAGAGGACCGCCCCGGAGGTGAGACCGGCCTCCTCGGCGACGTGGTTGAGATGCACCCCCTCGGTGCCGTGCCGGACGATCGCCCGGTGTGCGGCCGCGATGAGATCCAGGCGCCGGTCCGCCCGTCCCTTGCGCGTCATATTCCCCCGCTCGTTGAAAACCACGCTCTGTGCCGGGGTCCATAGTGACCGTTTCCCGGCGTTTTTACCAGCCGAGAATTGAATCATTCTTCAAAAGCCGCAACCCCCTAGACGCAAGGAGGCGTGATGTCTCTCACGATCCTGTTCATGCCGGAGAGTGCCTACGGGCCGACGAACAACTGCATCGGCATCGGTGACATTCTTCGTAAGCGCGGACATCGAGTCGTTTTCGCAGCTGAGGCCTCCTGGAAGGGGAAATTGGAGGCTCTCGGATTCGAGGAGGACCTGGTCGATCTCGCGCCGCCGTCCGAGGAGGAGCAGGACGCCGGGCAGTTCTGGAAGGACTTCATCAGGGACACCGCCCCCGAATACCGGAAGTCGACCCTGGAACAGCTGGAGACGGTCACCAAGCCGATCTGGGACGCGCTTATCGACGGCGCCAAGTACTGCGAGCCTCAGCTGAAGGCGATTATCGAGCGCGTCCAGCCGGACGTCATCGTCGAGGACAACGTCATCACCTTCCCGGCGCTGCTGACGGCGGGCAAGCCGTTCGTGCGGATCGTGTCCTGCAACCCGCTGGAGGTGCGCGGCGAGGGCGTCGCGCCGGTCTTCTCCGGGCTGCCCGCCGACGACCGCTCCGAGTGGGGCGCCTTCAACGCCGAGTACGACCGCACCCACCGCGAGATCTGGACCGCCTTCAACGAGTGGGTCGTCGAGCAGGGCGCCCGCCCGCTGCCGGACCTGGACTTCATCCACGAGGGCGACCTCAACCTGTACGTCTTCCCGGAGATCGCCGACTACACCGACGCCCGGCCGCTGGGCGACTCCTGGCACCGCCTGGACTCCTCGGTGCGCGAGACGGAGGGCGGCTTCGAGCTCCCCGCGTCGCTGGCCGGGCAGGAGGGGCCGCTGGTCTACTTCTCGCTGGGCTCGCTCGGCTCGGCGGACGTCGCCCTCATGCAGCGGGTCATCGACGTGCTGGCCACGACCCCGTACCGCTTCATCGTCTCCATGGGGCCGCTGCACGAGGAGATCAAGCTGGCCGGCAACATGTGGGGCGCCGAGTTCGTGCCGCAGACCAAGATCATTCCGATGGTCGACCTGGTCATCACGCACGGCGGCAACAACACCACCACCGAGGCGCTGCACTTCGGCAAGCCGATGATCCTGCTGCCCCTGTTCTGGGACCAGTACGACAACGCGCAGCGCGTCCACGAGCTCGGCTACGGCGTGCGCCTGGCCACCTACGCCTTCTCCGACGAGGAGCTGACCGGCGCGCTGGAGCGGCTCCTGGGCGACACCGCGCTCCGCGAGCGCCTGGCCGCCGCGGGCGAGGAGATCCGCGGCCGGGACGGCCTGCGCAGGGCGGCCGACCTGATCGAGCGGGCCGGCGCCTGACGGCTCCCCGCATCACCACGACGAGGGAAGTTCCATGGGCAAGTTGATCAATCCGGCGACCGGCGACCTGCTGCGGGAGGTGGCCGACACCCCGGTCGAGGAGGTGGCCGCCGCCGTGCGGCGGGCCCGCGCGGCGTTCGAGGAGTGGAGCACGGCGACCCCGGCCGAACGGTCCAGGGTGCTGCTGCGCTTCGCCGACCTCGTCGAGGGCGACGCCGAGGAGCTCACCCGGCTGGAGGTCATCGAGACCGGCAAGCCCGCCGCGGTCTTCCGCGACGGCGAGCTGCCGTTCGCGGCCGACAACCTCCGCTTCTTCGCCGGCGCGGCCCGCTCGCTGGACGGCACCGGCGCGGGGGTGCTCAGCTCCGGCTACACCTCGGTGCTGGTGCGCCGCCCGGTCGGGGTCGTGGGATCGATCGCCCCCTGGAACTTCCCTCTGGTCATGGCGGTGTGGAAGATCGGCCCCGCGCTGGCGGCGGGGAACGCGGTGGTCATCAAGCCCGCCCCGCAGACGCCGGGCACCACGCTCAGGATGGCGGAGCTGTTCGCCCGCGCCGGCGCGCCCGACGGCCTGCTCCAGGTCGTCCTGGGCGACGCCGAGGTGGGGGAGGCCCTCGTCGCCGACCCGGGCGTCGACATGGTGAGCGTCACGGGCTCCACCGCGACCGGCCGCGCCGTCATGCGCGGTGCCACCGGCTCCCTGAAGCGGGTCCACCTGGAACTCGGCGGCAAGGCCCCGGCGCTGGTCTTCGGCGACGCGGACCTGTCGGAGATGGCGAGGGGCGTCGCGATGGGCGCCACCTACAACACCGGTCAGGACTGCACGGCCGCGACCCGCGTCTACATCTCCCGCGACGTGTACGACGAGGCCGTCGAGGCGCTCCACGCGACGCTGGCCCAGATCACGGTGGGCGACCCCTGGGACCCGGCCACCGACATCGGCCCGCTGATCTCCGCCGGGCACCGCGACCGGGTGCACGGCTTCGTCGAGCGCTCCGTCGCCGCGGGCGCCTCCGTGCTGCACGGCGGCGTCCCCCTCGAGGGGCCCGGGTTCTACTATCCGCCCACCCTGGTTTCCGGCGCCGCGCAGAACAGTGAGATCGTTCAGGGTGAGCTTTTCGGTCCGGTCCTTGTGGCACTGCCCTTCGACGGTGAGGACGAGGCGGTACGGCTGGCCAACGACACCCCCTACGGGCTGGCCTCCTCGGTCTGGTCCAGGGACGTGGCGCGGGCACTGCGCGTCTCGCATCGGCTCGACGTGGGCGTGACCTGGGTGAACGACCATCTGCCCATCGCGTCCGAGGCGCCGCACGGCGGGGTCAAGGGAAGTGGCTTCGGCAAGGACATGAGTCAGGAGGCGGTTCAGGAATACTCTGTGACCCGCCATCTGATGATCAAGCACCAGGCTCCGGAGGTGAAGGATTCCTTCCGGCCCGCCTGAAAACTTTGATGCCGTATGTCCCTTTTAAGGGGATATGTCGGCACTTACTCCATTCGAAGTGACATAAAGGATGTGCTCAAATTGCTTCCGCCGCTTCCAAATCCGGCGAGGGGTTACGTAGGCCAGTGATGACACAAGACCGCCGGAGCCACCGCGCGTCAGGGGTGGGCAGTCGACTCCTGCCGGCGAACTGGCGCGTGCGTCCCCGTCTGGTCGCGCTGATCCTGCTCCCGACCGCCGCGGCCGTGCTCCTGACCGGCCTCCAGCTCACCACGGCCCTGTCCACGGCCGACGAGTACCGCCGGATGAGCGAGGTCGCCTCGCTGGTCGAGTCGCTCGGCACCCTCTCCCACGAGATGGCCGAGGAACGCGACCTCACCGCCTGGTCCATCGCCGCCAAGACCCGCACCAACCTGGGCAGGGTCAAGGAACAGCGCGAGGTGGTCGACCGGAGCAGGAACCAGACGCTGGCCGCCATGGACGCCCTCGACGCGTCGCAGGCCGCCCGCGTCCGCACCGAGGTGGCCCAGATCCGCCGCTGGCTCAACGGCCTCCCGGGCCTGCGCAGGCTGATGACCGACGGAAGCGTGCTCCCCCGGGCGGCCCTCGGCATGTACACGCGGATGATCACCGACTTCATCACCCTCCACGACGACCTGGGCCGCAGCGGCGGCGACGAGCGCCTCATCGGAGACGCGCTCGCGCTGGGCGCGCTGACCCGGGCCAAGGAGCAGGTCGCCAGGCAGCGCGGCACCCTCATGGTCAGCTTCCTGGACCGCAAGTTCGACTTCGACGACCCCGCCGACCTCCTCGGCGCGTACCGGAGCCAGCAGAGCGAGGAGAACGCCTTCCGGGCCACCGCCTCCGCCACCGACATCAAGGGCTTCCGCGACGCGGTCACCGGCCCCAAGGTCGACCAGGCCGACTCCGTGCGCGCTCTCGTCATGTCCCTCATGCGCGAGAACAAGCCGCTGGAGCGGATGGCCGGCCGCACCTGGTCCGCGAGCGCCAACACCTGGTACGGAGCCTCCACCTCGATCGTGGAGGGCATGCGGACCCTCGAGCGCCGCCTGGCGTCCGCGGTCGTCGCCCGCAGCCAGGAGATGGAGAGCGCCGAGCAGCGCAGCGCCGTGATCTCCGGCGCCTCGATCCTGGTCCTGCTGGTGCTGATCCTGCTCATCACCGCCTGGGTGGCCGGCACGCTCGTCCGGCCGCTGCGCAGGCTGCGCAGCGAGGCGCTCGAAGTGGCCGACACCCGGCTGCCCGAGACCGTCCGGGTGCTGCGGGAGTCCGGTGACCACGCCCCGAACGTCGAGGTGCCCTCCATCGGAGTGGCCTCCCGCGACGAGATCGGGGAAGTGGCCCGGGCCTTCGACGAGGTCCACCGCGAGGCCATCCGGCTCGCCGGTGACGAGGCCCGCCTGCGCAGCAACATCAACGCGATGTTCGTCAACCTCTCCCGCCGCACCCAGTCGCTGGTGGAACGGCAGATCGACCTCATCGACGACCTGGAGCAGGGCGAGCAGGACGAGGGCCGGCTGGGCAGCCTCTTCAAGCTGGACCACCTGGCCACTCGCATGCGCCGCAACTCCGAGAACCTCCTGGTCCTCGCCGGCCAGGAGCAGAGCCGCCGGTGGAGCGAGCCGGTCCCGCTCAGCGACGTGGTCCGCGCCTCGCTGTCGGAGGTCGAGAACTACGAGCGGGTCAACCTCCGGGTCGAGTCGGGTATCTCGATCATCGGCCAGGCCGTCAACGACATCGTCCACCTGGTCGCGGAGCTCGTCGAGAACGCGATCTTCTTCTCGCCGCAGGACACCAAGATCACGGTGACCAGCAACGGCAACGAGATGGGCGCCGTCATCCTGGCGGTCACCGACTCCGGCATCGGCATGAGCGACGAGGAACTGGCCGAGGCCAACCGCCGCCTGGCCGAGCCCCCCGCGGTGGACCTGTCGGTCTCCCGCCGGATGGGCCTGTTCGTGGTCGGCCGCCTGGCCATGCGCCACGGCATCAGGGTCCAGCTCAGGCGTCCGGACACCGGCGGCCTCAGTGCCGTCGTGCTCCTGCCGGTGCAGGTGGTGGCCCAGTCCACGATGATGCCCGAGATGGCGATGTCGGCACAGGGCATGCCGTCCGGCTCCTTCGGGGGTCCGGCGGGCTCGTTCGGCTCCATGTCCAGCATGTCGAACATGTCCAACCAGGACTCGTTCGGCACGGTGAACCCCGACCCGTTCGGCTCCGTCCCGAACCCGGACCCGTTCGGGACCGGGATCGGGGCCGGGCGGGGTACCCGGCCGCAGGCCGGTCCCGGGACGCCGCCCGCCCAGGCGCCTCCCCAGGTGCCGGCGCCGACGTCCGCGGACCTGTGGTCCGGGCCGGTGGTGCCCGCCTCCGCGGTGGAGGACCTGTGGTCGTCCCCGCTGGCGTCGACCGCGCCGCCGTCGTTCCCCTCGGCCTGGCCCGACCCGCCCGCGATCGACCCCTGGACGCCGCAGCGGCTGGAACCGATGGAGAACACCCAGGCCCTTCCCGTGGTCGAGGTGCCGCCGACGGAACCGGAGCCCGAGGAGTTCCTGCCGATCTTCGCGGCGGTGGGCTCCGACTGGTTCCGCAGCAGCGCGTCCGTCGCTCCCGAGCCGGAGCCGGAGGCCGCTCCCGAGCCCGTGGCCGAGGTCAGGCCACGGCCGCTGGAGCAGCGGGTCAGGCGGGGCCCGCAGGGGCTGGAGACCCAGAACATCCCGCAGATCACGCATTCCTCGCCACCGCCGCAGCAGCAGTCCCAGCCGCTGCCGCAGCGGACGCCCCAGCAGCAGGCGCAGCCGTTGCCGCAGCGCACGCCCCAGCCGACGCAGCAGCCCAGGCCGGCCGAGCCGGCGGCCGAGAGGCAGCCGTGGAGCACTCCCTCCGACCAGGGCTGGGCGGCCGCCGAGGTCGCCAAGAAGCCCGTGGAGGGCGGCGTGACAGGAGCGGGCCTTCCCAAGCGGGTGCCCAAGGCGAACCTCGTTCCCGGGGCCGCCTCGGCGGCTCCGGCGGCTCCGGCCCCCCCGATGCCGCCGATCTCGGCGGAACGGGTGCGCAGCCGTCTATCCAGTTTCCAGCAAGGCGTACGGCAGGGACGTGCTGAGATGAGCGAGCGCGCCAACGCCGTCGAGGGAGAGAACCAGCAGTGAACAACCAACTCAGCCAGGCCGCTCGCGGCTTCAACTGGCTGATCACCGAGTTCGTCAAGGAGATGCCCGGAGTGGCGCACGCGGTGATCGTCTCCGCGGACGGGCTCCCGCTGGCCTACTCCCAGGGTTTCCCCAAGGACAGGGCGGACCAGCTCGCCGCGATCACGGCCGGTCTGATCAGTCTCACCCAGGGGGCCTCGCGGGTCTTCGAGGGCGGTCCCGTGGCACAGACGGTGATCGAGATGCAGCGGGGTCTCCTGCTGACCATGTCGATCAGCGATGGTTCCGCGCTGGCCGTGCTGGCCTCGCCGGACTGCGACATGGGCCTCGTGGCCTACCAGATGACATTGCTCGCAGAGCGTGCCGGCCAGGCCCTTACGCCTGCGCTCCGGGCCGAGCTGCAGTCGGTTCAGCGATAGGGGGGTGATATGGACGCACCAGGTTGGCGTGGCCCGGAAGAATCTCTGGGCACGTCCCAGGCCAAGAGCGGGCGAGATCGTTTGATCCGTCCGTATGCTGTGACCGGGGGCAGGACCGCTCCTCGGATGCAGCTGGCTCTCGAGGCGCTGGTCTCCTCGGCGACGTTCGCGGGCGTGGATCCCACCACGCTCTCCACGGAATATCAGGCGATCATCTCGCTGTCCCGGCAGGTGCGCTCGGTTGCCGAGCTCTCCGCCCTGTTGCGCATGCCTCTCGGCGTGACCCGGGTGTTGATCGCGGACATGGCGGCCGAGGGCTTGGTGCAGATCCACCAGCCGTCGCTGGATGCGGGTAAACCGGATCTCAATTTGCTTGAAAGGGTGCTCAGTGGGCTTCGCAGGCTCTGACGCCGGAATGACGTCGACGAAGATCGTCGTTGCCGGCGGGTTCGGTGTCGGCAAGACGACCTTCGTCGGCGCGGTCTCCGAGATCATGCCGCTGACCACGGAAGCGGTGATGACGGAGGCGAGTGCGGACGTCGACGACCTCTCGCACATTCCGACAAAGCGGACCACCACGGTCGCCATGGACTTCGGCCGGGTCTCGCTGGACCGTGACCTGATCCTGTACCTGTTCGGTACGCCGGGTCAGCACCGGTTCTGGTTCATGTGGGACGACCTCGTGAAGGGCGCGATCGGCGCGATCGTGCTCGTCGACACCCGGCGGCTGGCCGACAGCTTCCCGGCGATCGACTACTTCGAAGAGGCCGGCCTGCCGTTCGTCGTGGCCCTCAACGGGTTCGGCGGATCGCACGTCCACGGTGAGGAGGAGGTGCGGGAGGCTCTGACGATCTCCCCGCACATCCCCATCGTCCGGACCGACGCCCGGTCCCGCGACGCCGTGAAGTCGACCTTGATCACCTTGGTCGAGCACGTTCTCACCCTCCGGGTCTGACGTTCCGGCGCGGGTCTCGTCCTCATCGGGACGAGGCCCGCGCTTTTGACGTTTTCGATGAGTCCCGCTTCTGAGGAGACCTCACTCCTTTTGAGAAGACCCTCACTCTCGCGGAAGGCGGAGGCCGTCCGGCCCGCCTGCCCGTCCGGTCCGTCCGGCCCGCCGGCCAGTCCTGCCCGCCCGGCCAGTCCGGTCCGTCCGGCCCGCAGTGGGCACCGCGACGAAACCGGCACTGGTCGGCGCTGGTCGGCGCCGGGCCGTGGGCCTTCGGCCGCGCGCCGACGGTGACCGCGCCGAGGGCCTCGAGCACGTTCACCGCGATCTTCTCGCTCCTGAGGTCCCCGGATTCCCCGATGGGCGAGTCCTTGACGACGCCGATGGTGAGCCCGGCCTTCTCCGTGCCCGCGCTGTCGGCCGGCCTTCCGCGCCGGCGCCGGAATCGCCGCATGGGGCGAGGGCGGGGGCGACGACGGGGCCGATGAGATAATTACGGACGGAAATCCGATCCTTATAGGTTTCCCTTAATCGGGGAGCCGCGTCCTGTCCATTGGCAGAAGCGTCCTGTCCGTCGGCAGAATCTCATGCGTGAGGACGGCGCATCTCATGTGTGAGGACGGCGCGGCATGACGGCGCGTCGGCCCGGCGGATGGATGGCCACGAATATAGACACGTCACTTATATCGGAATATAGGGCGTAAATATATTATTTGTGCGCACGGCTGGGTCATGCCCGGTGGTACTGGAAGAGCGCCGCCGGATTGCCGGGCGTCCGCCGGACCGGAACCCCGTCCACTTCGACGGTTTTGTCGGTCGGCCCGGCGAGGCCGGTGATCGGGCGCGGCGGGGTGGACTTTGCGCAGCCGGAAGGGCCGGCGACGCGGAGAGACTCACCTTCGGCGACGCTCGGTTCGAGCCCGTCGACGGCCCGGTGCGCTCTCGCCACCGCCGTAGGCGCGGGCGAGACCGGCGATTTCGAGGACGGTGATTCCCGGGGGGTGCGACTCGCTGGAACGGGTGCGGGGACTCGGGCGGAGCTCATGGCACCCGGTGATGCCATGTCCGGTTCGTGCCACCCTCTCGATCATTGTGAAATATGTTCTAAATCGGAAATTTGATGACAGAATAGCGGAATTCGTATTATAGATATATATGTGGGTTAGAATCCTGCCGTTCCTCGTTCCGAAGATCGTTTCTTCATGCTGTGCGGCCTTGGGGGATCCATGAGATTACGCTCGTCCATTGCCGGAATTCTGGCGCTGGCACTTATCGCGGTCACCGGATGCGGCGGCGCCGAGGAGCCCGCCGGGGGCGCCGGCGGCTCCGGCCCGGAGAAGGTCAAGATCAATGTCGGCACGATCCCGGTCCTCGACACGGCCCCGCTGCAGATCGCGATAGAGAAGGGGCTTTTCAAGAAACAGGGTCTCGATGTCACGCTGAGCATGCTCGCGGGTGGCGCGGAGGCCATCCCCAAGCTCAAGGGCGGCAGCCTGGACGTCAGTTTCGGCAACTACGTCTCCTTCTTCGGCGCCCACGCCAAGGGTGCCATCGACCTCAAGATCGTTTCCGACGGCTTCCGGAGCGCTCCCGGGACGCATACGATCATGGTCGCCAAGGACAGCCCGGTCCGGACCGTGGCCGACCTCAAGGGCAGGACCATCGCGGTCAACACCAAGCGCAACATCGCGACGATGCTGGCCCGGGTGGCCGCCAAGGCGCACAACATCGAGCTCGACGAGGACAAGAGCTTCGTGGAGTTCCCCTTCCCGGAGATGGAGAGCGTGCTGAAGGCCGGCACGGCCGACGCCGTCGTGGTCGTGGAGCCGTTCGGCACCTTGATCGGCCGGTCCATCGGCGCCCGGGTCCTCTGGGACCTCTCCCAGGGCCCGACCGCGGACTTCCCGATCGCCGGCTACGCGGTGACCTCGGAGTTCGCCAAGGCGAACCCCGACACCGTGGCGGCGTTCCAGCGGGCGATGGCGGAGGCCAAGGCGCTCGCGGCCGACCGGGCGAACGTGATCGCGGCCATCCCGAAATACACCAAGATCACCGCGGACACGGCGGCCGACCTCGCCTTCGGAACCTTCCCCACCACGCTGGACGCCACAAGTCTCCAGCGGGTCACCGACGCCATGCGCGAGTCCGGCCTCCTCGACGAGACGCTCAACGTGCAGGACCTCATCGTCGCCGGCACGTGAACAGAAAGCGTGTCGTCCGGGGGGTGATCGGGGCCTGCGCGGCGATGGTCCTCGCCGAGACGGTCATCCGGCTGGGGATCGCCGACTCGGAGGTCGTGCCACCGGTCTCGGTCGTGCTGCTCCGCTCCGTCACGCTGGCGGGGGACCCCCTCTTCCTCGCCGGTGTGGCGGACACGGTCCTGGCCTGGCTGATCGGCCTGGCCCTGGCCGTCGTCGTGGCGGTCACCGCCGGGGTGGTGCTCGGATCGGTCCCGTGGCTCAGCACGCCGAGCCGGGTCGTGGTGGAGTTTCTCCGCCCGATCCCCTCGGTGGCGTTGATCCCGCTGGCGATCCTGCTGTTCGGGGCGGAGACCGAGATGAAGGTGTCCCTGATCCTCTACGCGGCCTCCTGGCCCATCCTGCTCAACACGCTCTACGCGCTTCGCGACGTGGACCCCGTGGCGAAGGACGCGCTGCGCAGTTTCGGGTTCGGTCCCCTGGCTGTGCTCTGGCGGGTCTCGCTTCCCAGCGCGGCGCCGTTCGTGGCGACCGGGGTGCGTGTCTCCGCGGGCATCGCGCTGGTCGTGGTCGTGAGCGCCGAACTGCTGAGCGGCGGCACGAGCGGTCTCGGCGTCTTCCTCATCACCGCGGGCAGCTCCGGAGGCAACACCGACGTGATACTGGCCGGTGCGGTCTGGGCGGGAGCGCTCGGCCTCGTCGTCAACGCGCTGCTGCTCCGGGTGGAACGCGGCCTCTTCGGCTGGCACTTCGCGCGCGCCGAGGAGACGGAACGATGAGCCGGGCCGGTACGGCGGCGCGCGGTGCCATCACCGGGGTGGTGTCCCGGTTCTGGCTCGCGGCCGCGTTGATCGCGATCTGGGAGGTGGCCACCCGGATCGTCCAGGAGAGCTACTTCCCGCCGCCGTCCCAGATCGTCGCGACGATGTACGAGCTGTGGTTCTCCGGTCCGGCGAGCCGATTGTTCCTCACCCAGGACGCGCTGGACGACTTCGGGCACAGCCTGTACAACCTCTTCGGAGGATGGGCGCTCGCCTGTCTCGCGGGGGTCGCCGTCGGCGTCGCGCTGGGCCTGTCCCGCACGCTGGCCGACTACGTGGAGCCCATGGTCCACTTCGGGCGGGCGGTTCCGCCGCCCACCCTGATCTCCTTCTACATCGTGGCGTTCCAGCTCGGGACGCCCATGCAGGTGGCGACCATCGTCTCCGGAGTCATCTGGCCCGTGCTGCTCAACACCACCGACGGCGTCCGTACGGTGGAGCAGCTCCATCTGGACAGTGCCGAGGTCTTCGGGGTGCGGGGGATCCGCAGGCTGCTGTGGATCGTCATCCCCGCTGCGGCTCCCAAGATCGTGGCCGGGCTCCGGATCAGCCTGGGCCTCGCCCTGATCCTGATGGTCCTGTCCGAGCTCATCGGGAGCACCGTGGGCATCGGCTCGCTTCTCATAGGCGCCCAGCGCAGCTTCGAACTGTCCCAGATGTGGGCGGGAATCATGATCCTGGGCGTGCTGGGATACCTGCTCAACGCCGTCTTCGTGGCGGTGGAGAAGCGGGCGCTCAGGTGGCACCTGAACGCGCGGAACGAGACATGAACCCCCGACGGACATCGAGGACGCCATGCGAGTACTGATCATCGGAGGTGGCATCGGAGGGCTCACCGCCGCGCTGAGCCTTCATGCCGCGGGTATCGACTGCGTGATCGCCGAGTCGGCCGTGGAGTTGCGCCCGCTGGGGGTGGGCATCAACCTGCAACCCCACGCCGTCCGGGAGCTGACCGAGCTCGGCCTGGGGGACGAGCTCGCGGAGACCGGCGTGCCGACGGGTTCCATGAACTTCACGGACAGGTTCGGCGGAACGATCCTGTCGCTGCCGCGTGGAAGGTTCGCGGGATACAACTGGCCCCAGTACTCCGTTCACCGCGGTGAGCTGCAGATGCTGCTTCTTTCCGCGGTGCGTGAACGGCTCGGCGCCGGTGCCGTCAGGACCGGGCTGCGGCTGGAGGACTTCGAGCGGTACGAGACCGGGCCCGCCGGGCCCGCCGGGACCACCGGCGTCACGGTTTCGCTGCGCGACGTGCGGACCGGTGGGCACCTGAAGGAGACGGCCGACGTCCTCGTGGGCGCGGACGGCATCCACTCGGCCGTGCGTGCCCGGCTGCATCCCGGCGACGGGCCGCTGCTGTGGAACGGGATCCGGATGTGGCGGGGGACGGCCGAGGGGGATCCTTTTCTCGACGGCACCACGATGATCGTCGCGGGTTCCAACCTGTCGGCGAAGTTCGTGGTCTACCCCATCTCGCGGGCCCGGGCCCGGGGGAGAGTGCTGATCAACTGGGTGGCCGAGGTGATGACCGCCGAACCCGGCCCCGTCCCGGCCGCCGACTGGTCCAGACCCGGCCGCCTGGAGGACGTGCTCCCGCATTTCGACGGCTGGAGACTGCCCTACCTGGACGTGCCCGCGCTCATCTCCGGTTCGGAACGGATCCTGGAGTACCCCATGGTGGACAAGGACCCGCTCCCCCGGTGGGGAGCGGGCCGGGTCACCCTGCTGGGAGACGCCGCGCACCCGATGTACCCGGTGGGCGCCAACGGCGGCTCGCAGGCCGTGCTGGACGCCCGGGTCCTGGCCAGGGAGCTGGCCGGCGCGGCCGATCCGGCCGCGGGACTGGCCGCGTACGAGAAGGAGCGCAGGACCGCCACCACGGGGCTCGTGCTCGCCCATCGCGAGCTGCCCATGGAGAGGACCATCGCGCTGGTCGCCGAGCGGGCGCCCGGCGGGTTCGACGACATCGCGGACGTGCTCACGCCGAAGGAACTGGCGGAGATGGCCGCCGCCCAGCAGAGGATCACCGACGTGGACGTGAGCGCCCTCAACGCCCGTTCCTCGTGGAACGCTCGTTATGCAGGTACGTAGGAGACTCTGGTGACGGGTGGCCCGGGCCGGTGACCGCCGAACCTGTCACCATGCAGCCCTGTCACCACGCAGCCCCGTCACACAGGCAGGGCCTCCACGATGGAGGCGCCCTGGGGCAGCTCCACCTGCCGGCCGAGCCGGAAGTCGGAGGCCTCCAGCAGCGCGGCGTACTGGGAGGCGCTGCGCTCCATGCCGTCCCCGAACAGGGCGAGCATGCGCATGTCGATGTCCTTGCTGATGTGCGGCCGGTCGTCGTCGGGCACCACGGCCTCCACCAGCAGCACCCGGCCGTCGTCGGAAATGGCCTTACGGACATTGCGCAGAATCTGCACCGAGTCCTCGTCGGACCAGTTGTGGATGACGCTGCTCAACAGATAGGTGTCTCCGCCCTCGGGCACCGAGGCGAAGAAATCGCCGGAGACGAATTTGCACCGGTCTTCAAGAGCGGCCTCGGTGAAGAATCGCCTGGCGTCGTCGACCACCTGTTCCTGGTCGAAAAGAATGCCCGCGACATTTGAATACCTGTTCAAAACGGAGGCCAGGATGTGGCCCTTGCCGCCGGCCACGTCCACCAGCGTGCGCACGCCGGAGAAGTCGTAGCGCTCGGCCACCGCCTCCGCGAAAGGCTTGGCCCGGACCACCATGTAGTCGTTGAACAAAGCCCCTGCCTGGGGGTTGGCCTTGAGGTAGCCGTACAGCGGGC
This sequence comes from Streptosporangium sp. NPDC023963, assembly GCF_040639135.1. NCBI lineage: Bacteria > Bacillati > Actinomycetota > Actinomycetes > Streptosporangiales > Streptosporangiaceae > Streptosporangium > Streptosporangium sp. NPDC023963. The sequence continues at coordinate 1,101,644 of NZ_JBEZZK010000002.1, forward strand.
CGTACCGCTCGGCGAACCCCGACCTGCCGGTGCGGGCGGTCTGCGGGACCTTGCCCATGCCGTACCAGAAGCCCTCCTCGGAGATCATCCGTACCGCCGGGCGCAGCGAGCCCGGCACGTCGTCGCGCAGGGTGGCTCCGGCCTCGGTCAGTTCGTACACGCCGGGCCGTACCGTCGCGACGATGCCCATGGAGGCGAGTTCGCGCAGCACCCTGCCGAGCGCGCGCGCGTCGGCGCCGCAGCGCCGCGCGAGCTCGTCGACGTCCAGGGGCCCGTCGCGCAGGTGGTCGGCGCAGCCGAGCTCGGCCATCGTCGCGAGGGCGGCGAAGCGGGAGACGCCGCCGATCGCGTCCCAGACCGGTGCCTGTGGGTTGCTCATGGAGATCCTCTCTGTGTGGCGTGCGGATCCGTGAGGGGGACCGGCACGCCCGGGTCGGGCGTCCACGCCGGAGCGCCGGTGCGCCCGGGCGGGGGGCGCGCCGGCTCCGGCGGGTGTTCTTCACGGCACCGTGAGCCGGGCCCGTCAGTGGTTCGCAGGCGGTCCCGCCGCGGTCCGTGACCGTGAGCCGGGGCGGGGGCCGGTGCCGGGCCGGGCTCAGCGGGCCTGGGCTCAGTGGGCCCGGGCTCAGTGGGCCGGGGTGGACGGGCTGGGGATGCCGCGCACCAGGCGGCCGACCTCGGCGCGCAGGTGCACGAAGTCGGGGTGCTCGCGGGTGGTGATCTGGTCGCGCGGTCCCGGCAGGTCCACGCGCAGGTCGCCCACGATCCCGGCGGGGGCCTTGGACAGGACCACGACGCGGTCACCGACGTAGACGCTCTCGTCGATGTCGTGGGTGATCAGCACGATGGTCATGTTGTGCAGGCCGCGGACCCGCAGGGTCAGGTCCTCCAGGTCCTCGCGGGTCTGGGCGTCGACGGAGCCGAACGGCTCGTCCATCAGCAGCAGCGCCGGCCGGTAGGCCAGCGCGCGGGCGATGGACACCCGCTGCTGCATGCCGCCGGACAGCTGCCACGGGTACTTGGCCGCGGCGCCCTGCAGCCCGACCTCCTCCAGCGCCTCCAGCGCGGACTCCCTGCGCCGCTGCTTGTCCAGACCCCTGCGGCGCAGCGGGAGCGAGACGTTGTCGGCCACCGACATCCAGGGGAACAGGGAACGGCTGTAGTCCTGGAACACCACGGCCAGGTTGTCGGGTGTCTGCTCGACGCGGGTGCCGTTGAGCGTGACCTGGCCGCCACTGGGCCGGATCAGCCCCGCGATGGAGCGCAGCAGGGTGGACTTGCCGCACCCGGAGGGGCCGACGACGCACACCAGCTCGCCCTGGGCGACCTTCAGGTCGATGCCGCCCAGCGCGTTGTGCGCGGTCGGCCCGCTGCCGTAGGTATGGGACAGGTTCGTGATTTCGAGCACAGCAGGTCCTCAGGTCGTCTGCTTGGCGGATCGGTGCCAGGACAGGACACGTCGCTCGGCCGCCAGGAACGCCGAGTTGAACGCGTATCCCAGGACGCCGAGCACCACGATGGTCGCCCACACGCCGGGGAAGTCGTACGACCTCTGGGCGTCCAGGAGCTGGTAGCCGATCCCGTCGGTGCTGCCGATCAGCTCGGAGAGCACCATGAGGATCAGTGCCAGCGACAGGCTGACCCGGAGCCCCGCGAAGATCTTCGGCATGGCCGAGGGCAGGATGATCCGGAACAGCCGCTCGCGGCCCGTCAGCCCGAAGACGCTCGCGGTGTCCAGGTGCTGGCGGTCGACGTGCCTGGCGCCGTCGCACGCGTTGATCAGGACCGGCCAGACGATGCCGAACGCGATGAAGTTGATCTGCATCCGCGGGCCGATGGCGAACAGTGCCAGGAACAGTGCCAGCAGCATGGGCGGGGGAATGGCGCGGGCGAACTGCACCAGGGGGTCGACGAGGCGGAAGAGCAGCGGGGAGCGGCCCAGGGCGACCCCGAGCGCGATCCCGACGACCCCGGCCAGCACCCACCCGGCCAGCAGCCGTCCGACGCTCGCGGGGATGTTCTCCAGCGCCGCGTCGGTGAGCCAGAGCCGCTCCGCGGGGCCGGTCAGCCACAGCGTGTACGCGCTGGCCGCGATCTCCGACGGAGGCGGGAAGCCCAGCGCCTCCAGGTGGCGGGTGAGCAGCTCCCACAGCGCCACGACGGCCGCGACCGGCCACACCCGGCCGACGACGCGCATCGCGCCGCTCATCACACCACCTCCGTACGGGCGGTGTGCCAGCGGAAGAGCCGCCGCTCCGCGGACACGAACAGGCCGTTGGTGACCAGGCCGATGACGCCGGCCCACATGGCGGCGGCGATGACGTACTCTGTCGCGTCCACGCCGCCCGCGCTCTCCAGGACGTAGCTGCCGATGCCGTCGGCGCCGCCGCCGAGCAGCTCCGCGCTGATCGCCACGATGAGCGCGATCGCCGACGCCAGCCGGACGCCGGTGGCGATGAAGGGTGCGGTGCTCGGCAGGGAGACCCGCCACAGCACGGCCGGCCTGCCGAACCCGAAGCTGCGGAGCGTCTCCTTGGCCAGGGGGTCGACGTCCTTGAGGCCGTACATCGTGTTGATCAGGATGGGCCAGGTCGCCGCGTAGACGACCAGGGTGACCTTCATGTCGAACCTGTCGGAGAACACGACGAGGGCCAGCGGGATCAGCGCGATCGACGGGATCGGGCGCAGGAACTCCACGATCGGCCGCAGCGCGCTCTCCACGCGGGGCAGGGTGCCGAGCAGGAACCCCAGGGGCACCGCGATCACGACTGTGATCAGCAGCCCGGTCGCCCACGCGCCGAGGGTCGAGACGACGTCGGAGAGGAACTCCCCGTCCACCACGAGAGCGGCCGCCCGGCCGAGCACCGTGGAGATCAGCGGGAACGCGAGCGGGTCGATCAGCCCGGTCCGGCCCGCGGCCTCCAGGACGCAGAACAGCCCCGCGACGCCGAGGGCGCCGCAGAGCAGTCTGCTGTCGAGCGGGTTGCGTCTTGTCACCCGAGGTTTCCGGGGAGGATGGTCTTGGCCTCGATCGGGCTCGTGAGGTAACCCTGCTCCAGCATGAGGTCGGCGACCCGCTGCAGGCGGGTCTCGTCAAGGCTGGTGGGGAAGGAGCCGAGCGTGATGACGGCCGCGGTCGCCGCGTCGATCTGGGTGTAGTCCGGCAGGATCTCCTCGACGGCCTTGCGGTCGGTTGCGGCGATCTGCTGCGCCTTGGCGATCGCGCGCTGGAAGGCGGCGACCGTCTTGGGGTTCTCGGTGGCGAACTTCTCGGTGACGGCCACGCCCGCGATGGGGAAGTCGGCGGTGGAGTCGACCATCGTGTCGGCGAGCTTCTGGGCGCCGATCTTCTTCTGCGCCGCGGTCAGGGCCGGCTCCGTCATCCAGGCGGCGTCGACGGTCTTGTTGGCCAGCTGGGCACCCATCTCGGGGAAGGAGAACTCGACGAACTCCACGTCCTTCTCGGTGAGACCGTGCGTCTTGAGCACCGTCGTCACCGCCAGGGTGCCGATGTTCTGCTTGCTGTTGACCGCGATCTTCTTGCCCTTGAGGTCCGCGGGCGTCTTGATCCCGGAGTCCTTCGGCACCATGAGGTTGAACGAGTTCGGGGCGGCCTGGTAGAGGTCAGAGATGATCTTCATCTTCTGGCCCTTGGAGACCGCCAGGAAGGTCGAGACGTAGTTCGTCTGCGTGGCGTCGAAGGTGCCGCCCATGAGACCCAGCTGGGCCTGGGCGCCGCCGGGCACCGGCTCGATCTCGACGGTGAGCCCTTCCTCCTTGAAGAAGCCCCGCTTCTTGGCGATGTAGAGCGCCGCGGAGTCGGGGATCGGCAGGGCCCCCATCTTGATGGTGGCCTTCTCCAGGCCACCCGCGTTCGCGGCGGTGGTGGGGCCGGCGGGGGTCTCAGAGCTTCCGCAGGCGCTCAGCGCGAGGGCGGCGGCCACTCCCGCGATGACGGCCCGGCTCGCAAGTTTGAACCTCATGGGTCTCCTTAGCTGCGTTTGACCGCCCCTGCCGGAACTCGCGGTGACTCGGGCGACATGGAGGGGGTCCCGGGAGGCATGTTGGTCAAGGGGGGTATGCCGACCGCCGATCAGAGTAGCGGAGTAGATCAGTCAAATTACAAATATTGCCCCTTCCGCCCCTAAGCCACAAAAGGGTCACAGGGCTCCCGGTTGCCACACTCGTATCAATCGCCGATGGGCGGATCTAGCGGGCGCCGTGAAAGAAGTCAATAAATCTGTTTCGCAACTTTGTGGAAGTTTGCGGTTACAGGACGGAGAGTCATCGCCCGGTTGCGGATGCTGTGTGCCTGTTAAGTGAAGAATGCGAGTTATGTGCTGTTGGCCGAACTCATCCGGCTGTGCTCCAATAACCCCTACCCCATGGATGCGTCGGCGTCACTCGCACATCATTGCGTGACGCGATCCCCTCCAAGCAGACGATCCGAGGAGAGGCAGCGGAGGCCAGTGAGGACAGCGTCAATCCCCAGCGAACGCGAATCCGGGCTGGCACCTGCCCTGGGATTCGACAACCAGGGGGGGCAGCCGCGGAGCGGCGCGGGTCAGGACCTCGACGGTCGTGACTCCGAGAAGTCCGAGAAGAACGGCAGCAGGCTCGCGCTCAAGAACTGGCGAGTGAGATCGCGGCTGGTCGCGCTCATCGTCATCCCCACCGTCGCCGCGATCGTGCTGGGCGGCCTGCGGGTCACCACCTCGATCAGCAGCGCCGCCGAGTACGAACGCGTGCGCGCCACCGCCGAACTCACCGCCGGCCTCAGCGACCTGGTCGACGAGCTGCAGCTCGAACGTGACCTGTCGGCCCGGCACGTGGCGGGAGGCAGGCAGGCCAGCAGCAGGGCGAGCGTACGCAAGCAGTACGAGTCCGTCGACCGGGTCGCCGGGGAGGTGAGCCCCCTCGTCAACAGGGCCATGGCCGACAGCGGCCTCCTGGAGTCCCTCGGCGCCCGGGGCCAGACCGAGCTCACCCAGATCCGCCGCCGCATCGACGAGCTCAAGAGCTTGCGCGAACTGGCCGCGGGCACGGCCACCCAGGTGCCGGCCCAGCCCACGATCGCCATGTACTCCCGTACCATCGCGGACCTGCTGGCCCTGCACGACGAGATCATCCAGGGTGTCTCCGACCAGGACCTCACCGGCAGCGCGGCCGCGTTCGCCGCGCTGACCAGGGCCAAGGAGCAGGCGTCCCGGGAGCGGGCGAACCTCACCGCCGCCCTCGTCGTCAGGGAGTTCAGCGCCGAGGGCCTCAACGCCATGCTGGCCGCCCGGGCGCAGTTCGACAGCGAGCTCGCGACCTTCCGCTCCGAGGCGTCGATCCAGCAGCGCCAGCTCTACGACGACACGGTCAGCAGCCAGAAGAAGGACCGCGCGGCGGCGACGCGCGCCCGCGCCATCTTCCTGGCCCTCAACGGCCGGCCGCTGGTGAACGTCGACGTCTCCAAGAGCGGGCTCAACGACCTGCCCTCCTGGTTCGACTCCTCCACCCACATCATCGAGCGCATGCGCGTGGTGGAGGAACAGGTCGCCAGGACCCTCATCACGCAGAGCTCGGACCTGCAGGCGTCCGAGCAGCGCGGCGCGCTGATCGCCGCCGGCCTGAGCGGACTGCTGCTGCTCCTCGTCCTGATCGTCACCGCCGTCATGGCGAGGTCGCTGGTCAGGCCGCTGCGCAAGCTCCGTACCGAGGCGCTGTCCATCGCCGGCCAGCGTCTCCCCGAGACCGTCCAGACGATGCGCGAGAGCGGCGAGGCCTCGGCCGCCGACATCACCCCGATCGGTGTCGCCTCCGACGACGAGATCGGTGAGGTGGCCCGGGCCTTCGACGAGGTCCACCGTGAGGCCGTGCGGCTGGCGGGCCAGGAGGCCACGCTGCGGAGCAACGTCAACTCGATGTTCGTCAACCTCTCCCGGCGCAGCCAGACCCTGGTCGAACGCCAGCTCTCCCTCATCGAGAGCCTGGAGCAGGGCGAGCAGGACGAGGGCCGGCTCGGCAGCCTCTTCCGGCTCGACCACCTCGCCACCCGCATGCGCCGCAACTCCGAGAACCTCCTGGTCCTCGCGGGCCAGGAGCCCGCCCGCCGGTGGAGCCAGCCGGTCCCGCTCATCGACGTGGTCCGCGCCTCGCTGTCGGAGGTCGAGAACTACGAACGGGTCGACCTGCAGCTGTCCGCGGGCGTGTCCGTGGTGGGCACCTCCGTCAACGACGTCGTCCACCTGGTCGCGGAGCTCGTGGAGAACGCGATCTCCTTCTCCCCCCGCGAGACCAAGGTCATCGTCTCCAGCAACCGCATCGACGGCGGCGGAGTGATGGTCTCGGTGACCGACATCGGCATCGGCATGACCGCCGAGGAGCTCTCCCAGGCCAACTGGCGGCTGGCCAACCCGCCGGTGGTGGACGTCTCCGTCTCCCGCCGGATGGGCCTGTTCGTGGTCGGCCGCCTCGCCCTGCGGCACGGCATCCGCGTCCAGCTCAGGCAGCAGGACAGCGGCGGCCTGACCGCGATGGTCCTGCTCCCGGAGAACCTGCTCGCCGTCACCAACCGCCCGGGCGGGACCTCCCCCAGCATGCAGAGCGGCGACTGGGCCGGGTCCATGGCCTCCATGGACCGCCCGCCCGTGCTGGCCAGCCCCACCGCCCCCCCGATGCCGTCCTTCGCCTCGTTCGAGGCCGCCCACCAGAACTCGTTCGCCTCCTTCGACATGGGGCAGCAGTTCAACTCCTTCGAGGCCTCGCAGTCTCCCTTCGGAGGCGGCCAGTTCGGGCAGGCACCCGTCGACACCCCCTGGCCGGGACAGGTACCGCAGCCCGGCACCGACCCCGGCCACGGCTGGCCGAACGCCTCCCAGCCCGACCCCTCGGGGTGGCGGCAGGGACAGGGCGGGCCCCGCGGCGACGCGGGGACGTGGTCCACGGGCCCGAACACGGCCCCGCGCAGCGACGCCCCCGTCTGGCCCGGCGGTCAGCAGAGCAGGGACACCGGCTCCGACGTCTGGTCCACCTCCTCGCGCGGCGACTCCGGAGGCTGGCCGTCCACCGGCGACTCCGGGCCGTTCGGGCGGCGCGTCCTCGACCCGGCGGACAACACCGGCCCGCTGCCGGTGATCCCCGACGCCTCGCCCATGGAAGAGGCGAAGGAGGAGTTCCTGCCGATCTTCGCGGCCGTCGAGTCCGACTGGTTCAAGAAGGTCGAGCCGGCCCCGGCCGTCCAGGAGCGGGTCGAAGAGGCCCCCCGGGCCCAGGCCCAGGCCGTTCAGGAGACCGTCCAGCTCTCGCAACCGGCCACCCCCGCACCGGGCGGCTGGTCGTCGCCCGCCGACGTGGGCTGGCAGGCCGCCAAGGCCGCCAGCGAGCCCTCGCTCGGCGGGGTCACCGGTTCGGGGCTGCCCAAGCGGGTGCCCAAGGCGAACCTGGTACCCGGTACGGCCGCGCCCGACCTGAGCGCGGCCCCCCAAACTCCCGTGCACCGGCCGACGGTCTCCCCCGAGGCGGTGCGCAGCAGGCTGGCGAGCTTCCAGCAGGGAGTACGGCAGGGTCGCGCGGCCGCCAGGGGCGGCGCCGGAGACGGGCGGCCGTATCCCGACTTCGGCCGGGATGTTGAAGGAAACAAGGAGGACCGGTGAGCGAGCTCATCATGGTCGCCAAGGAGGATGACACGTGCGCGAAATGAGCCAGGCCGCCCGGGGGGTCAATTGGCTGATCACCGACTTTGTGAACAACGTCCCAGGTGTGGCGCACACGGTCGTCGTGTCAGCCGACGGTCTGCCGTTGGCGTACTCGGACGGATTTCCCAGGGACAGGGCGGACCAGCTGGCCGCGGTCGCGGCCGGCCTGATCAGCCTGACCCAGGGTGCCTCGCGGGTTTTCGAGGGCGGTGCGGTCACCCAGACCGTGGTGGAGATGCAGCGAGGGCTGCTCCTCATCATGTCCATCAGTGACGGTTCCTGTCTGGCGGTGCTGGCCGCCGCCGACTGTGACATGGGGCTGGTGGCCTACCAGATGACGATGCTCGTCGAGCGGGCAGGTCAGGTGCTGACCCCGGCAGTCCGCGCCGAACTGCAGTCTTCCCACTCACGGTGACGGCGATGACGCTAGGAGGCTGTCGTGGCAGGCCGCGGCTGGACCGGTGAGGGCGACCCGCACGGCGGGTATCCCTATCAATCAATGGACGACCCCCACCGGCATCAGGGCGGTCCTTCCCATCTCATGCACCCGGCGCCGTCGGAGCAGAGCTCCCTCGTCCGTCCGTATGCCGTGACCGGGGGGCGCACCGCCCCCCGGACCCAACTCGCCCTGGAGGCCCTGGTCTCCTCGGCGACCTCCATACATCATGATTTATCCACCCGCACCCCGGAGTATCAGGCGATCAGCGCCCTGTGCCGGCAAGTGCGTTCGGTCGCTGAGATCTCCGCGATGCTCCGCATCCCGCTCGGCGTGACCAGGATCCTGGTGGCCGACATGGCCGCCGAGGCCCTGGTGCAGATCCACCAGCCGCAGCTGGACGCGGGCAAGCCGGATCTCAACCTGCTGGAAAGGGTGCTCAGTGGACTTCGCAGGCTCTAGCCGCGGCGGCGGCCTGACATCGACGAAAATCGTCGTCGCCGGGGGATTCGGTGTTGGCAAGACCACCTTCGTGGGGGCGGTGTCGGAGATTCTGCCGCTGACCACGGAGGCGGTGATGACCGACGCCAGCGCCGGGATCGACGATCTCGGCCTCACACCGAACAAGACCACGACCACGGTCGCGATGGACTTCGGCCGGGTCTCGCTGGACCGTGACCTGATCCTGTACCTGTTCGGTACGCCGGGTCAGCACCGGTTCTGGTTCATGTGGGACGACCTGGTCCGCGGCGCGATCGGCGCGATCGTGCTCGTCGACACCCGGCGGCTGGCCGACAGCTTCCCGGCGATCGACTACTTCGAGGAGGCCAAGCTCCCCTTCGTCGTCGCGGTCAACGGCTGGGACGGCACCTATCTCCACGGTGAGGAGGAGGTGCGCGAGGCGCTGACACTGGCGCCGCACATCCCCATCTCCCGGACCGACGCCCGCTCGCGCGACGCGGTGAAGGCCACACTCATCACGCTCGTGGAGCACGCCCTCACCATGCGGATGGCCGTCCCCGGCTGGGGTCGCTGACCGCTGGAGGGCGTCAGTCGCACCTCCCAGCGGATAGGCTGGGAGGTCGAGTCGCAGACCTGTAGCGCAGAGGCTGGCCAATCACGTGTTCGAGACGCTTTCCGACCGGCTGACATCGGTCTTCTCCTCCCTTCGATCCAAGGGTCGGCTGTCCGAAGCCGACATCGACGCGACCTGCCGCGAGATCCGCATCGCGCTGCTCGAGGCCGACGTCGCGCTGCCCGTGGTCAAGGCGTTCGTCGCCCAGGTCAAGGAACGCGCCCGCGGCGTCGAGGTCTCCCAGGCGCTGAACCCGGCCCAGCAGGTCGTGAAGATCGTCAATGACGAGCTCATCGAGATCCTCGGCGGGGAGACCCGGCGGCTTCGCTACGCGAAGAACCCGCCGACCGTCATCATGCTCGCGGGTCTGCAGGGCGCGGGCAAGACGACCCTGGCCGGCAAGCTGGCCCGCTGGCTGCGCGAGCAGAACCACACGCCGCTGCTGGTCGCCGCCGACCTGCAGCGACCCAACGCCGTCCAGCAGCTCTCGGTCGTGGCCGAGCGCGCGGGCGTCGCGGTCTACGCGCCCGAGCCGGGCAACGGCGTCGGCGACCCGGTCGCCGTGGCCCGCCAGTCGATCGACCACGCCAAGCGGCAGCAGCACGACATCGTCATCATCGACACCGCGGGCCGCCTCGGCATCGACCAGGAGCTGATGAGGCAGGCGGCCGACATCCGCGACGCGGTCTCGCCCGACGAGGTCCTGTTCGTCGTCGACGCCATGATCGGCCAGGACGCCGTCTCCACGGCCCAGGCCTTCATGGAGGGCGTGGGTTTCGACGGCGTCGTGCTGACCAAGCTCGACGGCGACGCCCGCGGTGGCGCCGCCCTGTCGGTCCGCCACATCACCGGCAGGCCGATCATGTTCGCCTCCACCGGTGAGAAGCTCGAGGACTTCGACGCCTTCCACCCCGACCGGATGGCGTCCCGCATCCTCGACATGGGTGACATCCTCACCCTGATCGAGCAGGCCCAGAAGACCTTCGACGAGGCCGAGGCCGCCAAGATGGCGAGCAAGCTCACCTCGGGCGAGGGCTTCACCCTCGAGGACTTCCTCGAGCAGATGATGATGGTCCAGAAGATGGGCCCCATCAAGAACCTGCTCGGGATGATGCCCGGCATGGGGCAGATGCGCGAGCAGCTCAACCAGGTCGACGACCGCGATCTCGACCGCATCGCCGCCATCATCCGCTCGATGACCCCCGCCGAGCGCCACAACCCGAAGATGATCGACGGTTCCCGCCGGGCCCGTATCGCCAGGGGTTCCGGCGTGACGGTGACCGAGGTGAGCGGGCTGGTCACCCGTTTCTTCGACGCCCAGAAGATGATGAAGCGGATGGCCGGCGGCATGGGCATCCCCGGCATGCCGGGCGGTCGCAAGGGCGGCAAGGCCGCGCAGAAGAAGGCGGCCAAGGGGCGCAGGGTCAGCGGTGACCCGCGCAAGGCGGCGCTCGGCAAGGCCGTCCCCGACAAGACCGACGAGCCCGCGACCCCCGCGGGGAGCGGCCTCCTCGGCAAGCTGGGCTCCCGGCAGCAGCTGCCGCCGGGCCTGGAGCTGCCGCCGGGCTTCGACCCCTCGAAGTTCAAGCTCCCGGGACAGAAATGAGCGATGACGGCTTCCACTCGCGAGCCAGGTGGATCTGGGTGATCATCGTCGGGGGTTTCATCCTCGTCGCCGTGCTCGAACTCCTCGGGGTACGCCCCAAGTAGTGCCCGCGCTGCTCCTCGATCCGATCGACGCGATCCGATCGACGCGGCGTCCGGCCGTGTCCCGCCGCCCGCAGGGGTCTGGATCACGGTTGACCGGGCGGCCGCCACGAAAGCCGCGGCTCTCGCGTCCGGCCGCCCGGCCGGTCCTAGTACGGCGGAAGCGGGACCACCGGTGAGACCGGTGTTCCCGGCAGGACCACGGTTCCCCGCGGAAGCGGTGCCTCGGACACGGCCTCCGGCACGACCCCGGGCACGACCCCGGGCACGGCCTCCGGCACGGCGGGATCTCCCCACCGCGCGGGGGCCCCGGGCGGTTCGGGGGCTCCGGGCCGTCCGGGTGCTCCCCACGGGGCCTGAGAATTCCCGGGGACGCGGTCCCCGCCGGTCATGAGGTCGGTCACGCGACCGGTTCCGAGGACACCGAAGGCTCCCGTGGTCCCGGTGGTCCCGGTGGTCGCCCCGGGGCGGCCGAGGGCTCCGTCGAGGGTCCCGTCAAGGGTTCCGGCGGGGGACGAGATGGGCGCCGGGGACACGTCGGCCTGGCCCGCCGGGGTCGTCGCCCTGATGGCCAGGACCGCGCCCAGCACGGTGACGGATCCGGTCGCGGTCAGCAGCAGAGATCTGAGGGTGGTTGCCACGGCGGCCATTTAGCGCACCAGGCCGGCCCGCCACGGGGTCCGGACACACGGGGATTACCGAGATTTGCCTTCCGGCCGCCGTACCGGATGGCCTCGGGTTGGCCGGGCACCCCCGCACGTCTGGCACAATGACATGTTGGAACATCGTGACACGTGGTTGCCCTCTCACTCCCGCGTGCCATGCCTGTCCCTCGAACGGTCCTCTCCTCGTGCCCCACTCGATGAGACGCCGCTCACCCACGCCCTAATGCAGGAGAGACCACACCAGTGGCAGTCAAGATCAAGCTCAAGCGGCTCGGCATGATCCGCAACCCGCAGTACCGCATCGTCATCGCCGACAGCCGCACCAAGCGTGACGGCCGGGCGATCGAGGAGATCGGCCTGTACCACCCGAAGGAGAACCCCTCGCGCATCGAGGTCGACTCCGACAGGGCGGCCTACTGGCTGGGTGTCGGCGCGCAGCCGACCGAGCCCGTGCTCAAGCTCCTCAAGCTCACCGGCGACTGGCAGAAGTTCAAGGGCGAGCCGGCTCCGGCTCCGCTCCTGGTCGCCGAGCCCAAGGCCGACCGCCACGCCGTCTACGAGGCCGCGGCCAAGGAGGCGCTCTCCCTGGAGGCCGCCACCACGCCGAAGAAGTCGACCCGCAAGGCGGCTCCCAAGGCTGAAGAGGCCAAGGCCGAAGAGGCCCCCAAGGCTGAAGAGGCCGCCGCCGAGACCCCGGCTGAGCCCACCGCGGCCGCCGAGGAGAAGCCGGAAGGCGAGGCCTGAGGTGCTCGAGGAGGCCCTCGAGCACCTGGTGAAGGGCATCGTCGAGCATCCTGACGACGTCCAGGTTCACGCCCGCCGCATCCGCAGCGGGCGTGTGCTTGAGGTCCGGGTCCACCCCGAGGACCTCGGTAAGGTCATCGGCCGCGGCGGCCGTACGGCCAAGGCGCTTCGCACGGTCGTGAACGCCCTCGGCGACGGCAAGTACATCCGGGTCGATCTTCTCGACCTGAACGAGGCCCGCTAGCCGGCGAGACGCGTCCATCGAGCGAACGGGCCACCCGCCCAGCGTGGGTGGCCCGTCTGCTTTTCCCAGACTTTCCCTAGACACCACTACGTGAGGAGGCGGGCGTGCAGCTCGTCGTAGGCCGGATCGGCCGCCCGCACGGGCTCCGCGGGGACGTGTCCGTGGAGGTGCGTACCGACGAGCCGGACCGGCGCTTCGCCCCGGGCGCGGCCCTGGCCACCGACCCCGCGTCGGCCGGCCCGCTGGTCGTCGAGTCCCGCCGCTGGCACTCCGGGATCCTGCTGGTCAGGTTCGAGGGCGTGACCGGCCGTGACCAGGCCGAGGATCTCCGCGGCACCATGCTCGTCATCGACTCGGACGACATCCCGCCCTCCGACGACCCCGACGAGTTCTACGACCACCAGCTCATCGGTCTCACCGTGGTCAAACCCGACGGGGAGGCGGTGGGAGAGGTGTCCGACGTGCTCCACCACGGCCAGGACCTGCTCGTCGTACGGCGCGGCAAGGCCGGGGCCGCCGGGGGCGGCGAGGTCTACGTGCCGTTCGTCAAGGCGCTGGTCCCGGTGGTCGACCTCGTCAAGGGCGTCCTCGTCGTGGACGGCCCCGCCGGGCTGCTCGACCCGGACGAGATCGTCTGACATGCGCGTCGACGTCATCTCCATCTTCCCCGAGTACTTCGCCCCCCTCGACGTCTCCCTCATCGGCAAGGCCCGCGAGCGCGGCATCCTCGACGTCCACCTCCACCAGCTCCGCGACCACGCCCACGACGTGCACCGCACCGTGGACGACACCCCCTACGGCGGCGGTCCCGGCATGGTCATGAAGCCGGGCCCCTGGGGGGAGGCCATCGACGCGGTCCTCGCCTCGGGCCCGGCCGGACCGCCGAGGATGATCGTGCCGACCCCCAGCGGCGTGCCCTTCACCCAGAGGCTGGCGATGGAGTACGCCGCCGAGCCGTGGCTGCTGTTCACCCCGGCCCGCTACGAGGGCATCGACTCCCGGGTGATGGCCGAGTACGGCGCCCGCATGCGCGTGGACGAGGTCAGCGTCGGCGACTACGTGCTCGCCGGGGGCGAGGTGGCGGTGCTGGTGATGATCGAGGCCGTCGGGCGGCTGCTGCCGGGCGTGCTCGGCAACGTCAACTCGGCCGTGGACGACTCCTTCGCGCCGGGCGCGATGGAGAACCTCCTCGAGGGCCCCGTCTACACCAAGCCGCCCGAGTGGCGGGGGCACGAGGTGCCGGAGATCCTGCTCTCCGGGCACCACGGGAAGGTCGCCCGGTGGCGGCGGGACCAGGCGCTGCGCCGTACCGCGAGGAACCGGCCCGAGCTGCTGGCCGCGCTCGACCCGGAGAGCCTGGACAAGCACGACAGGCGAACCCTGGCGGAGTTGGATCTCCCCGAGGCGGGGCCGGCGGATCCCGCGGGCCCGGCCGTCCTGACCGGTTGATTTCCGGTCGGTCGGGAAAATATGGCAGACTGAAGCGTTGCCGCCGACTGCCCATCCGGTTCCCAGACCGGTCTCATCGCGGTCGGCCAGCTCCGAGACATAGTCCACTTCAGCACGCGTGTCCATCGCGACGCCGCCCCGTCGCGGCCGGATGGACCTCCGTGTGCGCTCGTAAATGAGGTACCACTGCCATGCACACGCTGATCAGCGAGCTCGAGAAGTCCGCGCTCCGCACCGATGTCCCGGACTTCCGGCCCGGTGACACGCTTGAGGTCCACGTCAGGGTCATCGAGGGCAGCCGGTCCCGTGTCCAGGTCTTCAAGGGTTTCGTCCTGCGTCGCCAGGGCGGCGGCTCCCGCGAGACCTTCACCGTCCGCAAGGTCAGCTACAGCGTCGGTGTCGAGCGGACCTTCCCGGTGCACAGCCCGGTCATCGAGAAGATCACTCTCGTGACCCGTGGCGACGTCCGCCGCGCCAAGCTCTACTACATGCGTGACCTGCGCGGCAAGGCCGCTCGCATCCGCGAGAAGCGCGAAGCCCGCTAGGCGCGTCAGCGTCCGCCGACCTGGCCCGTGCCCCCGTCACCGGGGAGCGGGCCAGTCGCATGTAAGGAGGTTTGACCTCCTATGGCAATACGCATGGCTATGCGGTACCCCGTCACTCGAGCACTCGGTACCGCCCATCATCTAGGCTCGTCAGCGATGACTAGCGAAGACCGGGAGTACGGCGCAGTCTCGCGTCGACCTGTCGAGGACGAGGTGGACGTGGTCGCCGAAGACACTCAGAAGAGCGCCGGGGACGGCAAGGACAAGAAGAAGGGCTCCTTCTGGAAGGAGCTGCCTGTTCTGGTCGTCGTGGCGTTGGTGCTCGCCCTCATAATCAAGACCTTCGTGATTCAGGCCTTCTACATCCCGTCGGAGTCGATGGAGAACACCCTCCTCACGAACGACCGGGTCCTGGTCAACAAGCTCGTCTACCGCGTCCGCGACATCGAGCGCGGCGACGTGGTGGTCTTCTCCGGGGTCGACTCCTGGGACCCCGAGATCGACCTCGAGGAGCCACCCAACCCGGTCGCGGGATTCTTCCGCTGGGTCGGCACCGCCTTCGGCGTGGTCCCCGGCGAGAAGGACTACATCAAGCGGGTCATCGGCGTCGCCGGCGACACCGTGAAGTGCTGCGACGCCCAGGGCCGGGTGACGGTCAACGGGGTTCCCCTCGACGAGGAGTACCTCTACCCCGGCGACGTGCCCTCCCAGAGCTTCTTCGAGGCCAAGGTCGGTGAGGGGCGCCTGTGGGTGATGGGCGACCACCGGCTGGTCTCCCTCGACTCCCGCTCCCACCTGGGCGATCCCGGTGGCGGGACGATCCCGGTCGACAAGGTGATCGGCCGGGCCTTCGTGATCGTGTGGCCGTTCTCCAGGGCCACGACCCTTCCCATTCCCGACACCTTCGGCCAGCCGGCCCTCAAGGCCGCCGCGGCCCTGGGAGGGGCCGCCCCGCTCCTCGCGGGTTTCGCGGGCGCCGTGCCGCTGGTGCTGTGGCGTCGTCGCTGGCTCTCAAGGCGGTAGCCCCATCTCATGACCGTTGAACCCGAGGCTGAGAAGAAGAAAGACAAGCGCGGCAAGGGCGGTGGCCTGCGCGAGTCGCTGTTCCTGCTGGTGTGCGGGGTGGTGGCGGCGCTGCTGTTGCAGGCGTTCGTCTTCCAGTCGTTCTGGATCCCGTCGGAGTCGATGCAGAACACCCTTCTGGTGGGTGACCGCGTGGTCGTCAACAAGCTGCACGGAGACTCCGAGCGCGGTGACATCGTGGTTTTCAGAGGCTGGAACAACGAGGACACCATCAAGCGGGTGATCGCGGTCGGCGGTGACACGGTGAAGTGCTGTGACGCCAAGAAGCGGATCACGGTCAACGGAGTGCCGCTCGAAGAGAGCTCCTACCTCTTCTCCGGCGACTTCCCCTCGGGAGAGGCGTTCGAGAAGGTCGTACCCCAGGGGCGGCTGTGGGTCATGGGTGATCACCGCACCGCCTCCGCCGACTCGCGCGCCCACGAGGAGAGGCTGGGAGAGGGGTCGATCCCGGAGAGCGACGTCATCGGCCGTGCCGTCGCGATCTACTGGCCGTTCTCCAGGGCCACGGTCCTTTCGAGGCCGGAGAGCTTCCTGAAGGTGAGATAGCGGTACCGAATGCACCGGAGGGGGCGTACTCTCTGGTCATGGTCGCTCTGTCACCCGTGGTGCCATGACGGTTGCGTTTCGCCCCAGACCCAGCGTGGTCCGGCGGGATTCGGGACTGTACGGCTACGAGCGGGCTCTCAGCCGGCGCGGGCTCGGTCCCGTGGCGGGAGTCGACGAGGCGGGCCGGGGCGCCTGCGCCGGGCCGCTGGTGGTCGCCGCCGTGGTGCTGAACGGCCCGATCGACGGTCTGGGTGACTCCAAGCTGCTGACGGCCTCCCGGCGTGAGTCGCTGTTCGAGCGGATCACGGTGACCGCGGAGGCGGTGAGCGTGGTGGTGATCCCGCCGGGTGAGATCGACGCCCGGGGCCTGCACAGATCCAACATCGGAGGAATGCGCAGGGCTGTGGCGCGGTTACCCTGCCACCCCGGCTACGTTCTGACCGATGGGTTCCCCGTTCCAGGCCTGCCCGCGCCGTCGCTGGGCGTGTGGAAGGGAGATCAGGTCGCGGCCTGCATCGCCGCGGCCTCGATCGTGGCCAAGGTGACGCGGGACGAGATGATGGTGGCGCTGCACGAACGCCATCCCCGGTACGGATTCGCCGTGCACAAGGGGTATGGCACCGCCGACCATCGCAGGGCTCTCAGAACCTACGGTCCGTGTCCGGATCACCGCTTCTCGTTCTCGACGGTGGCGCGGTCAGGAGCGGGCGAGGTGATGGGTGAGAATGAAGTGGGGGCCGGCGCCGTCTGATCGGGCGGGCCGGGGTGGGCGTTTAACAGGAGGACCGGTATGAGCGCAGAGGATCTCGAAAAGTACGAAACCGAGATGGAGCTGCAGCTTTACCGTGAGTACCGCGACGTTGTCGGCCTTTTCACCTATGTCGTGGAGACCGAGCGGCGCTTCTATCTCACCAATTCCGTCGACCTCGACGTGCGCACCGCTGAGAACGGTGACGTGTTCTTCGACGTGAAGATGCAGGACGCCTGGGTCTGGGACATGTACCGCCCGGCGAGGTTCGTCAAGAACGTCCGCGTGGTGACCTTCAAGGATGTGAACGTCGAGGAGCTCGCCAAGCCCGATCTGGAGATGCCCAAGGAGGGCTTCTCCTCCTGAGCGGCTTTCCCGGGCCCTTGTCCCGGCGGCTTCGCAGGGCGGCTTCGAAGGCGTTCCCGAGAGGCTGGAGGGCCGGAGGGGCCAGTGGGTGGGGCCGAGCGCCCCGGGGCCTCGTGATGCGGCTGAGCGGCCGCGAGAGGTTGTCCACAGCCACGCTCCGTGCCCGGCCGGATTTCCACAGAATCGCGTTCGGCTTCTTGGTGGTGCGGTGAGCTGAGCGAAGGTCTGGAACCGGAGGTGGTTCCATGGCCGCGAAAGATGAGCTCGGCAAGCACGGTGAGCAGATCGCCGTCGATTATCTGCTGGCACACGACCTGCAGATCCTGGATCGCAACTGGCGGTGCCCGGGCGGGGAGATCGACATCGTCGCCCGGGAGAGGCGCACGCTCGTCGCGGTGGAGGTGAAAACCCGTTCGGGGCGCAGTCACGGCACCGCCTTCGAAGCGGTCACCAACGCGAAGATCGCTCGTCTGCGCAGGCTCGCGGCCAGCTGGCTCGCCGAGCGCCCGGACCGATTCGACGCGATCCGTGTCGACGTCGTCGCCCTGGAGCGGTTCGCCGGGGATTTCGCCATCCGCCACGAGCGGGGGGTGTGCTGATGTCTCCCGGTGTGTCGAGGTTCCCCGGTGTCTCGACGTCTCCCGCTCTGTCGACGTCTCCCGGCCTGTCGTGGATCGTTCGCTCTCCGCGGGGGGTGGGGTGAGTGGCCGTCGCACGCACGCGCTGCGTCGCCCTGGTCGGGGTGACCGGCCGTCTCGTCGAGGTCGAGGCCGATGTCGGCAGTGGCGTGGCGGGCCTTCACCTCATCGGCATGCTCGACACCGCGCTGAGCGAGGCCCGGGACCGGGTCCGTTCCGCCCTGGTCAACAGCCGCTACGCCTGGCCCGACGCCCGGATCACGGTCAGCCTGTTTCCCGCCAGCCTGCCCAAGCGCGGCAGCCTGTTCGACGTCGCGAATGTCAACCCATGGCATACTTAGTTCCATGAGCAATCCTTCCCCCTTTGCTGGGCGCGAGTTCCTGGTCTACCTCCGCAAGTCCAAAGGACGAGCAGGCATCGCCCGGCAGCGCCGAGATTGCCAAACCCACTGCGACCGGATCGGCGGGCGGATCGTCGCCGAGTTCGTCGATACCGACCGGACCGCCTTCGTCAAGTTCGGCGCTGCCCCCTCTCGTCGCGACGACTACCAGGCGATGCTGGACACGCTTCGCAATGACGCCCGGCCGATCCCTCTGGGCGTGATCGCCTGGCATGCGGACCGGCTGCACCGCGACATGACCGAGTGCGAGACGTTCGTGAAGGCGTGCGTGGCGGGAAATCACCCCGTGGAGACGCCCCGATCCGGCTCCTATGACCTGGCTACGCCGACTGGCCGCAAGCGATTCCGCAATGATGTGGTGGACGCCACGTTCGAGGTAGATCACATGATCGAACGAATCGAGTCGATGAAAGCGGAGGCTGTCATGGAAGGCCGATGGTTGGGCGGACGGCGCCCATTCGGCTACGAGGACGACGGTGTCACCGTTCGACCGGCTGAGGCTGCCGAGATCCAGCAGATGGCCGATGCGCTCCTGTCCGGGTCCAGCCTCAACGCGATCGCCCGAGATTTGAATGAGCGAGCCGTGCCCACCTCGACCGGCAAGCAGTGGAGTTCCCGATCCGTCGGGCGGGTCCTCTCCCGGCCACGCAACGCCGGAATCATGGAGCATCAGGGCGAAGAGGTCGGCCCCGCAGTGTGGCCGGCCATTCTCGACGAGTCGACCTGGCGGGCCGTCACGGCGCTGCTGGCCGATCCTGGCCGCCGAACCACGCCCGGTTCTGCTCGCCGCTGGCTGCTCTCAGGAATCGCCGAGTGTGGGCCGTGCGAGCAGGAGGGGATCACGTCCCGACTGATCGTGGGTACCGCAGGGATGAGCGCCAAGGGCGGGCGCTCCACAGTCCCCGCCTACCAGTGCCGCGCTGGCAAAGGTAAGCACGTCGTCCGCAACGCGGATCATCTTGAGCGCTTCGTGGTCATGCACGTGATCGAGCGTCTCTCTCGCCCCGACGTTGTCGATCTCGTACACGGCGGGCGGGTAGACGACACCATGCGCGCCCGGGTGGTAGAGCGGGAAGCGCTGCGACTCCGGGACACGGAGGCTGCGGAGATGTTCGCCCTCGGCCAGATGACCAAGTCTGCGCTTCTGAGAGTGAATGAGAAGACCGCCGAGCGCCGAGCCGAGCTCGACCAGGCCGACGAGGCTCAGGCCCGCGTGACGGCTCTCAGGCCGTTCGGGAATGGCGAGCCGGGGGAGGTTTGGGCCGGGCTGAACCTCGACCAGAAGCGAGCCGTGGTCGCCGAGCTGTTCCGCGTGATCGTCCTGCCCTCGACCACAGGCCGGCCGCCCGGCTGGACCCCCGAGTACGGGAAGGTCTGGGGCTACTTCAATCCCGAGGGTGTCAAGATCGTTGACTTGGTCTAGCCCGCCCGCCCTGGCTTCCCCTTCGGGAGGAAGCCCCGCTTGCGAGCCTCGTTAATCCACCTCCGCGCCGTACCAACCGGCACCCCAGCGACATCAGCCAGCCGCATGGCTGGCTTTGTCGTTTCAGCCATAGCGAGCCTGTACGCGTCCGCGACCTGCTGATAGAACCCCTCCGGGTCCTGGCCATCCGGCCGAGTCAACTCGATCTTCGGCCGCTTCGCCGCCCGCTTCTCCTCAGGAACTTCGGCCAGAGCAACCCGCAACTTGGCGATGTACTCGTCTTCGGGCTGCGCTTTCTCCCTCAGGTGCTGGCTCAGGAACGCGGGCGCGTTCGCCTGCCCCTCGATCGCGCTGACCTTGATTCCACGCAAGTCCGCCGCAGTGATCCGCCTGTCGTCCTTCGCCGACAAGACGAGATCGCGCACGACGAGCTCCCCTCTCTCGTCGGGCACAAATCTGGCCATCAGGTACAGGCCCGGCGTGTCGGTTGCATAGCTGACCCAGGAGCTGAATGCGTCGAACCCAAGGAACTTCATGGTCCTGACGATAGACCGATCCCGACTTGCTCGCATAGCCGCGCACCATAGGGCGTAATAGTGCGCGGAGTTGCGCGCACCACTTGATCTCTGGTACCACTGGCATCGTGCGCTCTAGTACGCGCACTTGTTCGTATCGGAGGGGAAGTATGGAAAGACTCGGCTACCGCGTGAAGGAATGCGCCGACTCGCTCGGGATCGGGGAGCGCACCATGTGGGACCTGGTCAACTCGGGCGAAGTCGAGAGCGTGAAGGTCCAGGGCTGTCGAATCATCCCGGCTGACGCGCTGGTCCAGTACATGGGCCGCTTGCGGGCCGAGCAGGCGACCGGCGGGCGAGCGGCATGAGCGACTTCGCCGATTTCAAGTCGGACCCGCTCTATGCGCTGGTGAAGCGCAACGTCGACCAGATGCCGCCGCTCAGCCCGGAGAAGCGGGCGCGGCTCGCCCTGATCTTGCAGAGGGGAGAGGCGGATGCGAATGCCGCCTGACACGCAGAAGGGCGGGTCCGGGGTCATCACCCCCGAAACCCGCCCGAACGACCAGATGGCCGCCAACGACAAGGCCAAGAGTAACCGGAACTGCAGCCCGCGTCACGTGACCGGGCAGCTTCCCATCGTCAGGTCCGCCACCGTGTACCCGCCCGACCTCGGTCTCACGTACGCGCCGATCATGCTTGACGACGAATGCGCCTGCGGTGGCTGGCACCGGCACCAGGTGAAGTGGCCCGCGCCCGTCCTGCTCAGCCGCCGCGCCCGCTGCGGTGTCCGCTACGAGCTCGCCCTGCACAGGCCGAGGATCAAGCGTGGCAGGAGAGCGGCATGACGGGGATGCTCTATGACACCTCGACTTGGACGGCGGTCCAGTGGCTCGCACACCGGTTCAACTTCAAGATGGCCACCGCCGATCATCCGGCCAACCCCGAATGCGTCGGCGCCCACTACCCCGATCGCCCCTGTGACGACCAGCGAGGCAAACACCCCGTTGGCCGCTGGCCGCTTGTCGCGACGAACAACCTGGCAGGTCTTCGCGCCCAGTTCGGTCGCGGGCCGAGGAACATCCTGCTGCCCGCCGGGCTGAACAACCTGCTGATCGTGGACGAAGACCGACAGGGCGCTTTCACCGAGTACGCCGCCAGCGTCGGCCAGACCATCGACCCGACGTTCACCGTGGCGACGGCCAAGGGACGTCACTTCTACTACTGGCAACCCGAGGGCGAGCAACTGGGCAACTCGCCCGGCGCGCTCAAGGGGCTGGGGATCGACATCCGCGGGAAGGGCGGGTACGTCATCGGCCCCGGCTCCGTCCACGAGACGGGCGTGATCTACACGCCGGTGGACTCGTCGACGCCCATCCTGCCCGCGCCTGAGTGGTTGGTCGAGGTGCTGCGTCCGAAGCGGTCACCGGTCTCGGCTCGACGCACCTCAGGTCAAGGACAGAGCATCCCGGGCGTGGCTGGTCTGGCGTCGTGGCTGTCGAGGCAGCAGGAGGGCAACCGGAACCGGTCCCTTCACTGGGCGTGCTGCCGGGCTGCTGAGCAGGATCTCGGCGATGCCGCTTTTGATGAACTTGTTCGGGTTGCGATGTCCATCGGTCTGCCTGAGGACGCGTCCCGTCGTACTGTCGCCTCCGCGCGGCGCACCGTTGCCAGGAGGAACGCGTGACCAAGCTCATGCCGGCGCCGACCGAACCAATGGCCGTCGCGCGGGAGCTGATCAAGGACTTCACGACCGAAGACGGTTGCCTGAAGCTCCGCTACTGGCGGGGTGACTGGTTGCGGTGGGATGGCTCGCGTTGGACCCTTGATGAGGAAGCCGCCCGCCGCGCCCATCTCTACAGGCATTTGGCCGACGCAACGTACATTCACGTGGCCAAGACCAGGGACGGCGAGACGCGGGAGACTCGGCGTTGGCAGCCGAACCGGCGCAAGATCGCTGACGTGATCGATGCCCTCGCGGCCATCGTCCATCTGCCCGAGTTCGTCGAGTCCCCGTCCTGGATCGACACCACGACCCCGCCCTACCCGGCGAGTGAGGTCGTGGCCTGTCAGAACGGTCTCCTGCACGTTCCTACGCGCACGGTGCTTCCGGCTACCCCGAAGTTCTTCTCTCGCGTGTCGGTGCCCTTCGACTACGACCCGGACGCGCCCGAGCCCAAGCGGTGGATCGAGTTCCTCGGCCAGCTCTGGCCGGACGACCTTGCCGACCAGGAGCAGGCGCAGGCCAACGTGGATGCGGTCAAAGCACTGCAGGAGGCATTCGGCTACTTCGTCAGCGGCAGGAGTGACCTGCAGAAGATTCCGATGCTGATCGGGCCGACCCGCGGCGGCAAGGGCGTGGTTGCCCGGACTCTCACGGGCCTGATCGGGCACGGCAACGTCGCCGCTCCCACCCTGCCCAGTCTCGGCACGAACTTCGGCTTGCAACCGCTCATCGGTAAGACCATCGCGATCGTCTCGGATGCTCGTATCGACGGGATCTCCACTACGCAGATCGCCGAGCGGCTGCTGTCGATCAGCGGTGAGGACTCCGTCACGATCGACCGTAAGTACCTGCCGACCTGGACGGGCAAGCTCCCGACTCGGTTCTTGATCCTGTCCAACGAGCTGCCCAGGTTCGGTGACGCCTCCGCGGCCATCGCCCACCGGTTCCTGATTCTGAATCTGCAGGTGTCGTTCCTGGGCAAGGAGAACCCGCACCTGACTGACGAGCTTCGCGAGGAGCTGCCCGGGATCCTCTTGTGGGCGCTCGACGGCCTCGACCGGCTCACCGCACAGGGCAGGTTCACCATGCCCAAGACCTCTATCGAGGCAACGGCCGAGCTGGTGAACATCGCTTCGCCGGCGACGGCATTCGTCCGTGATGAGTGCGAGGTGGGCGCGGACAAGAGCGTTCCGGTGAAGGAGCTTTTCGACGCCTGGCGCGAGTGGTGCGAGGAAGGTGACCACAAGAGCGGTGACGTCCAGAAGTTCGGCCGTGATCTCCGCGCCGTCGTGGCCGGGTTGAAGCGGTCGAAGATCTACGTGGACAAGGTCCGCATCCCGCACTTCGTCGGGGTGACGCTTCGAGTGGGCCGCGATGCAGGCGAGGACAAGAAAAGTAAGCACCACAATGCGGAAGGTCGCGGCCCATCGCGGCCCAAGCCTGTGACCAGCGACGACGCAGAAGCCGTCACGCGGCCCACTAACGCACTGTCGCAGCCTGAAAACGATGGGCCGCGATGGGCCGCGACCCCTCCCATTGTTGAGCCAACTAGGGATGAGACTCCGCCGAAGCGTCCGAGGACCGTCGAGGCGTCCAAGCCCAAGCCTCTGAAGAAGCGATGCGAGGTCTGCAGGAAGTCGTTCACGCCCAAGCGGGCCGACGCGAAGTACTGCTCACCCGCACACCGGACCGCGGCCTACGCCCAGCGCAAAAAGGACGGGTCCTGATGGTCGAACTCGCTCGCACAATCGGTGACGGGGTGATCCTTCCCCTACCGTTCTGCCTCGCATGCGGGGTCGGCCTGGGCGCCATCGACGGGGAGATCACTGGCTACGAAGGATCCGACTACGTGGTCCGCATAGATCACAGCGATGACGACATAGGCCGTCCCTCCTGCAACACCGGCGGAGTTCGCTCCGTCTGGACACAGGCGGAGGTCGACGAACTCATGTGGGTGCTGTGACCGCCCAGCAGCACGGCCAGGCCGTCACCCCGCCCGCCGGGTTGGCGGCCTGGCTGCTCTCCCACGCCCGACAGGATGCCCTCGACGGTCGTCCCGTGCCGGCCTGGCTGACCGCCTACGTCCGCGACCTCCTCGACCCCGCACCCATGCCCGCTAGCGGACACATGTTCGAACCGCCTGAAAAAATAGAGATCAGCAGTACAGAGATGGCCAACCGAACCGGCTACTCCGTACGCCACATCCGGCGCATGTGCCGAGCAGGCCAACTCACGGCTCGCCGAGCAGGGCGCGACTGGCTGATCAAGGTGGAGGACATGGATGGGCACGACGAAGGAGACACCGAGTCTCGCTGAACTTCGGCAGCGGATTCTCGACGGCGGAACCGTCTCCCCCGAGGAGTACGCCCAAGCGCAGACCCTCGCCGAGATCGAAGAGCTGCAGGTTCTCGCCGATCAGAAGGCCGCCGCCCAGAAAGCCAAAGACGACCACCGCGACCATGTCCGCGCGGTCAAGGCCACGGTCATCGACGCTGAAGCAGCCGTTGACGACCAGGCCGACCTGGCGACGATCCGCGCCGCGACCGTCCGCATCATCGGCCGTCACCTCAACCTCGCCAAAGCCGTACGCACCGCCCGCGCCGACCTCATGCGGCTCAAGGTTCCCGCCGGCGAAGACATCGAGGGCATCGGCTGGCACGAGGCAGGCATGGGCATTCCGGACTCGCTGATGGTCGACGGCCGCCGTCACTCCATCACGGCCAACCCCGGCGTCGTCATCGCTGCCGCCCTCAGCGACGCGTGCAGCACCGCCGGCAGCTCCCGGCACCTTGAACCACAGGTCCGACTGAACGTCCCACCTAAGCCGTACGTCGAGACCGACGAGCAGCGACAGGAACGCCTACTCCGCGCCGAAGCGATGAAGGCCAAGCTCCGTAGTGAGGCGACCGCGGAATGAACAACGACCCGATCCGCGACGCCTACAACGAGATGGTGGCCGACCGGTTCACCTGGTCCGCCGAGGAACTCCAACCGGCACAGGACGACGTGGAATCCCTCACCCCCGGCGCCATGCCTGCCGAACCTGACGAGTCGACAGACCCGCTCAGGGATCTGTGGCAGCGCGTCCGATAAGCCCGGTGCCGTCAGGGTCCCTCCTTCCCTATGCAGCGGCGGCACCGCCGGCCCCGACTCGGTTGGCCATCTCGGGTCGGGGCCACACAACAGGAGAACCAATGAAGATCCCGAACAGCCTGCTCACCTACACCGAAGCCGAATGGATGCCACTCGTCGAGTCCAGCGTCCGCTACCCCACCCTCCGAGCACGTGAGCTATGGAGGAAGGCCCAAGACTGCTGGGGCACGGCGAACGGCGTATGGCGAGCCGAGTTCGAACAGCTCAGAGACCAGCAGCTCGCCGAGCAGCAGACAGGAAACCAGTGATGCGCGTCCTCACAGCCACCGACGCCGAAGACCCACGCGACGGAGGATTCAACCGCGCCATCCCCGGCGAACTCCTCTTCCGGCCCTTCGTCTGCTCCACCGGAGATCACGGGGCATGCGGATGTGAACGCTCATGGGCAGGTGTAGGCAGCGAGAAGGGAACCACCCTCGCCGCGATCACCGACCGAACCGACCTCGACCTACACCGATACGTCGACCTCGTCGCGACCTATCTCGTCGACAAGCAGCAGTGGAACAGAGACACCGCCGAAGACGAGGCCCGCCTCCTCGCTGACCTGGCCGCCGACTTCGCCGACACCTTCGGTGAAGACGTACACCTGACCATCGAGGTCAACGACACCGACGCCGTGTTCAGCCCCCTCAGGGTCGAGCATGGCTAGGCGTATACAGGCCGACCCGCGTGACAGAGTCGAGAGCACGCCAGGCCGGCGCACCAACCCTCTCCCTGTTGACTGGCCAGCACGACGCGACGCCGTACGTAGGCGCGACCAGTCATGCCGATGGATCGCAGACGGCAGAGTGTGCGGATCAAACGACCGCCTCGAAGTCGACCACATCGGCGACCCTCGCGATCACGACTTGGCGAACCTCCGCTTGCTCTGCCATGGCCACCACGCACTGAGGACAGGCCAGCAGGCAGCAGCCGGACGACAGGCCAACCGCAAGCCGAGGAAGCGACCCGATGAGCCTCACCCCGGTCTCACCACATGACCCGATGTCCGATTCATGCCGATATAGGTGGGGGAGTCCCCTTCTGTCCTATTCAAGCGGCACCGGTACGGTATAGCGCTCGCCTGTCGCTGAGCCCTGAAACGGTCCTAGGGGCCAAGTTTGCGCAGGTCAGGGGCTCGCATGGGGTCGTTTCTGTGGTCAATTCTGGGGCCATTCGGCTTGGTTTCGCGTTTATGCAGGTCAGAAAGCTGTATCCGTGACGCGTTTTCGGAGGTGATGGGGTGGACGAGCGGAAGGTGCCGCCGGTACCGAAGGGTTCGGGTCCGTCGGGGCGGAAGTTGTGGCGGTCGATCATGGGGGATCTTGATCTCGACTCGCACGAGGAACTCGTTTTGCTGCAGGCGGTGAGGGCCGTTGATCGCCTCGATGCGATGGCGGCCGAGCTGGAGAACTCGCCGCTGACGGTGACCAACTCAAAGGGTGATGAGGTCGCCCATCCGCTGCTGACTGAGAGTCGCCAGCAGTCGCTGTTGCTCGCTCGCCTGGTTGCCTCCCTGCGCCTGCCGAACGGTCTGCAGGAGGGTGAGACCGACATGGACCGCCCGCAGCGCCGGGGAGCGGCTCGGGGCGCGTACAACCTGCGGAGGGTCCAGTGAGGCGCCGCAGGGCAGCAGGATCGGTGCAGGCTCTCCAGACGGAGGCGCGTGGCCTGGTTGCCGGCGTCCACTACGGGATGGAGCTGCAGCCCGACCAGACGCATCTGTGGGCATATGACCGCCTGGTCGAGGTGGCGAAGCTTCTTGAGTTGCCGCCGCCGCCTGCTCTGCGGGATGTGCTCGCGGACATCGACGGGTGGGCCGTGGATGGTGGCCTGTATCCGCGGCGGGCATCGTGAGGCGCCGCGGCGCGGTCCGGGAGCGGTGGGCGACGGCCGAGGAGCTTGTCACGAAGATGGAGCTGGCCGGCTACGGCGCCATGGTCGGGGCGGACTTCACACAGGAGTACTACGCCCGGTTCGTCGAGCTGGCCGAGGAGCTGGATCTCGTCGGCACGGTACCGACGCTGGATGCTCTGACTGTCCGGGGTGAGGGGGCAGCGCCGGTAGAGCGGTGGCTTGAGGAGACGGGCCTTTGGCATTCGGGACGTCGGTGGTGCCGGGGTCGGGGTGGCGCCCACTGGTGTTACCAGTGCTCGGCGTAGGTCAGGGTTCCGGGGTTTTCGGAGTCTCCTACGTGCGCGCGACATGACAGTGCCCCGCCCGGAGAATGAGTCGAGGCGGGGCACTGGTTCGCGGCCGGCTGTTCAGCAGACGTCCCGTCCCTGAGACGTCGCCCGGCCACGCTCAACCCCCGCAGGCGGCCCCTGGTTGCGCACCACCGCCCGCGGGGAGTCATGGTGGCGGCCCCCGACCTACCCCCTCCAGAGGGATCGGGGGCCGCACCTACCCTGCAGACGGCCTTTGGTGTTTCGCGCCGCCGACCTGCAGGGAGTTCAGGAAGTGAAGGTGTGGCTGGCTCGCGCCCGGTGGATCCGCTCCACCTGCGTGGACAAGGCGGACGCGAGCGCCTCAGCCGAGAACCGCATGAGCTTGGCCACCACCCCGGCTGTCTTCTGCCGGGCGGTCGGCTCGGCGCGGAGAACGGCGTGCCAGACCGGGGTAGACAGGTCGGCCACACAGGTGATGTCCCAGCCAGGGAACTCCTGCTGCAGCGCCTGCAGTTGCCGCTCGGCCAGGTGCGCAGCTTCGTCGGAGAACTGTGCCTCGCCGAGGAGGAACGCCGCCTCGTTCGACAGGGCGCCGTCTCCTCGCTGCTCCCGCCCGGCCCGCTCCACTTCGGCGAGCTGTCGACACAGATCGGCCGGTCCGGGCGCGTGCAGGGTGCGCGAGCACGCGCATTCCGGGATCCGGCAGGGCCCGGTGGCGTACCAGGTGCCAGCGGCCCACCAGGTGCGCCACGGAGGGAACGCGCGGCTGATGTGCAGCAGGAGGGCGCGAGCCTGGTCGTCGGTCATCCGGAGCGCTGACGGGCCGGTTGTGCTGGTCGTAGGCTGATGCACGGGTCAGGACCTCATTCCTGATCAAGAGCCCGTCACGACGTTCACGGCGTCGAGGCGGGCTCGTCACATTGAGCGACCGTCACGCATCACTGTACGGGCTACACGTTCAACTCGTACAGCCCGTACAGCACGTGCAATACGGACCGTCTGTGCAGGTCATTAAGGGTGTCTCTTACGTTTGACCTATGACGGTTGACCACCTCGACCAGACTCCACTTTGGGAGCAGGTCGCCCGGATCATCGCTGCGCAGATCAAGGCGGGCGACTACGAGCCGCGCCAAGTGCTGCCCTCGGAAAAGCAGATGGAAGACGAGTACGGCGTGAGCCGGGGCACGGTCCGCCGCGCCATGGCGCATCTCGGCGAACAGGGGTGGACCGTGACCGTGCAGGGGCGTGGTTCGTTCGTCGCACCTCGGGAGTCCTGGCCGGCCGAGTGATGGGCTGCGTGGCGACCAGCACCACGCAGCCCAACTCACTACCGGCGCACCTCGCCCCGCCCGCCGCACCGGCGGCAAGCCCCGTACGCCTGGTTGTTCCAACTGCTGATCTTCCGGCCCGGCGAGGATTGGCAGGACCGGCAGCGCTTCAACGGGTGCCGGCGCCGATCCCATGACCACCAGAGCATCAGGGCCGCGATCCCGGCGAGTATCAATTCCATGCCTTCACCTCTCTGGTTCGGCCCTCTGTGGCCGTATTTGGGGATGGTGCGGATGGGGTCTACGGGGTCTACCTCGCAGGCCAGAGGCGGTAGAGGCGAGGTAGACCCGCTTTCGGAGGTAGAGCCCCGGTAGAGCCGGTCAGGCCCGGCTGAGAGCGGCCTCGATGTCCTCGCGCCGGTACCCGTTGAGGTTCCGGCCGTTGATCTTCACGTTGCCCGGGGTCACGCCGTACGGCTTGAGCACCTCGGCCACCCGGGCGGGCGTCCACCCCTGGCCGAGCGCCTCGACCAGGTCGACCGTGTGGAGCCGCTCGGCCCCGTCGAGCGCCGACAGGATCAACTCAATGGGGTCGTCGTCGACCACGGCCATCTCTCGAGCGGGCAGGGTTCCGGCCGCGCGGCGCAGCTCGTACGCCGCCGCGGCGACGTCGACCAGGTCCGTCCCGGTGTCGTCCATGAAGAACGACCGCACCTTGACGGGGTCCGCGCCGTCCGCGTCGAGGATGCCGACGCCTCGATGGCTGCGCGGGATCTCCGAGCAGTTGTAGCCGGCGCCCGCGGCGCCCTGGCCGAGGACTGCGTTGCTCGCGGTGGTGTCCGGGCAGCGCATCCCCCATCTGAGGCTGCACACGCCCTTGAGGGCGCCGGGGATCGCGTCGGTCGTCATCCTCTGAGAGGCGATGACCAGCAGCTTCCCCGCCGCTGGACCGCGCGACGCGATGTCGACCATCAGGTCCACGATCTCCGCGCCCTGCGGCGACGTCACGTAGTACCGGGTTTCGTCGACCACGGTGAGTTCGACGTCAACGCCCAGTTGACGACACAACTCCGGGTTCAGCTTCGATCCGCCGCCCGCCTCGTCGAGCAGGTCGAAGACCCGTTCCATCTCGTTGCGCATCTTCTTGAGGTGTGCCAGCAGGGCGGGAGCGTCGCGCTTGACGGCGGTGTGCGCGATCCGCCTCCACGGCCGGTGGTCGCCGGCGCCCTTCCCGTCGAACAGGTGGATTTTCACTGTGACGGCCAGGCCCGCGGCGCCGAGGATCTGGTTCACCGCAGCGGACTTGCCTGCCCTCGGCTCCCCGGCGACGAGAAGAGACGCGTCGACGAGGCGCAGCGTGTGAGTCCGGCCGCGCCCGTCGACCCCAGCGGGCACGCCCGCCCAGAAGTCGAGAGCGTCGGTCCGGCCGATCAGCGGCGACGGGTGGACGGTGAGGAACGGGTCCGACTTCGCGACGAATATGGCCAGGCGGCCCGCGTGCTCGTCGATCAGGTCGAACATGACGCGCGACTCGCCGACACCCAGCGCTGAGGCGAACGCCCCTTCCAGGCCGAGGCACTTGCGGGCGAGCTGACCGGGCGGCAGCTGCAGAATCGTCGACCACCCGCCGTCCTCGGTGAGGACCGGCCCGGCCAGCCGCATCCCCTCGGCGCGACCAAGCTTCGCGTCAATCGCCGCCTTGATGACGGAGTTCTCCCCTGGGGTACCACCCTTGCCCATGCCGGGGAAGCGCAGCGGCGCGGGCCGGTCCTTGACGCGCTTGTGGACCTCGACCGCCGTCCCGACACCGACGACCGCGCCCACCGCGACGGCCGCCGCGGTCCCGCCGTACACACCGGTGGACGTGACCGCCGAGGCGAGGTAGCCGGCGCCCATCCACCACGCCGTACGACGCCGCCGAGTCCTCACCGCCTCACGGAACTTGAAGTCGTCGGTGCCGGCGTAGTCATCGGCGCGAATCCACCGCCACGCCCGCCGGGTGAGCAGGGTCGTGCCGTCGACCGGCGCGGTCGCCGACCTCCACACGAACCGCCCGGTGCGGGACGGGTACCGGCCGTGCCGCACCTTGTGGACGAGCTGACGGACGCGCACACCCGCCGGGTTGCGTCGCTGCCAGAACTCGACCGGCGTCCGAGGCCGCTGGAATGACGCGTCGGTCATGACGCCGCCCCGACGAGCTGACCAAGGTAGCCCTGCAGCTTCCGCGCCCGGTCCGTACCCACCGACATCTGACTCTTGATCGTGCGGACGGACGGCAACTCGCCCTGGGTGACGTCGGCGAGGAAGTGAGACAGCGCCAGCGGGTACAGCTCCGCGTCGGGGTCAGGTACAGGGAGCAGGTGTACCTCGCCGTTCGGCATGCCAGACAGATCGGGCGGTGCTTCCGGCAGCTCTGCCCGAACCGTCGAGCCGTTGACCTGCGGAGGTACAGCAGGCAGGTGTACCTCAGCCTGGTCGGCGAGCTTCAGGAGTTCCTCGACATCGCGCCACGCCTCCTCGACGACCCCGAAACCCATTAGATTCTCATGGGTTTTCGCGGGTACGGCTCCGCGCCGGATCATGCCCATCAGCAGCTCGTATGACAGGACCAGTGCGACCGCCGGCCATGCGGCGACGATCGACCCCACCACGCCATGCGCCCACCCGACCGCGACATTCGCCGCGAGGGTCGCCAGGATCCCAAGGCCGAGAGTCCAGCGGGCGAGGGTAGGGACAGCATGTCCCCGGCGTGCCGCGTCGAGCAGCACCATCGAAGAGGCGAAGATCGCGCCGTCGACCGTCAGCGGCGCCAGGATCGCGGTGAGACCGGTCTCCCCGTGGGCGGTGACGAGCGTGTAGGCGTGCTGGTAGCTGATCACGCCAGCGACGCCAGCGACGAGGAGGACAGCGACGGTTGTAGCGAACCGGATCACAGGGTCCGTCCCATCTGGGTGAACGAGTCGATCAGGCGGGCCGCGACGTCGCCGACGTCCTGCAGCTTGATGGAGGCGAGCAAGTCGCCGACGTCCGCCGCGTCCTCCGGGCGCCACTCCAGGACTCGCCGGCCCCTTTCGGTCGGGTGACTGACCCTGACCATCGGCGCGTGGACGACACCGTCTTCCTCTGCCTGCAGCCAGATGATCTGGATGCCGGTGTACTCGACGATCACGCCGTGAGTGACGACGGGCTCGCCAGGGATGTGCTCGCGTCGGCACCAACTGGGGCACTGCCCCGGCTGAAGCGGAGGCTGTAGATTCTGCGACACGGTCTCTCCTGGTCTAGTCAGGTTGGGGTCGAGGCTGCGGCCGGTGGTGACACACCGACCGCAGCCGTCTTGCTATGAGGGGTTCGGAAAGGTCAGACGAGGACCTGGCACATGAGGCACGTGTCCTCGGCGCACGCGTCGGACGCCTCCCGCCGGGACAACACGCCGCGGAACGCCCTGGCCATCTCGCCGATGTCGAAGCCGGACAACTCCTTGCGCGCCATCCGCCGCATGACGGTTTCGGCGTCGCCGTAGCCGTGCTGGTCGACCGCTTCGAGGCCGAGCAGCATGCCGCAGGACATCGCGACCATCAGGACGTGGTCGGAGACCGGTCCCGGCTCGTCGGCGATGCCGTGGGGGATGCACTCGAAGAGCTGGCCACGCTCACCGGTGCCGGCGGGGATCATCGGCGTGTCGGTGCGGTGGCAGCGGATGCAGGCGATGCCGTCGAGCTGGTCATCGGTGAGGGCGATGATGTCGACCTCGGCGACCTCGGCCGGTGCCAGCTTGAGGCAGTGACCGCAGGTGACGGCGTCGGTGGTGTCGCTGTACGCGGTGGCGGTCTTCGCGCGGGTCGGGCAGGCGGGCCGCCCGTCAATCGCAGCGTGAACCGTGCCGGTGGAGAGGGTTTTAAGGTGGTGCATTGGATCTACTTCCCTGTGCGGTTGTGGATCTAGGGCCGAGTCGGTGTTCGCAGCACCGGCTTGGCCCGTCTTGCAGAAGTAACTAAGCCATAGCCTGACGTTCGCGGTCGCGATCGCCATGGCTCTGCTCGCGGCGGCCGGGTTCGTGCCCGCCGCCAGGGTCGCCGAGCCGATCTTCCTGGGCGAGCTGGGCCTGGACGGCTCGGTGAGGCCGGTGCGGGGCGTGCTCCCCGCCGTGCTGGCGGCCGTCGCCGCCGGTGCCCACACCGTCGTCGTCCCCGCCCGTAACGCCGCCGAGGCCGGTCTCGTGCCGGGGGTGAGCGTGGTGCCCGCGACCACGCTGGGCGCCCTGGTGCGCTGGTTGCGGAGCGATGACCCGGCGGAAGGTCTTCCGCCGGGTTCCGGAGGATCCGGTTCCGGAGGGCCCGGTTCCGGAGGGGGCGGTTCAGGAGGGGGCGAGGAAGCCGGTGGGGGAGAGCCGGGTGCCGGTGCCGGCGATCGCGGCATGGGGGGCGCGTGCCCCCTTCCACCGGGATTCCCCGGGGAGGCCGGTCCTGGAGGCGCTCACGATGCCGGGGACGGCCCGGACGACGCGCCCGACCTGGGAGACGTCGCGGGACAGCCGCTCGCCCGCCGCGCGCTGGAGATCTGCGCCGCCGGAGGACACAACCTCTGGATGCTCGGTCCCCCCGGCACCGGGAAGACCATGCTCGCCGAGCGGCTGCCGACCCTGCTCCCCGCTTTGGAGCGGGACCAGGCCCTGGAGGTGACCGCCATCCACTCGGTCGCCGGTGTGCTGCCCAGGGACCGCCCCCTGCTGGTCCGCCCGCCGTTCGTGGCGCCCCACCACACCGCGACCGTCGCGTCCGTCATCGGCGGGGGCAGCGGGAT
The DNA here is from genome assembly GCF_040639135.1 of Streptosporangium sp. NPDC023963. NCBI lineage: Bacteria > Bacillati > Actinomycetota > Actinomycetes > Streptosporangiales > Streptosporangiaceae > Streptosporangium > Streptosporangium sp. NPDC023963. The sequence continues at coordinate 1,135,002 of NZ_JBEZZK010000002.1, forward strand.
GATCCGTCCGGGGGCGGTCTCACTGGCCCACCGGGGAGTCCTCTTCCTGGACGAGGCGCCCGAGTTCTCGACGACCGTCCTCGACGCGCTCAGGCAGCCGCTCGAATCGGGGCGGGTGACGATCTCCAGGGCGTTGGCGTCGGTGACCTTCCCCGCCAGGTTCATGCTGGTGCTGGCGGCCAACAGATGCCCGTGCGCGCGGCCCTCCACCCCGGAAGACCCGTGCACGTGCGCTCCCGCGGCCCGCCGCCGCTATCTCGCGAGGCTCTCCGGCCCGCTGCTCGACCGGGTGGACGTCAAGGTCGGCCTGTTCCGTTCGACCAGGCGCGAGCTCCTCGCCGACCGCCGGTTCATCGAGTCGAGCGGGGCGGTGGCCGAGCGGGTGCTGCTCGCGCGTGAGCGGGCCGCCAAAAGGTTCGCGAACACGCCGTGGCGGTGCAACGCGGAGGTGCCCGCCCGAGCCCTCCACACCGAATACCGGCCACCGCCCGCGGCGATGTCGCCGTTGCTCGGGCATCTCGACAGCGGCCGGTTGAGCGCCCGGGGCCTCGACCGGATCATCAAGGTGGCCTGGACGCTGGCCGACCTCGCGGGCAAGGACCGGCCGGAGCTCCACGAGACCAACTCCGCGCTGGGACTGTGGCTGGGGGAGGAACGATGAGCGACAGGCTCGCCCGGCTCACCCTGATGCGCCTGGCCGAGCCGGGCGACACCGTGATGGGGGCTCTCGTCGCCCTGCGCGGCCCCGAGGCCGCCGTCGCCCTGGCCCGGAGGGGTTCCGCGGACGCGGATCTCACCCGATGGTTCGCCGAAACGCACGGCCGCCCGGCCGGAAGTCCCGGCCGGTCTGGAGCGGACAACGGCTCGGAGGTCGCGAGGAACGGGCGGCTCGCGGCCAGGCTGGACCGGATGGTCACCTCCTGGGCGGCCCGGTCGAAGACGGCCGACCCCGTGCGCGACCTGGCCGAGGGCGAGCGGATAGGGGCGAGGCTGGTGGTTCCCGGCGATCCGGAATGGCCGACCCAGCTGGACGACCTGGGAGACTCCCGTCCTCATGCTCTCTGGCTCCACGGTGACGCCGACCTGCGGTTCTCCTGCCTCAGATCCGTCGCGGTCGTCGGTTCCCGAGCCGCCACGCCATACGGCTCGCACGTGGCGGCGGAGCTCGGGGCAGGGCTGAGCGAGAGGGGGTGGGGTGTCGTCTCCGGCGGCGCCCACGGCATCGACGGCGCCGCTCACCGGGGCGCCCTCGCCTGCGAGGGGCCGACCGTCGCCGTGCTGGCCTGTGGCGCCGATGTCGCCTACCCCAGCGCGCACCAGCAGTTGTTCGCCGCCATCCGGGAGCGGGGGGTGCTGGTCAGCGAGTGCCCCATGGGCGCGCACCCGACCCGGCCGAGGTTCCTGATCAGAAACCGCGTCATCGCGGCTTTGTCCAGGGGCACCGTGGTCGTCGAGGCGGCCGTGCGGAGCGGAGCGCTCAACACCGCCGGGCACGCGATCGCGCTCAACCGCCACCTGGCCGCGGTGCCGGGCCCGGTGACCTCGGAGTTCTCGGCGGGGTGCCATCGGCTGATCCGCCAGGGCAGGGCCATCTGCGTCACCGGTCCCGAGGAGGTGATCGAGCTCGCCGGGACGATGGGCACCGACCTGGCCTCCGAGCCGCGCGGTCCGATGCTTCCTCGCGACCGGCTCGACCCGGAGACCCGGAAGGTCGTCGAGGCCATGCCCACCCGGATCGGCGTGGGCCCCGCGACGATAGCCGTCGCCGCGGGGGTCGACCTGGAGACCGTGCTCGCCTGCCTCGGCGGTCTGGCGGCCGCCGGCTACGTCGAACGCGTCTCCCGGGGCTGGCGCCTCCGCCCCGACCGCCCTCCCGGCGGATAGCCCGTTCTCGGGCCGCGAGGGACGGTCGTCGGTCGATCCCAAGGAGTCGAGACGGCCCAAGCCAAAGATTTGGAACAGCTCGGCCAAAGATTCGAGACAACCCAAGCCGAAGGCTCGAGACGGCCCAAGCAGAAAACTCGAAACGGCCCAAGCAGAAAACTCGGACCAGGGGTCCAGAGCAGCCTACGAAGCAGGCCGCGAGGCCGGAGCGGGCCAGAGGGGAAGAAGACGGACCTGGCCATGACCGAGGAGGAGCAGAGGGTCGAGGTAGGCACGGTCGCGGAGCAGGCCCCAGTGCAGGCAGGCGACGGGACAGTGCCCAGGGACGTCCTGGAGGGTGCCGATCACCTCGCCGGTGGACACCGCCTGCCCGCGCCGCACCGAGGGCTGGACGGGAAGGTAGGTCGTCCGCAGGCCACCGGAGTGGAGCACGGTCACCACGCCCCGGTCCGCGAGCGGCCCGGCGTAGCCGACCGTTCCCGCTCCCGCGGCCCGCACCTCGGCTCCGGGAGACGCGGAGAGGTCGGTGCCCCGGTGACCGGCCAGCCACGGCTGCGCCGGTGGTGCGAAGCCCCTGAGCACCCTCGGCCGTCCGGCGAGCGGCCATTCCCAATGGGGCCGTTCCCTGTGGGGCGGTTCCCCGTAGAGCGGTTCCCTGTGAAAGGAGGGGGCGGGTGCTCCGGCGGGACGCGCCGTCATCGCCGGGCCGCGCGCACCCGTGCGGGCGGACGCGGGGGTGGTCGCGGGAGTCGTCACGCCGTACGCGCGGCCGGTCACGCCGGTGGGGTGGGCGAGGGCGGTCGCGTGACGGGTGCCCGCCGCCGGTATGGCCAGGATCAGTGAGCACAACAGGGCTCGCAGCCCCACGGTGTGGACGGACTTCATGCCCGTGAGCATGAAGTCCCGTGATGGGCCGGGTATGGGCCGAACGGGATTCTGTGGATAGGTGATCGAGGATGTGGCTGAGGGCGGGGACGAAGAGGGTCCCAGAGCGTCATGTGAGCGATGAGAGTCCTGGCATGTCATGTGAAATGGGATGACCCGGAAATATCGGCTGTGCAGGGAGAGCCGGGAAACGTCATATGAGCGGGGCGAGCCGGGAAACGTCGGGCGAGCGGGGAGAGCAGGAGAACGCCGTATGAGCGGGGCGAGCCGGGAAACGTCGGGCGAGCGGGGAGAGCAGGAGAACGCCGTATGAGCGGGGCGAGCCTGGGAACGCCGGGCGAGCGGGGAGAGCCCGGAACGTCGTGCACGAGTGAGGATCGCGTGGTCGAAGAGCTTATCCGCGGGCTGGCCGCCGAGGTGGGCGTCGAGCTGCCGCCGGTCAGGGTGAGCGGGGGCGATCCGGTGCTGCCCTCCGTCTTCCGGGTGGGCACCGCGGCCGCCGTCGCCGTCGGGGCCGCCACCGCGGCGGCCGCGGCGCTCAAAGGAAGCGGGAGCCGGGCCGCGGTGGACGTGCGGGAGGCGGCGATCGCCTTCCTGGACGAGCGCCACTTCAGGATCGACGGAGCCGCCGTGGATCTCTGGGCTCCCCTCTCCGGTGACTACCGCACCGCCGACGGCTGGGTCCGGCTGCACTGCAATTTCGACCACCATCGTGACGCGGTCCTCACGGCACTGAGACTGCCCATCGGTACGGGCAGGGACGCCGTCGAACGCGCCTGCGCGGGGCGTACCGCCGTCGAGGTCGAGGAGGCGGTGACGGCCGCGGGAGGATGCGCGGCGGCCATGCGCGACCGCGCCGGATGGCGGGAGCACCCTCAGTCGCGGGCGGTCGCCGCGTCGCCGCTCGTTCATCTGACCCGGATCGGCGAGTCCGGTGCTCCGAGAGCCGGTGCTCCGGAGTCCGGTGCTCCGAGAGCCGGTACTCCGAAAACCGGTACTCCGAGGACCGGTGCTCCGAGAGGCGAGGGAGGGCGGGTGCTTGACGGGGTACGGGTGCTCGACCTGACCAGGGTGATCGCCGGGCCGGTGGCGACCCGCACGCTGGCCGCCCACGGGGCCCAGGTGCTCAGGGTGGGGGCCCGGCACCTTCCCGAGGTTCCGGGGCCGGTGATCGGCACCGCGTTCGGTAAGCGGTCCTGCCACCTCGATCTGAGGACTCCGGCCGGGAGTGCCGCGCTACGCGACCTGGTGGCGGAGGCCGATGTGCTTGTGCAGTCCTACCGGCCGGGCGCCCTGGAAGCGCTGGGGTTCGGTTCCCGGACGCTGGCCGGGATCAGGCCGGGAATCGTGTGCGTCGACGTCTCGGCGTACGGCAGGCAGGGGCCGTGGGCGGGCAGGCGCGGATTCGACAGCCTGGTGCAGATGGTGTCCGGTATCGCCCGCGAGGGCGGCGACGGATCGCGGCCGCACCCGTTGCCCGCCCAGGTCCTCGACCACGCCACCGGCCATTTGGCCGCCTTCGGCGCGATGGCCGCCCTGCTCCGCCGATCCATCGAGGGGGGATCCTGGAGGGTGGAACTCTCCCTGGCCAGGACCGCGCGGTGGCTGGACGGTCTCGGCCGGGTCGGAGGAGCGGCCACGCCGGAGCCCGACGTCACCGGCATGATCGAGGAGATGGACAGCGCCTTCGGCCGTCTGACCTACCTCAGGCCGCCCGGCACCGTCGACGGCGTGTCACCGTACTGGTCGAGTCCGCCTCCGGAGAGGGGCGAGCACCCGCCCGCCTGGTGGTGAGACCTTTCCACGACCGTTCCCGGAGGACCTCTCCCGAATCCCGCTCCCGCTCCCGCTCCCGTTTCCGTTTCCGCACCCGCTCCCGCTTCTGAAAGGCCTCTCCCGAACGCCCTCTCAAGAGGCCCCGCGAACAGCCTCGCCGTGGGTGTGCACGGGGTCGGGCCCACCCGTGATCGGGCGTATCCGCGCGGGCAGGAGCGGCTTGCGCGGGGTCATCGGGTCCGGCCGGGGGTCATTGGGTCCGGCCGGGGGTCATCGGGGTCGGCCGGGGTCATCGGGGTCATCGGGTCCGGCCGGGGTCGCCGGGGACGGGGGAGCGGCCGGGGCCACCGAGGCGGGGGAGCGGCGCAGGGGAGAGAGCCAGATCCACGCGATCGTGGTCAGGACTCCGGCCGCGGAGATCCAGAACACCGGGCGCAACCCGAGTAGCTCGCCGGCCAGGCCGCCCGCGAGACCACCGAGGGTGACGACACCCTGGATCATGAACGACTGCGTGGCGCTGACCCGGCCGCGAAGCTCGGCGGGGGTCTCGCGCAGGGTGATGGCGCCCATGCAGACGGAGAAGGCCACGACGGCCGTGCCGGAGATCGCCGCGCTGGCGGCCAGGAACAGGAAGCTGCGCCACACCGGTCCCGAGGCGAGCGCGGCGACCACGAAGTCGACGGGGAAGAGCAGTGCGGAGCAGGCCAGCACCCGGTTCTCGCCGAACCGCCGGGTCAGGCGCGGGACGAGGGCCGCACCGAGCAGGCCGCCGACGCCGAAGAAGGCGGTGATGGCGCCGACCAGCCCCGCGGGCAGGCCGACCACGGTGAGCGCGTAGATCACGAACAGCGCCATGTACACGCTGCCGAAGAAGTTGATCGTGATCCCGGCGGCGCAGAGCGCGCGGAGCACCGGATGCCGGGCCACCGTGCCCAGACCCTCGCGGATCTCGGTCCACATGCCGCGCGGAGCGGCGGGCGTGTGGTTCTCCGGCGTCTTGATCGATCTGATCAGGAACGCCGAGGCCAGGAACGACACCGCGTCGACCAGGAGCGCGAACGGGGCCGTGATCAGATGGACGAGCAGTCCGGCCAGACCCGGTCCCGCGACGGTCGCCACGGCGAAGGCCGACTGGAAGCCCGCGAGCGCCTCGGTCCGCTGGCTCTCGTGGATCACCGTGGCCAGGTGCGGGAAGTTGACCGTCCGGAAGATCACCGAGCAGGTGCCGACGACGAACGCCACCGCGATCAGCCACGGCACGCTGAGCAGCCCGGTGATCCAGGCGGCCGGGATCGTGGCCATGGCGACGGCCGAGACGGTGTCGCAGGCGACCATGACCGGCCGGTGCCGCCTCAGCCGGTCGGCGAGGGCCCCCGCCTGGAGCCCGATCAGCAGGTAGGGCAACGAGGTCGCGGCGGTGAGCACGCCCATCTGGACCGGGGAGGCGCCGAGCAGGACGGCGGCGGTCAGCGGCACCGCGAGCCGGGAGACCTCGGTGCCGGTCTCGGTGACGGCACGGGCGGAGAGCAGGAGCCGGTAGTCACGCTGCTTCCTGAGGGGCACCGGCTTGATCGCGGAGGACCCGGAAGTCACAGGGATCGGCCCCTCTCCGGCTTCCGGCGATTCTGAAGGGAACGCTTCATAACTGTGAAGATAACCCTTCATAGTTATGAAGGCAATGCTTCATATGTGGAGTGGGTACGGTCTGCACATGACCGAGGTACCGAGGCGCAAGCCCCTCACCGACCCCACGGCGATGCGCGCCCTGGCGCACCCGGCGCGGCTCGCGATCCTGAACCGGCTCCAGGCCGAGGGGCCCTGCACCGCGACCGAGGTCGCCGAGGTCGTCGGGGTCACGCCCAGCGCGGCCAGCTACCACCTGCGCATGCTCGCCAAGTACGGCTTCGTCGAGGACGCGCCCGCGCGCGACGACGGCCGCGGTGACGGCAGGGAGCGCCTGTGGCGCTCCAGCGCCGTGGGGTTCAGCGTCAGTCCCGAGCCTGACGACGGCCCGGACGTGCGCAGCGCCAAGGAATTCCTGATCAAGGCGTTCCGGGAGCAGGCGGCGGACGAGGCGAGCAGGGCGCTGGAGGGCCTTGAGCGGGAGTCACACGAGTGGCGCGAGGCCGCGATGTTCAACCGTGCCATCCTGCTGGTCGACGCCGACGAGCTGAAGACGCTGAACGAGCGGATCGACGAGCTGCTCGCCCCCTACAAGACCACCGTGAGGGACCGGGAGAGCGCCCCGCCCGGAGCCCGGGTCGCCGAGGCGCAGCTCAGTCTCTTCCCCCGCGCCCGGCGACGGCCGCACGGCCTCCCACGCGACGGGTAAAGACGGGTAAAGGCGGCCTGACGCCCGAAGGTCGGGAAGAGGCGCGGTTGCGGGTACACTTTTGGAGGCCTGTGAGTCATGGGCCGACTTCGCATGCCCCGTCAAGAACCGGGGTCCCTCGGTCCGGGCGAGAGCCCGGCTGGATCCTGTTCGGGGCATCAGGGCGACAGCCGCAGGCTGTCGCGTCCAACCGAGAACAGCGCCCAGAGATGGGCGCCCCGATCTGGAGGACGATCAATGTCCACCCCCGTCGTCACCATGCGACAGCTGCTGGAAAGCGGCGTGCACTTCGGCCACCAGACCCGTCGCTGGAACCCGAAGATGAAGCGCTTCATCTTCACCGAGCGCAACGGCATCTACATCATCGACCTTCAGAAGTCGCTGGCCTTCATCGACAGGGCCTACGACTTCGTCAAGGAGACCGTCGCGCACGGCGGCACGATCATGTTCATCGGCACGAAGAAGCAGGCCCAGGAGGCCATCGCCGAGCAGGCCGCCCGCGTCGGCATGCCGTACGTCAACCAGCGCTGGCTGGGTGGCATGCTCACCAACTTCTCCACCGTGCACAAGAGGCTCCAGCGCCTGAAGGAGCTGGAGGAGCTCGACTTCGACAACGTGGCCGCCTCGGGGCTCACGAAGAAGGAGCTCCTCATGCGCCGCCGCGAGAAGGAGAAGCTCGAGCGCACCCTCGGCGGCATCCGTGACATGTCCCGGATCCCCAGCGCCGTGTGGGTCGTCGACACCAAGAAGGAGCACATCGGGATCAGCGAGGCTCGCAAGCTTCACATCCCGGTCGTCGCCATCCTCGACACCAACTGCGACCCGGACGAGGTCGACTACCCGATCCCGGGTAACGACGACGCCATCCGCGCCGTCGGCCTGCTGACCCGCGTCGTCGCCGACGCCGTCGCCGCCGGTCTCATGGCCCGCGCCGGCGCCAACCGCGGCGACGACAAGCCGGCCGTCGCCGGTGGCGCCGAGCCGCTGGCCGAGTGGGAGCAGGAGCTGCTCGCGGGCAGCGCCGACAGCGCCCCGGCCGCCGAGGCCGAGACCGCCGAGGCTCCCGCCGAGGCCGAGGTCACGGAGACCGAGACCGCCGAGGCCCCCGCCGAGGCGACGGACGCTCCCGCCGCCGAGGACGAGTCCGCCGAGAAGACCGAGAAGCAGGCCTAGGTCACTTTCGTACGGCCCCGGCCGTACGACCCGCAAGACCCTTCCGGGTGGGTGCCGCTCAGTCGGGGGCACCCACCCGATCCACGACGATTCCCACGAGGAAAAGACAATGGCTTCCGTGAACATGGCCGACGTCAAGCGGCTTCGTGAGCTGACCGCCGCCGGCATGATGGACTGCAAGAAGGCTCTCGAGTCCTCCGAGGGTGACTTCGACCGCGCGGTCGAGATCCTCCGCCTCAAGGGCGCCAAGGACGTCGGCAAGCGTGAGGCCCGTACCGCCTCCAACGGCCTGGTCGCCCTGAAGCAGGAGGGCGACTCCGCCGCCGCGCTGCTGGAGCTCAACTGCGAGACCGACTTCGTCGCCAAGGGCGAGCGTTTCCAGGAGCTCGCGGGCCAGGTGGTCGACCACATCCTGGCCACCAAGCCGTCCGACGTGCCCTCGCTGCTCGACTCCGAGCTCGCCGGCAAGAGCGTCAAGACGCACCTCGACGAGGCCAACGCCGCGCTCGGTGAGAAGATCGAGATCCGCAGGTTCGCGGTGCTCGAGGGCGGCTTCATCGGCGCCTACATGCACAAGACCGACCCCCAGCTTCCCCCGGCGGTCGGCGTGCTCGTGCAGCTCGACTCCCCGAACGCCGACGTCGCCAAGGACATCGCGCAGCACGCCGCCGCGATGGCCCCGAAGTACCTCAGCCCCGCCGAGGTCCCGGCCGACGTCGTCGAGAAGGAGCGCGCGCTCTTCGAGGAGATGACCCGCGAGGAGGGCAAGCCCGAGGCCGCCATCGGCAAGATCGTTGATGGCCGGATCAACGGCTGGTACAAGGACTTCACCCTCCTTGAGCAGTCCTTCGTCAAGGACAACAAGAAGTCGGTCGCGAAGTTCGCGGACGAGAATGGTGTCAAGGTCCAGGCCTTCGTCCGCTTCAAGGTCGGCCAGGCCTAATCCCTGACATCCGCTCTTCAAGCAGAGCACCAAACGAGGAGGCCGCCGCCGTGCAGGAGAACCCAGGACCCGCTACGCCGGCGGTTTCTTCGTACTCGGACCCGCTTCGCTGGAAGCGGGTGATGTTGAAGCTGTCCGGTGAGGCGTTCGCCGGCGGCGAGCCGCTGGGTATCGACCCAGGTGTCGTGGGCCACCTCGCCGACTCGATCGCCGAGGCCGTTCGCGGTGGCGTCCAGGTCTCGGTCGTGGTGGGCGGCGGAAACATGTTCCGCGGCGCCGCCCTGTCCGAGCGCGGCATGGACCGCGCGAGGGCCGACTACATGGGCATGCTCGGCACGGTCATCAACTGCCTGGCCCTCCAGGACTTCCTGGAGAAGCGGGGCGTCGACACCCGTGTCCAGACGGCGATCACCATGCAGCAGGTCGCCGAGCCGTTCCTGCCCCGCCGGGCCATCCGTCACCTGGAGAAGGGCCGCGTGGTCATCTTCGGGGCGGGGCTCGGCTCGCCGTTCTTCTCCACCGACACCTGCGCCGCGCAGCGAGCGCTGGAGATCGGTGCCGAGGCGCTGCTCAAGGGCACCCAGGTGGACGGCGTCTACGACGCCGACCCCCGCAAGAACCCCGACGCCGTCAGGTTCGACCATCTCGAATATGGTGAGGTGCTGACCCGGGGCCTCGGAGTCATGGACGCCACCGCCATCAGCCTGTGCATGGACAACAGCCTGCCCATCGTGGTCTTCGACCTCATGGGCGAGGGCAACATCCTGCGGGCGGTACGCGGTGAGAAGATCGGCACGCTGGTGAGCCCGGCCCGGTGACGGCGCCGGAACGGTGACCGAGCCGGTCCTGCGACGGGGCCGGTACGGCGGGAGCGAACCCGACGTAGCGAGTGGAGTGGTACGCGAGGTAGGAGCGTCCCGCGAAGCGCGTGAGGAGTGGTGAGCGACCAGAGGACGGGGAGCGAGCCCGACGTAGCGAGTGGAGTGGTACGCGAGGTAGGAGCGTCCCGCGAAGCGCGCGAGGGGCGCGTGACCGAGAAGACAGGGAGCGAACCCGACGTAGCGAGCGGAGTGGTACGCGAGGTAGGAGCGTCCCGCGAAGCGCGTGAGGAGTGGTGAGCGACCAGAGGACAGGATGCGAACCTGACGTAGCGAGCTGAACGGTACGCGACCGTGGCGGTCCAGGCTGGGCCTCCGGCGTGATGGCGTCCCGCGAAGTGCGTGAGGATGGGGAGTGACCGAGAAGACAGGGAGCCGCTGTGATCGACGAAACCCTCCTCGAAGCCGAGGAAAAGATGGACAAGGCCGTGTCGGTGGCGAAGGACGACTTCGCGGGTATCCGCACAGGTCGTGTCACCCCGTCGATGTTCAACAAGATCAGCGCTGAGTACTACGGGACACCCACCCCCATTCAGCAACTCGCCTCGTTCCACGTGCCCGAGGCGCGCATGGTCATCATCCAGCCTTTCGACAAGAGCTCGATGGCCGCGATCGAGAAGGCGATCCGCAACTCGGACCTCGGTGTGAACCCCGGTAACGACGGAGCGGTGATCCGCGTGGCCTTCCCCGAGCTGTCGGAGGAGCGCCGCAAGGAGTACATCAAGGTCGCTCGGAACAAGGCGGAGCACTCCAAGGTCTCCATTCGCAACATCCGTCGCAATGCCAAGGAGACCCTGGACAAGCTGATCAAGGATGGCGAGGCCGGTGAGGACGAGGTGCGCCGGGCGGAGAAGGAGCTCGACGACCTCACCCAGAAGCATGTCGCCAAGATCGACGAGCTGCTCAAGCACAAGGAAGCCGAGCTGCTCGAAGTCTGAACCATGATCCTTGTCCCGTGCGGGCCGTTGTCCGTACGGGGCAAGGATTTTGTGCAGGTATGAAAGTAGGACCCCCTGTGGAACCCGTGGCGGGCAGTAGCCGTACCGGCCGGAACCTCCCCGTCGCAGTGGCGGTGGGGCTCGCCCTGGCGGCGGTCATCATCGCCTCCCTCTATTTCGTGAAGGTGCTCTTCCTCGCCGTGGTGATCGCGGCGGTGGGCATCGGCGTGACGGAGCTGGTCCGGTCGTTCGAGGCCAGAGGCATCAACGTCCCGCTCGTCCCGGTCCTGGCGGGCATGACCGCCATGCTGGTCGGCGCCTACTGGGGCGGTGAGGTGACCGGATCCGCCTGGGGCGGGACCGCATGGCTGGTCGGCGTCTTCGCGATGACCGTGCTGGTGCTGATGATCTGGCGGATGTTCCAGGGCACCGAGAACTACGTCCGCGACATCACCGCGACCATCCTGGTCGTCGTCTACCCCTCCCTGCTCGCCGGGTTCGTGGCGCTGCTGCTCGCCGACCCCGACCAGGGCCCGGACCGGGTGGTCGTCTTCATCGCCACCACCGCCGCGAGCGACATCGGCGGGTATTTCGCCGGGATCTCCCTCGGCAGGCACAAGATGTCCCCGGTGATCAGCCCGAAGAAGACCTGGGAGGGCTTCGCCGGTTCGGCGCTGGCCTGCATGGCGGTGGGCGGCTGGCTGGTGGCGTGGCTGCTGGAGGACGACATCTGGAAGGGCGTCCTCATCGGCGCTGTCGTGGTGGTCTTCGCCACGCTCGGCGACCTGGTCGAGTCGGTGATCAAACGCGATCTCGGCGTCAAGGACATGGGCAGCGTGCTTCCCGGCCACGGGGGCATGATGGACCGCCTCGACTCCATGGTGGCCGCGCTGATCCCGGTCTGGGTCCTGCTCACCCTGCTGGTCTGAACGCTGGTCTGAACGCTGGTCTGAACCGCCCTGCTGACCTCACCCTGCTGACCCGAACCGCCGGCCCGTGTCACCGGGCCTCCCGTCCGCGCGTGACGTCACGCCCCGTACGGCGGCTTCCGCGCTCCCGTACGGCCTGGGCGGTCCCGGTCAGCCCGCCCTGGTGAGCCGGGTCGCGGACAGGCGAGGGAGCACCGCCCGGTAGCCCTGGGCCGAGACCAGGTTCAGCTCGTCCGGGGTGATCGGGACGAGCCAGAGCCACTGCACTGAGTCGCCGCCGAAGGAGAAGCCCGACAGGTCGGGCAGTCCCGGCAGCCCGGTCAGCATCATGACGCCGCCGTAGGCGGAGCCGAGCGGGAAGGTCTCCGGCCGGTGGTACCACCTGGCGGTGTGGCCGTGGCCCAGCCAGGTGACCGAGTGCCACGGATACTGCCCCAGCCACAGGAACAGCCGGGCCGCGTCGCGGGCGTCGCCGGGGGAGGCGACGGCGAGCTCCACCCGGGCGTACGCGTCCGGCCGGTCGATGTACTGCTCGACGGTGGGCATCCGCTGGCAGCTCATCCCGACCGTGGACAGGATCGTGTGCTCCCTGCCCCGCTCCGGGGGGCGTTCGGTGATGCCCACCGCGGGCATCCGCTCGCCCCCCGCGTCCCAGAACCTGCCCGCGGTGCCGACCTTGCGGTCCAGGTGCCCCATCACGAACTGCTGGAACGTGGCCCAGGAGCCGTCTCCCGCGCGCCACTCCCAGTAGGCGCGGGCCTTGGCGATCCGGGAGGCCAGACCTTCGTGGGCCTCCTCCAGCGACCAGGCGAACGGGGACTCGCCCAGTGCGTCACGGGAGTAGCCGGGCATTCCCCGGCCCATGTCCGCCCATCCAGGAATGACCGCGAGCAGCTCGTCGTTCTCGTACAGGGCGACGCCGTCGCCCTCCTCGAACCACAGCGATCGCAGCGCGCCCAGGGGCCCCCTGCCGTCGGGGTGGCGGGTGTTCGCCCTCGGGGCCACCGGCGGCAGTTCGGAGTTCAGGCGGTCCGGGTCGATCCCGTCCGGGGCCGGGCGGTGGTTGGCCAGCCAGACGGCTCCGTGCACCGTTCCCCCCGGCCCGCACAGGTAAGCTACCGAGGAAGTCCCGTCGCGTTCGACCACCAGGGTGCGGCTTCCGTAGGGGTTGACGTCGGCGAACACGACCTCGACGCCGTCTCCCCGCCGTTCCGCGGGGCCCGTGGGGCGGTTTGTCGCCATACCTCCGGACTCTAGATCACTGTCGGGCACCGCTTCGAGCATTCGCGTAACCGTTGAGAGAAGGCGTTGGACTTGTCGACCGTCAGCCCGTCCGGGACCCCCGTACCCGGCCAGCTCACCTTCGTGGCGCCGCGCCGGGCCAAGCCCGCCCGCCACCTGGCCGACCTGACCATGGCCGAGCGCCGGGCGGTCGTCGCCGAACTGGGCGAGAAGCCGTTTCGCGCCGACCAGCTCTCCCGGCACTACTTCGAGAAGTTCAACGGCGATCCCGAGCTGATGACGGACCTGCCGGCCGCGGCCAGGGAGAAGTTCGCCACCGCGCTGTTCCCCAGCCTGCTGACCTCGGTCAGGGAGATGACCACCGACGCGGGCACCACCCGCAAGACGTTGTGGCGGCTCTTCGACGGCGCGCTGGTCGAGTCGGTCCTCATGCGCTACAGCGACCGTACGACCATGTGCGTGTCGTCGCAGGCCGGCTGCGGCATGAACTGCCCGTTCTGCGCCACCGGCCAGGCGGGTCTCACCCGTAACATGACCACCGCAGAGATCGTCGAGCAGGTCGTCGCCGGGGCCCGCGCGCTCGCGGCCGGCGACGTCCCCGGTGGTCCCGGGCGGGTCAGCAACGTGGTCTTCATGGGCATGGGCGAGCCGCTGGCCAACTACAAGGCCGTGATCGGCGCCGTCCGCCGCATGGTCGAGCCCGCCCCCGACGGCCTGGGCATCTCCGCCCGCGGCGTCACCGTCTCCACGGTGGGCCTGGTCCCGGCGATCGGCAAGCTCGCGGCCGAGGGCCTGCCGGTGACGCTGGCCCTCTCGCTGCACGCGCCCGACGACGAGCTCCGCGACACGCTGGTGCCGATCAACACCCGCTGGAAGGTCGCCGAGGTCCTCGACGCGGCCTGGGACTACGCGGCCAGGACCAAGCGCCGGGTCTCCATCGAGTACGCGTTGATCAAGGACATCAACGACCAGGAGTGGCGCGCCGACCTGCTCGGCAAGCTGATCAAGAACAAGCTGGTGCACGTCAACCTGATCCCGCTCAACCCGACCCCGGGTTCGAAGTGGACCGCCTCCCGCCCGGAGGACGAGCGGGCCTTCGTCCGCCGCCTGGAGTATCACGGCGTGCCGGTGACGGTCCGCGACACCCGCGGCCGCGAGATCGACGGCGCCTGCGGCCAGCTCGCCGCCGCCGAGTAGCCCCTGCCGTACGGCTGCGCCCCCCCGAGGCGCCGACCGCCGCCCCGGCTCACCCACCCGGGGCGGCGCTCCCCGGCCGTTCCGGGCTCCCACCGCATCGCCGACCGGCCCGGTGTGGCCCGCCCGGATCCCTGAGCAACGGGGTCGGGCTCTCCGCGAGCACGGTCCATCGCTATCTCGGCCTGCTGGAGGAGGTCTTCCTGATCAAGCGGATCCCCGCCTGGTCGCGCAACCTCGGCAGCCGTGCGATCGGGACCCCCAAGATGGCCTTCGTCGATTCCGGGATCGCGGCGAACCTCCTGGGAGCCGACTCCCGGAGCCTGGTGCGTCCCGAGGGCGCCTTCGGCCCGCTCCTGGAGGGCTTCGTCCTCATGGAGCTGGCCCGCCAGCTCACCTGGTCCGACGAACGCGTGGAGCTGTTCCACTACCGGACCAAGGACAAGGTGGAGGTGGACGCCGTCCTGGAGAATCGCCAGGGGCGCGCGGTCGGCATAGAGGTGAAGGCGTCGTCGACGGTGCGACCGGACGACTTCAAGGGACTGCGACACCTGGCGGCCTGTCTCGGCGACGACTTCGCGGTGGGAATCATCCTCTACACGGGGACGCAGACACTCCCGTTCGGCGACCGCATGCGCGCCATGCCGGTGAGCGCCCTCTGGGAGGTCACCGCTCCGCGTGGGTGACCGCCTGGTCGCCGGTTACCGCATTGGTGACAACGGCACGCGTCGCCAGGGTTGGCTTTCCAGTCGTGCCTCCTCTGCCAGGTTGCGGGCCAGTTCCTCCACGGTCGCTCCGCAGCGGACATCGCACAGGCCGTGCTCAAGTCCGTACGCCGACATGTTGGTGCGTCGCACGGCGTACCAGCCGCCTCCGGTCAACACCCGTTGGAAGGTCGCCGAGGTCCTCGACGCGGCCTGGGACTACGCGGCCAGGACCAAGCGCCGGGTCTCCATCGAGTACGCGTTGATCAAGGACATCAACGACCAGGAGTGGCGCGCCGACCTGCTCGGCAAGCTGATCAAGAACAAGCTGGTGCACGTCAACCTGATCCCGCTCAACCCGACCCCGGGTTCGAAGTGGACCGCCTCCCGCCCGGAGGACGAGCGGGCCTTCGTCCACCGCCTGGAGTATCACGGCGTGCCGGTGACGGTGAAGACCACCGCCGGGCGGCTCACGGGAAACTCCGGGACTCACCCATGAGTGGCGGTGTCGCTTCTGTGGGCGGTGGGGTCTGCTTCCACCGCGTCGATGGTCACCTGTTCGCCGCAGTCATCGCAGACCGTGTGCTGGCGTACCTGGCCGCCGCACTCGGCGTGCCGCAGGACGACAGGGGGGCCGTCCGGCGCGGCCCAGCGGTCGCCCCAGTGCGTGAGGGCCACGATGACCGGTTGCAGCTCTCGGCCCTTGTCGGTGAGCACGTACTCCTGGTACGCCGATCCGTCCACGTGGGGCTGCCGCACCATTAGGCCCTGCTCGACGAACCAGTCCAGGCGGGCGGTGAGGATGTTGCGGGAGATCCCCAGGCAGCGCTGGAAGTCCCCGAAGCGGGTGATGTCCCGGAAGAGCGCGTGACGGATGATCACCAGGCTCCATCGCTCGCCGACAATCTCCAGCGCCCGCGCCGCCGAACAGTTCTGGGTCTCATAAGTCCGACCAAGCATGGCCACAGCCTACCCCCCAACAGTTTTATGACGAGAGTGGTTGCTTGATGGAACTCTCTGTCGATAAGGTCAATCTAGTTTCATCACGAGACCAGATGTGATGGATCATCCGAGAGACCAGGAGCCGGCGATGCTGCTCGAGAACAAGAACGCGATCGTCTACGGAGCAGGTGGAGCGGTCGGACGCGTGGTCGCCCGCACCTTCGCCGCCGAAGGCGCACATGTCCATCTCGCCGGGCGCGGTAAGGCCGCTCTGGAGGAGGTCGCCGACGAGATCACGGCGTCCGGCGGCCTCGCCAGCGCCGCCACCGTGGACGTGCTCGACCAGGACGCCGTCGAAGCCCACGTCGAAGCGGTCGTCCGCGGCGCCGGGAGCGTCGACGTCTCCTTCAACCTCATCAGCCTTCCCCAGACCGGCATCCAGGGCACGGCCATCGTCGACATGACACCCGCCGGCTTTGATCTGCCCATGAACACCTATCCCAAGGCCAACTTCCTTACCGCCAGAGCCGCCGCCCGACGCATGACCAGTCAAGGCTCCGGCGTCATCCTCACCATCACCGCCTCCCCGTCCCGCACCGCCGTACCCCTGATGGGCGGCATGGCACCCGCATGGGCGGCCATCGAATCGCTGTCACGCGGCCTGGCCGCCGAATTAGGCCCCTCCGGCATACGGGTCATCTGCCTGAACGCGGCCGGTATGCCGGACTCCCCGCAGCTCGACGAGGTCTACCGCCTTCACGCCGGCGCCTACGGCATCAGCTACGACGCTTTCCATGCCCGCATGGCTGAACGGACCCTCCGCAAACGCCTGCCCACCATCCAGGAAATCGCCAACGTCGCGGCCTTCGCCGCCTCCGACCGCGCCACCGGGATGACCGGCACCATCGCCAACCTCACCGGCGGCATGATCGTCGAATAGCCGGTCCCCACCAAGCGGGCACATTCTCGACCGCGCCGGCCGAAGCGGCGACTACCCAACCCTCGCCGCCCCAGTGCGCGCCCACGTCGCCCGGCTGATCCAACCCGCAGGAAGGCGATAGCGCGTGCTCCTCACCCGCCTGAGCACCCGTCACCTTCCCCCAGGGTGGGCCGCCACCTTGCCGCCCGTCCGTCACCTCTCCGAACACGGCTTGAATCTCACCGCCTCAGTGGCGTTCCTGGTCGCAGAGAACGGCTCCGGGAAGTCCACCGTCATGGAAGCGATCACCGACGTCTGCGGCATCAATTCCGCAGGCGGTAAGGCTGGCACCCGATACGCCAGCACAGGACCCGCCACCCCCCTCGGGGAGGTCATGGACGCCGAACTCACGGCTACCGGCCTCCGCCTTCTTCGCGGCCCTCGCACCAAGCGCCGAGCGTTCTTCCTCCGCGCCGAAACTCTCTTCAACCTCAGCCAGAACGTTTCCGGCCGGTACGGGTTCTGGGAAGAAGACCTCACCGAGCAATCCCACGGCGAAGGGTTCTTCACCGTTCTGGAACGCATGGTGACCGGGCCGGGGCTCTATCTCATGGACGAACCCGAGATCTCATGGACGAACCCGAGGCGGCCCTCTCGTTTCACTCATGTGTGCGCCTGGTCGGCCTCATGGCCCGCGTCGCGGACGAGGGCGGGCAGATCATTTGCGCCACCCACTCGCCGATCCTCACCAGCCTCCCCGGTGCGCAGATCGCCGAACTCGGCGACCACGGCACCCGCACCACAGAGTGGGAAAAGCTCCAACTGGTCGATCACTGGCGACGCTTTCTTGCCAAACCAGACTTCTACCTGCGGTACGCCTTGGACACAGCCACCGATACTGACTGATCAAAGGGGCCGTTCCCGCGCTCACACCGGGCACGTACAGGGCGATATCGGCCGTCGCCCTCGCCGACGAGCGGCCTTTCGGTTTCGAGGCGCTCGTGAGGGGACCCGAGGGGCCTTCCCGTGAGGTGGACCCGGCGGGTCCTGTTTCACCGGTCGTACGTCCGCGTGGCGGTGTCGTCGTCCATGTCGATGACAGGGCACGACCTCCACCGGATCGGATACCCATTTAGAGGAAATGCTGCCATTCTCTCCTGTTTATGCCTTCGAATATGTGGTGATCCGCTACCGTCGCCCGTTACGACAGAAGATCGACTAGAGACTGGAGCATTGTGCGAAGAAGAACCTCTTGGTTCGCCGTCCTCCTGGCGACGGTGACGGTTTTACCGGTCGGGGTGGCCAGCGCGGACACCGAAGTCCTGAAGGCGCAGACCATCGTCTGGGCGCCCTGTGAGGAGGAGCCCGCCGCCGAGTGCGGCACGTTGAGCGTGCCCATCGACTGGTCGAAGCCGGGCGGGGCGAAGGTCGACATCGCCGTCGCGCGGCGCAAGGCCACGGATCCGGCCGCGCGGGTCGGTTCGCTGGTGATCAATCCCGGCGGTCCGGGCGGGTCGGGCGTGGAGGCCGTGTACGGCGCTCCCGGGTCCTACACCGAGGAACTGCAGCGACGGTTCGACATCGTCGGGTTCGACCCTCGGGGCGTGGGACGCAGCAACCCGGTGATCTGCTCGGCGTCGGTGTACAACCGGATGCCGCACACCGTCATGAGAAGCCAGGCCGACTTCGACGCCTGGAACGCGTTCACCAAGAAGCTGCACGCCGACTGCCGCGCTCGTACCGGTCCGCTGTACGACCACGTCGATTCCGTCGACGTCGCCCGTGACCTGGACGCGCTGCGCGCCGCCCTGGGCGAGGAGAAGCTCACCTACTACGGGATCTCGTACGGCACGCTGATCGGCCAGATGTACGCCGAGCTGTTCCCCGGCCGCGTCCGGGCCCTCGGGCTCGACAGCAACATGGACCACAGCCTCGGCGTCGCGGGCTTCCTGGCCACCGAGGCGCTCGCCATCGAGGACGCGTTCGACCAGTTCGTCGGCTGGTGCGAGCAGGACACCAGCTGCGTCCTGCATGGGCGTGACATCCGTGCGATCTGGAAGGACCTGCGGGAGAAGGCGCGGCGCGGTGAGCTGAAGTACCCGAGCACGGGCCAGACGATGACCGAGTTGCAGGTCATCTACAACGCCGCGCTGGGCACCGAGGGGCCGGCCTGGAACATACTGAGCGAGGTGATCAACTGGTTGGACGGCGGGCCGCAGCCGGAGTGGGTGCCCCCGCTGCCCGGCCGGCAGCCCGTGGAGGGGGACGTCGCGTATCTGCCGACCGCGGTCCTCTGCCAGGACTACCACCTCAAGGTGCGTAACTACGCGGAGTACGCCGCGCTCATGCGTGTCTCCAGCGGGCTCGCACCCGACACGGGGTACCACCCGTACCCGATCGACGATCTGCCGATCTGCATGAACTACCCGACCACCAACGCGCCGCACGCACTGCGATACACGGGCGACGCCCCGCTGCTGCTCGGGAATTCCCTGCACGATCCGGCCACCCCGTGGATATGGTCCGCCAACGCGGCCCGTCAGCTCGGGTCCAAGGCGGTGTTGCTCACATACGAGGGCTGGGGACACCGCATTTACGGCAAGGACAAGTGCCAGACGGACATCTTCGACGAGTACCTGATCTCGCTGAAGGTGCCGCCGCGCGGCACGCGCTGCGCCGTGGGCACGCCCGAGGAGAGTGTGCTCAAGCAGCAGGCGCCGTCGCGGACGTGGCCGACCGGCCCGAACCACTGGGCGGCCTCGCCCGTTTCCTAACCCCGGAGCGGGCCTCCGCCCGGGCGGCTCATCCGGGTGAGATCTGTGCGGCTGTCGAGTGGGTGGGTGTCGTCGAACCACGGCGAGTCCGGTGGTTCGACGACACCCATGCCTGTGTGACGCGGGCCCCGGCAGGACACGATCGGCGTGTGACCTTTGCGGCCCCAGCCGTTCTCCAGGGCCCGTCGCCATCGATCGGCCGACATTCGCGACACCCCGTTCAGGGGTTCAGGCGGCGCAGGCGCGCGTACAGGATGAGGCTCGCGGCGGTCCAGAAGAGGGTGGCGGCGGAGATGGGGAGCACGACGGTGTCGAGCAGGCCGGCGTTGGCGGCGCGCATCCAGGGCATGATCGGCACCGAGAGGCGGCCCACCGGGGTGAGGCTGATCAGCAGCAGGGCGAGATAGCCGCCGAAGAGGGCGAGCATCGAGACGGCGGGGGAGGCCAGGATCGGGCGGCTGGTCAGGGTGCCCAGGGCCGTTCCCACGCCCACGCCGAGCACGTGCAGCACGATGCCGAGCGCCAGGTCGGCGGAGGTGGGCATGGCCGCGAAGCCGTGGAGCAGCGGGAACCCGACCGCGATCGCCGCCATGCCGAGGGTGACGGCCAGCGCGGCGAGCAGCCCGGCCCCGATCTCGCGGCCGGGCCGCCCGGCGGCCGTCATGGAGATCAGCCGCTGCGTCGGGGGCTCGGTGTCGAGCAGTCCCCGGGCGGCCCAGGCGAAGACGAGGATCAGAAGCCCGGCCGAGTCGGCGTACGCGGGCAGTTCCTTGCCCGGCGGGGTCAGCGTGGAGTAGAAGATGAGCAGCATCACGAAGAGCCCGATCATCGGCTGGAGCAGCCGGTGCGACCGGGCGTAGGCGGCGAGCTTGAAGCGTACGAGGTGGATCACGATGACCGCCTGGTGAGGTAGCCGTCGGCGCGGAGCTTCTGCTCCACCTCGTCGGCGTCGTCCGCGTCCACGACCACCTCGATGACCACCTGCCGGGACGGCTCTTCAGGGGAGGGCCGGGGGATCGGCGGGGGCTCCTGCGAGGTGTCCGGACAGACCCCGGGAAGTGGTCGCGGTGTTTCGGAGGTGTCTCGCGGGGAGGAGCCGGGGGCCGGGGTGGGAAGCGCCGAGGGCTCGCGGGTGCCGACGGTGACGCCGCCGTCCGCGACGAGCCAGTGTTCGGCACCGGGAAAGTCCTGGAGTTGCTTCTGGTGGTCGCTGACCGCGACGGTCCCGCCACGCGCGGCGATCTCCTCGATGATCACGGGGAGTTCGGCGCGGGTCTGCTCGTCGAGCCCGGCGAAGGGTTCGTCCAGGATGAGCAGGTCCGGCGGGGCGAGCAGCGACTGGATGAGTCCCACCTTCTGCGCGCTGCCCTTGGACAGGTCGCCGAGCGGCTGTTCCAGCAGGTGGGTCGCGTTCAGCCGCCCCGCGAGGTCCCCGGCCGCGGAGCCGGAGGAGAGGCCCCGGATCCTGGACATGTGGGCCAGGTAGGCGGCGACGGTGAACGGCTGGTCCACGGGGAACACGTCGGGGGCGTAGCCGACGACGCCCGGCCGGTCGGAGATCGAGCCCCGGGACGGGGGCACGAACCCCGCCATCAGGCGTAGCAGCGTCGACTTTCCCGCGCCGTTGCGGCCGGTGACCTCGATGACGGAGCCGGGACGGAGCGTGAGATCGACGTCCCGCAGGACCCAGGGGCCGCGCCGCGAGTATCGGAAGGACACCGTGGAGAGCCGCATAGGCCGCAACCCTACCGTGATCATCCGTTTTCCGGCCCGCGTCCTCGATCCCCCGGTTCTCCGGCCGGGTTCCCGGCGTCCGCTCTTTCGCCCGCATCCCTGATCTCCGTTTTCCCCGCTCTCCGTCTTCCCCTTCCCCGGTCCCCGTCTTCCCCGGTCCCCGCCTTTCCCGGTCGACGGCACCCGCTCCCCGGCCGAGGACTCCCGGAACGCGAACGGAGACCCCGCGCGAACGCGAGGTCTCCGTCGTCGTCGAGCCGGTGCGGTGTCACGTGCCGTCCGGCTCCGGGTCCACGGGATCAGCTGCCGTAGATGTCGAGGTCCCACAGCGAGTAGCCGTAGGCGGGCAGCGCGCGCTGGGTGCCGTACACGCGCACGTAACGCCCGCTGCCGCTCACGGTCAGGTCGTCCACCCCGCCGTCGGAGGCGACGGTGGAGTAGACGTCGGTCCAGGTGCTGTTGTTCGTGGAGGTCTGCACCTGGTACGCCTTGCCGTGGGCGGCCTCCCAGTTCAGCCGGACCCGGCTGATCGAGCGGGTGGTCCCCAGGTCGACGGTGATCCACTGCGGGTCGGCGTAGGCGCTGCTCCAGCGGGTGGCGGGGTCGCCGTCCACGGCGTAGGCGCCGACCCGGCCGTTGCCCTCCTCCACGCTGCTGGTCGTGACCGGCTTTCCGGTGGACAGCAGCGTGGGGGTCGAGCCGGCGGGGGTGCCGTAGACGTTGAGGTCCCACAGGGAGTAGCCGTAGGCGGGCAGGCCGCGCTGGGTGCCGTGGACGCGCACGTAACGGCCGGTGCCGGTGACGGTGAGGTCGTCGACCCCGCCGTCGGAGGTGGTGGTGGAGTGGACGGTGGTCCAGGTGCTGTTGTTCGTGGAGGTCTGCACCTGGTACGCCTTGCCGTAGGCGGCCTCCCAGTTCAGCCGGACCCGGTTGAGGGTGTAGGTCGCGCCGAGGTCGACGGTGATCCACTGCGGGTCGGCGTAGGCGCTGCTCCAGCGGGTGGCGGGGTCGCCGTCCACGGCGTAGGCGCCGACCCGGCCGTTGCCCTCCTCCACGCTGGAGGTCGTGACCGGCTTGCCCCGAGCCAGGTCGCCGCCGGGGTCGGGGCCGCCGGGCGGGGTGCCGGCCCCGGCACCGGTGAAGGTGTAGCTGTCCAGGTCGAACAGGGCGCCGGTGCCGGTCCCGGTGAAGACGATGTACAGGTCGTGGGTGCCGTCGTCGGGCTTGGTGACGGGGGCGGTCACCTCGGCGTAGTTGTCCCAGCCGCCCGTTCCGGCGACCGCGACGCGGGCGACCTCGGGGCCGGTGGGCGAGTCGAAGCGGAACGACACGGTGCCGCCCGCGTTGGCCGAGGAGACGCGTGCCTTCACCCCGGTGATGCCCTTGAGGCTGACGGCGTGGTGCTTGACCCACTCGCCGTTCTGGATGTCGCCGAGCCGCTTGGCGCCCTCGGCCGCCGCCTGGTCGACGACCCTGGGGCCGTTGAGCTGGACGTAGTGCTCGGCCTGCCACTGCTTGGGCCAGAGCGTGATCTCCTTCTCGCCGGTGAGCGGGACGGAGCCGGTCGCGCCGCGGTCGGTGTAGCCGCCGCGGATCACGAAGAACTGCACGGCGTCGAGCCCGGCGTGGATGGGACCGGTGTTCACGGTGAAGCCGCAGCCGGTGCCCTGGCCCTCCTCGTGGGCGTGCTCCTGGTGGCCGAGCGCGGCGCGGATGACGACGTCGGCGCAGGCGGGGGTGCCGTCCTGCGCGTCGGTCGCGGTCGCGGTCGAGACCAGGTCGTCGCCCCAGCCGTACATGCCTCCGGCGGGCAGGCCGTTCAGCGTCACCGCAGGCCGGTTGTTGCCCACCACGACGGGGATCACGACGGTCCCGGTGCGGTTGCCCGGGTCCCTGACGGTCAGCCGGGCCCGCTTGTCGCCGTTGGTCGTGTAGGTGTACGCGGGGTTGGCGGCGGTGGAGTCGACGGTGCCGTTGTCGTCGAAGTCCCACGCGTAGGTGAGCGCGTCACCGTCGGGGTCGGAGGTCCCGGCACTGGAGAAGGTGACCGCGAGCGGGGCGAGCCCGTTGTCCCGGTTCACCGTGGCCTGGGCGATCGGCGACCGGCCGCCCTGCACGTGGTTGATCTTGTAGAGGCCGGCGTCGGCGGCGCCGGAGAAGTAGCCGCTGCCGTACTCCAGCAGGTAGAGCGAGCCGTCGGGGCCGAACTCCATGTCGATGGGGTGCACGAGGTTCATCCCCGCGAGCACCGGCTCGATGACGGTCGGCGCCCCGGTGGTCGGGTTGCCGTTGTCGAACTGGACCTCCTTGATCCAGTTACGGCAGTACTCGGAGATCAGCAGCTTGTTGTCGTAGTAGGCGGGCCACTTCACGTCCGAGACGAGGTTCGGGTCGTAGTGGTAGACCTCGGCGTGGTTGGGGGAGCCGCAGCCGCCGGGGTTGTCCAGGGCGGGCCACTCCTTGCTGCCGCCGTGCTGCTCCCACACCAGCGCCGGCTTGGTGGGGGGCAGCTGCTGGAGGCCGGTGTTGCGCGGCGAGTTGTTCACCGGGCCGGTCGTGCCGCCGCAGGGGAACCAGCCACGGGGGGCGTTCGCCGCGAAGTCCCAGTCGTTGTAGGCGACGTTGGGACCGCCGCAGTAGGGCCAGCCGTAGTTGCCGGGCCCGGTGGCGCGGTTGAACTCGTCGTAGGCGGCGGGACCGCGGTTGGCGAGGGTCGCGTTCGCGTCGGGGCCGACCTCGCCCCAGTGCAGGGTGTTGCCCGACTTCTTGTCCACCCAGATCCGGTACGGGTTGCGGGTGCCCATGACGTAGATCTCGGGCCTGGTCTGCGCGGTGCCCGGGGCGAAGAGGTTGCCCGCGGGGATGGTGTAGGTGCCGTTGTTCTCCGGGTGGATCCGGTTGATCTTGCCGCGCAGGTCGTTGGTGTTGCCGGAGGTGCGCTGCGCGTCGTACTGCGGGTTGCGGCTCGTGCGCTCGTCGATGGGGGCCATGCCCGCCGAGTCGCCGCCGGAGTTGGTGTTGTCGCCGACGGCGAAGTACAGGTTGTCGTTGCCGTCCCAGGTCATCGAGCCGGCCGAGTGGCAGCACAGCTCACGCTCGGTGGGCCACTCGATGATCATGTCCTCGCTGGCCGGGTCGAGGACGTTGGTGGTGGCGTTGAAGGTGAACCGGGAGATCCGGTTCACCAGCGGCGTCACCTTGGGCGAGTAGAAGAGGTACACCCAGTGGTTGGTGGCGAACTTCGGGTGGAGGGTGACGCCGATGAGCCCGTCCTCGAAGCGCGCGTCCAGCTGGAGCGTGAGCGCCACGGTCGTGGCCTTGGTCGCGGGGTTGTACAGGCGGACCTGGCCACCGCCGGAGGTGGTGCCCCGGTTGATGTAGAGGACCTTGCCGTCGGGCAGGACGGAGAGCTCGATGGGCTCGCCCATCGACAGCCCGCCGTCCAGCTTGACCTTCTCGAAGGCGCTGGTCGGCGGGGGAGCGAAGGCGACGGTGCTACCGAGCGTGGAAGCGGTGGTGGTCGACGCCGAGGCGGTGGTGCCGGTGGCTCCCGCCGTGGCGGCGGCGAGAGCGAGGACCGCGACGCCCAAGGCTGTACGAAGGCGCGTGAAACCTGACACGAAGGTCTCCAGGGGGGTGAAAAGGCAGATGCGTGCGGGAGGGGTGTCAGGTGCCGTAGATGTCGAGGTCCCACAGGGAGTAGCCGTAGGGGGCCAGGCCGCGCTGGGTGCCGTACACGCGCACGTAACGTCCGGTGCCGCTGACGGTCAGGTCGTCGACGCCTCCGTCACCCACGGTGGTGGAGTACACGTTGGTCCAGGTGCTGTTGTCGGTGGAGGTCTGCACCTGGTACGCCTTGCCGTAGGCGGCCTCCCAGTTCAGCCGGACCCGGCTGATCGAGCGGGTCGCTCCCAGGTCGACGGTGATCCACTGCGGGTCGCTGTAGGCGCTGCCCCAGCGGGTGGCGGGGTTGCCGTCCACCGCGTTCGCCCCGGCGTGCGCGCTGCCGGTCTCCACGCTGCTGACCGTGACCGGCTTTCCGGTGGACAGCAGCGTGGGGGTCGAGCCGGCGGGGGTGCCGTAGACGTTGAGGTCCCACAGGGAGTAGCCGTAGGCGGGCAGGCCGCGCTGGGTGCCGTGGACGCGCACGTAACGGCCGGTGCCGGTGACGGTGAGGTCGTCGACCCCGCCGTCGGAGGTGGTGGTGGAGTGGACGGTGGTCCAGGTGCTGTTGTTCGTGGAGGTCTGCACCTGGTACGCCTTGCCGTAGGCGGCCTCCCAGTTCAGCCGGACCCGGTTGAGGGTGTAGGTCGCGCCGAGGTCGACGGTGATCCACTGCGGGTCGGCGTAGGCGCTGCCCCAGCGGGTGGCGGGGTCGCCGTCCACCGCGTTCGCCCCGGCGTGCGCGCTGCCGGTCTCCACGCTGCTGACCGTGACGGGCTTGCCCCGCGCCAGGTCGGTGGCCGGGGGGTTGGAGGGACCGTCCTGCTTGATGCGGATGTTGCGGTAGCTGATGTCGAGCCCGTCGCCGTCGTTCTGGACGCCGATGTAGCCGTTGGCGATGTTCCGCGTGCTCGTGTAGTCGTTGATCTTGGTGCCGTTCAGGTAGATCTCGACGCGCTGCCCGTGCACCGCGATCTCGTAGGTGTTCCAGGAGCCGGGCGGGTTGAGCGCCGCGGCGCGCGCGGCCGTGTCGGGCGCCTTGAAGCCGTAGACGCTGCCCGTGGTCCGGGTGGGGTCGGCGTCCGAGGCGTCGATCTGGATCTCGTGTCCCAGGTCGACCGGCTGCCACGGGTCGTTCCCCGGGTCGGGGAAGCCGATGAAGACGCCGCCGTTGTCGTCGCCCGGCATCATCCAGTCGAGCTTGAGCGAGTAGTCGGAGAAGGTCGAGACGGGGTACCAGAGCAGGCCCATGCCGCCGACCGAGGACAGCGTCCCGTCGGCCAGCGTGAAGCCGCCGGCGCCGGCCTGCCGCCACCGGTTGAGGCTGGCCTGCGTGCCGTCGAACAGCGACGTGTAGCCGGTCTCGGGACGGCAGTCGGCGGCCTTCGCCTTCGCGGCGACCTGGATGCCGCCGAGCAGCATCTTCGTGAAGCCGGGGTCGGCGTAGGACTCGTCGGTGTGACCGAGGCCGGTGTACCAGGCCCGGCCGCCCTGGTAGTCCTGGCACCAGGTGATCGGGTGGTCGGCGCCCATGCCGCCGCCGCCGTAGGACGACTCGTCCAGGTTGGCCAGCACCTTGACGGCGGGGCGCGGGTTGGCGCGGTAGTCGTACCACTCGTCGGTGCGGGTCCAGGTGGGCGCCAGGTGCGAGGTGGACGGGTTCGCCCGGTCCTCGACGCGGATCGTCGCCTGCTGGGTGGCGGGGTGGGCGCGGAAGTACGCCCCGACCAGGCCGCCGTACCAGGGCCAGTCGTACTCGGTGTCGGCCGCGGCGTGGACGCCGACGTATCCGCCGCCGCCCGCGATGTAGGACTGGAAGGCGGCCTGCTGTGTCGCGTTGAGCACGTCGCCGGTGGTCGACAGCCAGATGACCGCCTGGTACTGGGCGAGGTTGGCGGTGGTGAAGGCGCCCGCGTCCTCCGTGGCGACCGCGGTGAAGCCTTCCGCCGAGCCGAGCCGCTGGATGGCGGAGATCCCGACGGGGATGGAGGAGTGCCGGAAGCCGGCGGTCTTGGAGAAGATGAGGACCTTGGTCAGGGGGGCCGCGGAGGCGGTACCGGGCAGCAGCGCGATGGCTCCGGTGATCATGACGGCCAGCGCGAGGAGAACCCGCGGGATCCGGCGCATACGTCTACTCCTAGGGGGGTAAAGGAGCGCGCCGCCGCACCTGGTGACAACCTTTCGGCGGAGATGTCGAGACATTCGCCGCCGTACGACAAAAGATTCGCATGGGCTGGCGAAAGCGTCAATGTATGGGAGCGCTAACAGGCGATTCGCCTTAAGATGATCTTGATACATCGGATGTATTTATTTGCGGCGCGCTGTAATTTCCGGACGGGATGGACAAAATACGGCCTGGTCAGCGACTTATCGCGATCGAGAGATCGGTTTTTCCTGTCCAAAGGGGATATTTCACATCTTGACGTGCGCAGACGTCCGATGTTAACTACGGCTGACAGATCCGATCTACCAGATGTGAAGCAGGCCCGGCCTGTGATCACAGGTGTCCTGGTGACGGATCTGTACCCGCGGGGAAGTCAGGGAGCCGCCGCCGGTCGCCGATTGCCGGCGGCGGCTCCCTGACTCCCCGGCGTACTTCCCCCGCATCACGTCACCCACCGGCAGCCCCGTCCCGCCGAAGCGACCCGCTCTCCCCCAGGCGGAGGCGCCGGCCACGCGGGTGGGTGAGTCGCGCGCTTGGTCAGGGCGGGGCGGCGTGGCCGCCGTCCCCGGTGGCGATTAAGGAAGATCATGTCGAGAAAACCAGTACGCCTCTTACTCATGTGGTTCCTCGTGACATGCCTCGCCGCGGTCGGCATGGCCGTGCCGGCGTGGGCGGCACCGGGTGACACGGCCTTCGACCAGGCGACCGGGGTGCTGAGGGTCAACCACGGGTCGTACCTGTCGAAGCACGACATCGTCTACAACCGCCCCAACACCAACCCGGTCCAGGGCCTGACCGTCGGCAACGGCCGCACCGGGGCGATGGCCTGGAACCAGAACGGGCTGACGATGCAGGTGTCGGGGGTGGACCTGTCACCGCAGTCGACGTACGCGGCGGGCCTGGCGAACCTCAGCACCACCCCGGCCATGGACACCGGGTACACGACCTTCCAGCAGCGGCTGTCGCTGTACGACGGGACGCTGACCACCAGGTACGACTCCAACCGGACCGTGACCGTGATGGGGTCGCCGAACTCCGAGGTCATGGGCATCCACGTCGAGGACACCCGGGGCGGCGTGTCCAACGTGGCGTTCGACCTCAGCATGTGGGACCCGGCCACCGTCCAGAACATCGCGGATGTGCCCGACCTGAACACCTGGCGGACGATCTCCACCTTCTCCGACTCCGGCGTGGCCGGGTTCAGCCGGGGCCAGACCGACGCGAACGGCTTCGGCTACACCATGGCCGCCACCGTCGAGGGCGCGAACTTCACCACCCAGGTCGTGGACGGCAGGAAGGTGCGGCTGAACATCACGCCCACCTCCAGCTACACGATCTGGTTCACCGCCGCGAGCCGGATCAACGCCCCCAACCGCGACTCGGTGGCCCAGGCCCGCAGCCAGCTCACCTCGGTCAAGAACACCGGCTACACCACCACGTTCGACAACTACCGCAACTGGTGGCACGCGTTCTGGGCCAAGTCGTTCGTCCAGTACTCCAACTCCAACCGCGACGCCGACTACCTGGAGAACGTCTACTACCTCAGCACGTACATGATCGCCGCGGGCGGCTACGGCAACTACCCGCTGCACTTCATCAACGGTGTCTTCCGCGCCACGCAGGACAACTCCAAGTGGAGCAACGCCTACTGGTACTGGAACCAGCGGGACGTCTACAACTCCTTCCTCGCCTCCAACCACGCCGACCTGATGAACACCTTCAACCGGCTCTACAGCCGTAATTACACCGCGCTGAAGGCGTACACGCAGACGAGGTACGGGATCGACGCCCTGTGGGTGCCCGAGACCATGGGCTGGGACGGCAACGCGCGCGGCACGGTCGACAGCGACTACACCAAGAACATCCTGACGACCGGCTACCAGGCCGCGTACAACATGTACCTGCAGTACCGCTACACCAACGACGCGAACTACCTGCGGGACGTGGCGTACCCGTACATGCGGGAGACCGCGAAGCTCTACAAGGGCCTGCTGTCCTTCGACGGGCCGACCGGCAAGTACTACATGGCCAACTCCCACTCCCACGAGACGTACTGGAACGTCCGCAACGCGATCACCGACCTGGCCGCGGTGCGCAGCATCTTCCCGCTGACGATCCAGGTCAGCCAGCAGCTCGGCCTCGACGCCGGGCTGCGCGCCGACTGGCAGAACATCGTGAACAACCTCGTCGCCTACCCGACGGGCAACGGCGCCTACCTGCCCCACGAGCCGCCGATCTCGCAGACGAGGAACAACGAGAACGTCGCCTCGGAGCTGATCTGGCCGTACAACATCACCGGCATCGGCTACCCCGACTACCAGACCGCGCTGAACACCTGGAACCAGCGGCCGTTCCCCTACGGCAACGTCTGGTCCAACGACGCGGTGCAGGCGGCCCGCCTCGGTCTCGGCGACCAGGCGTATCAGGGCATGAAGACGATGCTACAGAAGTACCAGAACCACCCCAACGGCATGACGACCAACACCAACGGCGTCTTCGAGTATCTCGGCGTGCACCTGTCGGCGCTGAACGAGTCGCTCATGCAGAGCTACAACGACAGGATCAGGGTGTTCCCCGCGGTGCCGGGCGACTCCTCCTTCGTCGGCAAGTTCACCCTCCTGGCCAAGGACGGCTTCCAGGTCAGTTCCGAGCGCGAGGCAGGGGAGATCAAGTACGTCGGGCTCAGGAGCCTGCACGGCAAGCAGGCCACGGTGGTCAACCCCTGGGGCACCCAGCAGATCCGGGTGCGCCGCGCCTCCGACAACGCCATCCTGACCACCGTCTCCACCGGCGAGGTCTCCTTCGCCACCGCCGCCGGCACCGTGTACGTCGTGGAGCGGACCGCCAAGCCGCTGAGCGGCTACGCCGCGACGACGCTGACCGGCTCCGCCAACCAGGGCGTCAAGGCCCTGAGCGGCACCGCCTCGACCTTGGGCCTGCCGGGCGGCACGAGCAACGGGACGATCAGCCTGCGCTCCAAGGCGAACGGTCTCTACGTCACCGCCTCCAACGGCTCGCCGCTGATCGCGAACGGGACGTCCACCGGCACGGCGCAGCAGTTCGAGCGGGTCAACCAGAGCGACGGCACCGTCGCGCTGCGCGCGAAGATCAACAACAAGTTCGTGGCCGCGGAGGGCGCCGGAGCCCAGCCGCTGATCGCCGACCGCGACGCGGTGGGCCCCTGGGAGGTCTTCCAGCTCATCACCAACCCGGACGGTTCGGTCAGCCTCAGGGCCCAGGTCAACAGCAAGCTCGTGTGCGCCGAGGGCGGCGGCGCCCAGCCGCTCATCGCCAACCGTGACGCGGTGGGCCCCTGGGAGAGCTTCGACCTGATAAATAACTAAATCAGCGGATTTTTAGGGAAACCGAGTTCGGTGGGGCACCCCGGCCCGCCGGACTCGGTCTCCGCCTTTCCCGCCGGTCACCTGATCCGTGACGCCCGCTCTCCGTCTTTCCCGCCGGTCACCCGATCCGTGACGCCCGTTCCTCGTCATTTCCCGCCGTTCGCCCGGCTCCGGGCCCCGTCCCCGTCATTCCCGCCGGCCGTCCGAGCTGTCACGCCCGGGTGTTCTCGTCGTCATTCGCCGTGATGGGAGTGTCCGATCCCCGCCACGGGCCGGGGCCGTTTTCGCGGACTCCGGCACCCATTGGAACACCAGGCTCCGCGCCCGCCCCAGACGTCTCGCTTTTATCCGGCT
Source organism: Streptosporangium sp. NPDC023963 (assembly GCF_040639135.1). NCBI lineage: Bacteria > Bacillati > Actinomycetota > Actinomycetes > Streptosporangiales > Streptosporangiaceae > Streptosporangium > Streptosporangium sp. NPDC023963. The sequence goes on from NZ_JBEZZK010000002.1 coordinate 1,165,774, forward strand.
ATTCCCTCCAGAATGGATACATCGGATAAAGTCCCTATCGGGAAGACGCGAAAGGATGCGGGTTTGAACCGCTTTCCACGGGTTCTCGGGATTCGCAGGGGATATGACCCGGGCCAGGTGGACCTGCTGGTCCGCCGGATCGAGGGGACCCTCGGCAGGGGCGTCCCGGAAGGCGAGCCGGTCACCGCGGACGAGATCCGCGACGCCCGGTTCCGCACCAGGCTCGGCGGCTACAACGAGGTCGCCGTCGACTTCGCGCTCGAGGCCTTCATCGTGGCGATCGAGACCCGGCCCACCGGCGCGGACGGGCGCCCGGTCGTCCCCGCCCGCCGTGCCGCGCCCGAAGAACCCGAGCGGGAGGAGCACGAGGACCGCGCCGCCCGGGTCGAGCGGGTCGCCTTCCGGCCGGGACGGCTCGGCATGGGCTACAACGAGGACGAGGTCGACGCCTTCCTCGACCGGATCGTGGCCACCCTGCGCGGCACCACCGACACGCCCCTCACCCCCGGTGACGTGCGCGAGGCGAGGTTCGCCACGGTGATGCTGAGGCCGGGGTACGCGATCGCCGAGGTCGACGAGTTCCTCGACGAGCTCGCGGGCATCCTGGAGCACCGTCCGGCCGACGACGACGCCTTCCGCGATCCGTCGGCCGGCGACGCCTCTCGCGGCCCGTCGGCCGGCGACGACGTCTCTCGCGGCCTTTAGCGGCACGGTCTCGCGGCCTTCACCGGCACGGGCTCTCCCGGCTCCGCCGGCCCGCGGCGGTACGGCGAAGGCGGCCGGACGCGGAAGCGCCGGAGCGCGCGCCGGGACCCGTCAGCGGGTACCCCAGGAGTAGGTCTGCTTGTGAAGCTTGAGATAGACGAAGGTCTCGGTGGCGCGGACGGTGGGGATGGCCCGGATCTTGCCGAGGATCTCCAGGAGATGCTGGTCGCTCTCGCAGACGACCTCGACCATGATGTCCAGCGACCCGGCGGTCAGCACGACGTAGTCGATCTCCCTGATGGCCGACAGCTCGTCGGCCACCGTCTCCAGGTCGCCCTCGCACTTGATGCCGATCATGGCCTGGCGGGGGAAGCCCAGGGTGAGCGGGTCGGTCACCGCGACGATCTGCATCACCCCCGCGTCGAGCAGGCGCTGGACCCGCTGGCGCACGGCGGCCTCGGACAGCCCCACCGCCTTGCCGATCGCGGCGTACGGCTTGCGCCCGTCCGTCTGCAGTTGCTCGATGATCTGCTTGGAGATCTCGTCGAGGACGACGGGGCCGGGCCTGGCGTCGTTTTCGCGGCGAACCTTGGGCGGCGTCGTCATGGGCGCTCCCTGGCGTCATGTTGCGGGGCTGTTGCCGTCATGTTGCGGCTCCGATGCGACATGCTGTCAGTTCCGGTGCTTCTGTCAAGCGATTTCGTAGCAATTTGGTATCTTAACAACGAAATCCCTTGTCGTAAGGCTGTCGCTCTGTAAGAGTCGCGACAACTCAGCCCCGATCCTTAGGAGGCCGACGGTGACCACCCCGGTTGAGACCAGCGAATTCCCTCGCCTGCGGAACTACATCGGCGGCGAACTCGTGGAGGCCAGGAGCGACCGGTTCTCCGACGTCATCGATCCATGCACGGGCGAGATCTACCTTAAGGCCCCGGTGTCGGGTTCCGAGGACGTCGACGCGGCCTATGCCGCCGCCGCCGCGGCGTTCGAGTCGTGGAGCCGGGCCACCCCGGGCGAGCGCGCCAACCTCCTCCTGAAGGTGGCCGACGCGATCGACGCGCGGGCCGAGGAGCTGAACGAGGCCGAGTGCCGCAACACCGGCAAGCCACGCGCCCGGATGGCCGAGGACGAGACCCCGATCGCCGCCGACCACTTCCGCTTCTTCGCGGGGGCCGCGCGCACGCTGGAGGGCCCGACGTCGGGCGAGTTCCTCGCCGACCACACCTCCGTCATCCGGCACGAGCCGATCGGCGTGGTGGGCCAGGTCACCCCCTGGAACTACCCGATGATGATGGCGGTCTGGAAGATCGCCCCGGCGCTCGCCGCGGGCAACACCGTGGTGCTCAAGCCCTCGGACACCACCCCCGTCTCCACGGTCAAGCTGGCCGAGATCCTCGGGGACGTCCTGCCGAAGGGCGTCTTCAACGTCGTCGTCGGCGACCGGGAGACCGGCGCGCTGGTCGTCGGCCACCCGACCGCGTCGATGGTCGCGATCACCGGTTCGGTCGGCGCGGGCATGGCCGTGGCCAGGAGCGCCGCCGACGACCTCAAGCGGGTGCACCTGGAGCTGGGCGGCAAGGCGCCCGTCGTCGTGTTCGACGACGTCAGGGACCTCAAGTCCGCCGCGGAGTCCATCGCCACCGCGGGCCTGTACAACGCCGGGCAGGACTGCACCGCGGCCTGCCGCGTGCTGGTCCACGAGGACGTCCACGACGAGTTCGTGGCCGCGCTCACCGAGGCGGCGGCGAGCACCGTGACCGGCGACCTCTCCGACGAGGACGCCCTCTACGGCCCGCTCAACAACGCCGACCAGCTGGCCCGCGTCACCGGCTTCATCGACCGGGTCCCCGGCCACGCCAAGGTCCTGACCGGCGGGAACCGGATCGGCGACCGGGGCTACTTCTTCGCCCCCACCGTCGTCGACGGCCTCAGGCAGGACGACGAGATGGTGCAGAACGAGGTGTTCGGGCCGGTGATCACCGTCCAGACCTTCTCCGACGAGGCCGACGCGGTCGCCAAGGCCAACGGCGTCAAGTACGGCCTGTCCGGCTCGGTGTGGACCTCCGACCACGGCCGGGCGATGCGGGTGTCGAACCGACTCGACTTCGGCGTGGTATGGGTCAACACCCATATCCCGTTTGTCTCGGAGATGCCGCACGGAGGCTTCAAGCACTCCGGCTACGGCAAGGACCTGTCCGTTTTCGGGCTGCACGACTACATGCGCGTCAAGCACGTCATGCACTACATCGGCGAATAGCCGCGAACAGAGGGATAAGCCTGGAATGACCGAAATCCAGGCGGGCACGGAGACGGCCGACACCGTCTCCCGCCCGCCCCACGTGCCCGCGATCGAACTTGACGGGGTCGTCAAGGAGTACGTCTCCCACGGCGAGGTCGTCCAGGCGGTCAGGGGTGTCACCCTGTCGATCGCCGAGGGGGAGTTCTTCTCGCTCCTCGGCCCCTCGGGCTGCGGCAAGACCACCACCATGCGCATGATCGCCGGCTTCGAGGACCCCTCGCGCGGCACCGTGCGGCTGCACGGCCAGGACGTCACCGACGTCCCCCCCAACAAGCGCGACGTCAACATGGTCTTCCAGTCGTACGCCCTCTTCCCGCACATGAACGTCTGGGAGAACGTCGCGTTCGGCCTCCGGCGCAAGAAGGTGGCCGACGCCGAGATCAAGCGCCGGGTCGGGGAGATCCTGGAGATCGTCGACCTCACCGGGCGGGAGAAACGCCGCCCCCGGGAGATGTCCGGAGGCCAGCAGCAGCGGGTCGCCCTCGCCCGCGCCCTGGTCAACAACCCCCGCGCGCTCCTGCTGGACGAGCCGCTCGGCGCCCTCGACCTCAAGCTCCGCCAGGCCATGCAGATCGAGCTCAAGCGCATCCAGCGCGAGGTCGGCATCACCTTCGTGTACGTCACCCACGACCAGAGCGAGGCGCTCACGATGAGTGACCGCATCGCCGTCATGAACGACGGCCAGGTCGAGCAGCTCGGCACCCCCAGAGAGATCTACGAGCGGCCCGCAACCGCTTTCGTGGCCGGGTTCATCGGCACGTCCAACCTGCTCAGCGGCACCGTCGACCGTTTTCAGTCCGGCTTCGCGGTGCTTAAGCTGGGTGATGACGACCACGTCCTCGCCGAGGGCGGATCGTTCCGCGCCGGGGAACCGATCGCGATCACGGTGCGCCCGGAGAAGATCAGGATTACCACGGAGGAGCCCACCGGCGACCTCAGCGTCGTGCGAGGCACCGTCTCAGAGGTGGTCTATCTGGGGCTTTACACCAGCTACACGGTCTGCCTGGCCCACGGCGCAGAGGTGACCGTCTTCCAGCAGAACGCACTCGACAGCGCGAGCACGGCGGAGCGTGGCGACGCCGTCTGGCTGTCGTGGCTGCCGCACCACTCGTACGCGATCGGAAGTTGAGCTCGACATGGACCCCCGCACGAACCCCGCCTTTCTGCGAGGCATGACGCAGAGCCGCTCCGTCACGCGCCGTGACGCCCTCCGCCTCGGCGGGCTGTCGGCCGCGGCCCTCGCCCTCGCCGCCTGCGGCGTGCAGGGCAAGAAGGTGGCGGCCGTCCCCCCCAGGGACGCCGTCGCCGAATACTGGGGCTCCAAGAAGAAGAACGGCACGCTGCGCTTCGCCAACTGGCCGCTCTACATCGACAAGGACGGCAAGCGGTACCCCTCGCTGGAGCTGTTCACCGCCGACACCGGCATCCAGGTGGCCTACCAGGAGGCCATCCAGGACAACAGCACGTTCTTCGGCAAGGTCCAGCCGCTGCTCGCCGCCAACAACGACATCGGCTACGACCTGATGGTCCTGACCAACGGCCTCCAGCTGAGCAAGGCCATCGCGCTGGGCTACCTCGTCCCCCTCGACCACTCCAAGCTGCCGAACTTCGCGGCCAACGCGAGCTCCGCGGTGAAGAACCCCACCTGGGACCCCAACAACGCCCACACGATCCCGTGGACGGTCGGCGTCACCGGCATCGCCTACAACCCCAAGTACGTGGACGAGGTCAAGAGCATCCAGGATCTCTGGAACCCCAAGTACAAGGGCAAGGTCGGCATGATGCTCGACACCCAGGAGGTCGCCAACTTCGGCATGTTCGCCCTGGGCATCGACCCCGACAAGTCCACCGAGGCCGACTGGAAGAAGGCCGGCGAGAAGCTCAAGGAGCAGCGCGACGCGGGCCTGGTGCGCAAGTACTACGAGAACGACTACGTCGACGCCCTCGCCAGGGGCGACATCTGGATCACCATGGCCTGGTCGGGCGACATCTTCCAGCAGGTCGCCGAGGGCAAGGACCTGAGGTTCGTGGTGCCCGAGGAGGGCGGCACGATCTGGACCGACAACATGTGCATCCCGAAGACCGCGCAGAACCCGGTCGACGCGCTCACCCTGATGGACTACGTCTACCAGCCCAAGATCGCCACGATGCTGGTCGAGTACATCAACTACATCACGCCGGTCTCCTCCGCCAAGGACCTCGTCCTCGCCGACGCCGCCAAGGCCAAGGGCGACGAGAGGAAGGCGCTGGAGCAGATCGCCGAGAGCCCGCTGATCTTCCCCTCCGAGGCGGACATGGCCAAGCTGCGGTCGTACAAGACGCTGACCTCCGCGGAGGAGAAGATCTTCGAGGACATCTTCCAGCCGGTCACGCAGGGCTAGACCGATGAGAGAGCGACTCGGACCTGAGGGGACGGTCGGCCGGTGAAGCGCCTCGCCCCCTACCTGCTCATCCTGCCCGGCGGACTCTGGCTCGCGATCTTCCTGGTGGTGCCGATGGTCTTCATGGCCTCGGTCTCCATCCAGGAGGGCAACGTGGTCGACGGATTCGCCCAGACGTTCAACTTCGCGGTGTACGGCGACGTCCTGGCGCAGTACCAGACGCAGTTCCTGCGCTCGGCGGGGTACGGCCTGGCCGCGACCGTGATCTCCATCGCGCTGGCCTACCCGATGGCCTACTGGATCGCCTTCAAGGGCGGCAGCCGCAAGTCGACCTACCTGCTGCTGGTGCTGCTGCCGTTCTTCGTGTCGTTCGTGCTGCGCACGGTGTCGTGGAAGTTCATGCTCGCCGACGACGGCATGCTGCTGGGGCCGCTGAAGTCGGCGGGGCTGCTGCCCGAGGACTTCCACGTGCTGCAGACGACGTCCGCGGTGATCGGCGGGCTGGTCTACAACTACCTGCCGTTCATGATCCTGCCGATCTACGTCGCGCTGGAGCGGGTGGACCCCAAGGTCGTCGAGGCCGCCCAGGACCTCTACGCGGGCAAACGGGAGGCGTTCACCAGGGTCGTGCTGCCGCTCTCGCTGCCGGGCGTGTTCGCCGGGGTGCTGATGACGTTCGTCCCGATGACCGCCGACTACGTCAACGCGGGCATCCTCGGCGGCCCGGAGAACACGATGATCGGCAACATCATCCAGCTCGAGTATCTGGTCAACAACGACTACCCGACCGCCGCCGCGCTGTCGTTCACGCTGATGGCGGCGATGCTGGTCGGCATCTTCGTCTACGCCAAGGCGCTCGGCACCGAGAACGTCCTGGAGGCGGCGGCCCGATGAGCACCACCATCGACGTCACGGAGGCCCCGGCGGCGGACGCGCCCGCCGGGCGGAAGGCCCCGCGGGCCCGCAGGAGGCTGGGCGACCGGCTGCTCTTCGGCTACGTCTGGCTGATCCTGATCTGGCTGTTCCTGCCGATCGCCGTCATGATCGCGTTCGGCTTCAACGACACCCAGAGCAAGTCGAACGTGACCTGGCAGGGCTTCACCCTCCAGTGGTGGGGCCGCCTGGACGAGTACCCCCAGCTGCTCGAGGCCGTGACCAACTCCCTCAAGATCGCCTTGCTCTCCACGGTGATCACGACGGTGCTCGGCACGCTCATGGGCCTGGCCCTGGGCCGCTACCGGTTCCGCGGGCAGGGCGCCACCAACCTGGTGATGTTCGCCGCGATCGCCTCGCCCGAGCTGGTCATGGGCGCCTCGCTGCTGTCGCTGTTCATCAGCGTCGGCGTGCAGACCGGCTTCGCGACCGTGGTCGTCGCGCACGTGCTGTTCTCGCTGTCCTTCGTGGCGATCACCGTGCGGGCCCGGGTGATCGGGCTCGACCGGTCGATCGAGGAGGCGGCGCGCGACCTGGGCGCGTCCACCTGGACGACGTTCTGGCGGATCACCTTCCCGATGATCCTGCCCGGCGTCGTCTCGGGCGCGCTGCTGGCCTTCGCCCTGTCCATCGACGACTTCGTGATCACCCAGTTCACCAGCGGCGCCGTCCAGACGTTCCCGCTGTGGATCTGGGGCGCCACCCGCATCGGGGTGCCGCCTCAGGTGAACGTCATCGGAACGCTTATATTCGCGGTAGGCGTCGCCATCGCCGTGGTCAACACGGTCACCGCGCGCCGCCGCACCTAGCCTTCGCCGAGCCCCGTGCCCTCACCGGGTGGCACGGGGCTTCGGTGTACCCGGGCTCCCGGATCCCCGGGTCCCCGGGTTCCCGGCGGCGAGGGCCGCGGCGGACAATATCCCGGCGGAGAACAGATTCCCGGCAGAGAACAGGGAGGCGAGATCGGATTCAGGCGGGGGGAACCCGCGCGCGATCTCCATGATCACGCGATACACACAAAGACAACCTGACTCACGTAGGGAAGTGAGATTTGTGGATCCGCTGAAGGCTCTTGCTGATGCGGAGCGCAAGCCGTACTGGCTCGACAGTCCGGCGAAACCCGAGCCGCTGGCGCGGCTCTTCGGCGAGACCACCGCCGACCTGGCGGTGGTCGGCGGCGGCTTCTCGGGGCTCTGGACCGCCCTGATGGCCAAGGAGCGCGACCCCTCGCTCGACGTCGTCCTCCTCGAGGGGCGCAGGGTCGGCTGGGCGGCGTCCGGCCGCAACGGCGGCTTCGCGATGGCCACGCTGACCCACGGCATCGCCAACGGGCTGGAGCGCTGGCCCGAGGAGATCTCCACGCTCGAACGCCTCGGCGTCGACAACCTCGACGAGATCGGCGAGGCGGTCGCCGGATACGGCATCGACTGCGGCTACGAGCGCACCGGCGAGCTGCACGTGGCCACCGAGCCGTGGCAGCTGGAGGAGATGAACCGCAACGTCGGCGTCGCCCGCGACCTGGGCGCCCGCTTCGACGTCCTCGACACCGAACAGGTGCGGGCGGAGGTGAACTCGCCCACGTACATCGGGGGCCACTGGGAGCGCGACGGCTGCGCCATGCTCGACCCCGCCCGGCTGGCCTGGGGGCTCCGGCAGGCCTGCCTCTCGCTGGGCGTGCGCATCCACGAGCGCACGCCGGTACGCACCATGAGGGACACCCCGACGAGCCTGGACCTGATCACCCCGCACGGCAGCGTCAGGGCGCGCAAGGTGGCGCTCGGCACCGGCGTGTTCCAGCCGCTGCTGCGGCGGCTGAAGCACTTCCTGGTGCCGGTCTACGACTACGCGCTGATGACCGAGCCGCTCTCGGCCGGCCAGCTGGCCTCGGTGGGCTGGCACAACCGGCAGGGGGTCGGGGACGCGGCCAACCAGTTCCACTACTACCGGCTGACCGAGGACAACCGGATCCTCTGGGGCGGTTACGACGCGGTCTACTACAACGGCGGCATGATCAAGCCCGAGTACGAGCAGCGCGACGAGACCTTCGTCAAGCTGGCGGAACACTTCTCCACCACGTTCCCCCAGCTGTCCGGGCTGCGCTTCACCCACAGGTGGGGCGGCGTCATCGACACCTGCAGCCGGTTCAGCGCCTTCTACGGCCGGTCGCACGGCGGGCGCCTCGCCTACGCCGCCGGATACACCGGGATGGGCGTCGGCGCGACCCGGTTCGGGGCGAACGTCATGCTCGACCTGCTCGCCGGAGAGCGGACCGAGCGGACCGAGCTGCGGATGGTCAAGGAGAAGCCCGTCCCGTTCCCGCCCGAGCCGGTCCGCTCGGCCGGGATCCAGATGACCCGCTGGTCGATCGCCCAGGCCGACCTGCACCAGGGGCGCCGCAACCTCTGGCTGCGGACCCTGGACCGGATGGGTCTCGGGTTCGACTCCTAGGGTTCCGGAGGTTCTGGAAGCCGTCCCCCGCCCACGCTCCCGGCTCAGGCCGGACGAGCGGGGGCGGGGGACGGCCCGCGGACGGCGGAGGCCGAGGCCGGACCGGCACGGCACGATCGGCAGGGCAGGGGAGCCCGTTGGCTTCCGCCGCGCCGGCCGTACAGACTTGGAGCATGTCGGAAAAGGTGAAGTTCACCGCCGGAGGGATAACCCTCGTCGGCGACCTGCGGATTCCGGCGGCGCCGGGCCCGCACCCCGCCCTGGTCCTCACGGGCCCGTTCACCGGCACCCGCGACCAGGTCACCGGCCTGTACGCCGCCCGGCTGGCCGAGGCGGGATACGCGACGCTGGCCTTCGACCACCGCAACTGGGGAGAGTCGGGCGGGGAGCCGCGCAACCACGAGGACGCCCAGGGCAAGCTGGAGGACCTGCGGGCCGCGGTCTCGCTGCTGCGCTCGCGCCCCGAGGTGGACGGCGACAGGATCGGCGCGGTCGGGATCTGCCTCGGCGGGGGCTACGCGCTCAAGTTCAGCGCGTTCGACCCCCGGGTGAAGGCGTTCGCGGGCATCGCGGGGGCCTACAACAACCCCTACGGCATGCGCGCCGGGATGTCGCCCGCCGGGTACCAGGAGGCGCTGGCCTCGTTCACGGCGGTGCTGGAGCGCCAGGACGGGGGTGGTGAGGTGGAGTACCTGCCCGCGGTGGCCGAGGAGGGGGAGGCGGCGATGCCGGGCGACGAGCCGTTCGCCTACTACGGCACCTCCAGGGGCGCCTCGGAGCACTGGCGCAACGAGGTCACCCGGGCCTCCGTCCGCGAGCTGATCACCATGGACAACATGACGGGCGCCGACTTCCTGTCGCCCAAGCCCGGCCTGATCGTGCACGGCGTGGTCGACCGCTTCTGCTCGCCGGAGGGGGCCGAGGAGGCGTACCGGCGGATGGACGAGCCCAAGAGGCTCGTCTGGCTGGACGCCAGGCTGCACATCGACCTCTACGACGCGGAACCGCACGTCACCCGGGCGGTCGAGGCGGCCGCCGCGTTCTTCGGCGAGCACCTCTGAACGCGATGTACGTCCTCGGGCTGGACGTCGGCGGGACCTCCTCGCGGGCCCTCCTGCTCGACGCCTCGGGGCGGCGGGCCGGGTACGGGAGGGCGCCGGGCGGCAACCCCGCGGCCCACGGCAACGCCGTCGCGGTGGCCAACATCGGCCTGGCGCTGGAGCTCGCCCTGCGCGGGACCGACCCGGGCCTGGTGGCCGGGGCGGTGATCGGGCTGGCGGGCGGCGGGGCGCTGGACCGCCTGGTGTTCGACCCCATGTGGGCCGCCGCCGGCCTGCGCGTCCCGCCCCGGCTCACCGGCGACCTGGGCATCGCCTTCGCCGCCGGTACGGCGGAACCGCGCGGCACCGCGCTCATCGCCGGGACCGGGGCCATCGCCGCCAGGATCGAGGACGGCGAGCCGGTGACGATCGCCGACGGGCTCGGCTGGCTGCTGGGCGACCAGGGCTCCGGGTTCTGGCTGGGCAGGGAGGCCGCCGGCGCCGCCGCCCACGCCCTCAGCCGGGGCGACGCGGGCGGCAGGCTCACCCGCCTCGTCACCGACGCCCTCCTGGAGGACGAGGTCTCGGGGCCGGCGGTCGCCGAGATGGGAGAGGGCGGCGCGGGCACGGTGGAGGGGATGCGGGCACTGGCGATCAGGCTGGTGGTCCGCGCGCAGTCGCGGCCCCCGCTGGAGCTGGCCAGGCTCGCCCCGCTCGTCAGCCGGGCGGCGGCGGAGGGGGACCCGGCCGCCCTGAGGATTGTGTCCACCGCGGCCCGGCTGCTCTGCGAGACGGTGGCCGAGGTCCGCCGGCCGGGCGAGACAAGCCCGATCGTGCTGGCCGGGAGCGTGCTGACCAGCGAGGGACCGGTCGCCTCCGCCGTACGGGAGAGGCTGGGTCCTTCGACGGTCCTGGCGGGCGACGGCGCGGCGGCGGCGGCGTGGCTGGCCGGCCGCAAGGCGTTCGGCTGGGATCCGGCGACCGCCGCCCGGCTGCACGCCCGCGTCGTCTCCGGAGACTGAGCCGGGCTTCGTTTCCGTCGGTCCGAGCGGTCCGGGTGGTCTGAGCGGTCCGGGTGGTCTGAGCGGTCCGGCCGGTCCGGAACCCGGTCCGGGTACACACATCGATGTACGTCCCGGATGGGCCTGCGTGACGATGTCCGCGGGCCCTCCGGACGGGATCGTGGAAGGCGTGACAAGTCGCCGCATAGAAGTGCTCGACCTGCTCAGGGGGATCGCCATCGTCGGCACCCTGGGCACGAACATCTGGATCTTCACCGACCCCGGAGGCCCCGCCGACGTCATGGGGGCGCTGGGCCGGCCGGAGACCGTGGAGACCCTCCTCCGCTTCCTCACCAACGGCAAGTTCCTCGCGCTGCTCACCCTGCTCTTCGGGGTCGGGCTCGAACTCCAGTACCGCTCGGCCGCCCGCCGTGGCGCGCCGTGGCCCGGCTGGTACCTGTGGCGGGCCGGGCTGCTGTTCGTCGAGGGCCTGATCCACTACCTGCTGATCTTCGAGTTCGACGTGCTGATGGGCTACGCGCTGACCTCGGTCATCGTGGCGTACCTGATCGGCAGGAGCGACCGCGTGGTCAAGGCGTGGATGATCACCGTCGGGGCGGTGTTCGCCGCGCTGGTCGGTCTGCTCACCGCCGGCATGCTCGCCGCCCCGGCGAGCACGGACGGCGGGCCGGAGTCGTCCACGCTCTTCACCGACGGCACCTACCCGCAGCAGGTCGCCGCCCGGGTCGAGATGTTCGGCCTCTACCGGATCGAGATCGTCCTCATCGTCCCGATGGGCATCGTGCTGTTCCTGCTCGGCTCCCGGCTGATGCGCGCAGGGGTGTTCGAGGACTCGGAGCGGGGCGCCTCGCTGCGCCGGAGGCTCGTGGTCGCCGGACTCGCCGTGGCCCTGCCGCTCAACCTGGTCACCTCCTTCGCCGGCCCCGGCTGGTTCCTGGTGGACCGCTACCTGCTGCCCCCGGTGGTGGCGCTGGGCCTGCTCGGTCTCGTCGCGACCCTCGCGCGGCGGGCGACCGGCGCCCCCGGCGTGCTGAGGCGAGGGCTGAACAACGTCGGCCGTACCGCCCTGAGCTCCTACATCTTCCAGAACCTGGTCGCGTCGGCGCTCTGTTACGGCTGGGGACTCGGCCTGGCCGCGTCGCTCGACGACCTGCGGCCGTGGTGGGTCCTGGCGGCCTGGGCGGGCATCTGCGCGCTCTTCATGACGCTGTCCACGCTGTGGCTGCGGCACTTCGAACGGGGTCCCGTCGAGACGCTCTGGCAGTGGGCGTACCTGGCGCCGCAGGGACGCTCAAAGAAATCTGACAAAAGAGTAGAAGTTCCCACAAAACATTAGGGCAGGGTTTGTCGCGGAGGGTCGCCGCCACAGTCGCGGCCCTTCTGCGGAACAGCCCTGCTAGGAGGCCGCCGAGGTTCTCGCTCCGGTGGCCTCCCCGGCGGGAGCCCGCCCGCCGCGCCGCCACAGGATCACCACCGCTCCCGCCGCCACCACGACCAGCACGCCCGCCCCGGCGAGCCACGACCACGGAACGGCCGTGCCCGCGCCGGCCGCGAAGGAGGTGTCCCACAGCCTCACTGTCTTGTCGTCGCCGCCGGTGGCGAGGATCTTCCCGTCGGGAGCGAAGGCGGCCGACCAGACCGGACCCGCGTGGCCGGTGAGCGGGTCGCCGATCGGCCGCCGGGTCGCCAGGTCCCACAGCCGGACGACGGAACCGGTGCCCACGGCCAGGGTTCCGCCGTCCGGGCTGAGCGCGACGGTGTGGATCTCGTCCGGATGGCCGGTGAGGGGGGCGCCGATCGGCCGGCGGGCCGTGACGTTCCACAGGATCACCGTTTTGTCGCGGCCGCCGGTGGCGAGGGTCCTGCCGTCGGGGCTGAAGGCGACCGACCGCACCAGATCGGTGTGGCCGGTGAGGGGGTCGCCGATCCGCTGCCGGGTCGCGACGTCCCACAGGATCACCGTCGTGTCGTCGCCGCCGGTGGCGAGGGTCCCGCCGTCGGGGCTGAAGGCGACCGACTGCACCCAGTCGGTGTGGCCGGTGAGGGGGTCGCCGATCCGCTGCCGGGTCGCGACGTCCCACAGGATCACCGTCCTGTCGGCACTGGCGGTGGCGAGGGTCCTGCCGTCGGGGCTGAAGGCGACCGACCGTATCCAGTCGGTGTGGCCGGTGAGGGGGTCGCCGCTCGGCTGCCGGGTCGCCGTGTCCCACAGGATCACCGTGTGGTCGCCGGAGTCGGTTCCCTCGCCGTTGTTGCCGCCACTGGCCAGGAGCCCGCCGTCCGGGCTGAACGCCATCGCCTCCACCGCCCTGGTGTGGCCTTTCATCGGGTCGCCGGCGGGTCGCCGGGTCCGCGCGTCCCACAGGATCACCGCGCCGTCGCCGTCGCCGCCCGCCAGCGTTCCGCCGTCGGGGCTGAACGCCACGACGTTCACCCTCTCCCCGTGCCCCCTGAGCTGGGCGACGCCGGTTACTTTCGCGGGCTCCGGCGAGGGCGGGAACAGGTAGGCCGCGGTGGCGGCGGTGACCAGGAGCGCCGCGGCCACCGCGATCGCGGGGCCGAGCCCGCGCCGGGAGGTGCGCCCCGGGGCCCACGCGGGCTCGGTGGCGGCCGGAGAGGGGGCGGGGGGCGGGGCTGTGGGGGACGCTGTTGGTGACACGGCTGTTGGTGACACGGCGGTGGGGGACGCGGCGGTGAACGGCAGGGTGACGGGCCGTACCTCCTCCTGGACCTCCTCCTGGCGCGCGGTGGCGTACGCCTCGGCCGGTGAAGGAGACGGGGGAGGAGCGGGTGCGGGGGGAGCGGCGCGGTCGGCGCGGTCGGCGATCCGGGTGTCGCCGTCGTCCGCTCCCGGCCCGGCGGAGGATTCGTCTCCCGGCCCGGCGGAGGGTCGACCGGGTGCCGGGGCGGAGACGATCTCGGCGAGCGCCGCGGCGGCCTGGGAGCCGGTGAGGCGCAGGGCGGGGTCCTTGCGCAGCAGCCCTTCCAGAACGGGCGCCAGGGGACCGGCGTGCACGGGCGGGGCGGGCGGCCGGGTGGCGATCGAGACGTAGATCGATCCGTGTGTCGTGCCGCTGAACGGGCGGCGGCCCTCGACCGCGGCGTACAGGGTGGCGCCCAGCGACCACAGGTCCGACGCCGCGGTGGCGGGGTGGCCGTTGATCTGCTCGGGAGAGATGAAGGCGGGGGTGCCCAGGGTGACGCCGGCGCCGGTGAGGGTGACGTCTCCCTCGACGGCGGCGATCCCGAAGTCGGTCAGCACGACCCGCTCGCCTTCGAGCAGGACGTTGGCGGGTTTGATGTCGCGATGGGTGATCCCGGCGGCGTGCGCGACCGTCAGCGCCGCGAGGATCTGCCCGCCGATCGCCGCCACCCGCTGGGGCGGCAGGCGCCCCCGGGTTCTCAGCACCTCGTCCAGCGAGGGCCCGTCGACGATCTCTGTCACGATCCACGGGCGGCCGTCGGCCTCGACGACATGGTCGTGAACGGTGATGATCGCCGGATGTTTCAACTGCGCCGCGGCGCGGGCCTCACGCTGCATCCGCTTGTAGAGCGTCTCGCGCGCGGAAACGTCCAGGTAATCGGGGAGGATGAGTTCCTTGACCGCCACCTGGCGGTGCAGGCTCTCGTCCCGGGCCCGCCACACCGTGCCCATTCCGCCGCGGCCCAGCACGTCTATCAGCCGGTATCGCCCGGCGACCAGCCTGCCCGCGTCGTTCGCCACGATAAGACCTTAACGACGGCATGGCGTGATAAGCCGTGAACGGGAACTGATCGTAACCGTGATGATGCCGAGCGTGGGCCGTCCGATCGGTGCGGCCGTCGCGTGAATTCTCGAGAACACCCGGGGTGACCTCGGGAGATTCCGGCCTCCTAACCGTCCACGGCGGTGCGGCGTCCGATGATGGGGCGCAGCACGTCCAGCACCGTCGCGTCCTCGATGGTCGAGGGGGCGGGCTCGTCGGAGCCCTCCGCGATGCCGCGCATGGTCTTGCGCAGGATCTTCCCCGACCGGGTCTTCGGCAGGGCCGGGACCACGTCCACCTGCCGGAAGGCCGCCACGGCGCCCACCTGCTCGCGGACGGCCAGGACCAGCTCGGCCCGCAGGGTCTCCGGGTCGATCTCCGTCCCGCTCTTCAGCACCACGAAACCGCGCGGCACCTGCCCCTTCAGCTCGTCGGAGACCCCGATGACCGCGCACTCGGCCACCGCAGGATGCGCGGCGAGCACCGCCTCCATGGACCCGGTCGACAGCCGGTGCCCGGCCACGTTGATCACGTCGTCGGTGCGGCCCATCACGAACAGGTAGCCGTCCTCGTCGAGGTGGCCGCCGTCGCCGGTCAGGTAGTGGCCGGGGAAGGCCGACAGGTAGGACCGCACGTAGCGCTCGTCGTCCTGCCAGAGGGTGGGGAGGGTGCCCGGCGGGAGCGGGAGCCGGATGCAGATCGCGCCCTCCTCTCCCGGGGCGCACTCGTCGCCGGAGGGCGTCAGCACGCGCACGTCGTACCCGGGGACGGGCACGGTGGGGGAGCCGGGCTTGACCGGCATGGGCTCCAGCCCGCGCAGGTTGGCGGCGACGGGCCAGCCGGTCTCGGTCTGCCACCAGTGGTCGACGACCGGCACGCCCAGCTTGCCGGCCGCCCAGTGGTAGGTGTCGGGGTCGAGCCGCTCACCGGCGAGGAACAGCGTCCGCAGCGACGAGATGTCGTACCCGCCGAGCAGGGCCGCCTCCGGGTCGGCCTTCCTGATGGCGCGGAACGCGGTCGGCGCGGTGAACAGCGCGTTCACCCGGTGCTCGGCGATCACCCGCCAGAACGCGCCCGCGTCGGGGGTGCCGACCGGCTTGCCCTCGTACAGCACGGTCGTGGCGCCGCGCAGCAGCGGCCCGTACACGATGTAGGAGTGCCCGACGACCCAGCCGACGTCGGAGGCCGCCCAGAACACCTCGCCCGGCGCGATGTCGTAGACGTTGGCCATGCTCCACAGCAGCGCCACCGCGTGCCCGCCGTTGTCGCGCACGACGCCCTTCGGCAGGCCGGTCGTGCCGCTGGTGTAGAGGATGTAGAGCGGGTCGGTCGCCCGCACCGGCACGCATCCGGCCGATTCGGCCTTCGCCATCGCGTCCGCCCAGTCGACGTCCCGCCCCTCCACCGGCTCGGCGGGGGCCTGCTCGCGCTGCAGGATCACGCAGTGCGCGGGCGCGTGCGCGGCCAGCCCCAGCGCGGCGTCGAGCATCGGCTTGTACGGCACCACGCGAGAGGGCTCGATCCCGCAGGAGGCCGACACGACCACCTTGGGGCGCGCGTCGTCGATCCTGGCCGCCAGCTCCTTGGGCGCGAACCCGCCGAACACCACCGAGTGCACCGCCCCCAGCCGCGCGCACGCCAGCATGGCGATCACCGCCTCGGGCACCATCGGCATGTAGACCACCACCCGGTCGCCCTGCTCCACCCCGAGCGAGCGCAGCACCCCGGCGAACCTGGCGACCTCGTCGCGCAGCTCGGCGTAGGTGTAGCGCCTGCCGGTGCCCGTCACCGGGCTGTCGTGGACCAGCGCGAGCCGGTCGCCGTGACCGGCCTCGACGTGCCGGTCCAGCGCGTTGTGGCAGGTGTTCAGCTCCCCGTCGGGGAACCACCGGTAGAAGGGCGGCGCCCCCGCGTCCAGCACCTCGCGCGGCGGCCTGCTCCAAGTGACCGCCTCGGCGGCCTCGGCCCAGAAGTCCTCGGGATCGGCGATGCTGCGGGCGAAGGCGTCAGCGTACGACATCAGGCCATCATGCTCTTCCCCGCACGCCCGGGTCGAGGCCCCTCTCCGGCCTTCGCGCACGGAGAACGGCTCCCGGTGGAGCCGCGGACTTTCAACCCGTGTCCACCTGGGGTGGCCGGTCCGGCGCGGGGGACGTTCACCGGAACTTTTCCCCTCCCGACATCTGCCGCGCCGGTCTGTCGGTGGGGTGATCTAACGTCCCGGCCATGACTTCAGCGACGCGGGCGTACGCATACGCCGCGCCCTCCTCCCCGGTCGACGGTCGTCTCGGATCGGCGACCTCCGGCGGGCGGGCCCTGTCCGGCCCGGCCGTGGACCCCCGGTTCCTCAGCGGCGCGGTGACCCGGACGGCCCCCGCCGCGGCGGCCCTGCTCGGCGTCGCCCGTGCCGCCGTGGAGGTCTCCCGATGACCCTCTGGACGGAGATCTGTGATCTGGTCACCCGCAACCAGGTCACCCGCCTGGCCGACCGGCTGGTCGCGCTCACCGGGGAGGAGCGCGCCGAGCTGGGCGGGCGGCTGCCCGGCCTCGTCAAGGAGCTGCGCCGCGCCCGCACCGAGCAGGTACGCGCCGATCATCCCGACGACTTCGAGGAGATGGCCTCCTGGGAGGTCGGCGACCTGCTCGACGAACTGGCCGGCGCGCTGCTGCTGGCCGGTGTCGGCGTCATCACCGGCCCGGCGGCCGCGGTGACGTGGATGACCGGCCGCGACGTCAACCGCCGCTGGGCCGAGGACATCGACGTCGCCCAGGTGTGCCGGGTGGCGGCCACCCGATCCCGGGAGTGGCGTCGTGATGTCGCGGTCCGGCTGGCCCGGCGGGTGCGCCGTCCCGCCGACCGCATCGCGCCGCTGGCCGTGGCGCTGCTGCGTGAGTCCGGCGCCGTGCCGCCCGACCACGACCCGCTGGTGGCCGCCTGGCTGGCCGCGCCGAGCGTGGCCGACGACCCGCTGACCCCCGTGCTGCTGCCTCGTGTCTTCGACGCCGACGGCGCGGGCCGCGCCCTCCGTGACGAGCGGCTGGAGCCCGGGCCGACCCGCTGGCTGGCCGCCGTGGCCCGCGAGCTGCCCAGGGAGCGGGTGCTCGACGGCTGCGTGAGCCGTTTCCTGCGCGGCGGCGAGGCGCAGGACCTGCGGTTCTTCGTCCGGCTGCACACGCTCCTCGACCCCACGCCCGAGGAGTCCGCGCCCCGCCTGCGCGACTACCTGCGGTTGTTGCCGTCGGCTCCGGGCACGGTCGCCGAGCTGGCCGCCGGGCAGGTACGCGGGGCGATGCCGCTCGACCACGCCGACCTGGTCGAGGCGGTCGACGCGCTCACCTTCCGGGACGAGGCCAAGCTCGCCGCCACGGGCCTGCGCTGGCTCGACCGGGCGATCCGGGCCGCGCCCGGGACGGCCGCCGACTTCGTGGCCGCGCTGACCGCGGCGTACGCGCACAAGTCCTTCGACGTGCGCAACCGCGCGGCCGAGCTGACCCTGAAACACGCCGACCTGCTCGCCGGCCACACCGAGGCGATCCTCGACGCGATCCCCCAGCTCCCCGCCGACGTGGGCGTCAGGCTCGCCGCCCGGTTCGGCGGGGAGAGGCCTGTCGAGGAGCCGGCCGAGGCCAAGGAGTTCCCGCCGCTGCCCGAGGTGCCCTCACCGGAGCGTTTCCCCGAGCCGTCGATCTTCCCGAACCACCACGAGCGGTGGATCGGATGGGAGCGCTGGATGGCGGCGTTCGTCGCCGGGGTCGCGGAGAACCGCACGAACCTGCGCCGCAGGCTGAGGCCGCACGTCGAGCAGCGGACGCAACACCGGCAGGACAGGAAGGAGATCACCGACCCCGGCGAATGGCAGGCCGTGCTGGCCGAGGAGCTCGTCGTGCCCGGCACCCTGCCGGAGATTCCCCCTGCCGGCCCGCGGAAGTTCTGGGACGGCCCGAGTCGCTCGGTCTCGGTCCGCCAGGTCACCCGCGGCGAGAAGATCGAGCTGGAGCCGCCGAAACGGCGGATCACGGTGGCCGGCCACTGGCGCCCCGGCCGCTACCTCGACGACGACACCCCGCTCCGCGCCATCTTCATCACCTGGACCAGCGACGACGGCCCGGCCGGGGCCGTGGCCGTCGAGGCCGGTGAGCCGATCCCCTTCGCCAACGGCCGGGTCTACCTGTACGGACAGCCCTCCGATGACGACCGGGCACCGGACACAGGCCCCGACGAGTCCGACGAGTTCGAGGAGTTCGAGGACTTCGACGAGTCCGAGGACTTCGACGACGCCGTCCCGGATCACGGCGAGCGCCGTCCGGTGGAGCCCGGAGTCCTCTACGACGACTCGGTGGAGGCCATGCCGGACTACGACCTGCGTGGCGCCTACGAGCACATGGCCGACCTGGGGGTGAACCCCGACCGGATCACGGCGATGCGGAAGGGCCTGCCGGTGCCCCCGCCCGGCCCGGACGAGCCGCTCGTGGCGGTCACCGTCGGCTTCGTCCCGCCCCGGTTGCGCTCCTTCCAGCCCCAGCCGCTTCCCGCCCCGCACGAGTGGCGGCGGCGGCACCGGCTCCCGCACCCGAACTATCTCTCGCCGCCGTCCGACCTCCTCGCCACCCGTTACGCGGAGCTGTACGGGGCCCTGCGCGCCGGCGCGCTGCCGCCGGTGCTGCTGGCCACGCCGACGTGGACGACCGGCCACCTCGATCCCGACGTGCTGGCCGACCGGCTGGAGGCATGCGCCGCCGCGGGCGTGGAACCGCTGCGGGCCGATCTGGCGCAGGCGCTGCTGCGGTTGCCCCGGGGCGGCCACCCGGCTGCTGCGGGCCGGGCCGCGAAGATCGATTCCGCGGCGGCGCGCACGGCGGCCGAATGGCTGGCCGGGCAGGGTATGCCCGACCCGGAGTGCGGTTTCCGGTGGACCCACATGGTGGACGCGTCCATGGTCGATTTCGGCGACGGCGAACCCGAGTACTTCACCGCGGTCCGCCTGACGCCGGTGCTGCGGGCCACGCCCACCGGTGACGAGCTGATCGACGAGGTGCTGCTGCGGCAGCCGTTCGACCGGTCGGAAGAGGGCCTGGGCAGCGGGATCGGCGCGTGGCCGGCCATGCTGCCCTCGCACCGCGAGGTGGTGGCCGTGAACATGCTGCCGTTCGTGCTCCGCAGCCGCTGGTACGCAAGCGTGACCCCGGCGGAACTGTCCCGCCTGGCCGCCTGCGACGGCCCCGTGGGCGAGGCGACGGCGGTGATCATCGCTTTCCTGCTGGGGAGCGGCGCGCCCGGGACGATCCCGGTGGTCCTGCGGATGGCGGCCAGAGGCGACCTGCCCGCCGAGGCGATCGGCCGCCAGCTCGCGCTGGTGCTGCGCCGCACCTGGCTGGAGACCCGCCCGGCCGTCGCGGCCCTGGCCGAGCTGGCCGACGCCGGCGGCCACCACGAGGTGTGGCGGATCCTGCGCGCCATGCTGCCCGGGATGCTGCCCGGGATGCTGCCGGGCGCGGGGCGGCGCATCACCGTGACCCACACCGAACTCGTCGCCTTCGCCGCCGACGTGGCACGCTGGACCGGCGCGCGCGGGGAGATCCCGGCCGTCGCCGAGTTCGCGCGCAGCCCCCGGACGATCCGCTTCGTCCACGAGTGCGGGCGCCTTCACGCCCAGCTCACCGGAGACACGTCATGAGGACGGCGTGCCGGGCGAGGTCACGCCGTCCTCGCCCGGCACGCCGGTCCGGCCGGAGAGTCAGGTGATCCCGCTCGGTTCGGCGGGGGCGGTGTAGCGGGCCTCGATGAGCTCGCGTACCCGTTTCCTGGCGTCGCCGGCGGAGTCGCCGGGATCCTGCTCGACCTCGGCCACCTCGGCCGACAGCTCCTCGTCCTTGACGCTGTCCGCCAGCCAGCGCGAGTAGTCGCCCCGGCGCAGGTGGTAGGTCCACGTCTCCTCGTCGACGCCGTCGGCGATGCGGCAGAACGCGGTCAGGTTGCCGGCCCGCAGGTTCAGCACGTTCTCGGGACCGCGGAAGTAGAAGCTGGCGTCCTCCCCGAGCTCGCCGGCCGCGTACTTGCGACGGTGCCTCTGGCGTTCCTCCTCCGGCGGGGCCAGCCGCACCCTGACCGGCTCGCCGTCGAGCCGCCAGAACAGCAGTTCCCCGGTCGGCAGGTCGGGAAGATCCCGGCCGGGAGCGTCGTGGCCGGTGGCGGCGGCGAACGCGCCCAGGACGCCCCCGGGCTCGTCCCCGACCGCGACGACCGTGTTGAGGGTCTGCACGACCGCCTCGCTGACCGCCTCGGGATGCACGGTGACCAGCAGGATCCCGCCTATCTCGCGCAGCATCTCCACCGACTGCAGTTTGAAACCGTCGGGCATCATGTGGTGGGCCTCGTCGACCACCAGCCAGTGCGGGTGCCCGGAGCCGGCCGGCAGCGCCGACAGGCGGGGCAGGAAGTCCTGGAAGAAACCGGGCCTGTCGTCGAGGGGTACGCCCAGCAGGTTGACCACGACGCTCTGTTCGGGGTCCTGCAGCACCTGGAGGATCTCCTCCTGGGTGGGCGCGCGCCGGACGTCGCCGAGCACGGACGCGCCCTCGACCCCGTCGGTGTAGTCGCCCTCGGGGTCGATCAGGCAGAACTGGTAGCCCGCCCCGGTGATCCGCTCCAGCAGCGCGGCGGTGACGGTGGACTTGCCGCTGTGCGAGGGCCCGGCGACCAGCATGCGCACGCCGTGCGGCGGGAACCGTACCTCTCCGCCGTCGTCGGTGCCCAGCAGCAGGTGGTGGCGCGCCGCGTCCACGTCGGCCAGGTCGTTCTCCACGATCCGGTCGATCAGCTCGACGACCCCGGCGCCGCGCTCCCGCTCGGTCACCAGGTCGCACCGCTCCTTGACGGCGGGGAGCGCGTTGGCCACCGCCACCGCGCACTCGCAGGCGGCCAGGAAAGCGTGGTCGTTCTCGGCGTCGCCCACGCCGACCACGCTGTGGGCCGACATCTCCAGCTCGGCCAGGGCCGCGGCCAGGCCGGTGGCCTTGTTGACACCCGAGGGCAGGACCATCACCGCGCCCTTGTTGAAGATGACCTGCATCTCCAGCCCGAGCTCGCGGATGGTGGTGAGAACGGTCTCGGCGTGGGGTTCCAAGGTGGAGACGATCGCCGAACCGACGCTGAGCGGCTCCACGCCCAGCTCGCGCAGGCGCTCGACGAAGGCCTCGGGCGGCGCCTCCGCGAGGGCCGAGCTTTTCTGCTCGCCGGGATGGTGGAGCACGGCCCCGTTCTCGGCGACGACCAGGTCGAACAGGTCCAGCCGCTCGAAGTCCCGGGTGAGGGATTCGACCTCCCTGCCGGTCACCATGACCAGCCGCCTCCCCGAGCGTGCGAGGCGTTCGAGCGCGTCCAGTGTGTCGTCGTCGACGTGGCCCTCGGCGGCCAGCGTTCCGTCGTAGTCGCAGGCCAGAACGTGATAGCGCATGCCCGGCCACTTACCCCGCACCGGGGAGGGAAACGGGATGCGAGGTGAACTTCTCCTGGTAGAAAGACGTTCCGGCGGCGGAGGGGGACCGTTGACCTCAGCCGTTGTGCAGAACCCGAGGCTCGTCTTGCGGAACCCGATGGAGTCGCGCCACAGCCGCCTGGGCGGCGGGACATCCGAGGAGTTCCCGCGTGACGGGAGCGGGCAGGTCCCGCTCCTCCGTCAGGCGGGCCGGCTCGACGAGGGTTTCGGCGTTGAGACCACCGTCGCGCAACGCCGTGTGGATACGAACGCTCAGTTTGCCGACGGCCTGGTCGAGCCCGTCATCCTGCCCGTAGGGATACATGCCGCGGCGGTTCTCAGGACCCGCGGGTCAGCCGGACCCGTTCCGGCGGCGGACGAGGACGAACATGATCCCGATGGCGGCCAGCGCGGCGGCGGCGATGACGCCGATCTGGAGGGGCAGGTCGTCCGACGAGCTCTCCTGGCTGCGTTCGGCCAGTGCCGTGGTGGACGCCGGTGCGGTCGCCGCGGGGAGCACGATGTCCTGCGCCTTCACGGTCGCCGACTTGCGGACCTCGGCGGGCTTGGTGACGGTCACGGCGACCTTCCACTCACCCACAGGGAGCGGCTCGGCCGCGTTGTAGAGGTTCTGGCCCTCGGGCGCCGACTTCAGCGGGATCGGGCCGAAGGTACGGCCGTCGGGTGCCGTCGCGAGCAGGGTCGCCGCGACGATGTCGGTGACCGGGCGGCCGTCCTTCTTCCAGGTGATGAGCACGTTGACGTTGCGGCCGCCGTCCCCGACGACCTCCAGCGCGAGGGGTGAGCCGGGCGCGGCGGAGGCGGCCGGGGCGCCGAGCAGCAGCCCGAGCCCGGCCAGCAGGATGGCCGCGGCGTATCTCAGGGCCTTGTTCACGGGTCGTGATTCCCTTCCGGGTTCGGCGGCGGGTCCGGTGGGGGCCCGCCGCCGGAGCGTGAAACGGGGTGTCCCGCGTCGCGGGGCACCCCGACTACGGATCCGTCGGGGGTGCCGGGCTCATGGAGGGAGCCCGGCACCCCCTGCGGGGGTGTGGCCCCGCTTACACGGGCCTGCCGCCGTACGCGACGATCAGGGCGTTGGCGTCACGCAGGAGCGTGGCCTTCACCGTCGGGTCGGAGACGATCTTCCGGTCCTTGACCTCCTTGATGAAGTGCTCGAGCTCCTTGATGATCTTCTTCTTGTCCGGCCCGTGCCCGTGCCCGGGCCCGTGCTCCTTGCCCTCGGCCTTCATGACCTTGGCGATCTTGTCCTGGAGCTTCTTGGCGCTCTTGGCGGACAGCTTCCCGTCCACCTCGAAGCGCTTGATCAGGGCGGAGATGTCGGCGGTCGAGGTGACCGTCTTGAACGTGACCGACTGCTCGTGGCGGCCGCCGGACTCGGTCTCGACGGTGACGACGAGCGTGTGCTCGCCCAGGGCCAGCGTGTGGAGCGGCTGGACGGTCCCGGACGTGAACGGCTGGCCGTCCAGCTTGCCGGTCACGGTCTTGATGCCGGTTCCGGAGGCCTCCCAGGCGATGGTCAGGTCCTTGCTGTCGCCGTACTCGGTCCCGTCCGCGACACCGGAGATGAGGATGGTGGGCTCGGTGGCGCCATCTTCGATCTTGATGGTCGCGGCCTTGGTCTCCTCGACGTTGCCGGCCTTGTCGGTGGCGCGGTAGCGCAGCTCGTGGTCGCCGACACCGGTGACGTCGACCGTCGTGGTGTAGGGCGTCCAGTCGCCGCTGTCGAGGGCGTACTCGATCTTCTCCACGCCGGACGTCGCGTCCGCCGCGGCGAGGGTCACCGGCACGGTGTCCTGGCCGACCGGGAGGAAGTCCGCGGTCGTGGTGGGCGCGGTCGCGTCGACCTTGACGGCGAGCGTCCTGGCCTCCTCGACGTTGCCCGCCTTGTCGACGGAACGGTACGCCAGGGCGTGGTCACCGTCACCGGTGATGACCACCGGCTCCAGGTACGTGGTCCAGGCGCCGCCGTCGAGCTGGAACTCGGTCTTGTCGACGCCGCTGCCCTGCGCCTCGTCGGCACCGGCCAGCGCGACCAGGACCAGGCCGTTGAACCATCCACTCGCCGGCTGGGCCGGGTCGGGGGTGGCCGTGGTGACCGGAGCGGTCGAGTCGTCCGTCCCGCCGCCGCCGTTGAGGCGGAAGTAGTCGAACTTGACCGTCTTGGACGCCTGCTGCGAGGTACCGATGGCGAAGACACCGATCTTGCCGTTGCCGACGGCGGTGTTGGTCACCGCCTCGGAGAACTCGGTCCACGTGGTGCCGTCGGCGGAGTAGGAACCCTTGAAGCTGGTGCCCTCCTTCTTCAGGCGGAGGTGCCAGACGCCCTGGGTGAGCGAGCCGATCTGCGGCTGCGGGTTCAGGACGGTTCCGGCGACCTCGCTGCGCAGCTCGATCCGCCGCGACACCGCGGAACCCGCGGCGTTGTCCATGACGAAGTCGAGCTTCACGTAGTCGTCGTCACCGGCGTAGACGATCAGGCCGCCCTGCTGGTACTGCTCGCTGAGCGCAGACCCGTCGACCTTCGTCTCCAGCGTCCAGTCGCCGCTCGGCGCCGTCTGCAGGATGAAGTTCTTCGGGTTGGAGTTGCCGGTCCCGAAGATGTCGCCCGTCTGGGTGTCGATCTCCAGGTTGCCGCCGGTCACCCGGGCGGCGGAGCTGTCACCGCGGACGATGGCGTCCCAGCGGCAGTTGTCGATGGACGAGCCGTCGAACTCGTCGCTCGGTTCGGGCTTGCCCGCGGTGTCGTCGGGGCTGATGTGGAACCAGTCGAAGGACGCGTCGACCACCGGCCGTTCGCCCGTGCTCGCCAGGGCGAACATGCCGATCCTCGGGTTGGTGATCCCGGCGAGCGCCTTGCTCTGCGGCATCGCCGTGAAGGTGGTCCCGTCCGGCGAGTAGTGGGCGGTGAGGTTGGTGCCGTCGCTCATGAACCGCACGTACACCGTGTCGGGGTAGGCGTCCCCGAGGTTGGCCGTGTTGCTCTGCGTCACCTCGTTGGGCGTGCCGTTCTCCTCCCGGATGAACTGGAAGATGCGGGCGGCGTGGTCGTTGGTCCCCCGCGCCTGGAGCACCATCTTGGCGTAGTTGTCGTCGTCGCCGTACACGATCAGACCCGCCTGCTGGTACATGTCGCGGGCGTTCAGCGTGACCTTGGTGGTGGCCGTCCAGGCCCCCTGCGGCATCGGCTGGAGCACGATGTTGGTCGTGGTGCCGGTGCCGGTGCCGTAGATCTCGGTGGGCGACGTCGGCAGGACGAGCTTGCCGTCCGCGACCTTGAGGTTCTGGTCCTCACGGACGACCGACCAGCGGTCCCGGTCGAGCTCGGCGCCCAGGAAGTCGTCGGAACGACCGGTCAGGCACGTGGTGCTCGGCGGGTCCACCTTGATGGAGACCGTCTTGCTCGTCGACGCGCCCTTGGTGTCGGTCACGGTCAACGTGGCGGTGTACGTGCCGGGCGCGGTGTAGGTGTGGCTCGCGTCGGCGGTGGCCGGCTCCGGCGAGCCGTTCACGCCGAAGTTCCACTTGTACGTGAGCGGGGTGTTGTCGTCGGGGTCGGTGGCGGTCGAGGTGAAGTCGACCTTCAGCGGGGCGATGCCCGTGACCGGGGTCGCCGACACGGTTACCGTCGGGCGCTGGTTGTCGGTGGCGCCCTGGCCGATGAAGTCGACCCAGTTGAAGTTGAGCAGGTAGGCGTCGTTGGCCGCGCTCGTCGGCTTGCGCACGATGAAGAACAGCGGGCCGGTCGTCGTCGGGACGTCGGTCAGGTCGACCGTGACGTCCTGGAACGTCTGCCAGCCGCCGGTCGGCGCGATGTCGACCGAGCCCACCAGGGTCCCGGTGTCGGCGTTGCCCGCCTTGATCTGCACGGTGCCGCCGGCGCCGCCCGAGGAGACCCGGAACCGCACCTTGGAGATGCCGCTCAGGTTGATCGGGGTGTAGGACCAGTAGTCGCCGTCGTTGGTGAAGCCGATGTTCTGGGCGCCACCCTGAGGGTCGGTGGTCGTCTCGGTCTGGACACCGGGGGTGTCGGTGCCCGTGCCGCCCGCGACCCGGCCGGTCGCCGAGAAGTGCTCGGCCTGCTTGCGCTTGGGCTGGAGGATGGCCTCGGCCCGCCCGGTCAGCGACTGGGCGCCGCCCGCGCCACCCTTGTCGGCGTAGGTCGCCTCAAGGATGTAGAACAGGTTGTCGTCGATGCCGTGGCCGCTGTCGGACAGCGTCTGGATGGTGCCCTCGCAGCCCTCGTGCTGGTCGAGCGGGTGACCGTGGCTGTCGTGGCCCAGGTACGCCTGGATCTTGACGTCGTCACAGTCGATCGTGCCGTCCTCGGCGTCGGTGACGACGATCTTGTAGTTCACCTGGTCGCCGAACTCGAAGAACGCGCCGTTCGGCGGCAGTTCGAAGGTCACCTTCGGACGGGTGTTGCCCGCCGTGATCGGCAGGTTCGCCGTGCCGGTGAGGCCGTCGGGGTTGGTGACGGTCAGGACCGCGCTGTACTGCCCGGCCTGGGTGTAGGTGTGCGAGGGGTTGGCGTCGGTCGAGTCGGTGGTGCCGTCGCCGTCGAAGTCCCACGCGTAGGTGATCGGCCTGCCGTCCGGGTCGTTCGACCCCTGGCTGGAGAACTGCACGGTCAGCGGGGCCGGGCCGTCGGTCTTGTCCGCGGAGACGCGGGCGACCGGCGGGCGGACGCCCTTGACGTACTCGATGCGGTAGATGCCGGAGTCGGCGTTGTCGCCGCCGAAGCCGGAGCCCCACTCGATCAGGTACAGCGCGCCGTCGGGACCGAACTTGATGTCCATGGGGCGCTTGAAGCTCATGGCGCCCAGGATCTGGTTGATCTTGATCTGGGCGGTGCCGGCCTCGTTGAGCTGGAACGAGAACATCTTGTTCGTGTTCCACTCACCGAAGATCGCCTTGCCGTCCCAGTAGGCCGGCCACTTGACGGTCGACTGCAGGTCGGCGTCGTAGCGGTAGACCGGGCCCGCCATCGGCGCGCCGCCGTTGAGCTCGGGGAAGGAGTTCGGGTTGGTGGCGCCGGTGTACGGGATCGACGCCGCGATCGCCGGGGGCAGCGTGGTCAGGCCGGTGTTGTTGGGCGAGTCGTTCACCGGCGCGGCGCAGTTGAACGCCGAGCCCGACGCCTTGGTGGCGAAGTTGTAGTCGATGTACGGCGTGTTGTCGCCCACGCAGAACGGCCAGCCGTAGTTACCCGGCTTGCTGACCAGGTTCCACTCGACGGTGCCCCGCGGACCGCGGGTGGCGCTCGCGGAGCCCGCGTCGGGTCCGTAGTCGGCCACCATCGGGAAGCCGGTCTTCGGGTCCAGGCCCATGCGGAACGGGTTGCGGAAGCCCATGCCGTAGATCTCGGGCTTGGTCTTGTCCGTGCCCGGGGGGAACAGGTTCCCGGCCGGCACGGTGTAGGTGCCGTCGTCCTGCGGGGTGATGCGCAGCAGCTTGCCGCTCAGGTCGTTGGTGTTGCCCGAGGTGCGCTGCGCGTCCCACGAGGACCGGCCGGCCTGCTCGTCGATCGGCGTGTAGCCGTCCGAGGCGAACGGGTTGGTGTTGTCACCGGTGGCCAGCCACAGGTCGCCGGTCTTGTGGTCCATGAGCATGCCGCCACCGTGGTGGCAGCACTCGGCCCGCTGCACCGGCACGTTGAGGACGACCTTCTCGCTCGAGAGGTCGAGCGTGTCGCCGTTGACCGTGAACCGGCTCAGCCGGTCGACGTTCTGGCCCGTCGGCGAGTAGAAGAGGTACAGCCAGTTGTTGGTGGCGAAGTCCGTGTCCAGCGCCAGGCCGAGCAGGCCGCTCTCGTTGGCGGTGAACACGTTCAGGCGACCGGCGGTCACGGTCGAGCCGGTGGTCTTGATGATCTTGACGTCGCCCAGGCGGTCGAT
Organism: Streptosporangium sp. NPDC023963; assembly: GCF_040639135.1. Lineage (NCBI taxonomy): Bacteria > Bacillati > Actinomycetota > Actinomycetes > Streptosporangiales > Streptosporangiaceae > Streptosporangium > Streptosporangium sp. NPDC023963. The sequence continues at coordinate 1,193,738 of NZ_JBEZZK010000002.1, forward strand.
GTAGAAGACCCGCCCGTCCTTGGCGATGTCGGTCATCATCGGGTTCGCCGTGTTGTCGTCGAGGGTGACCTTCTCGAAGCTGCCGCTCTGCGAGGCCGAGCAGTCGGCCTTCTCGGCGCCCGCGGCGGTCTTGATCCCGCCGAGGAGCATCTTCAGGAAGTTCGGCTCGGCGAAGCTCTCCTTGGTGTGGCCGAGGCCGGTGTACCAGGAGCGTCCGCCCTCGTAGTCCTGACACCAGGAGATCGGGTGGTCGATGCCCTGCGTGGAGCCGGTGTAGGACTTCTGGTTCATCGACTGCAACACGTGCACGTTGTTGCGCGGGTTGGCCTGGAAGTCGTACCACTCGTCGACGCGGGTCCACGAGGTCGGCAGGTGCGAGGTCGACGGGTGGGCGAGGTCCTCGGTGAGGACCGTCGCCTGCTGGGTCGCCGGGTGCGACTTGAAGTACGCGCCGACGAGCTTGCCGTACCACTCCCAGTTGTAGCCGCTGTCGGAGGCCGCGTGGATGCCGGCGAAGCCGCCGCCGTTCTGGATGTAGCGCTCGAAGGCGGCCTTCTGGTCCGGCGTGGTGACGGGGTCACCGGTCGTGGACATGAAGATGACGGCCTGGTACTGCGCCAGGTTGGCGTCGGTGAACTGGGCGCTGTCCTCGGTCGTGTCGACCGCGAAGTTGTTCTCCTGGCCGAGCTTCTGGACGGCGGCGATTCCCTCGGGAATCGAGTCGTGCCGGAAGCCGCTGGTCTTGGAGAAGACCAGGACCTTGAAGGCGGGGTCGGCGGCGTTCGCCGACGACGCCAGGGCCGTGGAGGCCGACCCGCCGGCGGCGTTCGCCGGTGACGTCAGGAATGTGAAGACGGGTATCAGGGGCACGACGATGGCCAGGGCCATCGCCGCCGCCGTCCGACGTAGGGAGCGGTTTTCGGTTATCGGCAGGCTCTTGGAGAGCCTGGCCCACGTTCGAGAACGTGGTGACATGATGATCCCTTTCCTGACTTGGGGGGTCGTCAGGCAAAGCGCGCGCCGCCGCACTGATGCCACTTGTTGCATGAGGTCGGGTACTGCGGTGACTGGAGGGTGCCGCCTCCAGGCTTGTGGGGGACCCGTCAGCCGGCCGACAGCCGGGACAACGGATCCGTGATGAGGGTCGGTTGGTCGATGAGCCGGTTGACCACCATGTCCGCGGCGCCCCGTGAGGCGGCGCCGAAGCCGAGGTCGGAGGCGACGAACCTGCACCGGCTGGCGGAGCGGGCCACGACGAGCCGTTCCAGCTCCGCTTGGGCGTGGGGCAGCAGCCATTCGGCGAGCGTGGCGAAGTAACCGCCGACGACGATCACCCGCGGGTTGAACAGGTTGGCCAGGATCGAGCCGCCGAGCCCGAGCCACCGCCCCACCCGCGCGACCGCGTCGATCATCCGGCGGTCGCCCGCGGCCAGTCCTCTGGCGATCTCCGTCGCGTACTCCTCGGGGTTGGACGCCGGCAGGTCGGCCGGCTGGTAGGCATGGTCGGGCATGGTCGTCCGCACCAGCGCCGCCAGCCCCACCTTGGTCTCCCAGCAGCCGTGCCGCCCGCAGCCGCAGCGGGCGCCACCCGGGTCGACCGGCAGGTGCCCGACCTCGCCGGAGAAGCCGTCCGCGCCGCGGAGCGGCTTGCCGTCGACGAAGATGCCGCCGCCCACGCCGACATCGCCGGTCAGGTAGACGAGATGGGGAGTGCCGGCGGCGACGCCGGAGGTGTGCTCGGCCACGGCCCCGAGGTTGGCGTCGTTGTCGACCAGCACTGGAACGCTCCACGGGCCGATCGCGGCCGACAGCCGTGCCGCCAGCGGCAGGTCGCGCCAGCCCAGGTTGGGGGCGAACGTGACGACGCCGCGTGCCACGTCGACCAGGCCGGGGACCGCCACCCCGATACCGGCGGGGACGGCCTCGGCCCGCTTCATCTCCTCGACGGCCTCCAGGGCCATCCTGCCGAGCACGCGCAGCGCGCGATCCGGCCCGCCGGCTGTCGCGTCGAAGCCGGCCCGGTGCTCCACGAGGACCCGGCCGCCGAGGTCGGACCCGTGAACCGAGATGTGGTCGACGTTGATCTCCAAACCCAGCGCTCCGACATGCGCGCCGTGCAGCGCCAGGGGCCGCCGGGGACGGCCGATCGCGCCGACGTGCTCCGTGTCGATCTCCTGGACCAGCCGCCGGTCGATCAGCTGAGACACCAGGTTGGAGACCGTGGCCCGGTGCAGGCCGGTCATCTCCGCGATGTCGGCCCGGGACTGGAACGCGTGGTCACGCAGGTGGCGCAGAATCAACGCGAGGTTCGTCTGGCGCATCATGGGAGAGCTGGTCGGGAGGGCGGTGCCGGCGGCATGCATGACGCTGTACTCCTGGGGCATGCGAGACACCGCCTTTCGTTTGTCTCAGCGATCAACTATTGGGGTTTTTAACATGCATGTGTCCGATGTGCACCTTGTTGAGAGGTAACGAGTTGACATCTTCGAGCATGCGCAGGTAGATGGCACGAACCTTTTGTTAGCGGGGTGCGGTGTTTGTAACGTTCACGCTCCTGGCCGGCGCGCCCACGGAGGCGCCGAGGTGCGCGCGGCACAGGGCGCCGAAGGAGCCGCGGTGAGCTACGGGCGAGCCTGAACGAGTCGCACGCCCGGCCAGGTGGCGGTGACGTCAGGTGGCGGTGACGTCAGGTGGCCGTGACGTCAGGGGGCGGTGACGTCAGGTGGCGGTGACGTCAGGTGGCGGTGACGTCAGGTGGCGGTGACAGCGCCGGAGGTGCCGTCGACGGTGACCTCCTGGCCGGTGACGATGTGCTCGGTCGCCCCGCTCACCCCCACCACGGCCGGGATCCCGTACTCGCGGGCCACCACGGCGCCGTGGGAGTTGGCACCTCCCATCTCCATCACCAGGCCGCCCGCGGTGAGGAACAAGGGCGTCCAGCCGGGGTCGGTGGAGGGGCAGACCAGGATCTCCCCGGGCTCCAGGTGCGCGCCGACCGGATCGAGGACGACCCTGGCGACACCGGTGACGGTGCCCGCCGAGGCCGGGGTGCCGGTCAGCGCCCCGTCCACCGGCGTCCGTACGGCGACGGCCTCCGGCTCGGTGCCGTCCGACAACAGGACGCGGGGGACGTGCCTGCGGCGCAGCTCGCGGGCGGCCTCCTCGCGCCGCCGCGCCACGAGGTCCGCCGGCGCGGGTCGCGCGGCACCGGCCGTGGCCGCGGCCGCGGCTTCGCGGTAGGGCGGAGGCGAGGGCACGGCGGCGAGGGCCGCCCTGGCCTCGCGGAAGGTGAGGAAGAAGACGTCGTCGGCACGGGACAGCAGCCCGCGCGCCGCCAGCTCGACGCCGACGGCCAGCAACTCGGTCCGCATCGCGGCCAGCGCGGTCACCATGGCGTACTTGGGCATCTCGCGCAGGCCCGCCAGCGCCCGGGTCCTGCCGAGCGCGAAGCGGACGAACCGCCCGCGAAGACCTCCGGCGCGTCCGCTCAAGGTTTTGATCATGAGGACGGCCTCGGCGGCGCCCTTGGCGAACAGGGCGTCCGGAGCCAGGGCCGGGTCCTCCAGCCGCAGGTAGTTGGCGAGGACGCCGACGATGTGGGTCGGGTCCTCCGACCAGCGCGGCAGCCCGAGGTCGATCTCGGCGACCGCCCTGACGCCGTAGACGGACAGGAAGTCCGCCAGGCCCCTCTGCGCGACGGCGGGAAGCGATCCGGCGCGGAAGCGCTCGGCCAGCTCGGCGGCGGGGGTGCCCAGCAGCAGGGAGGTGGTTTCGCGGTCCTCGCGAATGCGGGTGGCCAGCCGCCACAGCGCCAGGTCCATCTCGGTGGTCACGTTGTGGGGGAGCCCGCGCAGGACCGTCTGCAGCTCGCCGGGCCCGACCCGGCCACCCAGCGCCTTGGCGGCCAGGCCGAGCATCGCGAACCCGGCCGCCGCCGCCGGAGCGATGGTCGGCAGCAGGGGGAAGACCTGGCGGCTCAGCACCCGCTCGACGTGGTCGAGACGCTGGGCCGGGGTGGCGTCCCCGGGCGCGGCCAGCTCCCTCCGGAGACGCGCGTCCAGCACCTTCACGTCCCGGTGCGCCGACGCGGGATCGAGCAGGGCCCGTACGGCGCGCTGCGGAACGCGGAAGCGGGACGCGATCCTGAACGCCCGGCGCAGGGGCGGGCGGAGCGAGGGCTGGGTGACGCCGAACCGGGGATCGTCGAGCAGGCCGCGCAGCACCTTCGCCGACCGTGCCTCCATCACGTCGAGCACCTTCGGGAAGGCCACGCGACCCACCCTGCCGCCCATCAATCCGGTGATGTCGAAGAACAGCCGCCCGCCCGACTCCGCGATGACGGGGGCGCCGGCCACCCGGTCGGCCACCGGGATCCCCAGCATCTCGAACACCGACGACGACAGCAGCCTGAAGGCCGACATGCCCATGGGGGTGATCGGCCGGTAGAGGCCCTGGGCCAGGCTGAAGCAGAAGTAGATCCGTGTGCCGTCGGGCTCGTGGCCTCCGGGCCTTGAATCCGGGGCGCCGGTTTCCCCCGTGCCCGTGCCGACCGGCGCGGACAGCGGGTTCGTGTACGGCTCCGCGTGGTGGGGGATCGGGTAGAGCGTGGTGATGGGACGCGACTGGGTCAGCCAGAGGACGCCACCGGAATCGATCGCCCACTCGGTGTCCTGGGGCGCACCGTAGTGCCGCTCGACCCGGTCGCCGAGCTCGGCCAGCGCCGCCAGCTGCGCGTCGGTGACACAGGCGTTCTCCGCGGGCTTCGGGGACCCCGGGGAGGCCACGGGGCTCGCGGGTGTCTCGACGTGCTCGACGCCGCCGCCCGCCAGCGACCGCACGGCCAGCCGCTTGTCGCCGAGGCGGCGTTCGGTGATCCGGCCGGTGGCGGTGTCGACCACGAAGTGGTCGGGGTTGACCGCGCCGGAGACGACGGCCTCGCCGAGACCGGGGCTGGCGTCGATCACCGCCTCGCGCCGCCGCCCGGTGACCGGGTTGGCGGTGAACATCACCCCGGCCACCTCCGACTGGACCATCTCCTGGACGACCACCGCCAGGCGCACCGCGTCGTGGTCGATGCCGTTCGCGGCCCGGTAAGCCACGGCCCGGTCGGTCCAGAGCGAGGCCCAGCACCGCCGGACCGCGTCCAGCACGGCGTCGGCGCCGATCACGTTGAGATAGGTGTCCTGCTGCCCGGCGAAGCTGGCGTGCGGCAGGTCCTCGGCGGTCGCGGAGGAGCGGACCGCGACGGGACCGTTCGCGCTGTCGCGTACGGCGCTCGCGATGTCGTCGGGGACCGGCGCGGTGAGCACGAGCTCGCGGGCCTTCGCGGCCAGCGCGTTCAGGGCGGGGACGTCCCCGGCGGCCGTCGTGGCGAGCGTCGCGAGCACCTCCTCCAGCCCGGCTCGCTCGGTGACCCTGCGGTAGGCCTCGGTGGTGACGCACAGGCCGGGGGGAACGGGAAACCCGGCGGTGGTGAGCACGCCGAGATTGGCGGCCTTGCCGCCGACGAGGGGCAGCATCTCCGCCCCGATGTCATCGAATCTCAGGATGAGCGGCTTGGGCATGGGTGCGTCGTCTCCTTGAGGCTTCGCCGAGAAGCGTCATGGCCCGGGTCACGAGCTCGCGTTCCTCGGCGGTCAGATGGGCCGTGACTTCGAGCTGGGCGTCGGCCCGGACGCGCTCGAACGTGCGGAGAAAGTCCGCTCCGGCCGGGGTGAGGGCGATTCGCCGCACCCGCCGGTCTCCGGGATCCTCCCGGCGGTCGGCCAGCCCTCGCCGTACGAGCTGGTCGACCAGGCGACTGGTGGCCGAGACGGAGCGGCTGACCCGCTCGGCGAGCTCGCGGAGTGTCGGGGCGACCGGTTCGTCGAGGATGTAGAGCGTGGCGATCTGGATCATGGAGGGCTCGTCGCCCTCGAAACCGTTCAGCATGTGAAGCAGCAGGCCGGGGATCAGTGCCCGCCGGAAGTCACCGATGTCGTCGGCCAGCCGGTCGCGCTCCGCGCCGTCCACGTGATCCATCGGACAACTCCTTGCATCAATGCAACTAATGCGTTGTCGCAAGGCTAAGCCGGAGAGGGAGGGAAGTCAACAAGTGATGAAATTAGCGCACGGGTCTTTCGCGGGTCTCGCGTGATGTCCGGTCCGCGGGCGAGGGCGGGGCCCGGGTTCGTGACGGGCGCACGGTTCCCTGCGGGGTGCCGTCCGGCTTGGACGCGGAGATGGGTCACGGTGGCACGGCGGTGGACGCGGAGGTGAGGACGGCGCCGGGACGCGGGGCCGGGATGCGGGGCCGGGACGCGGGGCCGGGACGCGGCGCGGGGATGCGGGGCCGGGCACAGCAGGAAGCCGGCCCCCTGGGGAGCCGGCCGGGTTCGAGCGTGGGAGACCGATCGGGTCGGTGTCGGGTCGGTGTCGGGTCGGTGTGCGGGTGGGGGTTAGAAGGCGTCGCCCCAGCGGCCGCAGTCGTCGAACTTGTCGGTGCCCTCGCAGACGCGG
>NZ_JBEZZK010000003.1:0-242456 GCF_040639135.1 Streptosporangium sp. NPDC023963
CATGGGCACTGGCCCTGACCATCGCCTACCTCACCATCCTGGGCATCGCCAGATTCTTCCGCGGCCACGCCCTCACCTGGCCCACCCTGGCCACCTCCTCGGTCGACATGCCCTTCCACCTCGCCCTGATCGGCGAGGTGAAACACCACCTGCCCCCCACCGTCCCCATGATCGACGGCGAACCCCTGCTCTACCACTGGTTCGTCTACACCCACTTCGCCGCCTCAAGCTGGATCACCGGCATCGAACCCCTCGTCCTGCTCTTCCGCCTGGGCATGCTGCCCATGCTGGCCGCCCTCCTCGTCCTCCTGGCCATGATCGCCCACCGCCTCACCGGCTCCCGCCCCGCCGCACTCCTGGCCCTCACCGGCACGATCTCCGTCGGAGCGGCGAGTCTTTACCTGGGGACAAGTGAGCTGTTCACCTGGGGAGGCATTCCAGACGCTTCATGGACGAGCCCCACCCAGGCCTTCGGAGCCCTCCTGTTCGCCCCGGTCGTCCTGCTGCTCGCCGACCTTCTCGAACGGCGGAGACGTGACGTCGGCAGATGGCTCCTGCTCGGCGTGTTCATCGTGGCGGTCATGGGGGCCAAGGCCGTCTACCTGCCTCTGCTCGCGGCGGGACTGGCCGCCGTCGTCGGGGTCGAGGTGGTCAGGCGGCGCCGGGCGCCCCGGGCCGCGCTCGCCGCGCTCGGGATGACGGCGGCGTGCTCTCTCTTCGCGCAGTTCGCGCTGTTCGGCCGCGTTCGGCAAGGGCTGATCGTCGAACCTCTCTCCTTCGCGCGAGCCGCATGGGGCGAGGTGACCGGTCTGGGCGACCAGGTGGAACCTCCGACCGGCTCGGTGGTGGGCGTCGCGTCGATCTACCTGCTGTGCTGGGTCGTCGCATGGTGCGGGATCCTCGGGCTGCTGTGCAGGCCGCGACTGCTCCTGCGACCGGCGGTGGTCCTCCTGCTCGGCACGGGCGCGGCGGGTGCGGGCGCGGCGCTCCTGTTCGGGCACCCCGGCCGGAGCCAGCTCTTCTTCCTCTGGGGGGCCTATCCCTACCTGGTGATCGTCGCGGTCTACGGGATCCTTGTCCTCGTGCGGCGGGCACGGATGCCGCTCAGGACGATCGCGTACGCGGCCGGCGCCGGGACGGTCGCCGCCTATGCGATCCCCATCCTGTGCGGCGTCAGGATCCCTCTCGATCCGGGCGAGGGGGACTTCGTCCTCTACCGGCCGTACATCGTGCTGACGATGGCCGCCGTGCTGGTGGCCGCCGTGCTGGTCGTCAAGTGTGGAGGACTTCGCGCGTGGGTCCTCATGACGGTCGTGTTCGCGGCCATCGGCCTGCCCGCCTATGGGCATGCGCGTGTGCTTTCGGCCATGGACCGCCTCCTCGGAAAGGACTCTCGTGGAGTGGCCGGGCCGGTGGCGTCCACGTCGGTCCCCCGGGGTGTCATGGAGGCCGGCCGCTGGCTGCGCGCCCACTCCGATCCGGGCGACCTGGTCGCCACCAACGCCCACTGCCGCTGGGGGTACGAGGATCCGTGCGACAGCCGCCAGTCCTGGGTGGCCGCCCTGTCCGAACGGCGCGTGCTGGTCGAGGGTTGGACCTACACCTCCGCGAACATGAGCCGCTGGCGTCCGGGGTCCCTGCCGGAGCATCTGCCGTTCTGGGACGGCGAGCGGATCCGGCTGAACGACGCCGCCTTCCAGGCACCCTCGGCGGCCGCGATCGGGCGGCTGCGCGAGCGCTACGGGGTGCGCTGGCTCCTCGCCGACGAGCGCCGCACCGGCCGGGCACCGGGGATCGGGGACATCGGGGACTTCGCCGAACTCCGCTTCCGTTCCGGCGACTACGCCGTCTACCGGATTCCGGAGTACGGGATCCCGGCGAGTCCCGCCGGTGGCACACCCGGCGACGAAGCATCCGCCCGGCTCGGCCGAGCCGGGAAGGCACCAGGCCCATCAGGGGATTGACATGAGGATTCTCCATATCGGATACCGGCTCCCGCCCATGCCGGGGGGGAAGGAGCGCTACATCGAGCTCCTCGCCCGCGAGCAGATGCTGCGTGGACACGAGGTGATCGTCGCCCACCGGCGCGGCGATCTCCCGCTTGGCGCGCAGGCGCTTCCCCTGATACGGACCGGCGCCAGCCGTGCCGTCTCCAGGAAGTCGGACGTGATCGCCTTCGCCATGGAGTGCGCGCGAGCACTTCGCCGGGCACGCCGGGTCGACGTCGTTCACGCGCACGGCGACCACCGCGAGGCGCTCGGTCTCGGCTCCGCCGCACGACGGCTCGGGATTCCCCTGGTGATCCACGTCCACGGCGCCCTCACCGTGCGTCACCGGCGGATCATGCCGTGGGCCTTCCGCCATGCCGACGGGTTCATCGTGTCCGGAGACCGGCCGCAGGGGGACCTGCTGGCGGCCGGCATCCCCGACCGGCGGATGCGGATCGTGCCCAGCGGCCTGAGCCTCGACCACCTCGCCCGGTTCCGGGAGAACCATCCGGTCGAACCAGGATTGATCGTCAGCGTGGGCTCGCTGGTGGGGGTGAAGAACCACGCGCTGACCATCCAGGCCTTCCACCGGCTGCGCGCCGTCCGCCCCGACGCGCGTCTCGTCATCGCGGGGGACGGCCCCGAACGCGCCCGGCTGGAGCGGCTCGCCCGAACAGGCTCGGGAATCGAGTTCGCCGGGCACCTCCCCGCCGACGGCGTCTACTCGCTCGTGAGCCGTGCCCAGGTGGTCGTGCACGCCTCCCACCGGCTTCCCACCGTCGGGGAGGGCATTCCCACCGCCCCCCTGGAGGCTCTCGCGCTGGGCACCGCCGTGATCGTCTCGTCCGACGCCTCGCTCGGCACGGCCGTCGCGGACGGCTCCGCCTACCGCGTCTTCCGCTCGGGATCCGTGGACGACCTGGTGACGCATCTGCGAGTGGTCCTCGACGACGAGGCGCTGTGCCTGCGGATGATCGAACGCGGCGTACGGGCCGTATCGGACCTCGATTGGCGGGTGGTCAGCGGCCGCATCGGGGAATGGTACGAGACGCTCATCGCCGACCGGCCTCCTCTCGCCCCCGCGAGCGCGTCATGAGGAGCCTGCACGTCTGCGAAGTGATCAAAACGCTGGACGTGGGCGGCGCGGAGGTCCTGCTCGTCGAGAGGCTGCTCTCCGCTCCCCCGACGGGCAAGCGCTACACCGTCGTGTGCCTGCGGGCCTCCACCCCCGTGCTGAGCGGGCGGCTGCGATCGGCGGGCATCCGGGTCGTCGACCTCACCGCGTGCCCGCGCTGGCTCCGCCTGGTCCGCCTCGCGTGCGTGGTGCGGAGGTTGGAACCCGACGTCCTCAACATTCACTCCCCCCTGCCGGCGTCGCTCCTGCGGCCCGTGTCCCAGTTCTTGAGTCCACGCCCGGCCCTGGTCTCGACCGTGCACAACGTCCGCTACCGCCTGCCGACGATGTTGCTCGACCGGGCGACGGGGTGGCTGGACACCCGGACCGTGGCCGTCTCGCCTGAGGTCGCCCGCGCTCGCACCGGCAGGCGCTCGCGGGGCCTGTCCGTTCGCGTGCACGGCGTCCACCTCGCGGAACAACGCCGCTGGGCGGCTCGATCGGAACAGACCAGGCGAGAGTGGAACGTTTCCCCGGACGCCTTCCTGGTCGTGCACGTCGCCAACTTCCACGCGCAGAAGAACCACGAGCTACTCGTCGAAGCCGCGGCGATGGTCGGGGAGCGAGACCCCCGTCCCGTGTTCCTGCTCGCCGGATCCGGTCCCCTGCACGCGCGGGTGGCTCGCCGGGTCGAGGAACTCGGCCTGGGCAACGTACGCCTGCTCGGTCACGTGCCCGACGCCGGCCGGCTCATCGCCTCCTCCGACCTGCTCGTGCTCAGTTCCTCGTACGAAGGGCTGCCCGTGGTCGTCATGGAGGCTCTCGCCGCGGGCGTGCCCGTCGTGTCCACCGCCGTGGGCGGAGTGCCCCATCTGATCGAGGACCGCGGGAACGGCCTTCTGGTCAGGCCGGGGAACCCCGCCGCCCTCGCCGAGGGCATCCTGCGGGCGACGCGCCCGGAGATCCACGCGCGCCTTCGCGAAGGAGCGCGGGAAAGCGCGGAACTCGTGGACATCAGCCGGGCGGCCGCCTGGTTCGACAGGCTGTACGACGAGGTCTGCTCGTAGGACATGGTCAACACTCTCGGACGTGCCGTCCACCGGATGCGCCCGCCTGGCGGGCGCCATCTGCGGACCTTCACCTCGCTGGCCGCCGCCGGCCTGGGCGAGGCGGTCCTTCCCACTCTCAGCCTGATCGCCCTGGTGCGCCTGACGGGAACCGAGACATCCGGTCAGGTCATCTTCGCCCAGTCCGTGGCGACCGTCTGGTTCCTTTTGTGCGATCCCTGCCTGGAGAACGCCGCCCAGCGATTCGTCCCCATCGAACAGCAGCGTAGCGGGCGGGGCTCCTCGCTGTTCATGCGCCTGATCCGCTGGGACGTGGCGATCGGGGTGGCCGCGGCCTGTGTCGGTCTTCTGGCGGTGCTGACCGCGCGCCTGCTGGGCTCCCTGCCGGACGAGTTCGCGTTCATGTTCGCTCTCGCGATCATCACACGCGGGGCCATGGCGTCGTACGGCACGGCGGGCGCGGCCTTCGCGCTGACAGACCGGCTTCGCGCTCTGGGCGTGCTCAGGATGCGGTGTGCGCTCCTGTCCTTCGGGCTGTCCCTCGGCGGGTTGTTCCTGGGAGGGCCCCTCCTCTACCTGGCGGGCCAGGCCGCGGGTGCGCTGGTGATGGCGGTGGTGTCCTACCTGCTCGCGACCCGAGGGCTCCTCGCCGAGCTGGGGCCGGCCGTCCATCGGGTCCGGATGCCCTCAGGCATGATCGCCTTTACCGTGAAGACGTCCATGGGAACCAGCGTGGCCGGGATCTCCGACTCGGGCATCCTCACCCTCGCGGGCCTGCTGGGCGGTCCGACCCTTGTGACCATCCTCAAGATCGCGTCAGCTCCCGGCCGCTTCTACGCCAACCTGGCCGTTCCCGTGGCCGCGATGCTCTATCCGCGGATCATCCGGGCCACCACGGCGGGGGCGGGGACGGCTCCCGTCAGGCGGGACATCGTGCGCACGATCCTGCTGCTCACCGTGGCCGGAGCGGCGACCCTCACCGTCGCGCTCCCGACGACCGACACCGTCATCGGCATGGCCTACGGCCCCCAGTACGCCCACATCGGCGTGGTCGCCGTGGTGCTCCTGGGCGGCGCGTGCGTGAAGGGATCCGTGTGCTGGTCCAACGTGCTTCCCCTCGCCCTCGGCAAGCCGGGCTGGCGGCTCGCGTACCTCTCGGCGGAGGGGGCCATGCTCCTGGGCATGCTTCTCGCCGCCAGCTGGACCACCTCGGGCCCGTTCCAGGCGTCGCTCTGTTTCGCATGGGGCACGCTGGCCGTCGCCGCGCTCGGCACGGGTTTTTGGATCGCGTCGTTGCGGCGCATCACCGACCTCGGTCGTCCGGACCGCACGTGATCTTCCAGAAGCGAAACGCGGATATGCGGAATATCTATAAACAAGGCTAATTCGCCTTATTTCCATCATGGCCACTCGCGAAGTCGCCGGCCCCAATGGGGATCATCGGGCGGACTGCGAACACTTGGGGCGACCCAGCTAGATCATGCCTAGGTAGGGAATAGGAAAAACCTCGCGCCGTCACCGTGATGGTGTCGGCGGACAGCTCAAAGAGCGAACTAGTTTCTCCGACGTGAGCCAGGCCTGTCACCGAGGAGCCCGTATGAAGCCGGACGGCCGGATTCGTGTAATGGAGATCATCGCCCGAATGAACGTCGGCGGCCCCGCCACGCAGGTGTCGGGGTTGTCGGAAGGGTTGGACACGAAGGAATTCGACCACCGCCTTTACACCGGCTACGTCGACGACCACGAGTGCGACCACCTCCGGCTGCACGACACGGAGACCCGGGTCCAGCGGGTCCCCGGCCTCGGCCGGTCGGTCAGGCCCGGAGACGACTACCGCGCGCTCTTCTGGCTGATCAGCGCCATGCGGGCGTTCCGCCCGCACATCGTCCACACCCGCACGGCCAAGGCGGGCGCCCTGGGCCGGGTGGCCGCCCGCCTGGCCGGCGTCGGCTCGGCGCGGGTGCACGTCTTCCACGGGCACCTCCTGCACGGCTACTTCTCCCCGGTCAGGCGCGAGCTCTACGTGCGGTCGGAACGGCTCCTGGCGTCCGTGTCGGACCGGCTGGTGACCGTGGGTTCCCAGGTCAGGGATGATCTGCTCCAGGCCGGGATCGGGCGCCCCTCCCAGTACGTGGTGATCCCTCCCGGTGTCCGGCTGGGACCGGTCCCCGACCGCAGGACGGCACGCGCCACGCTGGGGCTACCGCCGGACGCGCCCGTCGTGGCGTACGTGGGCCGCCTCACCCAGGTGAAGCGGCCCGACCGGTTCCTCGCTGTGGCCGACACCGTGTCCAGGCAGATCCCCGGCTGCCGCTTCGTCATATGCGGAGGCGGCGACCTGGAGCGGCAGGTCACGCGGGACGTCGAACCCGTCCGCGACTCCTTCCACCTGCTCGGCTGGAGGAAGGACGTGGAGGCCGTCTACGCCGCCGCCGACGTGGTCGTGCTGACCTCCGACAACGAGGGAACCCCGCTCACCCTCATCGAGGCGGGCATGGCGGGCACGCCGGTCGTCTCCACCCGGGTGGGAAGCGTCGCCGAGGTCGTCAGGGACGGGCACACCGGCCTGCTGGCCTCGACCGACCCGGCCGAACTGGCGGCGCACACCGTCCGCCTGCTCTGCGATCCGGATCTGGCCCGCCAGATGGGCGAGGCAGCCCGCGACTGGACGAAGTATGCGTTCGGCCTGGATCGCCTCGTCTCCGACACCGAGCACCTCTACCGGTCGCTGTGCGGGAAGGCCGGCCGGCGGCTCGTGGCGGAAGAGAACACGCGATGAGAGTGCTGGTGACGGGCGGCGCCGGGTTCATCGGCGCGCACATGTGCCGGGCGCTGGCGGCCAGGTCCGACGTCGGGAACATCACGGTGCTGGACGACCTGAGCAGCGGGGACCTCGCCAACCTGGACGGCGTCGAGGCCGACGTCGTGATCGGCAGCATCCTGGACCGGGATCTGCTGACGGACCTGGTGGCCGGCGCCACGCACGTGATCCACCTCGCCGCCAGGCCGTCGGTGCCCCGGTCGCTGGCCGACCCGCTCGCCTCGCACGCCGTCAACGCGACCGGCACCCTGTACGTGCTGGAGGCGTGCCGCGCGAGCAGGCCGCACGTGATCCTCGCCTCCTCCTCCTCGGTGTACGGCGACCGCCCCGAACCCCGCAAGCACGAGGACCTGCCCACCAGGCCGCTCAGCCCGTACGGGGCCGGCAAGCTCGCCGCGGAGGCCTACGCGCTGGCCTACGCGCACAGTTACGGCCTGCCGGTCCTGCCGTTCCGCTTCTTCAACGTCTACGGCCCGCTGCAGAGCGCCGGGCACGCGTACGCGGCGGTGATCCCGGCGTTCGTCTCCGCGGCGCTGCGGGGCGAGCCGGTCCCGCTGTACGGCGACGGCGGCCAGGCGCGGGACTTCACCTACGTGGAGTCGGTGACCGGGGTCCTCGCCGACGCGGCCGCCCGCCGGGTGACGAGCACGAAGCCGGTGAACCTGGCCTTCGGCACCCGTGTCTCCCTGCGGCACCTGATGGACGTCATCTCCGAGATCCTCGGCCGGGTGGTGGAGCCGGTCTCCCTGCCGCCGCGCAGGGGCGACGTCCGGGAGTCCCAGGCCTCCGCCCGCCTGCTGCGCGAGCTGTTCCCCGGGGCGCGCCCCGTCTCCCTGGAGGACGGGCTCCGCACGACGGTGGCCTGGTTCGAGAGGACGCGGGCCGCGAACGTCGAGGTGGCCGGTGTGCAGGCGTGAGCGTCCGTCTCCCGCCGACGACAGAGATCTCTCCAGGCACGTGATGAGGAGAAGCCCGTGAGCAAGACACCACCTACCAGATACCTGATAACGGGCGGCAGCGGATTCATCGGCTCGCATCTGGCCGACGCCCTGCTCGCCCGCGACGACTCCGTCGTCGTTTTGGACAACCTCTCGACGGGACGGCTGGAGAACCTCAGGCCGCACCCGAACCTGCGCTTCGTGCACGGTTCGGTCCTGGACGAGCTCATGGTCGACGAGCTGGTCCACCGGTGCGACGTCGTCGTCCACCTGGCGGCCGCGGTCGGCGTGAAGCTGATCGTCGAGCAGCCGCTGCGGTCCCTGACGACCAACATCCGGGGCTCGGAGATCGTCATCGAGGCCGCGCACCGGTACCGGAAGAAGATCCTGATCACCAGCACGAGCGAGATCTACGGCAAGAACTCCTCGGGCGCGCTGCGCGAGGACGCCGACCGCATCCTCGGCAGCCCCGCCGTGGTCCGCTGGGCCTACAGCACCGCGAAGGCCGTCGACGAGATCCTCGCCAACGCCTACCACAAGGAGCGCGGCCTGCCGACGATCATCGTCCGGCTGTTCAACACGGTGGGCCCGCGGCAGAGCCCGAGCTACGGCATGGTCATCCCGAGCCTCGTCCGGCAGGCACTCTCGGCCGTCCCGCTGACCGTGTTCGGCGACGGGACCCAGACCCGCTGCTTCGCGCACGTCGCGGACGTCGTCGACGCGCTGCTCAAGCTGCTCGACGAGGACGCGGCGGTCGGCGAGACCTTCAACATCGGTTCCGGCGACGAGGTGAGCATCATGGAACTGGCGAAGCTCATCATCGAGTTCACCGGATCCACCTCCGGGATCGACCTCATCCCCTACTCCGAGGCCTACGAGCGGGGGTTCGAGGACATGACCCGCAGGGTTCCCGACACCGCGAAGCTCAGCGCGCTCACCGGCTGGGTCCCGCGGCGGAGCCTCGACGAGATCCTCACCGAGATCATCAGGGAGGCCTCCGGAGAGTCGGCGGCGTCCATCCCGTGAGCGGGACCGTCGCCCTCGTCTCGGGAGCGGCCTGCGCGCTCAGCGCCACGGCCGTCGTGCCGCTGAGGCGTCTGGCGATCCGCTGGAACCTCGTCGACACCCCAGGCGGGCACAAGGTACACGCCCGCCCGACCCCGTACATCGGCGGCATCGCGATCGTGACGGGCACCGTCGTGCCCGCCCTGATCGCCCTCGGCCTCGCCGACCTGCAGATCACCGCGATCGTCCTCGCCGCGGCCGCGGTGTCCGTCCTCGGGCTGATCGACGACATCGCCCCGCTGCCCGCGGTCACCAGGCTGGCCGTGGAGACCTCGGTGGCGATCGGGGTGGTGCTCTCCGGTGTCCAGGCGACCGTGACCGGGACGTGGCTGGACGGCGTCCTCACGGTGGCGTGGATCGTCGTGATGACGAACTCCTTCAACCTGCTGGACAACATGGACGGCGCGCTGGGAACCGTCACCGCCGTCACCGCGGCCCTCCTGGCCGCCACCGCCCTGGCGCAGGGCCACGTCGCGCTCGCGCTGCTCCTGTGCGCGCTCACCTGCGCGTGCCTGGGTTTCCTGCCGTACAACTGGGCGCCCGCGAGGGTGTTCATGGGCGACTCGGGGTCGCTGTTCATCGGATTCACGCTGGCCTGCTCGGCGGCCGTCCTCGCCGTCGGGCGCCCCGCGGACGCGGCGGTCGCCGGATTGTTCCTGCCGACCTTCCTGGCGACCCTCGACACCTGCGTGGTCTTCGTCTCCCGCATGCTGGCGGGCCGCTCACCGTTGCGGGGCGGCACCGACCACGTGTCCCACCGGCTGCGCCGGACCGGCCTGGGAACCCGCGCGGTCGCGGCGGCGCTCGGCGCGATCGCGGCGATCTCCGGCGCCCTCTGCCTGGCGATGGCCCTAGGCCGGGTCTCCCCGCTCGCCGCGACGGCCGCGGCCTGCGTGATCGCCGTCGCCCTCACCGGCCTGCTGCGAGGCGTGAGCGGGCGCGCCCCGGCCCTCCCCCCCGAACCCCTCCCGAAGATCCGCGAAAGGCGGCACTGACATGGAACTCCTCTATTACACGCGGCTCGCGCGCAGGAACTGGCCGTTCATCCTCCTGGCGCTGGTCCTGGCGGTGGGCGCGTCGGCCGCCGTCACGGCCGGCACGCCGCCGAAGTACGTCGCGACGATCTCCATGCTGGTCTCGGGCCACGACAGGGAGGGAAGCCTGTCCACCGCCTACCAGGCGGGGATGCTGTCGGCGCAGCGGGTGCACTCGTACGCGACCCTTCTCTCCAGCCGGCGGGTGGTCGCCCAGATCACCGGCGAGGACGACGTGGAGCGCGTGCAGGCGAACATCACCGCGGAGGCCGTCCCCGGCACCGTATTGCTGCGCGCCACGGTCGGCGATCCCGACCCCTCCCGGGCCGCCGGCCTGGCCAACGCCCTGGGCGAGCGCTTCGCCGAGCTCATCGACCAGATCGAGCGGCCCAGCCCCTCCAGCCGCCCCGTCGTGAAGGTCACGCTGGTGGACCGGGCCGAGACGCCCGAGGCACCTGTCAGTCCCAGGCCGGTGGTCAACCTGGTGATGGCCCTGCTGATCGCCCTGGTCCTGGCCATGGCCGTCATCGTCGTCCGCGACCGCCTGGACACCACCGTCAAGTCGACGGAGGCACTGCAGCAGGCGTCGGGCAGCTCGACCCTGGGAATCATCGGCTACGAGCGGGACGCGCGGCGCCATCCGCTGATCGTGCGCAACCAGGGCCGGTCGTCCAGGTCCGAGGCGTTCCGCACGCTCCGCACCAACCTGCAGTTCATCGGCGTCGACCGGCAGCCGAAGTCACTCGTGGTCACCAGCTGCCTGCCGAGCGAGGGGAAGTCCTCGGTCTCGGCCAACCTGGCGATAACCCTGGCCCAGGCCGGATGGCGGGTCGTCCTGGTGGACGGCGACCTGCGCCGCCCGACCATCCCCAGCTACCTCGGCATCGAGGGGACGACGGGCCTGACGGACGTGCTGATCGGCAGGGCCCAGCTGAAGGAGGTCATCCAGGTCTGGGGCGAGCCGGGCATGTCGGTCCTGCCGAGCGGGCGGATCCCGCCGAACCCGAGCGAGCTGCTCGGCTCCGGCGGGATGCGCGAGGTGCTGGCCCAGCTGACCGAGACGTACGACATGGTGATCATCGACGCGCCGCCGCTGCTGCCGGTGACCGACGCCGCGACGCTAGGCGCGCTCTGCGACGGCGTTCTCCTCGTCACCCGTCACGGCAAGACCCGGCGCGAGCACATGGTGCGCGCCACGGAGCTGCTGGCGTCGGTCAACGCCCGAGTGGTGGGAACCGTCCTGAACTTCTTCCCGCTCAAGGACAACACGTACTTCGGCTACGGCTACGGCTACGGCCACGACGCCGAGGAGTCCAAGCCCGAGGTCAAGCATCCTGTGAGTGTGTGAGCAACCCGAGCGGGACGGCGAGCGCCCTGGCGATGGTCCGCCCTGCCGCCCGGTAGGCCAGCCGGGAACCCCCGTAGGGGTCGGCGATGTCGAGCTCGTCCACCCGCACCAGCCCGCGCAGCGCCCGCGCCTCGTCGACCAGGGCGCGGGCCCGATGCGCGGGATCGCGATGCCGGGTGACCTTCCCGGGCGGCACGGCCCGCACCAGCGTGCCGAACTCGGCGATGGTGAAGGCCCGGCCGGCCGCCGCGAGATGCAGGGCCACCGCATGCGCCCGGTGCCGGCCGGTGGCCGTCAGCACCAGGTCCGCCTCGGCCACCAGCTTGGGGACGAGGAGGCGGGAGCCGAAGCCCGCGGGGTCCCCGCCGAGCCGTACCAGTGTCCGCCGGGCGTGCCCGGCCATCTCCATCCCGGACTGGGCGTGTGTGCCCGCGCTGGACACCTGGACCGCCGGGCACGGCCCGAGCGCCGCGCGGGTCAGCCGCTCGGCCAGCGGGGAACGGCAGATGTTGCCGGTGCACACGAAGAGGATGCGAAAGCGGGCACCCTCCCGCGGCTCCCACGCCTCCCGGACATCCCGCCAGCAGCGCCGCCCACAGCCCTCATGCCCGGCCGGGGCGCCCTCGCCCGGGGCCGCGGCACCCTCCGCGGCCCCGGGGTCCTGTGCGGTCCCACCGGTCCGCGGTGAAGCCTTCATGGCGCGAGAGTAGATCGCCCCCGGTTACGCCACCGCCCACGGCACGCGGTTCTTTGCTCTTTTCTGCCGATACGGACGGACGATACGGACGATACGGCGCGGGAGCGCACCGGGTGGCGGCCCCCGGCCCTCCACCGGAAGGTCCGGCGTCAGGGTGGGCAGCCCCGCGGGTCCTGGGTGACGCGAGTCCGCTGGGGACGGGCGAGCGGCTGCACCGGAACCCGCGGCGGCTCGCCGGAGGCGAGTTCGGTGAAGTCGAACTCCAGCCTCCTGGACTGTCCGGGGGCGAACTCTAAAAGGGCCGAGTAGACGGGATGGGAGCGTTCGGTCTCCCTGATGACCGCGACCCGGTCGCCGTCGAGGCGGGCCGCGGTCATCCTCGTGCCGAGTCCGCCGTAAAGCGACACCCAGAGCAGGTTGGAACCGGGGAGGTGGCGGTGCCCCGGATCGTCGAGCCGGCCGGTGACGTAGGAGGGCAGCGTCCGCCGCGGGACGTCGTTGGTGAGCCCGATCCGCACCGTCGAGGAGCGCGACCCGCCCCGGCAGGGGCCCAGCTCGTAGTCGAGAGAGCGCTCCAGGTAGTAGTCGAGCTTTCCGCCGGCGGAGTTGTTGACCACCAGCCCCGCGAACGGCCCGGGCCGCGACGGCAGCACGCCGCCGATCGGTGTGCCCGACAGGCGCCGCTGCTCCGCCTCGTGGCGGCTCCAGACCTGGATCCGCCGCTCGCTCACCATGTCGGACAGCACGGGCAGCAGCCTGGCGGGGGCGGCGAGGGAAGCGGGCAGCGCCTCGCCGACGGCACCGGCGATCTCGATGAGGAACCGCTTGCGCTCCGCGGGGTCGGGGTAGCGGGCGTAGGCCTTCCGCTCGGTGAGGTCGACGACGTTCCCGGCGGTGACCCTGCCCCCTCCGGGGAGGGGGACCGGCCCGATCAGCCTCAGCAGGTGGGCGAGACCCACCGGGTCGGTGGCGACGGCGCCGTCCAGCCGCCTTCGGCTCTGCCGCTCCCACAGCCCCGTCCAGGTGGCCGCGGCGTACGGGAAGTGCGGGGAGAGGTTCGAGACGGAGAGCATCCTGGTCGCACTCGTTCCATAGCGCTCGAGGAAGTCCCGGCCGTGCTCGGCGACGGGAACGGGACTCGTGGCCAGCCCCGTGTTGGCGGAGAGGTGCCCGACGGCGACCCTGCCGCGGTCGGCCTTCAAAATGCCGAAGGCTCCGACCAGCCCTCCGGTGCCGCGCGCCTCGGCATTGGTCTGGAAGGCCAGGAAGTAGTGGCGGGGGCCGTCGCGGCCGAGCATCGGAGGCAGCAGGGCGGCGGCGTCGGCGGCGTGGCCGAGCAGGCCGCGCAGCCGGTCGATCTCGGCCAGTGCCGTGCCGCGCGCCTCGTCCAGCCGGTCCAGGCCGGTACCGCCGGGGGCGGCCGCCAGGCGTGAGAGCGCCCGTCCGAGGCGGGAGACGCCGTCGTCCAGGACCGGTGCCGCGGCGTCGAGCGCGGCCAGCCGGTGGCGCAGGTCGTCCGGGGAGTGCGACCCGATCGCCAGGAAGGGGGCGGCGACCTCCCGCACGTCGGCGAGAACGCCGGTCAGCTCGGCGGCGGCCTCGGCGAGACCGCGCACGGTCGCCGCGGCGTTCCCCACGATCGGAGCGTGGGCGATCGTCCACCACTCCGGGCCCCCGGTGAGCCGCCGGGCCTCGGCCGCGTGCCACCGAGCCTCGGCCAGTGCCGTGGCCGCCGGGCGCGGGTCGCCCGCGCCCACCGCCGCGCGCAGCCGGACCAGTGCGGTCCCGGTGGCCTCCAGGTGGTCGCGGACGCGCATGCCGAGATGGGCCGACCAGCCCCCCGCGAGCACCAGGCCCGCGGAGGCCAGCAGGCCCACTGCGACTACTCGGCGTCGTCTCCTATTCGGCACTGGCGGATCGGCGGCGCCGTACCGCGATCAGCGTGCCGACGGTTCCCGCGGCCAGCAGTCCGCCTCCGAGCATGGCCACCGTCGTCAGGGGCGCTCCCGTGAACGGCAGGTCCGCCACCGAGTCCGGCCGGCAGCCGTCCCCGCTGGCGGAGCTGTCGTCCCCGCAGCAGTCCCCCTCGCAATCGTCCGAGGAGCCGCCGCGGTGGTTCTTCCTGTCCTTCAGGTCGATGTTGGTGGCGTTGTCGTTCTCCTGCTTGATGCTGTTGACCTCCTCGTTGGGACCTGGCGGGTACGGCACCTGCCCGACTGCCGGCGCAGGCAGACCGGTCACGGCGGTCGGCGGCGCGGCCGAGGCCGCCGTGGAGGCCCCGAGGACCAACGCGGCCCCGGCGCTCACCGCCAGAACAATAGATGTCGAATAATTTTTTGCCATTTCAGACTCCCGGCGGCAGCATTTCAAGCTATAGAAGTAGCGCCCGCAATTCGGGCAGCATGTCCATGGAACCCGTTATATGCACCCTCGCCGGGAACGAGCTCGCCGCCT
This sequence comes from Streptosporangium sp. NPDC023963, assembly GCF_040639135.1. Lineage (NCBI taxonomy): Bacteria > Bacillati > Actinomycetota > Actinomycetes > Streptosporangiales > Streptosporangiaceae > Streptosporangium > Streptosporangium sp. NPDC023963. Next base: position 14,527 of record NZ_JBEZZK010000003.1, read on the forward strand.
CGCGACGCTTGCCGAACAATCACCGACTTTTCGCCCCTCTGTGACGAGCCGACACGGCCTCCGGCGGTGACCGCCGCACGCCGCCGGCCACCCGTCGCGGCGGGCGGAGCCGGACGCTCTCCCCGGATCGCCCACCCGCCCCGGGGCGGGCGTCCAGAGCCGGGGTTCTAGCCGGCACCCGGCTCCAGGCGGTACACGGGCCCCGACAGGCTGAGCGCGTACAGCTCGCCGTCGTGGTCCTGGCCGAAGGACGACAGCTGCTCCACCGTGCCGAGGTCGTCGCCCCGCCCCTTCCCGCCGGGGGGCGCGGCCTTGACCCATCCCGCGCAGAAGTCGCCGTAGACGAACCGTCCCTCCAGGCCGGGGATCTTCTTGCCCCGGTAGACGTATCCGGCGATGACCGAGCAGTTGCCGCCCTCGCCCAGCGGATACTCGATGACGGGGTCCACAGTGCCGCCGCCGTCGCCGTCACCGCCGCCCTCGAAGGGGTGGGTTCCCTCCTTCAGGTTCCAGCCGTAGTTGCGGCCCCCCTCGCCCTTCGGCTCGAGATCGACCTCCTCCCAGGCGTTCTGGCCGACGTCGCCGATCCACATGTCGCCGGTCTTCGCGTCGAAGGTGAACCGCCAGGGGTTGCGCAGGCCGTACGACCAGATCTCCGGCCTGGCGCCCCGCCTGCCGACGAACGGGTTGTCGCGGGGGACCTTGTACGGGGTGCCGCGCGGGTCGATCCTGAGGATCTTGCCGAGCCAGGTGTCCAGGTTCTGGCCGTTGCCCTGCGGGTCTCCCCCGCTGCCGCCGTCGCCGAGGGCGATGTAGAGGTGCCCGTCGGGCCCGAAGGCGAGCTGCCCGCCGTTGTGGTTGGCGTACGGCTGCCGCTGGGTCAGCACGTCCCTGCGGCCGGTCGCCTTGCCTCCGGAGAAGGCCCATTCGGTGAGGTGGGTGTGCCCCTCGCGGTCGGTCCAGTCGAGGTAGAGGAAGTTCCCTTCCGGGTGGAAGGCCACCCCGAGCAGCCCCTGCTCGTTGCCCGTGCTGATCTCCCCGGAGAGGTCGACGACGGGCGCCTCGGCGACCTTCCCGTCCCGCACCGCGCGCAGCCGTCCCGTCTGCTCGGCGATGTAGAGCGTCGGATCGTCCTTGCGCAGGGCCATCGCCACCGGCATGTCGAGCTGTGCGAACTCGGTGAAGCGGACCTTCGGCGCGGCCTCCGTCCCCGCCTCCCCGGTGGGTTCCGCCCGCGAGGCCGTGGGCGAGACCGCGGGAGGGGCGGATCCGGAGCCGGCGGACCCGGGGGTCTCGGCGGACCCGGTGGCCCCGGTGGAGGAGCAGGCGACCAGCGCCGCGCTCAGCAGGGCCAGGCCCCATCCTGTCCGGCATCCTGTCCGGCGGGAGATCGGCACGGTTCTCAGCCTCCTGTGTTCGTCGCCTGCATCAGATGATCACCTGTACGCGCCGGACGCCGCGAAGGTTCCGGCCGCGGGGCGACTCCCGCACGTCCCTGCCCTCCCCAGGCCGCGTACGTCCATTCTCCGTTCGCTGATTCTCAGTGTCTCTCCGAGGGTCAACGGCGTTCAGCCGGCCCGCCCGACACCCCTGTGCACCCGAGCCGTACGGTCGATGAGCTCGCGCAGCGCGCCCTCGTCGACGTCGTCGAGCCGTTTCAGGTAGAGGCAGCCCTTTCCGGCTTTGTGGGGACCCAGCCGGGTGAGCACCGACGCGTATCGTTCCTCGAACCCACCCACCAGGTAGACAACGAGATGCTGCTTTCGCGGCGAGAAGCCCACCAGAGGCCAGTCGCCCGCGCGTCCGCTCTCGTGGGTGTGGCGATAGCTGCCGAAGCCGACGATGCTCGGGCCCCACATCATCGCGGGCTCACCGGTCACCTCGCGCAGGATCGCGCGGAGGCGCTCCGCGTCGGCTCGCCGGCGTTCGTCGGGGACCGCAGCCAGAAAACCGTCGACGCTGACGTCGGTCGGAACCGTCACCGGCTGTTTCGATGTCGCCATGGGGGCATGCTGACACACCGGTACGACAAAAGGCTGAGATCCGTGGCGCAACCCCTGGAACTCTCCCGGCCGCCCCCTCCCTAGACTGCTGGCATGCCAACCGCACTGATCACGGGGGCGACGGCCGGCATCGGTGCCGCCTTCGCCCGCCGCCTGGCCGCCGACGGATTCTCACTCGTCCTGGTCGCCCGCGACGAGAAGCGCCTCGTCTCCGTCGCCGAGGAACTGCGCCTGCGCTACGGGGTGAGCAGCGAGGTTCTCGCCGCCGACCTGGTGACCGACGAGGGCCTGGAGGCGGTGGAAAGGCGGCTCGGGGAGGGAGTCGACCTGCTGGTCAACAACGCGGGCTTCGGCCACCGGGGGCACTTCCTCGACGTGCCCGCGGAGGAGGAGCTGCGGATGCTCAAGCTGCACTGCGAGGCGGTGCTGCGGCTGACGCTGGCCGCGCTGCCGGGGATGAGGGCCCGCGACCGGGGCGCGGTGATCAACGTCGCGTCGGTGGCGGCGTTCTTCCCCCGGGGCTCCTACAGCGCGTCCAAGGCGTGGGTGGTCAGCTTCAGCGAGTCCACGGCCGTCGAGATGGCCGGCAGCCGCGTGCGGGTCATGGCCCTGTGCCCGGGGTTCGTGCACACCGAGTTCCACGAGCGCGCCTCGATGGACAAGTCGGGCATCCCCGAGTTCTTCTGGCTGTCGGCGGACAACGTCGTCCGCGAGGCGATGCGCGATCTGGCCCGGGGCGTGCGGGTCAGCATCCCCGACCTGCGCTACAAGGTGATCGTCAGGGTCGGCAGGCTGCTCCCCCTCGGCCCGATCGGCCGCTTCTCGCGCCGCCTCGCCCGCCGCTGAGGGAAGACCCCAGGAGAAAGACCGCAGGAGACCGGCGGTGGGAGACCACCGGCGAAGGCGAGGAAGACGAAAAGGGCCCGCGCCACGGGAGGGGGTCGTGGCGCGGGCCCTTCCGGCCTGCGGTGGTGGTCGGGACGCGTCTCGCGGCCCGCGCGGTGGATCAGACGCGGGCGTTGGCCTCGTGACCGATCGCCAGACCCGAGACCGGGTCGAAGAAGTGCAGGTTGTGGGTGTCGACGATCAGCTCGATGTTCTGGCCGGGACGGACGTGGCTGCGGGAGTTGACCCGGGCGGTCCACAGCGACTTGTCGCCCACCAGCGGCAGCGTCGCGTCCTCCTCGCCGTCGTCGGCGGCGGCGGCCACGGTGTCCTGGTGCTGGACCGGCGGGGCGTCGATCAGGAACAGCACGTTGATCTCGGAGCCCAGCTCCTCGGTGACCTCGGCGCGGACCGGCAGGCGGACCCAGCCGGAGGAGGAGCCGTTGGCGGCGATCGAGTCGTCGAAGTCGGAGGGGCGGATGCCCAGGATGATCTTCTTGCCGAAGTACTGGTCGAGGCCGCGCTTCTCGGCGAGGGTCTCGGCCGGCACCGGAAGCTTGAAGCCCGCGAACGCGACGGCGGCGCCGCCGTCGCCGCGCACCAGCTCGGCGTTGACGAAGTTCATCGACGGGGAGCCCATGAAGCCCGCGACGAACAGGTTGACCGGCTTGTCGAAGAGGTTCTGCGGGGTGTCGACCTGCTGGAGCAGGCCGTCGCGCAGCACGCAGACGCGGTCGCCGAGGGTCATGGCCTCGACCTGGTCGTGGGTGACGTAGACGGTCGTCACGCCCAGGCGCTCGTGCAGGGTGTTGAGGGAGGCCCGCATGGAGACGCGGAGCTTGGCGTCCAGGTTGGACAGCGGCTCGTCCATGAGGAAGGCCTGCGGCTCGCGCACGATCGCGCGGCCCATGGCGACACGCTGGCGCTGGCCACCGGAGAGGGCGGCGGGCTTGCGCTTGAGGTACTGGTCCAGGCCGAGCATCTTGGCGGCCTCGCCGACGCGCTTGGCGATCTCCGCCTTGGGCATCTTGCGGAGCTTCAGACCGAAGGCGAGGTTCTCCTCGACGGTCATGTGCGGGTAGAGCGCGTAGTTCTGGAAGACCATGGCGATGTCGCGGTCCTTCGGAGGCAGGTGGTTGACCACCCGGTCGCCGATGGAGATCTCGCCGCCGCTGATGTCCTCGAGCCCGGCGATCATCCGCAGGGCGGTGGACTTGCCACATCCGGACGGACCGACCAGCACCATGAACTCCCCGTCCTTGATCTCAAGGTCGAGGCCGTTCACGGCTTTGACGCCGCCCGCGTAGATCTTGTCGACTTTGCTGAGAACAATGGATGCCATGGAAGTCCTTGTCGCCTCGGGCCAACCCCGCGTTCACCCGATATTGGATACGTTTTCATGCATCTCATCGGAAACGGACATCCGTGTCAAGAGTCTGCCCGGTTCTGGCCTGTCAGCAGGACCACTGTTGCCGCTCCGCACTGGATCGGGCTCGGAAATCATGATGGAATCGTTTCCATGAACATGCGTCGTACGACGATCAAGGATGTCGCCGGGGCGGCCGGGGTGGGGGTCGCCACGGTGTCCCGGGTTCTGTCGGGCGGGTCGGCCAGCCCGGAGACCAGGGAGCGGGTGCTGACCGTCGCCGCCCAGCTCGACTACCGGCCCAGCGCGCTCGGGCGCAACCTGCGCCAGCGGCGCTCGGGCGGGATCGGGCTGCTGCTGCCCGACATCACCGACACCTTCTACGGCCGGGTGGCCGACGGCGTGCTCGCCTGCGCGCGCTCGGCGGGCGAGCCGGTGATCGTGGGCGCGACCGGCGACGATCCCGAGTCCGAGGCCGAGCTGATCGGCACGCTGCTGGAGCAGGGCGTGGACCGGGTGATCGCGGTCCCCTCGGGCGACGGCGACAGCTGGGCGCCGACCCTGCGGGCCGGGGTGGTCACGGTGTTCGCGCACCGGCTCGCGGCCGGGCGCGACGACATCCCCGCGGTGGTGGCCGACGACCGCGCGGGGGTCAGGACCGCGGTCGACTACCTCACGGGGCTGGGACACCGGCGCGTCGCCTATCTGGGCGGCCCGGGGCAGGAGCAGCGCCTGTCGGTCTTCAGGCAGGCGCTGGGGCCCCTCGTCGACGAGGAGCTGATCGTCGTCGCCCGGGGCAGCCGCGACTCCGCGTACGCCGCCGCCGCCGGACTCTTCCAGCACCGGCCGGACCTGACCGCCGTGCTGGCCGGGGGCAACCTGCTGGGTGAGGCGGCCGTGCTGGCGGCACGGGAGCTGGACCTGCGCATTCCCCGGGACCTGTCCCTGATCATGTTCGACGACGTGCCCTGGGCCGAGCTGTGCTCACCGCCGCTGACGGTGATCGCCCAACCGGCCAGGGACATCGGCTACCGCGCCGCCGAGCTGGTGCTGCGCGGCGGTGCCAGGAGGCCGCGGGGCGTGCTGCTGCCCACCGAGCTGATCGTCAGGGGCAGCTGCGCGCCTAAAGGGACTTCTCGATCGCCGCGATGAGGGCGGGGTCGTCGGGCTGGACGGTCGGCCGGAACCTGGCCAGCACCTCCCCGTCCCGCGCGACGAGGAACTTCTCGAAGTTCCACTTGACGTCGCCGGCCTCTCCGCCGGCGTCGGGGGTGGCGGTCAGCGCCTCGTAGAGGGGGTGCCTGTCGTCGCCGTTGATCTCGGACTTGGCCAGCAGCGGGAAGTCGACGCCGTAGGTGGTGGAACAGAACTCCTGGATCTCCTCGGCGGTGCCCGGCTCCTGACCGTAGAACTGGTTGCACGGCACGCCGACGACGGTGAAGCCCCGCTCGCCGTAGGTCCGCTGGAGGTCGACGAGCCCCGCGTACTGGGGGGTGAGGCCGCACCGGGAGGCGACGTTCACGACGAGGACGGCCCGGTCACCGGCCAGCTCGGCCAGGGTGGTGGGCGCGCCGGCAAGAGTGTGAATGGAGATATCACGGATTCCCATGATCAGCAGCCTAATCCCTCTGTCACATTTGAGAGTTATGACGTCCACCAAGTGAAATGTGACCGACACCACAGGTGAGACGACGCCCGCCTCACCAACGCTCTGATCATTCTCTTACCGATCTTTGACAGGACCCCTGACAGGCGCTGTCGACTGGCCCGCCGCCGGATGGCCGGGCATCGTGTCGGCCGTCCCCCGTCCCCGAAGCACAGGGAGTCCCATGTCGACGCTCCGCCGTACCGGTGTGCTGGTGATCACCTCGGTGCTCGCCCTCGGCACCACCACGGTCGCCCAGGCGTCCTCGGCAAGACCGGGCAACCAGGCCGTCGCCAGGCCCATGGTGTCCGCGCACGGCTGGAACAACAGCCAGTTCGCCTGCCTCAGCAGGCTCTGGACCAGGGAGAGCAACTGGAACCACCGCGCCCGCAACCGCTCGTCGGGCGCGTACGGCATCCCGCAGGCGCTGCCCGGCGGCAAGATGGCCAGCGCCGGACGCGACTGGCGCACCAACCCCAGGACGCAGATCAGGTGGGGGCTCGGCTACATCAAGCAGCGCTACGGCTCGCCGTGCCGGGCGTGGGCGCACTTCACCACGCGGGGCTGGTACTGATCAGGGAACGGTGAATTGAAACCCCATGGCAGGGTGATTTTCACACCGTCTCCCAGCATGGGTGATTCGCCGGTCGTAACCGCCCCTTCTCCGAATCACCCGTAAATCCCGAAGATCGGGCAAACACCTTTCCTTCGCGTGTCCCATCCGCCGCTCGGCGCGCTCTCGCGTAATAGAAAGCGGCCTAGAGAGATCGCCGCGGCGTCTCATGCCGGAAACAGGCCGGAGAGACCGCGCGGACGTTCCCCGTCCGAGCCACGGACGCCGGATCGTCGGACGCCGGAGGGCACCATGTGCCCTCCCGCGCCTTCCGCACGCGGCCAGAGGACAAGGATCCACGTGAACAGCTACCGCGTTCTGCGCAACACCGTCATGACCGTGCTCACCGCCTCGGCGATGGTCGGTCCACCGACGGCGGGGCAGGCTGACAGCACCTCCGAGACGTCCAGGAAAGGGACGGCGAGGACGGTGTACCGCCTCACCTGGGCCACCCAGGCGAAGCCAAGGGTCAAAGCGGTCGCGAGGACCGCCAAGGGCAGGAACAAGACGATCGCCTATCGTCTCGTGTCCCGCCGAGCGTGGCCGCACCGCCAGTTCCGCTGCCTGGACAGTCTCTGGACCAGGGAGAGCAACTGGAACCACCGCGCGTACAACCGTTCGTCGGGTGCGTACGGCATCCCGCAGGCGCTGCCCGGCTCGAAGATGGGCGGCAGCGGCAGGGACTGGCGATACAACCCGAGCACGCAGATCCACTGGGGTCTGCGATACATCAAGAGCCGCTACGGGTCACCGTGCGGCGCGTGGGGTCATTTCCGGTCGAGCAACTGGTACTGACCCGCGCGGAGAGTGTCCAGGGGAAGGGAACACTCTCCTGACGCCCGGGGCCTCGCGGCCCCGGGCGTCACCCTCCGGGCCGCCCGGCCGCGCCGGCGACCGTCAACGGTTGAGGCGCACCGCCATCGCCTGGATGAGCATCTCCAGCCCGAAGGCGAACTCGGCCTCGTGGTCGCACTCGTCGAGGATCGGAGCCAGCTCGCCGACCTGGGGGAACAGCACGGGATCGACCTCGTCGACCCTGACGTCCGAGCGGTGGACCGGGGCGAACGTCGGGGTCACCCCGACCTCCCGCAGCAGCGAGCCCACGATGTAGGCGATGAACACGCGCAGGGCGCGCACCGCCTCGTCGCCGCCGAACCCCGCCTGGCGCAGCGTGTCCAGCGCCCGCTCCACGGGGAGCAGCCCGGCGGTGGAGCGGAGCTGGCGGCTGACCACCACCATCGTGCAGCGCGGGTAGTGGCTCGCGATCTGCCGGAAGGCGAGCGCCTGCATGCGCACCCGGTCGGTCCACTCGGCGTCCGGGTCGTCGGTGAACTCGATCTGCGACAGGACGGTCTCGGCCACCGCGTCCAGCAGCGCCTCCTTGTTCGGCACGTGGTTGTAGAGGGACATCACACCCACGCCCAGATCGGCGGCGATCGCGCGCATCGACACCGCGTCGGCGCCCTCCCGCTCGATCAGCGCGATGGCCGAGGCGACGATGCGCGGCCTGGACAGTGGCTGGACAGGCATATGGCCGTCGTCCCCTCATCGGTTCCATTGACGTACGTACAGCGTACGTGACAACCTCGATGGATACGTACGGTGTACGTCTCTGGAGGCAGCATGTCGACGCACGATCTCTACACCATTCCCGCCGAGCTCTCCACCTGGGACGTCGAGGCGGCCGGGGCCGCCCGCTTCACCTGGGAGTACGACGACGGCAGGGACCGCATGCTCGCCCTCTACCAGAAGGGCAAGGACAAGCAGTGGGACTCGGTCAAGCGCATCGACTGGGACCTGGAGGTCGATCCGTACGACGTGCTCGGCGTCCCCGACGAGACCATCGCGATCTTCGGTACCCCGCTCTGGGAGCGGATGGACGACAGGCAGCGCAAGGACGTGCGCCTGCACAACGCCTCCTGGCAGTTCTCCCAGTTCCTGCACGGCGAGCAGGGCGCGATGATCTGCTCGGCGCGGATCGTGGAGTCCGTCCCCGACCTCGACTCCAAGTTCTACGCCGCCACCCAGACCATGGACGAGGCGCGACACGCCGAGACCTACGCGCGGTTCCTCCAGGAGAAGGTGGGCCTGGCCTACCCCATCAACCCGCACCTGAAGTCGCTGCTCGACAACACCCTGAGCGACTCCCGCTGGGACATGCCCTATCTCGGCATGCAGGTGCTCATCGAGGGCCTCGCCCTGGCCGCCTTCGGCGTGATGCGCGACATCACCACCAAGCCGCTGCCCAAGCAGATCCTCGCCTACGTGATGCAGGACGAGGCCCGGCACGTCGCCTTCGGCCGGATGGCGCTGCGCGACTACTACGCGCAGCTCGGCGAGTCCGAACTGCGCGAGCGCGAGGACTTCGTCATCGAGGGCTGCTACCTGATGCGCGACCGGCTGCGCGGCCGGGAGACGTGGGAGAACCTGGGGCTGACCAAGGCCGAGGTCAACGAGGCCATGGAGTGCGTCGACAAGTCCGAATATCTCAGGATTTTTCGCTCTCTGCTTTTCAGCCGCATCGTCCCCTGCGTCAAGGACATCGGGCTGTGGAGCCCCCGCCTGCAGCAGGCCTACGCCGACATGGGCGTGCTGGACATGGCCGGCCAGAGCCTGGACAAGCTGATGCGGCAGGACGAGGACATCGCCGAGAGGCTCGACGCCGAGCGGTTCGCCGCCGAGGAGGCCGAGCGCCACGCGGAGGTCGCCGAGACCGTCTCCCTCGGCGAGGAGCCGCGGCCCTGACCCGATCCGCCACGGGGCCCGCGCCCCCGCAGGACCGCCCTCACCGGACCTCAGGGCAGGTGGAGGGCGCTCAGACCCAGCAGGAGGGCCTGCCGGTCACGGGTGGTCAGGCTCTCGTACGGCCGCGCGGCGCGGCGGTTCGTCTCCGCCTCGATCCGGTCGCGGGCGGGTCCCGGGGGCAGGGCGATGATCTGGGCCGCGGTGAGGCCCTCCCGCGTCCAGGCGCCGGCGTGCGCGTCGGCACGGTGGTAGCGCAATACGGCCAGCCGGTTGAACAGCAGCACGCCCGGCGGGGTCCCCACCGGCTCGTGGGGCGGCGAGGCCTGGGCGAAGGCCGCGCCGCCGCCACCGGCCGCCACGAGCCTGCCGGCGAGATCCGCGAGCTCGGGCAGCCGGTCGGCCTGGCCGGCCCACAGCTCGCCGGTCACCGCCGCGTGCACCTCGTACAGGGAGGCGATGAAGGAGAGCGCGGCCTCGGTGGCGCGCAGCGCGCCGCCGTCGTCGACGAGGGCGCCCTGGGCGATCTGCGCGTCGATCTCCGACCGGTCGAAGGGGTTGTAACGGTAGAGGGCGGCCAGCCCCTCGGCGGTGAGCGGCCTGGCGGGGAGCACGAATCGGAGATCGACCAGCAGGTCCGTCTGGAGGCCGGACCGCTCGGTGAGCTCCCGGCTGAGGGGCCTGCTCGCGATGTGAACGCCGAGATTGACCGCGTCGATCAGCGAAGCGATCGACGCCGCGTAACCGGGCAGATCATCGAAGCGTGACATGCTGCGATATCTTGCCGCATTTTTTTACCTTCCGAACCTTCCCAGAACGAAGGCGGCGGCTCCGGCCACGGCGGCGAGCGTACCGAGCCAGGCGATGAGGGCGTCGGCCCGGTTGTCGAGGGGACGGCTCCCGTGCAGGGCCTCCTGGGCGCGCCGGTAGCGGATGCCCGTGTGGGTCAGCAGCAGGACGGCGCAGAACACGGCCGGGACGAAGGGGATGATCGCCACCGCGGGCGTGCCGGCCCGCAGGGCCACCCCCGCGCCGGCCAGGCTGGTGACGGCCAGCATGGCGGTGGTGCGGACCCAGGCCAGGCGGGTCCGCTCGCTCTGCAGGCCCGCGTCCCACAGCCTGTTCACCGGGGGCTCACCGGGACAGCAGGATGAGGATCAGGGCGAGTACGGCGACCGCCGCCACGCCGTACCCGAACAGGGGCGCGAGGGCGGGGGGCGGGAGCGGGGCGGAGCTGCGCAGGGCGCGCTGGACGCGGCGCCAGCGGGGGTAGGCCATCGCGGCCGCCAGGGCGGACAGCGACACCAGGACCACCGCGAGCACGGTGCGCATCCATGGGACGAAGACGTCGGCGGAGACGGCGGCCATCGCCACGCCGCCCGCGCTCAGCGCGAGCGACGTGCTCAACCAGGTCAGATACGTGCGTTCGTTGGCAAGGGTGAACCGGGGATCCGGCTCACGGTCCGGAGAGTTCATGAACTGTCCTGGGTCTTCATAGAAATGACGGTATTTCAACCACATTTCCCCTAGAGAACCCGGGATTCCCGGAGGTGCCCGCGGGCACCTCCGGCCGGCCCCGCCGGGCGGCGGCCCCCGCCCCGGGCGGGACGGGCGTGCCGCACCGGGGCGGCGGGGACTACCCGCAGGCGTTGGTCAGCTGCTGGACCCACTGCACCGAGTCGGTGGCCACCTTCTGGGCGGCGTCGACGGCGCTGTTGGCGTCGGTGACGTTGAAGCCCTCCAGGGTGCCGGAGACGCCCTCGGCGGCCTCCTTCAGCGAGGTGTTGGCCGCCGTGTCGGCCAGGTCGCCCAGCTTGGCGCCACCCTCGTTCAGCGCCTTCTCCATCGCGGCGGGGTCGTTGAGCAGCCCGGAGACCTTGGCGGCGGTCTCGGTGACGATGCCCGCGGCCTGCACGCACTGCTGTGCCTTGTCGATGCCCTGGCTCACCTCCTGGAGCTCGGAGCAGCCGGTGGTGACGAGGACGGCGGCCAGCGCAGAGGCGGCGAGGACGGGAATTCGTCGCGGAAGGGGTCGCATGACCCGACCCTACCCAACGGGCCGCCGCGGCAGGCGGTGCCGTACCGGCTCGTTACCCACCGGTCCGCCGGCGGGCCGGAACGCGGGGGAGACGGCGGAACCGGGAGGCGCGAAGATCGCGAAACCGGAACACGGGAGGTGGCGGAATCGGGACGCCGCGATGGTCGTACGATCATCAGTAATAACGATGAGGGGGAGACCATGACGACCTGTGAGCACATCGTGGAGGCCCAGGACACGCCCGCGCGCACTCCGCAGGGGTGCGAGGAGTGCCTGGCGACGGGCGGCCGCTGGGTCCACCTGCGCAGGTGCCTGGCCTGCGGGCACATCGGCTGCTGTGACTCGTCGCCCAGCAAGCACGCCACCGCCCACTTCGCGGAAGACGGCCACCCGGTCGTCGCCTCGTTCGAACCGGGCGAGGACTGGCGCTGGTGCTACGTGGACAACGTCATCGGCTAGTCGCGCTCCAGGGTGGCCTCTTCGAAGTCGATCTCGTGGAGGACCCGGCGGAGCACCTCGTCGTCGATGCGCCGCTCGTCGCGGAGGCGGACGAACACGTCGCGCTCGACCGTCAGCATCTCCCGGCGGAGCCGCCGGTAGACGTTGCTCGGCGTCTCCGCCCCCTCCTGCCCCGTGCCGCCGCCCAGGCGCTCCCAGGCGGTGAGGGTACGGCGCTCGGCGCGGGATCTGAGCTGGTCGACGACCTCCCGGTGGACCTCGTCGACGCCCTCCGCCACCAGCTCGTCCAGCCGGGCCAGCGAGGCCGTGGCGGCCGCCTGCTGCGCGGCCGCCTCCGCCAGGTTGTCGGTGTAGGTCTCCTGCGCGTTGGAGACCCTCAGCCTGCGGATCAGCGCCGGGAACGTCAGGCCCTGGACGAGGAGGGTGCCGATCACCACCGAGAAGGTGAGGAAGAGGAGCAGGTCGCGGCCGGGGAAGCTCGCCGGGATGGCGAAGGCCGCGGCCAGGGAGACCACGCCGCGCATGCCCGCCCAGCTCACGATGGTCACGTTCTGCCAGGTCGGCGCGTGGATCTCGGTCCTGCGGATCTTCTTCGACAGCATCCGGGGCAGGTAGATGCTGGGCACGACCCAGACCACCCTGGCGACCACCGCGGCGGCGAAGACGGCGAGCGCCATCCCGGCGAGTTTCCACCCGTCGCCCCACTCCAGCCCGCGCATGATCGGCCACATCTGCAGGCCGATCAGCGCGAAGACGATCGTCTCCAGGAAGAAGTCGAGGACCTTCCAGACCGCGTCGGACAGCAGCCGGGTGCCGAAGGCCGCCCTGGGCATGCGGTGGCCGATGTAGAGGCCGACGATCACCACGACGATCACGCCGGAGACGTGCACGCTCTCGGCCGCCAGGTAGACGGCGAACGGGATCAGCAGCATGACGGTGTTCTCGACGAGCGCGTCGCGCAGCCGGACCAGCACCCAGGCCAGGGCCCAGGCGAGCGCGAGGCCCATCACCACGCCGCCCGCCGCGGAGCGGGCGAAGTCGAGGGCGGCGTGCTGCCAGGTGATGCCCTGCCCGACCGCGGCGGCGATGGCCACCCGGTAGGCGGTGAGCGCGGTGGCGTCGTTGAACAGGCTCTCCCCCACCAGGATGGTGACCACCTTGCGGGGCAGCCCGAGCCTGCGGGCCACCGCGACGGCGGCGACCGCGTCGGGCGGGGCCACGATCGCGCCCAGCGCGAACGCGGCGGCGAGCGGCAGCTGGGGCAGGAGCAGGTGGGTGACCCACCCGATGACCAGCGTGGTGAACAGCACCAGGCCGACCGAGAGCAGCGCGACCGGCCTGCGGAAGTCGTTGAGCCTCAGGTAGGAGCTGTCGATCGCCGCCGAGTAGAGCAGCGGGGGCAGGAAGACCAGCAGGACCAGCTGGGGGTCGAGCTCGTAGGTGGGGACGAACGGCGACAGCACCACCCCGGCGAGCACCAGCAACAGCGGCGCGGGCCATCCTTTGCGCCTGGCCACCGCGGCCACCGCGATCGCGACGACCGACACGGCCAGCATCTGCAGCACCGTCGACTCGTCCACGCCACCCCGCCCGATAGGGATCGATCAGCCTATGTGCCCCGGCACGCCTCGCGAACCGCCCGGGGCGGCCGAAACCACCACACGGCGCCGGACCACGGACCCGGCGGACGCCACACGGTATCCCCTCCGGCGGCGAGCTCGCGACCTGGGCCCGGCGGCGCCGGGTCTCGGAGGAAGATCACCAGTCGCGGTGCTCGTCCCTGTCGTCGCGGCGACGGCCCTCGCGGCGCCCGCCCTCGTACTGGCGCCCGTCGTCGTACTGGCGCTCGTCGCGGCGGCGGTCGTCGTACCGCTCGTCGTAGCGCTGCTCGTCGTAGCGCTGCTCGGGGCGGAGCCTCTCGCCGGTGGAGTGCGGCGGTTCCTGGACGTAGGGGCGGGGCAGTCTCTGGTCGGGCGCCGCCTGGCCGAGCAGGCCCAGCGGGTCGGACGGGTCGACGTCCTGCTGCGGGTAGGCGGGCGGCGAGCCGTACAGGTCGCGCAGGTCGGCCGGGTGACCGGCCTGGTGGGACTGGTGGGGCTGCTGGGCGCCGAACGCGTACGGGTCGGGCTGCGAGGGGGGCGGGTAGCCGCCGCCGTACTGGTCGGCCTGCGCGTTCCCGTAGGCGGCCTGCTGCTGGGCGGCGAACCCGAAGGGGTCGGTCGAGTTCTGCTGTCCCGGCCCGTAGGAGTCGGGCTCCGGCCGCTGGGCGGAGTCGGCGAACTGGCCGAAGAACTGGTCGGGGCGCGGCGTGAACGGGGCGGCCGGCTTCTGCCGGCCCTCCGGGGGCGCGAACGGGTCGACGGGCTGGGGCGGCACGCCGTACGGGTCCGGCTGCTGGGCGCCGAACCGGTCGGCGGGCCCGGCGTAGGGGTCGGGCCGCTGCTGGACGGGCGGGGCGGCGTAGGGGTCGGGCTGCTGGACGCCGTACGGGGGCTGCGCGGGCGGATAGCGGTCGCCGGACAGCTGGTAGGCGGGCTCGCCGGGGACGGGACCCGCGCCGAGCGGCTCGACGGGCTGCGGCTGCCCGTAGGGCAGGGAGTCGTTCACGATCATGTTCTCGCGTGGCACGGCGTCGGAGGAGCCGTATCCGGGGGCCATCCGGTCCTGGGGCCGGTCCAGGGGCGGCGGCACCACGCCCCGCGCGACGAGCACGTCGTTCGGGCCCAGGGCGGCGACCTGGCGGGGTTCGTCCAGCGGCGAGGGGGCCAAGGGGATGTGGCCCGCCGGGTCGGGATACTGCTGCGGCTGGGCGTAGTCCTCGGGCCGGGGCCGGGCGTACTGGCCGGTGCCGGGATACTCGCCGTAGGCCTGCGGCTCGTCCTGCGGGGGCTGCTCGGCGTGCACGGGCTCGCCCACCTCGTCGGGGTACTGCCCACCGGCCTCGACGAAGCCCTCGTCAAGGGTGTCGACCAGGCGCCCCACATCGCTCATGGGCATGCGGAAACTCGCGGTGCACATCTCGCCGCGCCACAGGCTCAGCACCAGCGTGCCTTCGTGCCAGGTGACCCGGAGCACCCGCTCCTGGCCACGCTCGTCAAAGAACACCTCGCCGAACGACGGCAACGGGACAACTTCCGACATGGAGGACATAGTGCTTTAACCAGCCTTTATTCGTCCACTCGACCTCGGGAAACCCTACCGAACCGGTCTTTCCATCCCTATCTTCCGCCCCAACGGCACCAGAACGGTAGACCTTCCCTTGACCTTACGAGGATTGATGAGCCGGGTGATCCAGCCAGTTTGCCATGCGAGGTGAACCCCGGGTTCCGGAATACGGGTATGCGTCCAGCCGCGACTCGCCGGAGCAGCCGCGACTGTCGGGCCGAACGGGTACGGTTGGCTGTCGTGCCGACCGACTCCATCGCCCCATCCGAAGACGTCTCCTCAAAGGTGGATATTCCCCCGGTTGAGGATCTGCTGAGCACCGCCGTCGAGGCGGTGGGCGGGGTCGAGCGCCCCGGCCAGATCACCATGGTGAGGGCGGTGCAGCACGCGATCGAGTCGGGCGACCACCTGGCCGTGCAGGCGGGCACGGGCACCGGCAAGTCGCTCGCCTACCTGATCCCCTCGATCAGGCACGCGATGACCTCCAAGGGCGCCGTGGTCGTCTCCACCGCCACCATCGCCCTCCAGCGCCAGCTCGTCGACCGCGACCTGCCGCGCCTCGCCAAGGCGCTGGCCCCGCAGCTGCCGCACGAGCCGGCGTTCGCGATCCTCAAGGGCCGCCGCAACTACCTGTGCCGCTACAAGGCGAGCGCGGGGTGGCCCGACGAGGAGCAGGACCAGCTCTTCGACCCCCGGGAGGTCAACGCGACGGGCCGGATGGTCCAGCGCATCCAGGAGTGGGCGAACGAGACCGAGACCGGCGACCGCGACGAGCTCGTCCCCGGCGTCAACGAGCAGGCCTGGCGGCAGTTCTCGGTCAGCGCCAGGGAGTGCCTGGGGGCCACGCGCTGCCCGAGCGGCACGGAGTGCTTCGCCGAGCTGGCCCGCGCCCGCGCCGGCGAGTCCGACGTGGTCGTGACCAACCACGCGCTGCTCGCGATCGACGCGATGGAGGACTTCCCGCTCCTGCCCGAGCACGAGGTGGTCGTGGTCGACGAGGCCCACGAGCTGGTCGACCGCGTCACCTCCGTGGTCAGCGGCGAGCTGTCGGAGACGATGATCACGGTGGCCGCGCGGCGGGTCGGCAAGCTCATCGAGCAGCACCTCGCCGACCGGCTCATGGAGAGCGGCGAGGACCTCAAGTCCCTGCTGGCCGCCGCTCCCGCCGGGCGCCTCGACGAGCTCCCCCAGGTGCTCGGGATGACGCTCGCCCTGATCCGCGACGCGGCGTGGGCGTGCATAACGGCCCTCGGCCCGCGCAACGGCGACAAGGACGACCCGGAGGGCGCGGGGCTGCGCAGGGCGGCCTTCACCTCGCTGGACGAGGTCCACGACACCGCGCAGCGCATGCTCGACGCCTTCGGCCACGCCGAGGAGGTCGACCGCGCCGAGGTGGTCTGGCTGGAGGCGGGCACCGACCGGCGCCCGCCCCTGCTGCGGGTGGCGCCGCTGACGGTGGCGGGCATGCTCCGCGACAAGCTCTTCGGCGACCGCACGGTCATCCTGACCTCGGCCACGCTCGCCCTGGGCGGCGCCTTCGACGGCCTGGCCCGCCAGTGGGGCCTGGGCGGCGGCAGGAGCGCCGCCGAGGACGAGAACGGGAAAGAGGGGAAGAAGGAGGGGAAGGGCGGCAAGGGCCGGGCCGGGTGGGCCGGCATCGACGTCGGCTCCCCCTTCGACCACCCGCGCAGCGGCATCCTCTACGTCGCCAAGCACCTGCCCCAGCCGGGCCGCGACGGCCTGCCCGAGGCCTACCTCGAGGAGATCACCGAGCTGATCGAGGCCGCGGGGGGCCGCACCCTCGGCCTGTTCTCCTCGATGCGCGCGGCCAAGGCGGCCACCGAGGCGTTGCGCGACCGGCTGAGCGTGCCGCTGCTCTGCCAGGGTGACGACTCCACGATGCTGCTGGTCAAGCAGTTCGCCGAGGACGAGCCGACCTGCCTGTTCGGCACGCTGTCGCTCTGGCAGGGCGTCGACGTCCCCGGCCCCTCGCTGCGCCTGGTCATCATCGACCGCATCCCCTTCCCCCGCCCGGACGACCCGCTCAGCTCCGCCCGCCAGCGCCACGTCGCCGCCAAGGGCGGCAACGGGTTCATGTCGGTCGCCGCCACCCACGCCGCGCTGCTCCTCGCCCAGGGCGCGGGCCGCCTGCTGCGCAGCCAGCACGACAAGGGTGTGGTCGCGGTGCTCGACCCCCGGCTGGCGACGGCCCGTTACGCCGGGTTCCTGCGCGACTCCCTGCCGCCCTTCTGGCCCACCAACGACCCGGCGAAGGTCCGCAGCGCCCTCAAGCGCCTCAGCGATTCCTGAGGCCGCCGGCCGCGCGGGACACCCGTGCCGAGGCGCCCCGCGCGGGGCTCGTACGAACCGGCCGTGGCTACGGACCGGCCGTGGCCCGGCACGGGTTCCGGGGCGTCTCGGAGGCGTGGGCTCAGGAGGTGGTCTCGGCGATGGCCTGCAGGGCCAGCACGTACGACCTCAGACCGAAACCCGCGATGGTGCCGGTCGCCACGGCGGCGACCACCGAGGTGTGCCGGAACTCCTCGCGGGCGGCCGGGTTGCTGATGTGCACCTCGACCAGGGGCGCGGTGCGCTGGGCGATGGCGTCGCGCAGCGCGTAGGAGTAGTGGGTGAACGCCGCCGGGTTCAGCACCACGGGGATCCGGCCGTCGGCCGCCTCGTGCAGCCAGCCCAGCATCTCGGCCTCGTCGTCGGTCTGCCGGACGTCGACCGACAGGCCGAGCTCCCTGCCGGTGTCCCGGCAGAGCGCGGCCAGGTCCGCGAAGGTCTCCGCGCCGTAGACATCCGGCTCGCGGGTGCCGAGCCGCCCCAGGTTGGGGCCGTTGAGCACGTAGACGGGTCTCATCGGGTCACTCACCGCTCCTTGATGGCCGCGCGCCTGCCGCGCGGCCGACGTCACTCACCCGGCGCGCCGCCCGGCACGGTCCCGCCGCGCCTCGCCGGCGCCCCGGAACCGGCCCCCGCCGCGCGGAAGCCCCCGGGCCGCCGGGAGCGTAGGAGGCGTAGGGGGCGCACGGGGACGCGAGGCTCACCGGGCGACCTGGTGGTAGGCGGCCTCGAGGAGTTCCTCCGGCGGGTCGACCAGCGGGGACACCTTCGCCAGGTCGTCCAGGAGGACGAAGCGCAGCTTGGCGCCGCGGCTCTTCTTGTCGAGGCGCATGTGGTCGCGCAGTTCCGGCCAGGCCTCGCGGCGGTAGGCGGTGGGCAGCCCGACCGAGCTCAGGATGGACCTGGTCCGCTCCACGAGGTCGGCGCCGATCCTGCCGTCCAGGCGGGACAGCTCGGCGGCGTAGACCATGCCGATCGCGACGGCCTCGCCGTGGCGCATCCGGTATCCCTCGACGCGCTCGATGGCGTGCGCCAGCGTGTGGCCGTAGTTGAGGATCTCCCGCAGGCCACCCTCGCGCAGGTCGGCTCCGACGACGTCGGCCTTGATCTGGATCTTCCGCTCGATCAGCTCCCGGGTGTGCCGCCCCTCGGGGAGCCTGGCGCCCTCCGGATCGTCCTCGATGAGCGTGAGGATCCGCGGGTCGGCGATGAAACCACCCTTGACGATCTCCGCGAGGCCGCCCACGTAGTCGTCGCGGGGCACCGAGACCAGCGTCGCCAGGTCGCACAGCACCCCGGCGGGCGGGTGGAAGGACCCCACCAGGTTCTTGCCCTCGGGGGTGTTGATGCCGGTCTTGCCGCCCACCGCCGCGTCGACCATGCCCAGCAGGGTGGTCGGCACCTGCACGACCTTGACGCCGCGCAGCCAGGTGGCGGCGGCGAACCCCGCCAGGTCGGTGGTGGCTCCCCCGCCGACGCCGACCACGGCGTCGGAGCGGGTGAGGCCCGCGCGGCCGAGGGCGGACCACAGCCCCGCGAGCACCTCGACCGTCTTGGCGCGCTCGGCGTCGGGCACCGGCAGGGCGACGACCTCGTACCCGGCCGCCTCGATCGCGCCGCAGACCGGGCGGGCGATCTCCGGCAGGCTCTCCGGGTGTATCACCGCGACGGTGCTCACCCCCGCGCCGAGCAGGCCGGGCAGCTCGCCGAGCACCCCGGTGCCGACCACCACGTCGTACGGGCTCTCGCCGGGGACCTCGATCCTGGAGATCGTCACGGCTTCAGGCCCTCCACGATCTCGTCGACGATCTGGCCGGGATCGCGCTCGTCGGTCGCCACGACGATCGTGGCCAGTCCCTCGTAGACGGGACGGCGGGCGTCCATCAGCTTCTTCAGCTGGCTGCGCGGGTTCAGTACGAGCAGCGGCCGCGCCGAGGCCAGGCCCACCCGCTGGACGGCGTTGGAGAGGCCGACCTCCAGGTAGATCACCGGCTGCCCGGCCAGCAGCTCGCGGGTGGCCTCGGCGAGGACCGCGCCACCGCCCAGGGAGAGCACGCCGTCGTGCTCGGCCAGCGCCCGCCGCACGGCGTCGGCCTCCAGCTCCCGGAAACGCTCCTCGCCGTCCTCGATGAAGACGTCGCTCACCGGCTTGCCCGCCGTGCGCTCCACGTCGGCGTCGGTGTCGCGGAAGGCGACTCCGAGCCGCTCGGCCAGGAGCTGCCCGACGGTCGACTTGCCCGATCCCGGAGGACCGATCAGCACTGCTCGGGGACTCATCTGCTCTCCTTCGACGCCGGCCCGCTCACCGGGGAACCGGGAGCGCCCTCGCCCGGACGCCCGCTCACTTGATCACCAACGAGGAGAGGTAGCCGGACAGGTTGCGGGCGACCTCCTCGACGGAGTCGCCGCCGAACTTCTCGATCGCCGCGTCGGCCAGGATCAGCGCGACCATCGCCTCGGCGACGATCGCGGCCGCCGGGACCGCGCACACGTCGGAGCGCTCGTGGTGGGCCTTGGCGGCCTCGCCGGTCAGCACGTCGATGGTGGCCAGCGCCCGGGGGACGGTGGAGATCGGCTTCATCGCCGCGCTGACGCGCAGCGGCTCGCCGTTGGTCATGCCGCCCTCGACGCCGCCGGCCCGGTTGGTCGTCCGGCGTACGCCGTCGGCGGTGTTCTCGATCTCGTCGTGGGCCAGGGAACCGGGGCGGCGGGCCGTCTCGAACCCGTCGCCGACGCCGACGCCCTTGATCGCCTGAATGCCCATCAGGCCGGCCGCGAGGCGGGCGTCGAGGCGGCGGTCCCAGTGGGTGTAGCTGCCCAGGCCCGGCGGCAGGCCGTAGGCGATCACCTCGACGACGCCGCCCAGGGTGTCGCCGTCCTTGTGCGCCCTGTCGATCTCGGCGACCATGGCCGCGCTGCCCTCGGGGTCGGCGCAGCGCACCGGATCGGCGTCGACCGCCTCCAGGTCGCCGGGGCCGGGGACGACGCCCCGGGTGCTGACGGCCCCGCCGATCGAGACGACGTGGCTGACGATGTCGACGCCGAGGGCCTGCTTGAGGAAGCTCCGCGCCACCTGGCCGAGCGCGACGCGGGCGGCGGTCTCGCGGGCGCTGGCCCGGTCGAGCACCGGGCGGGCGTCGTCGAAGCCGTACTTCTGCATCCCGGCGAGGTCGGCGTGGCCGGGACGGGGGCGGGAGCGCGGCGCGTTGCGCGCCTGGCCCTCCAGCACGGCCGGGTCGACGGGGTCGGCGGCCATGACCGTCTCCCACTTGGGCCACTCGGTGTTGCCCACCCGGATGGCCACGGGGCTGCCGAGCGTCCGGCCGTGGCGGACCCCGCCCGCGATGGTCACGACGTCCTGCTCGAACTTCATCCGCGCGCCACGGCCGTAGCCGAGGCGGCGGCGGCGCAGCGCCTCGTCCAGCTGTGCCGTGGTCACCTCCACCCCGGCGGGCAGGCCTTCCAGGATCGCGACGAGCTCGGGGCCGTGGGACTCTCCGGCGGTCAACCAGCGCAACATGGTGACAAGTCTTCCACGTGTCGCCCACTGGAATGGCCTCCGTTCACCGGTTGAGACATCCGCCGGTGATCGTCCCGCCGGAGGCTGGAGGCGGCGGCAGAGGCGGGCGGCCCAGAAGCGGGTGATCCAGGGGCGGGTGATCCAGGGGCGGGTGATCCAGGGGCACGTGGTCCAGAGGGTGGACGGTCATGAGGGCGGCCCGGCCAGAAGGCGGTCCAGCCAGAAGGCGGTCCAGTCAGAGGGCGGTCCGGTCAGAGGGCGGCTAGGACGGCGGCCAGGGCGCCGATGGCCATGAAGGGGCCGAAGGGGATCTCGCTCTTGCGGCCCGCGCGGCGCAGCACCATCAGGGCGGCCCCGTACAGCCCGCCGGCCAGGAGGCCGAGGAAGGCCCCGGTGACCAGGGTGTCCCAGCCCAGCCAGCCGAGGGCGGTGCCCAGGCTCGCCGCGAACTTGACGTCGCCCAGCCCCATCCCCGCCGGGTTGACCAGGAACAGCACCAGGTAGAAGCCCGCCAGGGCGAGGCCGCCCAGCCCGGCGCCGAGCAGGTCCCCGAGGCGGCCGTCGGCGAGGGCCGGCACGGCCAGCGGGGCGGCGGTCCCCAGGTAGGCGGCGAGGGTGAGCCGGTCGGGCAGCCGGTGGACGGCGGCGTCGACGAAGGACAGGGCGACGGCGACCACCGCCAGCCAGCCGAAGGCGAGCAGCTCCCCCGTCCTGCCGACCGGCGTGATCCCCGCCCCCGGCGCTCCCGGCCACGCGGCCGTCCCCGCCGCGTCCGGCCACAGCGCCCGCAGCGCGAGAGCGGCCAGCACCGCCGCGGTCACCCCCTCCACCGCCCCGGCCGCGGGCCAGGGGCCGTACCGTCCCCCTTCGGCCTTCTCGGCCCCTTCCGCCCTCTCGGCCCCCTTGGCCCCCTCGGCCCTTTCCGCCCTCTCGGCCCTATCAGCCCTTTCCGCCCTCTCGGCCCTTTCCGCCCCCTCGGCCGCCGAGTGGCGGGCCACCACGCGCCGCGTCCCGGACCCGATCGCCAGCCCTGCCAGGGCCGCGAGCGCGGGGAGGAGCAGAAGGGTCACCGGGGGGCTCATGGACCGACCATAATCCGCGAACCCCGGCCGCGCCGGGGATCCCGGGCACTCCCCCGCCCCGTCCGGGGGCGGAAGTGACCTCGGAGGTCATTGACGGGCACCGCGATGATCACGGAGGCTGGAGGCATCCCTACCCCCGGAGGGCCGGACGGCGTGGACACGGATCGCTTCAGCAAGATTCCCGCGGTCATCGCGTCACTCGTCCTCCTGCCGGTGCTGCTCGAACTCCTCGCGTGGTACATCGAGGGCGAGGAGTACGACGTGGCCCGCGCGGTCACCGTGATCGCGGTGATCGTGACGCTCGCCCTCATCGCCACCGTGCTCGGCCGGATCAGGGCGCGGCTGCCGGTGCTGCTGGTGGTCGCCCTGACGGTCACCGCGGCGGGCGAGGCGGTGCTGGGGTTCGTGGCGGCGTTCGGCCCGGTGCTCTGGCGGGGCGGGGTGCCCGGCGAGTTGCACGGGCTGATCACCGCGGGGGTGAGCGCGTTCGCCGTCGCCACCGGCGTCTACCTGCTCGTCCAGTACCGCCGGGGCCTCTACCTGCCGTACCTGGAGGCGGGGATGGGCCCGCTGCCCACCGCCACCAAGCGCAGGGTGATCGGCGAGTCGGAGATCCTGATCCGCACCATGCCGGGCATCGGCCCCTCGGTGGAGAAGGCGCTGGCCAGCTGCGTGGCCATGGTCGACCAGGACGACCTGCACTTCGTGGCCTACTTCGCCGACCAGAAGTGCTGCTTCTACACCGACGTGCTGGAGGACGGCGACCTGGCCCACTTCTTCCACGAGACCGACCAGGAGGAACGCAGGAAGATCTACCTCAAGGCCGGAAACCAGCTCAACTGGCTCACCCAGCGGCTCAACCGGCAGCTGCGCAGGCTGGAGGGGGGCGTCCTGATCCGCACGGTCCTCGACGTGGAGCGCGGGGCCATGTTCTTCTACTGGATCGACGAGACCCGCTACCTCATCGGGGTGACCCTGGACCAGCGCAAGGTCGAGACCTCCGACGACAAGATGGCCAGGCTCGTGGACACCATCCGCGGGCACTTCACCCTGCCCCCGATCAACCAGCGAGAACGCGCCCCGAAGCCTCAGGGGCACCTGCGATCCATTCCGAGGAGTGAGCGGTGGCCCGAATCGGGCTCTTGATCGTCGTCGTCGGCCTCGGCTGGCTCGCCGCCGACCTGGGCGGCCTGCGCAATCTGGAACACTCGGGCGCGTACGTGCTGTTCAGCAGCCTGCTGCTCGCGATCGGCCTGTACGGCAGCACGCACGGGATCGACCGCGCCGAGGCCAGGGAGCACTCCCGGCTGATCGTGCTCGCGGTCACCGTCGGGGTGCTGCTGAAGGCGGCGTTCATCGCCGGGGTCGTCTACCTCGTCTCCGGCGACCCCCGGGCGCTGATCATGGCGGTGGTGGTCGCCCAGATCGACCCGCTGTCGGTCGCCGGGGTGATGCGGGACAGCCGGCTGTCGAACCAGGCGAAGACGATCCTCGGCGCGTGGTCCTCCTTCGACGACCCGGTGACGATCATCCTGGCCGTCTACGCGGCGGCGCTGGTGAGCGGCTCGGGGGGCGGCGGTCTGTCGGCCTCGTACTTCGCCGACCTGGGGCTGAACGTGCTGTTCGCGGGCGCGGTCTACCTGCTGTGGCGGCTGATCAGGAACGCCCCGCCGGTGCTGACGTACGTGACGGCGGCCGGGGCGGTCGTGTCGGCCGCGTGGACCTCCCTCATGCTCGGCATAGCGACCGCCGGGCTCTACCTGCGCCTGCCCGACGCGCGCTGGCTGGGCCGGGCGGTGAGCGTGGCGTTCGCGCTGTCGGCGTTCCTGATGGGCCTGCTGCTCGTCGGCGGGACGAACATGGGCATGGGCGTGCTGCTCGGGCTGGCCGCGTACGCCGCGCAGATGGTCGCCGCGCTGGTGCTCACCCACGGCCTGCCGATGATCGACCGGGTGCACCTGGGGCTGGCCCAGCAGAACGGAGTGACGGCGGTGATCCTCGCCCTGGTCTTCGAGCGCGACTTCGGCGGGTTCGTCGCCGTGGTCGCCCCGGCGATCCTGACGGTCAACCTCGTCCACGCGGCGGCCAACCGAACCGCCGACGCCTGGGAGGCTCGTCGATCTCTTCGATCCGCGCCACGGTGACGCCGGGGGCCTCGGCCCCCAGCCGGTCGAGGGTGCCCGACTCGACCGCGGCGAGCGCCCGCAGGAGACCGCCCTCGATCACGAAGGGCACCGGGCCCGCGACGTCCATCACCACGGCCGCGGTGCCCTCGTGCACCGCCGCCTGGCAGACCTGGAGGATCGTGGCCTGGATGGGCCTGGCGTCGGGGCGCCAGCGCCGCAGCGGCTCCATCCCGGTGAAGGCGAGCACCGCCTCGCGGCCGTCCGCGCCGACGAGCTTGGGGAGAGCCATCTCGCTCTCCTTCTCCTGCCGCAGCCCGTGCTCGCCGATCTCCGACTCCTTCAGCAGGGCGACCACCGGCACGAGCAGCCGGGCCCCGCTCAGCGCGGCGACGACCTCGCCGGCCTGCGCCTTCCCCGCGGCGAAGGCCGCGAGCACGGATGTCACGGCGGCGTCGGCGGCGCCGTCGTCGCCGGGGACCAGGGGCTGCGGAATGCTCGGCACGAACCGGGAGCCTACCCGCGGCCGGGACGGGAGGACGAACGCCCCGCCCGGCGCGCGCCCCGGCCCGCCCGGGTGCGGCACGGGCCGGGGCGGGTGCCGCCCACCGGCGCCGCCCGTCAGGAGCGCGCCCGTCAGGAGCGCGCCCGGGTACGGCACGGCCGGGGCGCGTGCCGCCCGTCAGGAGCGTGTCCGGGTACGGCACGGCCGGGGCGCGTGCCGCCCGTCAGCCGAGGTCGGCGATGGCGGCCACCGGGCCCCCGCCGCTCGGCCCCTGGTGGACCGCCGCGACCGAGACGAACACGGCCGGGTCTCCGGTGACGCTGGCCGCGACGCCGCCCACGGTGGCCTTGATCTGGCGGTGCCAGTGCACGTCGGAGTCGTCGAGCATGATGTTGCGGCGGCCGCGCACGCTGCCCGACGGGTCGGCCTCGCACTTCATGAAGACGTTGACGAGCCGGTCGCCCAGGTCGGACGGGTGGGGGCGCTCCGGCAGCTCGATGCCGCTGGAGCGGATCGCCTCCCAGATGCCGTCGGCGTCCAGCGCGTCCTTCATGACCGAGTGGCCGATCCGGTAGCGGCCGCCGATGCCCCGTACGTTGCCGACGACCACGATCTGGGCCCGGTCCAGCTCGACGCCCGAGGAGCACGACGCGACGGAGGAGTAGAGCGACAGGTCGCGGTGGATCTGGTCGGCGGCGGGCATCTCGATCTCGCCGAGGGCGACGGCGACGCCGAGCGCGGTGGTGGAGTTGGAGATGTCCATCGACGGGCCGGTGTCCTCGATCACCACGTCCTTGCCGCGCGACTTGGCGTCGTTGATCGTGGACAGCGTGAGCAGCGGGGTCTTGGTCTGGACGTAGTGGACGTCGGCGGGGTCGTCGATCCCGGCGAGCTTCATGGCCTCGCGGACCCCGGCGGCGACCTTCTCCACCATCGCGGGGCGGCCGATGTCCTCGGGCAGGATCACGTCGCTCATCGCGATGCCGACGCTCACCCTCGGCTCGTCGTTCGGCTCGGCGTTCGCGGTGGTGGCGAAGATCGTGGCGTGCGGGCTGAGCACGCCGTCGGTCCCGCCCGACCACACCAGCGGCACGCTCTCGGGGGACGGATGCCCCTTGGCCGCGAGCACCCCGCGGAAGGCCGTGTCGGCCAGGATGCGGGTGTAGTCGTTCACCCCGCCGTTGCCCTCGGTCTTGCCGATCACCGCGAGCACCCGGTGCGCCTCGATCACCCCGTCGTCGATGAGCCGGGCGAGCCCGGAGGCGTCGGTCACGCTCTCGATGGGGACCTTGCGCACTTCAATGGGTTCGGGCATCCCTGCCACCTTTCGATCGCGTCATGTTCACTTTCGCACCACGGTGCCGGTCTCCCCGGTGAGCGCCGCTCCCATGTCCTCGAGAGAGGTGATCACCGACCGGTCGCCGCCCTGCTCGACGAAGCGCAGCGCGGCCTCGACCTTCGGGCCCATGCTGCCCCCGGCGAAGTGCCCGGCGGCGTGCAACACGCGCAGCTCGGCCGCGGTGACGTGGCCCAGGGGCCGGGCCCCGGGCGTGCCGAACCCGACGACGGCCCGGGGGACGTCGGTCGCGATGACCAGGACCGTGGCCCGCACGGCCCGGGCGAGCACGGCGGCGGCCAGGTCCTTGTCGATCACGGCCTCGACCCCGGCCAGCCGCCCCTCGCCGTCGCGGGTCACGGGCACGCCGCCGCCGCCCGCGGCCACGACGGTGAACCCCGCGGCCACCAGCGCGGCCACCGCGGGCGCGTCGAGGATCTCCAGCGGCTCGGGGGAGGCCACCACGCGGCGCCAGCCGCGCTCGAACCGGCGCCAGGTCTGGCCGAGGTCCTCGAAGCGGCGTGCCTCCGCCTCGCTGAAGTAGCGGCCGATCGGCTTCACGGGGTCCTGGAAGGCCGGGTCGGCGGGGTCGACGAGCGTACGGGTGACCACGACCGCGGCGCGGCCGCCGAGCGCGTTGAGGATGAGGGTGCCGATGGTGGCCTGCGTCTGCGCCCCGCACCAGTCGAGCGGCACCGGGGGCACGACGTGGGCGGCGAGCTGGTTCTTCAGGATCAGGTTGCCGACCTGGGGGCCGTTGCCGTGGGTGAGGGTCACCTGGTGGCCGTCCTCGATGAGCGCGACGACGTGGCGCACGGCCTGCTCGACCGCGCGGTGCTGGTCGACCGGCGAGGCGCCGCCGTCGGGCCCGGTCATCGCGTTGCCGCCGAGCGCGATCAGTACTCGTTCACCCACCTGGCCGACGCTAACGGCCTCCCCGCCCCACCTCATGGGCACTCGTTGCCCAAGGGGTACCGTTCCTTCGGCACAACCAGCCAACCGGCCGGCTTTCGTGCGTCGCGAGGGACGGCCGCTCACCCCAGGAGCGTCCGGGCCGTCCTCTCGACCACCGGCGCACGCTGCGGCTGCAGGTAGAAGTGGTCGCCGGGGAAGACGGTCAGGGAGAAGTCTGAGCTCGTACGGGTCTCCCACGACTTGGCCTGGGCCGGGGTGACCACCGGGTCGGCGTCGCCGACGAAGGCGGAGATCGGGGTGTGCAGCGGAGGTCCGGGACGGTGGCGGTAGGCCTCGACCAGGCGGAAGTCCGCGCGTACGTAGGGCAGGACGATCTCGCGCATCGCCCGGTGGGACAGGATCTCCACCTCGGTGCCGCCGAGCTTCGCCAGCTCGGCCACGAGGCGGTCGTCGTCGTACTCCGAGATCGGAGGCCTGTCGCGGGGATCGTGCGGCGCTCTCGCGCCGGACACGAACAGCCGTGCCGGAGCGATTCCCCTGGTTTCGAGGCGACGCGTGACCTCGTAGGCGAGCGTCGCCCCCATGCTGTGCCCGAACAGCGCGAAACGCCTGTCCAGCAGCGGCAGCATCGACCCGGTCACCTCGTCGGCCAGCGTGTCCATGTCGTCCGGCGACGGCTCGTTGAACCGGTCGGCCCGGCCGGGCAGTTGCGTCGCGTGCAGCTCGACGGACGCGGGCAGCAGCTCGGACCACGCGCGGTAGGCGGTGGCCGACCCTCCCGCGTGCGCGAAGCAGAACAGCCTCGTGGTCGCCCCCGGACGGGGGAAGGGGCAGCGCAGCCAGCTCATGCGACTTTTCCGCTCACTGTCCCGTGGCCTTGGCCGGGGTGCCGGGCCGCGTGTCGGTCCGGCCGGCCTCGATGTGCTTCACCGCGTGTCCTCTCTGGAAAGCGCCGCGATCTCCGCGACGGGCCCGGGATGCACCATGTTCGCATGCCGCGGGCGACCGGATGATCGCGGGCGGCGCCGGGACAGGCTCGGCGCTTCATATCCCAAGACAGGCCTCACATCCCGAGACAGGCCTCACATCCCGAGACAGGCCTCGAAGACGGCGGTGAGGCGGGCGACCACGACCTCGTGGTCGGGGGCCGCGGCGGCGTCGGGACCGTAGAGCTGGCGCATCGTGCCGGTGCCGGTGACGAGCGCGGCGGCGACCGTCGCCCGGAAGGCCGCGTCGGGCCCGGAGAGCCGCGCCGACAGGGGTTCCAGGATCGCCGAGCTGACCCGGTCGCGGATGATCTCGTGGATCTCCGGGGAGCTGGACGACCGGATGAGCGCGGCGAGCACCACGCTCCCCTGGTCGGAGCGGAGCCGGTCGGCGACGTACTCGGCCAGGCGGCGGGGCAGCTCCTCCTCGGGCCCCTCCAGGACGCCGGGGAAGCGCCCCTGCATCGCGAGCACCTCGGCGAACAGCTCCCGCTTGCTGCCGAAGTAGCGGTTGATCAGCGCGATGTTGGCGTCCGCCTCCGCGGCGATCGCCCGCATCGTCACCTGGTCGTACCCGAGGTCGGCGAACAGCCGGCGGGCGGCGTCGAGGATGCGCCGCCTGGTGCCCTCCCTGTCGCGCTGCCGTGTCTCGTCCACCTACGGGATCCTTCCAGATTTGACGAGTAAACAAGCGTCTACTAACTTCATGTGTACTGTACATGTATTGGGGGAAGGTTCATGCCGACCGAACAACAGATCCAGGCCGAGGCCGCACCGGTTTTCACCCACAGACAGGTGCTGGAGATCCTGGCCGGACTGATGCTCGCCATGCTGACGTCGATGATCTCGACCTCGGTGGTGGGAACCGCGCTGCCGACCATCGTCGGCACGCTCGGCGGCCAGGACCAGCTCGCCTGGGTGGCCAGCGCGACCCTGCTGACCATGACCGCCTCCACCCCGATCTGGGGCAAGCTCTCCGATCTCTACGGCCGCAAGCTCATGTTCCAGGTCGCGCTGGTCGTCTTCCTGCTGTCCTCCGTCGCCGCCGGCTTCTCCCAGGACATGGGCCAGCTCATCGCGGCCAGGGCGGCTCAGGGCATCGGCGCCGGCGGCCTCGCCGCGCTGCCGCAGATCATCCTCGGCGACGTGGTCGAGCCCCGCGAGCGCGGGCGGTACTCCGGCTACATCGGCGCGGTCTTCGGCGTCTCGACGGTGACCGGCCCGCTGCTCGGCGGGTTCATCGTGGACAACATGTCCTGGCGCTGGACCTTCTGGATCTGCGTGCCGCTGGCCGTGGTCGCGTTCGTCGTCATCCAGAAGGTGCTGAAGCTGCCGCTCGTCCGCCGCGACACGAAGATCGACTGGTGGGGCGCGACCTTCATCACCGGCGGCACCACCGCGCTGATGCTGCTGCTCTCCCTCGGCGGCAAGGAGTTCGGCTGGAACTCCGCGTGGACCTACGGCCTGGGCGCGCTCAGCCTGGTGCTGTTCGGCCTCGCCGTCGTCGCCGAGCGCAAGGCCGCCGACCCGATCCTGCCCCCGCACCTGTTCCGCAACCACACCTTCGTGCTCACGTCCGTCGCCTCCCTGCTGGTCGGCGCGGCGATGTTCGGCGCGCTGATGTTCCTGCCGCAGTATCTGCAGATCGTCAAGGGCATGAGCCCCACCGGTTCGGGCCTGATGACCCTGCCCCTGGTGCTCGGCCTGCTCACCTCCTCGATCCTGACCGGCCGGTTCGTCAGCCGGACGGGCCGATGGAAGATCTTCCCCGTCGTGGGCATGCTGCTGGTCGCGGTCGGCCTGTTCCTGCTCTCCCGCCTGCACGTCGACAGCTCGCTGGTGATCGTCGGCCTCGACAACGCGGTGCTCGGCATCGGGCTCGGCGCCTCCATGCAGATCCTGATCCTGGCCGCCCAGAACGCGGTGACCCGCGCGAACCTCGCCTCGGCGACCTCCGGGGTGTCGTTCTTCCGCTCCCTCGGCGGCGCGGTGGGCGTCGCGGCCTTCGGCGCGATCCTGTCCAACCGGCTCACCTCGGAACTGATCTCCCTGGCGAAGGCGGCACACCTGCCGCTGAGCGGTGGCACGGTTCCCAGCCTCGGCTCCCCCAAGGCCATCCACGATCTTCCCGCGCCGATCCTGGAGATCATCCTGGAGGCCTTCACCCGGGCGATGAGCGCGGTCTTCTTGGTCGGCGTCCCGATCGCCGTCCTGGCCGCGGTGGCCGCCCTGATGCTCAGGGAGATCCCCCTGCGCTCGGCGCGGACCGCCACCCCGGCGGTCACCGCCGACCCGACCGCCCCGCCGGTCGCCACGACCGATCCGCTCACCCCGCCGGCCTCCCCGACCGATCCGGCCACCCCGCCGGCCGTCGCGGGAAGGCGGTAACGCCCCCGCGCCGCCCGGGACCGGCCCGCTCTCCGGCCGGCCCCGGGCCCTCCCACGCCCGTCTCACCCGAGCCGCCCGCCCCTGGAGGGGGGCGATCCTCCCGGCGGCGCCGCGAGGATCGCCCCCCTTCCCCGTCCGGGGGTCAGGCCCCGGCGCGAGGAAACAGCGGACACGGCCCGCACCACCGCACCCCGTCCGGGGGTCAGGCCCCGACGCGAGGAAACAGCGGACACGGCCCGCACCACCGCACCCCGCCCGAAGGTCAGGCCCCGGCGCGAGGAAACAGCGGACACGGCCCGCACCACCGCACCCCGCCCGAAGGTCAGGCCCCGGCGCGAGGAAACAGCGGACACGGCCCGCACCGCCACCCGCGGGCGGCGGACGTCAGAGCGTCCACTTCTGGTTGGCCCAGCCGTTGCAGTTCCACAGCTGTACTTTGGTCCCGTTCGCGTTGATGGTCCCCAGGTCCGCGTCCAGGCAGCGCCCGTTGTACATGCTGTAGATCGTGCGGCTCGTCGCGTCGTAGATCCATTTCTGGTTGGCCCAGCCGTTGCAGTCCCAGAGCTGCACCTTGGTCCCGTTCGCGTTGATGGTGCCGAGATCGGCGTCCAGACAGCGGCCGTTCTCCTTGCTGTGGATCGTGTGACTGGACACGTCGTAGCTCCACGACTGGTTGTCCCAGCCGTTGCAGCCCCACAGTTGCACCTTCGTCCCGTTCGGGCCGATGCTGCCGAGGTCTGCGTCCAGACAGCGCCAGTTCTGGTGGCTGCGAATGGGACCCCAGGCCGCGGACTCCGAACCCGAGGCGGTCGCCGCGCCGGGGACGAACCCCGCGCATCCCAGCGCGACCGCCGCCGCCGACGCCAGCACCCTGAATCTCCGTCGCATCGTCGATGCTCTCCTTCCTGCGAATCACGGCAGTGTGGAGAGCGGCGCACGCCACCGGGAGGAAACCGCCCAGCCCGATCCACTCCGCACCGCGCGCACCGCTCCCGCGAGCACGCCCGGCCATCACTCTCCGCAGCAGAAGGTACACGCAGAGAGATCGATTCCGGGTCGGCGACACGACGACCGGCGTTTCGCGGGGGTACGGGCGTCCTCCGGGCGGGCTACCGGGGCCCCTCCCCCGCGAGGGAGCCCGTGGCGCGCTCGGCCGCCGTGATCGCGTTGCGGAACAGCATCGCGACCGTGGTGGGCCCGACCCCGCCGACCCTGGGGGTGATGGCCCCGGCCACCCGGGCGCAGGACTCGTCGACGTCGGGCAGCAGGCGCCTGCCCTCGTAGCGCACCCCGCCCCCGATGACGACCGCGCCGGGCTTGACGTGCTCGGGCTGGACGATCCCCGGCACCCCCGCGGCGGCGACCAGGACGTCGGCGCGCCGCGTGTAGCGGGGCCAGTCGCTCACCCCGGTGTGGACGACGGTGACCGCCGCGTTCGCCGTCGGGCGCTTCTGCGCGAGGAGGATCGACAGGGGACGGCCGAGGGTGGCCCCGCGGCCGAGGACGACCACCTCCCGGCCCGCCACCGGGATGTCGTAGTACGCGAGCAGCGCCTCGATCCCGGCGGGCGTGCACGGCAGCGGGCCGGGAAGCTCCAGCGCCAGCCGCCCGATGTTGAGCGGGTGCATGCCGTCGACGTCCTTGTCCGGATCCATGACCTGCAGGGCCCGGTCGTAGTCGAGGTGCTTGGGGACGGGGTGCTGCACGAGCAGCCCGTGCACCGCCGGGTCGTCGTTGAAGGCGGTGATGACCGCGTGCAGGTCCGCCTGGGTGGCACTCGCGGGCAGGTGCTCGTGCGGCGAGGCGAAGCCGAGCTCGGCGGCCTGCCGCTGCTTGATGCGGATGTATCCGGCGCTGGCGTCGTCGTCACCGACCAGGACCGTCGCCAGGCTCGGGGTGACACCCTCGCGGGTCAGGGCGGCCACCCGCGCGGCCACGTCGGCGAGGATCCTCTCGGCCACCGGGCCGCCCGGGAGAAGCCGGGCCGACGGCGCGCTCTCGGACTCCGGGCCGTTCGCTGCGAACTGGGACATGCGCGTCCTCTCGGCGTGGGCGCCCAGGCGGTCGACTCCCACGACGAGCTCCCCGATGGTTGATGCCATCCCCTAGCCGCCAGTCGCGTCACCCCCAGGATGCCCGATCACCCCCCGCCGGGTCGAACCGCCCCCGCCGCCGCGCCGAGACCGGCCAGGCGGCTCACGGCCTCGTCGATGACCTCGTCCCGCTTGCAGAAGGCGAAGCGGACGAAGTGCCTGCCGCGCTCGGGGCGGGCGTAGAAGACCTGGGTCGGGATGGCGACCACGCCCGCCAGGGACGGCAGCTCGCGGGTCAGGGCGAGGCCGTCGGTGAAGCCCAGGGGACGGATGTCGGTCTGCACGAAGTAGGTGCCCGCGGGGCGGTAGACCTCGAAGCCCGCCGCGGACAACCCCGCCGTCAGGCGGTCGCGTTTGGACTCCAGGTCCGCCCGCAGGGAGGAGACCCAGTCGAGCTCGTGGCGCAGGCCGTGGGCGACGGCGAGCTGCCAGGGCGCGGCGGCGGTGAAGGTGAGGAACTGCTTGACGGTCTGCGCGGCCCTGACGAGCTCGGGCGGCGCGCAGATCCAGCCCGTCTTCCAGCCGGTGACCGAGAAGGTCTTGCCCGCGGAGGAGATCATCACGGTGCGCTCGCGCATGTCGGGCAGGGTGGCGATCGGCACGTGCTCGACACCGTCGAAGGTGAGGTGTTCGTAGACCTCGTCGGTGACGACCACCAGGTCGCGCTCCAGGCACAGGCGGGCGATCTCGTCCAGCTCGGCGCGGGTGAAGACGGTACCGGTGGGATTGTGCGGGGAGTTGACCAGGACGGCCCGGGTGCGCGGCCCGGCGGCGGCGCGCAGCTCGGCGGGGTCGAAGGTGAAGCGGCCCTCGACCGGGCGCAGGGTGACCGGGCGCAGCACGGCCCCGGCGAGGGCGACGGCGGCGGCGTAGGAGTCGTAATACGGCTCGAAGGCGATCACCTCGTCGCCGGGCTCGCACAGCGCGAGGATCGTCGCGGCGATCGCCTCGGTCGCGCCGACGGTGACGAGGACCTCGCCGTCGGGGTCGTAGTCGAGCCCGTAGTGGTCCTTGCGGTGCTCGGAGACGGCCCGGCGCAGCTCGGGCACCCCCGGCCCCGGCGGGTACTGGTTGGCGCCCTCGCGGATCGCCGACACCGCGCGCTCCAGCATCGCGGCGGGCCCGTCGGTGTCGGGGAAGCCCTGCCCGAGGTTGATCGAGCCGGTCCGCAGGGCCAGCGCCGACATCTCGGCGAAGATGGTCGTGCCGAACTCGCGCATCCGCGCCACCAAAGGATCACTCACGCGCTCCAGCGTAGTCCCGCCCCCGCGGCGCCTCGCGGTCACCGCCGCGTTCTCCTCCCGGAGAACATCCTGGCGACTTCCCGGAGGACATCCCCGCGGACCCACCATGACGCGCCGAATGCCTGGTCCGTCCCCGGCTTCGTAAATGCGGGCGGCCGTGAACACCGCGGCGGTGAATCCCCGTTCCGTAGATCACCGAAAGCCTCTCTCGGTGGTGATGGTCCGACGTAGGGTGAACGCGAAGTCTCGGGAAACCACCGGCGGAGACGACTGACAGATGGCGAACAGCGAGAAGACCGCGGAGACCTCGCCTTCGACGGACACCACCGGCTCGACGGAACGCGCGTGGCAGATGGTGACCGGTTTCTCCAACGCCCTCGTCCAGACACTGCTGGTGCTTCTCGCCCTCTCCATTTCCACCGCCTCGAAAGTGCTCCTGGTCTGCGGGATTCTCGCGCTGACGGCATTGACCATCTTCCCCGGCCACCTGCTGAAGAGCACCGCCTGGCTGCGCCGCGCGATTCCGGGACGGCTGTACGGCCTTCTCGGGACGTTCTCCCAGTGGGTGCGCCAGGACGCCTGGTGGCTGCTCTCCGCCGGGGTCCTGGTCACCGTCGTCGTCACCCTGGCCGTCGTTCCCAAGGACGAGCCGTGGGTCACCTGCCGGATCCCCGACGAGATCACGCTCCTGGCCTCCGCCGAGACCTCCCCGGCCATCCAGCGGGCGGCCGGCGAGTTCATGGCCGGGAAGACCGACTGGTGGGGCTGCCGTCAGATGAACATCAACGTCAGCGGGCTGCGCGCCGACGAGGTCCGGGACCGGCTGGGCGACTGGACGTTCCCCGTCCAGCCGGCGACCGGGCGGACGGCGGAGCCGATGCCCCTGCGGCCCCCGGGCGCCCGGCCCGACGGGTGGATCGCCGACTCCCCGCAGGAGATCGACTACCTGGACAGGAGCGCGGACGGCATGCCGGCGTTCGGCGCGCGGACGGTCGTCGCGACCTCGCCCCTGGTCATCGCCGCGCCGGAGGAGCTCGCCGAGGAGCTCACCGAGGCCAACAGGAAACCGGGAGACCGCGACTGGGCCGACCTGCTGCGAAGCAGGCCGGGCGCCCGGCAGGTCGTGCGCACCCACCCGCTGGCCTCCAACGTCGGCCTGATGGCCACGGCCGCCGCCCCCGGCCGCGCGGAGGGGCTGTCCACGAAGGTACGGCCGGGCGACGACGTCCGCGACGTGATGTGCCGGTACGCGGGCTCCCTCGACACGTCCGCGATGGTCCTGACCGAGCAGCAGTTCCACGAGCTCAACGTCTCCCTGTCGGGCGCCGACCCCGCGCTCCCCGCGTCGGGCGGCTGCGCCGTCCCCGGTGCGGGCTCGCCGGGTGCCGCCTCCGCGCCGGAGAACGCCGGGGACCGGCCGCCGTCGCTGACCGCCGTCTACCCGAGGGGCGGCCACGCCATGAGGTACGCCTGCGTCTCCAAGCGGTGGCCGGACCTGAGGCGGCCCCCCGCCGTCGAGCGGACGGTCAGGGAGTTCTGCGACTTCTTGCGGGAGGCCCTCCCCCGCTACGGATTCCGTGACGCCGAGGGCCGTCTGAACGTCGGGAGGCTGCCGGCGAAGGCGCCCTGGCTGAGGCCGGGCGCGCCGGTGGCGGCGGGCTGGAGGCCGGACATCTCCAAGCTGCTGTACAAGCTGGCGACCCCGCTCGCCGACCACGTGCTCGTCGTGGTCGACGTCTCCGGGTCGATGGCGGGCAACAGGGTGAACGACGGCAGGTCACGGCTGGAGGCGGCGATCCAGGTGGCCCAGCTCGCCGTCACGTCCAGGCGCGGTGAGCTGACCACGGGGATCATGACGTTCTTCCCTGACGACGACGACGGCCGCGGTGTCCCCCTCGCGCCCGTCGCCGACGAGGGAAGGGCTCTCGCCGGCAGGCTCACCGCCGTCCAGAAGGCCTACCGGGACAGCTCGCACCGCGATCCCCCGATGCGCCCCATCATCAGGGAGGCGCTCGGCCAGATGGCGAGGATCGGTGACCCCGGGGAGCGGAAGGCCGTGCTCGTACTCACCGACGGGGGGAGCCCTCACGGGCTGACCGTCGGGGACCTCAGGGAACACGACGGTGTCCGCCTGCTGATGCTCTCCTTCGACCTGCACGGCTGCGCCACGGCCCCGCTGCCGAAGCTCAGGGACGAGGGCCTGATGTCCTGCTACGACGCGAGCACCGACCCCGACCAGAAGCTGGACGACGCGTTCACCGAACTCCGGACGGTCACCGATTGACGTCCTCCCCAGGGCCGAAGCCCGAGGTCTCCCCGCTGGAGGTATCCGATGAGCCGCCCCTCGCCGTCCACGACGTCCGCCCCGGGCGGGACGGGCGGGCGGGGCACGCCCTCCGGCGCGAAGCCGGTCGGCCACGGGGTGATCCTTCTCCTCCTGCTGCTCGTCCTTCTGCCCTCCCTGGGGGCGAGCGCCGCGCCCACCCCGCCCCCCGGCCCGCCCAGGGACGACTGCGTCCTGCGCATCGCCAGCGGCGCCGACGTCTCGGGAGGGGCCCGCGAGCGGGCGCTCCAGGCCGTCTGGAACGGCTTCGGCGGCAGGCCCCGGGCGTGCTTCGTGGCGATCTCCTCGGTCGCGGACGAGCAGCGCAGCGCGATGATCTCGGCCGCCCAGTCGAAGGCCGGGCACTACGACGTGTACAACCTCGACATCCAGTGGATCCCCGAGTTCGCCGAGGGCGGCTATCTGCGCCCGATCGACACCTCCGAGCACGGCGGGACCAACGACTTCCTCTCCCAGATCTGGTCCGCGGGCGCCTGGGACGGCGTCCAGTACGCGGTGCCGTTCAACACCGACGTGGGGCTCCTCTACCACCTCGACGACCTGCGGGAGCCGAAGGACTGGCGGGACATGACCGGCCTCGCGAAGGCGCGCCGCGCCGGTCCCGGCTCCACCGTCCTCGGGCTCACCGGGCAGTTCGCCTCCTACGAGGGGCTCACGGTCAACGCCCTGGAGGCGATCTGGGCCAACGGCGGGGACGTGGTCGACGCGAACGGCCGCGTGGTGATCACTCAGAAGGAGGGCGTGGAGGCCGTCCGGCGGCTCATCGAGACGGTGCGGGCCGGCGTGATCTCCGGGGAGACCCTCGGCAGCACGGAGACGGAGTCGCTGACCGCCTTCCGCAAGCGGCACGCGCTGTTCCTGCGGCACTGGCCCTCCGCCCACGAGGTGCTCTCCGGGGAGTCGAAGTCGGGAGGGGTCGCCTTCCGCGCGGCACCGCTGCCCTGGCAGGGGGTCCTCGGCGGCCAGTACCTCGCCGTCTCCCGGCACACCGTCCGGCGCGACGCCGCGCAGCAACTGGTGGCGGCGCTGACCGGCGGGGAGGCGGCCAGGCTGCTCTACCACTGCGGCGGGTTCGCCCCCGCCAGGGTCTCCGCGCTCTACGCGCGGCCGGAGAGCGGCTGCGGCGGCCCGTCGCCCGCGGCGACCCCGTCCGAACCCGCCGCCGAACCCGCCGCCCGGCCCGGCTCCACCCCCTCCCCCGCCGCCGAGCCCGAGTCCGAGAGCGTGCGGCCCGACACGCTGCTGCGCGCGCTGACACAGGCCAGGGCCCGCCCGCCCTCCCCGTACTACAGCCAGTTCAGCCGGGTCTTCCGCACGGAGGTCCACGAGCTGCTCGGCTGCTGGTCGCTCGGGCGCAAGGGGTGCGAGGACGCCAGGACGTTCACGGCCGGCCTCGCCCCCAAGCTGAGAAAGGCGCTGGCCGGCGGCTGACCCCCGTTACCTTCCTCACGTCCCCACCGTGAGGTGGGGAGCCGGGTCACCCGCCCCGGCTCCGGCACTTGCCCCCGACGTAAGGTCATGGTTTCCACTGGGGGCATGAAGCCCGTTCCCCTGATCTACCTGGCCTCGTACGCCCTGTCGTTGCTGGGAAACTCGATTGCCGCGGTGGCTCTTCCCCTGATCGTGTTGCAGACGACGGGAAGCGTCCTCTCCGCGGGGGTCCTCTCCGCCGCCACCGCGGTGCCGGCCTTCGTCTCGGGCCTGGTCATGGGTGTAGTGATCGACCGGATCAACAGGCGCACGTCGTCGGTGATCACCGATCTGATCTCCGCCGCGTCGCTGGCCGCCCTGCCCGTCGTCGACCTCGTGACCGGGTTGAACCTGGGGTGGTTCATCCTCTTCGGCATCGTCGGCGCGGTCGGTGACGTGCCGGGGATGACGGCCCGCGAGGCGATCCTGCCCGCGATCGTGCGGACCGGCGGCATCCCCGCGCACCGGCTCATGGGCATCAGGGAGGGCCTCGGCGCATTGATCATGGTGATCGGGCCGGCCGCGGCCGGGAGCCTGCTGGTCCTGTTCGACGGGTCCATGGTGCTG
The DNA here is from genome assembly GCF_040639135.1 of Streptosporangium sp. NPDC023963. Classification (NCBI taxonomy): domain Bacteria; kingdom Bacillati; phylum Actinomycetota; class Actinomycetes; order Streptosporangiales; family Streptosporangiaceae; genus Streptosporangium; species Streptosporangium sp. NPDC023963. The sequence continues at coordinate 52,366 of NZ_JBEZZK010000003.1, forward strand.
TGGATCACAGCAGGTACCTCGTCCGCCGCGGCGATGCTCACGCTCCTGATCCCGAGGAACGTCGGCGTGATCCCCGCCGGGACCGGCCCCGTGTCTCCGCCCGCTTCGGGATGGGGGCTGTTGAAGGAGGGCTGGCGCGTGCTGTTCCGGCGCGACCGGTTCCTGCTCGCGGTCACGATGCTCAACCTGGTACTGATCACCGTGATCGTCTCCCTGCAGGGAATCGTCCTGCCCGCGCACTTCACGCTGATCGGCAGCCCTGAGACGCTCGGTTTCGTGCTCACCGCGATCGCCGCGGGAACCCTCGTGGGTGGCGGCCTCTACGCCGCTCTGGCGACACGCGGGTCACGCCGGGTCTGGTTCGTGACCGGGCTGCTGGGCAGCGCCGTGGGCATCGGTGTCATCTCGGCCCTTCCCCCGGTGTGGACCGTCTTCGCCGGCGCGTTCGTGCTGGGGCTCTCCTCGGGACTGCTCGGCGGCCTGCTCGGGGTGCTCATGATCGAACGAATCCCCGAGGACCTGCGCGGGCGCATCATGGGCACGCAGAACTCCCTCATGACGATCGCCGGACCGGTGGGGATCCTCGCCGCCGCGCTCATCGGCCATTTCGGTGGCCTGGCCGCCGCGGGAGCCACCATGGGCGTCGTCTGGCTCGTCACCGTGCTGGCGGCGCTCCGCGCGCCCGCGCTGCGTAGCCTTGAGGCGGAGCGGGAGGTGACCGCGCGTGCGGAGTAGCGAGCTGGCGTCACTCGCGGACGTGACGGTCCGCACGCTGCGCCACTACCACCGGATCGGCATCCTGCCCGAGCCCGGGCGCGACCCGAGCGGATACCGGCGCTACACGATCCAGGACCTGGTCAGGTTGCTGCGCATCAAACGGCTCGCCGCGCTCGGGATCCCCCTCGACAAGGTGGCGGGCCTCCTCGACTCTGAGGAGGAGGACCACCACGATCTGCTGAGCGACCTCGAGCACGAGCTCGACGCCCAGATCGCCCGTCTCACCAGGCAGAAGACGATGCTGGGGATCATCCGCGAGCACCGCACCCTCCCCGACGTGCCCCCGGAACTCGCGCGGTTCTTCGAGGCCTTCGCCCTGTCGGGCATCTCACCGGCCATGAACAGGATCGACCGGGAGCAGTCCGTTCTTCTCGCGCATCTCGTCGGCGAGGCCGGCATCGAGCACCTCGCCGAGTTCTACGAGCACATCGCCGCGCCCGGCACCGTCGAGGTGGTGGCGGGGCTCGCCCGGCGCTTCGACCGGCTGGACGCGGACGCGGATCCGGCGGTCACCGACCGCCTCGTCGAGGACTTCACCGAGCGGCTGGGGATGATCGTCGCCGACTTCACCGGGTGGGACGGGGGCACCGACCTCATCGACGGGAAGCTGTACGGCCTCTTCGAGCAGTACCTGCGCGACGCCCTGAACCCCGCGCAGCGAATGGTGGTCGCCCGGATCACGGAAAGGCTGAAAGCGCTCACCGGCCCGCCGGCGTGAGAGCCGGTCACCGCCGAGCGCCGTGCCCGCGCCCCCGGAATGAACCTCTCGCGGTGGCCGGTCGCGCCGTCGGACCGGCCGCGCGATCCGGTCCGGGCGCCGGCAACCGGGTGGGTCGTCTATGCGTAGGTGATTATGGGATGGTACGTCTATTTCCTGTGACCCGACCGACCCCACCGGCCGACCCGGCCGACCCGGCAGGACCGGACCGACCGATCGAACCGGCGGGACCGGCGGGGCCGGCCCGGCTCGACGCGCTCGACGCGCTCCGCGGCTTCGCGGTGTGCGGGATCATGGTGGTCAACACCTGGCAGCACACGCGTGAGCATCTGGGCGCGTCCGATCGCAACGCGGTCGACTGGGCGATCGACAACCTGCTGCAGAGCAGGTTCTACCCGATCTTCTCCTTCCTGTTCGGGCTGAGCTTCGTCCTCTTCCTGAGGTCGGCGGCCGAACGGACCGAACACCCCCGGGCCGTGCTGCTGCGCAGGCTGGCGGTGCTCGCCGCCCTCGGCGCGGTCCACCAGGTCCTCAACTCGGGCGAGGTGCTCCTGCCTTACGCGATCTTCGGGGCGTTGGTCCTGCTGCCCGCCTCGTTCTTCCCCCGGCCCGCGGTGGCGGTGCTGGGCGTCGCCCTCACCGTGTGGGCGGTGTACCAGGGCGGCGCGATCATCCTCGTTCCCGGCCTGTTCCTCCTGGGCATGCTCCTGATGGAGCGCCCGCCGCCCGGGTGGCTGCTGCCGCCGGCGTTCGTGGCGAGCGCGGTGCTGGGCGTGACGCTCACCTGGCTCTGGCTGCGCATCGCCAATGACCCCCTCCTCTTCCACGCGTCCGTCCACGCGGCCGCCGGGCTCGCCGTCGCCACGGCCTACGGCACCGGGCTGCTGCTCCTGCTGCGGACCCGGCTGCGCGGCCCGCTGCTGGCGGTCCTGGCCCCGCTCGGCCGGATGGCGCTGACGAACTACCTGGTGAGCACCCCGATCATCCTGATCTTCGTACCCCTGCTCGTCGCGGACACGACCCGGCTCGCCGGCGTGGCGCTCTCCGTCGCCGTCCTGGCGCTTCAGGTGCTGTTCAGCCGCGCGTGGCTGGCCAGGTTCAGGTACGGGCCGCTGGAATGGGCGTGGCGGAGCCTCACGTGGTTGGAACGAGTGCCGAACAGACGGATAGGGTCACATCCGTGACGCGCATCGCCCTCTGTCAGATCCCGGTGGCCGAAGACCCCGCCGCCAACCTCAGCCGTGCCCGCGACGCCCTCGCCGAGGCCGCCGCGGGCGGCGCCGAGCTGGCGATCCTCCCGGAGGCCGCCCTCACCCGGTACGGCAAACGCGTCACCGACCTCGCCCAGCCGCTGGACGGGCCGTTCGTCACCGGGCTGGCCGCGGCGGCGCGGGAGCACGGCCTGTCGGTGATCGCGGGGGTGTTCGAACCCGGCGAGGACCGGGTCCACAACACCGCGGTCGCCATCGGCCCCTCGGGCTCGATCGAGGCGGCCTACCGGAAGATCCACCTGTTCGACTCCTTCGGCGCCCGCGAGTCGGAGCTGGTCGCGCCGGGCGACACGCCGGTCGTGGTGGAGCTGGCCGGGATCCGGGTGGGCCTGGTCACCTGCTACGACATCCGCTTCCCCGAGCTCACCCGGGCCCTGGTCGACCTGGGGGCCGAGATGTTCGCGGTGATCGCCGCATGGGGTTCGGGGCCGATGAAGGAGGAACACTGGACCACCCTCGTCAGGGCCCGCGCGATCGAGAACACCACCTGGGTCGCGGCCGTGGGTCAGGCGCCGAACCCGGAGGCCCGCGACGGCTTCGGGATCGGGCGGAGCATGCTGGTCGATCCGATGGGAGTGGTACGCACCGATATGGGGCCCACAGCCGCCGTGCAGACGTGCGAAATCGACGCGCAGATCACGATTGCCACCCGGAATGCCCTGCCGTGCCTGGAACACCGGCGGCTCCAGGTCGGCGGATCGTAAAATGCCGACCGTGAGTGAGCCACCTGGGCGTAGAACGCAGATGCAGAAGGTCATACCGCCTCGGCTGCTCGTGCCCTATCTGGCCGGCAGACGCACCGTGATCTCCGGGTACGTGTACCGGGTTCAGGACTGCGCGCGGCTGACCACCCCCGCGCAGCTCTTCGCCGGCCTCGACCTGGGGTTCGAGGGCTCGGAGCTGAGCGCGACGGTCCCGGAGATCTATCTGATGCGCTGGTTCGCCCGCGACATGGACGCCTACGTCGTACCATACGGCCCGCACATGGGCGGTGACTGGAACGATTCACCGCCCTTCACCGGAAACGGCTTCACCACCTCGCGGGAGCACGTCGTGCCGCAGTTCCACACCACGCCCATGCCGATCCCCGCGGGGGCCGAGATCATCCACGTGGTCCCCGGCGAGGAGCGCCTCTTCGGCCTCTACGACGGCCTGAGCTGGCGGCCCGCCTCATGAGCGCCGAGATCGAGCCGGTGGCCTCGGGGTTCGCCGCCCGCTACCTGGGCCGTACGTACGCCGCGGCCCTCGGGCCCGGCAGCGCCGAGGTGGTGCTGTTCAACGAGGAGGCGCAGAAGGGCTTCGAGGCGGCCTCCGGCTACTGGCGGCTGGTCGTCGCCCGCGAGGACCTCGAATGGCTGGTGCTGGTCCGCACGGTCGGCGCGTTCGGCGGGGAGCCGTGCCTGGTCCTCGACGTCTCCGAGGAGAACGGCGAGGAGAGCCTGCACATCGCCTACACCGGGCACAGCGGGATGAAGGCCGAGGCGCTGGGCTACTGGATGGTCGACCACGGGGCGTACGAGGTCGTCGTCCCCCGCGACGAGGTCTTCTCCATCAGGATCGAGCGCCTGCCCGTCCCGCTCACCCCGGAGGGCGCCGAGCCGTAACGCTCCCGGCACACCCACGGGGCGGCTCACCGGCCGGCCGGGAGCCGCGAGCCGGGCCCGCCGGTCGGCCGTCGGTCTGCCGGTCGGCCCGTCGATCGGCCCGTCGATCGGCCGGGAGCGTCTCATCGCCCGGCGTCCTCGCGGAGCAGGATCACCACCAGCAGGGCGATGCCCGCCATCAGGACGGCGCTGATCGCCGCGGTCAGGTGGAAGCCCTGGACGAACGCGGTGCGCGCCGTGTCGAGGAGTCCGGACGCGAGCCGTCCGGGAAGGCTCCCCGCGACCGCCACCGCGGCGTTGAGGTTGTCGCGAGCGGCCTCGGGAACCTCCGCCGGTGAGATCCGGCTCCGGTAGACCGCGGTGATGACGCTGCCGAGGACCGCGATGCCGAGCGCGCCGCCGAACTGGGGCGCCACCGAGGCGATCGCCGCCGCGGCACCGGCCCGGCGAGGCGGCGCGGAGCCGACGACCAGGTCGGTGGCGAGCGCCATCATCGGCCCCAGCCCCGCGGAGACGACGACGGCACCGGACACGAGGACGGCGAGCCCGCCCGTCCCCTGCGTCCGGGTGAGCACGATATAGCCGGCCGCGGACACGGCCAGGCCCGTGGCGATCACTATGGAAGGCGGGATCCTCCGCGCGATCCGGGGGGCCAGGAGGGAGCCGGCGATGACCCCCGCCGCCGAGGGCGCCGTCCACAGGCCCGCCTCCAGGGGCGACAGGCCGTGCACCAGCTGCAGGTACTGCGCGACGGCGTAGTTGGAACCCCACAGCACGTAGATGCCGAGCGCCAGCGTGGCGGCCGCGGCGCTGAACGTCCGTCCGGCGAACAGCCGCAGATCGACGAGGGGATCGGCCAGCGTGCGCTGCCTGCGGACGAACACCGCCGCCAGCGCGAGCCCGGTCACGACCGCGACCGCGGACGTCACCTCCGGGCCGTCGGCCGCGATCCGCTTGAGCCCGTAGACCAGCGGCAGCACCGCGCCCAGTGACAGCACCGCGCCGGCGACGTCCAGCCGCCCCGCGGCGGCGTCCCTGCGCTCCGGCAACAGGAGCGGCCCCGCGACCAGCAGCACCGCCATGAAGGGTACGGCCAGCAGGAACGCCGACCCCCACCAGAAGCGTTCCAGCAGCCAACCCCCCACCAGCGGGCCGATCGCGGTGCCTCCCGAGACGCTGGCGACGATGATCCCGATGGCCGTCGCCCGCTGCCGCGGATCGGAGAACATGGACGTGGCCAGGGAGAGTGTGGAGGGCATCAGCGTCGATCCGGCGACACCCATCAGCCCCCGGGCGACGATCAGGCTCCCGGCGTCGGGCGCGTAGGCGGCCAGGACCGAGGCCAGGCCGTACGCCACCGCCCCGATCAGCAGCAACCGGCGGCGGCCGATCCGGTCGCCCAGCGCGCCCATGGTGATGAGCGACCCGGCCAGCAGGAAGGCGTAGACGTCCACGATCCACAGCGACTGGGTGCCGCTCGCCGCCAGATCCCTGCCGATGGCGGGTAACGCGAGGTTGGTGACGGTCAGTTCGAGGGAGGCGAGGAGGGCGGGCAGCGCCAGCACGGCGAGGCCCGCCCACTCCCGCCGCCCGGCCGTAACCGGCGTGGCCGGCGTCGCGGGCGTGGTCGGATCGGTCATGGTCATCAGAATGAGACCTCAACCAAAGTTGAGGTCAACCGCCGACGGCCACCTCTGGGCCCCGGGGGCGTCCGGCATCCGTACGGGTGATACCGCCGTCCCCCGGGCCGGGGATCCTCAGCTCACGCCGACCCCCGGGCCGGGGATCCTCAGCTCACGCCGAGCCGCCGGTAACGGGCCAGCCTGGCGGCGAGGCGGTCGGCGGGGGCCTGGCCCAGCAGTCCCGCGATCTCGTGCTCCAGGGTGCGCGCGACCCGGACGCAGAACGCCTCCGGCTCGTAGGCGGCGTCGGGGAACTCCGGGATGATCCGGTCGACGAGGCCGTCCCTGCGCAGGTCGGTGGACCTCACCCCCTGCGCCGCGGCGATCTCCGGGGCGAAGTCGACACTCCGGTACAGCAGGGCCGAGGCCCCCTCGGGAGACAGCGGCGACAGCCAGCCGTGCTGGGCGCACAGCACCCGGTCGGCGGGGAGCAGCGCGAGCGCGGCACCGCCCGCCCCCTCCCCCAGCAGCAGGCACACGGTCGGGGCGTCGAGCATCACCAGATCGGCCACCGAACGGGCGATCTCCGCCGCCAGGCCGCCCTCCTCGGCCGCCTTGGACAGCGCGGCCCCGGCGGTGTCGATCACGGTGACCAGCGGCAGCCCCAGCTCGGAGGCGAGGCGCATGCCCCGCCTGGCGACCCTGAGCCCGGCCGGGCCGAGCGGGGCGTCGATCCGCTGGTGCCGCCGGTCCTGGCCGAGCACGATCGCGGGGGCCTCGCCGAACCTGGCCAGGGCGAGGATCAGCCCGGGGTCGTTCTCGCCCACGCCGGTGCCGTTGAGCGGGGTGACGTCGGAGGCGCCGAGCTTGAGCAGCGCCCGAACCCCGGGACGGTCGTCGCGGCGGGAGCGGCTGATCGCGTCCCACGCCTGGACCGTCGGGACCCGCTCGTCCGGCTCGGGCCCCGGATCCAGGTCCCGGCGGGGGGCGCACAGCACGGCGAGCGTCCGTATCGCGACCCGGCGGGCGTCCTCCGCCGACACGACCGCGTCGACCAGGCCGTGGGCGAAGAGGTTCTCGGAGACCTGGACGCCCGCGGGGAACGGGTAGCCGTGCAGCGACTCGAACACCCTCGGCCCCAGGAACCCGATCAGCGCGCCCGGCTCGGCGGCGGTGACGTGCCCGAGCGACCCCCAGGAGGCGAAGACGCCTCCCGTGGTGGGATGGCGCAGGTAGACGACGTACGGCAGCCCCGCGGCGCGGTGCGCGGCCACCGCGGCGGTGATCTTCACCATCTGGACGAAGGCCACCGCGCCCTCCTGCATCCGGGTTCCGCCCGAGGCGGGGGCGGCCAGCAGCGGGAGCCCCTCGGCGGTGGCCCGCTCGACCGCGGCGGTGAGCCGCTCGGCGGCGGCCACCCCGATCGAACCGGCCAGGAAGGAGAACTCGCACACGGCGATCGCCACCCGGCGCCCGTCCAGCAGGCCCTCCCCGGTGATCACCGACTCGTCGTATCCCGTCTTGACCCGGACCGCGGCCAGCTCCTCGGCGTACCCCGAGCCGGGCGCGGCGGGGTCGGCGGGCGGTTCGTCCCACGACCGCCACGTGCCCGGGTCGAGGAAGGTGTCGATCAGCGTGCGCGCGTCGGGCCGTGCCGGGGTCATACCCGCGCTCCGCGGGACGGCGTCCGGGCGTGGACGGGGGGTGTGCCTGTCATCGCTCGCGCGCCTCCAGCCAGGCGAGGACCTCGTCGTCGTGCTCGCCGAGAGCGGGCGGGGCGGCGTGGCGCACGGGAGGGTCGCCGTCGAAGCGGAGCGGCGGTCCGGGCAGCTCGATGGTGCCGAGCACGGGATGGTCCACCTCGACGACCAGGCCCTGGGAACGGGTCTGGTCCCAGGCGTAGACCTCGTCGAGGGACCTGATGGCCCCGGCGGGCACCCCGGCCTCGCCGAGCGCGGCCAGCCAGTGGGCCCGGTCGTGCTCGGTGAGCGCCCGCTCCATGTCGGCGATCAGCTCATCTCGATGCGTAAATCTTTCCCGGTTGGTCGCATATTTAGCGACATATGGGTCGCTGTCCAACCCGAGCAGGGCGGCGACCTTGCGCCACTGCGCGTCGTTCGCCGCCGCGATCTGGATCATGCCGTCGGCGCAGCGGAAGGCGCCGTACGGGGCGATGGAGGCGTGGTGGTTGCCGCCCGCCCGGGACACCTGGCCGCCGACCGTCCATGCCGTGCCGTGGTAGGAGTGCACCCCGGTCACCGCGGCCAGCAGCGAGGTCCGCACGACCTTGCCCCGCCCGGTCCGCTCCCGCTCGTAGAGCGCGGCGACCACCCCGTACGCGCCGTGGATACCGCCGAGCAGGTCCGCGACCGAGGCGCCCACCCGGTACGGCTCCTCGGGCGAGGGGCCGGTCAGGCTCATCAGCCCCGCCTCGCCCTGCGCGATCTGGTCGTAGCCGGGCCTGCCGCCCTCCGGGCCGTCATGGCCGAAACCGGTGATCGACAGGATGACCAGGCGGGGGTTGAGCTCGTGCAGCCGCTCGGCGGAGAGGCCCAGCCGGTCCATGACCCCGGTGCGGAAGTTCTCCACCAGCACGTCGCTCTGCCGCACCAGGCGCTCGACGAGCGACCTGCCCTCGGCGGACTTGAGATCGACGGCGATCGACTGTTTGTTGCGGTTGGCCGCCAGGAAATATGTGGAGATGTCCTGGTCGGGGCCCACGAACGGCGGGCCCCAGCCCCGCGAGTCGTCACCTCCCGCGGGATGCTCCACCTTGATCACGCGGGCGCCCAGGTCACCGAGCATCTGCGCGGCGTGCGGGCCCGCGAGCGCGCGAGAGAGATCGAGGACGACGATGTCGCCGAGTGCTCCCTGCAAGATCAACCTCCGGTGCGTGGCGGCCGGCCCGGCCGGCAAGGGCTCCCCCGCTCCCGGCCCGCTTGCCATGAGACCACCTGGCTTAGCCATGAGACCACTTGGCACGACATCCGGACGGAGGAACACCCATGATCTCCCATACCGTCACCCGGCGGGACGGGAGGGGGCAAGATCATGAGGATGTGTTCGTCACGATCTCCCGCACGGCTCCGATCGGAGGACCGGAGGCGGCCGGGTACGTACGGCTCACGGCCGGGGAGAACGGGAGGCGCCCGCGCCGGGCCCTTCTCGCCCGCGTCCGTCCGGTCGTGGCGGCGGGCGCGCGGGACCCGGCCAGGACGCGCCGGGAGCAGCCACCCCCGGCCTCGACCCCGCCGGTCCGTGAGCGGATCGGCGTGCGGGCGGGTTCTCGATCGGCACGGGCGTCCCAGGCCGGTGACGACCAGAAGTACATTCTGGAAATCGGCACGCTTCCGGATGTCGAGAAACCGCGCGCGGCTTCGTCCCCGCGGTGAACAGCCGACACGGCCACAATGGGCCGTACCGCAACAAGGAGAACACGATGGCCAAGTACCTGCTGCTCAAGCACTACCGGGGCGCGCCGGCGGCGGTCAACGACGTGCCGATGGACCAGTGGACGCCGGAGGAGGTTTCGGCCCACGTGCAGTACATGAGTGACTTCGCCACTCGGCTCGAGGGCACCGGCGAGTTCGTCGACGGTCAGGCGCTCTCCCCGGAGGGCACGTTCGTCCGCTACGACGGCGAGGGGCGGCCGCCGGTCACCGACGGCCCGTTCGCGGAGACCAAGGACCTGATCGCCGGCTGGATGGTGATCGACGTCGAGACCTACGAGCGGGCGCTCGAGCTGGCCGGCGATCTGTCCGCGGCTCCGGGTGCGGGTGGCAAGCCCATCCACGAGTGGCTCGAGGTGCGCCCGTTCTACGCCGAACCGCCCACGGTGACCGAGTGAACGAGTCGCTGCTGCGGGAGCTGGTGCCCGCGGTGATCGGTGTCCTCGTCCGTCGCGGAGTCGACTTCGCGGCGGCCGAGGACGCCGTGCAGGACGCCCTGGTCGAGGCAGTGCGCGTGTGGCCGGACGACCCGCCGCGGGACCCCAAGGGCTGGCTGGTCACCGTGGCCTGGCGTAAGTTCCTCGACGCCGCCCGCGCCGACACCTCCCGGCGGCACCGCGAGGTACGCGTCGAGACCGAGCCCGTGCCCGGCCCGGGCGAGGCGGTGGACGACACGCTCCGGCTGTACTTCCTGTGCGCGCACCCGTCCCTGACACCGGCCTCGGCCGTCGCGCTCACGCTGCGCGCGGTCGGCGGCCTGACCACGCGCCAGATCGCGCAGGCCTACCTCGTGCCGGAGGCGACCATGGCCCAGCGGATCAGCAGGGCCAAGCGGACCGTCTCGGGCGCCCGGTTCGACCGGTCCGGTGACGTCGCCACGGTGCTGCGCGTGCTCTATCTGGTCTTCAACGAGGGCTACTCCGGCGACGTCGACCTCGCCGGCGAGGCGATCCGGCTCACTCGCCACCTGGCGGCCAAGATCGACCATGAGGAGGTCGCGGGCCTGCTCGCGCTCATGCTGCTCCACCACGCCCGGCGCCCGGCACGGACCGGCCCCGACGGCAGGCTCGTGCCTCTCGCCGAGCAGGACCGCGGCCTGTGGAACACCCGCCTGATCGCCGAGGGCGTCGACGTGCTCCAGAGGGCCCTCGCCCGCGACCGCCTGGGCGAGTTCCAGGCCCAGGCCGCCGTCGCCGCGCTCCACGCCGACGCCCTGACGGCCGAGGAGACCGACTGGGTGCAGATCGTCGAGTGGTACGACGAGCTGGTGCGCCTCACCGACAGCCCGGTGGCCCGCCTCAACCGGGCCGTCGCGGTCGGCGAGGCCGACGGCCCGCGGGCCGGCCTGGCCGCCCTGGCGGAACTCGACCCCGCCCTGCCCCGCCACACCGCCGCCGCGGCGTACCTGCACGAGCGTGACGGTGACCCGGCGACCGCGGCACGGCTCTACGCCGAAGCCGCCCGAAAGGCGCCCAACCTCCTCGAACGCGACCACCTCACGCGACAGGCCGCCCGGCTCAACGTGCGGCTGCGCGGGTGAGCGGCACGATCGCCACGAGGCACCTCCGACGAGCGTGCCGCGGTGGCCTCCGTTCCTCGGACCGCGCTCCTGATCACCGGAGGCCGCTCCGCGGGCGGCAGGTCGCACTCCGCAGGCACCCGGCAGGCACCCGGCAGGCACGGTCCCGCTCCCTCTCCTCGCTCACGGTTCCTCGATCACGGTCTCTCGCTCACGGTCTCTCGTTCACGGCGCGGGAGCGCAGGCCGACGGCCGAGGGCGGGGACGCGAAACGAGCCGGGGCCCGCACCTCAGAGAGGTGCGGGCCCCGGCCCGTGATGTGCCTGTACTACTAGGCGGGAACGATGTTCTCCGCCTGCGGGCCCTTCTGGCCCTGCGTGACGTCGAAGGAGACCTTCTGGCCCTCCTGCAGCTCACGGTAGCCCTGGGCGGCGATGTTGGAGTAGTGGGCGAAGACGTCGGCGCCGCCGCCGTCCTGCTCGATGAAGCCGAAGCCCTTTTCCGCGTTGAACCACTTAACGGTGCCAGTCGCCATGATCATTCTCCTTCGATAGGGGGCAGAGCCGAGATCCACACCGCGTGGATCTCGCGTCGCCGCGATGAGCCCATCCGGAGATGACCGGGAAAACAAAATGCACCTGAAGGGTTATCCGTCAGGTGCACACAAAGTTTCATGGGTACCACAACCGCAACTACGTTCAGGCTAGCACCTGTCCGGGCCAACGCACGAGTCCACCCCGGCCCGGGCACCGGGAACCTGTGGCGATCACCCGCCCGACCGCTCCTTGCGCGCCAGGACCCGCTTGTGCGCGGCGTCCAGAACCGCGATCACGGCCAGGGCTGCGATCGTCGCGCCCGCCGCCGCGAGGTAGCACCAGGGGGCGGGCAGGTAGTTGGCCGCGGTCAGGGCGTTGGGGGCCTTGTCGGTGAACACCCGGAAGACGACCGCCAGCGGCCCCTCCCAGACACCCGCGGCGAGCACCAGAAGCATTCCGAGCCGGTACCAGGCCTCGTTCATCTCGAACCTCCTTACGTGTGACCCAAGAACGATACAAACGTATCAAACGATCATGAATCAAAAGGCTTGTGATCTGGACTATTCACGACTTACGTCACAGATTATTGGGAATATGCTGTGAGAGTGCGTGATGAAAACAGGGCGGCCTGCCGGGTCTGCCGCACCCCGCTGCCGGCGGTGACGCGAGGACGGCCCCCGGCGTACTGCTCGCGCGGCTGCCAGGCCAAGGCGTACCGGCGGAGGAAGAACCCGCCCGTCGCGCCCCCGGCTCCCGCGCCGGGCACGGGGCCGTCCAGGCGCCGCGAGATCAGCGAGGCGCTCTGGCGCGTCGCCGCCGAGCGCGGGCTGGACGCGGCGAGCATGCGGGAGATCGCCGCCGAGGCCGGGGTGTCACTGCGGGTGGTCCAGTACCACTTCGACAGCAAGCACCGGCTCCTCGTCTCCGCGCTCCGGCTGCTGAACGAGGACAACGAGCGGCACGCACGGGTGCGGATGGCCTCGGTCGATCCCTCCGACTCCCGTGCCCTGCTGCGGGCGATCCTGGGCGAGTTCCTGCCGCTGGACGACCAGCGCCGCGCGGCCCTGCGGGTGCTCGCCGCCTACTACGCCCGCAGCCTCACCGATCCCGCGCTGGCCTCGGTCTTCCTGCACGACGCCCAGCCCCTCGAACAGCTGGTCGCCGGTGTCATCGAGCGGGCACAGCGCGACGGCACGGCCGCGCCGGGGCTCGACCCGCGCCACGAGGCCGACCTCCTGGTGGCCGGTGTCACCGGGCTGGGCATGGACGTCCTGCACGGGCGGCGCACGATGGCCGAGGTCAGGCGCGTCGTCGACTACCACCTCGGCCGCGTCTTCACCACGGGCCCGAAAGGCGGCCCGGGTCCGAAAGGCGGCACAGGCCCGGGAGACGCCACGGGCCCGGGAGACGCCACGGACCCGGGAGGCGGCCCGCGCGTGGCCGGGCCGTCCTGATGCGGAGCTTGACATTCCCCGGCCCGAGCTCCACCCTTTCACTACTTAATTAGTGAAAGGGTGTGGACGTTGATCGAATTCCGCCTCGATCGGGGTTCGGGGGTGGCGACGTACCTCCAGCTGGTCCACCAGGTCCGGCACGCGCTGCGGCTCGGCGTGCTGCGGCCCGGCGACCGGCTGCCGACGGCCAGGGAGGTCGTGGCCCAGCTGGCGATCAACCCGAACACGGTGCTGAAGGCGTACCGCGAGCTGGAGCGTGAGGGCCTGGTCAGCGGGCGGCCGGGGCAGGGCACGTTCGTGGAGCGGTCGCTGGGCCAGACCTCCATGGGCGACCGCGCGCGGTTGCGCGCGGACCTGGTGCGCTGGGTGCGCGACGGGCGCCAGGCGGGTCTGGACCTGGAGGATCTGGAGGCGCTGGTCGCCTCCGTCCTGACCGGCTTCTCCCACGAGACCCCCGAGACCCCCGGTGCCCGCGAGTCCCGTGACTCCCACGACTCCCACGACTCCCGTGAGGAGATCGCGTGACCGCGCTGGAGACCGAGGCGCTGGGCAGGCGTTACCGGCGGACCTGGGCGCTGCGCGACTGCTCGGTGGCGGTGCCGTCCGGGCGGGTGGTCGCGCTGGTGGGCCCGAACGGCGCGGGCAAGTCGACCCTGCTCCACCTGGCCGTCGGCCTGCTCACCCCGACCACGGGGACCGTGCGGGTGTTCGGCGGACCCGCGCGCGAGAACCTGCGGCGCATCGCGTTCATGGCGCAGGGCAAGCCGTTGTACGCGGGCTTCAGCGTGGCCGAGATGCTCACGTTCGGGCGCGGGCTCAACCCCCGGTGGGACGACGCGGCGGCCAGGAGGCGGCTGGCGGAGCTGGACATCCCGCTCGGCCGCAGGGTCGGCGGGCTGTCGGGCGGGCAGCGGACGCAGGTTGCCCTCACCGTCGCGCTGGCCAAGCGCCCGGACCTGCTGGTGCTGGACGAGCCGCTTGCCGACCTCGACCCACTGGCCCGCCAGGACGTGATGCGCGGCCTGATGGCGGCGGTCGCCGAGACAGGGCTGACCGTGCTGCTCTCCTCGCACGTGGTGTCGGAGCTGGAGGGGACCTGCGACTGGCTGATGGTGGTCAACGGGGGCCGGGTCCAGGTCAGCGGCGACATCGACGAGCTGGTGGCCGGGCACCGCCTGCTGACCGGCCCCGCCGAGGGCGCCGACGCGCTCGCCGCCCGGCTGCCGGTGATCTCGCGGGGCGGGACGGGTCGGCAGACCACCCTGCTCGTCCGGGACGGCACTCCGCCGCCCGACCCGCGCTGGACCGCCCGCCCGGTGAACCTGGAGGAGACGGTGCTGGCCTATCTGCGCGCCCCGGACCTCGCGGCCCTCCCCCGCCCCACCCTGACCTCCACCCGCTGATCACCCCGCCTCCACCGTACGGAACCGGCACGAGGCCGGCGGGTTCGCGCGGTCCCCCGTATGGGACCGGCACGAGACCGGCGGGTTCGCGCGGTCCCCCGTATGGACCGACACCGGACCACCAGGTTCGCGCGGTTCCTCATAGGGGACCGGCACCGGACCGCCCAGGTGAACCGGGCGTACCACCTGAAGGGATTCCTCCTTGCTCTGGCTGACCTGGCGACAGCATCGCGCACAGATCCTGGTGACCTGCGGTCTGCTGCTCGCCCTGGGGGTGCTGCTGCTCGTCTCCGGCCTGCGGACGACCGCCTACATCGCCGGCCACGCCCCGCCCGGCTGCCCCGGGCCCGCCGCCGCGTGCTCCGGCGTGAACTCGAAGATCTACGACGATTACTACTACCCGGTCTTCATGGTCTTCGGACTGCTTCCCATCGCCGGGTCCGCGCTGGTCGGCGCCTTCTGGGGCGCGCCGCTGCTGGCGGCCGAGTTCGAGCGCGGGACCAGTGCGCTGGCCTGGACCCAGTCGGTCTCCCCTCTGCGGTGGCTCGTGACCAAGCTCTGCCTGCTCGGCGGCATGGTCGTGGCCGCCGCCCTGCTCCTGTCGGTGATGATCGGCGCGTGGCTGCCGGTGTTCCGCGACGTGATCGGCGACAAGTCACTGGAACCCGGGACGTTCACCGTCATCGGCGTCGTCCCGGCCGCGTGGTGGCTGTTCGCGTTCGTCCTGGGCGCCGCCGCCGGGACGTTCTTCCGGCGCACCCTGGCCGCGATGGCGGTGACCGTGGCGCTGGTCGCCCTGACCGTCCCGTCCGTCTTCTTCTCCCGCGACTCCTACGCCGAGCCGGTGCGTACCGTCACCACCGGCTGGACGGCGCTCTACCAGGGCGGCGGCACCCTGGTCGGGGAGGCCTGGGTCGATCCTTCCGGCCGGGAGACCACGGAGCCGCCCGCCGGTGCCTGCCCTCCGCCCGCCGGGGTGGACGCGCGTTCGGAACGGGCCCAGTTGCTGAAGGAGGAGTGCCTGATCGACGAGGGCTACCGCAAGGCGGTCTACCACCATCCGGTCGACCGGTTCTGGCGCTTCCAGTGGACCGAGACCGGCATCCTGCTGGCCGGCACCCTCGCCCTCGGCGGCCTCACCGTCACCCGCACCCTCCGCCGCCGGAGGTGAGCCGCCCCGCGAGCGCCTCGCGGGCGCCTCGCGAGCGTCATATGAGGTCCACCTCCGCGTGCGGCAGGCCGCCCGACAGGGTGGGGAAGCCCGGACCCCGGTCGAAGAAGGGCCGGTCGGCCGGATCGGCCGGGAGGAGTGCGCGGAGCCCGGCCCGGCGGGTCGCGGTGGCCTCGACGTCCACCCGCAGGTCGTCGGGGCCGCCGTACAGGACGACCCCGTAGTCGTCGCGGGCGCCGTCGGCGGAGACCTTGCCGTCGCGGACGTCGGCGGCCACCAGGGCGGGGTCGCGGTCCAGCGGGGAGCCCCAGCCGCCCCCGCCCGTGGTGCGCACCCGGATGATCTCACCGGCCCGGACCGGCGAGTCGTCCACCAGGCCCTCCATCTCCCTGCCCTCGATCTCCACGACGAAGGGCCGTCCGGCGCGGCCGCCGTTCACGCCCCAGCACGACAGGATCGAGCGGTCGGCGATGGACATGAACGAGGCGTCGCGGAGCATCCGCAGGTGCTTGTCGTAGCCGAGGCCGCCCCGGTAGAGGCCGGGGCCGCCGGAGTCGCGGGCCAGGCCGAGCCGCTCGACCCGGAACGGCCAGCGGGACTCGGCGAACTCGACCGGGATGTTGCGCGAGTCGGGCACCACGTGGATGGTGTCCTCACCGTCGGCGTACCACCGGCCGCCGGAGCCGCCGCCGAGGACCTCCCTCATCAGGTACGGGGTGCCGTCGAGTCCCTCGCCGTAGACGCCGGTGTAGCGGATGGTCTCCTGGTCGGCGGGCATCCGGCCGCCGGTCGCCTTGGCCAGCACCCCGGCCAGCACGCCCAGCAGGCGCAGGATCACGAACGTGCGGGCGTTGGTGGGGGCGGGGAAGATCGGGGTGAGCAGGGTGCCCTTCCCGGGGAACCGCATCTCGATGAGGGGGACGACCCCCTCGTTGACGTCGAGTTCGGCCATCCGCTCGGGGGTGTCGGCCAGGTTGCGCAGGATCGGCGCCAGCCACTTCTTCAGGAACACCCCGTCGGCGTAGTCGCCCGCGTGGTTGATCGGGCCCTTGGCCTGCGGGGAGGTGCCGGTGAAGTCGATGACGAGCGGCACCTCGGCGGAGTGGTCGACGGTGAGGGTCATCCGCTGCGTGTGCAGGCGGGGCTCGTCGACGCCGTCGTGCTCGGCGTAGTCCTCCCACACGTGCGTGCCCTCGGGGATCTTGGCCAGCAACTCCCTGCGGAACGTCTCGGTGGTGTTGGAGATGATCGCGTCGAAGCACGCCTCAACCGCCTCGCGCCCGTACCGGTCGAACAGCTCTCCCAGCCGCCGCGCGCCCATCAGGCAGGCCGAGCACTCGGCGTCCAGGTCTCCGGCGAGGGAGTCGGGCATCCGGGAGTTGCGCGTCATGATCGTGAGTGCCGCCCGGTTGGGCACGCCCTCGTCCCACAGCCTGATCGGCGGGACCATCAGCCCTTCCTCGAACACGCTGCGCGCGTTGCTCGGCATGGAGCCCGGCACGGCCCCGCCGATGTCGTCGTGGTGGCCGAACGCCTGCACGAAGGCGACGACCTGCCCGTCGTGGAAGACCGGGACCGTCACGCAGAGGTCGGGCAGGTGCCCGATGCCGCCCTCGGACAGGTAGACGTCGTTGTGGAAGAACACGTCGCCGGGCCTCATCTCGCCGACCGGGAAGTCCCTCACGATCGGCTGGACCAGCGCCGAGTAGGACCTGCCGGTCAGCTTGCGCAGCCGTACGTCGTGGATGCCGGCGCGGAAGTCGTGCGCGTCGCGGATCATGGGTGAGCGGGCGGTACGGGCGATGGCGGTCTCCACCTCCATCTCCACCGACGCGAGCGTCCCCTCGACGATCTCCACCAGCACCGGGTCGGCCCCGTTCACCGGCCGCTCACCCTGCCGGGCTCGCTGCGCGCTCATCGGTCGCTCACCGCTCCTCGCTCACTTCGCGGGCCGCTCGTCCCTCGCGGACCACTCCGCTCGCCGCGTCGGGCTCGCTGCGTGCTCATCGGTCGCTCACCGCTCCTCGCTCACTCCGCGGGCCGCTCGTCCCTCGCGGACCACTCCGCTCGCCGCGTCGGGCTCGCTCCGCGTCATGCACGGCGTACCTCCAGGTTTCCGAACTCGTCCGTGGTCG
Source organism: Streptosporangium sp. NPDC023963 (assembly GCF_040639135.1). NCBI lineage: Bacteria > Bacillati > Actinomycetota > Actinomycetes > Streptosporangiales > Streptosporangiaceae > Streptosporangium > Streptosporangium sp. NPDC023963. The sequence continues at coordinate 70,025 of NZ_JBEZZK010000003.1, forward strand.
CGGTGAAGCCGGGGTGGAGCGGCAGCGTGGAGCCGTACTCCTCGATGACCGCCGGGCCGGTGACCTGCGCTCCGGCGGTCAGGTCGGAACGGCGGTGGACGGGGGTCGCGCCCCACTCGTCGTAGAAGACCTCGCGGAAGGCGGCCGGCTCGGGCCGCGGGTCGCCGTGGGGCCTGCGCCCGATGACGGGCCGGGTGATCGGGCCGATGCCGGAGACGCGGAGGTTGACCCACTCGACGCCGTGCCGGGGGTCGTCGCGGTATCCGTACCCGTAGAGCTTGCCGTGCTCGGTGTGGAAGCGGTCCAGCACCTCGGCACGCCAGTCCTCGTCCAGCGGGCCGGACGGCGCGGACACCCTCACCTCGTAGGCCTGGCCGTAGTAACGCAGGTCGGCGCTGCGCGCGTAGACGTGCGCGCCGGGGGCGAAGCCCTCGCGGTCCAGGGCCGCGGCGGCCTGCCCCTCCAGGTCGCCGAAGATCTCCCCGGCGGTCTCCAGGGAGAGGTCGCGGGTGACGAAGGTGCGCACGTAGTCGTTCTTGACGTCCACGGTGAGCAGTCCGAAGGCCGAGACGTTGCCCGGGTCGGGCGGGACGATCACCGACGGCAGTCCGAGGATGTCGATCAGGCGGCAGACCAGGAGCGGGCCCGAGCCGCCGAAGGCGACCATCGGGAAGTCGCGCACATCCAGGCCGCGTTTGACGGTGATCTGGCGGATGGCGTTCGACTGGTTGAACGCGCTGATCTCCAGGATGCCCGCCGCGGTCCGTTCCGGGGACAGCCCGATCTTGCCCGCGAGCGCCTCGATCCCCTCGCGGGCGGCGTCGGCGTCGAGCGGGATCTCCCCGCCGAGCAGGTGCGGGGGGACCCGGCCGAGGAAGACGTGCGCGTCGGTGACGGTGACCTCGGTGCCGCCCCGGCCGTAGCAGAGCGGGCCGGGGTCTGCCCCGGCCGATCTGGGCCCGACCTTCGGCGTGCCCTCGGGGGAGATCCACGCGACGGAGCCGCCGCCCGCGCCGACGGTCACGATGTCGATCATCGGGATCTTGCAGGGGTAACGGCCGATGCTGCCCTCGGTGGTCAGGGACGGCTCTCCGTCGACGACCACCGCGACGTCGGTCGAGGTGCCGCCGCCGTCCAGGGTGATCACCGAGGGGTGCCCGGCGGTGGCGGCGATCAGCGCGGCGCCGAGCGCGCCCGCGGCCGGTCCTGAGAGCACGGTGGTGATCGGCTGGTGTACGACCTCGGCCGCGGACAGCACGCCGCCGTTGCTCTTCATCACGGAGAACGGCAGGCCGCTCCCCCTCACCGCCCGCGCGACGCCCGCCGCGGACCGCGCCACCGCCGGGCCCCCCGGCGTGACATCCGGCGCGGGCGGCGCCTCGCCCACGACACCCTCCAGGTACGTCCGGTCGCCCGCGTCGCCCGCGTGCGCCCGCCCGTCCGCGTCCCGTGCGTGGCTCGCCGCCTCCAGGCGTTCGGCCAGGTTGGCGATGTAGCGGCGCATGGTCGGTTTGACCGCGGCGTCGACCAGGGTGGTGACCGACCGCTCGTACTCGCGGTACTCGCGCAGCACGTCGCACGAGATCGAGACGACGGCGTCCGGGTGCTCCCGTTCGAGGACCTCCCGCATGCGCAGCTCGTGGGCGGGGTTGGCGTACGAGTGCAGGAAGCACACGCCGATCGCGGTGATGCCGCGGTCGCGGAACCAGCGGGCCGCCGCGACGGCCTGCTCCTCGTCGAACGGCCGCACCTCGGCACCGGTGTGGTCCAGGCGCCCGCCGACGGTCCTGACCCGGTGCACCGGGACGATGCGGGGCGGCTTCACCCAGAAGTAGGAGTTGCCGTAGCCGTCCGGCACGCTCTGGCGGGCGATCTCCAGGATGAACTCGAAGCCCTCGGTGGTGACGAAGCCCAGGTCGGCGATGCGGTCTTCGAGGAGCTGGTTCGTGGCGACCGTGGTGCCGTGCACGACGGCCGACACCGCCTCCATGGCCGCGTCGCCCGCGTCGCCCGCGTCGGCTACGTCGGCTACGTCGGCTACGTCGGCCGCGTCGCTCACGTCCTCCGAGCCGGCCGCCTTCCGCAGGACTTTCCGCACCCCCTCCATGAACCCGTCGGCCGGGTTGGCGGGGGTGGAGGGAGTCTTGGTCGTGGTGATCTCACCGGTCTGCTCGTCCACCGCGACCACGTCGGTGAACGTGCCTCCGGTGTCGACCCCGATACGGACGCTGCGCATGCCCCCGTGTCTACCCAGTCCCGGCGAGTCCGCAAATCGGCGGACCCTGCCGAAGCTGTGCCCGGTCCTTGGGCAGTGTTGGCGGGAAACGACCTCGAACGACCTCGAACGAACTCGCCGGAAACGGACCCGCCGCCCCGGTCACGGACCGGGGCGGCGGGAGCGGCTCCTAGCGGCGGCGGGGACCCATGGTGGTGTTGATCACCGCGTCGGCGTCGTGCGCGTGGATCTTGGCGGCGAGGCGGATGGCCATCTCGTTCGTACGGCGCAGTTCGGCCTCGACCCGGTCCTTGCCGGACTGGCCGACCTGCACGCCGAAGTAGGCGCCGATGATCGCGCCCGAGACCCCGACGAGCCCGGCGAACGGCGCGGCCGTGTCGCCCTCGCGCAGCGCGATCACCACGAAGCCGATCAGGATCACCACGAGTCCCATGACGACGACGTAGAACCCGTACCGCCAGCGAGCCGCCTCGGCCTGGGCGGCGACGGCCTCGTCCTCGGTCATCATCGCCGCGAGCGCCGCGGGCATCTCCGTGGTCTCCGCGCCGGAGGGACCGGGGGTCACGACGGCCGGGGTCTTGCCGAGGGGTGGAGCGGAGTTGTTGGTGGTCGTCACAGATTCTCCCACTTTTCGATAGACCAAAAGGAATCTCCCACGGTTCTCACCGCCAAGCCAAGTCAGGCCGCGCCCGGGCTTGCCGGCTGGGGATCACCCCCTTTTACCAGCGCATCTTCCACCTAAACGTCCTCATATACCCCACAGTGCACTACCAGTTGTAGATCGTTATCTTTCAAGCGGATGCACGAGGTCGGGCCGTCCACGAAACATGAAGATCACGATCCATGCTCGGCGCGGTAAAACGGGACTCGGATGAGATAGAAGACATTCACCACTCTCATCTGGTTTTCAGAGGTATCTGTGACGAAGCTTCTCCGGCTCCTCGTGGCCCCGCTGTCCGCCGCCGTCCTCCTTCTCAGCGTGTTCTCGACCCCCGCCCGGGCCGACACCGACCCCGTGCTCGCCGCGCGGTGGCAGATCGCGTGGGACACCTACCGGTTCTACGAGTGCCTCACCGCCCCCCTCCCGATAACGGGACGGAGCCAGGCCAAGCGCGACATCTCCATCGAGATCAACGCGCCGGTGCAGCACGTGTTCGACGCCTACTCGAACATCAACAACCACCTGGGCATGCACTCGTTCCTGAAGCGGGTCGTCACCCACGCGGACTGGACCGACGCCGGAACGCGCTACGTCAACTTCACGGCCGTGGAGGACATCCCGGTCGCCGGGCTGCCCGTCACCTCCAACACGCACGCGCAGCAGCGCATCCACCGCGACGAGCTCTACTACGAGACCGACACCTGGACGCTGCCGAACGTCGTCACGCACCAGAAGATCGTCTTCGAGGACCTGGGCGACGGGCGGACGCGCGTCACCGAGCATCTCACCTTCGAGGCGAGCATCCTGCTCATCGACTTCACCGTGACGAACGGCGTCTCCTCCCACCAGGCGACGCAGGCGGGTCTCAAGGCGGCGATCGAGAGCGGCGAGCTCTGAACCGATCCCGTACGCTCGGCGGCTGGTGAGGGCGACGAACCGACGGTCAGGGGTGGAGATCGTGGAACGCGGCCGGAGTACTAGGCTGGCCCCCCGTGACCGAATTGTCTGCCCTCTCCGCCGTTCCCGCCGGTTCCCGGGACGGAGTGCTGCGCTTCTACTTCGGCCCGATGGACTGCGGCAAGTCCACGCTGGCCCTGCAGATGAACTACAACCACGGCCGCCAGGGCAGGCGTGGCCTGGTGCTCACCAAGCACGACCGCTCGGGCGCCCCGCAGGTCACCAGCCGGATCGGCCTGGGCAGCGAGGCCATCGAGGTCGTCGACGACCTCGACCTGGTGGCCCTGGTCCGCGCGCACGAACCCATCGACTACGTCATCTGCGACGAGGCGTGCTTCTACACGGTCGCCCAGATCGAGCAGCTCGCCGACCTCACCGACGGCTACGGCATCGACGTCTACGCCTTCGGCCTGGCCTCGGACTTCCGCTCGCAGATGTTCCCCGCCACCCAGCGGCTGTTCGAGCTGGCCGACGAGATCAGCCGCCTGCAGGTCGAGGTCCTGTGCTGGTGCGGGCGCCCCGGGCGCCTGAACGCCCGGGTGGTCGGCGGCAGGATGGTCCGTACCGGCGAGCAGGTCGTCATCGGCGACACGGGCGCCGACCCGATCCGCTACCAGGTGCTCTGCCGCCGCCACTACCGCTCCGGGGAGCTCGGCCTGACCGGCTGAGCCCTGCGCCGGGCGGGGGGACGCCCCGCCCGGCGGTGTCAGACGGCGCAGTGGCCCTCGTCGTCACAGGCGTCGCCGCCGTTCGTGGCGGCCTTGACGGCCCTGGCGGCCGGCGACTGGCCGGTGCGCTCGGCGACCTCTTCGAGGGCGGCGAGCAGGGTGTCCTCGGGCTGGGCGCCGGAGACGGCGAACTGGCCCTCGAAGAGGAACAGCGGCACCGAGCTGACACCGAGGGCGCGGGCCTGGGCCAGCTCCTCCTTCACCGCCGCCGCGCCGTCCTCCCCGTCCAGGTCTGCCTGCACGCCGAGCTCGCGGGCCAGTCCGGCGAGGACCTCGCGGGAGCCGACGTCGAGGCCGTCGGTGAAGTGGGCGCGGAAGAGGGCCTGGAGCGCTTCCTCACCCCTGCCCTGCTCTCCGGCGAGCTGGATGAGACGGTGCGCGTCGAAGGTGTTGGCCTGGATCGAGTGGTCGAAGTCCAGCACCAGCCCGTCCTCGGCGGCGACTTCGGTGACCCTGCCGAACATCTGCGCGGCCTGTTCGGCCCCGCCGAACCTCGTCGCGGCCCATGTGAGCGTGAGCTCACCGTTGGACTTCGCGTCCGGCATGAGCTGGAACGGCCTGAACTCGACCTCCACCTCACCGCCCTTGGCCCGGTAGCGCTCCACGGCGCGGGCGAAGCGGGTGTGGCCGATGTAGCACCATGGGCAGACGACGTCTGAGTAGATTTCAACCTTCACACCACGCTGCAACCGGTACCGGGACCCGCTGATTCCACGGGCCCGGCCCGCCGTCCGCGAACACGGGGACGGACGCGGGAACGAACACGGACATGTGGCACCCCGGCGAGAGCCACCCGACCCGCGCCGACCGGCGCTGACCGGCGACGGCGACGGCGACGGCGACGGCGACGGGAGCGAACGGGAAAACCGGAGGCCGCGGGGACCGCGCCCGCCGCCGGGCGGGGTGTTCACGCCCGGCGGCGGGGGTCAGTACGGCAGCGGCCTTCCCGACGGGCTCCGCAGGTCCAGCATGTCCCGGTCGCGACGTCGTGAGCGCTTGCGGATTCGTGTCCGGCGCATCGTCCGGAACTCCTTTCGGGTGCGCGTGCGGGCCTGGCCTGCCGATTCCTGTGATGTGCCGCCGTCCGGACGGCGCGGATGGTCCATGTCTTCTACGTCCCCCGTATCCTCTCTGCCCTCGGTGAGGAGAGGCTTTCCTGTGGTGGTTTGGTAGCCGGTCGCCCCTGTGGTGGTCGGTGAGCCGGGTCGCCGGAAGGTCCCCCGGCCTTCTCAGGCCGCGGTGCCGTTAAAACGCGGGTGGATGGCCAGCTCGAACCAGCTGACCTTCCCCAGGGACGTGCGTTCGCTGCCCCACCGGGCGGAGAGCAGGTCGAGCAGATACAACCCGCGCCCTCCCTCGTCGTCCTCGTGGGCGTCACGCACGTAGGGAAGGGCGGGATTGGCGTCGTCCACCTCGCACCGCAGCATTCCCTCCTGGTAGGAGACGGCGAGCCGGATCGGTCCCCACGCGTGGCGCAACGCGTTGGTGACGAGCTCGCTGACGAGCAGCCGGGCGATCTCGCCCTGCTCGCCGATCCCCCACTCGGCCAGCTGCCCGCAGATCAGCCGCCGGGCTCTGGGCACCGAGGCCGGGATGGGCGGGAGTGGCCAGGACGCCCTCCTGGCAGATGGGCGCGGGAGCGGAACGGCGATCGCGCAGAGGGAGAGGGTAAGGGCGAGAGCGACGAACGGTCTCATGCCGCCCTCCCGCAGGGAGCGCGGTGGGCGGGAACGACACGCCCGTCGGGCAGGATTTCCCCGGTGTCCTCGAAGACCACCACACCGTTGCAGAGCAGCCCCCATCCCTGCTCGGGGTGAGAGACCACGAGACGAGCCGCCTCATGATCGAGGGCGTACGCTGCCGGACAGGCGGGCAGGTGCTGACACACGGTACTACTCCGATCTTGATTGGCTACGGAGGGGAACCTCGCGGAACCCCGAGCGAATGATCGTCCTCACCGGCTCGCCCCCGGCCCGTCGACGACGGGACCGGTCTTCCTTGCCGAACGCGATGGATTCGACTCGCTTCCGCTTCCGGCGACGTCTGTTCACGCGCCCCCGCGCCCGCGTACATCCCAGCGCGATCGGTGGCGAACGGTTCCAGCGATGGCCGGAAACCCGTCGTCGGCGACCACATCCACCCGTTCGATGACCTGCACGTGACGCGAAATCTTCTGCCAGGCTCCCCCGAGCGAACGCGGTGTTGATTTATGCCATTTATGTGTTGTTTCATCTGTGTTTACACCCGTATGTGTTGAGCGTCGATAGAGCCATGGTCTTGTCCTGGTAGAGCATTTTTTGCGGTATTGGTTCTCGCCGCATCAGGTAAAACGGGCGATGACGAAGAGGCCCCCGAAAGCCCGGGTCACTCCCGGCGTGGCGCGGTGGCATCGGCGGCGAAACGGACGAGGAGCGAGGCGAAGGTCTCGCGATCCTCGGCGGGCCAGTGCGCGGTGAAGGCGTCGAACGTGTCGTTCTGCCAGCGGCGGGCGGCTGCGAGGAGTTCGTGGCCGGACGCGGTCAGCGCCAGGTCTGCGTGGCGGGCGTCGCGTTCCATCGTGCCGCGCCGTACCAGCCCTGCGGCGACCGCGTCGGCGACCATGCGGCTGGCCACGGAGCGGTCCACCCCCAGGGCGTCGGCGACGGCCCGCACGCCGGTACGCCCACCGCCACCGCCACCGCCCGTCACACCGGCGCCTCCGGCCCCGCCACCGCTCTCGCCGCCTCCGCCGCCTCCGCCCCTTCCGCCGATGATGTCGACGACCACGACCCGCGAGACGTGCCCGCCCTCGGCGCCGTCGCCGGCGACCCCCTGGGGCCAGCGCCGCGACCAGTAACGGATCAGCGCGAACAGCGCGGGTCCCGCCTGCTCCGCGACGGGGAGGCGACCTCCGGAAAGGGCGGGGACCGCCCCCGGGCCGGAGGACGCACCGGGCACGAGAGGCGCCGCGGGGTCGACCACGGAGCCGGACCCGGGACCGGCCTCAGGTCCGGTCTCAGGTCCGGTCTTGGGGCCGACCTTGGGAACGGTCTCGGGACCGGACGACTCCCGGTCGTGTGCCTGGTCACCGGTGGTCCGCATGGGCGCAGCATCGCACTCGCCCTTGATGTGTGCAAATCGCACATGTAACGTGTGCAAAATGCACGCACTTGATGGCAGCGCTCCCGATACCGAACGAGTGAACGAAGCGATCTCCCTGGTCACGCGATTCGAGGAGGCGGTCAACCGGCAGGCCGTGGCCGAGGCCGCGGGGATGGCCGCCGAGGATGTCGCGATCACCGGACCACGCGGCACCGCTCACGGGGTGGACGTCCTGCGCCGGTGGGTCGCGGACTCGGGCATCCGGCTCACCTCGCGGCGCCTCTTCGTCCGGCTCCCCCACCTGGTGGCCGAGCAGACGGCCCGCTGGCACGACCCCGGCACCGGGGCTCTCGGCGACGCGACGACCGTGGCGACCCTGTTCACCGTACGGAACTCGAAGATCGCCGGTATCGCCCGCTATGACAACGGCCTCGCGGCGGCGCTCCTCGCCGCCGGACTGGCCGAGATCGACGAGGTCGCCGTCCCAGGTCCGCCGCGGGCGGTCTAGAGGGAGGACCGGATGCGACCGGCGGAGGGGACCGACGGACCAGGGGCGCTACGGGGCGTAGACGACGGACCAGGGGCGGGGGGCGGGCGACGGGGACGTCCCGGGTGCCGCCCGCGGCGTCCCTGCGGTGACGTCCTGGGCGAGGATCCCGGCCGCCAGGGCGGCGAACCCGGCGGCCGCGGGGTGGGCCGACCGCTCCGGCCAGGCGACACAGATCCCTCTCAGGAGAGGGGCGCCGGCCAGGGGGCGCCAGGCCAGCCGAGGCTCCCTGCGGGCCATCGCCTCCTGTTCGAACGCCACCCCGTGCCCCGCCAGCACGAGCCCCAGCAGGAACTCCGGGTTGCGGGCGTGCTGGAGGCGTGCGGGCGAGAAACCCCCCGCGCGGCAGACGTCGAGCATGCGGTCGTACCACGCCGGGGAGGTCTCGCGCGGGAAGACGACGAGGTCGTGCCCGGCGAGGTCGGCCAGCGCGACCTCCCACGGCCGTGACCCCGTCCGCGGTTGCGGCCGTGCCTGCGCCAGGGGGGAGGTGCGGGGCAGCACCACGCCCAGCGGGATCTCCACGACGGGCCCGGACCGCAGGCCGGGAACGTCGACGGGGTGGTGCACGAGGCCCGCGTCGAGCTGGGCGGAGGTCAGCCGGCGCAGCTGTTCCGGAATGGTGAGCTCGTGGAGCTCCAGCCGTAGCCCCGGAGTCTCCTCGGCGACATGCCGCAGCAGGGCGTGCAGCGTCACGGCCGGGATCTCCGGGGGTACCCCGACCCGGAGGGTTCCCAGCTCACCGTCACCGGCCTGGCGCATCATCGCCCGCAGGCGCTCCTCACCGGCCAGGAACCGCCTGGCCTCCTCGACGAGGAGCCGGCCCGCCATCGTGAGCTCGATCTGCCGTCGCGAGCGGTCGAACAGCTCGGCACCGAGCTCGCGCTCCAGCCTCTGGATCGACTGGCTGAGCGGCGGCTGCGCGATGCCCAGCACCTCCGCGGCGCGGCCGAAGTGCAGTTCTTCGGCGACGACGATGAAATGCCGCAGATGCCGGGAAAGGTCCACGGCGTCACGATAGGCGATCGTCCGCGGACCCGCGGCACGTCACAGGCCCGCGGCACGCCGCGATCCGTTGGCGCACCGCGATCCGGAGGTACGGCATGATCCGGTGGCGCGCCGCGACCCGGCGGCGCGTCACGATCCGGCGGCGGGGCTGGATAGCGTTGCGGGCATGTCGGCAGAGGAACGGATAGCGGGAATCTTCGCGGCCGCCGGGGTGGAGGGGCACCTGCACGCGCTGGACGTCGCCGGGGGCCGCGAGATCGCCGTACGCGCCGACGAACAGGTCGTGATCGCCTCGATCTTCAAGGTGCTCCTGGTCCTGGAGTTCGCCCGTCAGGCGGCGGCCGGTCAGCTCGACCCGGCCGAGCGCGTCCTCGTGGCGGCGGAGGACAGGCTCGGCGGATGGGGGACCGCCGGATGCGCGGACGACGTGGAGATGTCACTGCGCGATCTCGCCCACTTCGCCATGCAGGTCAGCGACAACACCGCCGCCGACCTGCTGATGCGGAGGATCGGCCTGGACACCGTGCGGATGCTGGCGGCGGAACTGGGGCTGGCGCGCACCCGCGTGGTCGGCGGGCCCAGGCAGCTGCTGGAGTCGATGCTCGCGGACGTGGGGGCGCGGGACGACGCCGAGTTCGCGCGGATCTTCCCGACGCTGCCCCCCGAGCGGGTACGGGCGCTGCGGGTCCTCGATCCCGATCACACGACCTCCGGCACGGCGCGCGACATGACCCGGCTGCTCGGGCTGATCTGGCGGGACGAGGCCGGGCCGCCGGAGGCGTGCGCGGCCGTCCGCGACTACATGACGCGGCAGATCTTCTGGACGCGGATCGCCTCTGGCTTCCCGCCGGGGACGCGGGTGGCCGCCAAGACGGGGACGCTGCCCGGCCTGCACATGGAGGCCGGAGTCGTCGAGTATCCCTCCGGCGAGGGCTACGCGGTGGCGGTGTTCACCCGGGCCGGGCAGCTGCCCACCCGGCGCATCGACGTCGACCTGGCGATCGGCCAGGCCGCGCGGGCCGCCGTCGACGCGCTGCGGGCCGAGTGATCTCCCCCACTCGGCGGGCGGGTTCCGCTTCCCGCACGCCGTCCGGTTCCCGCCCCAGCTGCTCTGATACGCGTTCGCCTATCGGAGACGACGGTCGAGGATCTTGGACGTGGACGGCCTCGTGGTGGTTGGGTCCTCAGCGGGCCGCACGCGGCCGGCGGTCGTCACCCGGGTGACCGGTGACGACCGTGCGTTCATCCGCACCGAGGGAGAGACATGTCCCGATTCGATCGAAGAGGTTTCCTTCGCACCGCGACGGCGGGGGCAGCGCTGGCGGGGGCCGCGCTGGCACCGGCGGCCGGAGATCTCCTGTCCCCGTCGCCCACCAGGGCGGCGGCGCGTCCGGGCGGGGGGAAGACCGCCGCGACGTTCCGCTGGCTCGGCACGTCGGGCTGGCGCGTGGACGTGGGGTCGTCGACGTTCCTCGTCGACCCGTACGTGACGCGGTTCGACACCGGCCTGGCGGCGGGCGCGTTCAAGCCCACCACGCGGCTGGAGGTCGACGCCGAGGCGGTCGGCAAGCACGCGGGCACGCCGAAGGTGGTGCTGGTGACGCACGCGCACTGGGACCACTTCAACGACGTCCCGCACATCGCGACGTCGACCGGGGCACGGGTGGTCGGCACCGCCACCACGTGCAACCTGGCGCTGGCGTTCGACGTGAAGAGCAACCTGCTCAGCCCGGTGAAGGGCGGGGAGGTCCTGGACTTCGGCGACTACGTCGTCGAGGTGGTGGCGTCGCTGCACAGCCGCAACGCCGACTACTCCATGGTCTTCCCCGGGGTCCGGCTGACCCGGCCTGAGCGTAAGCCGGAGAACATCTCCGAGCTGCCCGAGGGCGACACCCTGGCGTTCCAGGTGAAGATCAAGGGCGGTCCGTCGGTTTTCTTCATGGGCGGCAGTGACTTCGTCGAGCGCAACCTCACCGGTCTCGCCCCGGACGTCGCGATGATCCCCACCACCTCCTCGTCGTCCACGTACGACTACGTGCCGCGCCTCCTGCGGGCCCTGGACATGCCCCGCGTGGTCGTCCCGGTGCACTGGGACAACTTCGAGGTGGCACTGCGGAACCCGCCGCAGGCCGACGAGAAGTCGAGGAAGAGCCTCGCCGGGTTCGTCGCGGCGGTGCGCAGGGTCAGCCCCGGGACGAAGGTCGTGATCCCGGACTATCTGACACCGCACACCTTCGGCTGACGCCCGCGCCGCCGGTCCCTGCCGACGGCCCGCGCTCACGGGACACGCTGACGACCCGCGCTCACGGGACACGCTGACGACCCGTGCTCACGGGGCGCGCTGACGGTCCGTGCTCACCGGGCGCGCTAGGGAACGGAGGCGATCTCCTCAAGGCGGGCGGCCAGCTGCTCGGGCTCGCCGTCGATCAGGGCGGACACCCCGCGCCACCAGGCGAACCACTCGCCGCTGCGCCACATCCAGTCGATCCGTTCGATGGAGGCGACGACGTCGCCCTTGACGCGCCACACCTCACCGGCCTGCTCGGTGGAGGCGCCGTGTCGCAACGCCCAGGCGTGCAGGGTCGCGGCGGCCTCGGCGTCGACCGGTTGCCCGTACGGGTCGGGGTGCTCGTCCAGCCGGTGGGGGCCGAGCCCGGCGGCGACGCCCCAGCTCCACTGGGCCTCGGCGGGACGGGAGTAGCGGAGGGAGTCGAAGTCGAGGTTGGAACCGAGCTCGTCGTCGGCGCGGCGCACGACCACCGCGTCGAGACGGCCGCCCGCGTCGAAGGAGACCACGACCCGCCGGCCGGGGTGCGCGTCCTTGGGCAGCTCGACCCGGTCCTCGGCCTGCCAGGAGTTGAGGTCGGTGACCGCGGCCGGACGCCCCCAGGCCTCGTCGGCCGCGTCGTCGGCGATCCAGGCGGCGAGCATCTCCAGGACGGTCAGATCGGTCCACGGTTCGATCGCCGTGGAGGTCTGGAGCACCTCGTCGGGCGCGGGCAGCTTGCCACCGCGCTCCTGCCGCCACCACTCCTTCCCGAGTTCGCGGGTGCCGACCAGCAGACCGGCCAGGGCGGCGAGTTCGGTGGATCTGCGGGTGAGGGGGGCGCCACGTGCGAGCTCGACGGCACGCGCGACGCGGTCGGCGCCCAGCGCCGCCTTCGCCTCGCTCAGCAGCAGGGCGGCGTCCGGCCGCTCCTCGCCCAGCAGATCGCGGATCAGTCGTCTGGCCTCGGTCCTGGCGTCCTCCGCACGTGCATCACGCATACCGACACGGTACGCCGGGAGATCCTTAGGCGCGAGCGTCACCGGGCGGTACGGCCGTGCCGTCGTCCCGTGGCGACTCGGCGAGATACGCCGCCCTTCCCACCATGTAGGCGGCCACCGCCACCGTCACCACCTGGTAGACGGCGATCAGCAGCAGCGTGCCGGCGATCGCCCAGCGGGGGTGGCGCAGCCACATGGCGAGCAGGACGAGCTGGAGGCCGAGCACCTGGGGTTTGGTCGCCGCGTGCATGCGAGACAGGGTGCCGGGAAACCGGACCATCCCCACCCCGGCCGCGAACGCCAGGCCCGCCCCCAGCAGCAGGCACGCGCCGGCGGCCACATCCAGCACGGTCACCGGGCACGTCCCGCGAAGAACCTCGCCAGCGAGACCGAGCCGACGAATCCCAGCAGGGACAGCGCCAGCAGCAGGGGCATCGCCGAGTACTCCCGGTACGTCGCCGCCTCCGCGCCGATCGCGCACATGACGACGGCGGTGAGCACGTCCAGCGCGACGGCCCGGTCCAGCATCGTGGGGCCGCGGACCAGGCGGTAGAGCGTCATCACCGCGGCGGCGGCGAGCAGCACCAGAACGGTCAGGTATGTCACCGTCATCGCGGCTCCCCCTCACACGCCCCCGTCATCGTGGCCCCCTCACAGATCACCGTCATCGCAGCTCCTCCCGGTCGGCGCGGGTGCCGAAGGCGGCCACGATGCGGCTCTCCAGCCGCGTCACGTCCTCGCGGGTGACCCGGGTGACGGTCGGCGCGTCACCCGGGATGCCGAGCACGTGGAGCACCAGCAGCCTCCGCCGCACGTTCGCCTCCAGCACCAGGCTGCCCGGCAGCGCCGACAGCGCCACCGTCATCAGCACGGCCATCGTCTCCGACGAGGAGTGCAGCCTGACCTCGACGATCTGGACCGGGGGCGGCGCGCCCGGGCGCAGCGCCCAGAAGGCGACCCGGAAGCTGGAGGCCGCCAGGTCCCCCGCGAAGCGGACGACGAACAGGAGGATCCCGACGGGGTGGAGCCGGATCCCGGAATCCTCGACCGGCAGCGGCAGCAACCACACGGCGGCCAGCGCGGCCAGCAGGCCGCCGAGCACGTTGCCCACGCTGAGGTCTCCCCAGAGCAACAGCCAGATCGCGGTGAGCCAGGCCACCAGCGGCAGCGGTACGGGCCTGCCCAGCACCCGGGGCACCGGGATCGTCGGGCCCGGCCCCCTCACCGCTCACCGCCGAGCACCGCGGAGACGTACGGCTCGCGAGCCAGCAGCTCGCCCGCGGCCCGCTCGGCCAGGGCGGACAGCGGCCCGGCCAGCACGGTGTACGACAGGGCCAGCACCACCAGCGCCGCCGTGGCGGCGAGCATCGGCGCCGGCATGGTGACGGCGGTGACGACGGCCTTACCGGTGATCCCCCCGGTGTCCCCCGCGCCGCTCTCATCGTCTCCCGCCTCGCCTGTCCCTTCCGTACCGGCCGCGCCGGGCTCTCCCTCCCCGCCCTCCCGCACGGCTCCCCCCTCCGCGGTCGTTTCCGGGGCCGGCGCGGCCGATGTCCCCCAGAAGGCCCTGTTCCAGGTCGTGGCCACCGCGTACAGGGTGAGCAGGCTGGTCACCAGCCCTCCCGCGACCAGGGCCAGGGCCATCGGACGGCCGTCCGCGACCCCTGCCTGGAGCAGCCCGAGCTTGCCCAGGAAGCCGGACATCGGCGGTATCCCCGCCAGGTTCATCGCGGGCACGAAGAAGAGCACCGCGATCGCGGGAGCCGCCCCCGCCAGGCCGCCGAGCCGGTTCAGGGAGGTGGTGCCGGTACGGCGCTCGATCAGGCCGGTCACCAGGAACAGACTCGTCTGCACGGTGATGTGGTGGGCGACGTAGAAGATGGCGCCCGCCATGCCGGCGACGGTGAACAGCGCGACCCCGAACACCATGTAGCCGATGTGGCTGACCAGGGTGAAGGAGAGCATGCGCTTGATGTCGGTCTGCGCCACCGCCCCGAACACCCCGACCAGCATGGTCAGGAGCGCCGCCCACATCAGCAGGCCGCTCACCGGGCCGCCGGGGAACAGCAGCGCCTCCAGCCGGATGATCGAGTAGATGCCGACCTTGGTGAGCAGCCCCGCGAAGAGCGCCGTCGCGGGGGCGGGCGCGGTCGGGTACGAGTCGGGCAGCCACGCCGACATCGGGAAGATCGCGGCCTTGACCACGAAGACCAGCAGGAGCGTCAGCTCGACCAGCAGCCTGATGTGCTGGGGCAGCACCGAGAACCGCTCGGCCAGCTGTGCCATCGACACGGTGCCGGTCGCGGCGTAGGCGACCGCGATCGCGACGAGGAACAGCAGCGACGACGCCAGCCCCACCACCGTGTATGTGGCGCCCGCCCGGATGCGGGCCTCTGTCCCGCCGAAGGTCAGCAGCACGTAGGAGCCGCTGAGCAGCATCTCGAACCCGACGAAGAGGTTGAACAGGTCACCCGAGAGGAAGGCGTCCGACACCCCGGCGACCATGATCAGATACGCCGGGTGGAAGATCGACAGCGGGGCCCTGTGCTCCTGGTCGGCCCGGGACTGGGAAATCGAGTAGACCATCACGCAGAGCGTCACCGCGGAGGAGACCGCCAGCATCAACGTGGAGAGCCTGTCGGCGACGAGCGTGATGCCGATCGGCGCGCCCCAGCCTCCGGCATGGGCCACCAGCGGTCCCTGCCGGTCGGCGGCCGGCAGCAGGAGCAGCGACACGAGCAGTACCACCGCGAGCGTGCCCACGCTGATGAGCGCCTGGAGCCGTACCAGCTTCCGGCCGATGGCCAGCTTGAGCCCGGCGGCCAGCAGCGGCAGCACCACGGGCACCGGGATCAGCGCCTCCACCGGCACCCCCTCCCGCGGTCCCCCACGGACCTCCCTCCCGCACGGCGCGGGACGCGATCCCGCATCAGTCCTCCCCCTCCAGGTCGGTGTCGTCCTGCGCCCTGGCCTGCCGTGCCCGGTCGGCGCGGATCGCGGCGCGCATCTGCCGGAGGGCGTCGCGACGGCGGGCGTGGAGCCGCCTGCGGATCTGCCGCTCCCGCACGATCTGCTCCCGCTCCCTGCGGGCGAACTCGGCGCGTATCTCCCGGACGCGTTCCTGCCGCTCCTCCTTGGAGAGGTCCTCGGCGCGCCGCGCCTCGGCGAACCGCTCGGCGAGCCGTTCGGCGGACAGTCCCTTGTCCTTGTGCTCCTGCAGCCAGCGGCCCAGGTCGACGTTCACGTCGAGGATCCGCTGCTCCAGTTCCGCGGTCTCCCTGCGCTCCCGCTCGTGGCGGGCCTCCCGCAGGCGGGCGAGCTCGACGCGCTGCTCCCTGACCAGCCGCCGGTACGCCTCCTGGCGCTCGAGCACCTCCTGGCCGAGCTCGCCGCGCCTGGCCCGCAGCCGCACCCGGCGGTCCTCGGTGTCGTCCTGCACCTCGTCGGCACCGGTGAGCTGCCAGGACCGGTGGATCATGGCGAGCAGGAAGGCGGTGACGCCCAGCGTGATGACGATGGCGGTGAGCACCATGGCCTGCGGCAGCGGGTCGGCCATCAGCTCCGGCGCGGTCGTGCCCAGGATCGGCGGCCTTCCCGGTGGCCCGCTCGCGGTGAGGATCAGCAGGTTCACCCCGTTGGTGAGCAGGATGACACCGGCCAGCAGCCGGACCAGGCTCCTCTCCAGCAGCAGCGTGACCCCGGTGGCCACGAGCGTGCCGGCCACCAGGAGAGGCAGCAGCGGGGCGGTCACCGGTCCTCCCCCTCGTCGATCCGCCGGTCCAGCTCGGCGCCCAGGCTGCGCAGGACGTCCTGCACCATGCCGACCACCGTGATGTAGACCCCGGCTTCGAACAGCAGCACGGTCGACAGGTGAAGGTCGCCGACGAGCGGGAGGCGCAGGTCGGCGGGGAGCATGTCCAGCGGCCCGGCGCCGGCCAGCATCCCCCAGAACGCGGTGGCCGTGCACAGCAGGAGCCCCAGGCCGATCAGTACCCCGGCGGTGACCGGCGCGGCGGCGGCCAGCTCGTACCGGCCTCCGGCGAGATAGCGCATGACCAGCGCGAGACCGGCCACCATGCCCCCGGCGAACCCGCCGCCCACCGCGCCGTGCCCGGTGAACAGCAGGAAGACCGAGACCACCATCACCGTGTGGAAGGTCAGCCTGGCCACGAGCTCGAAGATGACCGCCCGCTGCCCGGGTGGCAGGGTGGCCGCCAGCCAGTACGTCCGGGAGTCGTCGCCGGTCCTGCCCTGCGGGACCCGCAGCGCGTACGACCGGCTGCGCAGGAAGACCAGGCCGGTCATGCCGAGGGTGAGGACGACGAGCACGGAGGTCTCCCCCATGGTGTCCCAGGCCCTGACGTCGACCAGGATCGCGCTGACGATGTTGGCGGCCCCCGCCTCCTCGGCGGCCGGGGCCATCAGCGTGCCGACCGGCGTCGCCTGCCGCGCGTTCATCGCGAGCATCCCCGCCCCGGCCATTACCGTGCCGCTCACGACGCCGAGGGCGAATCGCGCGGCGAACGGCACCCGGGGCCGGTTCTCCCGGGGACCGAGGGGAAGCCTGCGGAGCACCAGCACGAACACGACCAGGCTCAGCGTCTCGACGAGAAACTGGGTCAGGGCCAGGTCGGGCGAGCCGTGGACGAGGAACAGCAGCGCCGTGCCGTACCCGGTCAGGCCCGCCACCAGCACCAGCACGATGTGCGAGCGCACCCTGAGCACGACGGCGGCCGTGGCCATGAGGAGCACGCCGATGACGGGCTGCTCGACGCGTTCCCAGAGCACCACGTCCGGACGCAGGTCGGGCGAGGGCCCGTACAGCAGCGAGAAGGCCGCGACCCCCGCCAGGGACACGAACGCGATCATGAGGTAGTCGGGCAGCGAGCCGCGCTGGACGACGCCGGTCAGCTGCAGGGAGAAGCGGCCCAGCCCGCGGACCAGCGCCCAGTAGGCCCGGCCGGAGTCCATCATGTGCAGTGCCGCCCCCACCTGCGCCAGCGGTTCCCTGACCAGGAAGAGGAGCGCGCCCCCCGCCAGCGCGGCGGCCGACAGCAGCAGCGGCACCGGGGCTCCGCTCCACAGCGCGAGGTGGGTGCCGTGGCCGGGGCCGGGAAAGGTGCCGGTGTAGCCCTCCATCGCCTCGCCGTACCGCCCGGCGAGCGGGGCTGCGGCGAGCCCGAGCACCGACAGCAGCGCGGGCGGCAGGAACGTCGCGGCGCCGGTGGGGCGCACCGGCACCGGTTCCCCGCCGGGCTTGTCGCCGAAGGCGCCCCACAGGAAACGCGCGCTGTAACCGGCGGTGAGCGCGGAGCCGAGGACGACTCCCGCGAGGACCGCCGTGTCGGCGGGCCGCCCGGTCAGCAGCGACTCGAAGGCGGCCTCCTTGCCGACGAATCCCAGGAACGGCGGGATGCCCGCCATCGAGACGGCGGCCCCCGCCGCGGTCGCGGACAACCACGGCGCCGAGCGCCGCAGGCCGCTCAGCTCGCGCAGGTCACGGGTTCCCGTGGAGCGGTCGACGACACCGACGACCAGGAAGAGGGACGCCTTGAACAGCGCGTGCGCGAGCAGCATCCCGACCCCGGCGATCGCGGTGTCGCGGGTGGCCGCGCCGAACAGCACGGTCAGAAACCCCAGCTGGCTCACCGTGCCGTAGGCGAGCAGCCTCTTGAGGTCGTACTCGCGCAGTGCCCGCCAGGCGCCGAGCAGCATGGTGAGCAGGCCCAGCGGCACGGCCGTCCAGCGCCACACGGCGAGGTCACCGAAGGCCGGGCCCAGGCGGGCGAGCAGGTAGACCCCGGCCTTCACCATCGCCGCGGCGTGCAGGTAGGCCGAGACCGGCGTCGGCGCGGCCATCGCGGCCGGCAGCCACATGCTGAACGGGAAGATCGCAGACTTCGACAGCGCGCCGACCAGGATCAGCACCACCGCCACCGGGACCAGGCCGCCGGACGGCGGGTCCGCGACGATCCGCGAGATGCGGTACGTTCCCGCGGCCTCGCCGAGCACGACCATGCCGCCCAGCATCGCCAGCCCGCCGAACGTGGTGACGGTCAGCGCCTCCATCGCGGCCCTGCGGCCGGCCCTGCTCGCGGGGTCGTGGCCGATCAGCAGGTAGGAGAAGACGGTGGTCAGCTCCCAGAACACGTACAGCAGCAGGAGGTCGTCGGCGACCACCAGGCCGAGCATCGCCCCGGCGAAGGCCACGAGCACCCCGGCGAACCGGCCGAGTCCCTCGGCGGTGGCGGCGAAGTAGCGCGAGCAGTACAGCACGACCAGCGCGCCCACGCCGGTGACCAGCGCCATCATCAGCACGGCCGGCGCGTCGGCGCGGAAGGACAATCCCAGGCCGAGGGCGGGTGCCCAGTCATGGTGCGACTCGACCGGGACGCCGGTCAGGGCGATCCGGACCGTGTAGGCGAGCCCGCAGGCGGGCGGTACAGCGAGCGGGAAGAACGCGTCCCGGCCGAAGCGGCGCACCAGTGCCGGGGCGAGTACCGCCGCCACGGCGTGCAGGATCAGCAGCGGCTCCATGTCCCCCCGGGCACCCGTCGTGGCCGACGTATCCCAAAATGCCGGGAGGTACACGTTTCACCGGTCAAGCACGCGGGCCGCTTGACCCGAACACCGCCGGTTCTTCACCTGGGCGTGATCAGCTCCTCGAACCGGCGGGCACGGTCACCGTCTCCCGCCGCTTCCCGCCGGGAAACACTGCGGAACACCGGGAAACACCGCGGAACACCGGGGAACGCCGTCACCGCCTCCCGCCGGTACGGCCGAGCAGCCAGCCGATCACCGCGCTGCCGAGCGCGACGCCCGCGCCCATCCCGAACGCGGCGAGAAGCGACCAGGCGGGGACCCCGGGCCTGGGCTGCTTGGCCGGGCGTTCGAAGACGTGCGCGGGTCCGGACTGGCCGGCCGCGACCGGCGATCCCGGCTCGGCGAGTGCCACGGGCCCGGCGGGCGACGGATCGCCGCCCGGCGCGATCCGGGTGAGGGCGCCGGAGGCGGAACCGGAACCGGAACCGGAACCGGAAGCGGAAGCGGAAGCGGGAACGGGAACGGGAACGGGAACGGGAACGGCGGGAATCTCCCCCGAGGCGAGGTGGCTCTCCACGGCGGAGAAGAACTCCCCCGCGGTCTTCCTCGCGACGGAGCCCAGCATGCGCTGACCGACCCCGCCGATCATGCCGCCGATCACGGCCTCGGCGTCGTAGTCGATCCGGGTGCCGCCCTCGACCTCGCTGAGGCGGATCTCCACGGTGGCGTCCACGGTGCCGGGGGCGCCCTGGCCCCGGGCCCTGAGCACGAACCGTTCCGGCGCCTCGGGCTCCGACAGGGCGACCTCGCCCTGGTAGACGCCCTTGATGGAGGCCACCCCCGCGGTGACGGTCATCCGGTAGGTGTCCGGCCCCGTCTCCTCCAGGCGCTCGCAGCCCGGGATCGTGCGTACGAGCACGGCCGGGTTCTGGAGCGCTGACCACACACGATCTCTGTCGATGCCGAGCACGGCACTGCCTGCGAGCTTCACACCAGCACCCTAGGCAATCGCCGGGCGGGCGGATAACAGCAACATCTGCCCGCCGGCGAGACCCGCCCTTGTCAGTGCTGCCCCAGTGCCTCGAACCGGACTCCGGCGCGCCCGGAACGCGGGGCCCGGCCCGGCGCGAGACAGGCGGGACATCACGGATCAGCCGGACACGGGGCTTCCGGATCGAAGGGGCACGCCCACGTCGTGCAGGTGACGCAGCGCCTGCGCGTACGAGCTGACGATCCCGGACTCCAGGTAGTCGACCCCCAGCTCCTCGCAGTACGCCCGGACGATCGGCTGGGCGCGGCGCAGGTTGGGCATCGGCATGCTCGGGAAGAGGTGGTGTTCGATCTGGTAGTTGAGCCCGCCGAGCACGACGTCCAGGACCACGTTGCCGCGCACGTTACGCGAGGTCAGCACCTGGCGCCGGAGGAAGTCGAGCTTGTCCTCGCCCCTGAGCATCGGCATGCCCTTGTGGTTGGGGGCGAAGGTGCAGCCCAGGTAGACGCCGAAGATCGCCTGGTGCACGAGGAGGAAGACCACGGCCTTGCCGGGCGACAGCACCGCGAACAGCGCGCCCAGGTACAGGACGGCGTGCACGGCGAGCAGCGACGCCTCCACGGCCCGGTGCTTCATCGCCGGGCGCGTCAGTGCCCGGACGCTGGACACGTGGAGGTTGAACCCCTCGAAGGTGAGCAGCGGGAAGAACAGGAACGCCTGCCAGCGGCCCACGAACCTGGGCAGCCCCTTGCTCGCGGCGGCCTGCTCGCGCGACCAGAGCAGGAAGTCGGGGTTGACGTCGGGGTCGTGGTCCTCGTGGTTGGGGTTGGCGTGGTGGCGGGTGTGCTTGTCCATCCACCAGCCGTAACTCATGCCGATGGCGAGGTTGCCGGCCACCAGCCCGGCGATCTCGCTGGAGCGGCGGGAGCGGAAGACCTGGCGATGCGCCAGGTCGTGGGCGACCAGCCCGATCTGGGCGAACACCACCGCGAGGAAGACCGCCACCAGCAGCTGGTACCACGAGTCACCGAGGGCGAAGAAGGCGGCCCAGCCACCGACGAAGGCCGCCGCGACCAGGCCGAGCCGCGCGGCGTAGTAACCGGGGCGCCGGTCGAGCAGTCCCGCCTGGGCGATCCGGCGCGACAGGCGCGCGAAATCACTGCCCCGCTCTCCTTCTCCGGGGGCGGCGTTTTCGGGGACGACGGGAGGGTCCACGTCATCGATCGCGGTTGAGTTGGTCACGGTTCTCCTCAGATGGGCCGGATCACTCGACATGATCACGTCAGCCGGTGGCGCCATGAATCGACGTCGGCCAAGCAAGACGACCATCCCAGGATTCCGTGCCCGCCGTAATCCCAAACCCCCGCTCACACCCCAGCTTGTGGTAGTGCTGGCCCTACCCTGGCAGATGCCACTATTCCGGGATGATCACCAGATAGCCGCCGGAGTCAGCCCTGCCGCCCCTTTCGGACCCGCCATGTCGACTCCCGGCTGCTGGCAGGATGGTCGCCCATGGCATCGGGGACATACTGGACGATCAGAACGGCGGCGGCGACGGCTCTGGCGGTGAGCGCAGGGTGCGCCACGAGCCCCGACGGCGGGACGGGCGGGGCCGGCGCCACCCCCGGTCCGGGCGCCTCCCACGCGTCGAAGGCCCCCTCCGGCGCGGGCGACCGGGCGGCGAGACCGGCCGGGCCCCCCGGGGTGACGCCCAGGCCGGGTGAGGTGGGCCGGTTCCCCCGCCCCGGCGACGGCCTGCCTCCGGTGATCAGTTCCATTCCCACCAGGCGGAAGGTCGTCTTCCTCACCATCGACGACGGCTGGGAGCAGGATCCCGGCTTCGTGGCACAGGTCCGCGACCAGCGGATCCCGGTGGCGGCCTTCGTCACCCGCGACGCCGTGGAGGCCAGGGGCGCGGCCGATCCGACCGCCCAGGGCGGCAGGTTCCTGGGCGCGGGCAAGTGGAGGTACGTGCGCGACCTGCGCGACGCGGGGGCGACGATCGAGAACCACACGCTGACCCACCCGAACCTCCCGGCGCTCGGCTACGAGGGGCAGAAAACCGAGATCTGCGGCATCTCCAAGCTGATCCGCAGGCACACCGGCACCGCGCCCACGCTGTTCCGCCCGCCGTTCGGCAACCACAACACCCTGACCCGCAGGGCCGCCAAGGCCTGCGGCATCGACGCGCTCCTGCTCTGGACCGCGACCGTGCAGCCGGGCGGGAAGATCGCCTACCAGGTGCCCGACAAGAAGCTCCGCCCCGGCGACATCCTGCTGCTGCACTTCCGCCCGAACCTCGCCCGCGACTTCAGGATCCTCGTCGCGAAGATCAAGCGCCGGGGCTTCGAGATCGGCAACCTCGACGCGTACCTGAAGGCGGCGGCCCGCTGACCCGGCCACGACGGGCGGAGGTCCCGCGGCCGGACGGCGGCCCGCCCCTGTGCGGGAGTCCCCGGCCGGACGGCGGCCCCCCGGTGCGGAAGTCCCGCGGCCAACCGGCGGCCCGCCCCTGTGCGGGGAGTCCCCGGCCGGACAGCCGGACGGCCCGCCCCCTGCGCGGGGACGGGCCGTCCGGGGATATATGTGATCACTCACTCTCGGCGGTGTAGAGGTACTCCCAGTCGCCGCACCGGGTGGGGTAAGAGCTGTGCAGTCCGACCTGGCAGACCTTGACGCGGACGCTGTCGACCTTGTGCCTGCTGAAGGCGAAGTGCTTGGCGCCCCCGGCCCCGCAGTACTTGTAGGACTTGCCGTCGTACCACTTGTCGCCGTCGCCGAAGTGGTGGACGGCGAACTTCACGTAGGCGCACTTGCCGCCCTGCTTGTACGTGCGGTGGTCGAGGTCGTACAGCTTGCCCTTGACGTCGACCCGGTTCCACTTCTGCTGGTCGTCCCACTCGACGCCGATCCAGCCGCGGCTCTTGGCCCGGTGGTTGGACGAGAAGTAGTGGCCCCAGTTCTCGCTGTAGTCGTAGCCGGACGAGCCGGTCGCGGCGGTGGTCGCCGCCGCCGGGGCCGCCGTGGTCGCGGCGTGCGCGGTGGCGGGCGCGGCGAGCGCGATCGCGCCGAGGGCGGCCGTGGCCAGCAGGCCGGTGGCAAGTCTCTTGATCATGATTTCTCCTTTACCTCCCCGAACCGGCCTCTGCCGATTTCCCCCTGGAGTGACTCATTTGTATGGGGAGGTGCTTGCAGGTCCCCATACCGTTCCTTACGGAGCGCTTGCGAGCCGTTTGCAGTGGCTTGACCCGGTCGCATGGAGAACAACCCGGTCACCGGAGGGGTTGCGGGTCCGCCGCCCGGCGTACCGGGAAATCACCCCGGAGGCGGACGCCTCGCGGGGGGTGCCCGGCCCACCATGGAGTCACGCCCCGGGGGAGGCGGCCCGGGGATCGCCGGCGCGACGGGACGGACGTCCCTTCGGGCGGGGACATCGGGGAGGGGGTCCCCGGTGGCGCACGGGAGAGCCGGCGCCGCGAGCCGGCGGAGACGATCTCGGTCCGACGGAGAAGTGCGGTCTCCCGGAGGACCGTGTGACGAAGATCGCAGTAGCTCGCGGCGCCTCTCCCACCCATAGCTCTACAGGCCGTAGTACTACTAGAAGTAGAACTACAAGTTGTAGAGCTCCAGGCCCGCGAAGGGAACGCGAAGGAACGATGGAAGCGCTAGATCTGGCCCGGTGGCAGTTCGGGGTGACCACCGTGTACCACTTCCTGTTCGTACCCCTGACGATCGGGCTCGGCGTCTTCGTGGCCGGGCTGCAGACCGCGTGGTACCGCACGGGGAAGGAGCACTACCTGCGGCTCACGAAGTTCTTCGGGAAACTCTTCCTGATCAACTTCGCGATGGGCGTGGTGACCGGCATCGTGCAGGAGTTCCAGTTCGGCATGAACTGGAGCGAGTACTCGATCTTCGTGGGCGACGTCTTCGGCGCCCCGCTGGCGCTGGAGGCGCTGCTCGCGTTCTTCCTGGAGTCGACCTTCATCGGCCTGTGGATCTTCGGCTGGGACAGG
Source organism: Streptosporangium sp. NPDC023963 (assembly GCF_040639135.1). NCBI lineage: Bacteria > Bacillati > Actinomycetota > Actinomycetes > Streptosporangiales > Streptosporangiaceae > Streptosporangium > Streptosporangium sp. NPDC023963. The sequence goes on from NZ_JBEZZK010000003.1 coordinate 94,057, forward strand.
CTTCCCCGGCGCGTCCACCTGGCCACGATCTGGGCCGCGGTCATCGGGTCCAACCTGTCGGCGTACTTCATCCTCGCCGCCAACGCCTGGATGAAGCACCCGGTCGGGTACGAGGTGGTCGACGGCAAGGCCAGGATGACGGACCTGTGGGCGGTGCTCACCAACTCCACCACGCTCGCCCAGGTGCCCCACGTGATCGCGGGAGCCTTCGTCGTGGCGGGCGGCTTCGTGCTGGCGGTCTGCGGCTACCACCTCCTGCGCGAGCGCCGCACCGCCTCCGCCTCCACCTCCACCGCCACGGCCACGGCCACGGCCGACGCCACCGGCGGGACCGCGCCGGCGCCGCGAGGTGTGAGCATCTGGCGGACCCCGATGCGGGCCGCGCTGGTGATGACGGCGATCGCCGGGGCCCTGGTCGCGGGCAGCGGCGACATGTCGGCCAAGCTGCTGTACGAGCAGCAGCCCATGAAGCTCGCCTCGGCCGAGGGGCTCCGGCACGACACCGCCGGCGCGCCGTTCTCCCCCGTCCCCGGGCTGGAGGTGCCCATGCTGCTCAGCTTCCTGGCCACCGACGACCCGAACGCGGTGGTCCAGGGCACCGAGGACCTGCAGGCGCGGTACGAGGAGCGGTTCGGCCCCGGCGACTACCGGCCCAACCTCCCGGTGGTCTTCTGGTCCTTCCGCGTGATGATCGTCTTCGGTCTGTCCACGGTGGGCCTGTCGGTGCTCGGCCTCTGGCTGACCCGCCGCAGGCGCCGCGACGGTCTCCGCGTCATGGGAGAGGTCCCCGCCTGGTTCGCCCGGATCTGCGTGCTCGCGCTGCCGCTGCCGACGATCGCGATGATCTCCGGCTGGCTGCTCAGCGAGATCGGCCGCCAGCCGTGGACCGTCCAGGGCGAGCTGCTCACGGCCGCGAGCGTCTCGCCGGGCGTCAGCCTGGCCGAGGTGGCCGTCTCTCTGGCGGTCTTCACGGTGCTGTACGGCGCGCTCGCGCTGGTCGAGGCGGTACTGCTCACGCGCCACGTCAAGACGGGCCCCGAGCCCGTCGCCCCCGCCGCTCCCCGTACGCCGCCCTCCCGCGACGACGAGAGCGCGGACGCCCGGCTCCAGCCGACCCTCATGTACTGAAGGCGACGACGATGGAACTCACCACCTTCTGGTTCGCGGTCATCGCGTTCCTGTGGACCGGCTACTTCGTGCTGGAGGGCTTCGACTTCGGCGTGGGCATGCTGGCACCGGCGCTGGCCAGGAACGAGGCCGAACGCAAGCAGGTCCTGGGCACGATCGGCCCGGTCTGGGACGGCAACGAGGTCTGGCTGATCACCGCGGTCGGCGCCATGTTCGCCGCCTTCCCCGCCTGGTACGCCGGGATGCTCAGCGAGTTCTACCTGCCGATCGTGCTGGTCCTCGTGGGGCTGATCGTGCGCGGCGTCGGCCTGGAGTGGCGCGGCAAGGTCCGGCACGCCGCCGACCGCGCCTGGTGCGACCTGGGCGTGCTGGCCGGCAGCGCCCTGCCCGCGTTCCTGTGGGGCGCCGTCTTCGCCGACCTGCTGCGGGACAGCGCGACGGCCGCCCTGGTCGGCGGGCTGTTCTCGCTCTCGGTGTGCGTGCTGCACGGGGCGGTGTTCGTCGCGCTCAAGACCACCGGGCCGGTGCGCTCCCGCGCCCGGCGCGCCGCGATGCTCGCCTCCGCGGTGGCGCTGCCCGCCGCGGTGGTGGCCCTGTCGCACATCCCCGTCGCGGGTACGGCGGTCGGCGCCTGGTCGGCGGCGCCGACCAGCCCGTGGCTGTGGGCGGGCGCGCTCGCCTCGATGGCCGCCCTGGCCGCCGGGGTCGCGCTGACCTGGCGCGGCCGGGACGGCTGGGCGTTCGCCGCCACGGCCTCGTCCATCGCGCTGGGCGCCGCCGCCCTGTTCGGCGCCCTGTGGCCCGCCCCGCTCCCCGGCCTCACCGTCGCCGAGGCTGCCTCGGGCCCGTACACGCTGGGGGTGCTGACCTGGATCGGCCTGATCGCGCTGCCGTTCGTGCTCGGCTACCAGGCCTGGTCGTACTGGGTCTTCCGCAGGCGCCTGGTCGCCGAGGTGTCCTGAGAACGCAGGCCGCCTCGACCGGCCGCCTCCGTACCGGAACCTCTCGGCACCGGCCGCCTCGGCCGGACGCCTCAGTGCGCGCCGAGCCGGGCGATCGGCTCGACGAGCTCCCTCTCCTCGTAGGACAGGTGCGACAGGAGCGCGTCGGTCAGCAGGTCCAGGGCGGCCCACAGGGCCTTGTGACCGTCAGGTTCCGAGACGAAGGCGACCAGCGCCCGGTCGACGCCTTCGAGGACCTCGTGGATGGCGTGGTGCTCCTGCTCCAGACGGTCGACGACGGGCACCAGCCTGGGGTCCGCGCGGCGCAGGTGGGGAAAGAGACTCTGGTCCTCGATGGTGTGGTGGGTCGTGACGATCCGGCAGTAGGACTCGCAGTACACCCCGGCCGTCCAGTTGTTCTGGCGCATCGTCATCGTGTTGATGTGCGAGCGCGCCACGCCGGGATCCATCGCCCCGGTGGTGACCTCCTCGACGAGCCGCCGGACCTCGGCGAGCTCCTGGCGGAGCTGGTCGTGGACCTCGACGAGGTGGTGTCCGGCCGCCTGCTCCCTGGCGGTGTAGGTGCGGGCCGGGTCGGGGGCCGGGCCGGTGGGACGGGTGGACTCGTCCCAGACCCGGACGTCGGTGAGCCGGGTGCCGTCGTCCGGGGTCGGCATGAACCCCAGCGCGGGGGCCCCGCCTCCGTCGCGGGCGGGCGCGACGGTGACCGGTGAGGTGGCCGGTGAGGTGGCCGGTGAGGTGACGGTGGCCGGTGACGCGCCCCGGTCACCGGCCCGCGTGCCCGTCCCGGCCGGCCGGGACCGGTCCTCGGCGGCGGGCGCGCTCGAGGCGGCGCGCTCGGCGGCCACGAGCTCGCGCACGCCGGGGACGACCTCGGCGGCGAAACGCCGGATGTCGTCGGGGTCGTCACTCGCGAGGATGTAGGCGCTCATCCCCTGCTCCAGGGTGAGCTCGGCGAGCTGCTCGACCCAGACGCTCGCCGGCCCCTGGAGGAAGGCCCGGCCGGAACCGGTGAAGGTGCCGGCGATGTTGTACAGGCGCCGGACGTCGGCCGGGGAGCGCCCCGCGCCGAGAGCGGCCTCGTCGATGATCGCGTTCATGGCGGGAAGGGCGTCCAGGTCGGCGTAGGCGTGGGTGGGCAGCCAGCCGTCCGCGAGCCTCCCTGTCATGTCGAGCATGCGCTTCTTGTAGGCCCCCAGCCAGATGCCGACGTCGTGGGCGGGCGCCGGACCGGGGTGCGCGCCCCAGACGCGGTGGTGGCGGCCGTCCACCCGCACGGTTCCGCCCCCTTCCGCCCATATGGCTCGGATGACCTGGATGCCCTCCTCCAGCGCGTCGACCCCCTCGGCGGCGGTCAGCCTGGGACCGCCGATGGCGGCGATGGCGTCCCGGAAGCCGCCCGCGCCGAGCCCGAGCTCGACGCGGCCACCGCTGAGGATGTCCAGGGTCGCCACACTGCGGGCGAGCACCGCGGGCGGGCGCAGGGGCAGGTTCGCCACGTTCGGCGACACCCGCACCGTCGAGGTGACGGCCGCGATGACCGACAGCAGCGTCCACGTGTCCAGGAACCGCGCCTGGTACGGATGATCCTGCACGGTCACCAGGTCCAGACCGGCCTGGTCGGTGAGCCGGGCGAGCGCGACGACCCTCTCGGCCTGGTCGGCCATCGGGGTCAGGAAGGTCCCGAACAGCAGCTCGTGCCCGTAGTCGGCCATGTCTCTCCTCGGTGCGTCATCTCGGCTGCGTGGCACGCGTCCTCCCCGATGTCCGGCTGCCCGGACGCGTGGACGCGCGGCACCGCGATGGTGCGGCACGACAGATCGTATGCAAAGCAGATGAATTGTCAAACAGAAGGTCTTATTGACCGTTGATCCTGGTAATCTCGTGGCATGCCCGCAACCCCACGTTCCGGCGCCGAGACCCCGGACGCCCTGGACACCGACCTGGGCTGGACGCTCGGAGTGGTCTTCCGCTCCTACGTCAGGACCGCGAACGCGCTGGTCAGCCACCTCCCCGGTGGCCCGCGCGGCTACCAGGTGCTCGTCGCCGCGGTCGAAGGGCTGCCCGGCGGCCAGGGCGCGCTGGCACAGCGCCTCGGCGTCGACAAGACGGTGATGACCTACCTGCTCGACGACCTGGAGAAGGCCGGCCTGGTCGAGCGCCGCCCCGACCCCGCCGACCGGCGCAACAAACGCGTCGTCGCCACCGAGCAGGGCAGGGCGACCTGGAGCGACACGCAGTCCCGGCTGGAACACGCCGAGGAGCACGTGCTGGCACCGCTGGACCCGGCCGACCGCTCGGTGTTCCGGGAGCTGCTGCGGAAGCTGGCCGTCCGGGCCAACACCCTGGACCCGGTGCACAGCGCCTGCCGGATCGTCGAGGAGCTGGACCCCGACGGCGCTCCTCCTAAACCCCGGCGCTCCGCCCGCGGCTGAACACCGGAACGAGCCGCGCCCAGCCGAACGCGGATACCGGGTCGGTGCGTAGGCCCTCGCAGGAGACCTCACCGCCGCCCGGCACCGTGGTGATCGCCGCGATCCTCTACGTCCTGCTCAGCGGCTGTGCGTGGCGGGCATCGCCACCGTGTTTCGGAGCATCGAAGTCGACCGTGCATCGCGGCTTCGCCATCCGGTCCCCACAGGGTCTGGGGCCGGCTGCATCAGACCGGCCGGCGAAGGAGCACTCCGGCTGAGCTACTTCTTGAGCCTGCGGCTTCCTGCGTGCCAGTCCTCGGTCCTACCGGTCTCCTGTACCGTGACGCCGAATGACGGTAGCTGCGGACGCTCGCGCAGGCTGCGCTTGAGTTCGGCGAAGCCCGGGAACCGGGCAAGGCCGATGACGTGATCCCACAGCACCCCCGCCTGCTCGTCGTCGGGCAGTCGGCTGATCACCGGTCCGAAGAAGGCGACGCCCTCGGGCGGTTCGAAGTGCACGATCGGCGTGCCGACGTCCCTGCCCGTCAGCGAGAGCGCCTCGTCGGACTCGGCCTGGATCTCGACGTCGCGGGTCGTGTCGTCGAGTGCCTCGACGAGCGAGGCCGGCAGGCCGGCTTCGGCGAGGGCGCCGACGACGAGGCCGGGGGTGCTTCGCCAGCCGGGGGCTCGGCCCTCGTCGGGTCCGGCCTCCATGATGCGCGCGCCGAAGGCCGCGTAGAGCGGGCCGATCGCTTCGCGGCCATGCTTCTCCCTGGCAGCCGAAGCCACCCGCAGCAGTCGCAAGCCCGAGGTGTGCTGGTCGTGGTACTCCTCGGGGAAGTGGGTGTCGTAGTCGATGTGCGAGTTGATGAGCCGCAGTGAGATGAATCGCCAGTCGACGGTGTAGTCGCGCTGCGCCTGAATGATCCGGATCCACTTGCTCGTCATCCACGCGAACGGGCAGATGGGGTCGAAATAGAAGTTGATATCAGCTTTCTTTGCTGAATTCATGATCATGTCGACGATCCTAGGTCGGCTGGTCTTCGATGCGATGACTGCTGGAACGGTGTGGATTCATCGGTATCCCGCCGCGCTCGTCGCCGACCCGGTGACGGCGACTCCTTGGTCAGGGACCGTGAACGGGCCGGCGGAGGAGGTCGTTCACACGCCGGTTCAGCAGACACACGCCGCCGCGAGGGCGTCGAACACCTGGCCCAGCGCTTCGTCGGTGCCGGTCGAGGGGTCGGACAGCACCACGACTGCGGTCTTGCCGCTCACGAAAGACCCTCCTCCAGGTCGAGCGAGACGAACAACTTCAATTTACCGTACGTTCGGTAATTATGAAGAATGATGCGCGCCACACCCTTCGCCCACAGCCCTCCGGCGGACCGGATCCGCCGACGTGGCACCGAGGTCCCCAGATCGGCGGCGCACTCCTCAACAAACCGACAGGTCGGTGACCGCGGTGCGGCGACCTGGCGGATCGGCCGAAGTGGGACGGGACTCGTCGCGGGGCCGATGGCGCGCCCTTCGCGAGGCGGCGGTTCCCCGTGGGACCACGACCACGCCACGGAGCGGAGCGAGCCCCGCCGGCCGTCGGCGAGCCGAGGAGCCGGTCGAGCCCTGGCTCTAGCTCTGCGCGGGCATCAGCAGGCTCGGCAGGAGGGCCACGGTTTCGGTGAAAGCACGCGTCTCGCCCAGCACCCGTGCCAGCACCAGCGCTCCCTCGATCCGCAGGAACGCGTCGTTCGAGGCGCTTCGGGCGTCTTCGGGCTGCCGTCCGGCGCGCTGCGCGGCCTCGGCCATCGCGTCGATCCACGTCACGGCGAGCGAGCGAGCGTGATCGCGGACCTTCGCCGGAGTCCCCGCCAGCGTCATCGTGTCGAGAACGCACGACAGCGCCCCCGCCCCGTAGAAGTCACTCAGGCGGCGTGCGGTCTCGGCGATCCCTCGCGCGACGTCGGAGTCCGTTCGCATCGGTTCGAGGATCCACAGGAAGCGCTCGCCGACCATGGTGAGGACCGCGTCCGCGATCTCTTCCTTGCCGGCGGGGAACCGGTGGTAGAGGCTCGCGCGCTGCAGGCCCGAGGCCGCCGACAGGTCGCCGATCACGGTCCCGTCGAAGCCCTTCTCCCGGAAAACGGGCAGGAGGAGGTCGAGCAGCCGAGCCTGATCGATGGAGGGAAGACGCGCCATCCCTCAATATTACCGAACTTTCGGTAATATTGAGGACCGTCGGCGACGGCTTCGCCGCGGTCGCGGGGGCTCACATTCGGAGGAATGGCCGCCCTGCTGCGGTCGCGATCGATGGGCGCAGTCCTCCTGCCGATCCAGGGGTTGATGCGTTCGGATCGGCCGGTCGAACAGGGCCATAGCGTGGATGATCTCGCGGAAGCGCCTTGGGAGCCCGGCTCGCGGGCGCGGCTCGCCCCGCGGATACGAGTTCGCTGCCGCCTGTACCGGTCGGACACGGCGCCCCGGCTCCCGCTCGTCCCGCATCGCCTACGAGGCGCTCGCCATCGGCCGTCGCCACGCGGCTGCGCGTCACCGTTTGTTGAGAGCGTCCAGATAGTCGTCCATGGCCTTCAGGTTCTTCGCCAGGCATGCCAGGCGCTCGGCCATGCGCTCGCGCTCCCGGCAGACCCGGCTCACGAAGTCGGGGGCGGGATACCGAGAGTTCGCCGCCTCGGCCAGGCAGGGCAGCACGGTCCCGATGATCTCAGTGGTCAGGCCCGCATCCAGCAGGCTGCGAATCTGGCGGACCCTCGCCTCGTGGGACTCGTCGTACTCACGGTAACCGTTCTCCGCACGCTCTGGACTCAGGAGACCCTGCTCCTCGTAGTAGCGCAGCAATCGAGCGGAAACACCGGTCCGCTCGGAGAGTTCCTTGATCCTCACCACATCTCCTGAGACGTAATTTGCCTTCTCACTGATGTCAAGGTCGGAGCCTAGTCGAGTCGCCGCGACCGCGGAGGCCCGACCTGAACCCGGAGTTCTCTCCGAGGCTCTGACCAGTGAAGGAACAGTCGTGACCACCACCCAGACGGACGTTGCACGGACCTCGTCCGCGGAACGTCTGCCGCTCCCGCCCCTGATCGCCCTCTTCACAGCCGGGCTGATCACCACCCAGACCGAGGCGCTGCCGGCGGGTGTGCTGCCGCAGATGAGCCACGCGCTCGGAGTCTCGGAATCCGTCGCCGGCCAGACGGTCACCATCTACGCGGCGGGCACGCTCCTGACGGCGATACCCGTCATGCTGGCCACCGCCTCATGGCCACGGCGCCACCTGTTCCTGGCCGCGCTCGTGGGCTTCGTGATAGCCAACCTCGTGACCGCCGTCTCCGTCAGCTTCCCCCTGACCATGGGAGCCCGGTTCATCGCGGGCGCCTCCTCCGGCGTCGTCTGGAGCCTCCTCGGTGGCTACGCGGCACGTCTGGTCGGCCCCAGGCTGAAGGGCCGGGCGATGGCTTTCGCCATGGCGGGCACTCCCGTGGCCCTCTCCCTCGGAGTCCCCGTCGGGGCGTACCTCGGCAAGGCCGTCGGGTGGCAGCTCACCTTCGGCATCGTCACCGCCCTGACCGGGCTGCTCATCATCTGGACCGTACGGACCCTGCCGAACTTCCCCGGCCAGAAGGTCGAGGACAGGATCCCCTTCCGTCGCATCCTGCGACTGCGGGGCCTGCGCACCGTCCTCGTGGTCACCGGCGCTTTCGTGCTCGCGCACACCGTCCTCTACACCTACATCGCGCCAATCCTCGGCGACGTCGGGCTGGAGGACCAGGTCCAGTGGATCCTCCTCGACTTCGGCATCGCCTCGATCATCAGCATCTGGCTCACCGGCGTACTCATCGACCGCCACCACCGCACCCTGGTGGTCCTCAGCACCGCACTCTTCGCCGCGGCCGCGGCGGTACTGGCCGCGTTCGCCTCGAGCCCCGCGGCCGACTACGCCGCCGTCGCGGCTTGGGGACTCGCGTTCGGCGGAGCGGCCACCCTGCTTCAGTCGGCACTGATGCGAGCGGCAGGTGAACACGCCGACGCGGCACAGTCGTCGATGGTGACCACCTGGAATCTTGGCATCGGCCTCGGCGGGCTCGTCGGCGGCGTACTCCTCGCCGGTTTCGGCTCCGGATCTCTCATGATCGCGGCCGTCGTACTCCTGGCACCGATCGTGCTCGTCGTCATCCTCGCGCGCGGTCACGCATTCCCCAGGCGCAGCCCCGTAACCGGCTGACGCCACAGCGGTGCGCACGATCTCCGTAGCGGATCACGCCATGTCGCCGTAGGTCCCGCTGCCGGAAAGTCGGTCAGAACCAGCGAAACAAACCGTCATCACACTGCGCCCCACCCACCCGGTCCCGGAGACTCCCATGTCCGTCTCAGATTTGTTCGAACCGCTTACTCTTTCGCATGGCCCTGCGATGAGGAATCGTTTCATGCTGGCGCCGCTCACCAATCAGCAAAGCGAGCATGACGGCTCCGCGTCCGATTTCGATCGGGATTGGATCAGGCAGGTGGCGCGGGGCGGTTACGCCCTGATCCAAACCGGCGCCGCCACCGTCGAGGCCAGCGGCATAGCGTACGAGCGGCAGCTGGGTGTTCACAGCGACGAACACCTGCCCGGCCTGACCGAGATGGCAGCCGCGATTCGGGAGGGAGGCGGCCTGTCCGCGGTGCAGTTGCACCACGCCGGCCACCGCGCTCGACCGGAACTGGGGGGAGTTCCAGCCCCTGCCTCCAGCGCCACGGTTCCGGGAGTCAAAGCGCTGACCACGGAACAGGTGGAGCGAATCCGGGACGGCTTCATCGCGGCCGCGAAGAGGGCAGAACAGGCAGGGTTCGACGGCGTCGCGCTCCACGGCGCTTTCGGATGGATCCTGTCGGAGTTCATGTCCCCCTTGCTGAACGACCGCACAGACAAGTACGGCGGCAGCACGGAGAACCGGGCTCGCCTCACCATCGAGGTGATCGAAGGAATCCGCCGAGCGTGCGGCCCCCGGTTCCAGATCGGCTGGCGCCTGTCGGTCGAACGCTACGGACTACGCCTGGAGGAACTTCGTGACATCACGGCCGAGATTCTCGATCGAGAACTGATCGACTACCTCGACCTGGCCCTGTGGGACTCTGCCCAAATCGTTCGAGAAGGAGCGTTTCAAGGGCAGACCATGCTCAGCGTCTTCACAGACCTCCCCCGCAAGGGCGTACGCGTGGGAGCCGCGGGCAAGATCACGAGCGCCCAGCGCGCCGGCCGACTACTGGACGAGGGATGCGACTTCGTATTGATCGGCCGGGCGGCCATTCTCCAGCGGGACTTCCCCCGGCGAGTACACGAAAACCCTCTGTACGAAAGCCCGAAGCTTCCGGTGACGGCGCAGTACCTGCGCACCGCCGGGCTGAGCGAGCGCTTCATCAATCACATGCGGGGATGGCAGGGCTTTGTTCGGCGATTCAGCGTGTGAGTGGGTCGGGCTACCGCCCGTGCTCGCCGGACGGTGCCACCACGTACGCGCACGGGACACGCACGGTCGTGCGGCTGGACCCTGCGACCCTGCGGTCTTCGCCCTGGTGGGACGAGGTGCGGGAAACGGTCCAGGCTGTCACGAAACCGCAGGACACCGCACCCTGAAAGGGCTGAGAACGATCCTGACCCCTGTGCCAGCAGGTCAAAGGCCACCGATCCGAATTCGGCGGCCTTTGAGAACGGGCGGGGTCGGCTTCTCCCAGGGGTACCGCAGGTCTTGGACGAGCGGGCGTGCAAGACGGAGCCGGGTGTGGGCCACGACGATCCAGGTCCCCCGGTCGGCGGCCTCAGAGTTGCGGAGTCGAGGGCGGCCCACCACCCATCAGCCGGCTGTCGCCAACGCCACGACCGAGTACACCTAGCCGGCGCGCAGCCCGCCGGCGTCCAGCAGCACCGACGCGGTGGTGACGGCCAGCCCCCCGACCCCGCTCCCCCGCACCACCGCGCGGGCGGCCAGCCCGTCGAACACGATCGTCAGCTGGCTCGCCAGCGTCTCCGGGTCGTCCGCGCCGCCGAGCGCGGCCTGCCGCGCGAAGAAGTCGGTCAGCTCCTGCTTGCGCGCGCGGGCCACCAGGGCCGCCGGGTGGGCCGGGTCCTTGAGCTCGGTGGCGGTGCCGACGAACGGGCAGCCGCGGAAGGCCGGGTCTCCGGCCAGCGCCTCCAGCCGTTCGAAGACGTGCACGATCCGCTCGCGCGGGGTCAGCCCGGCCGCCTCACCCGGAAGGTAGTCCGCGAGGACGTCCGCCCCGAGCAGCGCCAGGCTCTCCGCGACCAGCTCGTCCTTGGTCTCGAAGAGCTGGTACATCGACCGCTTCGAGACCCCGGCGGCCCGGCAGAGCCGCTCGACACCGGTCGCGGTGATGCCCTCTCGGTAGAAGAGGTCCGCCGCGGCGCGCAACAGCCGCTCGCGGGGGGTGGCCTTCAGGATCGTGCTCACCCCTGAAGGGTACCTCCCGATTTGGCGTTGGAAACCGATCGGTTTACCATGACGGAAACCGATCGGTTTCCACCTTCTGGAGGCTCACATGAAGATTCAAGACGCCGTCGTGCTCGTCACCGGCGGCAACCGGGGAGTCGGCAGGGCCCTGGTCGAGGAGGCTCTGGCGCGGGGCGCGCGCAAGGTGTACGCCGCCGCCCGGGACCCGAAGACCGTCTCCACCCCGCACGCCGTGCCCCTGAAGCTGGACGTCACCGACCCCGAGGCGGTCGCCGCGGCCGCCGAGCACGCCTCCGACGTGACCGTCCTGATCAACAACGCCGGCGTGGACCTCGCCATCGACGACATCCTGACCCACGACCTCGACGACGTCCGCCGCGAGTTCGAGGTGAACTTCTTCGGCCCGCTGCGGCTCATGCGCGCCTTCGTCCCGGTCATCGCCGGCAACGGCGGCGGCCACATCCAGAACGTCAACTCGGCCCTGGGTCTCCTCGTGGCGCCCGGCTTCGGGTCGTACACCGCGTACGCGTCGACCAAGGCCGCGCTCCTGATGGCGACCAACGGCCTGCGCGACACGCTCCCCGCGCGAGGCGTGGAGCTGTCCAGCCTCCACATGGGCTTCACCGACACCGACATCCTGCGGGACCCGGCCGTGCAGAAGAACCCGGCCTCCGAGATCGCGCGGAAGGCGTTCGACGGCATCGAGGCCGGAGCGGCGGAGATCCTCGCGGACCCGGTCAGCGTGCAGGTCAAGGCGGCGGCCGCCCTGGATCCCGCCCAGCTCTTCCCGCAGCGCGCCGCCTGAGGCGTTTCCCCGCGACACCGTCCGCCCTCGCGCCCGGCCACCCGCCGCGCATTGACCTCAAGAAGGCTTGAGGTTGAACGATGGCCTCCATGGAGATCGGAGTGATCCTGCCTTCCGTCGCCGTGCAGCGGGAGCAGCGGCTCGACCTGGGCACCGCCGCGCGGCACGCGGAGGAGGCGGGGCTGGACGGCGTCTGGCACGGCGACCACCTGGCCACCGGGGCGGCCTCGCTGGACTGCGCCGTGGCGCTGGCCGTCGCGGCGGGGGCGACGACGCGGATCCGGATCGGGGCGAGCGTGTTCGTCCCGGCGATCCGCGCCCTGGCCTGGTCGGCCAAGCAGATCGCGAGCCTCCAGCACGTCTCGGGCGGGCGGCTGGTGCTGGGTGTCGGGTCCGGCGGGGGCGCCGGGCAGTGGGCGGCGGCCGGGGTGCCGTACGGCGAGCGCGGCAGGCGGACCGACACCGCGCTGGAACTGCTCCCGCGCCTGCTGGCCGGCGAGACCGTCACGCTGGCGGACGAGCCGGCGCAGGTGCGGCTCGAACCGGCCGTGACACCCCCGCCGATCTGGGTCGGCAACGCCTCTGCGGTGGCCGTGCGGCGGGCGGCACGCCACGGGGACGGCTGGTTCCCCTCGATGGTCCCCCCGGCGGCGGTGGCCTCGGGAAGGACCGTGCTGGCCGAACTCGCCGCCGCCCGCGGACGCCCGGAGCCGGTCGTCGCCGTCGGTGCCACCGGCGTCCTCGGCTCGGCACCCGGCCTGCCCACCCGCGCCTCCATCGCCTCGGGCATCACCGGGTACGGCATCCCGCTGGAGGAGGCGACGAGACTCCCCGTCACCGGGAAGCCCGCACGGGCGGCCGAGCAGCTGGCCGCCTACCGCGAGGCCGGGGCGCGTCACGTGGTCCTGGGGTTCGCCGGAGGCGACTGGCGCGAGCAGTGCGACCTGCTCGCCGAGGTCCGCGCGCTCCTGCCCTGACCACCGAAACGCCTCCGGCACCCGCCTCGCCCGAAGCCGGGTCGTCTTCGCGGGAGTTCGTCGCGAGAGACCGGGTCGTCCTCGCGAGAAGGGCCCGTGGCGGCGCGCGGCACCCGCGGGATGTGCCCCGTGGTCAGGATAGATTCAGGCCCGGTACCACCGGGGCCGACCCGGGCATCGGCCCGGCCGCCTCCTTCGCCATGAACGGACTGCTGCGATGAGCGCGCGTTTCGAGGAGATCGACTGGCGGCAGACGCCGATCGGCGCCATCAGCCTGCGGCGCCGGCGGGAGCCCTCGCTCGGCGTCGACGTCTACGAGATCAAACTCGACGACGACTTCCTCATGTCGAGCCTGTTCACGGTTGCCGAGGTCGAGCTCGCCAGGCTCGGGCTGGCGGCGCTGCCGGGCACGGACCTCGACGTCGCCGTGGGCGGGCTCGGGCTCGGGTACACCGCCCAGGCCGTGCTTGAGGACTCCCGCGTGCGCTCGCTCGTCGTGATCGACGCGCTCGGTGAGGTGATCGAGTGGCACGAGCGGGAGCTGCTGCCGGTCGGCGCCCGGCTGATGTCGGATCCCCGCTGCCGTCTGGTCCACGGTGACTTCTTCGCGATGGTCGCCGCCGGTCCTGGCCTCGACCCCGAGACCCCTGACCGGCGCTTCCACGCCGTCCTGGTGGACATCGACCACACGCCGCGCCACGTGCTGCACCCGAGCCACGCCGCCCTCTACACCCCCGGGGGCCTGCGCCGGCTCGCCGAGCGCCTCCATCCGGGCGGTGTCTTCGCCCTGTGGTCGGACGACCCGCCGGACCCGGACTTCGCCGCCGTGCTCGAGGAGGTCTTCGCGACCTCGCGGGCGCACGTCGTCACCTTCCCCAACCCGCTGCGGGGCGGCGAGTCGGCCAACACCGTCTACGTCGCGAGAAACGCCGGCCCTGCGAGCTGAGCGGCGTCCCGCCCGGCGTTTCCCGAGACCACGGGGCCGCGCGGAAGGAACCGGCGGGGCCGGGCGTGCCGCCGCGACCCCGCCCCGGCCCCGAGGCGCTCCACCACGGGGCCGGGGCGGAGCACCTCTGCCGCGCCGGGCCCTGACGTGCCTACCGGGCCGAAGCGGCTCCGCCCACGGTCTCCAGCCTGTTCTCGCGGCAGTCGCGGCGCGAGAACACCGGGTTGCAACGCACCGCGCCCCCGCCGGGGAGTTCCGCCACGAAATCGCTGTCGTACCGCGCGGCCATGCCCACCGTCGGGAAGTCCGTCGTCACCAGCTGCGACCCACTGGCCAGCGCGATCTCCACCCGGCTGAACTCCTTGTTCTTCACCGTGCTCAGCGGCTCGTCCGACCGCGTGCGCACCATGTAGCCGCGCTTCACCAGGTCCTGGATCATCGCGGTGTTCGCGCCTCGCGGGTCGTTCACCATCGTGATCGCCGCGTCCGGGTCACCGGGATTCCCCCGGGTGAAGACCGCCCGGCCCTCAAGGTTGGGGTGCCCGTCGAGATACATGTCGCGGATCGTGCCCGGTCCGCCGTTGTCGAAGAAGAGCATCACCTTTCCCCGCGCCGAATCGAGGGTGGGCCAGCCGTGCTTCAAAATCGACTGTTCAAGCGTGAGGCCGGGCCGGCGCAGGTCATCGGCGGTGATCAACTCGGCGTCGGAGAAAACGGAACGGACCTCACGATCGACGCCGTCCAGCAGGGCCGCGTCCCACGGCGGGCTGACCGCGCCGCCCAGACGCTCCCAGCGGTCGTCGGTCTGCTTCAGTTCCAGCTGCAGGACGATCGGCACGTGTCCGGGGTTGGCCCGCGACCATGTCCGTACCTGCTGCAGGCAGTCGACGAACGTCCGGCAGGTCGTGTTGTAGTCCTGGTCGGCGACGTGAAGCACCTTCATGCCCGGCTTCGCCATCGCCGGATCGTCGATCGGTCCCAGGCCGGCCTGCTTGCGCGCGAGCGGATGCCGGTAGAGCCCGCCCTCCGGGTCGGGCAACAGGTCCAGCTCCAGACCGCGAACGTTCTGCCGGCCGAGCAGATCGGGGATGGACGCGTGCGAGTAGAGACCCCAGGAGGGGTAGCCGGGGTCGATCTTGATCGACTCTGCCAGCTCGGTGCCCTGCATCTCCCGGTGATAGGCGTTGTGGGCGCCCATGAACTGGATCTGGTTCATCCTGGTCTTGCCCGCCTGGGACGAGCCTGCCGATCCATCGGCCTGAGCTCTCTCCTGCCCGAAGGCGGCAGACGGCAGGAGGCTGGATGCGGCGACCATGGCGATGGCGGCGGCCACCATGGCACCGAGGCGAGTTGAAACGATCATAGGTCCTCCAAAACAGTGACTTGCCCGATCAAGCTAGGAAGGCACTGTGTCCCGGCAGCCACATCGGGCCGGTGACCGATCGTCCAAATCGTGAACGTTCTTCGAATGGGGGCGAGCGGCGTGTACTCGATGCGGCCGGGCGGCCGAGGCACGCGCGGGCTCAGGTCACTCACCGTGATCTCGGCCGTTCTCGCGCGGATCGCCGCCACAGGGCGCGGCGAACGGCCCGGCATCCACCGGTTCCCCAGGCTACGAGGGCGGCGGTCGGGGCCGCCCACCCGGGCCCACCGCGCACCGGCGCCGGATTCGCGAACAGCGGTCGTCAGCCGGGCTGGTTGCTGTCCTTGTGCGCGCCCCAGCCGTGCCAGGACTCGATCTCGATCCAGGCGCTGACCCGGCTGCGGCCCCGGTCCGGATACTCCTTGCCGAGGTACTGGCGGGCCAGCCGGTCGATGTCGGTCAGATCCCCGTCGTCGCGCATCTCGGCGATGTGCCCGACGATGCTGACGTGGGTGTACCAGTCCTTCTCGTCGAGCACGGTGAGGGAGACCCGGGGATCCTCGCGCAGGTGCTCCAGCCGCTTGCGGCCCCCGTCCATGTTGACCAGGATCCGGCCGTCGTCCCAGAGATACCAGGTGGCCGTGGACACGGGCTGGCCGTCGGGCTGAAGCGTGGTGATGACGGCGTGGTTCGGCTTCCTCAGCATGGCGACTGCTTCCTCGGGAAGCGGCGGCTTTGACATGATCGCTCCTCTTCGTCCCGGCGTCCCCTGTGGTGAAGGCGGCGCGTGCGGTTCACGGGATACACATCCACGGTGTCATATCCCGGATGGTGACGATCCGGCGACCCTCCGTAAGCGACCGCTCACCGGCCCCGGAGGGATCCGCCGCGGCGCGGGCCCCGCCTGTTGCCGCCGTACGCCGCCACCGCCCCACCGGATCAGCCGCCGATCCTGCCCACCGCCTCGACGACGGCTCCGGCGCCGTCCTCGGCCTCGATCCGTCCGGCGAGGATCCCGGCCCTGTCGCGATAGGACCGCTCCGACAGCGCGGCGTCGAGTGCGGCCGCGAGCCGATCGGCCGACAGGCGCCCGAGGGGGATCGCGGCCGGTCCCACGCCGAGTGCCGCGAGACGTGAGGCCCACAGCCGCTGGTCGGTCATCGCCGGTATCCCGACGGCGGGCACCCCGGCGCGCAGCCCGGCCGCCGTGGTCCCGCAACCGGCGTGGTGCGCCAGCGCGGCCATCCGGGGGAACAGCCAGGAATGTGGCACGTCTCCGACATGGAACACGTCGTCACCGCCGAGGTCCGGGCCGGCCGCGCCGGTCTGCAGCACCCCGCGCAGCCCGGCCCGCCGCAACGCGGTCACGGCCGCCTCGCCCGCCCGCGCGAGAGGGCCGGAGCCCATGCTGCCGAACCCGACGAAGACCGGCGGCGGCCCCGCGTCCAGGAAATCGGCCAGCTTCGCGGGCGGTCGCCAGCCTGGCGGATCCTCCGGCCACCAGTATCCGGCCACCTCGAGCCCCTCCCTCCAGTCGGCCGGGCGCGGCAGCACGCTCGGGCTGAAGCCGTGGAAGACCGGCCAGCGGGTGGACTCGCGACGACGGTACGTCGCGGCGGCGGTGGCGCCGGGAAGCCCCAGGCGGGCACGCAGCCTCCTGGCTCCCAGATAAACCGGCGAGGGCGTGGTGAACGCCAGCCGGGACGCCGTGCGGTTGCCCCATCGGCCCAGCGAACGGGTGAACGCGCCCAGGACCGGGGAGAAGTCGCCGGTCGGGTCGACGGGCTGGAGATACACCCCCATGCTCGGGACCCCCATGGCCTCGGCCACGTGGATTCCGGCCGAAGCGGGAACGTTGAGGAGTAACACGTCGGCGCCGCGTTCGGCCGCGGCCACGATCCCGTCGCCCGTCTGGCGCTCGTACTCGGCGAACATCCCGACCCTGGCGGCCATGGACGTCCGCTCGCGCCCCCCGCCCGCGGGAAGACCCCCCTTGCCCGCGGGAAGAAGGGGGAGCGGGTCGCCGGGGATCGGCCGGAACTCCAGCCCGCATGCCCGCACCATCTCGGCGTAGGGCTCATGGGCCGCTATCGCCACCTCGTGCCCGGCGGCACGGAGCCGGGCGCCCAGCCCGGTGTAAGGGGCGACGTCGCCCCGGGTGCCGATCCCGATGATCAGCACTCGCATGCGGGCGGGCCTTCCGCGCCCGGCGGGGCACCGGCACTACGTGCGGTAAAGATGGGCATGGGCATGTCCTCTCGGGCGACACAATACAATGCACTCGCATTGTAAAAAGAAGAGACGCCGCATTCAATACGACCGCATGGGAAAAACGGATGCCGAAGAAGGTGGATCACGAGGTGCGGCGGCGCCACATCGCCGAGGCCCTCCACCGGGTCATCGACAGGGACGGGCTGGACGCCGTCAGCCTGCGGGAGGTGGCGGCGGAGGCGGGCGTGTCCATGGGGATGGTCCAGCACTACTTCGCGACCAAGGACGAGATGCTGATGTTCGCGCTCGAGCACCTGAACGCGCGCGTCGGCCTGCGGATCGCCACCGCCCGGAACCGGGACTCACCGCGAGAGCTCGTACGCGCCGCGGTCCTGGAGTTGCTGCCGCTGGACGACGAGCGCCGTACCGAGGCCCGCATCGCACTGGCCTACCTGGCCCGGTCGGTCGTGGCCGTCGACCTCGCGGACCTCCTGCGGGCCGCCCTTCCCCACGTCATCGGGTTCTACGCCGAACAGATCAGGATCGCCCAGGGCGACGGTCAGGTCCCGGCGAACCTCGACCCCGAGCGCGAGGCGACGATCCTGTTCGCCCTCGTCCAGGGCCTCGTCAACCCGGCCCTGATCGGCCACTACACCCCGGAGGCCGTCGTGGCGGCGGTGGACTATCACCTGGACAGGCTGTTCCCCCGCGGGAACCCGTAGCGCGTACCGGCCGGAGACTCCGAGCGAGCCGATCCCGGAGGCCCGGCCTCCACCGCCACCCCCGCGGCGAGGCCGGCCGCGCCCGGCGCCCCGGACCTCCGCCCCCCTCATGATCACGGTGATCCGCGTCATATCGTCGGCAGGAGGTTTGACTTCAAGCGCTTCAAGTGTCGGAGGCTCCCTTCATGGCAACGGCGTCCAGAGAGCGAGCAGCGGGTCTGACCATCCAGGAGATGGCGCGACGATCGGGTTTCAGCGAGCCCACGCTGCGCTACTACGAGAAGATCGGCCTGCTGGGAGCGGTCGCCAGGGACGAGTCCAGCGGTCATCGCCGGTACGAGGCGGCGACCGCGGACCGCGTCGAGGCGCTCTCCTGTCTGCGTTCGTCGGGGATGACGGTCAGCGGGATGCGCCGCTACCTGGACCTGCTCACCCGGGGGAACGCCGCGGCGGCCGACCAGCGGGACCTGTTCGCCGCGCAGGCGGAGAAGCTGGCCGCCGACATCGAGCAGCTGCGACTGCGCCTGACATATCTGCGACAGAAAGCAGACATGTGGGACGCCCGCGCTCGCGGGGACGCCGCCGCCGAGAAGCGCGCGATCAACGAGATCACGCGCGTGCTGGCAGAATTCATCCACTGAAGGACCGATCACGATGAGCGCAGAAGATCTCACCACCCCCGCGAACGAGACGGTGCTGGTCACCGGTGGCACCGGCTACGTCGGCGGCCACACGGTCGCCCGCCTGCTACGCGAGGGATACCGGACCCGCGTGACGGTCCGGGAGCCCGGGCAGCGGGCCGAGGTGCTGGACCAGCTCCGCCGGGCCGGGGTCGATCCGGCCGGCCGCCTGGAGTTCGCCGTGGCGAACCTCTCTGGCGACAAGGGCTGGGCCGACGCCGTGGACGGGGTCGGCCACGTGCTGCACCTGGCGTCGCCCTTCCCGTTCACCCCTCCGGAGACGGAGGCCGAGCTCATCCTCCCGGCGCGCGACGGCGCGCTGCGGGTCATCGCCGCCGCCCGTGCCGCGGGCGTGCCGCGCGTGGTGATGACCTCCTCCTACGCGGCGGTCGGTTACACGGTGAAGCCCGGCGGCCGCTACTCGGAGGAGGACTGGACCGACCCGGACACCGACGGCCTGCCCGCCTACCACAGGTCGAAGGTCCTCGCCGAGCGTGCGGCCTGGGACTTCGTCCGCACCCACGGCGGCATCGAGCTCACGGTCGTCAACCCCACGGGCATCTTCGGCCCGGTGCTGAGCGACCGTCCGTCCGCGTCGGCCGGCCTGGTCAAGGCCATGCTGACCGGGCGGATGCCCGTGGTGCCGATCATGTACTTCGGCGTCGTCGACGTACGGGACGTCGCGGACCTGCATCTGCGGGCCATGCTGCACCCGAAGGCGGCGGGCGAGCGCTTCATCGGGGTCAGCGGACCGTCGATCAGTTTCTTCGACATCGCCCGGATCCTGCGTGAGCACTTCCCCGCCGCCGCGGACCTGCTGCCGTCCGCCGAGCTGACGGTCGAGCAGGTGCGCGAGGCCGCGAAGACCGATCCGTCCCTTCGGGACGCCGCCGGCCTGGGGGGTCAGATCCCCGTCATCAGCAACGACAAGGCCCGTTCGGTGCTGGGCTGGGAGCCCCGCGACGTCACCGGGACGATCGTGGAGACCGCCGACAGCCACATTCGGCTGGGACTGACCCTGCCGGAGGGCCGCAGCCTCCACAGCCTCCGCGCGTGACCTCCCGGGACGCTCCTCGCGTCAGGAGAACGCCGGGGGCCTGCGCCGGAAGGCATTGAGCGCGGTGGCGATACGGGCGAGATCGCGCTCTACGCGGACGGCTCGGCGACCCCGCCGATGACGGCCAGCGACGGGACCTTCGCCTCGGCCGGGCCGGCTTCGGCTCGCCCTTCCAGGAGCCCGACCGCCTGGCCGAAGTACTCCCGCACGAACGTGTTCGACACGCGGCGACCTTGGCCGGCTACGCACCGGCGGGCAGGCGGGTGTGCCGGGGGATCTTGCCGAACCTGCCGGAGTGGAAGTCGCGGTAGGCCTGTTCGATCTCGGCGCGCGTGTTCATCACGAAGGGGCCGCTGGCGTACACGGACTCGCCGATGGGCCGCCCGGCGAACAGCATCACCCTGGTCTGCTCGTCACCGTCGCCGGTGGCCAGGGTCAGCGTGGTCGCCTCGCCCTGCCGGGACACAGGGTCGGACCAGGCGATCTGCCCGGCGTGCACGGTCCGGCCGGCGACCGTCAGCCGGCCCGAGAGCACGTACGCGAACGCGCGCTGGTCCCCGTCGAGCAGCTGCCGGTACTCGGTCCTCGGGTCGAGCGTGATCATCATGCCCAGGATCGGCCAGTGGTTGAGCGCCGGCCCGCGCGCCGCCCCGGTCTCCCCCGAGATCAGCTGGACCAGCACGCCGTCCTCGGTGTGCACGGCGTGCATGCCGGCCCGCAGGTCCTGGTAGCGGGTGGGTACCAGCTTCCGATCCGACGGCAGGTTGACCCACAGCTGGATCACATGGGCCCGCTCGGAGCGGGCGGCGACCTCACGGTGGATGATGCCCCGCCCCGCGGTCATCCACTGCACGTCCCCCGCCCCGAGCACACCGGCGTTCCCCATGCTGTCGCCGTGCTCGAGGGCCCCGTCCAGGATCAGGGTCACGGTCTCCATCCCGCGGTGCGGGTGCCAGTCGAACCCCGGCTGGTTGACCAGTTCCTCCCCCATCACCAGGAACGGATCGGTCCAGGCGTTGTCGCCCGGTGCGATGATCATCGCGCTGTGATCGGACGTCGCGGTCGCCCCGATGTCCACCTTGTCGATAACCCGGTCCACCTTCCGGCTCGCCGGCGCGGTTCGCGTGGTCATGACGCCCCTCCCTTTCTTCGTTCACCAGAAGCATCCATCCGCCGATCCGGGTTGGCAAAAGGCACCAAAGTTACTTACATTTAGAAAGTGACTACGCCGCCCAGCACTCCGATCAACGAGGAGCACTGCCACCGCATCCTGCGCGCGATCGACATCATCGGGACCCGCTGGACCGGGCCGATCCTGCTCGCCGCGGTCCGCGGCGCCCGCCGGTTCAAGGAGTACCGCGCCCTGGTGCCGGGCGTCTCGGATCCACAGCTCACGCTGCGGCTCAAGCAACTCCAGGCCCGTGGGCTCATCGAACGCACGGTGATCCCCAGCATGCCGGTCCAGATCACGTACGCCCTCACGCCCGACGGCGAAGAGCTGATCTCCGCCCTTCAGCCCTTGTCGCGCTGGAGTGAGCGGCACCTCCCGGCCGACGACGCATGACCCGGAGCGGCTCCCCGCCCGCCCGGGTCGGCACCGCCCGGGACCACGGCCGCCCGGCCGGATGATCCCGCGGAGTTCGGGAAGACGGCCTCGGCCGGCGTGGCCGTCGTAGACCGTCCTCTCATGAACGGCGGCCGGCCGACGAACCGCGAGGTGATCCAGGCACAGCTCCGCACTTCACGGGTTTCGTCAGCTGTGACAGGTAGCGAAGGGCAGGCCGGAAGCGATATCCGGAGTGGGTCTCCTGCCGGGCAGGAAAGGCGATCACCGTCACCGGCGGTCACCCGACCCGCTCCGGACCACGAATGGGAGAGGTGCGGCGTGGAAGACGGCGTGGAGGATGTCGCGCTCGTGTCGGTGGACGTGCCGAGTGAGGTGCGGGACGTGTACATCTGGCTGCGGGAGGATCCAGAGCTGCGCCGCTGGGTCGACCTCGTCGAAAGCCCGCCGGCAGAAGGCACGCTCGGGCCCGTCGCGGAGGCCGTCCAGATCGTGGCCGACGCGCCTGAGGTGGTGGCCACGCTCGCCGGCGTTCTCATCGCCTGGCTGCGCTACCGGACCAGCGACGTCAAGGTCAGGATCCGAAGGAGCGCCACCGACATCGAGATGGAGGTCACCGCCAACCGGGTGAAGACCATGAACGCCGCGCAGGTACAGGAGCTGAGGACCCAGCTCGAAACCGTCCTCAACACCCACCCCCCGCTGTTGCCGGCATCGGGGTCGGCAGGGGCCGCGGCAGACCCCTCCCCGCCCGAGGAGGAAACGGCTCCCTCCCCCTCCGAGGAGGAGGCGGATCCCTTCCCGTCCGAGGAGGAGACGGGCGGTGGCTGAGGCCGCGCCGAGGCTCCTGCTGTCCGGATCCGGCGTTCGCGTGCTGGTCGTCGGCTCGGGCCGGCACGTCGCGGGGGCGAGGATCGGCGACGTGCCCCAGGCGGTCTCCGCCGCGACCGACCTGGCCACCGCCCTGGTCGAGCGCACCGATCTGGCTCCCGAGCAGCTGACGCTCCTGGTGAACCCGGACGACCCCGCCCGGCTGGCGACGGCGATCGACGCCCTGTCCCGGCAGGCCACCGACGTACTGGTCTTCGTATATGTCGGGCACGGTCTCATCGGTCCCGACAACCGCCTGTATCTCGCCACCCAGGCCACGGTGGACCTCACCCGAGGCCCGGTCAGGAACCAGGCGCTGCCGTACGCGGAAGTCGCCGACCTGTTGTCAGGGAGCAGGGCCCGGCTGAGCGTGGTGATCCTGGACTGCTGCTGGGCCGGACGCGCCACCGGCTGGCCGGACACCTATCTGCTGACCTCCACCAGCCGTGACGAGGCGGCCTGGGCGCTGCCCGGGGATTCCCACACCGCTTTCACCGGCGCGCTCATCCACCTGCTCACCGAAGGTGACCCGACCGGACCGTACCTACTCGGCCTTGACGACGTGCATCGCTGCCTCACCCGTGGCCTGCGCGAACGCGGTCTGCCCGTTCCCCGTCGCCAGGCCGCCGACCACGGTGGCCGTCCGATCGTGGTCAACGCCGCGTACCGTACCCCGGCCGGTCACCGCCTCCCTGCGGCACTGCCCGATGACGGGCGGCACAGCCCCTACCAAGGTCTGCGCGCCTACCGTGCCGAGGACACGGCCTTCTTCTTCGGCCGTGCAGCACTCACTCACACCCTTGCCGATCGGGTGATCTCCGAGCGAGACGCACCGCTCGTCGTCACCGGTCCCTCCGGTTCAGGCAAGTCCTCCGTCCTGCAGGCCGGGCTGATCGCGGCGCTGGGCCCCGAACGTTGCCTGCTGCTCACCCCTGGCGCCGATCCCCTCAACGGTCTTCTCCAAAGCGTGACCGATCTGGCCGGAGACTACCGGCCCGGCCCCGATCTCACGGACGGCACGACAGCTGGACGAGAGCAGCGGCCCGCGACGCCACCTGACCCCGACCGCCTGGGGGACGCGCTTCCCGAAGACACCGTTCTCCTCGTTGACCAGTTCGAGGAGGTGTTCACCCTCTGCGAGGACGAGTCTCGCCGCGCATCGTTCATCAGGGCACTCGTCGCGATCTCCCGCAGGATGCCCGTGGTGATCGGTGTGCGCGCCGACTTCTTCGGCCATTGCACCGCATACCCCGAACTCGTGGACGGGTTGGAGCATGCGGTCGTCGTTCCGCCGCTGACCCGCGACCAGTTGCGCGATGTGATCGAGGAACCGGCCCGGCTGGCCGGTCTCACCCTCGATGAGGGTCTGGTGGAACAACTGCTGGACGACCTCGGCGACAGCACCGACAGTACCCCGCTGCCGTTGCTGTCCCATGCGCTGCTGGCCACCTGGCAACGCCGCGAGAACGGCGTCCTCACCCTGGCGGCCTACCGCGCGACCGGCGGAATCACCCAGGCGCTGGCCCGCACCGCCGACGAGACCCTGAACTCCCTCCGCTCACCAGACCCTCCCACCACCGTGCCCCGGTCACCGCAGTCGTCCGGCATCGCGCCGTCCCACAGTGCGAAGCGGCCGCCAAGCGGGCCGGAACCTCCCGATTCCTCGGCCAGGGACGCCGCACGCCGCATGTTCCTGCGCCTCGTCCGGCTTGGCGAGGCCACCGACGACACCCGCCGGACGGTCCCCCTGCTGGAACTGCTCCCCGCGGCCGACGGCCCGGAACACGATCAAGCCCGGGTCGTCCTCGACGCCTTCACCCGGGCCCGGCTGATCACCGTGGATCAGGATCGGGCCCACATCGTTCACGAGGCCCTCATCCGCGCCTGGCCTCAGCTGCGCGCCTGGATCGACGCCGACCGCGCCGACCTGCTCGTGGGCCAGCAACTCTCCGAGGACGCCGCGCGCTGGGACCGCCAGCGACGCGATCCCGGCTATCTCTACACCGGCGCCCGGCTGGAGGCCATCGACCGGACCCGCGAGCGCTGGCGCTCCGGCCCGACCAGCCACCCCTTTCTGAACGAGGTCGTCGCCGACTTCCTGACCAGCAGTGACGCGGCCGCGAAACGGGTCAGACAGCGCCGCCGGGTGACCCTGGTGACCCTCATCGCCCTGTTGATCGCCTCGCTGGGAGGCGCCGGGGCGGCCGTCCTCGCCGCGAACGACGCCAGGACCCAGCAGCATCTCGCCGAGGCTCGAAGCCAGGAGGCCACGTCACGAGAGCAGGCGCTACAGAGCGAGTACATCGCGGCCGCCGATCCGGTACAGTCCGCCGCGCTGGCCGCCAACGCCTGGCGCATCGCCCGTACGCCCGAGGCGCGTTACAGCGTGCTCGACATCCTCGCCGGCGCCGGACGAGGCGTCATCACCGTGGGCGAGGGCTCCGCGTGGGCCGTGGCCTACAGCCCGGACGGAAAGACCCTGGCCGTCTCGGAAACCGATGGCACCATACGGCTGTGGGACGTCGCCACCCACCGTCCCATCGGCGCCCCGTTCACCGGCCATCAGGAGATCGTCCCTTCCGTCGCCTTCAGCCCGGACGGACGCACGCTCGCCAGCGCCGGCCTGGACGGCACCGTACGGTTGTGGGACGTCGCCACTCATCGCTCCATCGGTGCTCCCCTCACCGGCCACAGCGCATTCGTCTGGACGGTGGCCTTCAGCCCGGATGGCAACACGCTCGCGAGCGCAGGAAACGACAAAACCATACGTTTATGGGATATATCCGCCCATCGGCAGCTCGGTGCGCCCCTCACCGGACACCAGGGTCCCGTCTACGCGATCGCCTACAGCCCGGACGGGCACACCCTCGCCAGTGCCGGAGACGACAAGACCCTACGGCTGTGGGACGTCGCCACCCATCGTCCGTCCGCAACCCCGCTGACCGGCCACACGGACGCCATCGGCGGCGTCGCCTTCAGCCCGGACGGGAGGACATTGGCCACCACGGCCGCCGACGAGGCCGTACGGCTGTGGGACGTCGCCACCCGTCGCCCGCTCGGCACCCCGCTCACCGGCCACACGGACGCCATCGGTTCCGCGTTCAACCCCGTCAACGGCGTGCTATTCAGCCCCGACGGACGCACTTTGGCCACGGCGGGAAACGACGGCACCGTACGCCTGTGGGATGTCTCCACTCACCGCCGGCTCGGTGCCCCGCTCACCGGGCACAAGAACACCGTCATCGGGCTGGCCTACAGCCCGGACGGACGCACTCTAGTGAGTGCCGGATTCGAGGGAACCGTCCGTCTCTGGGATGTCACCGCGCACCGCCAACTCGGCGGCCCCTTCGACACCGCCGCCGAGTTCGCCTGGACCGTCGCATTCAGCCCGGACGGAAGCACCCTGGCCGGCGCGGGAAGCGACGGCATCGTGCACATCTGGGACGTAGCCTCCCACCAGCGTCTCGGCGAGCCCCTCACCGGCCACAAAGAGCACGTTCTCCGGCTGGCCTTCAGCCCGGACGGACGCACCCTGGCCAGTGCCGGAAACGACGGCACCGTACGGCTGTGGGACATCGCGACGCACCGCGAAGTCGCGATCCTCACCGGCCACCGGGACAGAGTCCGGACCGTCGCCTTCAGCCCGGACGGACGAACCCTGGCCAGTGCCGGGGACGAGGGCACCGTACACCTGTGGGACGTCGCCACCCGTCGCCCGCTCGGCGCCCCGTTGACCGGGCACGGCGGCCACGTCATTGAGGTGGCGTTCACCCGAGACGGGCGCGGCCTCGCCAGCGTGGGGGGCGACGGAAGCGTCCGCCGGTGGAACACCGCCGGCCGCAGTGGCGTCGCGGTTCTCCCGCCGCGTCGCGAGGGCTCGGTCAGCATCCTTGCCCTGAGCGCCGACACGCGTACCCTCGCCATCGCCGACCCCGACGAGAGCGTGGTGCGCCTGTGGGATCTCTCCACCGGGCAGGAGCGCGGCAATCCCCTCGCCGGGCACCGGGACACCCGCAACCAGGTGGTCGACCCCATCAACAGCGTGGCCTTCGGCCCCGACGGGCGCAGTCTCGCGACCGGGGGAGCCGACGGCACCATCCGTCTGTGGGACACCACCACCCACCGGCAGCTGGGCGACCCCCTCACCGGGCACACCGCCTCCTCCAACGGACTGCCGTTCGTCGGCGGCCTGGCCTTCAGCCCTGCCGGAGGGACGCTGGCCAGCGCCGGCGGTGACGGCACCGTACGCCTGTGGGGTGGCGTCGCGGTCCCGGCCGACAGCGATCTGTCACGGCTGATCTGCCCGCCGGCCGCCCGGTCCCCCTACTCCGAGGGGTATGACAAGTACGCCGTTCCTCCACCTGGCAGGGGAGGGCGGTGCTGAACTTCAGGAGTCCGGCCGCAAGAACTCGGCCCCGGGAGCTCTGACGACGCCGAAGGTCAGCCCGTCGCGGCGCGGCGCAGCTCGAACAACTCCGACGGGGAGATCGGCATCCTGTCGATCCGGATCCCCTCCGCGTCCTCGATCGCCGAGGCGATCACCGCCGAGACCGGGATGACCCCCGCCTCCCCCGCGCCCTTGATGCCCAGCGGATTCAGCGGGGACGGCGTCTCCAGGTGGGCGGTCTCGATGAAGGGCACCTCGGTGGCGTACGGCATCAGGAAGTCCATGAAGGAGGCGTTCAGCAGCTGGCCGTGGCCGTCGTAGACCATCTTCTCGTACAGGGCCCCGCCGACGCCCTGGGCGACCCCGCCGTGGATCTGGCCCTCGACGATCATCGGGTTGATCAGCCTGCCGCAGTCGTGGACGACGGCGTAACGAAGGATGCGGATCTCGGCGGTCAGCGGGTCGGTCTCGACGATGGCCGCGTGCATGCCGGAGGCGAAGGTCGAGCGGATCGGCGAGTAGTAGTCGCGGCCCTCCAGCCCGGGCTCCTCCCCCTCCGCCACCGGCGGCCGGTCGTAGGCCGCGGCGCCCGCGAACTGGGTGGCCCTCGCGGCCTCCTCGTCGAAGGCGTAGCGCAGCGGGTTGGACAGCACCGCCACGGTCGCCAGCGGGATCGAGGCGCCGGGGGTGCCCGCCACCCGCACCTCCCCGTCGACGATCTCCAGGTCGCGCGGGTCGGCCTCCAGCGCGTCGGCGGCGATCCGCAGCGCCTTCTCCCGCACCTTCCTGCAGGCCAGCGCGATCGCGTTGCCGCTCATCACCGCGGCGCGCGAGGCGAACGTGCCGACCGCGTAGCCGAACCTGCGGGTGTCGCCGGTGACGACCGAAACCCGCTCCATCGGCACGCCCAGCTCGGACGCGGCGATCTGCGCGAACACCGTCTCGTGGCCCTGGCCCTGGGAGGTGAGGCCGGTGGAGACGTGCACCCGGCCGTCGGAGGTGATCTGGACGTGCCCGCCCTCGTACGGGCCGACGCCGGTGCCCTCGACGTAGCAGCCGACGCCGATCCCGATCGTGCGGCCCTCCTCGGCGGCGCGGGCCTTCAGTGCCGGGAAGCCGTCCCAGCCGATCAGCTCCTTGAGCATCCGCAGCGACTCGGGGTAGTCGCCGCTGTCGTAGATCAGCGGGCGGCCGTCCTGGAAGATCAGGCCCTGGTCGTAGGGGAACTCGTCGGGCTGGATGAAGTTGGCCGCGCGCACCTCCGTGCGGTCGGCTCCCAGATACTCGGCGATGTGGTCCATGGTGCGCTCCATGCAGAAGACCCCCTGGGGGCGGCCCGCCCCGCGGTACGGGGTGACCTGCACGGTGTTGGTGTAGATCGAGGAGAACTCGACCCGGTAGGCGCCGATCCGGTACGGGCCGAGCAGCTGGGTGGAGGTGATGATCGGCACGATGATCCCGTACGGCGTGTAGGCGCCGTGGTCGTGCAGGATCTCGACGTCCAGGCCGAGCACCCGGCCCTCGTCGTCGAAGCCGACCCGGACCGACTGCACCTGGGCCCGCTCGTGCGCGGAGGAGACGAAGTGCTCGCGCCGGTCCTCGGTCCACTTGACCTCGTGGCCGAGCGTCATCGCCGCCCACGGGACCAGGATCTCCTCCGGCCACGGGTGGACGATCTTCACGCCGAACCCGCCGCCCACGTCGGGGGCGATCACCTCGACCTTCGGCAGCGGCAGGCCGAGCTTGGCCGCGATGGCCATGCGGACGCTGGTGGAGGTCTGGGTGCTGGAGTGGACGCGCAGGGACCGGTCGTCGGCGTCCCAGCGGGCGTGCACGCCGCGTCCCTCCAGCGGCATGGACGCGCTGCGCTCGATGTCGAGCCGGAAGGACAGCGTGTGCGGCGCGGCGTCGATCGCCTCGCGCGCGCCGAGCCCTGCGGCCGAGGGCACCTCCTGGACGAGGTGCGCGCCGACGTTGCCCGGCACGCCGTCGTGGACGAGCTGGGCGGACTGCGCGGCCTCCTCCACGCCGACCACCGGCTTGAGGATCTCGTAGTCGACCTGGATGAGCGCGCAGGCGTCCTCGGCGAGGTAGCGGTCGCGGGCGACGACCATCACGACGGGCTCACCGACGTGCCTGACGATCTCGCGGGCCAGCGGGTACGCGGTGCGGCCGTGGGTGAGCGCCGGGTGCGGGATGAGCAGCGGCAGCGGCTGGGCGAGCGCGCCGGGCAGGTCCTCCCAGGTGTAGATCGCCACCAGCCCGTCGACCTCGACGGCGGCCGAGACGTCGATGTCGCGGATGCGGGCGTGGGCGTGCGGGGACCGGACGAACGCCGCCTCCAGCGCCCCGGCTCCCAGGTCGTCGACGTAGCGGCCCTGCCCGGTCAGCAGCCGGGGGTCCTCGCGCCGGACGACCGGCTCGCCGAACAGTTTCGTGGTCATGGTCGCCTCACCTGCCGGCTCGTCGGGAAGTGTCTCCTGCCCCGACCGCCAGAAAACTCCTTGAGCCCGCCCGCGAATCCCCCTGGCCCACCCGGGGATTCGCCACACGCATTTACGGACACTCCGTACCCGCTGTACCCGCCGTACCCGCTCACGGCTCCTCCGCCATGATCTCGGCCGCGCGGTGGACGGACTTGACGATGTTCTGGTACCCCGTGCACCGGCACAGGTTGCCGGAGATGCCCTCCAGCACCTCCTCGTCGGTCGGCGCCGGGTTGTCGCGCAGCAGCGCGGTCACCGTGCACAGGAAGCCGGGGGTGCAGAAGCCGCACTGCAGGCCGTGGCACTCGGCGAAGGCCCGCTGCACCGGCGAGAGCGTGCCGTCCCCGTCGGCGAGTCCCTCGACGGTGGTGATGTCGCGCCCGTCCACGGTGACCGCGAACGTCAGGCAGGAGCGGACGGGCTCGCCGTCCAGCAGCACCGTGCAGCACCCGCAGACCCCGTGCTCGCACCCGACGTGCGTGCCGGTCAGGCCGAGGTCGTGCCGCAGGCAGTCGGACAGCAGCCGCCGCGCGGGGACCTCCGCCTGCCGCAGCACCCCGTTGACGGTCAGCGTGATCTCATGCATCCGCGGCCTCCCTGGCGGCGTCACGGAGTGCCTGCTCGGTGAGGACTCCGGCGAGGTGCCGCCGGTAGGCGGCGGTCGCGTGGATGTCGGTCTCGGGATCGACCCGTTCCCGTACGAGCCGGGCCGCCGCGTCCCAGTCGGCCGAGGCGGCCGGGCGGTGCCCGACGGCCTCGGTGACGTCGACGAGCAGCGGGACGAGGGCGAGGCTCACGCACGCCACCGCGGCCGAGGTGATCCTCAGGTCGTCGTCCAGGACGACCAGCGCCGCGATCCCGGCCAGGGCGTAGTCGCCGTGCCGCCGGGCGACCTCGCGGAACGCGGTGCCCGAGCGCGGGGGCGGCGCGGGGAAGAACGCGGAGACGGCCAGCTCGCCCGGGGCGAGGGCCGACTCCAGCGGGCCGATGAAGAAGTCCCCCGCGTCGACGTCCCTGACGGCGCCGGGCCGTGCCAGCCGTACCGAGCCCCTCAGCAGGATGAGGACGGCGGGCAGCTCGGCGGCGGGGTCGGCGTGGGCCAGGCTGCCGACCACGGTCCCCCGGTTGCGGATCACCGGGTGGGCCACCAGCCGGAGCGCCTGGCGCAGCAGCGGCTGGGCGGCGGCGACCCGCTCGTGCCGTTCCACCTGGGCGTGCCTGGCCAGGGCGCCGACCCGGACGCCCTCCGGGGCGACGTCGACGAACGCCAGCTCCGGCAGCCGGTTGATGTCGACCAGGTGGGCCGGGGCGGCCAGCCGCATGTTCAGCAGCGGGATCAGGCTCTGCCCCCCGGCGAGCACCTTGCCGTGCTCCCCGGCCCCGGCGAGGGCGCCGAGCGCCTCGCCGAGGGAGCGGGGGGCGTGGTATTCGAACGGGGGTGGCTTCACCCGGTGGCCTCTCGTTGCGGCTCGGACACCTTCGGACCGGCGCCGCCACCGGTGCCGCCGCGCCCGGCGATGACCCGGAGCAGGTGGTAGCCGGCCACCACCACGATGGTGCCGAGGGCGATGCCCTCCAGCGTGAAGTCCGAGCTGATCATATGCTTGACCGGGCCGATGGCGAGGATGATCCCGGCCCCGATCGGGACAAGGTTGACGGGGTCGGCGAAGTCGACCCGGTTCTCGACCCAGATCTTCGCGCCGAGCAGGCCGATCATGCCGTACAGGATGACGGTGATGCCGCCGAGCACGCCGCCCGGCGTGGCCGCGACCAGCGCGCCGAACTTGGGACAGAGGCCGAACAGGATCGCGATGACGGCGGCGATGTAGTAGGCGGCCGTCGAATAGACGCGGGTGGCGGCCATCACGCCGATGTTCTCGGCGTAGGTCGTGGTCGGGGAGCCGCCGAAGGCGCTGGCGACGACGGTGGCGGCGCCGTCCGCGGCGACCGCCCGGCCCATGTACGGGTCGACGTCGGTCCCGGTCATCTCGCCGACGGCCTTGACGTGGCCGACGTTCTCGGCGACCAGCGCGATCACCGCCGGGAGGACCAGCAGCACGGCGGAGAACTTGAAGTCGGGGAAATGCATGCTCGGCAGGCCGATCCAGTCGGCCGACGCCACGCCGCTGAAGTTCACCCTGGGATGCGTGTCGACCGCGCCGGTGCCCGCGTTGAAGGCGGTGATGTTCCCGAAGACCCTGTCGGCCCCCCAGGAGAGCGCGAAGCCGATGACCAGGCCGAGCAGGATGCCGATCCTGCCGATGAAGCCCTTGAAGAGCACGATGATGACGAAGGTGACGGTCATCGTGATCAGGGCGATCCACTGGTCCTGCGGCCAGTAGATGTCGGCGACGACGTACGCCAGGCCGAAGCCGATCAGCATCACGACGGCGCCGGTGACGACCGGCGGGAAGACGCGGTTGATGATCTGCACGCCGAGGAAGTGGATGGCCACGCCCACGAGCGCGAGGACGAATCCGGCGACGAGGATGGCGCCGGTGACGATCGCGTCGGTGGCGGGCGTGTCACCGCCCATGAGCGCCCGGATCGCGAGCACGCCGCCCACGAACGAGGCGCTGGTGCCGAGGTAGCTGGGGACCTTCCCCTTCACGATGAGCAGGAACATGATCGTTCCGACGCCCGAGAACATGATGGCGACGTTGGGATCGAGTCCCATCACCAGGGGGAAGACGAAGGTCGCGCCGAACATCGCGACGACGTGCTGCGCCCCGAACCCGACCATGCGCGGCCACGAGAGCCGTTCGTCGGGTCTGACCACCTCTCCCGGGGCGAGTGTCTTGCCGTCGCCGTGTTTCGTCCAACCTGCAACCATCGAGCCCCACCTTTCACCGGGCCGTCGGTCGGTGACCACCCCGCGGGCTTCCCTCCGGCGAATCCCCTTACAGCTGTTGCGGGCACGTTAGGACGGAAAGCATGCCCTTACATCGTCATGATCTGCCAAATCTGAGCGGCCGACCAGTGGACACCTCGCGCACGGCCCACCTACCCGCCCGGTGAGAGTCGTGTACGGCGTACCCGCGGGCCCGGCGAGGATCACGCACGGCGCGCCCGCCGGCCCGGCGAGGAGCGCGTACGGCGCGCTACTTCGCGACCACGTGGATCTCGAAGCCGTCGCCGGTCACCACCTGCCCGTCGCGGATCTTGCAGGTCTTGCGGAGCTCGACCTCGCCGTCCACCAGCACGTTGCCGTCGGCGATGAAGTGCTTGGCCTGGCCGCCCGTCTCGGTGACGCCGCAGTATTTGAGCAGGTCGCACAGCGGGATGTATTCGGTGTCCAGCTCGAAGGTCTCGTTCACGCCGAACAGCTTAGATCCCGCGTACGCGCCGGACGCGGCCGCTCCTCGCCGCCACCGCTTCGGGCCGGCGCCGGATCCCGCCCTCAGATCCCGCGCATCCGCAGGACGTGCAGGGCGAGGGTGAGGTTCAGGCGCAGGTGGGCGTCCTCGGTGAAGCCGCCGAGCATGCGCTCCAGCTTGCCGATCCGGTAGCGCAGCGTGTTGTAGTGGAAGTGCAGCCTGCGCGCCGTCTCGGCCACGTTGAGGTTGGTCTCCAGCAGCACCTGCAGCGTACGGCGCAGGTCGGCGTTCTCCGCGTCGTCGTCCGAGGCGAGCGGCCCGAGGGTCTCGCGGACGAAGGCGTGCAGCTCGGCGGTGTCGTTGACCAGGGAGAGCAGCCGGTAGACGCCGAGCTGGTCGAAGTGCGCGACCGCGCCGTTGCCGTGGAGCTGGCGGCCCACCCGCGCGGCCTTCAGCGCCTGGCCGTACGCCTCGGGCAGCGCCTCGGCCCCGACGGCGGTGCGGCTGGCGCCGGTGGAGAAGGTGGCGGGCAGGGACTCGGCGAAGGCCGCCGCCGCGTCCTTGGCCAGGCGGCCCGCGTCGACGGACGCGTCCACGACGGTGACGACCTCGTGGGAGAACCCGGCCACCGCGCCGCGCACGTCGTGGCGGCGCATCGCACCGGTCCAGCAGGTGACCAGGCGGTCCTGGGCGGCCCGCTCGTCGCCCTCGGGGTCGAGCTCGGCGACCAGCACGGTGACCGGGCGCTGCAGGTCCCAGCCGAAGGCCCTGGCCCGGGAGGCGACCCGTTCGGAGCCCCCGGCCCTGCCGGTGAGCACGTCGCGCAGGAAGTCGGCGCGGTACTTGCTCTCGACGGCGTTGACCGCCTCCTGCCGGGTCACCACCAGCGCGGCGACCGTGGCGGCACGTTCCAGAATGCCGACGTCGCCGTCGCCGATGGACCCGACCGGGCCGCAGGCGACGATCCTGCCGTGGTGGTGGCCACCCGCCACGACCGGCACCGAGGTGTGGCGCCCCTCGGAGGTTCCGGCGGCCCCGGGGGCCTCGCGCAGCGTGGCCACGTGCTCGACGGGCCCGGCCGCGGCCAGCACGTGGCCCGTCCCGTCCAGCACGGCCACCCCCACGCCCAGCAGCCCGGCGACCTCGGCCGTCACCTCGCGCAGCCCGCCCCCGGCGAGCACGACCTGGACCAGCGCCCGGTGCGCCTCCTCGGCCCTGGCCAGCACGGCGGCCTGGCGGTTGAGGATGTCGGTCAGGACCTGGTTGAGGATGTCGTCGAAACCGACGTCGTCGGGAAGCTGGATGAGCGGGAAGCCCAGCCGGTCGGCCTGCTCCACCATCTCCTCGGGCAGCTCGTCGAGATAGCGGCCGAGCTTGATGGCGAGCGCGGCCAGGCCGCGCTCGTCGAGGTCGGCCACCAGCCTGCCGAGCGACTGGGGGGTGTTGCGCAGCGGGTATCCGGTGGTGAGCAGCAGCTCGTGCGGCTTGACCCAGGCCAGGACGTCGGGCACCTCCATCACGTTGAGGCGCTGCACGACGCGGTCCAGGCCCCGCTCCCCCGCGATCAGCCGGGCCCCCGCCAGTGTCGAGACACCGAGGACCTCGCCGACGGCGACGCCATGGATGATCGTTCCGGTGCTCGCCGGGCGCACGGGGGGTTCCATGAGGTGATTGTGACTGATGGACCCGTCTGTCAGGAAGAGCCAACCTTTGGGCAGACTGTTGGCATCTTTCTCCGTACGGCCTGTGTCCGCGCCCGTTCTACCGTCGGCTCAATGGATGGGGGAGTCCGTGAGCGAGCGAACCGCTGGAGAGACCACCTTCACACCCACGGGGCCGGCCGAGGAGCGCTCATGAGCATCAAGACGCGCCCGAGAGCGCAGGGCGTACACGTACGGACGCACGGGACCGGCGCGGCCAGCACGACCCTGCGCCGGATGCTGGAGGCGCCCCGCCGCCCGGCGCGGGTGCTGGCGGCCTTCCCCTCCGGCGTCTACCTTGAGGTACGCACCGAGCTGGAACCGCAGGTCATCGCGGTGGTGACCGGGGAGGCCACCCGCCTGCCCAACGCCATGGTGGTCACCGGCCCGATGCCGAAGGTCGCGGTGGGCGACGAGGCCTCCGTCGGCGACGGCTCGATCGACGTCGGGCGGCTCAGCCTGCGGGCCCACCGCTGGTGGGACCCGGCCCCGCCGCTCGGCGCCGTGGACGCCGCGCGGCTGGCCCGCTCGCTGCCCGCGATGGCGGAGCTGTGCGAGCGGTCGCCGAGGCGTCCCGGGCTGGAGGGCAACGGCGCGGCCGGCCTGCTGGCCCAGGGATGCGCCGAGGGCTCGCTGCTGAAGAGCGTGGTGGCCGCCGAGCAGCTGGTCGGCCTGGGTCCCGGGCTCACACCGAGCGGTGACGACGTGCTCGCGGGACTGCTGGTCGCGCTGCGCCACCTGGGCGGGGCTGCGGGGGCGGGCCGGGCCGTCTGGCTGGCCGGCTGGCTGGCCGCGGCGGTCACCTTCGACGTGCGCGGCAGGACCACCCCCATCTCGGCGGCGCTGCTGCACTGCGCCGCCCGGGGCGAGGCCAGCGGCGAGGTGCTGGCCGTGCTGCGGGGCATGGCGGGACGGCAGTCCCTGGAGCCGGCGCTGCACCGCCTCCTGCGGCTGGGCCACACCTCCGGGGCGGACCTGGCGTGGGGGCTGCGGATCGGGCTCTCGGCGGTGATCGATCTGGAAGGCGGGGGCGATGGCGAGTACTGATGTGGTCCGGACGCGTACGGGGGTCTACCACGACTCCGTGAGCCTGATGCGGGTCAGCCGCGCGGCGGCCGCGCTGCCCGGCGTGGAGGTCGCGGTGGTGGCGATGGCCACCGAGCTCAACCTCGGGATCGCCGCCGACCTGGGTTTCGGCCTTCCCCGGGCGGATCCCGGCGACCTGCTGATCGCACTGCGCGGCGAGGCGGACGCCCTGGAGGCCGCGTCCGCGGAACTCGACGGGCTGCTCGCCGCGCTGTCGGCCCCGTCCGCGGGCGGCGGCGGCGCCGAGCGCCCGCCGCGGACCGTCCGCGCCGCGGCCCGCGAGCGCGCCGCCACCCTGGCCCTGGTCTCGGTGCCGGGCCCGCACGCGTTCGCCGAGGCGCTGGACGCGGTCGAGGCGGGCCTGTCCGTGATGATCTTCAGTGACAACGTGCCGGTCGAGCAGGAGGTGCTGCTCAAGAGGCGCGCCGCCGAGCGCGGCGTGCTGGTCATGGGTCCCGACTGCGGCACCGCGGTGGTCGGCGGGGCGGGTCTCGGTTTCGCGAACGTCCTGCGGCCGGGCCCGGTCGGGCTGGTGGCCGCCTCGGGGACCGGTGCGCAGCAGGTGAGCTGCCTGCTCGACCTGGCGGGGGTGGGGGTGTCGCACGTGCTGGGCGTGGGCGGTCGCGACCTGTCCGCGGACGTGGGCGGGCTGTCCACCCTGCGCGCCTTGGAGGCCCTCGACGCCGACCCGGCCACCGAGCTGATCGTCCTGATCTCCAAACCTCCGGCCCCCGAGGTCGCGCGGGCCGTCGAGGAGGCGGTGGCGAAACTCGGCACGCCGGTCGTGACCGCCCTGCTCGGTACCGGCCAGGACGACCTGACCTCGGCGACCGAGGCCGCCCTGCGCGCCCTCGGCGTCCCGGTCCCCACCTGGCCCTCCTGGCCCGTCCCCGGGACGGGCGGCGCGGCCCATGCGGCCTCCGCGGCCTCCGGGCTTCCCGGGAAGCCCGGGCTCCCCGGGACGGGTGACGCGGGGGCCGGGGGGAACCTGCGGGGGATCTACTCGGGCGGGACGCTGTGCGTGGAGGCGCGGCTGGTCGCCGGGCACGGCGAGTTCACCGACTTCGGCGACGACGCCTACACGGTCGGCAGGGCCCACCCGATGATCGACCCGACGCTCCGTCTGGAGGCCCTGGCCGAGGTGCCGCCCGGCGACGTCGTCCTGCTCGACGTGGTGCTCGGCCACGGCGCCGATCCCGACCCCGCCGCCAGGCTCGCGCCCGCGATCGCCGAGGCCGTCGCGAGAGGCGTCACGGCGGTGGTCGCGCTGGTCGGCTCCGAGGGCGACCCGCAGGGGCTGGCCACGCAGGCCGGGGCCCTGAACGCGGCGGGGGCCGCGGTGTTCACGTCCAACGCCGGGGCCGCCGGGCACGCCGCGCGAGCGAGCGCGGGGATCGCCGCGAACACTCGTTGACCGTTCGCCCGGAACGGGTTTCAGGTTCAAGGAGATTTCGATGACGCTGTCCATGCTTTCCGGCGAGCCGGAAGTGATCACGGTGGGGGCCGACGTGCTCGGCGAGGCGCTGGACGCGCAGGCCGTCCCGCAGGTCCGGGTGGACTGGCGCCCGCCGATGCCCGGCACCGAGGCGGACCTGGCCAGGGTGCTGGCCGACCCGCGCAGGGTCCGCGCCAACGAGACGGCCGTGGGCCGCCTGGTCTCGGCGCGGCCACAGCTCGTCGGGGTGCGGCCCGCGCACGAGGTGCTCGACCTGCCGAAGGGGACGTTCCTGCACGCGGGACCGCCGATCGAGTGGGAACGGGCCTCGGGCCCGATGCGGGGCGCGCTCATCGGGGCGATGCTGCTGGAGGGGCTGGCCGCCGACCCCGGGGAGGCCGAGGAGCTGCTGGCCGCCGGGCGGGCCCGGCTCGACTCCTGCCACCACCACCGGACCGTCGGGCCGATGGCGGGCGTGGTCACCCCGTCGATGTGGATGTTCGAGGTCCACGACGCCGAGCACGGCGGCACCGCCTACTGCTCGCTCAACGAGGGCCTGGGCAAGGTCCTGCGGTACGGCGCGTACGGCCCCGAGGTGCTGGAGCGGCTGCGCTGGATGGGCGAGGTGCTCGGCCCGGTGCTCCAGGCCACCCTGGAGCGGAGCGGGCCGCTCGACCTCAGGTCGCTGGCCGCGCAGGCCCTGCAGATGGGCGACGAGCTGCACAACCGCAACCGCGCCGCCACCTCGCTGCTGGTGCGCGAGCTCGCCCCCGGCGTGGTGGAGGCCGCTCCCGGCCACGCCGCCGAGGTCCTGCGCTTCGTCAACGGCAACGACCACTTCTTCCTCAACGCGGGCATGGCCGCGTGCAAGGTCAGCACGGACGCCGCGCGGGACGTCCCCGGCTCCACGATGGTCGTCGCCATGGCCCGCAACGGCACGGACTTCGGGGTCCAGGTCTCCGGGCTGGGCGACCGGTGGTTCACCGGCCCCGCGGGCGTGCCGGACGGTCTCTACCTGGGCGCGTACGGCCCGGACGACGCCAACCCCGACATCGGCGACTCGACGATCACCGAGACGGCCGGGCTGGGCGGCTTCGCGATGGCCGCGGCCCCGGCGATCGTGCGGTTCGTCGGCGGCGACGTGTCGGACGCGATGGCGGCCACCCGGTCCATGTACGAGATCACCCTGGCCGAGCACCCCGCGTACCAGATCCCGGGGCTGGACTTCCGGGGCACGCCGGTCGGCGTCGACGTCACGCTGGTGGCCAGGACGGGCCTGCTGCCCACCGTGAACACCGGCATCGCCGGACGGGTCGCGGGGACCGGACAGGTCGGCGCGGGCCTGGTCAGCCCGCCCGCCTCGGCCTTCACCTCGGCCCTGGCCGCGCTGGCCGAGGCGGTCGATCATGAACATACGACGTCTTAGTGATCTTTTGTCTATTAAGATTGGGTAAAGCTGACAATTCCGCCATCCGCCGGTAGCATTCGGCGACGTCAGAGCGCGGGCGCGGGCTCGGTGATCCGGAGAACACCGATCCTGACAAATACCGTCACGTGCTTTCTCAGCATGCAAACTTCCATAACCAAATGCCATCTCGCTATCGTGTCCACCTCACAAAAGCGCTGGTTATGGGGAACGGGGAACGATGACCGATCGCTTGCTCGGGAGAAACCCCCAGGGGCCTGAGGGCGGCGATTCCGCCGGAACACCGGAGGGCCAGGGCAGGCTCGTGGGCAGGCGCTACCGCCTGGTGTCCCCGGTGGGCCGTGGCGGCATGGGCATGGTGTGGCACGCGCACGACGTCCTGCTCGACCGGGACGTCGCGGTCAAGGAGCTGATCCTCCCCTACGGGCTCGACCACGCGGGCACCCAGGGGGCCCACCGGCGGATGCTGCGCGAGGCCCGCTCGGCGGCCCGGCTCAGCCACCCCGGCATCGTCACCGTCCACGACGTCGTCGAGGAGGACGGCCGCCCCTGGATCGTGATGGAGCTGGTCCGCGCCTGGTCGCTGGAGCAGGCCGTGCGGCAGAGCGGGCCGCTGCCGGTGGTCCAGGCCGCCGAGATCGGCGTGCGGGTGCTCGACGCGCTCCGCCACGCCCACGCCGCCGGGATCATGCACCGCGACGTCAAGCCGGGCAACGTGCTGCTCACCTCCGACCGGGTGGTCCTCACCGACTTCGGCATCGCCGCCATAGAGGGCGACGTCGCGATCACCCAGACCGGCCTGCTGATGGGCTCGCCCGCCTACATCCCGCCGGAGCGGCTCTCGGGCCAG
Organism: Streptosporangium sp. NPDC023963; assembly: GCF_040639135.1. Taxonomy (NCBI): domain Bacteria; kingdom Bacillati; phylum Actinomycetota; class Actinomycetes; order Streptosporangiales; family Streptosporangiaceae; genus Streptosporangium; species Streptosporangium sp. NPDC023963. Next base: position 132,901 of record NZ_JBEZZK010000003.1, read on the forward strand.
CCGGTCACGCAGTCCTCCGACCTGTGGTCCTTCGGCGCCACCCTGTACGCGGCGGTCGAGGGGCGGCCTCCCTACGAGGGGCCGGACGCGGTGGCCGTGCTCGGCGCGATCCTCACCCAGGAGCCCAGCCGCCCCCAGCGGGCCGGCGCCCTGATCACCGTCATCGAGGGCCTGCTCCGCAAGAACCCCGCCGACCGGATGAGCGCCTCGCAGGTGTCCGACCTGCTCGACCGGGTGCTGCGCAGCCACGGCTCCAGCACCCCGAACCGCGCGCCCACCCCGGCGCCCTCGTCGATGCCGGTCCCCGGCGACTCCATGCCGATCCACCTGATGCCCCCGCTGGACATGCCGTCGGGACCGATGCCCTCCCGGATCATCGAGACGCCCTCCGGCCCGATCCGCGTGCCGTACGGCTCGGGCAACGACTCCTCCGGCGGCCACCCGCTCCCCTACGACGCGCTCTCCGGCCCGTCGGGATCCCAGCGCGCGGACCTGCTGTCCTTCCCCGCCTCCGCCTCCGGCGGGTTCCCCCGGCCGGGCGGGCCGCCGGCCGACGCGGCCACCGGCCTGACCGGCGGCCACCAGCGCGGCTACGACGCGCTGCGCATCCCGGCGACCGGGCCCGACGGCAACCCGTTCGACCCGCTGACCAGCTTCTCCGGCGACCTGCCCGTCGCCGCGCCGTCCGCGCCACCGGCCGCACCGCGGCGCGGCGGGCAGAGCGAGGCGTCCCGGGCCCGGGAGGCGGCGCTCTGGCCCGTCCCCTCCTCGCCGGAGGCCTCCTCCCGCGCCGCCGTACGGGACTCGCAGACCCTGACCTCTCCCAGCCGGAACGGGGCGCGCGGGAGCGCGCGCCGCGCGCAGGGAAACGAGGGCGGCGGTCCCGACGTCCGCCTGCTGATGTTCGGCGGGGGCGGCGTGCTGGCCATCGTGGTCGCCGGGCTGCTCGTCTTCCTGCCCGGCGGGAACTCCGATCCCGCGGCCCCCGCGACCCCGTCCACGGCGATCTCCTCGGCGGCCGAGTCGCAGGCCCCCACCGGGCCGAGCGAGGTCCCCGAGGGCTTCAAACGGGTGGACGCCGCCGGTGTCTCCGGCGCGGTGCCCGAGGACTGGACGGTGAAGGAGGGCGCCGGCGGAACGGCCACCCTCTCCGGGCCGAAGGGCGGCGGGCAGAACATCGTCGTCGCCAAGGTGCCGGTCGCGGAGCCGGTGCTGGCGCTGAGCAGGGCGAGCAAGAAGGGCCTGGACGAATACACCGAGGTCGGCGTGACGGCGGTGAACTACCGCACGTGGAAGGCCGCGGACTGGGAGTACACCTACGTCCAGTCCAACGGCGTCCCGATGCACGGGCTGACGCGCTACATCGCCGTCAACGGCCTGACCGCCTACCAGATCACGTTCAGGGTCCAGGATCTGGACTGGGAGAAGAACTCGGAGATCCTCCAGACGTTCTTCGCCACCTTCGCACCGGTCGACTGATCCCGCCGGTCGTCTCCTTACCCCGTCGGCGAAATGGCCTCGTGGTGCGGTCATGAGCGATGGCAGACTTCGCTCGTGACCGCGAACCCCACGAACACCGCGAACCCCGGCGGCCCCCCGGACGCGGAGCGGATCGCCGCCGTGCAGCGGCGGACGCTCACCGTCCTGTCCGCCGCCCAGATCAGCGGCGGGATCGGGGTCGCCGTAGGGCTCACCTTCAGCTCGGTGACCGTGGAGGAGCTGTCCGGCTCCACCGCGCTCAGCGGGCTGGCCGGGACCGCGACCGTGCTGGGCGCCGCGCTGCTGGCGCTGCCCACCGCGAGATCGTCCGGCAGGGGCGGGCGGCGGGCCGGGCTCGCCCTGGCCTACGGGTGCGCCCTGCTCGGCTGCCTGGTCTCGCTGCTCGCCGTCGGCCTGGGATCGTGGCCGCTGCTGCTGGCCGGGCTGGTGCTGTTCGGCGCGGCCAGCGCGGGCGGCCTGGCCTCGCGCTACGCCGCGACCGACCTGTCCCCGCCGGGGCACTCGGCCCGGCACCTGTCGCTGGTGGTGTGGGCCACCACCGTCGGATCGGTCACCGGGCCGAACCTCGCGGGACCGGCCGAACGGTTCAGCGCCGGACTCGGGCTGCCGGCGGGCAGCGGCCCGTTCGCCCTCGCCCTGCTGGGCTTCGCCCTCGCCCTCGGCATCATCATGATCGCCCTGCGTCCCGATCCGCTGCTCCTGGCCCGCGCCACACTCCCGGCCCCGGACGCGTCCCCCGGTTCCGGCGTCCCCGCGTCCGGCCCGGCCCCGAAGGCCCCCGGCTCCCCGGGAAAGGGCGCGGGCACGTTCCGTACCGCCTGGCGGGTGCTGCGCGGGACGCCCGTGGCGGGCCGCGCCCTGGTCGCGATCGCGGTCAGCCACACCGCGATGGTCTCGGTCATGTCCATGACGCCGGTCCACCTCGACCACGGCGGCTCGACGTACACGGTCATCGGGATCGTGATCAGCCTGCACATCGCGGGGATGTACGTGCTGTCGCCCGTGGTCGGCTGGCTCGCCGACCGGGCCGGCAGGACACCGGTGCTGGTGCTGGGGATGGGCCTGCTGCTGGCCGCCTCCGTCCTCGCGGGCGGGGCCGGGGCGCACGACGTCACGCGGGTGACCGCCGGCCTGGTCCTGCTCGGCCTCGGCTGGTCGTGCGGGCTGATCTCCGGCTCGGCGATGCTCAGCGAAGCCGTGCCGCTGGAACACCGCACCCCCGTGCAGGGCCTCTCGGACCTGCTGATGAACGTCTGCGGCGCGACCGGCACCGTGATCGCCGGGGTGATCGTCGGCAGCCTGTCGTACGGCGTGCTCGGCGCGGCCGTCGCGGTCATGGTGGCGGTCACCGGCGCCTGGCTGGCCCTGGCCCGCGCCTGAGCCATGGCCGGAGCGCGAGCGGGAGCGGGGCCGGAGCGCGATCGGTGTCGGGGTCGCCGGGCGTCATTTGGCGTCGGCGTAGCACCTGACCGGGACGGCCTGCATGGGGAAGCGCACCGGGGTCGATCCGAACAGCAGCCGGGTCGCCTCCTCCGCGGCCTTGCCGACCGCCGCGACGACCTCGCCGGCCTGCTCGGCCGGGCAGTGCACCATCACCTCGTCGTGCTGGAAGAACACCAGCCTGGCCGGGTCGGGCAGCAGGCCGCGCAGCACGGCCATCAGCGCGAGCGCCCACTCGGCCGCGGTCGCCTGGACGACGAAGTTGCGGGTGAACCGGCCGCGGTCGCGGGCCGCGCGGCCTCCCTCGGGACCGGAGACCAGCTCCCGCCAGCCCGCGGAGGGCGGGGGCGAGGTGCGGCCCAGCCAGGAGCGGACCACCTTGCCCTCCTCCCCCGCCCGGGCGGCGTCCTCCACGAACCGGTGGGCAAGGGGGAAGCGCCGGCGCATCACGGCCAGCAGCTTGGACGCGTCACCGCTGGTGCCGCCGTACATCGCCGACAGCATGGCGAGCTTGGCGTTGTCGCGCTCGCCGCCGAACGCCTTCGCCAGCGCCTGGTAGAGGTCGGCCTGCCCGGCGGCCCTGGCCAGGCCGCCGTCCCCCGCCATGGCGGCCAGCACCCGCGGCTCCAGCTGGGCCGCGTCGGCGACGACGAGCGTCCAGCCCTCGTCGGCCACGACGACCTTGCGCATCAGCTTGTGGATCTGCAGGGCCCCGCCGCCGTTGGTGGCCCAGCGGCCCGTCACCACGCCGCCCACCACGTATTCGGGACGGAAGCGGTGGTCGCGCACCCACTGGTCGGCCCAGGCCCAGCCGTGGAAGCTGTAGAACCTGGCCATCTCCTTGTAGGCGAGCAGCGGCGCGACGCCCGGGTGCTCGACCTGCTTGATGTCGTGGGCCCGGGTGGAGGCGACCGGCACGCCCGCCGCCTTGAAGGCCCTCACGATCTGCTGCGGGGAGTCGGGGTTGAACGATGTGCCGAAGGCGGCGGCCACCTGGTCGGCCAGGGCCTGGAGCTTGACCGGCCGCATGCCGTGCACCGGGCGCGGGCCGAGCAGGCCGGTCAGCAGCTCGTCGTGCACGTCCTCCCGCCAGGGCATGCCCTCCTGGGCCATCTCCGCGGCGATCAGCGCACCGGCCGACTCGGCGGCGACCAGCAGCCGGAACCGCCGCGGATCGGCGGTGGCCTCGATGCGGCGCAGCTGGTCGGCGTACACCTCGGCGATCAGGTTCGCGTCCGGCGGGGGCGCCTCCTCCTCGAAGAGGGTGGCCTGCCGCGCCTGCCCCCCCGCGGGCCCGTGGTGGTCGTCGGGCACGGGAAGGCCGTGCAGCCGGGCATAGGCGGCGGGGACGGACCGCGGCTCGCCGAACCGCCCCTCGTGGGCCAGGAGCAGCCCCTCGGTGAGCACCATGTCGTGACAGCGCGCCAGCCGCACCCCCGCCGCGAGCAGCGCGGGGTAGACCTCCCGCGTGTCGGCCCAGACCCAGCGCGGGCTCCGGGCCTCCAGCTCGCGGGCGGCCGAGGCCAGATCGGCGACGGCCCCGGCGGGCTCGCCGTCCACACGCAGCACGCCCCCACCCCCGGGAGCCGCCGCGACCGACACGTGCATGCCCCAACACTGCCATGCCGCCACGACATTCTCGATCAGACGAGCGGTATGGCGATCTCGTCCTCGATCGGGGGTTCGATCTCCTGCTGCAGGCAGCCGGTGGCGGCGAAGCAGCGGATCGTCAGGACCTCGGGGGTCACCGAGATGTGCAGGAAGCTCTTGAAGAACGGCGGGGTGTCCCAGTCGGACAGCTCCGACAGGTAGCGGTGGAAGGTCCTGCCCACGGGCAGCCGCAGCGGCATCGGCCAGCCGCCGAGGATCCGGGCCGCCCACCTCATCCGCCGGGTGATCGGCACGGCCGGGGTGTCGTCTCGCACCGGGGTGTTGCCGATCCGGCGGGACATCAGCGCCGCGCTCTCGTCGGGCGTGAGATAGAGCCAGCGCATGCGCAGCCGGTCGCTGTAGAGCCTGCTGTAGAACGACAGCGAGTCTCCGCGCAGCGGGTAACAGCGGTAGTCGTCCTCGTCCAGGCCGCCGACGGTGACCCTCGGGATGGTGTGGGTGGCGTGCATGAAGGCCCCGGAGCCGCCCGCCACGAGATACTGGACGGTCCGGTCGCCGACCTTGATCGGGAAGCGCTGGTAGTTGTGCACGTCGCCGCCGATCGCCGCAACGTAGTTGTTCGCGGGATCGGTGACGATGTCGTCGATGGTGCCGCCGCCGGCCAGCTTCGACGGCTTGTGGTCGTTGCGGGTGTAGATGGGCTTCCCGGTGATCAGCACCTTGGGCCGGGGGTCGCGGGAGACCGCGCGCAGCCATTCGGCCTGCTCCCTGTCGATGTCGCCGCGGATCCCGGTGTCCACGCCGACGATGAGCAGCCCCGGGGTCTCCATCGCCCAGTAGGGGGCGGGCTGCACGACCCGCTGCTCGGGCCGCGCCCGCCACTCGCGCGCCTTGGCCAGCCGGGTCTCGTCGATCTTCTCGGGCTTGCGCCAGAGCAGGCCGCGCAGCCCCGAGGGCGACAGCTTGAACCCCTCGTTCTCGGCCGCCAGCGCCGGGGCGTCGCAGAAGACGCGCATGAAGCCGCCGAGCCCGTCGTACCAGTCGTGGTTGCCGGGGATCGCGTAGATCGGCGCCCGGTAGTCCTGGTACGGGCGGAAGAACTTGTCCTCGTACTCGTTGCCCGAGCCGGTGGGGTAGATCACGTCACTGGCGACGACCGCGAAGGCGGTGTCCGCGCCGATCTTGAGCATGCCCGGCACCACGGCGTACTGCGAGGCGTCGCCCTCCCCCGTGTCGCCGAGGACCAGGAAGGAGAACTCGGGGCCGACGTCCATCGGGATGCGGAAGGAGGGGTCGACGCCCCGGTCCCGCTGGGAGCCCACCCAGCGCGCCCGCACCTGCCCCGAGGGGTCTCCGAACAGGATCGCGAGGACCTCGTTCCGCGACCGCCAGATGGTGCGCGGGTTCAGCCAGGAGAAGGTCTCCTTGCTGGGCAGCAGGTCCTTGAAGGTGCCCGTCTGGGCGCAGGACCAGCCCGCGCCCTCCTTCGACACCCGGGAGGAGGCCTCACGCCCGCGCTCCGCCGCCTGTCCTATGTCAACCATGCCCCATATCTTGGCAATGATCTTAAAAGGCCGCACGTCCTCTCGGGAAAGGCGGCCGAGCCGGAAGCCGCCGACGTACGTCCCCAGCCCGAGCGGCCACCCTCTGGAATATGGTTCTACCGTGTACGCCTACTGGGAGACGGTTCCGACCAGGTGGAAGGACAACGACGTCTACGGCCACGTCAACAACGCCGTCCACTACTCGATGATGGACACGGTGATCAACACCTGGCTGATCAGGACCGCGGGCCTGGACATCCACGGCGGCGACGCCATCGGCCTGTGCGTCGAGTCGCACTGCGTCTACCGGGCCTCGGTGTCCTTCCCCGAGGCCGTCAGGGTCGGGCTGCGGGTCGGCCGTCTGGGCCGCTCCAGCGTCCGGTACGAGCTGGGGCTGTTCCGCGAGGACGGCGAGACGGTCGTGGCGGAGGGCCACTTCGTCCACGTGTTCGTCGACCGGGAGACACGCAGGCCGGCCGGGATCCCCGGGCCGCTCCGCGAGGCCATGGAGAAGCTCGTGGTCGCCGGTTGACCTCCGCAGGCCGGCCTCCGCAGGCCGAGTTCCCGCAGCCGGGCGCGGCCGAGCGCCCCGGCCGAGCCTCCCCGCGGCCGAGCCAGGTCGAGCCCGGTCGAGCCCGGTCGAGCGCCCCGGCCGAGCCCGGCCGGACTCCCCCTGCCGGGCCTGCCCGAGCTCCTCGCCCCGGCCTCCCCTGCCGAGCCCGGTCAGGCTCCCCCCGCAATCTCCCTGCCGGGCCTTCCCGCACCCGTCATCTCCCCGGAGGGACGAGGACGCCGGGGTTGAGGACGCCCTCGGGGTCGAGCCGGTCCTTGATCCCGCGCAGGATCTCCACGCCCAGGTCGCCGATCTCGGTCGCGTAGGCCTCCCGGTGGTCGCGGCCGACGCCGTGGTGGTGCGAGACGGTGCCCCCGGCGGCGACGATCGCCTCGTTGACCGACCGCTTGGCCGCCTCCCACTGCCCGACGGGGTCGTCGTCCTGCGCCGTGACGACCGTGAAGTACAGGGAGGCGCCGGTGCCGTACACGTGGGAGATGTGGCACATCACCAGGGGCGAGCCGAGCGAGGCGTGCAGCGAGAGCCGTACGGCGTCGTAGAGGCGGGGCAGGTTGGACCAGAACCCGGCCGTCTCCAGCGTCTCGACGGTCGCCCCGGCGGCGAGCAGCGAGTCGCGCAGGTAGGGCGCGGAGTAGCGCCCGTGGGCCCACGACTCCCCCGGCCCCGTGCCGAGGGGGACGCCGCCGAGGCCGGACAGCACGGCGGCGACCCGCTCCCGCAGCGCGGGCACCTCGGAGAAGCCCTCGTACCCGGCGATCGCCAGGCAGCCCGCGCCGGTCGGCGGGGCGCCGATCTCGCCGGGGCGGGCCAGGCCGACCATCGTCTCGGTCTCGTCGGACAGGCGCAGCACGGTGGGCACGGCACCCTCCTGGACCAGGTGCCGCAGCGCGGCCGTTCCCTCCGCGAACGACGCGAACCGCCACCCCTCGTAGACCCGCTCGGCGGGCGCGCGCCGGACGCGGAGCCGCAGGGAGGTGATCACGCCGAAGGCGCCCTCGGAACCGAGGATCACCTGGCGCAGGTCGGGCCCGGCCGCCGACTTGGGCGCCCGGCCGAGTTCCAGGGTGCCGCGCGGGGTGGCCACGGTCATGCCGACCACCATGTCGTCGAAGCGCCCGTACCCGGCCGAGGCCTGGCCGCTGGAGCGGGCCGCGGCGAAGCCCCCCAGCGTGGCGTACTCGAACGACTGCGGGAAGTGACCTAGGGTGAATCCGTGCCCGGCCAGAAGCCGCTCGGCCTCCGGTGCCCGCAGCCCCGGCTCCATCTCGGCGACCATCGACTCCGCGTCGACGGCGATCAGCCGGTCCAGCCTGGCCAGGTCCAGCGCGACGACACCGGCGAAGCCCCGCCGGTTCGCGACCAGGCCGCCGACCACGGACGTTCCGCCGCCGAACGGGACCACCGCGACCCGGTGCGCGGCGCAGATCGTCAGCACCTCCAGCACCTCGCGGTGGGAACCGGGCAGCACCACGGCGTCGGGCGCGTCGGAGCCGTCTCCGGCGCGCATGCGCATCAGGTCGGGGGTGGACTTGCCCCGGGTGTGCCGGACGCGCGCCTCGTCGTCGGAGCGCACGTGGCCGGCGCCGACGACGCCGCGCAGCTCCGCCAGGACGGGCGGGGGGAGGGTCACGGCGGGCAGCCGCACCTCGCCGAGCTCGGCGGCCCGGTCCCGCCGCGGGCGCACGCCCAGCACGTCCTGGAGCAGTTTTCTGACCGGTTCCGGCAGGTCCGCGGCCTTGCCGGGATCGCCCCAGCCGGACCAGAGCATGGGATCTGCGGCGCTCGTCGGGTTTTCCACCCTTACACTGTGACACATGACGTCTATTCGTCACAACGCGGACTCGGAGCGCACCGACCAGGTTCTGGACGCCGCCCGGGAGACGGTCCTCGCCGTGGGGGTGCGGCGCACCACGCTCACCGACGTGGCGCGCAGGGCCGGACTCTCCCGCATGACGATCTACCGCCGCTGGCCCGACGTGCGCACCCTCGTCGCCGACCTGATGACCCGCGAATGGGTGCGCGTCGCGGACCGGTTCGCGACCGAGGACCCGGTCGCCTCGTCGGTGGCGGTGGTACGGGCGCTGCGCGGCCACCCGCTCTGGCGAAAGATCGTCGAGGTCGACCCGGAGCTGCTCCTGCCCTACCTGCTGGACCGCAGGGGCGCCAGCCACGAGGCCATGCTGGCGCTCGTCGAGGCCGCGATCGTCCGGGGCCAGCAGGGGGGCACCGTGCGCCCCGGTGACCCGGCGAGGCTGTCCAGGGCCGTGCTGCTGACCGCTCAGTCGTTCCTGATCTCCGGCCCGACCATGCTCGGCCCTGTCGGCCTGGACGACCTGGACGACCTGGACTCCGAGCTCACCACGCTCCTGGAAAGGTACCTGCGACCGTGAACTCCTCTCTCAACGCCGCCCGCCGCGAACGCGAGCTGGCCGAGGTGCGCGACCTCGTGGTGGACGTGCTGGTGGTGGGTCTGGGCGCCACCGGCGCCGGGGCCGCGCTCGACGCGGCCTCCCGAGGCCTTTCCGTGGCCGCGATCGACGCCCACGACATGGCCTTCGGGACCTCCCGGTGGAGTTCCAAGATGATCCACGGCGGGCTCCGCTACCTGGCCAAGGGGCAGGTCGGGGTGGCGTACGAGAGCGCGGTGGAGCGCGGCCACCTGCTCGGGCGCACCGCGCCGCACCTGGTCAGGGCCCACCCCTACCTGCTGCCGCTGGTCCCCGAGGTCTCCCGCCGCCACGCGGCGCTGGTGATGACCGGGTACCGCGCCGGCGAGGGGTTGCGCATCGCCGCGCGCACGCCGCGCCACCTCCTGCCCGGCCCCTCGCGGATCTCCGCCGCGCAGGCCCTCGCCCTCGCCTCGCCGCTGGCCTCGCGAGGGCTGCGCGGCGCCCTGCTGTCGTGGGACGGGCGGCTGGCCGACGACGCCCGCCTGGTGGTCGCCGTGGCCAGGACGGCCGCCGCCCAGGGGGCGAGGATACTGACGCGCTGCCGGGCGCTGGAACTGTCCGGCGAGGGCGCGCTGGTCCGCGACGAGCTCGGCGGGGACACCTTCACGATCCGGGCCAGGACGGTGGTCAACGCCACCGGCGTCTGGGCCGCCGGGCTGCACCCGGGCATCCGGCTGCGCCCCTCGCGCGGCACCCACCTGGTGCTGCGGCCCGAGACGCTGCCGGGCCTGGCCGCGGGACTGCACGTGCCGATTCCCGGGGAGAGCAATCGCTTCGCCCTGGTCCTCCCCCAGCCCGACGGACGGGTCCACGTCGGCCTCACCGACGAGCCGGTGGACGGCCCCGTCCCGGACGTCCCCCCGGTGCCGGAGGAGGACGTGACCTTCCTGCTGGCCGTCCTGAACTCCGTGCTGGAGGAGCCGGTCCGGCGCGAGGACGTCGCCGGAACCTACGCGGGGCTGCGGCCCCTGCTCGCCGCCGACGGCCGCACCGCCGACCTGTCCAGGAGGCACGCGCTGCTGACCACGCCGGACGGGATGGTGACGATCGTGGGCGGCAAGCTGACCACGTACCGGCGGATGGCCGAGGACGCGGTCGACCGGGCCGTGTCGCTGGGGCGGCTCGACGCGGGACGCAGCCGCACGACGGAGCTGCCCCTCGTCGGGGCCGTCCCTGCGGCCGGCCCCGAGGGCGCGGACGGCGGGAACGGCGGGAAGGGCGCGGACGGCGAGAGGGGCCGGGAGGCCGACCGGCTGCTGGAGCGGTACGGGAGCGAGGCGGGCTCCGTACGGGCCCTGATGGCGGAGGACCCCTGGCTGGCCGAACCCGGGCCGACGGGGGTCACCGGGGCCGAGCTCGTCTGGGCGGTCAGGCACGAGGGCGCCCTGGACGTGGACGACCTCCTCGACCGGCGGACCAGGATCGGCCTCGTCCCGCAGGACCGCACCGCGGCCCTCCCCCTGGCACACGCCGCGCTGGCCTACTGAGAACCGCCCGACACCCGCCTGACACCCGCGCCCGTCCACCGGCGCCTTTACATCCCTGTGATCATTTTACTCCTCGCCTCCTCGATCATGCTGTTAGGTTAGTCTTACCTAAGTCAGAGCGAGGAGAGAGTGTGAGTACGGGGAGTGTCGTGAGCAGGGCGGATACGACGGTCAAGGGGTGCACGCACCCACCGGGCTGTCACACCGGCGAACTGCCGGTCTACGCCAGCGCGACCGTCGGAGCCCGTTTCTGGCTGCTCATCGAGCACCCCGGCCCCTGGGCCTCCCACCTGGAGGACTGCAGCCTCCCCGAGGACGTTCACATCCTTATCAAACGCGCCACACGGCTCGGCATCCGGCCCCAGCTGATCCGTCGTCCCGGACGCAGGAACCTCGAGGAAACCGGCATCCACGTCATGGTCGCCGACTCCGGCTCCGCCGCGCCATGGATCGCCGAAGGCGTCATCGCAGGTCCGGACGATCTTAACCTTGACAGCGTGGTGGCCGGAGTGGTCCCGGAGTCCTGCATACTTGTGAGTGAGCCGGTTTTTCTGGTCTGCACGCATGCCAAGCGCAACGCGTGCTGCGCCCGCATTGGACTACCCCTAGCTCGGTCCTTGGCAGAAACATTGCCGGACACAGTATGGGAAACATCACATGTTGGCGGCGATCGATACGCCGCCAACCTCGTGTGCTTGCCACACGGGCTTTACTACGGCAGCATGTCTCAGGCTGCTGCGATCGCGGCAGCCGACGCGTACCGGTCCGGCGAGGTCATCCTCGACCGTTTCCGGGGACGCGCAGGCATCCCTGAGCCACTGCAGGCCGCTGAGCATTTCATCCGCATTCATACGGGTGATCTCTCGGTTGGCGGAGTGGCCGTGGAATCCTCCAGGTTGGACGGCGCCGTCACCGAGGCATTTGTGCGCGGTAGTGGCGCTCGTTTTCGGGTAGTGGTTGAACCCATGACGCTGACAACGCCATGCGGTACGGCTTGCGCCGATACGATCACTACCTACCGGCTGGTCACGCTGGACAGGCTCACCCCTGTGCGGTACGCCACGTCCGCTCTGACCTGACCTGAGGGAACATCACGGCCAATCCAGGCGTTGGACCCAGGGACGTCACAAGCGTCCAATGCGGCATTAACCAGAAATACCTCTCACTATAAGGTGGTTTTCTCATGTCTCAGGTACGTCGGCAGACCGCCCGGCCTCGGCCCAGCTGGGGCTGGCAGGATGACGCCGCGTGCCGGGGCGAGGACCTCGTGCTCTTCTTCGGCCCCGACGGCGAGCGCCAGCCCGAGCGTGACATCCGTGAGCGTAAGGCCAAGGCCATCTGCGCCCAGTGCCCCGTTCGCGCAGAGTGCCTGGACTACGCGCTTTCCCGTCCGGAGAAGTACGGCACCTGGGGCGGTCTGAACGAGGACGAGCGCGCCTCCGAGCGTCGCCGTCGCATGCGCCGCGCCGCCAGCGCCGGCATCAGTGCCGTCGCCTGAGCAGTACCTCCACCCGGCTTCCCCCGCACGTGTGATCTCGCGCACCCCCTGCGAGATCACACGTTGTCGTGTCGGGCCCCGCGCGTGCGGCCCCCGGGACGGGCGACCGCACGGCGGGCTTCCCCCGCGTGTCAGGGCCTGTTACGGCCCGCCTTCCGCATCTCCTTGGTGATGCTCTTCCACTTTCCCTGCAGCTCCTTGCGGAGCCGCGCGTCGCTCCTGGACGCCATCCACGCGGCCTCCCGCTGAAGCTTGTTCCAGCTTTCCAGCCGCCGCTCGGCAAGCGTGCCGTCCTCGATCGCGGCGATCACGGCGCAGCCCGGCTCGCTGTCGTGGCGGCAGTCGCCGAACCGGCACCGCTCGGCGAGCTCCTCCAGGTCCGAGAAGACCATGTCCACGCCCTCGCCCATGTCGTACAGGCCGACGCGGCGGATGCCCGGGGTGTCGATGATCAGCCCGCCCCCCGCCAGCGGGATGAGCTCGCGGTGCACGGTGGTGTGACGGCCCCGGCCGTCACCGGCCCTGACCTGCTGGGTCTCCATGACCCCATCCCCCGCCAGGGCGTTGACGAGCGTCGACTTGCCCGCCCCCGAGGCGCCGAGCACCACCGCGGTGCGCGTGCCCTCCAGGTATCCGCGGACGATGTCGACGCCCTCGCCCGTGACGGAGCAGATCGGGTGCACGTCCACCCCCGGCGCCGCCGAGGCGACCTCGTCCATCAGGAAGTCGAGGCCCTCGCCGATCAGGTCGGACTTGGTGACGAGCACCACGGGACGGCCCCCGCTCTCCCAGGCGAGCGCGAGCAGCCGCTCGATCCTGCCCAGGTCGGCGGTGTCGGTGGCGTGCAGGGCGGGTTCGGCGACGAAGACGACGTCGACGTTGGCGGCGAGCACCTGGCCCTGGGAGTCTCCGGAGAGCCCTCCCCTGGAGACCCTGGCGACGCCGCCGCGCACGAACGCGGTGCGCCGGGGCAGCAGCGCCTCCAGCTCGAAGCGGCCCTCGGCCAGGCGGCGGAGCCCGGCCCAGTCCCCGACGCAGGGAAGAGCCACGGGGTCGGCGGCGGCGTCGCGCCGCACCCTGGCGCCGTAGTTGGCCCGGAGATGACCGGAGGCCGTCAGCACCTCGGCGGCACCGCGATCGACGCGGGACACCCGGGCGGGGATCAGGCCCTCGGGAAGCTCGGCGGCGAAGGAGTCGTTCCAGCCGAGCGCGGTGAGAACGGATGAAGAAGAGACGATTGACGAAGACAACGTAAGCACCCTTGTGGAAGGCCGGGTGCCCTGTCGCGAATCGGCTAGGCGGGCACCCGGAGGTTGACGGACGGCAGGCTCACCAGAACAACCCGCATGGTCCCCACCTCCTGTCGCCTCGTTGCCGTGCGTCTCCCGGACGGCGTCTTCGGGAGAACTTTAGCGCAGTACCGCCCCTGTGGCGCAAACACATTTGGCGCGCCTCCCGCGGCCGGAGCCCGGAGATCCCGGCCGGCCCGGACGCCGCCGGCGCGCGGCGCGCCCCGCCCCCGGTGCCGCGTGGCGGGTTCCGTCCCCGAGCCGGGCCCTCTGGCCGCCACGGCGCCCGGCGACGCGAGAACGCCCGGCCGGGGAGTCCCGGCCGGGCGTCTCGTCCTGCCCGACGTGGTCGATCGGCGCGTCACGGCGCCCCGGAGACCTCGCGAACCGCGAAGGTCATCCGAACGGCGGTCCGGACACCGTGGGCACGGTCACAGGCCGGGGGCCGGGAAGTGGGAGGTGAGCTCCCTGACCTCGCCGTGAACGCGGGTGATCACGTGCTTGGCCTCTTCCTCGTCCTTGGCCAGCGCGGTGACGACCTGGTCGATCCAGGCGCCGATCTGCCGCATCTCCGCGACGCCCATGCCCCGGCTGGTCACGCCCGCGGTGCCGATGCGGATGCCCGAGGGGTCGAACGGCTTGCGCGTGTCGAAGGGCACGCTGTTGTAGTTGGTCTCCAGCCCGGCCTTGTCCAGGGCCTGGGCGGCGGGCTTGCCGCCGATGCCCTTGGGGGTGAGGTCGAACAGGATGAGGTGGTTGTCGGTGCCGCCGGAGACCAGGTCGAAGCCCCGGCCCAGAAGCTCCTCGGCCAGCGCCTGCGCGTTCAGGACGACCTGGCGGGCGTAGTCCTTGAAGTCGTCGGTCGACGCCTCCTTGAGCGCCACCGCGATGGCCGCGGTGGTGTGGTTGTGCGGCCCGCCCTGCAGGCCGGGGAAGACGGCCTTGTTGAGGGCGGTGGCGTGCTCGTCGGAGGTGGCCATGAGCATGGCGCCCCGGGGACCGCGCAGGGTCTTGTGGGTGGTGGTGGAGATGACGTCCGCGTGGCCGACCGGCGACGGGTGGGCGCCACCGGCCACCAGGCCCGCGATGTGCGCGATGTCGGCGGCGAGCACGGCCCCGACCTCGCGGGCGATCTCGGCGAAGGCCGGGAAGTCGATCGTGCGCGGGACCGCGGTGCCACCGCAGAAGATCAGCTTGGGACGCTCGCGGAGGGCGATCTCGCGCACCTCGTCCATGTCCACACGGCCGGTGTCCTGCCGCACGCCGTAGCGGACCGGGTTGAACCACTTGCCGGTGGCCGAGACCGACCAGCCGTGGGTCAGGTGGCCGCCGAACGGCAGGCCCATGCCCATCACGGTCTCGCCCGGCTTCAGGAAGGCCAGGTAGATGGCGAGGTTGGCGGGCGAGCCCGAGTAGGGCTGTACGTTCGCGTGGTTCACGCCGAACAGGGCCTTGGCCCTGTCGATGGCCAGGGTCTCGACCTGGTCGATGACCTGCTGGCCCTCGTAGTAACGCTTGCCGGCGTAGCCCTCGGAGTATTTGTTGGTCAGGACGGTGCCCGTGGCCTCGAGGACGGCCTTGGAGACGTAGTTCTCCGAGGCGATCAGCTTGACGGTGTCGGACTGCCGCCGCTCCTCGGCCCTGATGAGCTCGGCGATCTGCGGATCCACGCTGGAAAGAGCGCTCATGCGCCTTCACTCCCCTGTCATCGTCGACATCGCGCGAAGACCCAGGCGCTCGGCCTCCTCGCTTTTTCGCTCCCCGGTGGTCTCTCCCACCTTATGCGCCAGTCGCGCTTAGACGATAGCGGACTGGGCTCCGCGCCCGGCGCGACCTGCGCCCTCGACAGGCCAGAGCCGGTCGACCTCGGCGTTGAGCGTGGCGCCGATGAGCACGGCCAGCGCGGTGATGTAGAGCCAGAGCAGCACGGCGATGGGGGCGGCGAGCGAGCCGTAGATGGAGACCGGCGAGAACCAGGCGGCGAGGACCGCGCGCAGCACGGCCGCGCAGACGATCCAGATGACGAGCGCGAGCAACGCCCCGGGCAGCTCGCGCCACCAGCGCGTGCGTACGGGCACGCTCACGTGGTAGAGCAGGGTAAGGAAGATCACCGAGCCGATGATCACCACCGGCCAGTAGAGGATGTCGACCAGCACGGTGTAGTCGGCCGGCAGGGCCCCGCGCAGCGCGGCCGGGCCGAGGACGAGCACGGGCATGACCACCAGCCCGATCAGCAGGCCCGCGAGGTAGAACCCGAAGGACATCAGGCGGGTGCGGATGATGCCGCGCTCCTCGCCGAGGCCGTAGGCGACCGAGATCAGGTCGACGTAGACGAACAGCGCCCGCGAGCCCGACCAGAGCGCGAGCAGGAAGCCCAGGGAGATCAGCGAGACCTGGTTCTCGGGCTTCAGCACGTCCTGGAGAAGGGGGGTGACGACGGTGTCCACGGCGCTGTCGGTGAACAGCAGGTGGGCCTGCTGGTCGATCCAGACGCTGACGTTCTTGACCGTCTCGGGGCCGAAGACCCGGGTCAGCTGGCCGAGCACGCCGATCAGGCCGAGCATGAACGGCGGCAGCGACAGCAGCGCGAAGAAGGCCGCCTCGCCCGCCAGGCCGGTGACGCGATAGGTGATGCCCGCGTTCGTGGTCGCGACGATCAGGGTCCACACGTCGGTGCCGCGGATCCACGCGCGCAGCGCCCGCAACCTGGCCCAGACGTCCGTGCCGCGGATCCACGCGATACCGGCGCGCCAGCGAACCCCGGGCCCGCGCGGAGGGCGCCGCTCGGGCCCGGGCCGATGGGCCGGGGCATCAGTGGACGTCATGCCACACAACGGTATTCCTAGCCGCGCTTGATCACGAGTCGGGCGGGCAACGATCCAATCTCGCGCCCCTGCCCGCACCGCCGGTGGCGAAACCTACCCGACCTACCCGCGGTGGAACGCCCCGGCGTCGCCGGCGTCGACGATGCGCGCGCCCAGCGGCAGCAGGGAGATCGGGATCAGCTTGAGGTTGGCCAGGCCCAGCGGGATGCCGATGGTCGACAGGAGGAGCGGGATCGAGGTCAGCAGATGCCCGATCGCCAGCCAGGTCCAGGCCCTCATATCGCCAGCCAGATCCAGGCCCTCATCCAGACCCTGAAACCAGGTCAGGTCCTCACTCAGGCCCAGGCCCAGGCCCTCACCCAGGCCCAGGCCCGAGTGGGGCCCGCCCCTTGCCCGGCGGTCCGGCGAAGGCCTGGGCGATCGCGGTCCACGTCCGGGCGGTCTCACCGCGCACCAGCAGGGACGTGTCGGCGAGGTGACGGCGCTGGACCACCAGGAGGCAGAAGTCGAGCGCGGGACCGCGGACCACGTCGGCGGCGCCCGGGGGCCCGGCCTCCCACTGCGACCCGTCGGGCATGGTCAGCTCCACCCGCACCGGGCTCGACGGCGGCTCCAGGCCGCGCACCGCGAAGCCGTACGGCATGGCGCGCACCCCGAGCGTCGCCACGTGCCTGAGCCGGGCGGTCGGCACGCGCTCGACACCGAGCGCGTCCGCCACATCCTGCCCGTGGGCCCAGGTCTCCATCAGGCGCGCGGTGACGAAGGACGCGGCCGACATCTCCGGCCCGTACCAGGGCAGCCTGGCACCGGCGTCCAGCCTGGCGAAGGCCTCCAGGCAGCGGGCCCTCGCCTCGCGGAACCACTCGTGGAGCCGGGCGGCGGTCAGCTCGCGCGAGACGGCGGCGAGCTCGTCCACCGCGGAGTCCCCGCGGGCGAGGAACGCGGGCAGGGCGGCGCGGAACGCCCCGGGATCGACGGCGGAGAGGCAGGCCGCGTCGTCGAACCAGGCGAGATGGCCGACCTGGTCCCGGACCGCCCAGCCCTCGGCCGGGGTGGGCAGTTCCCACTCGTCGGGGGCGAGTCCTCCGATCATGGTGTCGAACTCGGCCGTCTCGGCGCGCAGATCGGCCAGCAGCTCGTCCATCAACCCCATGACGCCTCCCTGTCGCGGACCAGACAAGGATAACCGAGTAATATTCTAGAAGGAACAGCGCAGAATGGGCCTATGAGCTGCGAGGACTGCACGTGATCTGCGAAGACTGCAAGGAGCGGCGGCACGAGAAGTGCCGGGGAGGCTCGTGGTGCGACTGCCAGCACCAGCCCGCCCCCCAGCCCAGGGAGTCGGCGCTGGACTGGCCGCGCCAGGGATGACCCCCGGCCCCGGACCCGGCCCCGGACCCGGCCCTGGACCCGGCCCGCCGAGCGTCCGGCACCTCCGCGCTCCGAACGCTCCCGGCCCCCGTACTCCGGCGTGGGTCCGGACGTACTCCGGTGTGGGTCCGGATCCGCACGTCCGCGGCCGGATGTCCACGTTCACGTCCAGATATTGGACCAGACATTGGACATCCACGATGCCCGGGGTATCGTCGTATACATGCCAGCGGACCCGTTGCTCGTCGTGCGACGCCACGTCGACCTTCTGCGTGTCCACAGTGCCATCTGTTGTGACGTCCGTTAACCGTCGCCCCCTGCTGATTTCATCCAGCTCGGCCGCGTAACAGGCGTCCTCTTCTGAGTAATCAACCCCCGCACTCGACGATGAGGCGGGAGGTGCCGCCGGTGCGCGTCCGGAAATCATTCCATCGAGCCACAAAAGGACGCGCACATGACGACCCCAGCCCGGTCGGCGAATCGACATCACAAGCGCCCGCGCGGCGAAGGTCAGTGGGCTCTCGGCTACCGCGAGCCACTGAACAAGAACGAGGAGAACAAGAAAAACGACGACGGCCTCAACGTCCGTCAGCGGATCATCGACGTCTACTCCAAGCGCGGCTTCGACTCCATCGACCCCGCCGACCTGCGCGGCCGGATGCGCTGGTTCGGCCTCTACACCCAGCGCAAGCCCGGGATCGACGGCGGCAAGACCGCGATCCTGGAGCCGGAGGAGCTCGACGACCGCTACTTCATGCTCCGCGTCAGGATCGACGGCGGCCGGCTCAACCTGGCCCAGCTGCGCGTCATCGCCGACATCTCCAACCTCTACGGCCGCGGCACCGCCGACGTCACCGACCGGCAGAACATCCAGCTGCACTGGATCGAGATCGAGGCCGTCCCCGACATCTGGGAGCGCCTGGAGTCGGTGGGCCTGTCCACCACCGAGGCCTGCGGCGACACCCCGCGGGTGATCCTGGGCTGCCCGCTGGCCGGGATCGACATCGACGAGGTCATCGACGGTTCCGCGCTGGTCCAGGAGATCCACGACACCTACATCGGCGACCCGGCCTTCTCCAACCTGCCGCGCAAGTTCAAGTCCGCGGTGAGCGGGTGCCCGGCGCACTGCACCGTGCACGAGATCAACGACGTGGCGTTCGTGGGCGTCGTGAACGAGAGCGGCGAGCGCGGCTTCGACCTGTGGGTGGGCGGCGGCCTGTCCACCAACCCGATGCTGGGCAAGCGGCTCGGCGTCTTCCTCACCCCGGAGCAGGTCGCCCCCGCCTACGGCGGCGTGATCGGCATCTTCCGCGACTACGGCTACCGCCGGCTGCGCCACCGGGCCCGGATCAAGTTCCTGGTCAACGACTGGGGTGTCGAGAAGTTCCGCGACATCCTCGAGAAGGAATACCTGGGATACACCCTGCCCGACGGCCCGGCGCCCGAGCAGCCCCGCGGCGGCCGCAGGGACCACGTGGGCGTCTTCCCGCAGAAGGACGGCAACTTCTACGTCGGCTTCGCCCCGAAGGTCGGCCGCCTCGACGGCGACAAGCTGCACCTGATCGCCGACATCGCCGAGCGGCACGGCTCCGACCGGGTGCACACCACGGTCGAGCAGAAGATGGTCATCCTCGACGTGGCGCCCGACAGGGTCGACAGCCTCGTCGCCGAGCTGGAGGCGGGCGACCTGCGGGTCAACCCCTCCACCTTCCGCCGCCAGACCATGGCGTGCACCGGGATCGAGTTCTGCAAGCTGGCCATCGTCGAGACCAAGGTCACCGCGGCCAACCTGATCGACGAGCTGGAGCAGCGGCTGCCCGACTTCAAGAACCCGCTGACCATCAACGTCAACGGCTGCCCCAACTCCTGCGCCCGCATCCAGGTCGCCGACATCGGTCTCAAGGGCCAGCTCGTCGTCAACGACAAGGGCGAGCAGGTCGAAGGCTTCCAGATCCACCTCGGCGGCTCGCTGGGCGTCAACCCCGGCTTCGGCCGCAAGGTCCGCGGCCTGAAGGCCACCTCCGAGGAGCTTCCCGACTACGTGGAGCGCGTGCTCCGCAACTTCGAGAAGCAGAAGGACGAGGAGGAGACCTTCTCCGACTGGGTGCAGCGCGCCGACGAGGCGGACCTGAAGTGAGCGGCCGGTACGCCCTCCTGCCGAAAACGGGCCGGACGGGCCGGACGAACCAGACGCGCACCGGGACGAGGAGGAGCGGATGAGCGAGCGAGCCGTTCCCTTCCACTGCCCGTACTGCGGCGAGGAAGACCTGGAGCCCTACGAGGGCGACGGCGGCTGGTACTGCCGGTCGTGCGTGCGCGCCTTCAAATTGAAGTTTCTCGGAATCGGGGTGCGCTCGTGACACGCGGCGAATCCGGCGCGGCGAACGCGATGACCGCGGTGACCTCTCCGACCGGCGAGGTCACCGCGATCCGCGCGGCCCGCACGGTGAATTCCGGCACGACGACGAGCGCAACGGCCCGCGCGGCACGACCTGCCCGCGCGGCGAACGAGGATTGGGTGAGCGAGCGATGACACTGGTGGACATCGAAGTCGGATTACGTCAGCAGCGTGGGACGCTCGATCTGCAGGAGATCGTCGAGTCCGCCGCGCGGTTCCTCGAGGACGCCTCTGCCCTCGAGATCATCCGCTGGGCGGCGGCGACCTTCGGAGACCGGCTCTGCCTGACCGCGTCGATGAGCGACGCCCTGCTGATCGACCTGGTCAGCCGAGTCAAGCCGGGCGTGGACGTGCTGTTCATCGACACGGGTTACCACTTCGCCGAGACGATCGGCACCCGTGACGCCGTCCAGCAGGTCTACGACGTGAACGTGATCGACGTGAAGCCGTCCCGCACGGTGGCCGAGCAGGAGCGCGACCTGGGTCCGCGCCTGTTCGGGCGCAACCCCGACCTGTGCTGCTACCTGCGCAAGGTCGAGCCGCTCAACCGGGCCCTCGAACCGTACCTCGCCTGGGTCTCCGGCATCCGCCGGGACGAGGCCGTCACCCGCGCCGGCGTCAAGGTCGTCGAGTGGGACGCCAAGCGCCAGATGGTCAAGATCAACCCGATCGCCCGGTGGACGCAGGAGGACGTCGACAACTACATGGCCGACAACGGGGTGCTGATCAACCCGCTGCACTACGACAACTACCCCTCGATCGGCTGCGCCCCCTGCACCCGCCAGGTCGCCCCGGGAGAGGACCCGCGCAGCGGCCGCTGGGCGGGCATGGGCAAGACCGAGTGCGGGCTGCACGTATGACGTGGCGTGCCCCCGGCGCCGCTCTCGGGACACCGCTGGTCGCGGTGGCGCACGGGTCCCGTGACCCGCGCGCCGCGGCGACGGTGGAGGACCTGCTCGACCTGGTACGGGACGCGCGGCCCGAGCTCCTCGTACGCACCGCCTACCTCGACCACGCCTCCCCGACGCTTCCCATGGCGCTGTCGGGGCTGGCCGAGGCCGCGGTGCTGCCGCTGCTGCTCACCGAGGCCTACCACAGCCGGGTCGACATCCCCGGCGCGCTGGCCGAGGCGACGGCCCGCAGGCCCCTGCTGCGCGTGCACGCGGGCGCCACGCTGGGCCCGCACCCGCTGCTGGTCACCGCGCTGGAGCGGCGCCTGGCCGAGGCGGGCGTGGAGCCGGGCGAGCCCGGCACCGCCGTGGTGCTGGTCTCGGCCGGTTCCAGCGACCGGCGGGCCAACGCGACGGTCGCCGGGATCGCCGGGGACTGGGCGAGGGCGCGCGGCTGGCGGTCGGTGACCGCCGCCTACGCCTCGGCCGCCGGCCCCACCCCCGAGGAGGCCGTGCTGCGCCTGCGCCTGGCCGGGGCCTCCCGCGTCGTGGTCGCCCCCTACCTGCTCGCCCCCGGCCACTTCGCCGACAAGATCCGCCGCGAGACCCTGGCCGCGGGCGCCGACGCCGTCGCCGACGTGCTGGGCGCCGCCCCCGAGATCGCCGCGGTACTGCTCGAACGCTACGAGCAGGCCACGCACCGGCACCCGGTGCTCGCCACGGCCTGACGTCCCTGCCGGGGAGCGAGGTCCGGGGCGGAACGGCGGCCTCGGGCCGCGGAGGCTTCCGGTCGCCTCAGGAGTGGCCGGAGGGCGCGGCGCCCTCGTCCCCGCATTCCATGCGGACCATCTCCCCGGTCCTCGGGTCCACCTGGCGCACGTCGTCCAGGCACTCGGGGTCCTCAAGCCGGAAGACCAGGAATCCCCACCCCTCCGTGTAGGGGAACGGCCGCTGCTCCCGCAGCAGGCGATCGACGTCCGCGCTGCCGGTGAGGCCCTCCGGGCTCGTGAGACCGGTCTTCATCACGACGCCGGTAAGCGTGTGCCGGGAACCGGGTTCACCCTCGAAGTCCCCGGAGAGGCCGAACCGGATGTCGCCTTCGCCGTCGCCACAGGGACCCGCCGTGATCAGGCGCCCGTCGACCCAGAACGCGGCCTTGTACAGTGTCCCCTCACACCGCATCACCAGCCTGACCTGCTGGGAGGTCATCGTGAAAGCGAGGTCCTCGCGTACCCCGCCCTCCGTGTTCACCCTCGACGATGCGATCTTCTCGTGGACGACGGGCCCTCCCACGGGACCGGAAACGGCCTGGGGGGTCTTCTCCGGTCGCGCCATCACACCGGTCCAGACGTCCTCGGGCATCCATGCGCTCCGGGCCGACGGTGAGGACACCAGGCTCGCGACGAGCCCGAGGACGACTACCCCGCCCGCGGTCCAGCGGCGGCGGCGCCTGATCGCGCGGACGCGCCGGTGGACGCCGGCGACGGTCACGCCCCTGTTGTGCCCCTCGTCCCCACCCCCGTCCCCGTCCCCGTCCCCGTCCCCGTTCAGGATCTCGCGCAACTCGGATTCGGTGATCGTCATCTCAGCTCCCCGTGGTGATCGCGGCGACGGCCGCGGGATCGACGCGCAACTTGCGCAGTGCCCGGCTGGCCTGGCTGCGTACGGTCGCCACCGAACAACCGAGGATCTCGGCGATCTGCTGGTCGGGCAGGTCGGCGAAGTAGCGCAGGACGATCACGGCCCGCTGCCTGCCGGGCAGCCCGGCCAGGATCTGCCGGACCGCCTCCCGCGTCACCACGGCGTCCACCGTGTCGCCGTCCGGCGCCTCGGGGAGGACCTCGCTCGGCACCTCGCCGCGCCACCTGCGCCGCCACCAGGTGGCGTGGGTGTTGACCAGGATGCGGTAGACGTACGGGTCCGGATTGTCGCCCACCCTCCGCCAGGCGAGCCACGCCTTGGCCAGGGCCGTCTGCAGCAGGTCCTCCGCCGTGCCCCAGTCACGGCACAGCAGGTACGCGGCCCGTAACAGGCGGGCCGAGCGCTGCTCCACGTAGTGCTCGAAGTCAGCCCGATCTCGCATCGGGGATCCTCACTGCTCGGTGTATGTCACCGATCACTACGCCTCAGGGATCCCGGGACGTTGCACGTGTCCTGGGGCCCGCCCGCCGGGGCTCGGATGCCCACGTGCGGGCGGTGAGAGCGGGGCCGCCGTCAGTGGCGGGGCGGCTGCGGGGGGTGGGGAGGCTGGGGCGGCGCCGGGGGCCACGGGCGCGCCTGCGGGTGCCGCGACCATTCCTGGTGGGAGGGGTGGATCTGGTGGGAGCCCGGTCCGACCTGGTAGGGGCCCGACTCGCCGGTGAGCTCGCCGCGCAGCTCGTTCCACTGCTCCCGCCAGGCGGCCCACGCCTTCTTGAGGGGCTTGGCCTTGGCGTCCCCGACCACCTTGACGTCTCCCATGAGGACGTACGCCCTGACCCTGACCAGTGGCGCTTGAGTGCCCGGGGGCGCCTCGATGACCTGGACCTTCTTGTCCCCCATGACGGCGATGCCGTCGAGCTCGACGTCCACCCCGTCCGGGACGATGATCTTCACGTCGCCCATGACCGCGGTGGCCATGATGTCGACCACTCCCCCGGTGCGCACCTCGGCCTGGCGCAGGTCCAGCACGACGTCGCCCATCACGGCGACGGCGCCGAGCGGCTTGTCGATCCGCCACGAACCGCGCCGCTTGGAACTGCCCATCACCGCGACGAACCAGCGCCGTGCCTGACCGCTCCGCTCCGCAGGGGGGTAGGCGGGTGCGGGCACCGGGTGGCCGCCGGGCAGGTCGGAGGTGACCACCGTCAGCTCGGCCTGGGTGCGGGCGGTGTAGGCCGCCTCGGTGCGCTCGGTCAGCTCCCCGAGGGTCAGACGGCCCTCGACGGAGGCGACCCGCAACCACTCGACGGCGGCTTCCCGCTCCGCGTCCGAAACCCGCATGTCCCCGGGATCATTCATAACTCACAACATATCGCGAGTTGCCCTAATAGAGGATCCCTCGGAAGGAGGAACCCCGATAAACACATCGGATGACGCCTCGTCGCCGGGCGCGAGGCCGGCGTACGGCCGAGCCGGGGAGGCACGCCATATGATCCGGAGGCATGTACCGAGAACTCCTGGACGCGGTGGCGGCCAACGACGCCGAGCGGGCCGAGCGGCTGCTGCAGGGCGGCACGAGCGCCGACCCCGACGGCGCGGAAGAGCCCACCGCCCTTTACCTGGCATCGAACCAGGGCCGCGTGGCCGTCGTACGCGCGCTGCTGGCCCACGGAGCCGACCCCAACCGGATCAGCGGCGGCGAGGACGGGGGGCTGCCCCTGTCCGCCGCCGCCGCCCTGGACCGTGTCGAGGCCCTGGAGGCGCTGCTGGCCGCCGGCGCCGACGTGTCAGGGCGGGAGGCCGGCGGGTGGACCGCCCTGCTCTGGGCCGCCGCCAACGGGCGGGCCGACGCGCTCCAGACGCTGCTCGCCGCCGGGGCGGACCCCGAGGACGCCAACGAGACCGGCGACACCGCGCTCACCCTGGCCACCCGGCGCGGTGCCCTGGGCGTCGTGCAGGCGCTGCTGCGGGCGGGCGCCGAGGCCGACCGGCCCGACGACGACGGCGACACGCCGCTGTCCATCGCCTACGACTGGCTGGGCACCCAGCTGGAGAGCGCGCTCCTGGAGCAGATCACCGAGCAGGTCCCCGAGGACTCGCAGTTCGTCGTGGGCCGCAGCAGGGCGAAGGACGGCACCGACCTGGTGACCGTCGCGGCGGTGGGCCCCGACGGGACCCGCCTGGCCGAGCTCACCTGCCAGCGCGGGCACGCGGCCGTCGCCACCCTGCTGGAGGACGCCACGGGCGAGCGGCTGCCGTTCGACGAGATGGTCGAGCGGGCGATGCCCTACCGGGACATCGACGAGGAGGCCGAGACCTGGTGGACCGTGGCGAGCTCGCTGAGCGGGCGCGGTGACGGGGAGACCTTCGACGCGGCGGTGCGGCTGTGCTCCAACGAGGATCCGCGCAAGCGGGAGTTCGCCGTCGACGTGCTCGCCCAGTTCGGGTTCACCGACGACGAGAAGCCCTACCTGGAGGAGGCGCTGCCGGTCCTGCGCCGGATGGCGGCCACCGAGGGCGACGAGCGGGTGCTGCGCTCGGTGCTCGGCGCGCTCGGCCACCACGCCGACCCGCGCGCCCTGCCCGAGGTGCTGGAGATCATCAACGCCGACGGCTGGACCCGCACCCAGGCCGACCCCGCCGCGCTGGCCGCCGTCCTGCCCCCCGGCGACGCCGAGGGGCTCGCGCTGCTCATCTCCATGACGCAGGACCCCGACGCGGAGGTGCGCGACTGGGCCACCATGGGCCTGGCGGGCCTGTCGGAGGCCCCGCAGGACAGCGAGCGGATCCGCGACGCGCTGGCCGCCAGGCTCGACGACGAGGACCTGAACACGGTCGCCGAGGCCACGCGCGGCCTGGCCACCAGGGGTGACGCGCGGGCTCAGCGGGGCGCCGACCGCGTGCTCGCCGAGAGCGACGAGGACGACGACTACATCCGCGATCTGGTCAAGAACCCCTGACCCGCGAGCCGGCCGCTCCGCGCTTCGGCTCCGTCCGCGCTTCGGCTCCGTCCGCGCTTCGGCTCCGTCCGCGCTTCGGCTCCGTCCGCGCTTCGGCTCCGTCCGCGCCCCGTCCGCGCCCCGTCCGCGCCCTGGCGCCGGGGCGCGGACGGGGCCGTCCCGCGTACGGCGGGGTGAACTTCCGGAGGCCGGTGTCCAACTATGGACGAAAATCGGATATAGCCCCCAATAAAGGGCGCCACCCCTCCGGAAGGGTGTTGAGATAGGCACAGAGGCCGGCGACGAGCCGGATGATTCACCGGAGGCCGCACGTGACCCATGACGTCTTCAACCAGGCTCATCCGCTCACCGGGCACGACGTGTCCGCCGACGCCGCCCTGATGGAGGGCGTGGCCCGCGAGGGTGCGGGATGGGCCACCGGGGAACTGCACAGGCTCGGCCTCCTCGCCGGTTCCGAGCAGGCCCAGGACTGGGGGCGGCTGGCGAACGAGCACCCGCCCGTCCTGCGTACCCACAACCGGTACGGGCGGCGGGTCGACGAGGTGGAGTTCCACCCCGCCTGGCACGAGCTGATGACCGTCGCCGTCGACAACGGCATGCACGCCACCCCGTGGTCGAGCGCCAGGCCGGGCGCGCACGTGGCCCGCGCCGCCAAGTTCTACGTCTGGAGCCAGGTCGAGGCCGGGCACGGCTGCCCGATCTCGATGACCTACGCCTCGATCGCCGCGCTGCGCCACAGCCCGGCGCTCGCCGCGGACTGGGAACCGCTGCTCGCCGCCCGGAGCTACGACTTCGGGCTGCGCCCGCCGCTCGGCAAGCGCGGAGTGCTCGCCGGGATGGCGATGACCGAGAAGCAGGGCGGCTCCGACGTGCGCGCGGGCACCACCCGCGCCGAACCGCAGGGCGACGGGAGCTACGTCCTGACCGGCCACAAGTGGTTCAACTCCGCCCCGATGTGCGACGTGTTCCTGGTCCTCGCCCAGGCTCCCGGCGGATTGTCGTGCTTCCTGCTCCCCCGCGTCCTTCCCGACGGGACCCGCAACGCCGTCCACCTGATGCGGCTGAAGGACAAGCTGGGCAACAGGTCCAACGCCAGCGCCGAGGTGGAGTACCACGGCGCGACGGCCTGGCTGGTGGGCGAGGAGGGCCGGGGGCTGCGGACCATCCTGGAGATGGTCAACATGACCCGGCTGGACTGCGTGATCGGCTCCGCGGCCGGCATGCGGTACGGCGTCACGCAGGCCGTCCACCACACCCGGCACCGGGGCGCGTTCGGCAGGAAGCTCGCCGACCAGCCGCTGATGCGCAACGTCCTGGCCGACCTGGCCCTGGAGTCGGAGGCGGCGACCGTCCTGATGACGCGGCTGGCCGGGGCGACCGACCGGGCCATCGCCGGCGACCGGGCCGAGGCCGCGCTGCGCCGCACCGCACTGGCCGTGAGCAAGTACTGGGTCTGCAAGCGCGCCCCGGTCCACGCGGCGGAGGCGCTGGAGTGCCTGGGGGGCAACGGCTACGTCGAGGAGTCGCAGATGCCGCGGTTGTTCCGCGAATCGCCGCTGAACGGCATCTGGGAGGGGTCGGGCAACGTCGCGGCGCTGGACGTGCTGCGCGCCCTGGGCCGCGAGCCCGAGGCCCAGGAGGCGTTCTTCGCCGAGGTCGCGCTCGCCGCCGGGGCCGACCGGCACCTGGACGCCGCCGCCGACCGCCTGCGCAAGTCCCTGGACGACACCACCGACTTCGAGATCCGGGCCCGGCGCGTCGCCGAGGACATGGCGCTGGTGCTGCAGGGCTCCCTGCTCGTCCGGCTGGCCCCCGCGGCCGTGGCCGACGCCTTCTGCGTCTCCCGCCTGTCCGGCGACGCGGGACGCGCCTTCGGCACCCTGCCCACCGGCCTGGACCTGGACGTCCTCGTCGAGCGCGCCTCGTTCTGACCCCTGTCCTCCGGGTTCCGGGACAACGGGGCGCTCCGGGTCACGGCGAGGTGACGACGCCGAGTAGGGTCGGTCATGGCCAACGGTTCATGATCGAAAGGACAATCGCCATGGCGACGACACGTACCGCGACGACTCAGTGGAAGGGCGCGCTGCTCGACGGTTCGGGCAGCGTCTCCCTCGACTCCTCCGGGGTGGGCACGTTCGACGTGTCCTGGCCCTCGCGCGCCGAGCAGGCCAACGGCAAGACCTCCCCGGAGGAGCTCATCGCGGCCGCCCACTCCTCGTGCTTCTCGATGGCCCTCTCCCACGGGCTGGCCCAGGCGGGCACCCCGCCCCAGACCGTGGAGACGAAGGCCGACGTGACCTTCCAGCCGGGCGAGGGCATCACCGGGATCGTCATCTCGGTCCGCGCCCAGGTTCCCGGCCTGACGGCCGAGCAGTTCCAGGAGGCGGCCGAGACCGCCAAGGCGAACTGCCCGGTGAGCAAGGCCCTCTCGGGCACGACGATCAGCCTCAACGCCGAGCTGCTGAGCTGATCGCGGTCATGCCCTCGCGATCGGGATGACGGCGGCCGGGCCGCTCCGCAGGGCGTTCACCACGGGTGGCCGCCCCGGAGTGGACTGGTCGCCTCGAACCGGTCACCGAGGGTGGCCGGCGACGGGCCCGTCACGGCGCCTTCGCGGCCACGCGTACCCCAGGGGTCACGCGTGGCCGCGCGGCGTGCGCGAAAAGGACAGGTACGGAAAGCACTCCATACCCCGGATACGAAACTCCTCAATACCGTCTTAAAGTGACAGGGGCGAGATACAGCCTGCACAAGGGAGCCGGACCAGAGGAGAACGGGGTCACATGCGCGCAGTCTGGCCGGGAGAGTCCTATCCGCTCGGCGCCACCTGGGATGGCGTGGGTACCAACTTCTCACTGTTCTCCGAGGTAGCGGAGCGTGTCGAACTCTGCCTTTTCGGAGATGACGGCCGCGAGGAGCGCGTCGAGCTGACCGAGGTCGACGGGTTCGTCTGGCACGGCTACGTCCCGGGGATCATGCCCGGACAGCGGTACGGCTACCGCGTCCACGGCCCCTACAACCCCTCCCAGGGGCACCGGTGCAACCCTTCCAAGCTGCTCCTTGACCCCTACGCCAAGGCCGTCGAGGGTGACCTGAAGTGGAACGAGGCGATGTTCTCGTACCAGTTCACCGATCCGGGCAACCGCAACGACGAGGACACCGCCCCCTTCATGCCGAAGAACGTGGTGATCAACCCGTTCTTCGAGTGGGGCAACGACCGGTCGCCCCGGACGCCGTACCACCAGACCGTGATCTACGAGGCGCACGTGCGCGGGCTCACGATGCGTCACCCCGCGGTGCCCGAGGAGCAGCGCGGCACCTACGCGGGGCTGGGCCACCCGGCGGTCATCGAGCACCTGCTGAGCCTTGGCGTGACCGCGGTGGAGCTGATGCCGGTGCACCAGTACGTGCCCGAGCACGCGATGGTCGCCCGGGGGCTGACCAACTACTGGGGCTACAACACGATCGCCTACCTGGCCCCGCACGCCGCCTACTCCGGCTCGGGCCAGCGCGGCGGGCAGGTGCTGGAGTTCAAGGCGATGGTGCGGGCGCTGCACGAGGCGGGGATCGAGGTCATCCTCGACGTGGTCTACAACCACACCGCCGAGGGTGACCACATGGGGCCCACGCTGGGCTTCCGCGGCATCGACAACCGGTCGTACTACCGCCTGCACGACGGCGACCGGCGCTACTACCTCGACTACACCGGCTGCGGGAACTCCCTCAACGTCCGCTCGCCGCACGCCCTCCAGCTGATCATGGACTCGCTGCGCTACTGGGTGCTGGAGATGCACGTGGACGGCTTCAGGTTCGACCTGGCCTCCGCCCTCGCCCGCGAGCTGCACGACGTCGACCGGCTGAGCGCCTTCTTCGACCTGATCCAGCAGGACCCGGTGATCTCCCAGGTGAAGCTGATCGCCGAGCCGTGGGACGTGGGACCCGGCGGCTACCAGGTGGGCAACTTCCCGCCGCTGTGGATGGAGTGGAACGGCAAGTACCGCGACAGCGTGCGCGACTTCTGGCGCGGGAGCGGGTCCGCGCTGCCGGAGTTCGCCTCCCGGCTGACCGGGTCCGCCGACCTGTACGCCACCTCGGGGCGCCGCCCGGTGGCCTCCATCAACTTCGTCACCTGCCACGACGGGTTCACCCTGACCGACCTGGTCTCCTACGACCGCAAGCACAACGAGGCCAACAAGGAGAACAACCGCGACGGCACCGACGACAACCGGTCGTGGAACTGCGGCGCCGAGGGCCCGGTCGAGGACCCGGAGATCGTGACCCTGCGCCGGCGCCAGCGCCGCAACCTCCTGGTCACCCTGTTCATCTCCCAGGGCGTGCCGATGCTGCTGGCCGGCGACGAGTTCGGCAGGACCCAGCGCGGCAACAACAACGCCTACTGCCAGGACAACGAGATCTCCTGGATCGACTGGTCGCTGGTCAACACCGAGGGCGACCTCCTCGACTTCGTCAGGAGCCTGTCCAAGCTGCGGCGCGAGCACCCCGTCTTCCAGCGGCGCCGTTTCTTCCACGGCCACAAGGCCGACGACGGGACCCGCGACATCGTCTGGCTCACCCCGGCCGGCGAGGAGATGTCGGCCGGCGACTGGCACACCGGCTACGCCAAGTCGCTGACCGTCTTCCTGAACGGCGACGCCATCACCGAACCGGGCACGCGCGGCGAGCGGATCGCGGACGACTCCTTCCTGCTCCTGATCAACGCCCACCACGAGGACATGTCCTTCAAGCTGCCCGAGGCGAGGTACGGCAAGCGGTGGCAGCGCGTGCTGGACACCGCGGACGATGGGCCGGCCGAGGCCCCGTTCGCCGAGGAGTCGTGGCCGGCCGAGGCCTCGGTGGAGGTGACCGCGCGCTCGGTGCGGATCCTGCGCTGCGCGCGCCTGTAGAGCTCTTCGAGGTCTCTCGTGCGCCTTGAGATCTTTCCCATGCGTGCCGGGATCTCTCGGGCGGCCTGAGAGCTCTCAGGCGTCCTCAAGGTCTCTTGGGCGCCTTTGAGAGGTCTCTCGGGCGTCCTCGAGGTCTCTCAGGCGCCGGACGCGACCGCGGCGGTGAGCAGGACGAGCACGAACGTCACCACCCCCACCGCGCCGTGCAGCAGGACGGCGACCATGGGGAAGCGCTGCTCGGCGCCGCGGGCGTGGCGGCCACCGCCCAGCCAGCGGGTGAACATCGTGAAGCCCAGCAGCGCGGAGGCCGAGAGCACGCCGAACGACAACCAGGCGAAGAGCGGATCCAGGGTGAGCACGTGGACGACCCAGCAGGCCAGGGCGGAGACCGCCAGGACCGGATGAGCGAAGATCAGCAATGCTGGAAAACGGGTGACCTTGGTCGCCTGCTGGCGCAGCCCTCCCCCGGAGAGCCACAGATACAGCAGGTAGATCCCGACCATCGCGGTGATCAACCATGTCACGATCGCGACAAGCCCCACACAGTCCTCCCGTGTCTCCAGGGATGAATCATGTATCGGGAGCCGTCCGAAGTCACTACAAGCCTTCACAACCGTTATCGACCATGCCGGGAAAGCTCACGGACCGCCTTCGTGCGAAGGTAGGGCGATGCGCCTCATCCATCCCGAGACCTCTGCCGAGGTCGACCTCGCGCGGGCCTACGCCTACCCCGCCGGCCCCTGCCTCCGGATCAACATGGTCGCCAGCGCCGACGGCGGGACCTGGCTGAAGGGGTTGTCGGGCGAGCTGTCCGGCAGGGGCGACCGCCATGTCTTCTGGGTACTGCGCGGGCTGGCCGACGTCATCGTGGCCGGAGCCGCGACCGTGCGGGCCGAGGGGTACGGCCCGGCGCGGGCCAGGCCGTCGTGGCGGGGGCTGCGCGAGGGCCGCCCGGCCGTCCCGCCGGTGGCGGTGATCACCCGCGGGCTCGACCTCGACCTGTCGGGCCCGTTGTTCGCCGAGGCGGAGCCGTACGCCCGGACGATCGTCATCACCTGCGAGGCCGCGCCCAGGGAGCGTCGCGAGGAGGCCGCCAGGCACGCCGACGTGATCGTGGCCGGGGGCGAGCGGGTGGACCTGGCGCTGGCGACGCGGGAACTCGCCGAGCGCGGCCTGACCCGGGTGCTGTGCGAGGGCGGCCCGAAGGTCAACGCCCAGCTGGCCGCCGCGGACCTGGTCGACGAGCTCTGCCTCACGGTGAGCCCGGTGCTGATCGGCGGGGACGCCGCCAGGGTCCTCGACGGCCCGTCCTCGCTCGCGCGCCTGCGCCTGGCCCACGTCCTGGAGGACGAGGGGTTCCTCTTCACCCGGTACGTCCGGCGGCGCGAGGAGGCCGTGACCCCCTGAGGCCATGACTCCTTGAGGCCGTGACTCCTTGAGGCCGTGACTCCTGACGCCGTACCCCCGAGGCCGTGACCCCCGGTGCCGTGACCCCCGAGACCGTGTTCCGCGAGGCCGGGACGGCGTTCGCATGGACATCTCAGCAAAGAAACGATATATCTCGAATATGTCTCGAACATCTTCCTCCGGTGACGAACTGCGCGCCTCGCTCGAAGCCCGCCGGCACCTCGGGCCGGAGTACGAAGACTCCCTCGTTGAGGGTTTCCTGGAGAAAATGGACCAGGAGATCGACAAGCGGGTGGACGACCGGCTCGCCGCCCGCGCACGCACGGAGAGCCCCGGGGTCCGCCCCTCCGTGGACGCCGGGCAGCGGCTGGCCCTGGCGATCATCTCTCTCGGGCTCGGGGTGCCGGGGACGATCGCGGTGTCCTACTCCGGCCTGAGCGACTCGCTCCTCGGGTTCATCCTGGTGCTCATGTGGGTCGGGATCATCAGCGTGAACGTGTCGTTCACCCTCGGACGGCGCCGCCAGAGCTGACCTCCGGCCCCGCCTCCACCGCCCGCCCCGCTCCCCGTGCCCTCGCCGGGCAGGCGCACCCGGGAGGTCCGCGCACGGCCGAGCCCCGTGGCGGGCGGAGAGGCCTTCACCGGCGCCGTCGTCGGCGGGGTGAAGCTCCCGGGCGCGTACCCGGTCAGGCGTGTGCGGCCGACCAGCCGAGGTGGGGGGCCGCGCGGGCGAGGAGGCCCGGCAGCGCGGGGTGGAGGCCGGCCGGCAGCTCGCCCTCACCGAACCAGGTCAGGTTCCCGATGCGGTCCGGCTCCGACGGTGTGACCTCACGCGGGTCGACCAGCACCGCGAACTGGACGGACACCCAGTGCGTCGGCAGCCCGCCCGAGGTCCGCCTCACGTTGGCCACCCCCACCTGGACCAGGTCCAGGGCGGTGGCGCCGAACTCCTCCCCGACCTCGCGCCGGACGCACTCCTCGAAGTCCTCGCCGAACCCGAGCTCGCCCGCCCCGGAGTCCCACACCTCACGGCTGTCCCTCGCCCCGGGACCGCGCAGGTGCAGGAGGATCCGGCCCTCGCCGTCGTGGCAGACGAAGCTGCAGCTGACCCCGATGTGGGAACGGCCGGCCGGGCGGGGGTCGACGGGGGCCGGATCGGGGTCGCGGCCGGGGTCGAAGCCGGGGTCGGGGTCGCGGTCGGGGCCGGGGTCGCTCAAGGGAGTCCGTCCTGGGTGAGGTCGAGGCGCGGGCGGCCGCCCGCCGGGCGGGACCAACCGTAGACCAGCCGGGAACCGGGCCGTCATGGCGGGATCAGGATCGCTCACGCGCGGGGACGGGTAGGTCCGCCCCGGAGCCGCCGCGGCGGCGGGACCGGGCACTCAACGGGACGGACCGCACAATCACCTGCCGTACCCACCGGTGTCCGGGCGCTGGCGCGCCACCCGGACGGCGGCATTGTGGCCGATCCGCGGCGTGCGGACGGCCGGCAGATGATTTCACCCCTCAACGGGAAGGTGAACCACCCTCCACACCCTTAAAGACGCCAAAACGGTCACAAAAGGATGCTTCGCCCATCAAGATTTTTTCGGGCGCACCGGCCGGACGTACGGCCAGGCGCCCGACGCCGGGACTCGCCCCTCCGCCCGCTTCGGCGACCGCATAGGCTGGTGGGATGGACAAGGTGGTAAAGAGCGACGCCGAATGGCGCGTCCAGCTCTCTCCCGAGGAGTTCCGCGTGCTCCGCCAGGCGGGGACCGAGCGTCCCTTCACCGGCGAGTACGTCGACACCAAGACAGTGGGCGTCTACAGCTGCCGGGCCTGCGGCACCGAACTGTTCCGGTCCGATACCAAATTCGACAGCCATTGTGGCTGGCCCAGCTTCTACGAGCCGTCGAAGTCCGAGGCGGTGACGCTGATCGAGGACCGCTCGATGGGCATGACCCGCGTCGAGGTCAGGTGCGCGACCTGCGACTCGCACCTCGGCCACGTCTTCCACGGCGAGGGCTACGGGACCCCCACCGACGACCGCTACTGCATCAACTCCGTCTCGCTGAGGCTGGAGCCCGTCGAGTAGGCTACCGGCTCACCTGTGGAGGCCCCGCCGGACCGACATCCGGCGGGGCCTTCCGCGCTCGGACGGCCACCTCGCTCCGTCCGGGAGGTTAACCGGCCGCAAGGAGGGGCAAAGCGAGATGACGCGTAGTGCTCGGACACACCCGTAGCGTGTTCACCTAAGGAGCTCCCGTGCATCTCCGCCATAAATGGGAGATCATCGAAACCATCGGCCGGGTGGTCACCCAGCGCTGCTCGATCTGCGGCAGGACCAGGGTCCGGGTGGTCTCGGCGGCGCCCCGCGTCGACTATCGCGGACTCGGATAGGTGAGGCGGCAATCGGCGTCGTCGGGGCCGAGGACGTTGGCCAGGACCGGATTGCCGTTCTCCCCGAACTCGGCCTGGACGAAGACCACGGGACTGGGCATGCCGAGCTCTCCGACGAGATAGTCGACGCCCGCCTCGCAGAGCTTGATCGCCTGCTTCGAGTTGTCCGCCGTCTCCGGCAAGTCCGTATATATCCGTAGATAACCGCCGACCATGCGGATGTCCTTGATCCGCTTGGTCACCTTACGGCTCTCGAAGTAGGCCACCGCCTTCTTGTCGGTGTGCTTGGAGGGTCCCGACGCCTCGGTCTCCCTGTCCTTCTGGCGTTTCTTCTCGGCCTTGGCCCGCTTCCCGGCCGCCTCCTCGCCCTTTTCGCCCTTCCCGTCCACCTCGGCGGCGACCACAGTGCCGGCCGCAGGGGCCCCGGGAGGCGCCATGGCGGCCACGCCGCCGGGAACCGGCGCCCGAGCCGTCCCGCCCGCGGGGGCCGCCCCGCCGGAGAACCACCCGCTCACCGCGAGGGCCCCCACCGCGAAGGCGACGACGGCCACCGAGACCTCGGGAACGTGCGAGCGAGACTTCTTCCTCCGGCGCCCCCGAGCACGCCGCCTGGATCGTGCCAGACCTTCGCCCCTTTTCACCCTTGGCCTCACATAGACAGGTGATTTTCCCCGAGTATGACAAAGCCAGGGAGCGGTAAAGAGACCTTCACGGGATTATTTTCCGCCGGGTCGTCACAGGAGACACGCCCTTCACCTCGCGGAACTCCCGGCCCTCCCGGAACCCCCGGCGACCCCCGCGACCCGCGGGGCCCGTGAGGCTCCCGGCGCCCGCGGGACCCGCGGGCCTCGCGGGAACCGGGGAACCGCGCCCTCGCCGCCGGGCCGGACCCGGCGGTGGCGCGGGAACGTGCGAAGGACTACGGCAGTGCCGCGATCAGCTCGCTCGGGGGCTTGCGGACCCCCGTGTAGAAGGGGATCTCCTCGCGGGTGTGCCGCCGGGCCTCGGCGCCGCGCAGGACGCGCATCAGGTCGACGATGCGGTGCAGCTCGTCGGCCTCGAACGCCAGCATCCACTCGTAGTCGTTCAGCGAGAAGCAGGCGACGGTGTTGGCCCGCACGTCGGGATACTCGCGGGCCATCCTGCCGTGCTCGGCGAGCATCCGGCGGCGGTCGGCGTCGTCCAGCAGGTACCACTCCAGGGAGCGCACGAACGGGTAGACGCTCACGTACCCCCGTGGCTCCTCGTCGGCCAGGAAGGCCGGGATGTGTGACTTGTTGAACTCGGCCGGGCGGTGCAGCGCCATCGCCGACCAGACCGGCTCGGCCAGCTGCCCCAGGCCGGTGCGGCGGAAGCGCGAGTAGGTCTCCTGCAGGTCCTCGGCCGTCGGGGCGTGCCACCAGAACATGAAGTCGGCGTCGGCGCGGAAGCCCGCCACGTCGTACAGGCCGCGGGTGACCACGTCCTTGCGCCCCATCTGGGCCATGAGCTCCTCGACCTCGGCGGCCATGCCCTCACGGTGTCCCGGGCAGTGCTCCCTCATCCTGAAGACCGACCACATCGTGTAGCGGATCACCTGGTTCAGGTCGCGCGCCTTGGGCCTCGGGTTCTCGTCCGTCATCGTCACCCCTTTGTCAACGAATCGGTGCTGTCCTGCCATTCTCCCGTGGGGTCCAGGTGGTCGAGAATCCGGGCCGCCGCGGTGCGGGCGGTGGCGACGCAGGCGGGGATGCCGAGGCCGTCGTAGGCGGCGCCGCACAGGGCCAGGCCCGGCTGCTCGGCCGCGGCGGCCCGGATGCGGGCCACCCGGTCGAGGTGGCCCACCTCGTACTGCGGCAGGGAGCCCCCCCAGCGGGTCACCCGGGAGTCGCGGGGCAGCCCGCGCACGCCCATGACCTCGACCATCTCGGCCATCGCCAGCGCGACCAGCTCCGCGTCGTCGCGCTGGAGCACGGCCTCCTCGCCGATCCTGCCGATCGAGCAGCGCAGCAGGACCAGGTCGGGATCGCTCTCGGCCAGGTGGGGCCACTTGACCGAGCTGAACGTGGCGGCCTTGATCGGGCGCCCGTCGACGGCCGGGACCAGGTAGCCGCTGCCGGTCGGCGGCCTGGGGAACGCCTCGCGCGGATAGGCGAGGGTGACGATGGCCATGCTGGCGTACTCGATCCTGGCCAGTTCGGCGGCGGCCCGGGGCACCTCCCCGGCGAGCAGGCGGCTCGCCGCGGGGGCCGGAACGGCGACGATCACCGCGTCGGCCTCGACGGTCTCCGGCGCGGGGACGGGACCGGTGACCAGCAGCCAGCCGTCCTCGGTCCTGCGCAGCTCCCTGACCGTGACGCCGGTCCTGATCTCGGCCCCCGAGGCGGCGGCGACGGCCTCGGGCAGGCTGCCCATCCCCCGGCTCAGGGTGGTGAAGACAGGCCCGGCGTCCTTGGGGGCGTCGGCGGTGATCTCCCTGGCCGCGGTGAGCAGCGACCGCTCGGACCTGGCCGCGATCGCGATCCTGGGCATGGTCGCGTCCAGCGAGAGCCGCTCGGCCCTGCCCGCGTAGACGCCGCCGAGCAGCGGCTCGACGAGCCGGTCGACCACCTCCTCGCCCATCCTGGCCCGGATGTACGCCGCCACCGACACGTCGTTGGTGACGCGCGTGGCCGGCAGGACGTGGTCCAGCGGCACCCGGGCCAGGCCCGCGGGGCTCAGGACGCCCGACCTGGCCAGCGCGAGGACGTCGGAGGGGACGCCCATGACGTGTCCCTCCGGCATGGGCCGCAGCACGCCCCTGGTCAGGATGCCCGCCTTGGTGGTGCCGGGGAGCCTCAGCTCCTCGCCCAGCCCGGCCATCCTGGCCAGTTCCTTGCCCTCGGGCCGCCGGGCGAGCATCGCCTCGGCCCCCGCGTCCATCGCCACACCCGCCACCTCGGTGGTGTGGAGCTTGCCGCCGATCCGCGGGGCGCCGTCGAGGACGGTCACCCTGAGGTGCTCGCCGTGCCTCCGCAGGTGCCACGCGGCGGCCAGCCCGGCGATCCCGCCGCCGACGACCACCACATGCCTCCGCTTGCCTTCCATGACCCGACCGTATCGGTCCCCCCACCCGCCCGCGCATCCCGCCCGGCGCCCCCGGCGCCCCCGTGACCCGACGGCGCGGAGAACGTGACGCCATCGTGACTGCCCTTCTCCGAACCCCTCCGCCGCGCCCGGCGTCATGATGTTCATGAGCAGATTCCGGTACGGCCCGCGCCTGGCGGTCCCCCTGGTGGGCCTGGCGTTGTTGGTGTCCGCCTGCGGTGGCGGCGAGGCAATGAGCACGTCCGGCGGCGCGGCACCCGCCGCCGGCTCCGACATGCGGGCTCCCGAGGGGGAGTCCGCCGCCAGGGACGCCGCCGCGTCCCTGGCGTCCCCTGAGTCCCCGGCGTCCCCTGAGTCCCCGTCCGACTCCCAGAACACCGCCCAGGTGAAGGTGGTCCCGGAGGACCGGGCGATCGTCTACACCGCGGAGATGACGGTGAGGGCCAAGGAGGTCACCGCAGCGGCGGACCGGGCCCGGCAGATCGTCACCACCGCGGGCGGCTACCTGGCCAGGGAGAGGTCGGACGCCCACTCCAACGGCGAGGGCTCCGCGACGCTGGTCTTCAAGATCCCCCCGGGGAACTACCCGGGAACGCTCGACCGCCTGGGCAAGGACCTGGGCACACGCGAGTCGCTGCAGCAGAACACCAAGGACGTCACCGAGCAGGTGGCCGACGTGGAGAGCCGGCTGAAGTCGGCCAAGGCCGCGCTCGACTCGCTGCGCACGCTGCTGAAGCGGGCCAACACCATCGGCGAGGTGCTCGACGTGGAGCGGGAGGTCTCCAACCGCGAGAGCGAGCTTGAGTCACTGCAGGCCAGGCAGAGGACCCTCGCCTCGCAGACGAGCATGGCGACGCTGACGCTGAACCTGGTCGGCCCGGCGGCGGTGGTCCAGGAGGAGGACGACGAGCCGTCCGGTTTCCTCGGCGGCCTGGAAACGGGGTGGAGCGCCTTCGTCGCCGCCGTCAAGATCGGTCTGACGCTGCTGGGCGTGCTGCTCCCCTGGCTGGTCCTGATCGGCCTGGTCTGGCTGGTGCTGGCCTTCCTGCTCCGCCTGCGCCGCGGCGGGCGGGGCGGCAGGCCGCCCGCGCCCGCGCCCGCGGATCCGGACCCCGCGCCGGTCGAGGACGGGGAGGCCGGCGACGGCGACGACAGGGCGGAGGACGGCGAGGGACCCGTCCCCATGAGCCCGAGAAGGAGCGACACCTCCGGGTGAACGCCTCCGGGGAACTCCGGGGAACTCCCGGGAACGGGGCCGGACGGACGGACCCCGGTGAGCGGGCCTCGGCGAACGGGCCGGTCAGCGAGCCGAGGCCTCGTGGACGAAGTCGGTGAGGCGGGCCAGCTGGTCGGGGTCGGTGCCGGGCAGCACTCCGTGCCCCAGGTTGAACACGTGGCCTTCGATCTTGGACGCGCGGGCGAGGATGTCGCCCGCGCGGCGCTCCACGACCTCCCACGGGGCGAGCAGGATCGCCGGGTCCAGGTTGCCCTGCAGCGCCTTGCCCGGGCCGACCCGCGGGGCGGCCTCGTCGAGGGGGACCCGCCAGTCGACGCCCACGACGTCGGCCCCCGCCTCGCCGAGCAGGCCGAGCAGCTCGCCGGTGCCGACGCCGAAGTGGATGCGCGGGACGTCCAGGCCGGCCAGGCCCGCGAAGATCCGGCTGGTGTAGGGGAGGACGAACTCGCGGTAGTCGTCGGGCGAGACCGCCCCCACC
This sequence comes from Streptosporangium sp. NPDC023963, assembly GCF_040639135.1. Lineage (NCBI taxonomy): Bacteria > Bacillati > Actinomycetota > Actinomycetes > Streptosporangiales > Streptosporangiaceae > Streptosporangium > Streptosporangium sp. NPDC023963. The sequence goes on from NZ_JBEZZK010000003.1 coordinate 171,850, forward strand.
CAGGAGTCGAAGAGCTGGACGGCGGAGGCCCCGGCGGCGAGCTGCACGCGCAGGAAGCCCAGGGTGATCTCGGTCAGCCGGTCCATGAGGGCGTGCCACAGCTCCGGCTCGCCGTACATCATGGCCTTGGTGTGGTCGTGGTTCTTGGAGGGGCCGCCCTCGATGAGGTAGGACGCCAGCGTGAACGGCGCTCCCGCGAAACCGATCAGGGGGGTCGCGCCCAGCTCCTTCGTCAGCGCCTGGACGGCCTCGGTGACGTAGGAGACGTCGTCCGGCTCGAGCGGGCGCAGCGCCCTGGCCGCCTCGGCGTCCCTGATCGGCGAGGCCACCACCGGCCCGACACCGGGCTTGATGTCGAGGTCGACGCCGATCGCCTTGAGCGGCACGACGATGTCGCTGAAGAGGATGGCCGCGTCCACGCCGTAGCGGCGGACCGGCTGCATCGTGATCTCCACGACCAGCTCGGGGGTGGCGCAGGCCGTGAGCATCGGCACCCCCTCGCGGAGCGCCCGGTACTCGGGCAGCGAGCGCCCTGCCTGGCGCATGAACCACACCGGGGTGTGGGAGACGGGCCGGCGGCGGCAGGCGCGCAGGAAAGCGGAGTCGGCGGGCTCGGAAGTCACCCCACCAGGGTGCCATGCCAGGGGACCGGTCGGCTCACCAAGGCCGCCGGCCGGTCAGACCGATACGAAATCACCGACTGTTCGATGAGATTCCATCTCACACCACCCAGGCACGGCCAAGTGATGATAATGATCGCGTCTTACCGGTTTTGAGAGCTTCGTCCACTGAAATCCGATGTTGGTACGCGACAAGTGCCGTCGCGCGGAGCGAAGCGATCATGTTTCCGGGTACAGTTCCTCCCATCGGCGATCCTGGCCCGGCCCCCGGCTGGTCCAAATGTTCGCCAACTCACCGCGCGGCATCGATTCCCGCACCACTTTGGGGACACGCCGAGCACGCTGCGCGGAAATGTCGGCGCGACGTGCCAACGTCGGACCACGACCCGACGAAAGGCCCGTGCGATGTCCACCATGTGGAGTTCACCCGAACATCGCGGTGAGCACCGTGCCTCCTGCGCCCGCGGACGGGTTCCCGGACCACGACCCCGTTCCGGCGATCACGGCCGAGGCGGGCGCCCGGAACGGCCCGGAGCCGGGCAGGTCGGCGCCGGACGCGGTCGCACGCTCTTTCCTGGAGTTCCCGTCGGCGGGGTCGCCTCCGCCCTCCGCAGGCCGCCGGCAGCGGCTTGATCGGCTCCAATGGCTCCTACACACACCCCAGTGGTCCCCATGCGCTCAGTTTCGACCTACGCTTCCGATATGACCGTCGGTGACGCGCCGCCCGCTCCCGCCGCCTTCAGGCGCGCGGTGGCGAGCATGCGCCCCGCGGAGGTCAGGCCCGAGATCGAGCTGGAGGACATCCCGGCCCCGCAGCGCCTGGCCCCCTACTCGGCCGCGATCGGCGCGTCGGTGTACCGCGACGACGACGAACTCGCCGTCGGCCGCCTCATCGTGCTCTTCGACCCCGACGGCCAGCGCGGCTGGGACGGCCAGTTCCGGCTCGTCGCCTACGTGCGGGCCGACATGGAGCCGGAGATCACCGAGGACCCGCTGCTCGGCCCCGTCGCGTGGAGCTGGCTCACCGAGTCGCTCGACGCGCACGACGCCGGCTACGCCGCCGCCGGAGGCACCGTCACCCGGGCGGTCTCCGAGGGCTTCGGCAACAAGGCCGAGGACCCGGTGACCACCGAGCTGGAGCTGCGCGCGTCCTGGTCACCGCTGCAGGAGGACCTCTCCGGCCATGTCGCCGCCTGGTGCGACCTGATGTGCCTCGCCGCGGGCATACCACCCCTGCCACCCGACGTGGCGGCGCTGCCGCCGCGCCGTCGCGAAGATCCGGAGCCCTTCAGAACGTGACCGATGAGACGACCGTAGTCCCGCTGCTGGAACCTCGCGAGGGAATCCCACCCGTCGTCGAGGACCCGGCCGCTCTCGCACGCGTGGTGCGCGCCTTCGCCGAGGGCACCGGCCCCGTCGCCGTCGACGCCGAGCGCGCCTCCGGCTATCGCTACAGCGGCCGCGCCTACCTGGTCCAGCTGCGCCGGGCCGGCGCGGGCAGCGCCCTGATCGACCCCATCCGCTGCCCCGACCTCTCGGGGCTCGACGCGGCGCTGGCCGACGCGGAGATCGTGCTGCACGCGGCCTCCCAGGACCTGCCGTGCCTGGCCGAGGTGGGCTTCCACCCGCGCGAGCTGTTCGACACCGAGCTGGCCGGCCGGTTGCTCGGCTACGAGCGGGTCGGGCTCGGCCTGATGGTGGAGAACGTCCTCGGATTCAGGCTGGAGAAGGGCCACTCGGCCGCCGACTGGTCCACCCGCCCGCTGCCGGAGGACTGGCTGCGCTACGCCGCGCTCGACGTCGAGGTGCTGATCGAGCTCCGCGACGTCCTGCACGAGGAGCTGGTCTCCAGCGGCAAGCTGGCGTGGGCCCGCGAGGAGTTCGCCTCCGTGCTCGCGCACAAGGCCCCCGCCCCGCGCTCCGACCCGTGGCGGCGCACCTCGGGGATCCACAAGGTCCGCTCGCTGCGCGGGCTGGCGGTGGTACGGGAGCTGTGGACGCTCCGCGACGGCCTCGCCCGCGAGTCCGACGTCGCCCCCGGCCGGGTCCTGCCCGACTCGGCGATCGTCACGGCCGCGCTGGAGCTGCCCCGCACCACCAAGGCGCTCACCGACATCCCCCCGTTCACCGGCCGCAGCGCCCGGCGGCACCTGCGCGACTGGCTGGCCGCGATCGGCACCGCCCGCTCGCTGCCCGAGGCGGAGCTGCCGCAGCCCAGCGCCCCCGGCGACGGACCGCCGCCGGCCAACCGGTGGATGGACCGCGACCCGGTGGCCGCCCGCCGGCTGGCCGCCGCCAGGGCCGTGGTGGCCGCGCTCGCCGACGAGCACCACATGCCCGCTGAGAACCTGATCCAGCCCGACGCGGTACGCCGGCTGACCTGGGAGCCTCCCCCGGTCATCGACGACGAGGCCGTGATCGCCCGGCTGCGCGAGCTGGGCGCCCGCGAGTGGCAGATCGGGCTGACCGCCCATCCGATCGCCAAGGCGCTGCTCCGCCTGGAGATCAAGGGACAGGCCTGAGACCCCCGTCCTTTACAAAGTAGATCATTGATTCCGGGATCCGGGCGGGCACGGCCCGCTCCGGCCCGGGTCCCCGGGTCCCCGGCCCGCGGGAACGCTCCGGCTCAGTTCCGGCAGGCCGCCGGGAGGGTCCACGACGAGAACCGCTCCGCCTCGTCCTCCTCCGCCGCGGACGGCTCCGTCCGCACGTAGGGAACGGCGCACCACACCGTCCGGCCCAGCCCCGGGCCGTGCTCGCGGGTCCCCCAGCGCCCGGCGGAGAGCCGGTCGACGATGAACAGGCCGCGCCCGCGCCTGGCCCCGGAAGGCAGGTCCCGCGGGATGTGCGGGGCGCGGGAGGCGGAGCCGGGATCGGAGACCTCGACGTGGACGGAGTCGGGGGTGGCGGTCAGCGTCAGGCCGATCAGGTCGCCCACCAGCCCGCGGTCGGCGTGCTCCACGGCGTTGGCCAGCAGTTCCGAGACCACCTGGACGACGTCCGGCAGCAGCACGTGGTCCGGGCCGAGGGCCTCGCGCGTCTCGCGGCGCGCCCGCCCGACCGATTCGTAGGCGCTGTCCAGAAATACCTCCGCGAGCTTTCCCGTCTCCATGCCCGAAGCCCTCCACCTGGTTTCACGAATCGCCGTCGTCACGTCCGCTCCCGCGGGAATCCCTCCAAAGGACGACTACCCTTCGTGTCCGTCTCGACACGCGCGGGTACGCGCTTCCGGGCGCTTTCCGCGCGCTTTTCACCCGGCCGGCGAAGAACCCGGGACATTCGCCCCGCGGGGGCCGGCGGCGGGGCGAATGTGATGCCGGAGCCGGAGCCGTCAGGCTCCGGGGGCCGACTCCCCCGATCCCCGCGCGAGGAGCTCCACGGGCACCGTCACGCGGCGGACCGGACGGCCGGGATCGGCGATGCGGGACAGGAGCATGTCGACCGCCAGGTGCGCCTGCAGCACCCCTGGCCCGGCCGGACGATCGTGGTCAACCGGGTCGGCGGCGGCACGGTGGCCCACACCGTCAGCGACAACGTGACCACCTTCCCGACCCAGGCGGGCGCGACGTACACCATCGCGGCCCCGTGACCTCCGTCTCCGTCTCCGTCTCCGTCTCCGCCTCACCGAGCCGTACGGCCTGACCGGCCTCACGGCGGCCGTCCGCGTGACGGGGAGGTCCCGGGTCCCGCCCCCGCCCCTGAGCCGGGGCGCGGGACCTGACGCGAGATCATCCCCGTCACGCGGACGGCGGGCGTCTCGTCCCTCCGGTCAGAGGGACGAGACGCTCAGCAGGTCGCGAGCATGCCCTGCAGGGCGCTCTTCTCCGAGCTCTGCAGCGTCAGCTTCCAGTAGTACTTCACCTGGATCCACGCCCTGGCGTAGGTGCAGTCGAAGCCTCCCAGCGGCGGCTGCCACGTCGAGGGGTCCTGGTCGCCCTTGGCCTGGTTGACGTTGTCGGTGACCGCCCACAGTTCGGGACCGCCCAGGTCGTTGGCGTAGGACTGGCGCTGCGCGCTGGTCCAGGCGTAGGCGCCCGAGCGCCACGCCTCGGCGAGCGGCACCATGTGGTCGATGTCGACGTCGCTCGCGGCGGTCCAGGTGGCGCCGTCGAACGGGGAGTACCAGCTGCCGGAGGTGGGCGCGCAGCTGGAGTTGACGACCACTCCCGTACCGTCCCTCTTGAGCACCGTCTCGCGGGTGTTGCAGGCGCCGCTGATGGTGATCCAGTGGTTGAACAGCGACCGGTCGTAGGAGGACTGGTTGGTCTCCGGGGCGACGGTGAGCGTCGCCAGCCTGCTGGCGGCGGTGGACGCCGAGGGGATGTTCGGCGGGGTCGCCGACGCCGTCCCCGCCGTCAGGGAGACGGTGAGGAGAAGTGCCGTGAGGGCAGCGGAGATCCCGGTGACGACTCGTTTCACGAGTGGCCCCTTCTGTCGCTCCACCTCGGCCAGTCGGGGGGTCTGGGCACGGCGAGAGGACGACAGACGGAACGTCTCAACTCATGACAAATGCGGAAATGTCATGGTTTGACGACGAGTCAGGACGCGCTTGGTCGGATACTGCCTTGGTCCATGATCGGACGCGTTTGATCTGCGACGACACGGCGCGCGGAAAGGCGCGGCCTCCTCCTTTCCCTGCCAACACGGCATGAAGGTCTGGTGAACGCCGGAATCCTCGCGAGGCTCAACCGGATTCAGCCGGACTCGGCCGGGTTCAGCCGAGCCCAGCCGGACTCGACCGGGCTCAGCCGGGTTCAGCCGGGCTCAGCCGGTCGACAGGGCCGCCTCGATGTCGTCGGCGCCGGCCAGCGAGCCGGCCAGCCGTTCCCGCTCCGCGGCGTCCAGGGGGATCGCGCGCACGCGGGCCAGCAGCTCGCCCGCCCGCTCCCGGTCGGAGAGCGCCAGGGCCATCTCCGCGCGGTAGAGGAGCGCTTCGACGAGGTCCGCGTTCGGCGCGTCCCCGGCTCGCGACAGCGCGCCGTCGAGAATCTTGGCGGCCTGCCGGTGATCGCCGTGGGAGTCGCCCATGACGACGGCGTTCTGCAGTGCCGTGGCGAGTCTGCCGGTCGGGGGTTCCTCCTGGATCGCGTCCTTGGACGAGGGGAAGATCCGGATCCAGTTCCCTCCCGGATCGACGATCGTGAACCCGGCGAGGTTGTCGGCGTTCTTCCGTTTCCTGGGCCTGGTCATCCGGGGGATCCCGGAGATCAGGAGCTTGCCGTACGCGGATCGCATGCCCTCGGCGAAGGCGCCGAAGAGAGCTCCGGTATCGGGGACGGTGATGATGCAGGTGCCGTAGGAGTCTTCCGGGTTGAAACCCGGGATGGTGAAGAAGTGCAGATGGATGTCCTCCCGCCGCAGGGCGAGGTACGGATTCGGGCGAACCTGGTGGTAGGTCCTGGTGAAACCCAGCGCGGTGTAGAACTCCTCGATCTCGTCGATCGATCGGCAGGGCAGTGCCGGCACGGTCGTCTCGTTGGCCATCTCGCTCCTCCGGATGAGCAGTAGTCAAATTTTACTACTTCCGAGCCCGAGTGTAGCGGTGGCCGAAAGTGGACGCCTCCCGGATTGTCACGCCCCGCCCGAAAAACGCCCCCGCGCGGGAACACCATGGCGACCGCGGATCCGTGGCCACCCGCGTCCGCGCATGCCCGCCGGGAGCCGGAGGCGCCGGCACGGCCTTCCTCAGGACGTGCGCGCGTCCCTCTCCAGGCGTTCGATCAGCCCGCGGGTCCACTCGGCGCCGCTGCCGGAGAAGTGCGTCCAGAGCCGCATGATCTCGGCGATCGGCTCCCAGTCCCGGGAGTCGGCGTCGTCGGACGTCCAGTGGCGGGCGACCTCCGCCCGCCAGCCGTCGAGTGCCGCCAGCCGCTCCTTCAGCAGCGCGATCACCTCTTGCCTGGGCAGGCAGGTGAGGAAACCCACCCCGGCCGTCAGCTCGTCGATCTTCTGGTCGTGCCTGGCCAGGGCCTTGCGCAACATGTCCAGGAACTCCGCGTCACCGGCCTCGGTGAGCTCGTACTCCACGCGCGGCGGCCCGCCCGCGGCGCTCGGCGCCATCTCGTGGGCGCGTAGCAGCCCCTGCTTGGCCATCTGCCTGAGCGCGTGGTAGATCGAGCCGGGCTTGGCCGTGGACCACTCGTGCGCGCCCCAGCTCTCCAGGTCTCCGCGCACCTGGTAACCGTGCGCCCGGCCGCGTTCGCGGACGGCCCCGAGCACCAGCAGCCGGATGGCCGACACCCTAGCCCCCATCTCCGAACGATCGGTGACCGGAGTTTACCGGTCCCGCGCCGCCGGGAGGGCACGCCGGAAGGGAGAGGAGCGCACGCCGTCCCCGGACCGGCCGCCGGCGCGGCCCGTCCGCCACCCCCGCGGACGCCCTCCAGCTCACCCCCGCTTTCCCCCGGCGCTTGCAGCGGGCGGGACGGCTGCCGTACCGTGGAAAGGAAAGCGCTTTCCAATTGGAGGTCGGAGAAGATGTCCCCGCAAAGCATCGGCGTCGTGATGAACGGTGTCACGGGCCGCATGGGCTACCGCCAGCACCTGGTCCGATCGGTCCTGGCGATCAACGAGCAGGGCGGCGTGACGCTGTCGGACGGCGGGAGGGTTCTGCTCAGGCCGGTGCTGGTGGGCCGGAGCGCGGAGAAACTGGAGAGGCTGGCGAGCGCGCACGGCATCGCGGACTGGACCACCGACCTCGACACCGCCCTCGCGGACGACGCCAACCTGATCTACTTCGACGCCCAGGTCACCCAGGCCCGGGTGAAGGCCGTGCTCGCGGCGATCGAGGCGGGCAAGCACATCTACGCGGAGAAGCCGACCGCCGAGACGTACGAGGACGCGCTGGCGCTGGCCGAGGCCGCGACCTCCAGGGGCGTGAAGAACGGCGTCGTGCAGGACAAGCTCTTCCTGCCGGGCCTGCTCAAGCTCAAGCGCCTGATCGACGGCGGCTTCTTCGGCCGGATCCTGTCGGTGCGCGGCGAGTTCGGCTACTGGGTGTTCGAGGGCGACTGGCAGGACGCGCAGCGCCCGTCGTGGAACTACCGCACCGAGGACGGCGGCGGCATCGTCCTCGACATGTTCCCGCACTGGGCGTACGTGCTGGAGAACCTGTTCGGCCGGGTCACCTCGGTCTACGCCCAGGCCGTCACCCACATCCCCGAGCGGGTGGACGAGCGCGGCGAGAGCTATCGGGCCACCGCCGACGACGCCGCCTACGGGGTGTTCGAGCTGGAGGACGGGATCATCGCGCAGATCAACTCCTCCTGGAGCGTCCGGGTGAACCGCGACGAGCTGGTGGAGTTCCAGGTGGACGGCACGCACGGCAGCGCCGTCGCGGGCCTGCGCGACTGCCGGATCCAGCACCGCGCCACCACTCCCAAGCCGGTCTGGAACCCCGACCTGCCCGCCACCGCCCGCTTCAGGGACGGCTGGCAGGAGGTGCCCGACAACGCGGAGTTCGACAACGGCTTCAAGATCCAGTGGGAGCTGTTCGTCCGCCACGTGGTCGAGGACGCGCCCTTCCCCTACGACTTCGCCTCGGGCGCGCGCGGCGTCCGCCTCGCCGAGCTGGGCCTGCGCTCCTCCGCCGAGGGCCGCCGCCTGCCGGTGGAGCCCTGATGGCCGCGCTGAGGATCGCGCTGCCCGGCGGGGAGCACACCCTGCGCGAGCCGGTCGCCTGGGCCAGGCCCGCGGGCCCGGCGGTGAGCCGCGTCGTCTACGCCGCCGCGCACGTGGTCGCCGACCCGCTCGGCGACAACACCCCCGGCTCCCCGGCCGCCGTCGACTGGGACGCCACCCTGCGCTTCCGGCACCACCTGTGGTCGTACGGGCTGCGGGTCGCCGACGCCATGGACACCGCGCAGCGCAACATGGGTCTCGACTGGGCGGCCACCCGCGAGCTGATCCGGCGCAGCGCCACCGAGGCGAAGGCCTTCGGCGACCCGGCGGAGCTGGTGGCCTGCGGCGCGGGCACCGACCAGGCCCCGCACGCCCGGACCCTGGACGAGGTCGTGGCGGCCTACACCGAGCAGATCGAGACCGTGCGGGACGCGGGCGCCGGGGTCATCGTGATGGCGAGCCGCCAGTTGGCCGCGATCGCGCGGGGCCCGGAGGACTACCACCGGGTCTACGGCGAGCTGTTCTCCCGGGTCGACCGCCCGGTGATCCTGCACTGGCTGGGCGAGATGTTCGACCCGAACCTGGCGGGCTACTGGGGCTCGCGGGACGTGTCCGAGGCCACCGCGTCGTTCCTGTCCCTGATCCGCGACCACGCGGCGAAGGTGGACGGGGTCAAGGTCTCGCTGCTGGACGCCGAGCACGAGATCGGGCTGCGCGCGGCGCTGCCCGAGGGCGTGCGGCTCTACACCGGCGACGACTTCAACTACCCCTCGCTCATCAAGTCGGGCAGCCACGCCCTCCTGGGCATCTTCGACGCGATCGCCCCCGCCGCCGCGGCGGCCCTGGAGGAACTCGACGCCGGGGACCTCGGGCGGTACGACGAGATCATGGAGCCTACGGTCCCGCTCTCGCGGAAGATCTTCGAGGCTCCGACGTACAACTACAAGACGGGCATCGTCTTCCTGGCCTGGCTCAACGGCCACCAGGACGCCTTCGCCATGGTCAACGGCGCCCAGGCGGCCCGGTCCCTGTCCCACCTGGCCGAGGTGTTCCGCCTGGCCGACGGGGCGGGGCTGCTGGCCGACCCCGAGCTGGCGGTCTCCCGGATGCGCTCGCTGCTGGCGGTGAACGGCCTGTGAGCGCGACGAGGGCGACGAGGGCGACGAGGGCACAGACGAGCCGGTTCTCGCTGAACCAGTGGACCACGAAGCGCTGGACGGTGGCCGAGGCCGTCGACGGGTGCGTGCGGCACGGCGTCGAGGCCATCGGCCTGTGGCGGCAGGACGTCGCCGCGCAGGGCCTGGAGCAGACCGTCAAGCTCGTCGCGGACGCCGGGCTGCGGGTGTCGTCGCTGTGCCGGGGCGGGTTCCTCACCTCCGGCGGTCCCGAGGCCCTGGACGACAACCGCAGGGCGATCGACGAGGCCGCGGCGCTGGGCGCCGCCTGCCTGGTCATGGTGGTCGGCGGCCTGCCCGGCGTGGTGCCCGGCGAGCCGCTGGGCACGATCTCCCGCGACCTGCCCGCCGCGCGGGAGCGGGTCGCCGAGGCGCTGGCCGTGCTGGCCCCGTACGCGGGCGAGCGCGGGGTGCGGCTCGCCCTCGAACCGCTGCACCCGATGTACTGCGCCGACCGGGCCGTGCTGTCCACCCTCGGCCAGGCGCTCGACCTGGCCGAGGCGCACCCCGCCGAGCAGGTGGGCGTCGTCGTCGACACCTTCCACGTGTGGTGGGACCCGCGGGTGCTGGAGGAGATCGCGAGGGCGTCGGGCCGGATCGCGAGCTACCAGGTGTGCGACTTCCTGTCGCCGCTGCCCGCCGACGTGCTGCTCGGCCGGGGGGTGATGGGCGACGGGGTGATCGACTTCGCGCCGATGACCCGGGCGGTGGCCGAGGCGGGCTACACGGGGGACGTCGAAGTGGAGATCTTCAACGCGGACGTGTGGGCCGCCGACCCCGACGGGATCCTGGCCAGGGTGAAGGCCGCCTTCGCCGAGTTCGTCGGCGGTTGACACGCGGTCCCCCGCTCCGGTGTTCCGGGGGCGGGGGACCGTTCCAACACGCGGGAAAACGCGTTCGCCGGCCCCGGATTACCGCTTCACGTTGGAGTGACATGGCAGGTACTCGTACGGTAGGGGTATGACGACCGCAGAAAGCGAAGCCAGCCCCGCCGTACAGCGGCCGCCGGAACATGTGATGGCCGTACTGGAAGCGATCAGGGAGTGGGAGGCGGCCAACCCCGACTCGGCCCCCTCCGGCCAGGGAGAGGCGATTCTCTGGGCCCTGGGCAAGCGGGAGCAGGCGCCGATCAGCGGCCGCCCCTCCTCGGGATCCCCGCCCACCCTCGCCGAGGCACGCGCCGAGATCGACGCCGCCGAGCGGGTTCCGCGCGAGGGCCGGGTCGTGCCGGCCGACGGGGTCATCAGCACCCTGAACTGGTTGATCGGCGCCAAGGACGGCCTGCCCATTCCCGGCCGTAAGTCCTCGGAGGGCTGGGGACACCTGGTCGGCGGGCGCGGTGTGATCCTGCGCACCGAGGCCGAGATCGCCAGGATCGCCGAGCTGGCCGCCGAAGGCCGGCCCAACGCGGCGGGCGAGTGGGAGAGGGAATGGTGCGCGGGCACCATCGCCGTGTGCGAGTGGGTTCTCGGCACGCGCAGGAAGTCCCCGGTCCGTAACACGCCTCGCCCCATCCACGGACCGACCGGCCTCAACCTCGGCATGGAGGAGAGCGCGGCCGAGGACGTGTCCCGGCAGCTCGGCCGGGGACGCCAGCACTCCCCCGGCTACGGCGACGGGGTCATCAGGACGATTCGCTGGCTGCGCGGCCAGATCATGGTCCCGCCGGTCAACGAGCAGGGAAACCCCGTTCCCGGCATGCGCTGACCCCCGCCACTCCCTCTCTTCCCGGCCCCCGCCCTTCCCTGCGACACGAGCGGCCCGGACACCCCTGAAGGTGTCCGGGCCGCTCGTCGTGCCGGCCTCGTCGCCTCCGGCCTCTCGTGACGACCCCGCCGCGACCGGCCCGCCCTGACGGACTCTCGTGACGGACTCTCGTGACGGAGGCGTGTCACCCCAGGCTCACCCCAGGCCGCGGGTGCTCTCCCGGAGGATCACCTCGCCGGTCACGCTCTCGGCCCTGGACTCCTCGGACGGGTCGAGGGCCAGCTCCAGCGCGCGGGCGCCCATGCCGGCGAGCGGCAGCCGCACGGTGGACAGCGAGGGGACCAGGTCGCGCAGGGTGAAGATGTCGTCGAAGCCCGCCACGGAGACGTCCTCGGGAACCCGGATGCCCCGGTCCCTGAAGGCGGCCAGGGCGCCCACCGCCATCACGTCGTTGACGGCGAAGACGCACGTGACCCCGGACACCTGAGTGGCCGCCGCGTAGCCGCCCTCCCGGTCGAAGGAGCCGTTCAGGACGCGCGGCGCGGGCAGGCCGAGCTCCTCCAGCGCGTCGGTGAACCCCTCCACCCTGTCCCTGGGCGCGATCAGCCAGTCCGGCCCGGCGAGGATCGCGAAGTTGCGGTGCCCCAGCCCGGCGAGGGCGCGGGCCAGCTCGGCGGCGCCCAGGCGGTTGTCCGGCACCACCGTGTCGACGCCGAGCAGGTTCTGGCCCACGCAGGCGACCCGGCCCCCGGACTCCCGGTAGTGGTCGAGTTCCGTCCGGAGCCTCCGGGTCGCCTCCGGGTCGGTGACCCGGGAGCCGACGAGCAGCACGGCGCGGACCCGCTGGGCGTTGAGCGTCGAGACGTAGGCGATCTCCCGCTGGGGGTCGCGATGGGTCGTGCCGATCATGACCATGAGCCCCTGGCTCTCGGCGACCCGCATGGCCCCGTCGGCGATCGCGGCGAAGTAGGGGTCGGTGAGGTCGTGGACGACCAGGCCGATCACGTTGCTGGCCCCCCTGGCGAGGGTCTGCGCGGCCACGTTGGTGCGGTACCCCAGCTCGGCGGCGGCCAGCTCCACCTTGGCCCGCAGGGAGGCGCCCACCTGCCGGGTGCTGCCGTTGAGCACCCGCGACGCCGTGGCGAGCGAGACGCCCGCCTGCCGGGCGACATCCTCAAGCGTGACCACCGACAACCTCCCGGAAAGCGTTTTCCAAAGTCTGCCAGAGTTACCCCCGCCCCGCATCCCGGGACACGGCCCGCGAGGTGGGGCCGTAAGCCCGCACACCCTTGGGGACAACTTACCCACCTCTCGCGCGCCCGGCCGCGCCAAGCGTTGTTACTGACGAGTAGCATGGTGGGGAAGCCATCCAGCAACGAGGAGCGAACCCCGTGCCTTCGTCTCGTGACGTCGTATTCGTCGACGGTGTGCGCACACCATTCGGCAGGTCGGGCCCCAAGGGCCTGTACGCCGAGACGCGCGCCGACGACCTGGTGATCCGCGTCATCCGCGAGCTGATCCGGCGTAACCCGAATCTGCCTCCCGAGCGCGTCGACGAGGTGGCCATCGCGGCCACCACGCAGATCGGCGACCAGGGCCTGACCCTGGGCCGCTCCGCCGCGATCCTGGCCGGCCTGCCCAAGACCGTGCCCGGCTACTCGATCGACCGCATGTGCGCGGGCGCGATGACCGCGGTGACCTCGGTCGCCGGCGGCATCGCCTTCGGCGCCTACGACGTCGCCATCGCCGGCGGCGTCGAGCACATGGGCCGCCACCCCATGGGCGAGGGCGTCGACCCCAACCCCCGTTTCCTGGCCGAGCAGCTCGTGGACGGCTCCGCCCTCGTCATGGGCATGACCGCCGAGAACCTCCACGACCGCTACCCCTCCATCACCAAGGACCGCGCGGACGCCTTCGCCCTCGCCTCCCAGGAGAAGGTCGCCAAGGCGTACGCCGACGGCAGGATCCAGCCGGACCTGGTCCCGACGGCGATCAGGTCCGCGGAGAAGGGCTGGGGGCTGGCCACCGCCGACGAGGCGCCCCGCCCGGGCACCACGCTGGAGGGCCTCGCCGGGCTGAAGACCCCGTTCCGCCCGCACGGCCGGGTCACCGCGGGCAACGCCTCCGGGATCAACGACGGCGCCACGGGCTGCGTCGTGGCCGCCGCCGACGTCGCGGAGGAGCTCGGCCTGGCGCCGAAGATGCGCCTGGTCTCGTACGCCTTCGCGGGTGTGGACCCCGAGGTGATGGGCGTCGGGCCGATCCCGTCCACCGAGCGGGCGCTGCGCCTGGCCGGGCTCTCCATCTCCGACATGGGGCTGTTCGAGATCAACGAGGCGTTCGCCGTGCAGGTGCTGGCGTTCCTGGAGCACTTCGGCATCGCCGACGACGACCCCCGGGTCAACCCCTACGGGGGCGCCATCGCCTTCGGCCACCCGCTGGCCTCGTCCGGGGTGCGCCTGATGACGCAGCTCGCCCGCGAGTTCGGCGAGCGCCCCGACGTCCGCTACGGCGTGACCACGATGTGCGTGGGCCTGGGCATGGGCGGAACGGTCATCTGGGAGAACCTCGGCTGGGAGGGCGAGAAGTGACGGACACCAAGACGGGCGGCGCGGGCACCGCGAGCACCGCGGACATCGCGGAGATCTTCGCCGACGAGGTCGTCACCCGGGCGGCCGTCCGGGACGTGGAGCTGCCGTACGGGGCGGGCACCATGGCCCTGATCACGCTGGACAACGGTTTCGACCACACCAAGCCGTCGACGTTCGGCCCCGGCGGGCTGACCTCGCTGGGCGAGGCCCTGGACGCGGTGGCCGGGCGCGGCGACCTGGCGGCGGTGGGCGTCGTCGGCAAGCCGTTCGTCTTCGCCGTCGGCGCCGACCTCAAGGGCGCCGCGCTGGTCACCGAGCGGGAGCAGGCGCTGCGGATCGGCAAGCTGGGGCACGACGTGTTCCGCCGCCTCGGCGAGCTGGACGTGCCCTCGTTCGCCTTCGTCAACGGCGCGGCGATGGGCGGCGGCCTGGAGGTCGCGCTGCACTGCACGTACCGGACCATCTCCTCCGGCGTGCCCGCCGTGGCGCTGCCCGAGTGCTTCCTCGGCCTGGTCCCCGGCTGGGGCGGCACCCAGCTGCTGCCCCGCCTGATCGGCCCGGCCGCGGCCGTCAAGCTGATCGTCGAGAACCCGCTCTCGCAGAACCGCATGATCAAGGGCAGGGAGGCGTTCGCGCTCGGTGTCGCCGACGCGATGTTCGAGCCCGCCGACTTCCTGGAGGAGTCGCTGCGCTGGGCCGCCCAGGTGCTGCGCGGCGACGTGACGGTCTCCCGCGCCGACCACACCGGGGACGACTGGGCCAAGACGGTCGCCGACGCGCGCTTCCTGCTCGACATGAGGCTGCACGGTGCCTCCCCGGCCCCGTACCGGGCGCTGGAGCTGGTCGAGCTGGCCCGCACCGCCTCGCGTGACGAGGGCTTCGACGCCGAGGACCAGGCTCTGGCCGACCTCCTCATGGGCGACGAGCTCCGCGCCGGCCTGTACTCCTTCGACCTGGTCCAGCGGCGGGCCAAGAAGCCCGCGGGCGCCCCCGACAAGGCGCTCGCCCGCAAGGTGACCAAGGTCGGCGTCGTCGGCGCGGGCCTGATGGCCTCGCAGATGGCGCTGCTGTTCGCCCGCCGCCTGGAGGTACCGGTCGTGCTGACCGACCTGGACCAGGCCCGGCTGGACAAGGGCGTGGGCTACGTCCACGCCGAGGTGGACAAGCTGCTCGGCAAGGGGCGCGTGTCCGCCGACCAGGCCAACCGGCTCAAGGCCCTGGTGACCGGCTCGCTGACCAAGGACGCGTTCGCCGACGCCGACTTCGTCATCGAGGCCGTGTTCGAGGACATGAAGGTCAAGCGGAAGGTGTTCGCCGAGGTGGAGGAGGTCGTCTCCGCCGAGTGCGTGCTGGCCACGAACACCTCCTCGCTGTCGCTGACCGAGATGGCCTCGGGGCTGCGCCACCCCGAGCGCGTGGTGGGCTTCCACTTCTTCAACCCGGTCGCGGTGATGCCGCTGCTGGAGATCGTGCGGGGGGCGGAGACCGACGACGCGACGCTCGCCACGGCCTTCTCCGTCGGGCGGTCGCTAAAGAAGTCGTCGGTGCTGGTCAAGGACGCGCCCGCGTTCGTGGTCAACCGCCTGCTGACGCGCTTCATGGGCGAGGTCATCGGCGCCGTCGACGAGGGCACCCCGCTGGAGGTCGCCGACCACGCGCTGGACGGGCTCGGCCTGCCGATGACCCCGTTCGCGCTGATGCAACTCGTCGGCCCCGCCGTGGCGCTGCACGTCGCCGAGACGATGCACGAGGCCTTCCCGGCCCGCTACGGGGTGTCGGAGAACCTCGCCCGGCTGGTCGCGGCGGGCAAGCCGGGCGTCTACGCGCCGGACTTCTCGCTGGACCCCGAGGCGGTGGCCCTCTTCACCGGCGGCACCTCCCCGTCGACGGCGGAGGAGGTGCGGCTGCGGGCGCTGCGGGCGCTGGCCGAGGAGATCGGCCTCATGCTCCAGGAGGGCGTGGTCTCGGCCCCCCAGGACATCGACCTGTGCATGATCCTCGGCGCGGGCTGGCCGTTCCACCTGGGCGGCGTCACCCCCTACCTCGACCGGACGGGCATCGCCGAGCCGCGCTTCCTGCCTCCGGGCGTGGCCTCGGTCCCCGCCTGATGTCCTCTCCGTACGGCTTCCCCCGTCCTTCCGCGGCGGGGGAGCCGTACGGCGTTCACCGGGAGTGCTCCGACAGCCTGCTGTGCCGGTAGCCGTACCCGAAGTAGATCAGGACCCCCA
Source organism: Streptosporangium sp. NPDC023963 (assembly GCF_040639135.1). Taxonomy (NCBI): domain Bacteria; kingdom Bacillati; phylum Actinomycetota; class Actinomycetes; order Streptosporangiales; family Streptosporangiaceae; genus Streptosporangium; species Streptosporangium sp. NPDC023963. The sequence continues at coordinate 187,791 of NZ_JBEZZK010000003.1, forward strand.
GCAGCATCCACGCCACGAACCTGAGCCAGGTCTCCACCGGGAGGTTGAGCATCAGGTAGAGGCAGGCGAGCACCGACAGGACCGGCACCAGCGGCACCAGCGGGGTGCGGAAGGAACGCGGCAGGTCGGGGCGGGTGCGGCGGAGGATGATCACCGCGATCGAGACCACCACGAACGCGAAGAGCGTGCCGATGTTGACCAGCTCGGCGATGGTGGACAGCGGCACCAGCCCGGCCAGGGCCGCGACGACGAGGCCCATCATGACGGTGATGAGGTACGGGGTCCGGTACTTGGGGTGCACCTTGGCCAGTCCGCGCGGCAGCAGGTTGTCGCGGCACATGGCGAACATCACCCGCGACATGCCCATCATGAGGATCATCACGACCGTCGTCAGGCCGGCCAGGGCCCCGATGCTGATCAGCGACGCGGCCCAGGTCTGGCCGACCGCCTTGAACGCGTCGGCCAGCGGCGCCGCCTCGCTGAGCTGACCGTAGGGCTGCATGCCCACAACGACGAGGGAGACCGCGACGTAGAGCACCGTGCAGATGCCGAGCGAGGCCAGGATGCCGATGGGCAGGTCCCGCTGCGGGTTGCGCGTCTCCTCGGCGGCGGTGGCGACCACGTCGAAGCCGATGTAGGCGAAGAACACGATGGCCGCGGCGCTGAAGATGCCCAGCACCCCGAACGCGACCGGGGTGATCCCGAACAGCACCTGGATCAGCGGCGCGGACAGCCCCTCCACCGCGGGGGTCGGCTTCGACGGCGGGATGAACGGGGAGAAGTTGGCGGCCCTGACGAAGAACAGCCCGGCCACGACGACCAGCAGGATGACTGCGAGCTTGATCGTGACGATGACCAGGTTGAACCGGGACGACAGCTTGATCCCGACGACCAGGACCGCGGTGAGGATCAGCACGATCAGCGCGGCGGGCAGGTTGAACGCCGCCCCCTCCCCCGCGATCGCGCCGGGCAGTGTTATCCCCAGCGACGCGAGCAGCGAGGTCAGGTATCCCGACCAGCCGACCGCGACGACCGCGGCGCCGAGCATCATCTCCAGCATCAGGTCCCAGCCGATGATCCAGGCGGGGAACTCGCCGAGGGTGGCGAAGGCGAAGGTGTAGGCGGACCCGGCCGCCGGGACGGTGGAGGCGAACTCGGCGTAGCAGAGCGCCGCCAGCGCGCAGACGATGCCCGCGACCACGAAGGACAGGGCGACCGCGGGCCCGGCCATCTCCCTGGCGACCCGGCCGGTGAGCACGAAGATGCCGGTGCCGATGACGACGCCGATGCCGAAGACTGTGAGGTCCAGCGCGCTGAGATCCTTGCGCAGCCGGTGTTCCGGTGCCTCGGTATCCGAGATCGACTGCTCCACCGACTTGACGCGCAAGACACTCATGGTCCCTCCTCGACCGTCGGCAGTGTGTTTCAGATCACATGCCCAACGGACGGGCCGCCGAACGGAGAACTCCTGGGTTGTTCGAGGGAACGGTGAACTCGGGGTTGTTTAGGGGGAGGTCCCCGATGCCGCCCGCCGCCCACGGCCGCGATCCTGGGGTCATGCTCCTGGACATGCTGCAGTCGTCGTCTCCTTACCTGGTCGGTTCGGTACTCCTCGCGGTGCTGGCGTTCGCCGGATCGCTGATCCCCGCTGTCGCGGCGATCCTCGCGGCGGGGGCGACGCTGGCGGATCCCCGGGGCGTCGCGGTGGTGGCGCTCGCCGGGTGCGCCGGGTGCGTCCTGTACGCGACCGGCGGCTGGCTCGTCGGCCGCCGGTACGGGTCGCGGCTGCGCCACGGCGGGGCCGGGCGCCGGATCGGCGAGCGGCGCTGGTCGCGGGCCGAACGGCTGGCCACGGCGACGGGCGCGGGAAGCGGCCCGGCGCTGGCGGCGGCCTTCTTCCTGCCTGTCGTCGGCTCGCTCACCCCGATCGCCGCCGGGGCGTCGAGCGTGCCGTACCCGCGCCTCATCCGCTGGGCCCTGGCGGGCGGCGCGGCCTGGGTGAGCGTCTACCTGTCGCTGGGCGCCCTGGCGGGCGAGGCCCTGCGCCAGAACCAGCACCTGCTGGTACCGATCCTCACGTGCGTGGCCGTCGTGGTCGCGGGCCTTCTCGTGATCAACCACCGCGCCCGCCCGCCCCGGGAGAGGGCGGGCACGGGCGACGCCGTCAGCGGGTCGGGTGGTTCTCCAGGGCCGGGGAGCGCTTCGCGATCGCCTCGGTGATCTGGCGGGCGATGTCCTGCGAGGTCAGGCCGATCTCGCCGAGGATCTTCGGGCGCTTGGCGTGGTCGAGGAAGCGCTGCGGGATGCCGTAGGTGCGGATCGGGACGTCCACGTCGGCGTCGCGCAGCATGCGGGCCACCGCGTCGCCGACCGCGCCCACCCGGCCGTTGTCCTCGACCACCACGACCAGCTTGTGGGCGCGGGCGGCCGGCACCAGGGCCTCGTCCAGGGGCTTGACCCAGCGCGGGTCCACCACCGTGGCGGAGATGCCCTGGGCGTCGAGCAGGTCGGCGGCCTCCAGGCACAGCCCGGCCATCGGTCCCACGGCCACGAGCAGCACGTCGGGATCGCCCGCGCGCAGCACGTCCATCTCGCCGAGACGGCCGACCGCCTCGATCTCGGCGGTCACCGCTCCCTTGGGGTAGCGCAGGACGGTCGGGCCGTCGTCGATCTCCACGGCCTCGGCCAGCAGCTCGCGCAGGCGAGGCTCGTCGCGGGGGACGGCCACCGACAGGCCGGGGACGACCTGCAGGATCGACAGGTCCCACATGCCGTTGTGGCTGGCGCCGTCGTCGCCGGTGACGCCCGCCCGGTCGAGCACGACCGTGACGGGGAGCCGGTGCAGGGCGACGTCCATCAGGAGCTGGTCGAAGGCGCGGTTGAGGAAGGTGGCGTAGACGGCCACCACCGGGTGCAGGCCGCCGAGCGCCAGACCGGCGGCGCTGGTCAGGGCGTGCTGCTCGGCGATGCCGACGTCGTAGAGGCGGTCGGGGTAGGCCTCGGAGAACGGGATCAGGCCGGTGGGGCCGAGCATCGCGGCGGTGATCGCCACGATGTCGCGCCGCTCGGCGCCCAGGCGCACCATCTCCTGGCCGAAGACGTTGGTCCAGCCGTGCGGCTTCGGCTTCTCCTCACCGGTCAGCGGGTCGAAGACGCCCGGCGAGTGGAAGCAGTCCTCGTCGTGGTTCTCCGCCGGGGAGTAGCCGAAGCCCTTCTTGGTGAGCACGTGCACGATGACCGGGCGGCGGAAGTCGCGGGCCCTGCGCAGCGCGGACTCCACGGCCTGCTCGTCGTGGCCGTCGACCAGCCCGATGTACTTCAGGCCGAGGTCCTCGAACATGACCTGCGGGGCCAGGACGTCCTTGAGGCCCTTCTTGACGCCGTGCAGGGCGTCGTAGACGGGGGCGCCGACCACCGGGACCTTGGTCAGGTTGCCCTTGACGAAGTCGAGCACGTCCTCGTAGCGCTGGTTCGTGCGCAGGGAGGCCAGGTGGGAGGCGAGCCCGCCGATGGTCGGCGAGTAGGAGCGGCCGTTGTCGTTGACCACGATGATCAGCGGCAGGTCCTTGCGCGCCGCGATGTTGTTGAGCGCCTCCCAGGCCATGCCGCCGGTGAGCGCCCCGTCCCCGATCACCGCGACGACCGTGCGGCCGGCCTCGCCGCGCAGCCTGTACGCCTTGGCCAGGCCGTCGGCGTACGACAGCGCGGTCGAGGCGTGGGAGTTCTCGATGATGTCGTGCTCGGACTCGGTCTGGCTCGGGTAGCCCGACAGGCCGCCCTCCTGGCGGAGCGTGTCGAACTGCCCGGCCCGGCCGGTGAGCATCTTGTGGACGTAGGCCTGGTGGCCGGTGTCCCACAGGATGGGGTCGCGTGGCGAGTCGAAGACCCGGTGCATCGCGATCGTCAGCTCGACGACGCCGAGGTTGGGGCCGAGGTGGCCGCCGCTGCGGGCGGTGGAGGAGATCAGGAGCTCCCTGATCTCGGCGGCGAGGACCGGTAGCTCGTCCACCGCCAAGCGCTTGAGGTCTCCTGGCCCCTTGACCGACTCCAGAAGATTTCCAGGCTGCCCGGTCCGCTCGCTCACGGAATCATCCTCTCTGTCCAGTCAACGTCACGACGAGTCTAGTTGCGATGAAGGACGCAACCCCCGGGAGCGGCGATTCTGCACGTTTTATCCACACTTGCAATAACCTTTGCCCCACCATGAAAACTCTCCCCTATAGGCAACTATCATCTCTTGTTGCCGCCTCGTTGACGTTTGCCCTGGTGACGGGCCTGAGCCCAGCCAGCGCGTCCGCCTCGCGGACCATCGCGCCCTCCGCCTCGCAGCAGGTCGCGCCGGTCACCGGGACGACGTCGGGTACGACCACCTCCCCGGGCTCCGCAGCCCTCGCCGCCCCTGCCGCCTCCGCCGGGAAGCAGGCACCCCCGCGCGGCCGGGCCGCCGCGACGGCCAGTCCCCTTTACCGCACCGGCACCCTGCCCACCATGCGCTGCCAGGCCGGACAGATCCGCGCGGGGAGCGCGGCCTCCTACCGGACCTTCGTCACCAAGCTCATCCGCTGCCTGAACCTTGCCTGGAAGACCCAGTTCAGGAAGACCAACCTGCCCTTCTCCCACCCGAAGCTGCGTTTCTCCACCGTCAAGGTGTCCACCCCCTGCGGCCGGTGGCCCACCAGCGCCGGGGGAATGTACTGCTCCAGCAACCGCACCATCTACATCGGTGTCACGCGGGACGTCCTGAAGAACGCCTTCGTGGCCAACCACGCCCAGTTCATCGCCCACGAGTACGGCCACCACGTGCAGCACCTCGCGGGCATCGTCAACTACTACAGCAACAGCATCTGGCGCGCCTCCGCGTCCACCAAGCTGGCCTTCTCCCGCCGCCTCGAACTGCAGGCCGACTGCCTGGCCTCCGCCTTCCTGCGCCAGGCCGCCGACGACCTGCCGCTCGAGGAGGCGCAGTGGGAGGCGATGGTCAGCTGGGTCAGCGCCAACGGGCACAAGAACTGGCCCAAGAACGACCACGGCAAGGGCCGCAGCCAGGCCTACTGGATGGAGCGCGGCTTCAACGCGGGCTCCCCGTCCGGCTGCAACACCTGGACGGCCCCGACCGGCCGGGTCGCCTGAGCCTCCCGACCCGTCGCCCGACCTCCGGCACGCCTCACGCCGCCTGACTTCCGATGCGAAACCGCGATATGCGGCCGCGCTTTCCAAGCGTGGCCGCATATCCGCTTTACCCCCTCTTTAACCTCCCCTAAGGTTGATGATCATGCGCATCCCCCTTATCGCACTGCTCTCCGGCGTGCTCGTGAGCACCCTCCTCGCCGGTACGGCGGGCGCCGCGGTCAGCACCGGCGAGCTCGCGCCGGTGCCCACGGGCAAAACCGCCCTGACCGCCAACCCGATCTACAAGACGGGCAGGCTCGAACCGGATGCCTGTCCGGAGCAGCCGGTCTACAACGACGACCTGGAGACCGCCGAGACCTATCTCAGCTTCGCTCTGGACTGTCTCAACGAGGGCTGGGAGTACCAGTTCTCCAAGACGAAGCTGCCGTTCTCCAAGCCCAAGTTCGTGATCACCACGCGCATCGGCGTCCAGACCGGCTGCGGCAAGTTCCCCAAGGGCGCCCAGGCGGTCTACTGCTCGCTGAACAAGAAGATCACCTTCTACCTCGACAAGGGGATCCTCTCCCAGGCGACCGAGCTGTTCCTGCTGCAGACCCTGGCCCACGAGTACGGTCACCACGTCCAGCAGCTCTCCGGGATCCTGCCCACGGTGTTCAAGCGGAAGTACAAGAACGACAAGCAGTACCTGCCCGAGCTGCGCAAGGTCGAGCTCCAGGCCGAGTGCCTGAGCGGCGCCTTCATCGGCAGCATCTGGCGTTCCCTCGGCCGTCGTGAGTCGGACTTCAGGTACGTCCTGAACGCCGCCTACAGCACGGCCAGCCACGGTACGACCAAGAGCATCGCCTACTGGGTGACCCGCGGCTTCCAGCAGGAGTCCCCCGGCGCCTGCAACACCTTCTCCGCTCCCAAGTCCAGGGTCACCTGACCCCCGATCCCCTGATCTCCGCGACCACCCGCCGCCGTCCCACGGACACGCGACGGGTGGTCGTTCTTTCCCACTCGGTGTAAGGCTTTTCCTCCACGGGGTGCGGACCTCATCTCCATGCCCACCCGGCCCGGACGATCTCCCCCGAAAACGCGACCACGAGTGGCGACGCAGCCATGACGTTCAGTAACCTGGCGACGCCGCCTGAACGACCCTCCCCGTGTGCGCCCTCCTCGCCACGGAACCAGGCCCGGTCCCCCGCTGGTCGACGGCAAGGAGAAAGACAGACATGAACACCGCAGACATTCGCCTGCGCGTCCTGGAAACGGACGTCGCCAAGCTCCGCCTGGCGAACGAGGAGAGCAAGATGATCGACACCGGGATCGTCGAGGTCCTGACCGACCTGCGAACGGAGGTGTCCGAGCTCCGCACGGAGGTGTCTGGATTCCGCACGGAGATGTCTGGATTCCGGACGGACATGGACAAACTCCGGGCCGGGCAGGACGAGCTTCGCGCCGAGATGCGAACCGGGCACGCCGAACTCCGCGAGGAGCTCTCCGTGGTCAAGCGCTCCGTCGGCAACCTGGAGCTCTCCATGAAGCGCGTCGAGGGTGACGTCGCCGAGCTCAAGGCCGGTCACATCGAGCTGCGCAACCTGGTCGCCGGTCTCGTGAAGTAACCACGCACCACTGCCGGCACCCACGCCTCCGGGTGCCGGCGGTACGACATCCCGCGGATCGCCACAGAACACCACAGAACACCGCGGCACACACAGAACAGCACGGCGCGCCGATCGCCCGAGAAGCCGGATCGGCCACGGACCGCGAGTCACCGCACATCAGAACGCCCCTCACCGCCGCCGATCGGCGCGGGAGGATCAGGAGCCCGCGCGGGCGAGGACCTCGAGAGGGTCGGCGAGGACCTGGGAGAAGGCCAGCTCGGCGGCGCCGACGAGAGTGGCGTCGTCGCCGAGGGCCGAGGTGCGCAGACGCAGTTGCTCGCGGCACGGGGGCAGGGCGTCGAGGGCGAGGCGGCTGCGGACCTGCGCGGCGGAACCGAGGTAGATCTCCCTGAGCGTGCCCCCGAAGACGACCATCTCGGGGTTGAACAAATTGACGAGGTTGGAGACGCCCAGGCCGAGCCAGTCGCCGACGCGGCTCAGGGCCGCCTGCGCGACGACGTCTCCCCGGTCGGCGGCGTCGACCGCCGCGCGGACGGCGTCCCTGCCGACCCGGGAGCCGAAGCGGCCCGCGGCCTCCAAGAGGGCGCGCTCCCCGACCTCCGCCTCCAGGCAGCCGTGCGAGCCGCACCCGCAGAGCCGTCCCTTGTCAGGGTTGACGATCATGTGTCCGACCTCGCCGCCGAAGCCCAGGTGACCGCCGAGCAACTGGCCGTTGACGATCACTCCCCCGCCGATGCCGACGTCGCCGTGGAGGTAGACGAGGTCGCGGCAGCCGACGCCGACGCCGCGGGTCTGCTCGGCGAGGGCGGCGAGGTTGGCGTCGTTGCCGACGGTGACCGGCAGGCCGAAGGCCAGCCGCCGGGTCATCTCGTCGGCGAACGGCACGTCGTCCACGGTGACCATGTTGGGCCCGAACCTGACGACCCCGTCGCCGCGTCCCACTCCCCCGGAGAAGGCCGCCGCCACCCCGACGCACACCGTGTCGGGCCGGGTCCTGCGGTGCATCTGCCGGGCGAAGGCGGCGAGCGGGCCGACGATCTCCTCCAGGGAGAAGTCTCCGCGCCGCCGTACCGTCTCGCGGCGGTCGAGGATGGTGCCGCCCAGGCCGACGCGGGCGGCGACCAGCCGGTCGACGCCCACGTCGAGGGCGAACACGTAGACTCGCGCCGACTCCGGGCGGACCACCAGGGACGGGCGCCCGGCCCTGCCCGTCTCCCTGGGGAGCTCCTCCCTGACCAGCCCCGCGGCGGTCAGGTCGGCGGTCAGCGCCATGATGGTGCTGCGGTTGAGGCCCATCCGGTTGGTGAGTTCCGCACGCGAGGTGGGGCCGCTCAGATGGACGTGCCGGAGCAGGGCCCCAAGGTTGTGACGCCTGATCTCCTCCTGGGAGGGGCCTGCCCGCATGACGTGATGTTCCTTCGGTGAATCGGATTCGCTGATCACCTTAGACCAGTGGCGGCCGCCCGCTTGCGGGACAGCGCGTCCACCATGGCGGCCAGCAACAGGACCGATCCGGTCACCATGAACTTCACTCCGGAGCTGTAGCCCATCAGGCCCATGCCGTTCTCGATGACCGCGACCACGGCGCCGCCGAGGATGGCGTCCAGCACCCGGCCCTTGCCGCCGAACAGGCTGGTGCCGCCGATGACGGCGGCGCCGACCGCGTAGAGCAGCACGTTGCTGCCGCCGGTGTTGGGGTCGACCGAGCTGGCCCGTGAGGCGGCGATGATGCCGCCGACCGCGGCCATGGAGGAACAGATCACGAAGGCGCTGATCTTCATCCGGTCGACGTTGATGCCCGCCCGGCGCGCGGCCTCGGCGTTGCCGCCGACCGCGTACAGGTGGCGCCCGTACGCCGTGCGGCGGAGCACGAACGTCAGGATCAGCAGCAGCACCACGATGATGGGCACCACCAGCGGCACGCCCGCCAGGGAGACGACGGCGACGTTGCGGCTGCGCTCGATGTTGAGGAAGTAGACGGCGAGGCCGCCGAGCAGCGCGAGGGCGCCGACCCTGACGGCGATCAGCGAGATCGGGTCGGAGGTGAGGCCGCGGGAGGCGCGCTTGCGGGCACGCAGCAGCTGGAGGCCGGCGTAGGCGGCGACGCCCACGACCAGCAGGATCCAGCCCAGCGTGGGCGGGAGGTTCTTGTTGGCGATCGACAGGATGGTCTCGTCGCGGATGGCGATGATGGTGCCGCCCTTGACGAGCAGCAGGACCAGGCCCTGGAAGGCGAGGAAGGCCGCGAGCGTCACCACGAACGACGGGATGCCGAGTTTCGCGACGATGGAGCCGATCGCGGTGCCGATCACCACGCCGGTGAGGATCGCCGCGCCCACGGCCACGTACCAGGGCAGCCCCTGGCTGCTGAGCATGATCGCGAGCACCGCGGCGCAGACGCCGCTGGCGAAGCCCGCCGACAGGTCGATCTCACCGAGGAGCAGCACGAAGACCAGGCCCATGGCGATCACGGTGACCGCGGCGCCCTGGGTGAACAGGTTGGCGAAGTTCCCCGCGGTCAGGAAGGAGGGACGCAGGATGGCGAAGATCGCGCAGAGCACCACGAGGCCGAACACCGCGGGCAGCGCGCCCATGTCGCCGCCGCGTACCCTCTCGGCGTAGCCGCGGACGTTGGTCCTGATCGAGGGTGCCTCGTGTACGGTCTTCGGCGAAATCGTGGCGGTCATACGGTGACTCCGTTGGTGAGGCCGAGGTCCCCGCTGCGGCCGGAGGTGATCAGTTCGACGACCTGCGCGTGGGTGACGTCCGAGGTCTTGACCTGGGCCGCCATCCGGCCGAGGTAGAGGGTGGCGATCCGGTCGGACACCGCGAAGACGTCGTTCATGTTGTGCGAGATCAGGACGACGGCCAGACCCTGGTCGGCCAGGCGCCGGACCAGTTCCAGTACCTGCGCCGTCTGGGCGACGCCGAGGGCGGCGGTCGGCTCGTCGAGGATGACGACCTTGCTGTTCCACAGCACGGCCTTGGCGATGGCCACCGTCTGGCGCTGGCCACCGGAGAGGCTGGCGACGAGCTGGCGGATGGACTTGACGGTCCTGACCGACAGGCTCTCCAGTGTCCTGGCCGCCATCTCCTCCATCGTGTCCTCGTCGAGGACGATGCCGCGCTTGTGCTCGCGGCCGAGGAACATGTTCTGGACGATGTCGAGGTTGTCGCAGAGCGCGAGGTCCTGGTAGACGATCTCGATGCCCAGGTCGGCCGCGTCGCGCGGGCTGCCGATCTGGACGGGCTTGCCGTCGAAGAAGTACTCGCCGGAGTCGATCGCGTGGATGCCTCCGACGCACTTGACGAGGGTGGACTTGCCTGCGCCGTTGTCGCCGACCAGCGCGGTCACCTCTCCGGCGTACGCGGAGAGGGAGACGTCGTGCAGGACCTGTACGGGACCGAAACTCTTGTCGATCCCGCGGAGTTCCAGTGCGGGGGTCATGGGGTTGTGCTCCCTGTGTTCATTTCGCGCGGCGAAGCTCGCGCGGCTCGGACGCCTGCGGGCGGCGTCCCGCCCTGTGACGCCGGGAGACGCCCACCTGCCGCGTCTCCCGGCGTCACAGGGTGAGGTGTGCCGCGATCGAGCGCGAGGGGGTGGCCGGCCGGGGGGAACGGCCGGCCGCCCCCTCCGCGCCTTACTGGATTCCGGCCTCGGTGCACTTGGCGGCGAACTCGCCGGTGCACAGCTCGTCCTTGGTCACGAAGCCGTCGGCGACGACGTCCTTGACGCTGTCGAAGAAGATCGGCTGCGGGTCGAGGAGGACGGAGGGCACGTCGGCGCCGCTCTCGGTGTCCTTGACCGTCCCGGTCGCCGCGGGCTTCTCGCCCTTGGCCAGGCCGATGGCGAGCGCGGCGGCCGCGTCGGCCTCCTTCTTGATCGCCTTGTAGACCGTCATGCACTGGTCGCCGGCGAGGATGTTCTGCAGGCCCTGCACGGTGGCGTCCTGGCCGGTGACCGGGACCTTGCCGTTCAGGTTGTTCTTCTTCAGGACCGAGATGGCGGCGTTGCCGAGACCGTCGTTGGCGGCCAGAACACCGGCGATCTTCGGCTGCTCGGTGAGCATCTGCTCGAAGATCGTGCCCGCCTGGGTGTTGTCCCATTCGGGGACGGACTGGTCCGGGCCCTTGACGTAGTCGCCGGAGTCGTACTTGGCCTTGAGCACGCCGTCGTAGCCGTTCTTGAACAGCGTGGCGTTGTTGTCGGTCGGCGAGCCGTTGAGCTCGGCGACGATCGGCTTCTCGGCCTTCTTGTCGGTCAGGCACTTCACCAGGCCCTCACCCTGCAGGGTGCCGACCTTGGTGTTGTCGAAGCTGACGTAGTACTGGGCACCGCCGTTGAGGGTGAGGCGGTCGTAGTCGATGGTGGCCACGCCCTGCGCCTTGGCCTTGTCGAGCACGGCCTTGCCGGTGCCGCTGTCGAGGTTGACGATCATCAGGACCGTGGCCCCGTTGGTGATCATCTGGTCGGCGATGGTCTGGAACTGGGTCTTGTCACCCTGGGCGTTCTGGATGTCGTAGGCGACACCCGCGGCCTTGAAGGCCTCCTCCAGATACTTGCGGTCCGCGGTCTCCCAGCGGGCGGAGGACTTGCTGTCGGGAAGGATGACGCCGACCTTGCCCGCGGCCGCCGCGCTCTCCGTGGGGGCGGCACCGCTCGAGGCGCTGGTCTCGGGGCTGTCGCTCCCGCAAGCGGTGAGGCCGAGGGTCATCGCCGCGGCGGCGGCGGTAAGGCTGAGGATCCCCTTGCGCATGGTGCACGGGTCCTTTCTTCGAAATTGGGGGGTACGGACGTGCGGCATGCCGAATTCGCGGGTACGGCTGTGCCGGATCTCGGCTCACCGTTCCGTTGAATGTTGTTTGCGGCAACGTATTCCGCCGTTGGCCTGGAGCGCCAGACCCTCCATAGGTAAAGTTTGTTGTGGCCGGTAACAATCCAGAAACGCGCCCTTAACCGTCCCGGGTCCGGACGGCCCTTTACCCTCCCGATGCCCTCGCGGTCACCGAGATCGCGGCTCTGATCTGCCCTTTTCCCGGCGCGGTGCGGCGTTCTCCCCGACCGTCCCCGCCCGCGGTGCGGCGTTCTCCCCGCCCGCGGTGCGGCGTTCTCCCCGCCCGCCCCCTGCCCCTTGCCCGGCGCCGCCCCCGGAAATCCTCGGGACTCTCCGGGACACCGGGACGCGCGAAAGTCTCCGGAAAGCACGGAACCGCCCGGCGGGATGGTGTCTCGCCGGGCGGTTCTCGTCTGGGGGTGTACCCCCATGCGGGCGGGGCTTACGTGCGGCCCCGCCCCCCTGCTCAGCTCTTGGCGAGCAGGGAGCGCAGGACGTACTGCATGATGCCCCCGTGCCGGTAGTAGTCGGCCTCTCCGGGGGTGTCGATGCGCACGACCGCCTGGAACTCCTTGCCGTCGGCCCTGACCGTCACGGTCTGCGGGACGCCGCCCTCGTTGAGGGCCTCGACGCCGACGACGTCGAAGGTCTCCTCGCCGGTCAGGCCGAGCGACCGCGCCGTCTCGCCCTCGGGGAACTGCAGCGGCAGCACGCCCATGCCGATGAGGTTGGAGCGGTGGATGCGCTCGTAGGACTCGGCGATGACGGCGCGCACGCCGAGCAGCGCGGTGCCCTTGGCCGCCCAGTCGCGAGAGGAGCCCGAGCCGTACTCCTTGCCGGCCAGCACCACGAGCGGGATGCCCGCGGCCTGGTAGTTGGCCGAGGCGTCGTAGATGAAGGACTGCGGCCCGCCGTCAAGGGTGAAGTCGCGGGTGTAGCCGCCCTCCACGCCGTCGAGCAGCAGGTTCCTCAGCCGGATGTTGGCGAAGGTGCCGCGGATCATGACCTCGTGGTTGCCCCGGCGCGAGCCGTAGGAGTTGAAGTCCTTGACCCCGACGCCGTTCTCCTTCAGGTAGTCGGCGGCGGGGGTGCCGACCTTGATGGCACCCGCCGGGGAGATGTGGTCGGTGGTGACCGAGTCGCCCAGCTTCGCGAGCACCCGGGCACCGGAGATGTCGGTCACCGGCTGCGGCTCCGGCGGCATGCCCTCGAAGTAGGGGGCCTTGCGGACGTAGGTCGAGTCCGGGTCCCACTCGAAGGTGTTGCCGGTCGGGATCGGCAGCGAGCGCCAGGTCTCGTCGCCCTTGAACACGTCGGCGTAGTCGTGCAGGAACATCTCCTGGTCGATCGAGGAGGCGACGACCGCCGCGATCTCCTCGGGCGCCGGCCAGATGTCGGCGAGGAACACCGGCTCGCCGTCCGAGCCCGTCCCCAGCGGCTCGTTGTTCAGGTCGAGGTCCATGGTGCCCGCGAGGGCGTAGGCGACGACCAGCGGCGGCGAGGCCAGGTAGTTCATCTTGACGTCGGGGTTGATCCGGCCCTCGAAGTTGCGGTTGCCCGACAGCACCGCGGTGACCGCGAGGTCGTTCTCCTGGATGGCGGCGGAGATCTCCTCCTGCAGCGGGCCCGAGTTGCCGATGCAGGTGGTGCAGCCGTAGCCGACCAGGTTGAAGCCGATCTTGTCGAGGTACGGCTGCAGGCCGGAGCGCTCGAAGTAGCCGGTGACCACCTGCGAGCCGGGGGCGAGCGAGGTCTTGACCCACGGCTTGCGGGTCAGGCCCTTCTCGACCGCGTTCCTGGCGAGCAGCGCGGCGCCCATCATGACGTACGGGTTGGAGGTGTTGGTGCAGCTGGTGATCGCGGCGATGGTGACCACGCCGTGGTCGATCTCGAAGTCGGTGCCGTCGGCCAGCGTGACCCGCACGACCTTGTGCGGGCGCTCGCCGTTGAGGCCGGCCGGGTGCGGCTTGTCGCCGTTGTCGTCGTGGGAGACCGCAGGGGAGTCGGAGGCCGGGAACGACTCGCCGGACGCCTCGTCGAGCGGGCCCTGCTCGCTCGACACGTAGTCCTTGACGGCCGCGCGCCAGGCGCTCTTGGCGTCCGACAGCGCGATGCGGTCCTGGGGCCGCTTGGGGCCGGCGATCGACGGGACGACCGTGGACAGGTCCAGCTCGATGTACTCGGAGAAGACCGGCTCCTCGGCCTCGGGGTCGAGCCACATGCCCTGAGCCTTGGCGTAGGCCTCGACCAGGGCGACCTGCTCGGCGGGGCGGCCGGTCAGCGTGAGGTACTCGGTCGTCTGGCCGTCGATCGGGAAGATCGCGCAGGTCGAGCCGAACTCGGGGCTCATGTTGCCGATCGTGGCCCGGTTGGCCAGCGGCACGCTGGAGACGCCGTCGCCGTAGAACTCCACGAACTTGCCGACGACGCCGTGCTTGCGGAGCATCTCGGTGATCGTGAGCACCAGGTCGGTGGCGGTGGCCCCGGCGGGGAGCTTGCCGGTCAGCTTGAAACCGACCACCCGCGGGATGAGCATGGAGATCGGCTGGCCGAGCATCGCGGCCTCGGCCTCGATGCCGCCGACGCCCCAGCCCAGGACGCCGATGCCGTTCTCCATGGTGGTGTGGGAGTCGGTGCCGACGCAGGTGTCCGGGTACGCCTTCCCGTCGCGGACCATCACGACGCGGGCCAGGTGCTCGATGTTGACCTGGTGCACGATGCCGGTGCCCGGCGGGACGACCTTGAACTCGTCGAAGGCGGTCTGGCCCCAGCGCAGGAACTGGTAGCGCTCGCGGTTGCGCTCGTACTCCCGGTCGACGTTGCGCTGGAAGGAGTCGGCGCCGCCGAAGAAGTCGACGATGACCGAGTGGTCGATGACCATCTCGGCCGGGGCGAGCGGGTTGATCCTGGCGGGGTCGCCGCCGAGGTCGCGGACGGCCTCGCGCATGGTGGCCAGGTCGACGACGCACGGGACGCCGGTGAAGTCCTGCATGATCACACGGGCCGGCGTGAACTGGATCTCCACGTTCGGGGCGGCCTTGGGGTCCCACTGGCCGATCGCGCGGATGTGGTCGGCGGTGATGTTCGCGCCGTCCTCCGTGCGGAGCAGGTTCTCCAGAAGGATCTTCAGGCTGTACGGGAGACGTCCCGACCCCTCCACGGCGTCCAGCCGGTAGATCTCGTACTCCGCGTCACCGACGCGGAGCGTGTCACGGCTGCCGAAGCTGTTCGCGGACACGGTTCGCCTCCCTCATCACCTGATGTCTGGCGCGCCGGCACATAGGGCGCGATTGAATCCTGCCGCACCGCCCGAGCGCCCCGGACTGTTAGGTCTGCCTAACTTCCAGGTCACTCACAGGTTGCAGCGGATGTCTCGATATCAAGATATCCCTCCGGGTATCTCGACATCAAATTACTCCCCAGTATGATCACTGCGGGGCGAGGCGGAGGTACAGCAGCCCGAGAACGACGACGGAAAGTACCGGGGCGAGAAACTTCTGCTCGAAGGCCCGGCCCGTCTTGATGCCGATCTTCCACGGCAGCAGCCACTTCTGCCGCATCGGCCAGAGCACCGGACAGCCCTTCTCGGTGCAGCAGTCGCCCACGACGTGGGTGAGGCACCCGATCGCCACCGCGAGACCCAGCCAGGCGTACTCCACGTTGTCGCTGCGGAACACCACGAACAGCCCGGCCGTCATGCCGACGTTGAGCATCGCCGAGGCGAACTTCTTGCCCGGGATGCCGATGCCGATCGCCCGCAGCGCCAGGCCGATGAGCAGGATCACCAGGATGTCGCGGCCGATCGGATAGGTGTTGGCCAGGTAGTGCGCGCCGAAGCCCGCGGCTATCGAGAACACCAGCGAGTGGGTGGCGTTGCGGTGGCCTCCGGCGAGCCACGAGACCGCCTTGCTCAACCCCCAGGTGACCGGCCCGAACGTCTGCGCGATCGTCGCGCTCGGATGGTCGAGGTCGGGCAGCATCGCGGCACCGGCGCAGATGATGGCTCCGGCGACGAACTCGGCCGGGTTGAGCGCGTTGACCATGACGCCGGTCTCGATGAACCTGGACGTCTCGGTCAGGAGGGGCAGCGCGGCCAGCGCGGGCGCCACCCCCAGCCAGGCGATCGCACCCGTCAGCGCATGCGTATGCCCCATCATCGGTCAAAAACCCCCATCAAGATCACCTCGGGAGACTGTACGTCAAAGCCTCCTCCAGATGGAGGACCGTGCCATTTCACGCCATCGGCGTGTCGCGCGGGCGAGATGGCCCTGGCGCGCGCGTGTTGATCGTTTCCGGCCGACTCCAGGGTCGCCCGAGGGCGACGATGGTCCGCTTCGATCTCCCCGTCCCTTCACGAGAGGTGCCTGCCATCCGAATCTTCCTACGAACGGGGAACGGATGGAACGGGCGAATGGTGCCTGGGACGGCGGCCGGGAAGCGTCTCGGCGGAGTGATCGCCCTCGCGGGGCGGACCTGGAGCGGGGAACCCTCCGGGGGTCTTCACCGGAAGGCCCGGACGCGAATCCGGGAGGGTCGCGATCAACCCGGGAGGGTCGCGATCAAGAAGGGACGTGCGAAAACGTGGAGAAACGACAGACGGGACCGTTCCGCGCCGAAAGCACCCCCCAGCCCTTCCGGCGCGGAACGAATCCCGTCTACGTCCTTTGTAACGTGCAGGTCTCAGTACTTGTTCCAGAATCCGGCAAGAATTACGTGATCTGCCTCACTTCTACGTAGAGTGACGATCTTTCACTCTCGGCGACGGCCGCCGAAAAAGGCGCGCAGGACGGCGAATCGAGGCTCCGGGAGCGGCTGCGGGGCCGCCCGCCCGGCGAGTCCGGCCCGGACCCGGCCGACCCCCGGCCCGGCGGACCGGCGGCCCGGCGGACCGGCGGACCGGCGGCCCGGCGGCCCGGCGGACCGGTGGATCGGCGGACCGGTGGATCGGTGGATCGGTGGACCGGACCGGCAGGCGTCCGGACCAGAAAGGCGAGCCGTGCCGGGCAGGCGGGCCGGAGAGCATCTCATCCCACCAACGATCAAACACCTCAGATCGCACACAAGCCCCATTTCCTGACATGAGGTTGCCGTCAGAATGTTCTCGATATATCTTTGAAGCATCGAGAGCGGTCAAAAGACGATCGCTGCATGGAGGTACGACATGACATCGTCCAACGCGATGGGCGCCCCCTGGGCCGGATTCGGCTCCCACGAGATCAGGCGCGAGATGAAGCGCGCGGCCAGGGAGGCATGGCGGCAGATGGCCGCCGGGTGGCACGAGGGCGGCCCGGAGC
Source organism: Streptosporangium sp. NPDC023963 (assembly GCF_040639135.1). Taxonomy (NCBI): domain Bacteria; kingdom Bacillati; phylum Actinomycetota; class Actinomycetes; order Streptosporangiales; family Streptosporangiaceae; genus Streptosporangium; species Streptosporangium sp. NPDC023963. Next base: position 204,657 of record NZ_JBEZZK010000003.1, read on the forward strand.
ACGGTCCCCGCGCGCCACACCACACGCACCACGAGCACCACGAGGGCGGGCCTCGCGAGCACCGGCACCGCGGCCACCGCGGCCCCTTCCCCTTCGGCGGGTTCCCCTGGGACATGGGCCGGGGCGGCAGGGGGGGCAGAGGCCCGTTCGGCGGGGGCCCGTTCGGCGGCCCGCCGTTCGGGAGGGGGCGCAAGGCCAAGCGCGGCGACGTCCGCGCGGCGATCCTCGCCCTGCTCACCGAGTCCTCGCGCAACGGCTACCAGATCATCCAGGAGATCGAGCGGCGCAGCGAGGGCGGCTGGAAGCCCAGCCCGGGAGCGGTCTACCCGGCTCTGCAGCAGCTCACCGACGAGGGCCTGGTCCTGGCCGAGGAGAACGAGGGCCGCAAGACCTTCAGCCTCACCGACGCCGGACGCGCCTACGTGGCCGAGCACTCCGACGAGGTGCGCGCTCCGTGGGAGGAGATGACGCCCGACGTCGACGACGGCACCTGGGAGCTGATGGACATCACCCGCCAGTCGGGGTTCGCCATGCTCCAGATCCTGCAGACCGGCAGCGACGCGCAGATCCGGCAGGCCAAGCAGACCCTGGTCGAGACGCGCCGCAAGCTCTACCAGATCTTGGCCGACGGCGACACCGGCGAGGAGTGACCCGACCATGACCCCCCGAGACGACCTCCGTATCGGAGACGCCGAGCGTGACGTGGCGATGGAGTCCCTGCGCGAGCACTACGTGCAGGGACGCCTGACCCGTGAGGAGCTCGACGAGCGCCTCGAACTGACCCTGGCCGCGCGGACCGGTGGCGAGCTGGCCCGGGTGAGCGCGGATCTGCCCGGCCCGGGCGACCCCCGGGCGGAGGAGTCCGAGGACACCTGGGGTCCCTGGGGCGCGGGGGCCCCCTGGGGTCCGGGGAAAGGGCCGTGGGGGCCGGGCGGAGGGCCGTGGGGACCGGGTGGGCCGTGGGGGCCTGGCCACCGGCACCGCGCGCACGCGCACCCCTGGGGCCACCACCGTCCCGGGGGCCGCCACCCGGGCTGGAGCCGCCGCCCCAGGGGTCACCGTGGCGGGCCGCCGTTCTTCCCCCTGATGATCCTGGTGCTGGTGGCCGGGGTGTCGATCGGCGGGTTCGGGGTGCTCAAGTTCGTCTTCCTCGCCTGGCTGGTGATGGGGGTGCTGGGCATGCTCCACCGCGGGCGGGGGCGCTCCAGGACGCGCTCCCGCGGGCTCGGCCCCCCGACCGCGTCCTGACCCCGCTCCGACCGGCCCGTGCCGGCCTCTGACCGGCCTCTGAGGGGCCTCTGAGGGGCCTCTGAGGGGTTCGGGCGAGCGGGCGACGTGCTGGCCCGCTCGCCCGAACCGGCTCGCGGGGGACGCCCGCACCGGCCGGTCAGGCGAGAGACTCCCGGAGCCTGCGCATCTCCCCCGCGATCCCGTCCAGCGTCCAGTGCGCGTTCAGGCCGCTCGGGTTGGGCAGCACCCACACCGCCGCGCCGCCGATCTCGCTCTCCTGCGGCCCGATCACGGCCTTGGGCACGCCGAACGCCTGCCGGTAGGCGGTCACCCCCGCCACCGCCAGCACCCTCGGGCGGATCTCGGCGACCAGCCCCGCCAGGCGCTCCCCGCCCGCGCGGAACTCCTCGGCGGACAGTTCCGCCGCCTGCGCGGTGGGCCGTCGCACCACGTTGGTGATGCCCAGCCCGTACGAGGGAAGCAGGTCCTGCTCGGCGGGCGAGAGCAGCCGGGGGGTGAAGCCCGAGCGGTGCAGCGCGGGCCAGAAGCGGTTGCCGGGGCGGGCGAAGTGGTGGCCGGTGGCCGCGGAGTACAGGCCGGGGTTGATCCCGCAGAACAGCACGTCCAGCGAGGGCCCGAGCACGTCCTCGATCGTCCTCTCCCCGGACGCCTCGAGCTCGGCGCGGCTCGGCCGCGCCTGGGCCCGCGCTCCGGAGGTCGCCCGCCTCGCGCGCGGGGCACTTTCCTGTCTCCTGGACGGCACGAGGCGAACCTAACCCATCTCCTCGAGCTTTCGCCCCTTGGTCTCCCGTACCTTGAACAGCACGAAGACGAAGGAGAGCGCGGCGAAGGCGGCGTACCCCACGTAGGCCCCGGCCAGGTTCCACTCGCTCAGCGACGGGAACGAGACGGTGATCAGCCAGTTGGCCACCCACTGGGCGGCGGCGGCCACCGAGAGCGCGGCGGCCCTGACGCGGTTGGGGAACATCTCCCCCAGCAGCACCCAGACGATCACACCCCACGACAGCGCGAAGAACAGCACGAAGACGTGCGCGGCGATCAGGGCGACCGTGCCCTGGGCCTCGGGCAGCTTGACCGCCTCGCCACTCGGGACACCCGCGCTGAAGGCCCACGCGGCCACGGCGAGCGCGGCCGTCATGCCCGCGGAGCCGATCAGCAGCAGCGGCCTGCGGCCGATCCTGTCGACCAGCGCGATGGCGATGAACGTGCCGACGAGGTTGATGATCGAGGTGGAGAAGCTGATGAGCAGCGAGTCCGACTGGTTGATGCCGACCGACTGCCACAGCGACGCCGAGTAGTAGAAGATCACGTTGATGCCGACGAACTGCTGGAAGACGGAGAGCAGGATGCCGATCCAGACGATCGGCATCAGCCCGAACCGGGAACCGCGCAGGTCCCGCAGGCGGGGCCGGCGCTCGCCGCGCACCGAGGTCTCGATCTCCGCCAGCCGGGCGTCCAGATCGGTCCCCTCGCCCTCGACCTCCGACAGCACCTTGCGCGCCGCGTCCGTTTTCCCGACCGCGATGAGGAAGCGCGGCGACTCGGGGATGACCGTCGCGAAGACCAGATAGAGCAGGGCGGGTACCAGGCAGGCGCCGAGCATCCACTGCCAGGCCTGCAGCCCGAGCAGCTCGTTGTTGACGTCGCCCCCGGCCCGCTCCGCGATCGCGTAGTTGACCAGCTGGGAGACCGCGATGCCCAGCACGATCGCGAGCTGCTGGAAGGACCCCAGGCGTCCCCGGTAGGCGGGCGGCGCGACCTCCGCGATGTAGGCGGGGCCGATCACCGAGGCCATGCCGATGCCCACACCGGCGAGCACCCTCCAAAGAGCCAGGTCCCAGAGCGCGAAGGGCAGGGCCTGGCCGATGGAACTGACCGCGAACAGGATCGCGGCCACCTGCATCGCCCTGGTGCGTCCCCAGTGGTCGGCCAGCCCTCCGGCGATCCAGGCGCCCAGCGCCGAGCCCAGCAGCGCGATCGCCACGACGAAGCCGGTCTGGACCGGGCCGACGTCGAAGTTCTTCTCGATCCCGGTGACGGCGCCGTTGATGACGGCGCTGTCGTACCCGAAGAGGAAGCCGCCGATCGCCGCCGCCGCGGTGATGAAGACGACGTGCCCGATGTTGTCACCGGAGGTGCCCGTGGGGGCAGTGCTGGCCATGAGGGTTCTTTCCCCCAAGAGGAAGTATGAGACATGGATCCCGGACTTTCGGGGACGGCCCCATGGCGGCCGTCCCCACCGGCACCGTTCCCACTCGCACCGTGTCCCACCTGCGCCGTTCCCTCCTGTGCCGTTCCCACACCCCGCTCCCGCCGGCGCCGTCCCCGCGAGGGCCACGGCCGGGACCACCGGCGGGGACCACAGGCCGGAACCACCGCCCGGGACCACCGGCGGAGACCACAGTGACCACAGCCGGGGACCACAGTGACCACAGCCGGGGACCACGGGCCGGGACCACCGGCGGGGACCACAGTGACCACAGCCGGGGACCACGGGCCGGGACCACCGGCGGGGACTACAGGCGGGGATCGACCGGCTCGGACTCCAGTGCCAGGACGGCGAAGACCGCCTCGTGCACCCTCCACAGCGGCTCCCCCTCGGCCAGCCGGGAGAGCGCCTCAAGACCCAGCGCGTGCTCGCGCAGGGCGAGTGATCGCTTGCGGCCCAGGAACCGGCGACGCAGCACGTCCAGGCTCTCGGTGTAGTCGGGCCCGTAGATGATCCGCAGGTACTCCCGCCCGCGCACCTTGACCCCGGGCTGCACCCGGCTCCGCCCGTCCGGCGGGTCCAGCGGCTTGACGACCATGCCCTCGCCGCCCTCGCCGGTCAGCGCCGACCACCAGGCCGTGGCCGCCTCCGTCGACTCCGGTGAGGCCGGATCGGCGAACACGTGCCGGGTGGGCGCGATCAGCGGGTCGTCGAGCCGTGACAGCAGGTCCAGGTGCCAGGAGTGCGGCTCCTGGATCGCGGTCGCCCTGCCCTCGCAGGCGAGGATCTGGAACGGCGCCAGCCGAAGACCCTCGAGTCCGGAGACAGGCCAGCAGTAACGTGCATATGCCTGCCTGAAACGGGCAGCGTTGGTGGAGCGGCGTCGGGTGCGGTCCAACAGAACGCCCACATCCAAACCGCGCCCGGCCGCCGCTTCCAGCACGGTGATCGCCTCGGGCAGCACCGTGCGTGCCGCGGCGCCCACCGACGCGTACTGGCCGCGGATCAGCCCCTCGGCCTTGGCCGACCAGGGCAGCAGCTCGCAGTCGAGGGCGATCCAGCCCGACCCCAGCTCCTCCATCAGCGGCGCGCACACCCGCCTGAGCCTGTCGACCAGCTCGGTGGTGTCGGCGAAGAACGACCTTCCCGTACGGGTGTAGACCGCCCCCGCGCTGCCGTCGGTGACCCCGAACCGGGCCGCCGCCACCTCCGGGTCGGCGGCCAGCACGGCCACCGCCCGCGAGCCCATGTGCTTCTCCTCGCACACCACCCGGGTCACCCCGGCCGCCGCGAACTCGGCGAACGCCTCGGCCGGGTGTTCCAGGTAGCCGTCGAGACGGGAGGTCTCCGGAGGCGCCATCGTCGGCGGGAGGTAGACCAGCCAGCGCGGATCCACCGCGAACCGGCTCATGATCTCCAGGGCGGCGGCCGAGTTCTCCTCGCGGACCTTGATGCGGCCGCCGCCGTGGCGCACCTCGATGTGGCGGGTGCCCCGCACGTCGTCGACGGAGAGCAGGCCGGGAGCGCGGTGACCGGGGGCGGTCAGCGGCCTGACCGACTCGTACCAGACGCGCTCGGCGGGCACCGAGACGATCTCCCGCTCCGGGTAGCGCAGCGCGGTGAGCCGCCCGCCGAAGACCACCCCGGTGTCCAGGCAGATCGTGTTGTTGATCCACTCGGTCTCGGGGACCGGGGTGTGGCCGTAGACGACCATGGCCCGGCCCCGGTACTCGTGCGCCCAGGGGTAGCGCACCGGCAGACCGTACTCGTCGGTCTCGCCGGTGGTGTCGCCGTACAGCGCGAAGGAGCGGACCCTGCCGGAGGCGCGGCCGTGGTACTCCTCCTTGAGCCCGGCGTGGGCGACGACGAGCCTGCCCCCGTCGAGCTGGTAGTGGCTGATCAGGCCGTCCATGAAGGCCAGCGCCTCCCGCCTGAACTCCTCCGGCTCGGCGGCCAGCTGGTCCAGGGACTCCTGGAGGCCGTGGGCCACCCGGACCTTGCGGCCGTTGAGCGCGCGGGCCAGCTTCTGCTCGTGGTTGCCCGACACGCACAACGCGGTCCCGGCCGCGACCATGCCCATGACCAGCCGGAGCACGCCCGGCGAGTCGGGCCCCCGGTCCACCAGGTCGCCGACGAACACCGCCGTCCTGCCCTCGGGGTGGACCGCCCCCGCGCCGCCGGGATCGACCTCCCAGCCGAGGTCGCGCAGCAGCGTCTCCAGCTCGGCGCGGCAGCCGTGCACGTCGCCCACGATGTCGAACGGGCCGGTCAGCTCGCGCCTGTCGGTCCACGCCTTCTCGGTGACGACCGTGGCGGCCTCGATCTCCTCGGCCCCGCGCAGCACGTGGACCCGGCGGAAGCCCTCGCGGGAGATCCTGCTCATGGAGCGGCGCAGCTCCTTGCGCTGCCTGACGACCACGCGCGCCCCGAAGTCCCGATCGGGCCTGGACTCGTTGCGCGCGACCGCCAGCTCCTCCGGGACGTCCAGGACGATCGCGTCGACCAGCACGTTGTGCGACTTCGCGAGGGTGACCAGCTGCTTGCGCGCCTCCCACTGCACGTTCGTGGCGTCCACGACCGTCAGCAGCCCGCGCCGCAGGCGGGTGCCGACGATGTAGTGGAGCACATCGAAGGCGTCGGGGGTGGCGGCCTGGTCGTTCTCGTCGTCGGCGACCAGCCCCCGGCAGAAGTCGGAGGAGATCACCTGCGTCGGCGCGAAGTGCCTGGCGGCGAAGGTCGACTTGCCGCTGCCGGACACCCCCACGAGCACGACGAGCGACATCTCCGGTACGGCGACCTCAGTCATCTCCACCTCCCGCGTTTCCCGTCCCCACGGGCATCTCCGTACTTCCGGGACCGTTCTCGGTGTCTCCGGGACCGCCTGACGTGCCCGGCGGGTCCTTCGTGCCCGCGAGGCCGAACAGGGCCATCTGGGTGGGCGGGCCGACCTCGGGGTCGTCGTCGCCGACCGGCAGGAACTCGGCGCGGTAGCCGTACTCGCCGCACACCTTCGCCGCCCACGCGCGGAACTCCGCGCGGGTCCACTCGAAGCGGTGGTCGGGGTGGCGCACACCGCTCAGGGATTCGTAGCGGACGTTGTGCTCGGCGTTGGGGGTCGTGACGATCACGTGCCCCGGCCGGGCGGTGCCGAAGACCACTCGCTCCAGCGCGTCCAGGCGCGGCGGATCGACGTGCTCGATCACCTCCATCAGCACCGCGGCGTCGTACCCGGCGAACCGGGCGTCGGTGTAGGTCAGCGCGCCCTGGAACAGCTCCAGCCGCTCCCGCCGGCGTTCCGGCATCCGGTCGAGCCTCAGCCGCCTGGCCGCGAACGCCAGCGCCCGGGAGGAGACGTCCACTCCCGCCACCCTGGCGAACCGGGGCCGTTCGAGCAGCGCCGCGACCAGACGGCCGGAACCGCACCCGAGGTCGATGACGGTGCTCGCTCCCAGCCCTTCCAGCGTGGCGAGCACGGCCTCCAGGCGAAGGACGTTCAGCGGCCGCCTGGCGGCGCCCCCGGGCCCGGTCCGCGCCTCCCCCTCGGGAGGGGCCTCACCGGCCGGAAGGGCCCCGTCCGGCGCGCCGGTCCCGCCGGCGGCGGTGGCGGCTCCCGGCACCTCCGCCGCGGAGCCCTCCCCGGCGGAGCCCTCCGCGGCGGCGGCCTCCGCGGCGGGGTCGGCCGAGGGGTCCTCCTCGACAGGGGTCTCGAGGTCCTCCTCCACGTCGTCGCCGATCTCGGCGAGGCGGGCGAAGGCGGTACGGGCGAGGGCCCGGCGACGGCCGAGGTAGCGGTGAGTGATCAGACCCCGGGCGGGGTGGGCGGCCAGCCACGACTCGCCCGCCCTGATCAGCTTGTCCACCTCGTCGGGGGCCACCCAGTAGTGCTTGGCGTCGTCGAGCACCGGAAGCAGCACGTAGAGCTGGTTGAGCGCGTCGGCCAGGCGGACCTCCCCGCGCAGCACCAGCCGCACGTAACGGGAGTCGCCCCACTCGGGGAACTCCTCGTCCAGCGGCAGGGCGGTCGCCTCGACCCGCCAGCCCAGCGGTTCGAACAGCCGGCGCGCGAGCTCGGGACCGCCCTTGCACGGCAGCACGGGCAGGGTGATCTCCAGCGGTATCGGCCCCGCGGCCAGCTCGGGACGGCTGTCACAGCGCCCGGTGCGCGCCGTGCGGAACACGTCGGCGAGCGCCACGGCCAGCAGCGACGACGCGGCGTAGGGCCGGTCGTTGACGTACTGGCCCAGCGTGTAGTCGGGCGTGGACCGGTCGCGCGAGCGCACCAGGCGGATCGGGTCGACGTCGAGCATCAGCGCGGCCGTGCAGCGCTCCTCGCTCGCCTCGGGATAGAGGACACGTGCCACGCCGTACGACTGCCCGAACTCCTGGACCCGGTCGGGGTGCTTGTGCAGCAGGAATCCGAGGTCCGTGGCGGGACTCACGGTGGTGGAGATCGTCAGCAACACCCGGTTCAGTGTGCCGCACCCACGCGGGGACGGCCATCGGTTAACGCCCCGAACCCCCATGAGACGGCCATCGACCGACGGTTCCGGATCCACACGACACACCGCCGGTCGGATGACATATCCCGATTGGCCCTTGCCGGGGAACCCCGAGGACGCGGGCCCCCGGGCCAGGACCGGGCCGCGGCCTACACGTGGGACAGGATCTCGTCCGAGATGAGTTCCAGCTGGTCGAGGTCGTCCAGGTCCAGCACCTGCAGATAGATCCGCTCGGCGCCCAGCTCGGCGAACCGGCCGATCTTCTCGGCCACCTCGGCGGGGGTGCCCGCCAGGCCCGTCGCACGCAGCGCGGCGAGGTCCTGCCCGGTCGCCTCGGCCCGCCGCGCGATCTCCGCGTCGTCGGAACCGACGCAGACGGTCTGCGCGGCGGAGAACACGACCTGCTCCCTGCCCTCCGCCTCGCACGCCTTCCTGACCCGGTCGAAGGCCTGCGAGGTGTCCTCCAGGGTGCGGAACGGCACGTTGTACTCGTCGGCGAACCGGGCGACCAGGCGCGGGGTGCGCGTGGCGCCGGTGCCGCCGATGATGATCGGCGGTTTCGGGCTCTGCACGGGCTTCGGCAGCGCGAGCGAGTCGGCCAGCCGGTAGTGGGCGCCTTCGAAGGAGAACGTCTCGCCCTTGGGCGTGGTCCAGAGCCCGACCAGTATCTCCAGCTGCTCCTCGAACCGGCCGAACCGCTCACCGACCGGCGGGAACGGGATGCCGTACGCGGTGTGCTCGGCGTCGTACCAGCCGGTGCCCAGGCCCAGCTCCACCCGCCCGCCGCTCATCTGGTCGACCTGGGCCACGCTGATCGCCAGCGGGCCCGGCAGCCGGAAGGTGATCGGCGTGACCAGGGTGCCGAGGCGGATCGTGGAGGTGTCCCTGGCCAGGCCGGCCAGGGTCGTCCAGGCGTCGGTGGAGCCCGGCCCCGGGTCGCCGGGGCCGAGCCGCATGTAGTGGTCGGAACGGAAGAAGGCGTCGAACCCCAGCCGTTCCGCGGCCAGCGCGACCGTCAGCAGCTCGTCGTAGGTGGCACCCTGCTGCGGTTCAGTGAAGATCCTCAACTTCATGGGAACCATTATCCGGGCACTCCGGACGGCATCCGCAGAAAGCCCGCGCCATGGCGGGAACGCTTGCTAACGTTCTGGCCTCTGACGCAACGGGTAGCGGATCGACCACTCACAGCGATCGCCCCTTGGCCGTCGAGGAGGGGATCACATGCCTGTGGCGACCGACCGCCCCCGCACCCGCCGGGTCCGTGAGCCCGGCACTCCGCCCCGGCCTCTCGTGGTGCTCGCCTCGATCGTGCTCGCCACGGGCACCGGGGCCGCGATCTGGCTGCTGCCCTCCAGGGCGCAGGGCGAGTGGGCCCCCCTCGGCGGGCGGGCCGGGTCCGGGGCGACGCCCTCGGGAACGACCCCGGGGCCCGCGGCCGAGCCCCCGCCCCCATCGGCCGTCGCCCGCCCTTCGGGCTTCGTGGCATTCGTGGACGCGGTCCGCGAGCCGCGCTTCAACCTTTCCAGGGAGGCCAGGAGGAGCCACGTGCGCTGGTTCACGCTGGGCCACCTCACCGCCGGGCAGAAGGGCTGCGTCCCCAAGTGGGGCGGGCTCCAGGACCAGAGGGGCAACCCGGTCGCCAACCGGCTCGCCCCCCTGCGCGCCGCGGGCGGGAACGCGGGCCTCGCCTTCGGCGGCCCGGCGGGGCGCGAGCTCGCCGCGGCCTGTTCCGACCTCGCCAGGCTCACCGCCGCCTACCGCCGGGCGATCGGCATCTTCAACGCCACGTACATCGACTTCGAGGTCCACGGCCCTGCGGGCGGCGCCACCGTGCTGCGGCGGGCCAGGGCGATCGCGGCCCTGCAGCGTGAGGCGGCCGGCGAGGGCCGCCCCCTCACGGTGAGTTTCACCCTCCCGGTCACCGGGGCCGGCCTGTCCCCCGCCGGTCAGGAGATGCTCCGGACCACCCGGGCGGCGGGCGCCGAGATCGCCGCCGTCAACCTCCTCGCGCCCGTCGACGCCGCCTCGGGCGCCGGGAGCCGCCTGCGTCCGATCGCCTCGGCCGTCCGCGCCGCGCACCCTCAGATCGCCCGGTCCCTGGGCGAGAGCGCCGCCTGGAACCGGATCGCCCTGACCCCCGTGCTGGCCGGTCCCGGCGACCTCACGCGGCTGGAGGCCCGCAGGCTCGCCGCCTTCACCAGCCGCAACCGCCTGGCGTGGCTCTCCACCAGGGGCGCGGCCCTCTCTCCCGGTATCACCCGGTTCCTCACCGGCGCGACGCGCTAGCCGGCCCTCGGCGGGCCCGGGAAACCCGGGCGGGCGCTGGACAAGCGCCTCCTTTGGGGTTATCAATGGGTTATAACCCTTCTGTAACCCCATAGGGGAGATGCAATGCCGAAGATCAATGTCTATCTGCCCGACGAGCTGGCCGAGGCGGTGAAGAAGGCGGGCGTGCCGGTCTCCGCCGTGTGCCAGCGGGCTCTGGAGCAGGCCGTACGGCGGGTGACGGCCATCCGCGAGACGGCGCTCGGCGCCCCCGACCTCGACGACCTGACCGCGCGCCTCACCCACTTCACCCCGCGGGCCCGGGAGGTGGTCAAGCTGGCGGTGGAGCAGGCGCGCGCCCTGGGCGCGGCCGAGGTCGGCACCGAGCACCTGCTGGGCGGCATGCTCGCCGAGGGAGGCAACCTGGCGATCCAGGTTCTCGGCGCCCTGGAGATCGATCCCGAGGAGGTGGGGCGGCGTCTGGACCGGCTCAGCCTCGACACCCCGGCCGCGACCGGCGCCGACGAGGCGGAGCTCGCCTTCGGGGCGCCCGCGGCGGCGGCCCTGGAGATGACCGTCACCGAGGCCACCTCGCTCGGTCACAACTACGTCGGCTGCGAGCACCTGCTCCTCGGACTGGTCGCCGAACCGGACGGGGCGGCCGGGCGCATCCTGCGGGAGCTGGGCGCCGAACACCGGCTGACCCGCCACGCGGTCTCGGCCGCGCTCGCCGGATACGTCCACCTGCGCGCGCAGACCCGGCCCGCCACCCCTCCCCCGGCCCTGCCCGCCGACGCGGCGAGCGCCCTGTCGGCGGCCGTGCGCGAGGAACTGCGCCCCGTCCTGCTGAGGCTCGAACGACTGGAGGAGCGCCTTGGCACGGCGGACGAGGCGTAGCCATGGGCGCGATCCCTCCCCGCCCCGAAGGACGGGACGCCCGCACCGCGGGCACCCGGTGACCACCCGCCCGGCCGCGTACCTGGTCGCGGGCGTGATCGCGTGGCTGGTCACCGGGATCGCCGTCGGCGTGCTGGTGGGGATGGGCTCGGGCGTGCTCGCCGGGGTGCCGGCGGGCATGAGCGCGGGCCTGGGCGCGCGCGCCCTCACCAGGCGCCTGCTGGCCGAGGTGGGCACGGCCCCGGACCGGGAGCCGAGGGCCGGTGCCCGGCGGGTGGCGCCCCCGGCCCGGTGACCGCCGGAGACCGGCGGCGACGTCGGAGGGGTCTCACCGGGCCCGGCCGCACAGGGCGGTCTCGAAGGCGGCGATCAGGTGCTCGCGCTGCCCCGCCGTACCGGCTTGGCCCGTGGTGTAGACGGTCGCCTGGCGTCCCGCCCGGTCGCGCCCGCTGATGACGGACACGCCGGGCACGTCACCGCCGTGGAACCAGGCCGGACCACAGCTCAGCCGGGCGCGGGCGATGCCGAGACCGTACCGGGCGTCCGCGGGCCAGCCCGCCTCCCCGACGGGCACGGGAGCGCCGACCATCGTCCGCAGCGTCTCGCGCGACAGCACCTTGCCGTCGAACACCCCTCGCCAGAACCGGTTGAGATCGCCGGGCGTGGAGACCAGGCCACCGCTCGCGCCGAACTCGTAGCCGGGCAGCCTCGTGAGGTCGACGACCCCGGCTCCGGGGTTCGCGGGGTGCACGCCGTAGGTGTGCGCGTGCGCCCCGCGGATGCCCGTCTCGCCACGGGCCGGCCAGTAGGTGTGCCGCATGCCCAGCGGTTCGATCACCAGATCGCGGCTGACCGCGCGGAAGTCGCGGCCGGTCGCGGCATGCACGATCATGCCTGCGACCAGGTAGTTGGTGTTGGAGTAGGCGAACCGGCCGAGGGGGGTCGGCTTCCGGGCGAGCGCGAGCCCGAGGTAGTCCTGGGGGATCTTGGACCAGTCGGCCACGTCGGCGTACTCGGGCAGCCCGCTGGTGTGCCGGAGGAGGTCGCGCACCGTGATCTTCCGCCCGTCCGTCGCCGCGCCCGCGCCCTTGCCGCGTACGGTGCCGGGGAGGTAGCGGTCGACGGTCGCGTCCAGGTCGATCTTCTTCCGCTCGGCCAGCCGCATCACGGTCACCGCCATGACCGGCTTGGTCACGCTGCCGATCCTGAACCTCCCGCCGGCGCCGATCATCGGCCGCCCGGTGCCGCGCTCGGCGGTACCGGACACGGTGGTGACGGTCCTGCCGTGGCGGTCACGGACGTGGGCGAGCGCGCCCGGCAGCCCGTCCGCGCCGGTGAGCCGGTCCAGCCGCGCCTGAAGGGAGCCGGGGTGAGGTGTCTCCGGCTCGGCGCGCGCGAAAGCGGGACCTGGCAGGAACGACAGCGCTGACAGCGCCGACAGCGTCGACAGCGTCGACAGGGCCAGCGCGCCGGCGACCGCGGTCGCGAGCGACCGGCGGGAGTTCTTCCGAGGCATGGGTTCGCCTTAGGGATCGGGGGACGGATGACGCCTCCGACTCTGTCCGGCGGAGAGAGGAAGAGCAGTGACGCCAGCACCGCTCTTGCGGGAGGGCCTCCCCTACCCCCTCCGGTCGTGCGCCCCCCACGGCGAAACCGGCCCGACCGGAACCGGGCCGACGAAGGCGGCCATCACCTCGTGGGACGAGCACGAAGCCGGGCCAACGGTCCCCCTCGGCGCGGAGGCTCCCCGTCTCATGAGAACTCGCTCCCCGTCTCATGAGAGCTCGTTTCCCGTCTCATGAGAGCTCCCGGCCTCGCGGAAGCTCTCCGCGAGCCGCTCCAGACCCGGTTCGATCCTCTCCAGGGGGATCGAGCCGTACCCGAGCACCAGTCCCGCCCGCGCGGGCGCCTCACCGTAGTAGGCGGCGAGGTCCTGCAGCGCGACGCCCGCCTCCCACGCGTACGCCGTCACCAGGGCCGGGTCGACCCCGGCGTCCGGCTTCAGGTAGGCGCAGAGGTGCAGGCCCGCGGCGGAGGGGACCGGCTCCAGCCAGTCGCGGAAGTCACGCCGGAGAATGGTGAGGATCCGCTCGTGGCGGGCCGCGTACTCGCGCGTCGCCCTGCGGACGTGCCGCCCCAGGAGGCCCTCGTCGATGAAGCCGGCCAGCGCCGCCTGGGTGGGAAGCCCGCCGCCCCAGTCGGTGAGCCACTTGGCGGCGCGCAGGGCGGGCTGGAGCGAGGCGGGGGCGATCAGGAAGCCCAGGCGCAGCATCGGCAGCATCGTTTTGGAGAAGGAGCCGACGTAGATGACGTGACCGCTGCGGTCGAGGCTCTGGAGCGGTTCGAGCGGGCGGTCCTCGAAGCGGAACTCGCTGTCGTAGTCGTCCTCGATCACCACGGCGCCGCGCCGCCCGGCCCATTCGAGCAGCGCGGCGCGGCGGCCGAGCGACATCGGCGTACCCAGCGGGAACTGGTGTGACGGCGTGACGTAGACGAGGCGGGCGGAGTCGGGGAGGGCGGCCACGTCCAGGCCCTCCCCGTCGACGGGGACGCCGACGACCCGCGCGCCCAGGGACCCGAAAAGCAGCCTGGCCGGAGGGTAGCCCGGCTCCTCGACGGCCACCCGGCAGCCCGGCTCGATCATGACGCGGCCGATCAGGTCGAGCGCCTGCTGGGCTCCCTGCGTGACGAGCACGTCATCGGCGCTCGCCCGCACCGAGCGGGAGACACCGACGTGGCGGGCGATGGCCTCTCGCAGTCCCGTGTATCCGGAGGGGACGCCGTAGCCGGCGGAGCGCACCAGCGCCGGACGCAGCTCGCGGGCGACGAGCCTGCGCCACGTTTCGAGCGGGAACAGCTCCGCGTCGGGGAGCCCCACCCTGAAGTCGTAGGCCGCCTCCCCCTCCGGTTCGGCCAGCAGGGCGGCCGGGGAGCGCCAGAGGCGGCGGGGACGCACGCCGCGGCCCGCGGGCGCGTTCCTGGCACGGGTGCGGGCGAGAGGCTCGGCGCACACGAAGGTGCCCGCCCCGACCCGGCCGACGAGAACGCCCTCGGCGGTGAGCCGCTCGTAGGCGACGGCCGCGGTGTTGCGCGACACGTCGAGCCGCCGCGCCAGCTCGCGGGTGGGGGGCAGACGCTCCCCCGGGCGCAGGCGGCCGTCGAGGACGGCGTCCAGGAGCTGGCGGTAGATGCGGGCGGACAGGTCGCCGCGACCGGTGAGGCTCACGTGGAAGTCCATCGTGTCCCCTCACATTGGCCCAGCGGACTCTCCTCATATTGGATCTTACATGGGACCAATGGGCTCCCTAGGGTTGCCCTCTGTACGGCTCGCGGCGAGCCCTTCCCCGCCGGGTCCCCGCCCGGGCGCGTCGCGCGTGCCGGAGCGGGGACAGGCCACCGCCGGACCGGTGCCGGGATGCCGCCTGAGCGCATCCGGGCCGGTGACGGCCGAACAGCCGACGAAGGAGCACCATGTTCAACCGGATCATGCCCTCGTCCGGGCCGCCGCGGGTTCTCGCCCTCGCGCAGCTGGCCAATTCCATCGGGGACGGCGCGTACTACGTGTGCTCGGCGCTCTACTTCATCCGGGTCGTGGGGCTCTCACCGACCCAGGTCGGCTTCGCGCTGACGCTCGGCTGGGCCGTCGGCTTCGTGGCGGGCGTCCCGCTCGGCCATCTCGCCGACCGCCGGGGACCTCGCGGCACGGCGGTCCTGCTGGCCGTCGCCACGGCCGCCGCGGTCGGCTCGTTCCTGTTCGTCCGTTCCTTCCCCATGTTCGTGGTGGCCGCCTGCCTGTACGCGATCTCGCAGTGCGGTCTCGCCGCGGCCAGGCAGGCGCTGCTCGCCGGCCTGGTGGACAGGGCTCGGCGGACGCGGGTCCGGGCCCACCTGCAGGCGACGGTCAACGCCGGCCTGGCGGTCGGCGCCGCGCTCGGCGGGGCGGCGCTGCACCTCGACACCCGGGCGGCCTACCTGACGGTTCTCGCGATGGACGCGCTGAGCTTCCTGCTCTCCGCCCTGATCCTGCTCCGCCTTCCCCCGGTACCGCCCACGGCGGCCGCACCGGCGGGCGAACCGGCGCTGGCGGTGCTCAGGGACAGGCCGTACGCCCTGCTCTCCCTGCTCAACATGGTCACGCTGCTGAACATGCCGCTGCTCAGCCTGGTCATCCCCCTGTGGATCGTCCAGCGGACCGAGGCCCCGAGCTGGACGGTCTCCGCCCTGCTGATCCTCAACACCCTGGGCGTCGTGCTGTTCCAGGTGCGGGTGGCCCGGCGGGTCACGGACCTGGAGAGCGCCGTCAGGTCCGTACGGCGGGCGGGCGCGGTACTGCTCGCCGCGTGCGCGGTGTTCGCCCTGTCGTCGGCGTCGTCGGCCTGGTCCTCGGCGTGGGCCGCCGCGCTCGTCCTGCTCCTCGCGGCCTGCCTGCAGGTGTTCGGCGAGATGGCGCACGCCTCCGGCGCCTGGGAGATCGGGTTCGATCTCGCCCCGGCCGACAGGCAGGGGCAGTACCAGGGCTTCTTCGGGTCCGGCGCGGCGGTCGCCAGGATGCTCGGCCCGCTGCTGCTCACCACGCTGATCCTCACCTGGGGGACCCTGGGCTGGCTGGTTCTCGGCGGCCTGTTCCTGCTGTCCGGCCTCGCCACGGGACCGGTCGTGCGCTGGGCCCTGCGAACCCGGCGGGCGGAGCCGGCCGCCGGAGGGGTGCCCGGGTAGCGGAAGCGGCCCTCGCGAGATCTCCGAGGCCGGGTGACCCGCCGCGCCGTCCCGCGGGCCGGCTCGTGGACGCCCGGCGGGTCAGCCGCGGCCTCGCCGGGTGACCGCGTCGCCGGCCGCGCCCACCGCGAGGCCGAGGACGATCATGATGACGTAGCTGTAGATCTCGTAGCCGCCGGGGGCGAGGAAGCGGACGAAGCCCATGAAGTGGATCCAGCCGAACCACTCGTGCAGAAGGCCGCTCGCGCCGCCGACGACGAGGACGAAGCAGATCAGGCCGGACAGGGCCGCCAGGGGGGACTTCGAGGTTGAGGTCATGGCCCGACGGTAGGCGTGCGGCTCCGGGCACCGGATCGGGCTCAAGATGGCCGGGTGGTGACCAAGGTCGGCCGCCGGCGGGCCGGGGGTCGTACTTAAGTATCGGGCCGCGACCTGGATGCCCGGTCGCGGGCGGGGGGCGCGTAGATTTCCGGAGTATGCGCCGCATCCACCGCACCCGACGCGACTGGGCCGCCGACCTGGCGCTGTTCCTCTTCGCCGCCTGCTTCGCCGCCGTCAGCTCGCAGTCCATCCCGATCCCCGAGGACCTCGATCCCCTGTGGCGGGACGCCGACCAGGTGGCCGGCGGGCTGGGGTGCGCGGCGGTGCTCCTACGGCGGCGCTGGCCGGTGCCGCTGGCGGTGACGCTGCTGCTCGCGGGCACCCAGGCGCACTATTTGACCGGCCCGGCGATGGTGGCGGTGTTCACGGTGGCCGCGACCCGGCCGTGGCGGGTCACGGCGTGGGTGGCGGCGCTGGCCTTCGCGCCGCTGCCCGTCTTCCTGTGGCAGATGGCGGAGCTGCCAGAAAGCCGCGCGGACTCGGCGCTGACGTACTTCGCGCTGATCGCCGGGGCCATCGGGTGGGGGCTGTTCCGGCGCTCCCGGCAGCAGCTGATCGCCTCGCTGAGAGAGCGTGCCGAACTGGCCGAGGCGGACGCGGAGTTGCGCGCCGAGTGGGTCCGGCGGGAGACGCGGGAGGAGATCGCCCGCGAGATGCACGACGTGCTCGGCCATCGGCTGTCGCTGCTGAGCGTGCACGCGGGAGCGCTGGAGTTCAACCCGGGCGCGCCCGGGGAGGAGATCGCGCGTGCCGCCGGGGTGATCCGGGAGAGCGCCCACCTGGCCCTGCGCGACCTGCGCGAGGTGATCGGGGTGCTGCGGGCCGGGCCTGAGGAGGGTGAGCGTCCGCAGCCGGAACTGGCGGACCTGGCCCGGCTGGTGGAGGAGGCCCGGGCGACGGGCGGCCGGATCGAGCTGACCGGGCCGCCGGAGGGATCGGCGCCACCGCCCGTGGTGGGGCGTACGGCGTACCGGATCGTCCAGGAGGCGCTGACCAACGCACGCAAGCACGCGCCCGGCGCGGCGGTCGCGGTGGAGGTGACCGGGGGCCCGGCGGGCGGGCTGGCGGTGGAGGTCCGCAACGCGCCGCCGCCCGGACCGGCTCCGGTCTCCGGCGCGGGCGGGAACGGGAACGGGGGCGGGGGCGCCGGGCAGGGGCTGATCGGGCTCGCCGAACGGGCCCGCCTGGCGGGCGGTGAGCTGACGGCCGGCCCCGCCGGCGGTGGTTTCCGGGTCCACGCCGCACTGCCCTGGCCCGCGACGGACATCGCGTCCGTCGCGGGCCAGGGCTGAGAAGGGGGACGAGGTGATCCGCGTCCGTCGCGGGCCGGGGCCGAGGAGGGGGACGAGGTGATCCGCGTCCTGCTGGTCGACGACGACGCGATCGTGCGGGCCGGGCTACGCCTGATGCTGGGCGGTGCCCCGGACATCGAGATCGTCGCGGAGGCCGCCGACGGGGCGGAGGTGCCCGCCCTGGTCGCCGCGCACGGGCCCGATCTGGTGTTGATGGACATCCGGATGCCGGGCGTCGACGGGCTGGCCGCCACCGAGAGGCTCCGGGCCGGGCCCGGCGCCCCGGAGGTGCTGGTCCTGACCACCTTCCACACCGACGCGCACGTACTGCGGGCGCTGCGCGCCGGCGCGGCCGGGTTCCTGCTCAAGGACACCCCGCCGCAGGACATCGTCACGGCCGTCCGGACGGTGGCCGCCGGGGATCCGGTGCTCTCCCCCGCCGTCACCCGCCGCCTCATCGAGCAGGTGACGGACGGCTCCGGGCAGGACGACCGGGCCGCCGCCGCCCGCGCCCGGCTGGCGCTGCTGGCCGAGCGGGAGCGGGAGGTGGCCCTGGCGATCGGGCGTGGCCGCTCCAACGCGGAGATCGCGCGGGAGCTGCACCTGGCGCTGCCGACGGTGAAGACGCACGTGTCACGGATCCTGACCCGGCTGGATCTCAACAACCGGGTCCAGATCGCCCTGCTGGTCCACGACGCGAGCACGCCGGGAGGCCGGTGAGACCACCGCAGGGCGGGCACTCGGAAGTCTCACGCTCCTGCCCGGCCGACGGCCCGCCGAGCAGGCCCCGCTCGGTGCTGCCCGGAGACCGGCGCCTGGTCACCTCGGGCACGCTCGTCTGCCCTCGCCCGGCGGACGGGTGTGCTCACGTACTCGGAGGGAGAGGCGACCGGTGGCCGTGCCGTCCGACGCGAAGGAGCGGCACCTCCCCGTCCGGTACTCTGCGGCGGCTTCGCGAAACAGGCTTGATCCGGCCTCGGTGCCCTCTGATGGAATGACCGGCATGACCACACCTCGTGACAAGGCCCTGCTGTTCCGCTCGATGCATGTCCCCGGCCGGCCGCTGGTGCTGCCCAATGCCTGGGACGTCGCCTCCGCGCGTATCGTGACGGATGCCGGTGCCGCCGCGGTCGCCACCACCAGCGCCGGGGTCTCGTGGGCCCTGGGCTATGGAGACGGCGACCACCTGGACCGGGACCGCGGCCTCGACCTGATCGCTCGGGTCGCCGCAGCGGTCGACGTTCCGGTGACGGCCGACGTCGAGAGCGGCTACGCGCCCGACCCCGCGGGGGTGGCCGAGACCGTGCGGGGCGTGCTCGCGGCCGGAGCCGTCGGCATCAATCTGGAGGACTCACTCCGCGCGGGCCCGGCCCCGCTGCGTCCCGTCCTGGAGCAGTCCGAGCGCATCGCGGCCGCCCGTGGTGCCGCGGACAGCGCCGGTGTGCCGCTGTTCATCAACGCCCGGATCGACACGCACCGCCTGCCGGCCGGGGATCTCGCGGCACGGCTGAAGGAGACCCTGGCCCGGGCCGAGGCCTACGTGGCGGCCGGCGCCGACGGGGTGTTCGTTCTCGGGGCTCTGGACGCGGAGACCGTCACGGCGCTCGTGCGTGCGGTGTCCGTGCCGGTGAACGTCCTGGCGGGTCCTGGGACTCTCACCGTGCCCGCGCTCGCGGCGCTGGGCGTGGCTCGCGTGAGCGCTGGATCCTCGATCGCCGAGGCGGCCTACGGGCTGGTCGCACGCGCCGCCCGGGAACTGCTCGCCGACGGCACCTGCGGAACCCTTGAGGGCGGTCTCGGGTACGGCACCCTCAATTCGTTGCTGCTGGCAGAACCTGGCCGCTGAACGGCGGGACAGGGCGTCAGAGGTCGAGGACGAGGTCCTCGCGGGGTTGCGAGCAGCAGATCAGCGCGTTGCCTTCGGCGGGGGCGTCCACCGGCTCCGGCGAGTAGCCGATCGTGCCGGACAGCAGACCGCTCTCGCAGGTGTGGCAGACCCCGGTACGGCACGACCAGCGGGTCGGCACGTCGCACGCCTCCGCGAGTTCGAGCAGGCTCTCGTAGGCGGGATTCCAGGCGACGGTGAGGCCGCTGCGCGCGAACGTGACGGCGGGCCCGGCTCCCGGTACGCCGACGGGCGGGTGCGGGGGGCGGGCGGCCGCCGGGGTCACCCCCGGCGTCAGCGCCGCCTCCGCGCCGAAGACTTCCGTGTGGACGCTCGCGGGGGCGAGTTCGGAGGCGACGAGGGCGGGCGGCAGGTCGCGCATGAAGGCGGAAGGACCGCAAAGGTAGGCGTCGGCGGCGTGCGGGACGCCGAGGCGGCCGAGCAGTCCGGCCGACAGCCGTCCCGCCGTGTCGTAGTCGACCCCCTGGCGGTCGCCGGGCGCGGGCCGGCTGTAGCAGACGTGCCCGTGCGCGTTGGGGAGCAGAGCGCGAAGGCCGCCGCTCTCCGCGGCGAACGGGTGTTCCGTACCGTCGCGCGTGCCGTACAGCCACCACACCTCGCGGGTCGAGCGGGCGGCGGCGAGGGCGTGCAGCATGGCGAGGACGGGGGTCGCGCCGATGCCCGCCGAGAGCAGCAGGACCGGAGCGTCCCCCTCTTCCAGGGTGAACGTGCCGCGCGGCGCCGCCGCTTCGAGAAGGTCGCCGACACGCAGGCGGGTGCGGAGGTAGGTGCTGGCGACGCCCCTGGGCTCCTGCTTGACGCTGATGCGGTAGCGACCGGCGTCAGGGGGGCCGGACAGCGAGTAGCCGCGGATGACCGGTGGGCCGCCGCTCTCGGGGCGCAGCCGTACGGTGAGGAACTGGCCCGGCAGAGCGGCGGGCAGCGGCTCCCCGCCGGTGGCCTCCAGGGTCAGTGAGAACACGCTGCGGCTCTCGGCGTCGATCCGGGTGATCCGCAGCGGCCGGAACCCCGGCCAGGCGGGCCGCGGCCCGGCCGCGGCGGGTGTCAGCCCCGGGTTCCCCGCCGGTCCCTTCTTCGCGTCCTCGTCATCGGGCCGGTCGAGCAGGGCGCGCAGGGACGCCCGCCAGCCTTCGCTCAGCGCGGGGACGCGCAGCGCCCGTTCCAGCCGGTCGCGGGGGTGCCCCGGCAGGTAGAGCAGGGCGTCGATCTCCGCGACGGACATCGCCTCCGGGCCGGAGGCGACCTTGACGATCTCGTCGCCCGCCTCCACCCGCCCTTCGGTGATTACCCGGAAGTAGAACCCGGGACGCCGGTGGGACACCAGCAGGGCCGCCATCCGCGGCTCGTCCATCCGCAGGCCCACCCGGTAGCAGGTGACCCGGGGCTGGGTGACCTCGAACACCGCCTCCCCGATGCGGTAGCGGTCGCCGACGCACACCTCGTCGTCGGGCAGCCCGTCGACCGTGAAGTTCTCCCCGAACTGCCCGTAGACGAAGTCGTCGCGGCCGAGTTCCTCCTGCCAGTGCCGGTAGGAGTCGATCTGGTAGACCAGCACCGCGCGGTGCTCGCCGCCGTGCCCCCGAAGGTCTCCCTGGCCGTCCCCGTCGACGTTCAGGCGGCGTATCGTGCGTGGCCCGGTCACGGACCGCTTCCACACCCCGGTGTGCACCGTCGTGCCGTGCCACGGGACGTCCCTGGGCAGGCCGACGTTGATCGACAGGAGCGTCGCCACGTGTCTTCCCCCTCATCACGAGGCACCCGGCTCCCTTGCACGATACCTCGTTCTCGCAGGTCAGCCGGGATCTCGTGGCGCGGCCCCCGGGCCTGCGCGCGGCGCGGCCCCGGCCGTACCGGCACCCTTTCCGCCGTGTTCCGGCCGCATCTCGCCAGGAGACGACGAAATCCGGGCCGCACATCGTGTGCGGCCCGGATTCCTTTACAAAGTAGATTCAGGCCAGACCCATGTCGGGTCCGCTGGCTCCCGCGGCTAGCCGAGGTACAGGTGCAGGTCGTTCAGGTTGTTACTCGGGTTGTAGGTGCAGTAGTACCGGATGCCGAGGGTGGGATTGGACCTCTTGTAGGCCTCCCTGATGCACGTGTTGCAGTCGCTCCAGCTCCTGATGAACCTGCTCGGCGGCCTGGCGCTCGTCGGCAGGCCGCAGCTGTTCGCGGCGATGGAGACGGGACCCGACATGGACGCGGATGCCGAGGCCGACGCGGACGCCGGCGTCGCGACGGCGGCCGGGACCAGAAGCGCCGCCGTGCACAGAGCCGCTCCCGTGAGGATTTTCTTCACCAGTGTCATGAACACTCCTACCCAGAGGTGTTTGGAGAACGTGATGACCGTGGCGACCGCCAGGACAGGGATCCTGGGCTTCGGTCGCATACGCTGACCGATCTTCCGCTTTCCTGTTCGGGGTGACCCGAGGTGCGGAACCTGTATAAAAATCACCTTTTTCCGAATGTCCGGCAACCTCTAAGGTTCCAGGGTGGGTCGCCCCGAGCGTCTCAGCCTCGGGGTATCGCCCACTCCGTCCGCGGGCCCGGGACGTTCGTCGCCGAGCGGGCCGGCATCGGCATGACGACGCCCCGCGACCGGACATCCGTTCTAGCGGTCGTCGCAACACCCCAGCTTGGGGAGTGCGATGGACTTCGAGATCCGCAAGATCCGAACCCCTCAGGGGCGGAAGAAGCTGACCAGAGAGCGGGAGGAATACTTCCGCCTTATGGATCAAGGTTTCAGCAGCCAGGGGGCGTGCCGGATCGTCGGGATCAACCGGCGCACCGGGAAGCGGTGGCGCAACGGCTCGGCGCCGAACAAGGCGAGAAAGAAGGGGGCACCTCCGGTCAGACGACCAGCGGTGCCCCCTTCTGGCGCGTCTCGCTACCTGCGGGAGGACGAGCGGATCCACATCGCCGACCGGGTGCGGGAGAAGGTGTCGATCCGTGAGATCGCGCGCGAGCTGGGCCGTGCGCCCTCGACCATCAGCAGGGAGGTCCGCCGCAACCGGCATCCCACCAATGGTCAGTACCGTCCGCACGCGGCCCAGGCCCGCGCCGATGCGCGCCGGCCGCGTCCCAAGCCCAGCAAGATCGGTCAGAACCCCGAGCTGCGGGCCTGCATTCAAGACCACCTGCACAAGCGCTGGAGCCCGGAGCAGATCGTCCGGAGCCTGCGCAAGAGCTTCCCCGGGCGGGCGGAGATGCACGTGTGCCACGAGACCATCTACCAGGCGCTCTACGTCCAGGGCCGCGGCGAATTGCGCCGTGAGCTGGCCCGGGCCCTGCGCACCGGCCGCACCATGCGCAAGCCGCGCCGCCTGGCCCAGCAGCACCAGCCTCGCTACAGCGCGCCCATGGTGATGATCAGCGAGCGGCCCGCCGAGGCCGACGACCGCGCCATTCCCGGCCACCGGGAAGGGGATTGCATCATCGGCAAGAACCAGGCATCGGCCATCGGCACCCTGGTCGAACGCACCACCCGCCACGTGATGCTCGTCCACCTGCCCATCGACCGCAGCGCCGAGCGCATGCGCGACGCCCTGGTCGAGACCATGGCGACGCTGCCCGCCCACCTCAAGCGCTCCCTCACCTGGGATCAGGGCAGCGAGATGGGTCGCCACCACGAGTTCTCCATCGCCGCCGGCATGCCGGTCTTCTTCTGCGATCCGGCCAGCCCGTGGCAGCGTGGCTCCAATGAAAACACCAACGGCCTGCTCCGCCAGTACTTCCCTAAGGGAACGGACCTGTCCGTCCACACCCGCGACCAGCTCGACGCCGTCGCTGCCGAATTTAACGCCAGACCACGCAAAACGCTCGACTGGGACACCCCAGCCGAGCGCCTCGCCACGCTGCTCATCGCAAGCAGCTAGACCTTGGCTCTACGCGCGAGTTCTGGCACCGCGCTCAGCGACCGGTGGTACCACACCATCGAGGCTGCCTGGTCGTTGATCTGCTGGGCGTTCTTCCTCAAGAAGCCGGGACTCGTCTGTGGCCGCTTCGCCGCCGGGTCAAGGCAGTCGTGGCGGTGAAGGCCAGGGCCACGCACCCGAGCTGGGCAAGGGCCGTGGAGGTGGGCACCGACGGCAGGTCCCCGAGGTCGCCCAGGGCCGCCGCAGGCAGGAACAGCAACAGCGCCGCCCGCCGTCCGACGGACGATCTGCACGCGTACCCGGCCGCCAGCCCGACCACGACTAGCCAGGGCACGGGTTTCCAGGTCACGATGTCGTGATGGGTGATCACGTCCACCCAGCGCACGATGGCCTTGCTCATGGTCAGTCCTGCCACGGCGAGCGGCCCCCACAGCAGGAATCCGCGCCGGGGAATGACCGTGATCGCGCGATGCGCCGCGGGCACGAAGGCGATGGCGACGGTTGCGAGCTGGGCCAGAAGGACCGGGCCGTGATTCGGGAACAGCAGCGTGTCCAGATCCAGGATGCGGGGGTGGTCGGCCTGATACAGCACGAATGCGACCACGCCGAGCACGGCGATCCATCGTCGGCCGAGCAGCACGGCCAGCACCGGCAGGGCCGCGATGACGATCGGCTCGGCCAGGTACAGGATCCAGATCGGCCGCTCCACAACGGCGGTCCTCGCGTTCCCCACGGCTTCGGCACCCTGGAGCAGCCCGGTCGCCAGCGCACCTGTCAGCATCAGGAACGGCCACAGCGCCACAGCGAGTGCTAACCCTTCGCGCCAGGCCGGCGCGGAGACCGGGCCGAAGGCTCGCCGCCCGTGGACGCGCAGCGCGCCCCACAGTAAGTCGGCCACATCGGCCGGATGGGGACGGGTCTGGCCGGACCGCGCCCCGGCGAGGAGTACGCCGATCATCTCTTCCTCATGCCGCGCTCGGTGGTCGCGCGGGTAGGTGGCCAGGAGACGGCGGTAGCGGGCTTCGAGCGAACTCATGCGGTTCCCCCCGAGCCGATCGCGCGCAGGCGTGCGGTGGCCGCCTTGGCGTGCCTGCGCATCCGCTCGGCCTCCGCCGTCAGTCTCGCCGCACCGTCGCCGGTCAGCCGGTAGTAGCGGCGCACCCGGCCGTCGACGATCTCCTCTCGGTCCTCGGTGATCAGGCCCTCATCCTGGAGGCGGTCGAAAGCGGTGTACAAGGTGCCGGCTCGCAGGCGAACCTGGCCGTCCGAGATTCGCTCCACGTCAGTGATGACGCCGTATCCGTGCTGTGGACCGGCAGCTAACGCGGTCAGGATCAGGAAGGTCGGCTCCTGCATCTGCCTCATGTGATCAATATATACCGGTCATCTACCTATAAGCGAGCGACTGCCGCGACCGTTGAGGGGTCAAGATGGATCGCATGACGACGCTCCCGGGAGAGGCATCGCCGGGCTGCTGACCGTACTGGCGCTAGCGGCGAGCGTGTGCGGTGGCGCACCGTCGGCCGACCGTCTCGCTATGCTTCTCGCCGTCAGTAGTTGATCACTGTGTTGCGACGACCCCTGGAATACGCCGGATCGATCGCGGGGCGTTTCCATGATCGTGCGCACTCATGCGCGCTCCCGGGAGGCACCCTGGGGCTCGACGAAACACCATGTGTTTCGTTTCCCCAGGTCAGAGCCTAGATCGTCTCGCTGACCAGGTGCGCCACGCACTCCACGTGGTGGGTCATCGGGAAGGCGTCGAAAGCCCGCAGATCGGCGAGGCGGTAACCCCGCTCGGCGAACCAGGCCAGGTCGCGGGCGAGGGTGGCCGGATCACAGGAGACGTACACGATCCGGGTCGCCTGGAGGGTGGTGACGCGGTCGACGACGTCGCGGCCCAGCCCGGCCCTGGGCGGGTCGACGACGACCAGGTCGGCACGCTCGATGCCGAAGCGGTCGAGGGCGTTCTCCACCCGTCCCCTGGCGAAGCGGGCCTGGGGCAGGTCGCGGAGGTTGCGCTCGGCGTCGCGGACCGCCACGGACTCGGACTCGACGCCGAACACGGCCCCCTCGGGACCGACCGCCTCGGCCAGCCCGGCGGCGAACAGGCCGACGCCGCAGTAGAGGTCGAGGGCCCACTCCCCCGGTTGCGGGGCGGCGAACTCCATGACGGCGTCGAGCAGGGTGGCGGCGGCGCCGGGGTGCACCTGCCAGAAGCCGCTGCCGGTGACCTGGAAGTCGCGCTCGGCGACGCGCTCGACGAGATGGTTGCGGCCGTGGACGACGCGGCTGCGGCCCTTGCCCTCGTCGACGAAGACGGCCACGCTCGTGTCGAGGTCGGGCACGGCCACCGTGCGCCGGGGCTTGGGCGCGACCACGACCGCCTGGTCGCCGGTGGTGGAGGCGATGACCTCGACCGAGGAGGCGTTGCGCCAGTTCATGACCTCGGCGCCGACGTTCTCCACCTCGGGGTGGGCGATCAGGCAGGCGTCCACCGGCTCGACGTCGTGGGAGCGGTGGCGGCGCAGGCCCAGGCCGCCCTCCCGGTCGACGGCGAACTGGACGCGGGTGCGCCAGCCGAGCCCGTCCGGGGCTCCGGGGACCTCCTCGACGGTGCCCTTCCAGTCGATCGAGGCCAGGCGCTTGAGCTGCTCGGCCACCACGTCGGCCTTCAGGCGGCGCTGGGCGTCGAGGGAGGCGTGCTGCCAGTCGCAGCCGCCGCAGCGGCCGGGGCCCGCGAACGGGCACGGCGGGGTCACCCGGTCGGCGGAGGGTTCCAGGATCTCGACCGCGTCGGCCCGCAGGAACCGGGAGGTCTCCTCGGTGATCTCGGCGATGACCCGCTCACCGGGCAGCGCGTGCCGTACGAAGACGACCCGGCCGTCGTGGCGGGCGACGCACCAGCCACCGTGCGCAACCGGTCCTACGGTCAGTTCGATGGCCATGGTCGTTGCCCCCAAGGGAAAATCCGTCGTCGGTCGAGCCTCCTCGCGTCAGGAGCGCATACGAAAGGTTATGCCTTGACGTCCTCGTCCCGTGCCGCCTCCTGGCGCGGGCGGCGTACGGCGCCCGGCGCGAAGGGCTCGGGGCGGCCCTTGAGCCGGTCGGAGGAGTGCAGTTGCCAGGGCACGCTGATGACCATCACGCCCGGCTGGAACAGCAGGCGGCCCTTCAGCCGCAGCGCGCTCTGGTTGTGCAGGAGGTGCTCCCACCAGTGGCCGACGACGTACTCGGGGATGTAGACGCTCACCACGTCGCGGGGCGAGCGGCGGCGCAGCGACTTGACGTACTCCAGGATCGGCCGGGTGATCTCGCGGTAGGGCGAGTCGAGCATCTTCAGCGGCACCGGGATGCCGCGCCGTTCCCACTCCTCCTGCAGGGCCCTGGCCTCGGGGCCCTCCACCCCCACGGTGATCGCCTCCAGCTTGGAGGGGCGGGTGGCGCGGGCGTAGGCGAGGGCGCGCAGGGTCGGCTTGTGGATCTTGGAGACCAGGACGATGGCGTGGTTGCGCGCGGGCAGCATCGACTCGTCCACCTGGGAGTCCTCGGCGACGGTGAGCTCGGCGGCCACGTTCTCGTAGTGGCGGTGGATGCCCTTCATCATCAGGAACAGCACCGGCATGGCCACGCAGACGATCCACGCCCCGTGGGTGAACTTGGTGACCAGCACCACCACCAGCACCACGCCGGTCATGACGCCGCCGAAGAAGTTGATGGTCCGCGAGCGGTGCATCTGGTGCCGGACCCTCAGGTCGCCCTCGGTCCTCAGATGCCGGGTCCAGTGCCTGACCATGCCGATCTGGCTCAGCGTGAACGACACGAAGACGCCCACGATGTAGAGGTTGAGCAGGCGGCTGACGTCGGCGTCGAAGCCCCACAGCAGCAGGCAGGCCCCGGCGGCGAGGATCACGATGCCGTTGGAGAAGGCGAGCCGGTCCCCCCTGGTGTGCAGCTGGCGGGGCAGGTAGCGGTCCTGGGCCAGGATCGAGCCGAGCACCGGGAAGCCGTTGAAGGCGGTGTTGGCGGCCAGGAACAGGATCAGCGCGGTGACGGCCGCGATGACGAAGAAGGGGAGCGAGCCGTTGCCGAAGACCGCGTCGGCCACCTGGGCGATGATCGGCTGCTGGTAGTAGCCGGGCCCGGCGGGCCTGCCGTCGATGAGGACGTCACGATAGGCGACGGAGGGCTCGGCGACCTTGACGCCCGAGGCCAGCCCCAGGGTGATGATGCCGACGAACATGGTCACCGAGACCAGGCCCATCATCAGCAGGGTGCTCGCGGCGTTCTTGCTCTTGGGCTTGCGGAAGGCGGGCACGCCGTTGCTGATCGCCTCGACGCCGGTGAGGGCGGCACAGCCGGAGGAGAACGCGCGCAGGATCAGGAAGGCCGCCGCGAAGGAGGTCAGGTTCGACTGCTCGGCGATGATCTCGTACCCGGAGGTGGGCGCGTGCAGCTCGTCGCCGAGGACGAGCACCCGGAAACCGCCCCACGCGACCAGGCCGAGGACGGCGAACATGAAGGCGTAGGTGGGGATCGCGAAGGCCGCGCCCGACTCGCGGATGCCGCGCAGGTTGACGATCGTCAGCAGCACGACGATGAGGATCGCGACCAGCGGCTTGTGCTGGGCGACGTACGGGATGGTGGCGCCCACGTAGTCGACGCCGTTGGCGACCGAGACCGCGACGGTCAGCACGTAGTCGACCATCAGGGCGCTGGCGACGGTCAGGCCCGCGTTCGGGCCGAGGTTGACGGTGGCGACCTCGTAGTCGCCGCCCCCGCTGGGGTAGGCGTGCACGTTCTGCCGGTACGACGCCACGACGGTGAGCATCACCACGACGACGGCGACGGCGACCCAGGGGCTGAAGTGGTAGAACGAGACTCCGGCGAGGGAGAGGATGACCAGGATCTCCTGCGGGGCGTAGGCCACGGAGGAGAGGGCGTCGCTCGCGAAAACGGGCAGCGCGATGCGCTTGGGGAGCAGCTGCTCGTGCAGCTGCGTGCTGCGCAGCGCCCGCCCGATGAAAAGGCGTTTGACAAGGTCCGTCACCTTCGACACGTCTGCAGATGCTAGCCGTTATTACTCGGCCCCACTCACGCGGCACTCCTGGGGCGGTCCATACTGGCTGAATACATCGGGATCAAGATCCGCCTCACAGCGACCGGCGGGGGAGCATGCATATCGTGATCATGGGGTGTGGCCGGGTCGGTTCGACCCTGGCGCACATCCTTGAGGACAGCGGCCACTCGGTCGCGATCATCGACCGTGACCCGCAGGCGTTCCGCCGCCTGCGGGCGGGGTTTCGGGGTCGCAGGGTGACCGGAATCGGCTTCGACCGGGACGTCCTGGAGGAGGCCGGCATCGAGGCCGCGGGCGCCTACGTGGCGGTGAGCAGCGGCGACAACTCGAACATCATCTCCGCCAGGGTCGCCCGCGAGACTTTCGGCGTGGACAACGTCGTGGCGAGGATCTACGACTCCCGGCGCGCCGAGGTCTACCAGCGGCTGGGCATCCCCACCGTGGCCACGGTCCGCTGGACCGCCGACCAGATCCTGCGCCGCGTCCTGCCCGAGGGCGCCGAGCCGCTCTGGCGCGACCCCAGCGGGTGCGTGGTGCTGGCGGAGGTGGCCTACCACCCCGGCTGGATCGGCACCCCGACGAGGGACCTGGAGGCGGCGGCGGGCACCCGCCTGGCGTTCATCAACCGGATCGGCGACACCCTGCTGCCCAAGAACGACTCGGTGGTGCAGGAGGGCGACGTGCTGCACGTCATGGCGGTCGAGACCGACATGGACCGCATCAACAAGGTGCTGTCCGGGGCGCCGGAGGAGGAGCACTGATGCGCGTCACCATCGCCGGCGCGGGAGCGGTCGGCAGGTCGATCGCCGCCGAGCTCCTGGAGAACGGCCACGAGGTCCTGCTCGTCGACATCGACCCCAAGGCCATCAAGATCGATACCGTGCCGCGGGCGGAGTGGCTGCTCGCCGACGCCTGCGAGATCTCCTCGCTGGACGAGGCGGGCCTGGCCGAGTGCCACGTGGTCGTCGCCGCCAGCGGCGACGACAAGGTCAACCTCGTGGTCTCGCTGCTCGCCAAGACGGAGTACGGCGTGCCGCGCGTGGTCGCCAGGATCAACCACCCCAAGAACGAGTGGCTGTTCAACGAGTCGTGGGGCGTCGACGTGGCCGTCTCGACCCCGCGCCTGCTGAGCGCGCTGGTCGAGGAGGCGGTCAGCGTCGGCGACCTGGTGCGGCTGATGACCTTCCGCCAGGGGCAGGCCAACCTGGTCGAGCTCACCCTGCCCGAGGACGCGCCGGTCGTCGGCCAGCGCGCCGGCTCGGTGCCGTGGCCCAACGACACCGCCCTGGTCGCGATCCTGCGCGAGGGCCGGGTGCTGGTGCCGACCGCCGACGACCCGCTGGAGGCCGGTGACGAGCTGATGTTCGTGGCCAGCCAGGAGGTCGAGGAGGAGCTGGCCGAGCTCCTGTCCCCGCACCGTACGCCCCGCTGAGCCGGGATCTCCCGCACCGCGCGCCGCTCCCGCCCGCTTCCGGCCCGGACCGGAAGCGGGCGGGGAACGGAAGCCGGCGGGGAACGGAAGCCGGCGGGAAGGGCCCGTACCGGCGGTGAACGGGAAAGCCCTCCGCGACGGCGCGGAGGGCGGCGGACCCGGACCGGGCCCCGCGGTCAGGAGACCGCGGGCCGCACCGGGGTCCTGCCCCGGGCCAGGAGCCACACCATGGCGGCGAGCGCCGCGACCTGGAGCGGCCAGCCCATCGCGATCTTGAGGATGCCCAGCTCGGCGACGGCGTCGTCCCGGCCGATCAGGTAGACGGGGAGCTGCACCGCCACCCGGACCACGCACGGGATCATCAGCAGCCAGGTGAGCCTGGTGCAGAGCTTCACCACGGCCGGATCCGCGCGCCACGCGGTCGGGTCGCCGGTGACGGAGCCGATGAGGAAGCCCACCACCGGCCATCGGGTGACGATCGACAGCAGCATCACCACGGAGTAGCCGGCGTTGTAGAGGATGCCCGGCAGGAAGACGTCTTCCGCCTGGCCGGTGCGGGAGGCGAAGAACGCGCCGATGCCGATGCCGATCAGGCTGTTGACCACGAACTGCGGCGTCGAGCGCTGCACCAGCCGCACGACGAGCAGCAGCACCGCGGCCGAGATGCTGACGATCAGGGATTTCTTCAGGTCGGAGGTGGTGATCCACATGCCGGTGAAGGCGATGGTGGGCACGGCCGCCTCGATGACGCCCCGCACTCCGCCGAAGGCCTTGGCCAGCTGGCTGCGGATCGCGGCCTCGACCGTGTCGTGCGCGGCGGTCTCGCCGGTGGTGGTCATCTTCTCGCTCACCGTCTCGTGATCGTCAATCACTCACGCACCGCCCGCGGGACGCAGCTCGTATCTCGGATTGAACATGACTTTGCGGCCATCCTGCACGCTGACGAGTCCTTCCGCCAGCACCAGGCGCCCCGGCTCGATACCCGCGATCTTCCTACGGCCCAGCCATATCAGGTCGATCACATCCGAACCATCATAAAGCTCGGCCTCCAGCGCCGGAGCGCCCCCGCGAGGACGCAGTGTCACCGTCCGCAGCGTGCCGGTCACGCAGAAGCGACGGCGCACACCGCACGAGACGATGGGCGTGGCACCGTGGCGGTCGAGGTCCTGCTGGAGCTCGTCGGCCTCCAATTCGGCCTGACCGGCGGTCAACCGGCGGAAGAATCCCCGCAAACCGCTCTGTTTATGCGGCTCCTGAGAACCCACGGACCTCTCCTTCACACACGAGTCGAACCAGCGTACGCGATCGGGCCCGTCAGCGGATCTCGGCGATCTCGGGTCCCCGGTCGAACGGGTTGAGGTCGGGCACATCGCCCCCGGCGGCCTGCTGCTCCGCGGCCTGCCTGGCCTCGGGCGGCAGCCGGAGCTCGATCGCCTCCTTGGGAGCCATCGGCTCGTCGCCGCGTACCACGACTATGTCCCGCACGACACCCTCCAGCGTCGCGGCGACCCCGGCGTCCTCCGCGGCCTTCCCGCTGATCACCGCGCGCAGGAACCAGCGTGGCCCGTCCACCCCGATGTAGCGGACCGGCTGCTCGCCGCCCTCCGCGGGGATCCTGGCGGCCAGTTCGACGCCGAACGCCCCCTCCCGCTCCTCGGCGGTGCCCCCGGCGCTCTTGACGCCCTCGGCCAGCTCGGCCCTGACCTCGTCCCAGATCCCGCTCCGCCTGGGCGCCGCGAAGGCGTGCACCTGCAGGGCGCTCCCCTCGAACAGGACCACAGCGCCGACGATCTGGTCACCGGCCAGGTTGAGCTGCACCTCGAAACCGGCGTCGACCGGCAGGCGCATGCCTCCGAGGTCGACCCGCTCCCGCTCGGGATGGGGCTCGTCGGCGTCCCATGGCCCCGACTCCCGCGCGGGGACCTGCTCGACCTCCTGCGCCACGGCCTTGGCGGCCTTGGCGGCCGGGGACTTCTCACGGCGGTTACGTCCGAACACTTTCCTCACGCTCCTTGAAGATTCACTGGTCACTCGTCCCCCGCCGGGCGCGGCGGCGGGCGGCCCCGCGGGCCGGAGACGCGCTCCGGTCCCCGATCACCATCGGCCACTTCGCCCACCTCACCGGGTTCGCTCCCTGTCAGCGGCCGGTGGACCCGAATCCGCCGGCGCCTCGCGCCGATCCCGGCAACCGGTCCACCTCGTGGAACACCGCCTTCTCCACCTTCTGGACCACCAGCTGCGCGACGCGGTCTCCCCTGCGCAGCCGTACGGCGTTCTTGGTGTCGGTGTTGATCAGCGTCACCTTGATCTCGCCCCGGTATCCCGCGTCGACGGTGCCGGGCGCGTTGACGAGCGTCACGCCGTGCCTGACGGCCAGGCCCGAGCGCGGGTGGACGAACGCGGCGTACCCGTCGGGCAGGGCGATCGCCAGCCCGGTGCCGACCACGGCCCGCTCTCCGGGGAGGAGCTCGACGTCCTCGGCGGCGTGGAGATCCGCGCCCGCGTCGCCCGGGTGGGCGTACGAGGGCGGCGGCAGGTCGGCGTCGAGCCGGTGGATCAACACCTCGACGGTGTGGGTCACGGGTTCACCTCGTACTCGTGGTGCTCGTCGGCGATCGTCTGGATGTCGCCGTGCTTGGCGAAATGTTCCATGGCCACCTCGATGAAGAGCGCCGCGGCCCGCACGGCGACCGGGCCGTCCGGGGAACCGATCCGGCCCTCAGCCTCAAGGTACGCCTTCCTGCCGGACATGCCGTTGCACCAGGCGCGCAGATGCAGGACGGTGCCGACCGGAACCGGCGCGAGATAGTCGGTCTCCAGCCGGCCGGTGACGTAGGGGCGCTGGAAGAGCCACACGGACATGCCGATGACCTCGTCCATCGCCGCGGCGAGCACGCCGCCGTGCGCCAGGCCGGGCGCGCCCTGGTGGGTCTCCTCCACGGTGAACTCGGCGACCACCGTGACCCCGTCGGGGCTGGAGGCGGTCAGGTGCAGGCCGTTCGGGTGTCCGGCGCCGCAGCCGAAGCAGCGGCTGTAGTGGGAGCCGAGCGGGGTGCCGGGAGCGGGCGCGCCGGGAAGCGGCCTCGGGCGGGTCGCATCCGGCGGGGGGGGTGGTCAGGGCGGAACGGGTCACGGGGCAGAACGTTACCCCCTGGGCTGCGGTGATTCCTCATTCACCGGTTTTCCCGCCGCACCCGGCGGTGCCAGGCCACCGGGATCACCCGGATCGCCGGGATCCGGACCACCGGGATCGGGGCCACCGGGATCCGGACCACCGGGATCCGGACCACCGGGATCCGGACCGCCGGGATCGGGGCCACCGGGATCCGGACCGCCGGGATCCGGACCGCCGGGATCCGGACCGCCGGGATCGGGGCCGCCGGGATCGGGGCCGGCGGAGCCGGGATGCGGTGGCGCCGGTGGCGCCGGTGGCAGGGCCAGGTGGGAGCCGCCCATGAGCTCGGGCAGCGCCCGGTAGATCACCGCGGCCACCGGCACCGCCACGGCGGCCCCGGCGATGCCCGCCAGGATGCCGCCCACCGCCAGCACCAGGATGATCGCCAACGGGTGGAAGTGGAGCACCCTGCCGACGATCAGCGGCTGGAGCACGTGGTTCTCCAGCTGCTGCTCCACGAGCAGGATGCCGAGGAAGATCAGGGCGTAGATCGGGCCCTTGGCGCCGAGGGTGACCAGGGTGGCCACGGAACCGGCGAAGAAGATGCCGACGATGGGGATGAAGCTGGCCAGGAAGATCATCACCGCGAGCGGCGCCCAGAGCGGCACGCCCATCCCCGCGAGCACGATACCCATGATCACGCCGTGTACGGCGGCCACCGCGACCGTGCCCTGCACGTAGTGCGAGAGCGTCACCCAGGCGGCCCGGCCGGCCATGTCGACGCGGGGCGCGACCTCGCCGAAGCCCTTCAGGAACCACGACCAGATCCGGTCGCCGTCCTTGAGCAGGAAGAACGTCACGAACAGCAGCAGCACGATGGAGGCCAGCACCTCCAGCGCCACCGTGGCGCCGGTGAGGACCGTCTGGGTGATCTGGTTGCGCTGGGTGGTGATCTGCTTGCCGATCTCGTCGACCCAGCTGGTGATCTGGGTCGGCTGCAGGTGCAGGGGCCCGGTGTGGAGCCAGTTCTGCACGGTCTTGACCGTCTGGCGCACCTGGTCGACGAGGCCGGGGAACTCGTCGTTGGCGCGCACCCCGATGATCCAGCCGGTGCCGCCGAGCACGGTGAGCGCGATGATCATCGTGAGCCAGGTCGCGTAGATGGGCCGCATGCCCATCGCCCCGAACCGCTTGGTGAGCGGGAACAGCAGCGCGGTCAGCAGGAGCGCGATGGCCACCGGCAGCAC
Organism: Streptosporangium sp. NPDC023963; assembly: GCF_040639135.1. Taxonomy (NCBI): domain Bacteria; kingdom Bacillati; phylum Actinomycetota; class Actinomycetes; order Streptosporangiales; family Streptosporangiaceae; genus Streptosporangium; species Streptosporangium sp. NPDC023963. The sequence goes on from NZ_JBEZZK010000003.1 coordinate 238,819, forward strand.
CACGATGCGCAACGTCGCGATGAACTGCGCGAAGTAGAAGACGGCCCAGCCGATGATGATCAGGCAGAGGCTCCACATCGCGATGCGCAGCAACGTGCGAGGCACCAGGCTGGTCAGGCGTTCCCGATCGGAGATCACATAATCCAGACTGTCACGCCGGGAAGGGAAATGCGCGAGGGTTTCGAAGCGCCCCCAGGGTTTTGAGGCGCTCCCCGCGGATGAGTCCGGGGGACTCCAGTCCGCCCGGACCTGCGGCTACGCGCGGGCCCGCGCCGCGGTTGCCCGGCGGCCGGCCGCCGACGCCCGCCGGGAACGCGCCCACCGGCAAAGGCGGCCGCCCGGCCGGGATCGGCGCCCGCCCGGTCAGGGGCGGGCGCTCACCCGGCTGAGGTCAGCGCTCATCCGGCGGGCGGGAGATCACCCTGTCTTCGAGGTAGCAGCTGCAGTTGCCACATCCTGGCGGCATGCCTGTCCTCCTCTCACCTGTCCTGCCTCGACCGTACGGCAGGATTCCCCGACGGCGAGGACAGATTCGCGTGCGTGCCCGCCGGTCAGGTGAGGGTGACCTCCACCAGCAGGTCCCCCTCGCCCTCCCTGAGCACGAACTCGTCGATGACGCCCGCGCCGCACAGGTCGTCCTGCGCCCGGCGCACGAGGTCGGCCCCCGCGCCGGTGACGGTCAGCCGGGCGACCTCCGCGCGCATGGACAGGCGGGCGTCGGACTTGGCCTTGCGGACCCGGCCGAGGACGGCGGCCACCGCGGGCAGCAGCTCGGGATCGCCTTCCCGCTCGCGCGCCTGGGGCCAGGCGGCCCGGTGCACCGAACCCTCACGCCACCAGGACCAGACCTCCTCGGTGACGAAGGGCAGGAACGGGGCGAACAGCCGGAGCATGACGTCGAGCGCCTCGCGCAGCGCCGCGTGGGCCGAACGCGCCGCCGCGCCCGCCTCCCCGCTCCCGTCCTCGGCGTCGTCGTAGGCCCTGGCCTTGACCAGCTCCAGGTAGTCGTCGCAGAACTCCCAGAAGAACCGCTCGGTGCGCTCCAGCGCGCGGGTGTAGTCGTAGCCCTCGAAGGCCTCGGTGGCCTCGTGGACCACCTCCGACAGCCTGGCCAGCATCGACAGGTCGATCGGCTCGGTGACCTCCCCGCCTCCCTCGCCCAGGCCCAGGACGAACCGGGAGGCGTTCAGGATCTTGATGGCCAGCCGGCGGCCGACCTTGATCTGGCCGGTGTCGAACGCCGTGTCGGTGCCCGGACGGCCGCCGGCCGCCCAGTAGCGGACCGCGTCGGAGCCGTACTGCTCCAGCAGGCCGAGCGGGGTGACCACGTTGCCCCGGGACTTGGACATCTTCTTGCGGTCGGGGTCGAGGATCCACCCGGAGATCGCGACGTGGTTCCAGGGCAGGGTGCCGTGCTCCAGGTGGGCGCGGACCGCCGTGGAGAACAGCCAGGTCCGGATGATCTCGTGGGCCTGCGGGCGCAGGTCCATCGGGAAGACCCGCTCGAACAGGTCCCGGTCGCGCTCCCAGCCCCCGGCGATCTGCGGTGTCAGCGAGGAGGTGGCCCAGGTGTCCATGACGTCCGGGTCGCCGATGAAGCCGCCCGCCTTGCCGCGCTGGTCCTCGGTGTAGCCGGGCGGGACGTCGGCGGACGGGTCGATCGGCAGCGCGGACTCGGGCGGCGCGATCGGCGCGGAGCGGTCGGGCTCGCCCTCGTCGTCCAAGGGGTACCACACCGGGATGGGCACCCCGAAGAACCGCTGCCGGGAGATCAGCCAGTCGCCTGCCAGCCCCTGCACCCAGCTGTCGTAGCGGACCCGCATGTGCGGCGGGTGCCAGGACAGCTCCGCGCCGCGCGCCAGGAACGCGTCGCGCAGGGCGAGGTCGCGCCCGCCGTTGCGGATGTACCACTGGCGGGTGGTGACGATCTCCAGGGGCCGGTCGCCCTTCTCGTAGAACTTCACCGTGCGCCTCACGGGGCGCGGCTCGCCCTCCATGTCGCCCGACGCGCGCAGCAGCTCCACGATCCGCTCGCGGGCGCCGTGCACGGTCCTGCCCGCCAGTTCCGCGTACGGCTCCCGCGGCACGCCCTCGGGCGCGTCCGGCAGCAGCCTGCCGTCCCAGCCGATGACGGCGCGGGTGGGCAGGTCGAGCTCGCGCCACCAGACGACGTCGGTGACGTCGCCGAAGGTGCAGATCATCGCGATGCCCGAGCCCTTGTCGGGCTCGGCCAGGTGGTGGGCGAGCACCGGCACCTCGACGCCGAACAGCGGCGTCCTGACCGTGGTGCCGAACAGGGGCCGGTAGCGTTCGTCGTCCGGATGGGCGACGAGCGCGACGCAGGCGGGCAGCAGCTCGGGGCGGGTCGTCTCGATCCAGACCCGGTCGCCGAACCCCCTGGCCCGCTGCTCCTGCGACAGGCCGAAGCCCAGCCGGTGGAAGGCGCCGGGCCACTCGCGGTCCTCCAGCTCGGCCTGGGCGACGGCGGTGCGGAAGGTGACGTCCCACAGCGTGGGCGCCTGCGCCACGTACGCCTCCCCCCTGGCCAGGTTGCGCAGGAAGGCGCGCTGGGACGCGGTCCGCGCGGCGTCGCCGATGGTGGCGTACGTCAGCGACCAGTCGACCGACAGGCCCAGGCGGCGCCAGAGCTCCTCGAACACCTTCTCGTCCTCGACGGTGAGCCGCTCGCACAGCTCGATGAAGTTTCCGCGCGAGATCGGGATCTGCCGCTTGGGGTCGGGTCTGGCCGGGGGCCCGAACGAGGGGTCGTAGGCGATGGAGGGGTCGCAGCGCACGCCGAAGTGGTTCTGCACCCGGCGCTCGGTGGGCAGGCCGTTGTCGTCCCAGCCCATGGGGTAGAAGACCTCGCGCCCGCGCATGCGCTGGAAGCGGGCGACGGTGTCGGTGTGGGTGTAGGAGAAGACGTGGCCGACATGGAGGGAGCCGGAGACGGTCGGCGGCGGGGTGTCGATCGAGTAGATCTCCGCGCGCGTGCGGGACCTGTCGAAACGGTAGGTCCCCTCGGCCTCCCAGCGGCCCGCCCATACGGCTTCCAGGCCATCGAGAGTCGGTTTCTCGGGCATGGGCGCAGAGCGCGGTCGCTGTTGTGTCATGCCTCCCTATGGTATGGCTTCACGCGATGCGCCGCTCGGGGAGACTAGTGTTCTTGGGGCGAACCGCGAACGGGAGGACCACATGGCCGACAAGACCGAGAAGCAGGACATGGCGTGGAGGGCCATCGGGGGTCTCCTGGGCCTCGCCACCGCGTGGGGGGCGAAGAAGGCCATCGGGTTCGCCTGGGAGAAGGCCACCGGCAGGAAGCCGCCCGTCGACAACGAGTCCCTGGAGATCAGCCTCGGCGAGGCGATCGGCTACGCCGTGGTGATGGGGGTCGGCATGCAGGTGACGCAGATCGTGGTCGCCCGCACCGCCAGGAAGCGCTACGACGCGTGGAAGGCCGTGAAGGACGCCGCCAGGGACGTCACCACCTGACGGCGACCGCACCGCGGGGGCCGTGCCCGCGCGGTGCCCCCGCCGTGCCTCCGCCGTGCCTCCGCCGTGCCTCCGCCGTGCCTCCGCCGTGCCTCCGCCGTGCCTCCGCCGTGCCTCCGCCGTGCCTCCGCCGTGCCTCCGCCGTG
>NZ_JBEZZK010000003.1:242555-487413 GCF_040639135.1 Streptosporangium sp. NPDC023963
GCCTCCGCTGCGGCGCCGCCGCTTCGTACGGCCTGGCGGGAGGCCGGAACGACGCGGTCGCACCGGCCTTCCTCCGGGGATGTCGCTCCCCGGCGCGGCGAGGCCCGGAGGGACTCGACCGCGCCGGGGCTCCGTGTGTATCCCGGTGATCCCGGCGAGAGGTCAGGAGGGTTCCGGGGACTCCGACGGCTCCAGGGCCTCCGGGTGCAGCTGGGAACCCGGGGACGCCGTGGACCCCGAGGACTCCAGCGAGGTGAGGAACTCCTGCGCCCAGCGGTCCACGTCGTAGGTGGACACCCTCCGGCGCAGTGACCGCATCCGGCGTGACAGGTCGTGCGGGGTGGCCCGCATCGCGGTCAGCATCGCCCGCTTGAGGCCGTCGACGTCGTAGGGGTTGACCATGAACGCCTGGCGCAGCTCGTCGGCCGCCCCGGCGAACTCGCTGAGAACCAGGGCGCCGCGCAGGTCGTTGCGGCAGGCGATGTACTCCTTGGCGACCAGGTTCATCCCGTCGCGCAGCGGCGTCACCACCATCACGTCCGCCGCGAGGTAGAGCGCGGCGAGCTCGTCCCGGCCGTACGACTGGTGCATGTACTGCACGGGCTGCTGCCCGAGCTCCCCCTGCTCGCCGTTGATCCGGCCGACCTGGAGCTCGATCGAGTCGCGCAGCCGCATGTACTCCTCGACGCGTTCCCTGCTCGGGGTGGCGATCTGTACGAACGCCGCCTCACCCGGCTTGATCGCCCCCTCGGAGAGCAGCTCGCCGAACGCCTTCAGGCGCTGGCCGATGCCCTTGGTGTAGTCGAGCCTGTCGACGCCGAGCAGCAGGCACTCGGGGTCGCCCAGCTCCGCGCGGATCTCCCTGGCCCTGGCGATGATGTGCGGCTCCCTGACCAGGGAGTCGAGCTCGCCGAAGTCGACGGAGATGGGGAACGCCCCGGCGCGCACCACCCGGTCCCCCACGTAGATCTCGTGCTTGTGGTGCTGGAGACCGAGCAGGCGGCGGCAGAGCCGGATGAAGTTGGACGCCCCGCCGGGGCGCTGGAACCCCACCATGTCCGCGCCGAGCAGGCCCTCGACGATCTCGCGCCGCCACGGCAGCTGGGAGAACAGCTCGACCGGCGGGAAGGGGATGTGCAGGAAGAAACCGATGCGCAGGTCGGGGCGGAGCTTGCGCAGCATGGCCGGGACCAGCTGGAGCTGGTAGTCCTGGATCCACACGACGGCGTTCTCCGCGGCCTCCGCGGCCGCGGCCTCGGCGAAGCGCTCGTTGACGGTGCGGTAGGCCTCCCAGGTGACCCGGGAGTAGGCGGGAGCGGCGACCACGTCGTGGTACAGCGGCCAGAGGGTGGCGTTGGAGAAGCCCTCGTAGTAGAGCTCGACCTCGGATTCGGACAGCGGGACGGGGACGAGCTGCATGCCGTCGTGTTCGAAGGGTTCGAGGTTCTCGTCGGGGGCGCCGTGCCAGCCGACCCAGGCCCCCTCCCTGCGCTGCAGGACGGGGGCGATCGCGGTGACGAGGCCGCCGGGACTGCGCCGCCACATGTCCTCACCGACTCGGTCGACGGGGAGACGGTTGGCGACGATCACAAATGCGCTGCGGCCCAGCACAGATTCCTCCAGGTAGTCGGGGGCTTACTGAATTAACTACCCGTTTGAGAGGTTTCTATGACTTCCCAGGCGGGAGGGCACGGTTGACCCTCAGATCGGCCCGTACGACCTCGCCGAGCTTCTTCGTGGCGGCGCGGTTGAGGAACCCTCCGGCCACGGCGCCGGTGAGGAACGGGCCGAAGGTGGTGAGGTGGCGCCCGAGGGTGCGCATCAGCCTGTTGCGCAGGGCCGTCTTGGCCGCGGTGCCCAGGGCGACGGTCATCGTCCCGGGTGCCATGGGGTCGACGCCGCGCTGCTTGGACCAGGCCATCGCGAAGGCCATGGCACGCTGGGAGCCGGTGCCCGGCACCTGGATCCCGTACACCTCGTGGAGTTCGGCGATGAGCTTCACCTCGATCGCGGCCACGACGAGCGTCTCGGCCACGAGCTGGGCGGGGGCGGAGAGCAGGAGGGGAGGAGCGGCGAACTCGGCGGCGGCGACGGCCCCGCCGATGGCCCCGACCGCCATGGTCGCCTTGGTCGCGGTGCGTACCAGGTCGTCGGCGAGCGCCTCGGAGGTGCGACCGTGATGATGCTCGGAAAGGGTGTGCAGGTCGCGGATGGGGATGCGGGGTGCCACGGCCATGAACACGTCGGTCAGCCAGCGGCCCCGGCCCTCTCCCGACTCCTTGGCCCTCTTCGCCCCTCGCGCCAGTGATTTCGTGAGACGGCCGAGCAGCCGCCGCCGCTCGGCCCCGTCCATGTCCCCCGGCTCGGCGAGCCTGCCGACGAGCTCGGCCACCTCCTGGTCGGACCGGCCGCCCGCGGCCGCCTCCCGATCGGATCCGTCGTCCACGGGTACTTTCCTGCCGGATCCGCCGTCCGCGGCCGCTCCGTGACCAGGCGCGCCGTCCGCGGGCGCCTCCCGGCCGGCCCCGCCGTCCGCGGCCCCCTTGTGATCGGGACCGTCGTCCGCGGCCACTTCGTGATCAGGCGCGCCGGCCGACTCCCCGGCCGTGGAGTCGTCCGGCGCGGCACCGGTCCGCCTGTTCTCTGACGTCATGTCTCGGAACCTCCTCAAGGCTGTCCTGAGGCCCTACCCATACTTGGAAGAGCACACCTCGGACAGGCCATCGGAATCATCTCAAGCCGCGCATTCCCGGCAGATCTGCTGGCCGTTCTTCTCAACGGCGAGTTGACTGCGGTGGTGCACCAGGAAGCAGCGCGCACAGGTGAACTCGTCGGCCTGACGAGGAATCACCCGGAGCGAGAGCTCCTCATTTGACAGGTCCGCGCCCGGCAGTTCGAGCGATTCGGCGAGATCGGTCTCGTCGATGTCGATGCTGCCCGAGGACTTGTCGGTACGGCGGGCCTGCAGTTCCTGAAGACTGTCCTCGCTGAGGTCGTCGTCGGTCTTGCGTGGGCTGTCGTAATCGGTAGCCATCGGTCTGCTCCATCCCCCTCATCTATCTGTCTGCGCTCACTCGCGCGTGTGTAACGTTCGAGAGGCACGACTTGTGCCCGATCCGCCAGAGAGATTCCTGCTTCGGTACCCTGCCGGAATGGTCACTGAACCTCCCTACACGTGAGGGACGTACTGCCAATGGCCACGGTTAGCCAAATATGGCGTAAACCACAGCATCGGCGGCATGCACCACCGTGTTCGACGGCACATCCAACCACATGTACGGCGTGAACGAGACGCCCCCCGCCGGATCAACGTGACTGAAGTCGCACGGTGACCACCAGACCCCCTCCGTCCCTGGGTATGGCGGTCACGTTGCCCCCGTGGGCGCGCACGACCGCGCGGACGATGGACAGCCCGAGCCCCGCCCCCTTGTCCGAGTCGACCCGGTCGGCGTTGAGCCGCCGGAACGGCTCGAAAAGGCTGTTCACCTCGTACGCGGGCACATGCGGCCCCGTGTTGGCCACCTGAACAACCAAGGCACCCTCCACCATTCCCGTCCTGACCCACAGACGTCCGGAATCGGAGAGATTGTGCTTTATCGCGTTCTCCACCAGGTTGGCCACGCACCGCTCGAGCAGCACCGGATCGCCGACGGTCTCGGCGCTGCGAAGCTCGGGGATCACGGTGACCCCGGCCTCCGCGGCCCGCGTGGCGAGCTGGTCGACGACGGTCTCGGCCACGTCCTTCATGTCCACCGGCTTGCGCACGCTCAGCTCGCGCTCGCTGCGGGCCAGCAGCAACAGGCCCTCGATCAGGCGCTCGTTGCGGGCGTTGACCTCCAGGAGGGTGCGGCCCAGCGCCTTCAGGTCACCCGACGCCTCCGGATCACCCAGGGCGATCTCCAGGACCGTCCGGTTGATCGTCAGGGGGGTGCGGAGCTCGTGCGAGGCGTTGGCCACGAACCTTCGTTGTGTGTCGAACGCCACATTGAGCCTGGTCAGCATCGCGTCGAAGGTGTCGGCCAGCTCCTTCAGCTCGTCGTCGGGCCCCTTGAGGTCGATCCGCTCGTGGGCGAGCGTGGAGCTCGACAGCTTGCGGGCCGTGGCGGTCATCTGCTGGATCGGCTTGAGCGCCCGGTCGGCGACGATGTAGCCGATGATGACGGCCAGGATGCCGACCCCCAGCAGGGCCAGCAGGGCGCGGGCCAGCAGCTCCCGCTGCGCCCCGGAGATCGCGGCGTGCTGCTGCCAGTACCACTGCTGCTTGAAGATGGCCGCCGCCTCCGGCCCCACGAGCTCCCGCAGCTCGTCGTACGGGAAGGGCGGCCACCCCGAGGAGAGCGCCCAGCCCACCATCAGGTAGATCACGGCCATCAGCAGGGCACCGGCGATGAAGAACAGCGCGGCGTAGGTGAGGGTGAGCCGCCACCTGATGCTGAGCCGGTCCAGGACCGTCCGCAGCCGGTCCAGCGGGGTCCGCGGGGCCGGGGCGGCACCCTCCGGGGGCGGCCCGTCCCAGGCGGGCGGGCCGGTCGGCGGCGGGGGCCGCTCGGCCGGCCTCCCCTCCTTCCCGGGGGGCCCGGACTCCAGCTGCTCGCTCTTCCAGGTGCCCCGCTCGGAGTGGGGGCTGATCATCGGGTGGGTCGGCACCGACTCGCGGTTCTCGCCCACCGGGACGAACGTCGGGCGTTCCTCTCCCCCGCCTGCCGGAGTGCTCACAACTTGTACCCGACCCCGGGCACCGTCTCGATCACCTGAGGCTCGCCCAGTTTCTTCCTCAGCGTCATCATGGTGACGCGCACCACGTTGGTGAACGGGTCGATGTTCTCGTCCCACGCCTTGTCCAGCAGGTCCTCCTGGCTGACGACCGCGCCCTCGGCGCGCATCAGCTCCTCCAGGACCGCGAACTCCTTCTTGGTGAGCGCGATCTCACCGCCGTCCCTGGTCACCAGCCGCTTGCCCGGGTCCAGGCGGACCCCCGACCGCTCCAGCACCGGCGGCAGCGCCGGGGCGGAACGGCGGCCCAGCGCCCGCACCCGCGCGACCAGCTCGACGAACACGAAGGGCTTGGCCAGGTAGTCGTCGGCGCCCAGCCCCAGCCCCTCCACCTTGTCGTCGACGTCGCCGGAGGCGGTCAGCATGAGGATCCTGGACGCGGTGCGGGAGGCCACGAGGCGGCGGCAGACCTCGTCGCCGTGGACCTTGGGCAGGTCCCTGTCCAGGACGATGACGTCGTAGTCGATGTATCCCGTCCGTTCCAGCGCCCCGGCGCCGTCGTAGGCCACGTCCACGGCCATCGCCTCGCGCCGGAGCCCGGTCGCGATCGCGTCGGCGAGCACCCGCTCATCCTCAACCACAAGCACTCGCACGGCTTATGGCACCTCCCGTCACATTCCCTGAGCAACCGCCGGCCCGGCTCCCCATTCTCGCCTCACCACCTGTAAGCACACGGTAAGGCCCTCACGAGAGGGGACACCGCGTGTGATGTCGGGAACACGTAGGTTTAGCTCGTGGTTCACCCTGGGTACAGCCGGTTCCAGTCTCTATCGCGGTACCTTCCGTCCCCATGAGCCCGTGAGAAAGAAGGTGAGATGGGCGAGTTCACCACCACAATCGAACACCGCCTCGACCAGGCACGCAGGAATCTGCAGGAGGCCAGGACCTCCGGCGACGACTACCTCGCCGACACCTTCACCGCCGAGATCGAGGATCTCCACCGTCTGGCCACAGACAACGGCGTCCCCATTCAGCGCTGATGGGAAGGAGCCCCCCGGCCCACCGGCCGGGGGGCTTTTTCGTGCCCTCTTCCCCTCTTTCCCTCGCCCCGTCGATCGGGAGCCGGGAGCTGAGAGCCGGGAGCCCTCACGACCGGGGCGGACGGCCGGGCGGGGGAACACCGGGGTCAGGCGTCGCGTTCCGGGTCGAGCGGGAGCAGCAGGTCGTGCAGTTCCTCGAACAGGCCGGGTGCCGCGCACAGGGTGAGGCCGGGGCCGGCCGGCCTGCCCTCCAGCCCGCCGACCCTGGCCCCCGCCTCGGCGGCGATGAGCCCGCCGGCCCCGTAGTCCCAGTACTGGGGGCCGCGCTCGTAGTAGCCGTCCACCCGCCCCGCCGCCACCGCGCACAGGTCGGAGGCGGCCGAGCCGCCCCTGCGGATGTCGCGCACCCGGGGCAGCACGTGGCGGAGCACCTCCGCCTGCACCTCGCGCCGCCCGCTCTCGTAACCGAACCCGGTGGCGATCAGCGCCCGCTCCAGCGGCACGCCGGTGTTGCAGCTCAGGCGCTCCCCCGCCAGCCACGCGCCCCCGCCCCTGACGGCGGTGAACACCTCGCCGCGGGGCACGACGTTGACCACTCCCGCGATCACCTCGCCGTCCACCTCGACCGCGATGCTGACCGCCCACTCGGGCACCCCGTACAGGAAGTTGACCGTCCCGTCGATCGGGTCGACGACCCAGCGGACCCTGCCGTCGCCGGTGGGACCACCCTCCTCGCCGAGGATCGCGTCGTCGGGCCTGACCGCCTTGATCCTGTCTCGGATGAGCTCCTCCGAGGCCCGGTCGAGGGCGGTCACCACGTCGGTGGGGCTGGACTTGGTGGCCAGCACCTCGGGGCGGGGCGGCCGCTTGGCCAGCAGCATCTCGCCGGCCTCCCTGGCGATCTCCTCCGCCAGCCGGCCGAAGGTCACGGCGCTGTCCACGATCCGCTCCTCACTCGTTCCAACGGATCCACGATGGCACCCGTCGCCCCCATATGCCCAGCCGGGCGTACCGCATTCCCCGCTCGTCCCGCCCGCCCCCGGGTCCTCCGTGGCCGCTCCCGCCGCACGGCGACCCCCGCTCGCCGCGCCGGGCTCACGACAGCGACTCCGGGCGCTTCCACTCGCGCCCGAGGACGTGCTGGGCGAGGAAGGCCAGGATGGTCTCGTACCAGACGACCGCGTTGCCCGGCTTGAGCACCCAGTGGTTCTCGTCGGGGAAGTACAGGAACTTCGACTCCACCTCCGAGCGCTGCAGGTCCCACCACAGGCGCAGCGCCTCCCCGATGGGCACCCGATAGTCCTTGTCCCCGTGGACGACCAGCATCGGGGTGGAGATGTTCTCCAGCGACAGGTGCGGGGAGAGCTTCGCGTACAGGCTGGTTCCCGGGGAGCCGAACTCGCGCTGCCAGTACATGGACGCGTCGGTGGTGCCGGCGAACTGGTCGAGGTTCCAGAGCGAGGCGTGGGTGACGATCGCCTTGAACCTGCCGGTGTGCCCGGCGACCCAGTTGGCCATGTAGCCGCCGAACGAGCCGCCCATGGCGGCGGTCCTGGCGGGGTCGACCTGGGGCAGCTCCAGGGCGGCGTCGGTGATCGCCATCAGGTCGGCGTGGGTCCGCGGGCCCCAGTCGGCCCAGCCGCGCCGGATCATGTCCGGTCCGTAGCCGGTGGACAGGCACGGATCCGGCAGCAGCACGGCGTAACCGTGCTGGGCCATGATCCACGGGTTCCAGCGCCAGGACCAGTCGTTCCAGCTGGACAGCGGGCCGCCGTGGATCCACAGCAGGAGCGGGGCGGGGTTCTCCGCCGAGGCGCCCTCCGGCAGCACCAGCCAGGCCCTGATCTCCGCGCCGTCGTCGGCGGTCACGGTGACCTCGGTGAGCGTGCCGGGCAGCTCCGGCTCGGGGGCGGGGGAGGCGAGCTTCCCGACCGTGCCGTCCGGGGCCACCCTGACCGGGGCCGCGGGAGCGTCCACGGCGCTGCGCAGCGCGTAGACGGCCCCGTCGGGCGCGACGTTGAGCGAGGAGTAGGCGGCGTCGTCGGCGGTGAGCCGCTCCGGCGCGGACCCGTCGGCCGGGACCCGGAAGATCGGGCGGCGGCCGCGGTCGTCGGCGGCCACGAACAGCGAGCGGGAGTCGGGCGCCCAGGCGATGTCGGACGGCCAGAGCTCGCCGCCCGCCGGATGGCCCTCTCCGGTGGCCATGTCGACGATCCACAGGGTGCTCTCGGGGATCCGGTCGATGTCGGCGTGGTTGTTCCTGACGCACGCGACCAGGCGCCCGTCAGGGGAGATCTTGACCGGCTCGTCGAAGTCGTGCTCGTCCGCGGCGGCCAGGACCCGCCGGGCGCCGCCGTCGTTCGTGTCGATGGCGACCAGCTCGAAGCGGAGCTCGCCCCGCGGCATCGACACGCCCCAGGTCGTCACGACCGTGGAGCCGTCCGGTGTCACGTCGCACGCGCTGTGGCTGGACAGCGCCTTGCCCGGCTCCGGGGTGAGGTCCCTGACCTCGGTCAGCCGCTCGCCGTCGCCCAGGGTGCCCGCGAACAGCCGGGGCTCTCCGGGGCCGAGGTCGTGATCCCAGTAACGCACCGGGTAGCTCTCGTGCAGGATCGCGCTGATCCCCGCGTCCTTGCGCGTCTTGCGCCGCTCGGCCTCGCCCGCCTCGTCGCCGGGGAGCACGTCGGAGCCGAAGACCACGGTCTTGCCACCGGTCACGAACCCGGCGATGCCCCCCGGCCGGGAGGCGACCTGCCGGGCCTCGCCCCCCGCCGCGGGCAGCAGCCAGAGCGCGGGGACCTCCTCGTCGGTCTCCTTGACGGTCGGGTCGGGCCGGCGCGAGCCGAAGAGCAGGTCGCCGTCCTGCGTGAACGCGGCCCCGGCCTCGCCCTTGACGGATCTGGTCAGCCGGTACGGCCGGCGGCCGTCGAGAGGGATCTCCCACAGGGAGGTCCCGTAGGATCTTCCGTCGGGATTGAGCGCCTGCACCACGCTGACCAGACGCGCTCCGTCGGGGGATAGCCGCAGGGATGCCACCCGCGGCAAGCCGACATAATCGCGGATGTCGTTAAATGGGGTCACGGTTTCGAACCTACCTCGGCGATCGTCTCCGAACATGCATCCGAACACGCATCCACAAACCTTGTTGATAACGAACTACTCAAGGTGACCAGGCAAGAGGACACCCCGGCATGCGGTTTGATGAATGCCATGGGGAATTACGACGCGCTTCTCGTCGTCTCGTTCGGGGGACCTGAGAAGCCGGACGACGTGATGCCGTTCCTGGAGAACGTGGTCCGGGGCAGGGGGATCCCGCGTGAGCGGCTGCTGGAGGTCGAGGCGCACTACCAGCGCTTCGGCGGGGCCAGCCCGATCAACCAGCAGTGCCGCGACCTGATCGCGGCCGTGGAGCCGACCGTCGACCTTCCGGTCTACTGGGGCAACCGCAACTGGCATCCCTACCTGGAGGACACGCTCCGCCAGATGGCGTCGGACGGGGTGCGCAGGGCCGCGGCCTTCGTCACCTCCGCCTACAGCTCGTACTCGGCCTGCCGCCAGTACATCGACGACATCGCGCTGGCCAGGGCCGCGGTCGAGGGCGCCCCGGAGGTCGTCAAGCTCCGGCACTACTTCGACCACCCCGGGTTCGTCGCGGCGATGGCCGACCACACCCGCGAGGCCCTGGACCGGCTGCCCGCCGGGCTCCGGGACTCCGCGCGGCTGGTCTTCACCGCGCACAGCATCCCGGCCTCGATGGCCGCGACGGCCGGACCCGGCGGCGGGGCGTACGAGGCGCAGCTGCGCCGGGCGGCGGCGCTGATCACCGCCGAGGTGAGCGGCGGCGGCGACAGGGAGTGGGACCTGGTCTGGCAGAGCCGGAGCGGCGCCCCGCACATCCCGTGGCTGGAACCCGACGTCTGCGACCACCTGCCGGAGGTCGACGCCCCGGCGGTGGCGCTGGTGCCGATCGGCTTCGTCTCCGACCACATGGAGGTCGTCTACGACCTCGACGTGGAGGCCGCGGAAACGGCGAGGAAGATCGGCCTGCCGCTGGTCAGGGCGTCCACGGCCGGCACCCACCCGCGGTTCGTCTCGATGGTCGGGGAGCTGCTCGCCGAGCCCGAGCCCGTCGCGTGCGCGGCCACCTGCTGCCCGGCCCCGCCGCGCCGCCGCGGGTGACCGCGCGACCGCGGACGGTCGCGGGGCCGTAGGCGGTCACGGGACCGCGAGTGGTCGCGGCACGGCCGGTCACGGGGCCGTAGGCGGTCATGGCACGGCCGGTCGCAGGGTCGCGAGTGGTCACGGGCACTGCCCGGTCGCGAGCGTGGCCGGGCGCGGGTGCTCCGGCGGACAGGTGCGGGCGCCTCAGGGGTAGGCGGCGGCGTAGCCGCGGGAGATGCCCATGACCTTGGAGACGTACGACCAGGAGTGGTTGTAGAACCAGATGGCCTTCTCCAGCTTCTTGCCGCCCCGGCCCGCCCCGTTGGCGCACAGGTAGTTGGCCGCGCCGGGGACCGCGTCGTAGGGGTTCCAGATGTCGGCGATGCCGTCGCCGTCGCCGTCCACCCCGTAGGCCTTCCAGGTGGCGGGCATGAACTGCATCGGTCCCTGCGCGCCCGCCGAGGAGGGGCCGTTGTTGCGCCCGTGCGAGCTCTCCACCTGGCCGATCGCGGCCAGGACCGTCCAGGAGAGCCCCGGGCAGACTCCGGCCGCCTTGCGATAGAGCTCCAGGTAGCTGCCCGGCCTGCCGATCGCGACCCGCCGCACCCGGCCGGCGCCCGCCCTGCCGGTCGTCGCGCCGGTGGTGGGCTTCAGGGTGGGTTTCACCGTACGGGCACCGCCGACGGCGACCACCTGGGAACCCGGGCCCAGCAGCCTGCCCACCCGGGTCCTGAGGACGCCGGCGGCCCTCTCCGAGCTGTGCACGAGCAGCGCCACGCCCGGCAGCAGGCCCAGCCTGCGGCCGGTCTCCTCCCCCACGATGCCGTCCACACCGGGCAGGCCGAATCCGGCGGAGGCCGCGGCCCGGAGCCGGGGGCCGCCGTCCACCTGGTACTCCGAGCCGAGGACCAGTCCGAGGCGGCGTGCCGCCGCGCTGTCGGCGACGAACTCCCCTCTGGCGAGAGCGTTCCAGATCCCCTGCTGTTCGGCGACGGCCCTGGGTGCCCACGCACGGAAGCGGGCCGGATCGACCGCGATGAGGTTGAGCCCGATCCCGGACACCTTGACCGCCCCTCCGTCGAAGGAGTCGATCTTCTGGACGTACTTGAGCCGGGAGATGTCCTCCTTGGTCTGCTCGGTCAGCGTCGAGGGGGAGATCACCAGCAACCTGGGCGGGGTGGAGGCGGGTCCGGGAGTTCCCGTCGTCCCCGGTTCGGGGACGGGGGTCCGCCCGGCTTCCGGCCCGGGGGTCGGTCCCGGGGAGGCGGGGTCGCTCGAGCCCGAATCCCGCGGGTCCGGGTTCCGCGGGCCTGAACTCCGCAGGTCCTGGTTCTGCGGGTCCTGGTTCTGCGGGGTCTGGCTCCGCGGGTCCTGATTCTGCGGGTCCTGGCTCCGCGGGTCCTGGCTCCGCGGGTCCTGATTCTGCGGAGCCGGGTCCTCTCCGGCCGGAGCGTCCGGATTCGGCTCGGGGCTCGGGTCCGGGTTCGCCGGGACCGTGGGAGAGCCGGTCACCGGCGCGATCGCCGCCAGGTCCCGGATGCGGGACTCCACGACGGCGCTCTCACCGGAGGCCGCGGAGGCAGCGGGAGCGGAGGGGCGACCGGCGTTGATCACCGCGAGCGCGACGCCGCCGAGGGCGAGAAGGGCGGTCATGACCACTACTACTGGGACGAACAACCGCAACCCGGGAAGACGTGACACCGCGCTCACGTTAGCTCCAACGGACCGTGTCGTGAGCCGTTGCCCGGAAAATCACGTGCCGGTCGGCGGTTCTGGGCGAATCTAGGCGAAATCGTCGGCCCGTTCCACGCGCGCAGGGCGGCAGGGAGATGATCGGCGGTCGGGCCGTACCGGGGGCTCTCCAGCACGCCCGGCGTCAGGGGTTTCGCCGCCGCGGGATTCTTCGGGCGGATACCCGTGTCGATGCTCGGCATCGGCGTCATTCTGCTCATCGAGGCGCTCACCGGCTCCTACGCGACGGCGGGCGCGGTCGCGGCCGTCGTCGGCGTCTCCTCGGCCGTCGCGGCCCCGCCGTCAGGGCCCGTCGCGGCCCCGCCGTCAGGGCGCCTGGTGGACAGGTTCGGCCAGGCCAGAGTAGTCATCCCGCTCACCCTGACGCACGGCGCCACGCTGACCGGCATGACGCTCCGCACCCACCACGGCGCCCCCGCCGGACGCTCTTCGCCACCGGCGGCGCGGCCGGCGCGACCGCGCCCTCGCCCGGCTCGCTCCGTACGCGCCCGCCGGTCGCACCTGCCGGCCGGCTCGGGGAGGCCGCACACGGCGTTCTCCTTCGCCCGCGCCCTACCGGCCGTGACGATCGGCGTCGGCGGTTTCACCTGGTTGCGGACCCCTGTCGCCCGGCAGTGATCGTGAGTATCGTTCATATTCCCTGGCGAACCACACGAACGTGAACCGGCGGCGACCCACCTGATCCCGGGCGGGACTCCCCCACGAGCGGGGCGTCGGCGTCCCCGGACGGCGGGGTGCCGCCCGCGGAGCAGGAGTGACCATGGGCGAGACCTTCCGTAACTGGGCCCGGAACCAGTCCGCCACCCCCGCGGAGGTCCGCGCGCCCGCCTCCGCCGAGGAGGTCGCGCGGGCCGTGCGGGACGCCGCCGCGGCGGGCCGCCGGGTACGCATGACCGGCACCGGCCACTCGTTCACCCCGGTGGCGCTCACCGACGGCCTCCTGCTGCGCCCCGGCGCGCTGACCGGGATCCGCGAGACCGGCGACGGCTGGGTGACGGCCGAGGCCGGGACGACGGTCGGCGAGCTCAACCGGGAACTGCACCGGATGGGCCTGGCCCTGGCCAACATGGGCGACATCGACGCCCAGACCGTGGCCGGGGCCATCCAGACCGGCACCCACGGCACCGGCAGGGACGTCGGCGGGATGGCCGACCAGGTGCTGGCGCTGGAGTTGGTGCTCGCCGACGGGGAGATCGTCACGGTCCGCGGCGACGGCGACGGCGACGGGAAGATCCGCGGGGTGGCCGAGCGGGACCTGTTCGACGCCGCCAGGGTGAGCCTGGGCGCGCTCGGCGTGGTGACCGCGGTGACCTTCCGGGTGGAGCCGGCCTTCCTGCTGCACAGCGTCCGGGAGCCGATGACGCTGACCGCGATCCTCGGCTCCCTCGACGCGCTCGTCGCCGGCAACGAGCACCTCGACTTCTTCTGGCTGCCGCACACCGACACCTGCCTGACCAAGCGCAACAACCGCAGCCCCGGCCCGGCCCGGCCCCCGGCCGCGCTGAAGCACTGGCTCGACAACCACTTCATGGAGAACACCCTGTTCGGCGCGCTGTGCGGGGTCGGCGGACGCTACCCGGGCGCCATCCCCCGGCTCAACGCGCTCTCGGCCGCGACGCTGTCGGCCTCGGCCCACACCGACGCCTCGCACCGGGTCTTCACGAGCGTGCGGGAGGTGCGCTTCCTGGAGATGGAGTACGCCATCCCGCGCGAGCACCTCGGCCAGGCCCTCCGCGAGGTCCGCGACCTGCTGGAACGGCGGGACTGGAAGATCAGCTTCCCGATCGAGGTGCGGGTCACCCCGGCCTCGGACGCCTGGCTGTCCACCGCCTACGGCAGGGACTCGGCCTATCTCGCCTGCCACGTCTACCGGCCGACACCGAACCCGGCCTACTTCGGGGGCGTCGAGGAGATCATGACGAGGCTCGGCGGCCGGCCGCACTGGGGCAAGCTGCACACCCGCGACGCGGCCTACCTGGCACAGGTATATCCCCGTTTCGCTGACTTCCTGGCGGTACGGGATGTTCTTGACCCGGGCCGTACCTTCGCCAACGACCACCTCGACACCGTCCTGGGCTGAGGGACGGTGCCCTGCGCCCCCCTGCCGCACGGTCCCCGGACCGCGCCCCGTTCCCCCGAATCGGCCGCTTCTCACCAGCTTTCGGTAAAGGGTGGCGCAAAGGCTCGCTCGAAGAGTGACGCGTCCGCGTGTCCCGTCGTTCCCCGGGCGCGCACGAGGGGCAGATTCGCAGACGCCCGTGCCGCTCGACCCCGAGGGAGTCCGCTGGAGATGACCTTCTCCCGCCGTCCATGTCAGCCGCCGCCGCGTCCCGTCGTCACGGACCGCGACGACCGGCCCCCGCACATCGCCGCAATCGCGGCATACCCGCCCTGGACCGGCGGACCGGCCTCACCGCCATCTCCCGGTTCTTGGTGGAAGTCCGCAGCGGTTCCCGGTGTTATCCGTGAGAATCCCTTGAGGACCCCGAAGTTGCTGCTCCAGACCGGTGCCCTGTAATTAGATGAATGGAGCAAATGTGACCGGCGTCACATCGCTGCGAGCCCCATCCAGGAAGGCGATGTTCGGACATGCCGGGTACGGTGCTGGCAGGCAACCGGCACACGCGAGAGACTCAAGGGTCCGGGGGAAGATTGAGCACGACGACGAAGGGACTCGCATGCAGGAGCTCCGACTCGTCGCGGTGAGTGAGGACGGGACCTATCTCGTGCTGGCGACAGCCGGCCGGGGCACCCGGTTCACGCTGCCCGTCGACGACCGGCTCCGTGCTGCCGTCCGCGGCAACTTCTCCCGTCTCGGCCAGTACGAGATCGAAGTGGAGAGTCCGTTGCGCCCCAAGGAGATCCAGGCCCGGATCCGTGCCGGCGAGACCGCGGAGGAGATCGCCAACACGGCGGGAATCCCGGTCGAGCGCGTGCGGTGGTTCGAGGGCCCCGTGCTCCAGGAACGTGAGTACATGGCACAGCAGGCGCAGCGCTGCGCCGTACGCCTGCCCGGCGACTCCGCTCCCGGTCCCACCCTCGGCGACCTGGTCGCCGAGCGGCTGACCCGCCGCGGCGTCCCCGCCGACGAGATCGAGTGGGACTCCGCCAAGCGGGACGACAACATGTGGCGCATCAAGCTCGGTTTCGTGTGGAACGGTCACACGCGCAACGCCGAGTGGCTCTTCGACCCGCGCCGGCGCCACATCACGCCCCACGACGACGAGGCCCTGCGGCTGTCCAGCGGCGAGGACGTCGAATCGTTCGAGGACACCACGGTCACGCCGTTCGTTCCGCGCGTGGCCAAGCTCGCGCCGGTGCCGCCGCTGGCACCCGAGCCGCTGAACCAGCCGCCGGTGGCCTTCCCCTCGGTCCTGCGGCACGAGGCCCCGGCCCAGCCCCGGCCCGCCTACGCCCAGGCTGAGTCCTCGGCGTCCTCGGCGTCCTCGGCGTCCTCGGCGTCCTCGGCGCCCCCCGCGTCCTCGACGCCTCCCGCGCCGGTCGCGCCCTCGGCGTCCCCGGCCGCCTACCAGCAGCCGCCCATGCCCCCGCTCCCCGCCGGATACGAGGCGCCGAGGGTGTCGGTGCCGCCGCTGCGCGCTCCCGACCCGGCCGGACACCAGCCGGAAAGGGCCGCCGAGCCCGCCTCCCCCGCGGCCCAGGGTGCCGATCCCGTCACGCGGGTCAGGCCCCCCGAGCCCGTGCTGCCCGAACCCCTCGCCCCGTACCCGCCCCCGTACGAGCCGGTCGCCCCGGCCGCGCACGAGCCCGTCACGTACGAGCCGGCCGCGTACGAGCCGGTCACACCGGCCGCGTACGAGCAGCTCACCGCCCCGGAGCCGGAGCCCCCGGCACCCGTCGCGCCGCGGCCCGTCCCGGCGCCGCAGCCCGCCGCGCCGGTGGCCGGACCGCCCTCGGCGACCGCGCCGGAACCGGCGCCCGCCGCGCACGGACCCGCCGCGGGGGAACAGGTCGTTGCGCGGGAGCCGTCTCCCGAGCCCGGACCGGCTACTCCCCCCGGGGAGGCGGTCACCGGGCCGGAGCCCGTGGCCGAGCCCGCGGCGGCGAAGACGGCGGAGGTCGTGCGGGCCCCGGAGGTGGCGAAGACCCCGGAGGTCGTGAAGGCTCCCGAGGTCGCCGAGGTCGCGAAGCCCTCGCCGCCCCCCGCGGCGGCCACACCCGAGCCGGCCGGGCCCGCTCCGGCCGCCGTCCCGTCCGGCCCCTCCGACCAGCGATCCCCCGCCGCCGGAAAGGCCGTCGAGCAGGCTTCCGCGAAAGCGGAGAAGACCGTCGCGGCGAAGGAGACCCCCGCCTCCGAACCCGCGCCGGAGACCGGATCGGCCCAGGAGGGTTCGATAGCTGTACCGGCGGCGCGCGTCAGCGTGGACGAGCGGGCCAAGGCCGAGCCGGGCAGGCAAGAGACACAGGGGGACACGGGGGCAATGCAGGAGACCAAGGTCGACAAGCCCGCGGCGGAGAAGCCCGCGGAGCCGCCGAAGCCGGCACCGGCTCCGGCGCGGCCTGCCAAGAAGTCCCGGGGACGGCGCGCGTCCGTGCCCACCTGGGACGAGATCATGTTCGGCGCTCGCCGCCAGGACTGACCGCACCGCACCAGGCGGGGGTGACCGGGACACCGGTCGTCCCCGCCTCGTCGTATGTCAGCCGCCCCCGGCGGCGTCCGGAGCGGTGGGGACCTCAGGAGCGGTGAAGGCGTCCGGGATGAGGAACGGGGTGAGCCAGGCGGGGGTGACCTCGGCGGCGAAGGCGGGCCCCTCGGCCTCGCCGACGTCCAGGGCCGCGTAGCCGCCGGTGCCCGCCCCCACGCCCGCGGTCACGGTCAGCAGGCCGGCGCGGCGCTGGAACCAGGTCTGGCTCAGGGTCCAGCCGACCACGGCCCGCCGCTCCACCACCGCCTGGGAGCGCCGCAGCGACCCCGACCGGACCGACAGGCGGCTCCCGTCGTACGTGTGGCCGAGGGACCGGTACCGGTCGAGGCCGAGCGGTACGCCCAGCAGCGCGAGGAGCAGGGCGGGCACCGCGAGCGCCCACCAGATCCCGGACCACAGCAGGGCGGCCGTCACCGTACAGGCGGCGATCACCAGCCAGGGGAAGATCGCCCGGAACAGCCTGCGCCTGCGCGCCGCCGGCGGGTGCGGCCGCAGCCCGGTGGCGATCGGGCCGATCGCCTCGCCCACCACGCCGAGCACGACGTCCCTCGGGGCCACGGGCATCAGCTGGCCCCGGGTCTCCGAGTCGCCGAGACCGGTCACGATCGCCCACGCGCGGCCGAGCCCCGCCCGGCGCTCGGCCGGTCCCTCGACGAACTCGAACCCCCGCACCCTGCGCCGCTCCAGCGACACGCTCCTGCGCGTGATCAGACCGCGCCCGGCGATCAGGTATCCCTCGCCGGCGCGGAGGGTGAAGTCCCAGTTGAACACCGCGTACATGATCACAGCGATCACCGGCATGGCCAGGACCAGCAGCACCGCGGCCGCGACGAGCAGGGGCGGGTGCTGCCAGATCCACTCCCCCAGACTCACCACGACCCGCCTGTCGATCCTGAACTCGCTGCCCCACTGGAACGCCAGGCCCACGGCACCGGCCACCAGCGCGAACGGGGTCAGCAGGTAGGCGCCGGAGAGGGGGCCGTACGCGAGCCACTTCCTCGGCATCACGAAGAACACCCGGTCGGGGGTCGTGTCGCCCACCTCGTGGCGGGTGGAGGATCCGGCGCCTCCCCTCCGCGACCCGGCGGGCACGCCGGACGTGCCGGACACACCGGCGGTGAGCTCGGTGGGACCTGAGGCGGCCCCGGCCGCCGAAGCCGCCCCGCGCGCCTGGACACGTCTCGCCGTCCGGGCGCGCGCGTGCCAGAGCAGCACGGCCTTGAGCCGCTCCCCCTCCTCGACGGTGACCCCGTCGAGCTCGCCCTCCTGCTTCTCGTCCCCGCCCGCGCCGGTGTCGATCCGCAGGACGGCGATGCCGAGCAGGCGGTGCAGCGGCGGGGCGCTGACGTCGACGCCGCGGATCCGCTCCAGCGGGATCGTCCGCACCGACCTGCTGATCAGTGACCGGGTGAGTTCCAGCCTGTCGCCGACGATCTGGTAGGTGAAGGTGACCCAGCGCACGGCCGCGAACACGACGGAGCCGACGACGGCCGTCGCCGCCCATCCGAACGACCCGAGGGAGAAACCGCCGAGGAACAGGACACCGGCCAGCGGCAGGAGGAGCGAGGGCAGCATCCTGATCGGATCGGTCAGCAGCACCTTCGGGCTGAGCCGCAGGGGCCTCTCCGTCGGCGTCCTCTCCGCCGGCACGCCTCCCGTCCCCTCCGCACCCGGCGCGACCGGGACCCCTTCCGGCACGGCTCCCGCACCGGCCACGTCACCGCCGGGCGTACGCGGGAAGCCCGGCCCGTCATCGCCGGGCGTACGCGGGAGACCCGGCCCGTCACCGCCGGGCACACGCGGGAGACCCGGCCCGTCACCGCCGGGCACACGCGGGAGACCCGGCCCGTCACCGCCGGGCACGCGCGGGAGACCCGGCCCGTCACCGGGGGAACCCGGGGCGCCGCCGTCGGGGGCGGCCCACGCTCCCGCCGGGGGACCGTCCGGCCCGGCCTGCGGGTCGGAGCCGGCCGGCGGATGCCCGTCAGGCACGTGTGCGGCCGGTGGACGGCTGGAGTCGGAGGAGGATTCGGTCATGTCGCGTCGTCCCTGAGCTCTTCCGCACGGCGGGCGAGGTTCTCGGCCAGCTCGGCGGCGATCTCGTACTCAAGACCCTTGATGGTGGACGAGCCCGCGTGGGAGGCGGTGCGGATCTCGACCGTGGCCAGGCCCAGCAGGCGCTCGAACCAGCCCTGTGCCTTGTCGACCGTCTGGATCCTGCTGACGGGGACGAACACCCATTCCCTGCTGAGCCACCCGGAACGGGCGTAGACGACGTCCCCGCTGAGCTCCCACCGGTGCACGGCGTACCGCCAGAACGGCTCGATGAGCGTGCCGGGGACCAGGAGCAGCACCACCAGCCACGGCAGCCACCGGATGTTGTCGAGCGCCCAGCCCGGCAGCCAGGACCACGGGTCCTCGTCGATCCACCCGGCCAGGAAGAAGGAACCCCCGGCCAGGAGAACGGACCAGAACAGCCCTTCCAGCAACCACAGCACGATGGCCTTGCGGGAGACCGGGTTGGCGGGGGCGCGCAGGGAGACGCCGGTGCGCCCGGGAACGCCGGCGCGGCGCTCACCCGGCAGATCGGCCGCCTTGGCCTCCTCGGAGGCGGCACTGTGCTCATCGGCTCGGTCGCTCACGCTGCCAGCCTAAACGCTCTTGTCCCGGCGGGGCGTTCCGGCCGCGTCACGGTAGGGACTCCTCCCGGCACGGGGGAGGGCGGCCCGGCGGGCCCGGAAACGGGCGCCTCGGCAGGAGGTCTCCCGCCGGCCGTTCTCCGGCGATCAACCGGGGTTTCCTCATTTCCGCCCCAGCCGAGTCCCAAAAAGTGTCGGTGCCGCAGTGCATGCTGGAGGTCCGATGATTACTGAGAGGTGCGAACGATGACCTATGCGATCCAGGCCGAGGGCCTGGTGAAGCGCTACGGGGAGACCCGCGCGCTGGACGGGGTGGATCTCGTCGTGCCGCAGGGGCGGCTGCTGGGCGTGCTGGGGCCCAACGGGGCGGGCAAGACCACCGCGGTGCGCATCCTGGCGACCCTGCTGCGTCCCGACGCCGGCACCGCCAGCGTCGGCGGCTACGACGTGATCCGCCAGGCACACCAGGTGCGCTCGCTGATCGGCCTGACGGGCCAGTACGCCGCCGTCGACGAGATGCTCACCGGCGTCGAGAACCTGATGATGATCGGCCGCCTGCTGGGCATGACCCGTGCCGACTCCCGGGCGCGCGCGAGCGAGCTGCTGAAGCGCTTCGACCTGTCCGACGCCGGAGGGCGCGCCACCAAGACCTACTCCGGCGGCATGCGCCGCCGTCTCGACCTGGCCGCCAGCCTGGTCGGCCGCCCCCAGGTGCTCTTCCTCGACGAGCCCACCACCGGGCTCGACCCGCGCAGCCGCACCGAGCTGTGGAGCGTGGTGCGCGGCCTGATGGCCGACGGCGTCACGGTGCTGCTCACCACCCAGTATCTGGAGGAGGCCGACCAGCTCGCCGACGACATCGTCGTCTTCGACCACGGGAAGGTCATCGCCTCCGGCACCTCCGACCAGCTCAAGGCGACCACCGGTGCCCAGGTCCTGGAGGTGCGCCCCCTGCAGGCCGAGCACCTCGACCTGGTCGGCAAGATCATGGCCGACGTGCTGGGCGAGGCGCCCGACCTCGGCGGGGGCAGGGCCACCGCGCCCGTCCACGACCCCGCCGTCGTCCCCGCGATCGTGCGCCGCCTCGACGACCAGGGCGTCGTCGCCTCGGAGCTCGCGCTGCGCAAGTCCAGCCTGGACGAGGTCTTCCTGTCCCTCACCGGCCGCCTGCCGGACGACGAGAGCGCCCCCGATGACGAGGGCACCCCCCGGAAAGAAGAGGCCTTCGCATGACCACGCTCACGACGACCATCCCGCAGGTGGCCGCCAAGCGCGTCACTCCCCTGGCCACGCTGCAGCAGACCATGACACTGGCCTGGCGCAGCCTGGTCCAGATCAAGCACAACCCGTGGGAGCTGCTGGATCTGAGCATCCAGCCCATCATGTTCCTGCTGCTGTTCACCTACGTCTTCGGTGGCGCCATCTCCGGATCCACCGGCGACTACCTGCAGTTCGCCCTGCCCGGCCTGCTCGTGCAGAACGCCCTGTTCTACACGCTGTCCACCGCGATCGGTCTCAACACCGACATCACCAAGGGCGTCTTCGACCGGCTGCGCAGCCTGCCCATCGCCCGCACCGCGCCCCTGTCGGGGCGCATCATCGCCGACACCGTCAAGCAGGTGTGGGCGTTCGCCCTGCTGATCGGTTTCGGCATGGTGCTGGGCTTCCGGGTGACCACCAGCGTCTTCGGCCTGCTGGGCGCGCTGGCCCTGCTGGTCGTGGTCGCCCTGGCGATGTCCTGGATGTCGGTGCTGATCGGGCTGAAGGCCTCCAGTCCCGAGAAGGTGCAGATGATCTCCTTCTCCACGATGATGCCGCTCACCTTCACCAGCAGCGCGCTGGTGCCCTCCGCCACCTTCCCCTCCTGGCTGAAGACCTGGTCGGACATCAATCCCGTCACGCACCTGGCGGACGCCATCCGCGGTCTGCTCATCGGCGGCGACGTCGGCCAGGCCGCCTTCTTCTCGCTGCTCTGGGCCGCCGGTTTCGCCGTGGTCTTCGCCCCGCTGGCGATCCGGGCATTCCGCAGCCACGTCTAGTCTGTCGGCAGGCCGGGCTCGGGGGTGACGCCCGCCGCACGACGGAGAACTAGGGGTGGTCGCGTGCTCGTGGTCCATGGCGTGTGGGTGGACGGGTTCGTGGGGGTCTGGGCGGAGGACACCGCCCAGACCCCCACGTCTGTCTCCCGTGCGGCCCTGCGCCCGCACCCCTTCGCGGCGTCCACGACCGCGCTGGTCGCCGCTCTCGGTGGCGTTTTGGGGGATTTATCAAAAGAAGCCGTGAATGAGCCGCTAAGCGAAGTTTTGGGTGGGGCCCTCCCCCGAGGTGCGGGCGGGGGCCGCGGGGGCGGTACGGGCCTCCAGGGGGTCGCCACGGGCATCCCTGCCGCCACGGGCGTCCCCTCCGCCGCGCGCGTCCCAGGTGCCACGAGCGCCGGGGGCGTCGCGACCCCGGCGAACGCCACGGCCGTCGAGGGGGAGCTGGTCGTCCTGCTCCCCGGTTCGGCCTCGGGCCCGCTGCCCTCTCCCGAGTCCGGCCTGGCGAGCCGGGCCCGGAGTCCGAAGATCTCCGCCTGGCGGGTCCCCGCCCTGCTGTTCCGTCCGGCCGTCGCGCTCGGCCTGCTCGGCTCGCTGTCGGGCCTCGGCCCCGTCCCCGCCGGTCCCACCGCCGGGAACGGGGGCGGGACCGAGGATCTCGCGTGGGAGCCCGCCCTCTCACTGCGCTACCTCGCGGTGGTCGCCGAGCACGCTCGCGGCCTGGTCCGGCGCGGCCGGATCCTGCCCCAGCTCGCCTTCGAGGGCGGCGTCCATGCGGCCCGCTGGCGCCCGGTGCTGACCGGCGCCGACCTGGCCGCACTGCCCGGTCTCGCCGCCGCGATGCCGCCGGTGTGCAGGGCGGCGGTGCGCGAGAGGCCGGCGGGAGAGGTGCTGGGCGAGGCTCTGGACGGCCTGGTCGACGGCGCGGCGCGGCTGTCGCTGCCCGGCCGCCTGATCCTCGGCAACCGTCCCGGCCCCAAGACCGCCCTGCCCGACCGCTGGCTGTACGCGCTGACCGGCGAGGACGCCTCGCTCCCCGGTGCGAGACAGGACGAGGTCACGGCGCTCGGCGAGGCCCTCACCGGCTGGCTCAGGTCGGCACACGAGCTGGGCGGGCCGGTCAGGGTCTGCTTCCGGCTGATCGAACCCGCCGGCGACGGCGACTCCTGGAGGGTCGAGTTCGGCCTGGCCCCGGCGGATGACCTGGACACCGTCCCCGGCGAGGGACGCGAAGGCGGCGAAGAGCTCCCGGGAGGCCCGGAACGCGAAGGCGGCGGAAAGCTCCCGGGAGACCGGGAACGCGAAGGCGGAGGGAACGGCGAGGACGGCGGGACCGGGCGGGGGCGTCCGGACAGCGGGCCCGTCCGGTACCTGTCGGCCGAGCGGATCCGGGCCGGTGAGCGGGCGCCGTGGCTGCCCGAGCGGCCCGAGGAGCTGATCCGCGCCGACCTCGGCCGGGCCGTACGCCTTCATCCCGACCTCTACGTCGCGTTGCGCGCCCCCGAGCCGGTCGCCCTGACGGTCGAGACGGCGTGGGCGTTCTCGTTCCTCCGCAACGGCGCGCCCATGCTCAGGGCGGCGGGATACGGCGTGCGGCTGCCGGCCTGGGCCGGACGGCAGGGGCTGGGCCTGAAGCTGACCACCCGCACGCTCACCGGCGACGGCGAGGGCGAGGGGTTCGGCCTCGGCGGGCGGGTGAGCGTCCGGCTGGACGTCGCCGTCGGCGACCACACGATCGGCGCGGAGGAGCTGGCCGATCTCGCCGGGCTCCGCGTCCCCCTGGTGCGGGTCAAGGACCGGTGGGTCGAACTGGACGACCAGCAGGTCAAGGCCGCCCTGAAGGTGATCGAGCAGCGCGGCCGCGGCGAGAGGACCGTCGCCGAGGTGATCCGCGAGGTAGTGGAGGGCGGCGACGAGAGGCTGCCGCTGATCGCGGTCGACGCGGACGGCCTGCTGGGCGACCTTCTCTCCGGCGAGGCCGACCGCCGTCTCACCCCGGTCGCCACGCCCCGGGCGCTGCGCGGATCCCTTCGCCCCTACCAGGAGCGCGGCCTGTCCTGGCTGAGCTTCCTGTCCGGGCTCGGCCTGGGCGGCATCCTGGCCGACGACATGGGCCTCGGGAAGACGATCTCGACCCTCTCGCTCCTGCTGGCCGAGCGCGAGACCGGTACGCCCGGCCCGACGCTGCTGGTCTGCCCGATGTCGCTGATCGGCAACTGGCAGAAGGAGGCGTCCAGATTCGCCCCGTCGCTCCGCGTCCACGTCCACCACGGCGGCGCGCGCAGGCGCGACGAGGAGCTGGCCGCCGCCGTGCGTGAGGCCGACCTGGTCGTCACCACGTACGGCACCGCGCTGCGGGACCTGGGGGCGCTCGCGGGACTCGGGTGGGAGCGGGTGGTCTGCGACGAGGCGCAGGCGATCAAGAACAGCTCGGCGCAGCAGTCCAGGGCGGTGCGGTCCATCCCCGCCCGCACCCGGCTGGCGCTGACGGGCACGCCGGTGGAGAACCACCTGGCGGAGCTCTGGTCGATCATGGAGTTCTGCAACCCCGGCCTGCTCGGCCCGGCCAGACGGTTCAGGACCCGCTACCAGGAGCCGATCGAGACCCGGCGCGACCCCGACGCCACCGCGGCGCTGAAGCGGGCCACCGGCCCGTTCGTGCTGCGGCGGCTCAAGACCGACCGCTCGATCATCTCCGACCTGCCGGACAAGCAGGAGATGAAGGTCTGGTGCACGCTCACCCCGGAGCAGGCGGAGCTGTACAGGGCCGTGGCCGGCGAGATGCTGGGGAAGATCGACGCCTCTACGGGCATCGAGCGGCGTGGCAACGTGCTGGCGACCATGACGAAGCTCAAACAGGTCTGCAACCACCCGGCCCAGCTGCTGAGGGACGGCTCGCGCCTGGCGGGCCGGTCGGGGAAGCTGGCCCGGCTGGAGGAGCTGGCCGAGGAGATCGTCGAGGAGGGCGACAAGGCCCTGGTCTTCACCCAGTACGCCGCGTTCGGCGCGCTGCTGCAGCCCTACCTGGCCGCCCACCTGGACCGGCCGGTGCTGTGGCTGCACGGCGGGCTGTCCAAGGGCAGGCGCGACGCGCTGGTGGAGCGCTTCCAGAACGACGACGAGCCGATGCTGTTCCTGCTGTCGCTCAAGGCGGCCGGCACCGGCCTGAACCTCACCGCCGCCACCCACGTCGTCCACGTGGACCGATGGTGGAACCCCGCCGTCGAGGACCAGGCGACCGACCGGGCCTTCCGGATCGGCCAGACCAGAAACGTCCAGGTCAGAAAGTTCATCTGCCTTGACACGCTGGAGGAACGGATCGACGAGATGATCGAACGCAAGAAGGCGCTCGCCCAGAGCGTGGTCGGCACCGGCGAGGACTGGATCACCGACCTGTCCACCGACCAGCTGCGCGAGCTGTTCCGGCTCGGCCCCGGGGCGGTGAGCTGACGTGGCCGGCACCGGATCCGGCGACAGGCCGCGGGACGGGCGGACCTCCGGGAAACGAGCTTCCGGGGAACCAACCTCCGACGAACGGGCCTCCGGGAAACGAACCTTCGAGGAACAGACCTCCGAGGAGCGGACCTTCGAGGAGCGGATCGGGGACTTCTACTCCCCCGCCGTCTCCCTGAACCGCCTGCGGCCCCGGCCCGACGTCACCGGGGCCCCGGCCGACCTGCTGCTGCGGGCTCTCGAGCCGCCCGCGGTCAAGGTGCGGCACATCCCGCTCGTCGATCTGCTCAGGAAGCCCTACCGGGAACTGGGCGGTGACTGAGGCTCCGGAACCCGGCGGTCCGGCGGGCGGGCGAAACTCGTTTTGGAAGTCACTCCAACCCCTTCCGTCCCTCGATTTTCCCATATTTCCGGATTTTTCCCCGCAGCAGAACCTCGCGATCCGGTCTGCACATCTTCCAGACCCGCGTAGCATCATCGGGCATGGGGCAGCCGAAAACGTCTACGCGCCGCCTGCGGCACATCTCGAAGGTGACGGTGGCCGCGGCGCTCGTCGTCATGTCCTCGGGCTGCGGGATGGCGAACGGCATGGCCTCGACGGAACGGTTGCAGCTGGAGCCGATCGCCGTCTCCAGCCCTCAGGTCAGAGACGGCGGCCCCCTGCCGTCCGACTACTCGTGCAAGGGTTCGGCCGGTAACCCGCCGCTCCGCTGGTCTCGCGTGCCGGAGGGAACGGAGTCCGTCGCGATCGTGGTGGACAACAACTCCCGGACCGGCGGCGAGGTGAACTGGGTCGTTTTCGGCATCGATCCGCGGACTAACGAGCTACCGGAGGGTAGCGTCCCGGTGGGAGCCGTCGAAGGGAGCACGACGAGTGGCAAGGTGGGCTATAGCCCTCCGTGCGACACCCAGGAGAACTATCGTTTCACTGTCTACGCGCTGAACGGCAAGGTCGAGCTTCGCAAGGGATCCCTCCTCGACAAGACCTTGAAGAGCATCGCGGACAAGACGATCGCCTGGGGACGGCTCACCGCGGCGCACATCGAGTGACTGGTCAAACACCGGAGGTAGTAATGGTTACCGATTCTTCACTTAGGGTGTGACAACGCTCATAGTGGTCCGACACAATCAGATCCAATGTCCAAGCGCAGGTGATGCATGGGGGCAGGTCGCGTCGATGGCCGCGCGACCTCACCGGCGCCGCTGTAAGGCCATGGCCTTGAGGGTGGTGCAATGATCGCGGTCGTAGTAAGCCTGGTCGCCGTCGTGCTCCTCGTGCTCGTCGTCGTGGCACTGGGAATGCGGTCGATGAACCGCAGGGAGAGCGCACTCCCCGCGGAGCGTCTGCGGGAGATGGCGGAGAAGGAGGCGCTGACTCCGACCATGTCCAGCGACGACTTCGCCACCAGAGAACCGAAGATGAACCATTTCACCCCCGACCTGACCCCGTTCGACGAGCCGAAGCCGCCACGCCAGCCGCGGCCGCCGAGCTCGCGGGGCAAGCGCGGGCTGAACGAGTTCGGCCAGGTGGACGACTACGACGACGACTACTGGACGCGGCTCCAGGCCGACGAGGGCGGTTTCGGAGGGTCCTTGGCGGCTCGGATGGGCGCGAGCCGTCCCGTCGAGCAGGACGACCAGAAGGTCGACGCCGACGCGGTGACCGTGCAGGCTCCGCTGCCGACCAGGCCCCAGCCGTCCCGCGGCACCCCGCAACGCCCCTCGGCCCCGCCGGCCAGGCCCGCCGCCGAACCGGCCATCGCCTCCGCCTCGTTGCCCTCCGGTCTCTCCGACCTGGTGGCCCCGGTCCAGCCGAACCCGGCTCCCACGGCCGCCTCGCTCGCCGAGCAGAAGACCGTGACCTTCGCGGCTCCCACTCCCGGCGCCTTCGGCGAGTCCCGCCCCTCCCGGGCGAGCTCCCGTCGCGGCGGCAACAGGGCGTCCTCGCAGCCGGCCGCCCAGTCCGCCCAGGGCAACGGCGGTTCGCCCCGGTCCGCCCAGGGCGGCCCGTCCCGGCCCGACCCGCTGAACGACCCGCTCGGCGCCTCCTACTCCCGCCGCGGCGCGGGCTCCGCGGCGAACGGCGCGGGATCCCGGCCCAGCGGCGCCGCCTCCCCTGCGGCCGCCAACGGCGCCCCCGGCGCCCGGCCCGGCCCGACCGGCGGCCGTCCCGGCGGCAGTGTCGGTGGCAGTG
Organism: Streptosporangium sp. NPDC023963; assembly: GCF_040639135.1. Classification (NCBI taxonomy): domain Bacteria; kingdom Bacillati; phylum Actinomycetota; class Actinomycetes; order Streptosporangiales; family Streptosporangiaceae; genus Streptosporangium; species Streptosporangium sp. NPDC023963. The sequence goes on from NZ_JBEZZK010000003.1 coordinate 269,211, forward strand.
TCGGTGGCACTGCTCCGATGCCCCCCATGGGGCCCACGACCAGCGGCGGCTTCCCCGCCGCGGCCGCTCCCGACCCGCTCGCCTCCTCCTACCGCACCCCGGCGCAGCCGCCCAAGACCGGCAACCCGGCGGACAACCCGTGGGCTCAGGCCACGAACCCCTCGTCGGGGGGCTGGCCGGCGGCGAACACCGCCGACATCCTCGACGACCCCGGCCCGTCCTACTCCTCCTACCAGACGCCGGTCTACAACGCTCCGCCCGCCGGCTCGTACGAGGTCAGCTCGGGCTGGGCCACCATCGAGGACGACGCGATCACCGGCCCGAGCCCGGCGGTCTCCACCTCGACCGGCCCCTCCCGGACCTTCTCCTCCACCCCGGACCGTCCGGCCGACCCGCGGGGCGGGGCGACGGGCGGATCGCCGGGCGGGTACGGCTACGAGCCCCGGCAGGCGAGCCCGGCCAGCCCGGCCGCCTGGCCGGAGCCCGGCACTCCCCACGGGAGTGACGCGGCGAGCTGGCCGAGCTACGGCGAGCTCTACGGCACGGCGCCGGCCCCCGAGGCCGCGGCCACCGGCTCCGACGCACGAGGCCGGGCAAGCTCGCGGGGCAACCACCACCGGGCCCAGGAGCCCGACTACCCCGACTACTACCGTTGATTCTTTCCGTCCTCCGTAAAGGCCTCGGGTAAACGCCCGGATGGCATGGGGCAGCACCGTAAGGTCTGCCCCATGGAGACGGACACGAAGAGCGACGGTGTTCTGACAGCGGGTGGCCTCGCCCCCGTGCTGCGACATGATCTGCCCGCCTCCCTGGTGGTCTTCCTGGTGGCCGTACCCCTCTCCCTGGGCATCGCGGTCGCCTCGGGAGCGCCGCTGGCGGCCGGGCTCATCGCCGGTGTGGTGGGCGGCGTCGTGGCGGGTTTCCTGGGCGGTTCCGTCGCCCAGGTGAGCGGGCCGGCGGCCGGCCTCTCCCTGGTGGTGGCCGATCTCGTGGTCACGTACGGCTGGCGGGCCACCTGCATGATCACTCTGCTCGCGGGCGTCCTGCAGCTGCTGCTGGGCGTCTGCCGGGTCGCCCGCGCGGCGCTGGCGGTCTCTCCGGCCGTGGTGCACGGCATGCTGGCCGGGGTGGGCGTGGTGATCGCCCTCGCCCAGTTGCACGTGGTGCTCGGCGGAAGCCCGCAGCGCTCCGCGATCGAGAACCTGATCGAGCTGCCCCACCAGATCATCCACAATCACACGCACGCGGTCTTCGCCGGCCTGCTGACCATCGCGGTCCTGGTCGCCTGGACCCGCCTGCCGCAGCAGCTGCGGAGCCTCCCGGCGCCGCTGGCGGCCCTGCTCGTCGCCTCGGTGACCGCCTGGGCGCTCAACTGGGAGGTCACCCGGATCGACCTGTCGGCCAGCCTGGACTCCTGGGCCGGGCCCGTCTGGCCCCAGGGCGACTGGCACGGGATCATCGGGGCGGTGCTGCTGGTGGCCCTGCTCGCCGGGGTGGAGTCGCTGCTCTGCTCGGTGGCCGTCGACAAGCTGCACGACGGCAGGCGCTCCGACCTCGACAGGGAGCTCACCGGCCAGGGCGTGGCCAACATGGTGACCGGCGCGCTGGGCGGGCTGCCCGTGGCCGGGGTCATCGTCCGCAGCACCACCAACGTCCGCGCCGGGGCCCGCAGCCGGTGGTCCACGATCATGCACGGGATCTGGATCCTGCTGTTCGCGGTCGGGCTGGGGTGGATGATCGCGCTGATCCCGATGGAGGCGCTGGCCGCGCTCCTGGTCTTCATCGGCGTGCAGATGGTCAACATGGGGCATCTGCGCAACCTGCGCGGCCACAGCGAGGTCCCGGTGTACGTCGTCACGATGGCCGGGGTCGTGCTGCTCGGCCTCGCCGAGGGCGTGCTGGTCGGTCTCGGGCTCGCCGCGCTGTTCGCGTTGCGCCGCCTCACCCGGGTGACCGTGCGGGCCATGGCCGAGCCCGACGGCCGCTGGCACGTGGTGATCGCCGGCTCGCTGACCTTCCTGGGGGTGCCCACGCTCACCTCGGAACTGCGGGCCATCCCCGCGGGGGCCGCGGTCGACCTCGACCTGAACATCGACTTCATGGACAACGCGGCCTTCGAGGCCATCCACGACTGGCGCAACGAGTACGAGCGCGCCGGCGGGACCGTGAACATCGACGAGATCCACGACGAGTGGTACTCCATGGCGGCCAGCGGGGCCCGGGTGTTCCCCGCCAAGACGCCGCCCCGCGCTCCCGACCGGTGGTGGCTGCCCTGGTCCCACCGGCGGAACGGGCAGCGGACCAGCCGCCAGCCGCTGCTCGCCGCCCGGCACGCGCCCCGCGACGACGGCCCCGCGAGTCCCGCCGTGCCCGACCTGCTGGCCGGGGCGCGGGAGTTCCACCGGCGGACGGCTCCGCTGGTCCGCCCCCTCCTGCACGACATGGCCCGCGGGCAGGAGCCCTCGCACCTCTTCATCACCTGCGCCGACTCCCGCATCGTGCCGAACCTGATCACCGCCAGCGGTCCCGGCGACCTGTTCACCGTCCGCAACCTCGGCAACCTGGTGCCCCGGCTGGGATCGGTGCCGGCGGACGACTCGGTGGCGGCGGCGATCGAGTACGCCACGGGCTCGCTCAACGTCCGCACCATCACGGTCTGCGGGCACTCGGGCTGCGGGGCGATGGCCGCGCTGCTCAGCGGGGGTGAGAAGGCGGCGGGCCTGCCCGCGTTCGGCCGCTGGATGCGCCACGGCAACCACACCCTGGCGCGGTTCATCTCGGGCGAGAGCGCCGGTGAGGACGACGGGCCGCTGGACCGCCTCTGCCGGGTCAACGTGATCCAGCAGCTGGAGAACCTGCGGACCTACCCGCAGGTGGACCGGCTGTTCCGTGCCGGGCACCTGGAGCTGGTCGGCATGTACTTCGACATCGGCACCGCCCGGGTGCACCTGCTGGAGCATCCTCCGGCCGCGAGCCGTCCGCTCTGAGCGGATGCCTTGCGCCACGGGTGAAAGCCGGTGGTCCCGCACCGGCCGGGTGCCCAGGATGAGGTGCTATGAGAATACTGATCATCGGCGGCTCGGTCTTCGTCGGCCGGGCCATCACGGAAGAGGCGCTGCGGCGCGGGCACGAGGTCACGACGTTCAACCGGGGGCGCAGCGGGGTGGACCTGCCGGGCGTGGAGGCGGTCAGGGGCGACCGTGAGGTGCCGGCCGACCTGGACCGCCTGGTGGAGGGCCGGGAGTGGGACGCCGTCATCGACGTCATGGGCAGGATCCCGAGGGTGGTCGGCGAGTCGGTGCGCCGGCTCAGCGGCCGGGCGGGCCTCTACACGTACATCTCCAGCATCTCGGCGCTCGCCGGCTTCCCCGCGAAGGAGTGCGACGAGAGCTCGCCGCGGTACGAGTGCGCGCCGGACGCGGGGCCGGAGGACGGCGAGTACGGCGTGCTCAAGGCGGGGTGCGAGCGGGCGGTGGAGGAGGGCTTCGGGGGCGACGCTCTGATCATCCAGCCGGGTCTCATCCTCGGCCCGTACGAGGACGTGGGCCGCCTGCCCTGGTGGCTGGACCGGATCTCCCGGGGCGGGCGGGTCCTGGCGCCGGGCGACCCGGACCGCGCGATGCAGGTCATCGACGTGCGCGACCTCGCCGCGTTCGTCCTCGACCGCACCGAGGCCGGGAAGGCCGACCGGTTCCTCGCCGGCGGGGTGCCGGGCAACGTCACCTACGGCGGCTGGCTGGCCGAGTGCCGCGCGGTGACCGGCTCCGACGCCGAGTTCGTCTGGGTCGACGACCGGTTCCTGCTCGACCGGGAGGTACGGCCGTGGACGGAGTTCCCCGTCTGGGCGCCGGACGGTCCCGAGTTCGCCGCGGTCTGGCTGACGTCGTCGGCGAAGGCCCTCGCGGCCGGGCTGACCTGCCGCCCGGTCGCCGAGACCGTACGCGACACCTGGGCCTGGCTCCGCGACGTCCCGGCGGCGGAGCGGTCGTTCCGCGGGCACGGCATCGATCCGGAGAAGGAGGCCAGAATCCTCGCCGAGTGGGCATAGGGGCTCCATGGAGATTCAGATCACTTTCGACGCCGGCGATCCGCGGTCGCTCGCCGCCTTCTGGGCGGAGGCCCTCGGTTACCGCCTCCAGCCGCCTCCCGAGGGGTTCGGCAGCTGGGAGGAGTGGGCGGAGGTCCAGGGCATCCCCGAGGAGAAGCGCTCCGACCGGTCCGCCATCGTGGACCCGGACGAGGGGCGGCCCCGCTTCTACTTCCAGCGCGTGCCCGAGGGCAAGACCGCCAAGAACCGTCTCCACCTGGACCTCAACGTGGGCGGTCCGCCCGGCACGCCGCTGGAGGAGCGCCGCAAGCTCGTGGAGGCGGAGGTGGGACGGCTCGCCGCCCTGGGGGCCGTCGAGGTGCGGACGGTGGAGGAGAACGGCGAGTACTGGACGGTCATGACCGATCCCGAGGGCAACGAGTTCTGCCTGCAGTAAGCATGCATTTCTACGCATACATCGTGCTGGTGGACGCATAGATTCATCGCTGTCCGGCTCCGTCCCCCGAATGCCGGACAGCGGTCCACGCTCCCAGGGCCGGGGGTGGAGGGCGGCCGATTCCGCCCTCCACCCACCTGGACCCCCGTGCTCGGGCCGATTCACGGGTCCCCATCCCGGCGCGGGCACGGGGCCCGGCTCCGGCGCGGCGCGGAGGTCCGTTCGACGGGCGACGTGGGCCGGTCGCCCGCAGGCGGCGCCTGTTCCCCGGCCGCCTTGACGCCGTATCCGACACCGCAGATGATCAACGCATGTTCTCACGCGCGGGCCTCATCGCGGCGGGGTTGCTCACGCTCGGGCTGGCCGGAGCCTGCACCGCCGAGCGGAACCCGGCCAAAGGCCCGTCGTCCCCCGCGGCCGCGTCACCGTTTCCCTCCTCGTCGCCGCTCCCGTCGTCCACGTTCCCGCCGTCGCCGTTCCCCTCGTCATCGCCGTTCCCGTCCCCGCCCGGCACGACCACGCCGCCGTCACACCCGGCCACCGTCCCACCGGCGGCGGAGCCGGAGCCGATGGAGACGTCCCTGGCGCTGCCCGCGGCGACCTCCCCGCCCCTGCCGCCGACCGGTCCGCCGCGGTTCTTCCTGGCCGCGGGCGTTCCGATCGCACGATTTCCCGAAAGGTCCAAGACAGCGACCTTCACCCCGGTACGGCCCACCGTGCACGACGCCGCGACCGGGGCGCTCCTCGCGTCCGTCCGGCTGCCGCCGGGAGTGCGATCCTCGTGGCAACTGCTGGCCGCGGCACCCGACAACCGCACCTTCGTGCTCTCCGGATGGACCGGACCGGACTCCCCCATCCGGTTCTTCCGCGTCACCCTCGCCGAGGACGGGCAGCCGGGCGATCCGATGCCCGTTCCCGGATTGCGGAGCGATCGGCTGGGTCCCGGGTACGCCCTCGCCCTGAGCCCGGACGCGACACGGCTCGTCTACGCCAAGGCGGCCTCGGGAGGGGTGAGGGTCTCCGTCGTCGAACTCGCCACCGGGCGGCGCCGCGACTGGAGCACGGGCGCGTTCTTCACGGTCAGCGGGCTGTCCTGGGCTCCGGACGGCCGTCGGATCGCGCTGGCGGCCGGGAACTGGGGCCTTGGCGTCCTCGACCTCGACCGGCCGGGATCCGACCTGCTGGCCGCCACGCGCCTCGTCAGGCCGCACAGGGGCCTGCCCCCCTTGCATTCGGTGGCCTACACCCCCGACGGAGGTGCCCTCGTCTACTCGGCCGGTCACGCCATAGAGCGCGTACCGGTCGACGGCGGGCAGGCACCGCGGCTCCTCGCCCAGGTGAAGCTGCCGCCCACAGCGTCACTGAGCCTTCCCTTCAGCCTCGACGGAACCGGCCGGTACCTCCTCTACGTGCACCGCCGGCAGAGCTTCCGGATCGATCTCACCGATGGTTCGACCACGCCGCTGCCGAAGAGGATCGGTGAGCGCCCGGGCAGGGGCGGCTCCCCGAACGCCGCCTGGTAACGCCGGCCCCGAAGGCGAGGCGGTGCCGGCGGGGTGCTTGCCGGGCTCCCCGAATCCGCGTGGATCGGGTACGACGACCTGGCGGGTGAAGGCGAGCAGGCCGGCCGTGCCGGTGGCCGCCCCGGCCACCGGGCGATCCGTGGAGCAGCACGGTGAGTGATCTCCTTGCCTCCGGGGCCGAGAGGTCGAACCGGGATGCCGCCACGCCCGCCGGCCGGACATCACGGAACGTGACGGGCGTTGCGCGGCACCCGTATGAGAGGTACCGTCACGGCCCCCGGACCGTGCGCTTTCCCGCCCGATTCCAGCACGGGCGCCCGGGGGACGGCGTACCACGGGGACGTTCCACATGTGCGGGGGCATATAACTCAGGGCACTACGCATACGGCACGGAGGTCGGCGATGACTGAGTGGCACGCGTTACGGGAAGAGCTGGTCTCGCAGGTACGCGCGCGGGGCATCAGCGAGATCGTGGTCGACGCGTTGCGGACGGTGCCGCGCCACGTGTTCCTGCCGGAACTCGCGGCGGAGGCCGTCTACCAGGACGACGCGATCGTGACCAAGCGCGACGCGGAGGGCCGCCCGATCAGTTCCTCCTCCCAGCCGGCGATCATGGCCCTGATGCTCGACCAGCTCGGCGTGCGGCCGGGACAGCGGGTGCTAGAGATCGGGACGGGAACGGGCTACAACGCCGCCCTGCTCGCCCATCTGGTGGGACCGGAGGGCCTGGTGGTGAGTGTCGACATCGACCCCGACCTGGTGGCGGCGGCCGGTGGGCACCTGGCGGCCGCGGGCCACCCCGAGGTGAGGCTGGTGTGCGGCGACGGCGCCGAGGGGTTCTCACCGGAGGCGCCCTACGACCGGGTGATCGCCACCGTCGGCGTGTGGGATCTCGCCCCGGCGTGGCTGGACCAGCTCGCGCCCGGCGGGCGCCTCGTCGCCCCGCTGGACCTGCGGGGGGTGCAGCGCTCGGTGGCGATGGAGCGGGACAACGGGCACTGGACGAGCCGCTCGGTGCTGCCCTGCGGGTTCATGCGGATGCGCGGCCCCTTCGCCGGTCCGGAGACGACGCTGGTGCTGGACCGGGAGTCCGACCTGGCGATCTCGCTGCCCGAGGCGAGCGAGATCGGCGACGTGCTGGGGGCGCTCGACGGGCCCGTGGTCGAGCTGTCCACCGAGATCAGCGCCAGCCTCTCCCAGCTCCTCGACGGGCTGAGCCTGTGGCTCGCGGTGCACGAGCCCCGCTGGTGCACGATCTCGGAGGCGCGGCCCGGGTGGCTGGCCTCGCCCCCGCTCGACATGACGGGCTTCAGGATGGCCGTCGGCATCGTCGAGCGCGACAACCTCTGCCTGCTGGAGCCGTCACCGGACGGGACCCTGATCGCGCGCGGCCACGGGCCGGACAGGATGCGGCTGGCGAGCGAGATGGCCGCCCACATCCAGGCGTGGGACATGGCGGACAGGCCCATGACCTCGGGGCTTCGCATCGACGCCTACCGGGGTGACCCGCCCGACGGCGAGCTGCTCATCCGCAAGCGCCACACCACGCTCGCCCTGTCCTGGAAAGACCTCTGACTCCCGCCCTCCCCTCCACCCGAGCGGGGGCACACCGGTCTGATCTCTTCACCGTGCGGCCGGGTGACCCTCGGCCGACGTGGTGGCCATACGGCCGGCAGGCCGTGCGGGGAGACCTGCGGCCCAGATCGCCACGCCGATGTAGAGGATCTGCTCGGGGACTCGCCGCCACAGCGGCTCCGCCGCACCGCCTGCGAAGGGCACGTCGGCCAGCGCGGCGTAGATGTTGGCCGGGAGCATGAGCACGAACAGCAGCGCCAAGCACAGACCGGCCGCACGCCTGGTGCCCGGCAGAACCAGTCCCGCCGCCCCCGCCAGTTCCAGCACGCCGGTCAGGTAGACCACGAATGCCGGGAACGGGACGAACGGCGGAACCATGGCCAGCATGTCGGCGTGGTTCGGCATGAAGCTCACACCTGGCGGCACGAAGTGCGCGCCGGCCGTCATCACCAGCATGACGGCCAGTCCGTGCGCGGCGCTCACTCGCCAGGTGGCGAAACGGGCCGACCCCGACAGCGTCCCGAGCAGGCGGAAACCCACACTGGCCAGGACGAGGACGATCACGGTCATGAAACTCACCCACCTTTCGATAGCGACACTATCCAATATTGGATAGTACCGCTACCCAATTAGGCGTCACCTCGATCCACGCGCGATCGATCTCGCCGGACGACCGGTCCGTCCGGCCGGCTCGCACGCGGGTCATGACGCCCGGCGTATGTGGGCGGCGGCCAGGATGAGGTACGCGCTGGCCGTCCAGGTGTAGGCGCGGTCACGGAGCCCCGCCCCGGTGCGGGCGTCGAAGTTCTCCGCGAACCCCGATTTCTCGCACAGGGCGCGGAACCGGGCGCTGACCTCGTCGGCGAGGACGGTCTGCCCGGCCCGGCGGAGGCCGTCCTCGATCAGGACCGTCGAAGGGGCCCAGATCGGGCCGCGCCAGTAGCCGTCGTCCTGGTAGTGCGGTGAGGTCGGCAGTTCGGTGGCGAGTCCGTATTCGGTCAGGTGGGTCTTGATCCTGGCGGCCAGGGCCGTCTGGACGTGCTGGGGCAGCTCCTCGCCCAGCACGATCGGCATGAGGTCGAGCAGGCTGCTGCTGGTCCAGGTCTCCTGCGAACTCGCGCTCCGGGTGGCGAACCGGTCGTCGCGCCACAGCTGGGCGAGCATCGCCTCGCGCATCCGGTCGGCCGCCTGCGACCAGCGGGCGGCATCGCCGGGCAGGGAGAGTTCGGTGGCCAGGCGGGCGAGCGTACGCATCTGGAGGACGAGGAACGACGCCAGGTCGGCCGTCTCGACGACGCGTTCGGGTGCGAATGTGGTCGCGTTGTCCCATCCGCTGTCGTTGCCGTGCTGGTAGTGGGCCAGTTCGTGTCCGGGCACGCGCCGGGCGGTGAGCCAGAAGGTGGTCCACCGCTCGAGCAGGCGGTAGACGCCGGCTCGTTCCTCTCCCGGCACCGGCGGGAGATGCCGCAGGACCCAGCCGTGGATGGGTGGCTTGACGAAGTTGTACAGGATCTCGGAATGGGTGATCGAGTCGGGCAGCGCGCCGGCGGCCTCCTGGTGGTCGAAGGGCAGCCGGAACTGGTCCCAGGCCAGCGCGGGCAGACCCTCGGCGAGGGCGATCGCGTTGAAGCAGTGGTCCCAGCTCCACACCTTGTCCATCCAGTGCTTGGACATCAGCACCGCCGGGCGGGTGACGAACCCCGCCGCGCGTACAGTGGCCGACCACAGCACGTAGACGGCGAGTTCGGCGGCGGGTGTCCGGTCGTCCCGCCAGGGCGCCACGGCGTCGAGGTACTCCTCGTAGTCGCGCCGGGCCGCGCCGGCCACCTGCTCGAAGTCGTGCTCGCTCGTGTACGGGGCGCGGGCGGTCTCGAACTCCTCGACGGCGATCTCCCACGCGTCCCCGTCCCCGTCCCCGGTGACCACGACACCCCGCTCGGTGGCGCCGAGCTCCTGCGCGCCCAGGTGTTCGGTGATCCGCCCGGCCAGGAGCGTGACGCGGTAGCGGCGCCCGGTCTGGTAGACGGTGAAGACCGAGGACCCGTCCCGGGGGTCCTGGAAGAAGTAGGGACCGCTGAACGGCGTCAGGACCGGGTCGGCGGCCAGCAGTCGCAGGCCGGCTCCGCGCCCGCGCACCCGCACGGTGTCGGTGCTCTCGTAGGCGAGGTCGATCCGCCCGGGGTCGCAGTCCCAGGTGAGCCGGTGCGGGGTGGCGGTGACGACGCTGCCGGCGGTGGGGACCAGCCGCAGGATCGGGTGCATGCCGGTCTGGTGGGAGACCAGGTGGACGTCCTGGGCGTAGGTGTTCTCGCCGATGACCGGTGAGAAGCCGAACCAGGACCCGCGGAAGCTGAACGGGATTTCCTGCAGGGAGAACACCGGGCCGGTGACGGCGGCGGTCATGAGGAGATGGTCCTTTCGTGTGGGAGGAGAGCCCGGTCAGTCCTTGACGGCGCCCGCGGTCACGCCGGCGGTGACGTAGCGCTGTGCGATGACGAGGAGAACGACGGCGGGTATCGACGCGACGACGGCGGTGGCCATGATCGCGTTCCACTGCTGGTTGTTGTTGCCGATGTAGTGGTAGATGCCCAGGGTGATCGGCTGGTGGTCTCCCCCGCCGTCCAGCGTGCTGGCGAAGACGAAGTCCGACCACGCCCACAGGAACGCGAACAGCGACACCGTGATGATCGCGTTGCGGCTGACCGGCAGGACGATCGACCAGAAGGTCCGCACGGCTCCGGCGCCGTCCACCCGGGCGGCCTGAAGGAGTTCGTGCGGGATGCCCGACATGAACGCGGTGAGGATGAGGACCGCGAAGGGGACCGCGAGGGTGGAGTCGGCCACGATCAGCCCGGGAAGGGTGTTGAGCACGCCGAGGTTGAGGAACATGGCGTAGAAGCCCATCGCCATGATGATCCCGGGGATCATCTGGGCGATCAGCAGCACGAAGCTCAGCGCGCCACCGCCGCGCGGGCGCAGCTTGGCCAGCGAGTACGCCGCCGGGGCCGCGATCGCCAGGGTCAGCAGCACCGTCCCCAGCCCGACCACCAGGCTGACGCCCAGGTAGGGAAGCTGCTGGTCGAGGACCGCGCGGTAACCGTCCAGGGTGCCGTGTACGGGGAACCACGACGGCGGGCTCCTGCGCATGTCCCGGTCCCTGGTGAACGACACGTTGATCATCCAGTAGACCGGGAACAGCATCACGCCGGTCAGCGCGAGCCCGATCAGGGTCTTCCACCAGCGGCGCGGGGTGCTCACGAGAGGTCCTGCCTTCGCTGGAGGCGGATGTAGAACAGCCCGAAGACCAGCGCCATCGCGATCAGGAGGTTGCCGACCGCGGCCCCCGGGCCGAAGGACGGCACCAGGTTCCCGAAACCCAGCCGGTAGGACCAGGTGGCGAACGTGGTGGAGGAGCCGCTCGGCCCGCCCTTGGTCATGATCCAGATGATGTCGAACACCTTCAGCGTGTAGACCAGCCCGAGCAGCAGCGTGATCGCCGAGACGGGTCGCAGCAGGGGGAGGGTCACACTCCAGAACCGCTGCCGGCCCGACGCGCCGTCCAGGGCGGCGGCCTCGTAGACGGACGGGCTGATCGACTGGAGGCCGGAGTAGAGGATCACCAGGTTGAACGGGACGCCGATCCAGATGTTGGCGACGATCACCGACCACAGCGACCAGTCCGGCGAGGTCAGCCAGTTGACCGGGCCGGCCCCGAACGCGCCGAGCACCGCGTTGACCACGCCGGAATCGCTGTTGAGCATCCAGGCCCAGGTCGAGGACGACACGATCAGCGGCAGCAGCCACGGCACCAGGAACAGCGCGCGCAACGTCGCCGACAGCGGGAAGTTCCTGACGAAGAACATGGCCAGGGCGAGCCCGACGGTGAACTGGAAGGCCAGTGACACCACGGTGAACACCACGGTCTGCCACAGCGCGGGCCCGAACGTGGCGTCCTTGAGCACTTCGGCGTAGTTGGCGAACCCGGTGAAGGGCGCGTCACCCTGGACGAACGAGCGCACCGTGTAGTCGCGCAGGCTCAGCTCCACGTTGCGGAACAGCGGGTAGGCGTAGAACACCAGCAGATAGACGACGATCGGTACCAGGAAGCCCCACGCCACCCACCGATCCGACCCCCGCCGGGCCGCTTTCCGGCGGCCCGATCCGTTCGGGACGGGGCCGCCGCCGGCGGATGACGGGCGCCGGGTGGACGCCTGGGCGGTTCGACTCATGATCCGGGCCTACTGGATCGCGCTCGCCGCCGCGGTCTGCGCGTCGGTCATCGCCTGCTGGGGGCTCTTGGCCCCGCTCAGCGCCGCCTGCACCGCGCCCCACATCGGCTCGGAGATCTTCGGGTACTTGGTGCCGAGGTCGTCGCCGGTACGGCCCTTGGCCGCCTTGACCGCCTCCACCCACACCTTGAGCTCGGGATTCTCGGTGCTCTGCCGGGTCTGGACCTGGTCGGTGGGCGCGATGTACGACAGCGCCGTCGCCGTGGCGAAGGAGTTGTCGGTGCTGGTCAGGCACGTCACCAGCTTCTGGGAGGTGGCGTAGCGCGCCGTGTCCTGCTGGACGGGGACGCTGACGAACTCGCCGCCGGTGGGCGCCGCCGCGGTTCCGCCGTCCTTGGCCGGCACCGGGATGATCCCGTACTTGAAGCCGGTCTCCTTGGCGCCCGCCAGCTGCCAGGTGCCGTTCTCGGCGAAGGCGTAATCACCGCTCGCGAACTCCTGCCAGCTGGTGGTCTGCGTGTTGTTGATGACCGAGTTGGGGGCGAGCCCCTTCTTCAGCCAGTCGGTCCACAGCGCCACCGCCGACACGCCCTGCGGGGAGTCGAGCTTGGTGAGCTGCGCGCCCGACCCCCAGAACCAGGGCAGGAACTGGAAGCTGCCTTCCTCGGTGCCGATGGCGGAGAACGTGATGCCCTTCTTGCCCGCCGCCTTGACCTTCTCCAGGGCCGCGGTCAGCGACGCCCAGTCCTTGACGGAGGCGATCTCCACCCCCGCCTTGTCGAGCACCGCCTTGTTGTAGTAGAGCGCCAGGGTGTTGGCCCCGATCGGGACGCCGTAGGTGTTGCCGCCGCTCTGCCCGGCCGCGATGAGGTTGGGCGAGATCGCCGAGATGTCGAGCTTGTTCTCCGCGGTCGTGGTCAGCACGCCGGCCTCGGCGAGCGTCGACACCACCGGGTTGTCGACGATGAGCACGTCGGGGGCGTTGCCCTGCTGCGCGGCGAGCAGCGCCTTGTTGGTCAGGTCGGTGGTGTCGTAGCCCGTGCGTTCGACCGTCACGCCGGCCTGGGTGCCGCAGGTGTCCAGCAGCTTCACCCAGTCGGAGGTCTTGTCGTACTGCGGATAAGGGTCCCAGATGGTGTACGTTCCGCCGCCCGCCGCCTTGCCGGGGGCCGTCGCGGTGGCCGCGGTGCCCTCGGTGGAGGAGGTGGCCGAACAGCCGGCCAGGCAACTGGCGGCCAGGAGAGCCAGGCCCGCGCCGAGCGTGCGCCTGCTCAATCCTGCTGATCTCGGTGCCGACATGGATCCGGCCGTCCTTTCGGGGGCAGGTGATGTGGGGATGGCGAGGTTCGTCGTTCGCACGGTTCCGGCCTCCGCCGACCGGCGTCACGTGCCTGTTTCCGCCCGACGTCGAACCGGTTACTCGAATCGGTTCGACTGAACCTAAGGCGATGTCGTATGCACGTCAATGGGTCACCCGGGATATCCTCGCCCGTGAAGCCGTTCTTCCTGGTCAGGTCGTGACTCCTCCAGGCGAATCGATTCCATCTACCATGGGGAGGCGTCGTGGCCAAGTCCGCTGAGGAGTGCCGGTGAACATCGGAGAGATCGCCAGGCGGTCGGGCGTGTCCCGCAGCACGGTGTCGTACGCGTTGAGCGGCAAACGGCCGGTGGCGGAGGCGACCCGGCAGCGCATCCAGGCGGTCATCGACGAGCTCGGCTACCGCCCCAACGCCGCGGCCAGAGCGCTCAAGGAGGGCAGGACACGCACCATCGGGCTGGTCATCCCCCCGGCCAGCCGGCGCCTCACCGACGCCCAGCTGGGCTTCGTGGCCAGCGTGGTCGACGCCGCCGCACGCGCCGACCTCGACGTGCTGCTCTCGCCGTCCGGCGGGGAACACGACCGCTCGTTCGAGCGCGTGGTCACCGGTGCCCGCGTCGACGGGGTCATCCTCATGGAGATCCGGCTGGAGGACGACCGGGTCACCCGCCTGGCGGAGGTCGGGCTGCCGTTCGTCGGCATCGGCCACACCAGCCGGCCCGACGAGATGACCTGGGTGGACATCGACTACGAGACGTTGATCGCCCGCTGTGTCCGTCATCTGGCCGACCTGGGGCATCGTCACGTCGCCCTGATCAACCGCTCGGCCGAGCTGGTCGCCGCCGGGTACGGCCCCGGCCATCGAGCGCAGCTCGGCTTCACCCGCGCCGTCGCCGAGCGCGGCCTGGAGGGCGTGCAGGTCTGCTGCGCCGACGACGCCCAGGCGGGACGGGCCTGCGTCGAGAAGCTGCTGGTCACACACCCCGAGCTGACCGCCATCGCCACCATCAACGAGGCCGCCATGCCCGGCATGCAACGCGCGCTGGCGCACGCCCATCTCGCGGTGCCCGGCGATTTCTCGCTCACCGGGGTCGCCGCCCGGCACTGGGCGGAGAACCTGCACCCGCCGCTCACCGCGGCCGACATCCTGGCCGACGAGCTGGGCGCGCACGCCGTCGAGCTGCTCATCCAGCGCATCGCCGATCCCCGCCTCCCGCATCGCCGGCTGCTCGCCGCCCCGCCGATCTCGCTGCGCGAGTCGACCGGACCGGCGCGCCCCCGCGTCAGCCTCGCCTGACCCGCGAGCACCGCGCCGGCCCGCGCCGGCCCGCGCCGGCCCGCAGACCGGCGCGGCCGGGGCCGCACGGAGTCCGGATCCCCCGCGTGCCGGCGGGTCAGCTACGCAGGCTCCATTTCTGGCTGCTCGTGCCGGTGCAGGACCACAGCTGGACCTTGGTCCCGTTGCCGGTCCCGAAGTTGCTCGCCTCCAGGCACTTGCCGGACTGCACGCCGGTGATGCTGCCGTCGGCGTTGACGTTCCACTGCTGGTTGGTGCCGCCGTTGCAGTCCCAGATGATCGCCTGGGTGCCGTTGGCGGTGCCCTGGCCGTTGGCGTCCAGGCACTTGTTGCCGTACACCTGCAGCTGCTTGGAGGAGGTGTGGGTCCAGCGCTGGTTGGTGCCGCCGCCGCAGTCCCACAGGTGGGTCTGGGTGCCGTTGGCGGTGCTGGCGTTGGGCACGTCCAGGCAGCGGCCGGACTGGGCGCCGACGAGCTGGACGCCCTGGGTGGGGGTGCCGCCGGACGGCGCGTAGCCGGCGGCGGCGATGTTGGCCTGGACCGCGTTCTCGGTGGCCTCCGACGGGTAGCCGGAGGTCAGCACGCCCTCGAAGAAGGTGCCGCGGCCGGAGACGCTGTTGTCGCCGCCGATGCCGAGCAGGATGGCGCCCTCCTTCTTCATCGGGTGGTAGCCGTCGGGGCGCCGCCCGTCGAAGTAGGTGGTCAGGCCGCCCGACTGGGCGTTGCCGCCCCGGATCGCCCAGTGGTTCGGCTCGCCCTTGACGATGGCGGTGACGAAACGGTGGTTGATGGGCGCGAGGTTGTTGTAGCCCGCGTTCACCCCGGAGAACAGTCCCCACTCCAGGTCGGCCATGATCCAGGGTCCGGCTCCGGCCCCGTAGCCCCACTGTTTGTTGGCGCCGAAGTAGACGGTCTCCATGATGGCGCGCTCGTCGGCCTGGCCGTCGGTCTGCGCGTTGCCGTAGTCGAAGCAGCACCACTGGTTGTAGTGCGTGCCGTCGACGACGGCGTAGATGCCCTCGGGCTGGTCGCCGGTCGCCACACCGTTGGTGTTGTTGTTGCGGTACCCGGTGCCGGGTTCGATGCGGACGCCGTAGGCCTTCTGGCCGCCGACGGTGATCGGGGCCGCCTTCGCGTCGGCGAGGTTGTCCCATCCACCGGGACCGGGGCCGGGCCAGAAGCCGGGCGGCGCCTGGGTCAGGCGGTTGTTGCGGCCGGACTGGTCGTACAGGACGGTGATGACACAGTTGGTGCCGGCGCAGAACGCGTCCTGGGTGGCGGCGTTGACCACCCCGCCCGCGCTCAGCACGCCGACGTCGCGGACGGTGTTGTCCGAGGAACGGCGCACCTGGTACAGCGGGCCGTTGTAGGTGCCGTACAGCGCCCGGGTGGTGCTGTGCGCCGCCACGCACGGCGTCCCGCCCGAGGCGTAGATGTCACACGGGCCGGTGGTGGCGGCCTGGGCCGTACCGCCGCCGGTCAGGCAGGCGGCGGCGACGAGCGCGCTCGCACCGGCCGCGAGCGCCCTTCTCAAGCTTGCGAGGGGCATGATGCCTCCTTCTTGCCGGACCGCGTCCTCCGGAGGCGCGGGTCGTCCCGCGACGTCCGGAGGCGCGTCTCATCGAAGAAACGGATTCCCTGCGAACCCCGGTGAGCCTCGCCGGTCAGCGGGTCAGCTCCTGGTCCATTTCTGGCTGCTCGTGCCGGTGCAGGACCACAGCTGGACCTTGGTGCCGTTGCCGGTCCCGAAGTTGCTCGCCTCCAGGCACTTGCCGGACTGCACGCCGGTGATGCTGCCGTCGGCGTTGACGTTCCACTGCTGGTTGGTGCCGCCGTTGCAGTCCCAGATGATCGCCTGGGTGCCGTTGGCGGTGCCCTGGCCGTTGGCGTCCAGGCACTTGTTGCCGTACACCTGCAATTGCTTGGAGGAGGTCAGGGTCCACTGCTGGTTGGTGCCGCTGCCGCAGTCCCACAGCTGGGTCTGGGTGCCGTTGGTGGTGGTCGCGTTCGGGACGTCCAGGCACCGGCCGGCGTTGACGTTGCGCAACACCGACGTCGACCCGTTGCCGGGGCCGGAGGAGGGCGGCAGCAGCGTGATGGTGTAGGAGTCGTCGATGGCGGTGTGCGGCAGGTTGACCGTCGTGCCGTTGCCGGACAGGGTCACCACGGAGTTCTGGACGGTGACCGGAGCCGTGACGGCGCCGCCGCCGTTGTGGGGGATGCGCTCGGCGACGACCCGCACCTGGTTGTTCTCCACGATGCCGCTCGTGGCGTCCAGGCGCCGCAGGTTGACGGCGATGTTGCCGGTCGTGGTGCCGCCGCCGACCAGGATCTTGGCCGACCCCGCCGCCTTGGTGGCGAACGCGTCGTACGAGGCGCTGGGGGTGACGGACGCGATCTGGCCGGTCTGCGAGCCGTAGAAGCGGTAGGCCCACCATTCGCCCTTCGGCTGGTACTGGCCCGCCGAGTTGCGGACGAGCAGGTTGCCGAGGTCGTTGTGCAGGTTCCCGCCGCCCGCCCAGTTGGCGCGCAGGCCGTCGGCGCCGGCCCGCTCCAGGCGGGCGATGTACCAGGCCCCGTCGGCGGGGTTCTGCTCGTTGGACGCCCCGTACTCGTTGATCTGGTAGGGCCGCGGGTGCGCGATGCCACGGGAGTTCAGCGTGGTGTCGGCCGCCGCCACGTTGGCCACCGGGTCGCCCGGCAGGGAGTGCCAGCTGATGATGTCGGGGACCACGTTGTTGGCCTTGACGTAGTCGAGGTACTGGTTCCAGAAGGCGTGGCCGGTGGACGGCACGCACGCGCAGCTCGGCCCGACGATGAGCTGCGCCGGGAACGCGGCCCGGATGCGCTGGTAGGTGCGTCGCCACAGCTCGAAGTACTGGGACTGGGGGCGGTTCCAGAACAGCGTGATGTTGGGCTCGTTCCACAGGTCCCACTGCACCGGGGCACCCGTCGCCCGCACGTCGTTGATCAGGCGGGTGAGGAAGTTGTCGTAGTCCGTCCAGTTGCCGTTGTCGCCGGGGAAGCGCGAGATCGGGTAGCCGTCGGCGCCCCAGAGGTCGTGGACGAGCAGGATGAACTCCCCGCCCAGTGACCGGGTGCGCAGCAACTGGGCGCGGGTGGCGTTCCACCGGCGGTCGTACTTGCCCGACACCCAGCCGCCCGGGCCGTCGAGCTGTGCCCCACCGGCCCGCATGTACCGGAACCTCACGTCGGTGAAGAACTGGTCGGGCGGGCCGGCCGCGTTCTCGGTCATGCCGTAGATCCAACCGGAGGCACGGTAGGTCGGGGTGCCGCCGCCGGCGGAGAAGTCGACGGCGATGGACTGGTCCGCGGCCTGGGCCGGCGTGGCGGACGTCACGACGGGACCCGCGACGAGCGCGCCGACGGCGAGAAAGGCGGCGATCGCGCGGCGGCTCCTGTGCCGCCTGCCGGGTGCGATGCCCGTACGTGACTCCTCGGACGGGGAGGGTCCACGTGGCTCCTCGGACGGGGAGGGGCGGAGTGGATGGGCCGGGAGCGATGGAGTGGAAGGCCACAGCCGGGCTCGGCGGAGGATGTCGCCAACGTTCATCTTGGACTCTCCTCACTCGTGGGCGCTGTGCGCACATGTGAGTGGAATGGCTTCGTGGGGGGGAGGGTGGCGCGAAAACCAGGATGTCCATCATCGAATCGATTCGACCGCAGCCTAGATCTCGCTGTCAGTGATGTCAACAACGTGTGTTACGGAAGTAAACGCACGGTTTCCGGCGCCGCTCACTCCTGCCGGGCGCCGGCCACCGGTCCCGAGTCGCCGGCGGACGACGTACGGCGTGAGCGACAGCGTGAGTGACAGGAAGCCTCCAGCGGAGGTGCGGATCGTTCCCGCGGCAAAACAGACATACCTAGGAGTCCCTGCTAAGCGGGCTAATCCATGAACGCGCGCAAGCTCGTCCGCTACCTGCGTTGATCTTTTCCTGCCCCAACCTGGACGTCTATCGCTGTCAAGAGTGACAATCGCATCGTGGGTGAATCACCTTTCCCGACCAGGAAGGCTTCAGACCGCAAAATCCATCATTCTGACGCGCGATGAGTATGAAACTTTCATCTCTCACGCGAGGGCTGTGCCTGCCCGCCGTGCCGCCCGCGAGACCCGCGCCGGGAAAGCTCTCCCCGCCTGCCTGTCGAAACGCCGAGACCGTCGCCGCCGCCGACATGCATGATCATCGCCACCGGCACCGGCCACGGCCGACGCGGGAGGAGCCGCCTTGACAGCGGAGGACCGGCTCCTACCCTGAGATCCTCGACGGATCGAATCGATACGACCGCACCCCGACAGGAGCCGGTGTGCCCCCCACCGAACTGTCGTGGTTACGCGATCGGACCGCGCCGGGTTTCACGGAGACCCTGATGTACCCCGGCGACGCCAAATCTTGACAGGGGATCACCAGGACCCGCGCGTGGGCGCGTCCTGGGACAGCGGCGGTGCGAGGCTGGACGGAGGACCGGCCTCGCACCGCGACAACAGGGGTGATTCGATGAACATCGACCGATTCGGCGGGCCGGTGCTCTCGCTCTTCCGCATGGTGACGGGCTTCCTCTTCCTGTGCCACGGCGTGGCGTCGATGTTCGGCGTCTTCGGCGGCAACCCCGCCACCGGCCGGGCCGTCGACTTCGCGGTCTGGCCCGGCTGGTGGGCCGCGCTCATCCAGGTGCTCTGCGGCGGGCTCGTCCTCGCCGGATTCCTCACCCGCCCCGCCGCGATCCTCGCGTCCGGTTCGATGGCGTACGCGTTCTTCGTGGTGCACCTGCCGCAGGAGCTCCTGCCGCTGCGCAACGGCGGCGAGCCGTCGGCGATGTTCTGCTGGTCGTTCCTGCTCATCGCCGTGCTGGGCGCGGGCCCGTGGGCGATCGACAGCCTGCTCCGGCGCCACCGGGAGGACTCCCCGGAGCCCGGCCTCGCCCACGTACCCGCGCGTTCCGGGGGGAACTGACCACCGGGGTCCGGCGGGCGCGCGGCGGAAGATCCGCGCTTTTCTCATCTTTTTCCCGGGATTCATGAAAAGCCCACGTCAGCGCGGGTGGACCGGTTCGGGGCGAAGCTCGGCGGTGCCGCGCGGCACGCCACGCGGGGGCACGTTTCCGCAGGTCAGACAGAACGTGAACATACGTTTCACGTTTGCCAAACCCGGATCGCCTGGTCAAGGATGAAGCATCTCCAGCCGAGCCCCCGACCAGGGGTCTGTTCGGCATGCCATCCACCGCCCGCGCCCACCCCGAGGAGGGGACGATGATCCATGCCCGAGGGCTGACCCGGCGATTCAAGGTGAGGAAGGGAAGCGTCGACGCCGTACGCGGCCTCGACATCGATGTGGAGGCGGGCCAGCTGGTGGCCTTTCTCGGTCCCAACGGTGCCGGGAAGTCCACCAGCCTGCGGATGCTGACCTCCCTGCTCCCGCCGACGTCGGGAACCGCGATCGTCGCGGGCCGCGACGTCGTGTCGGACCCGGCGGGGGTCCGCGCCCGCATCGGGTACGTCGGCCAGAAGAACGGCTCGGGCGAGAACTTCCGCGTCCGCGACGAGTTGGTGACCCAGGCGCGCTGCTACGGCCTCCGCGGGCCGGAGGCGCGCCGGCGGGCCGACGAGATCCTCGGCCTGCTGGACCTGGAGCCGCTGGCCACCCGCAAGCCCGGCACCCTGTCCGGCGGCCAGCGCCGCCGCCTCGACATCGCCCTGGGGCTCGTTCACCGGCCCGAGCTGCTGTTCCTGGACGAGCCCTCGACCGGTCTCGACCCGCAGAGCCGCGCCAACATCTGGGAGCACATCCTGCGGCTGCGCGAGCTGCACGGCACGACCCTCTTCCTGACCACCCACTACCTGGAGGAGGCCGACAGCATGGCCGAGCGAGTGGTGATCATCGACCACGGCCGGATCATCGCCGACGGGACGGCCGAGCGGCTGAAAAGCGACCTGGCCGGTGACCGCGTCACGATCACCGTCCACGACGGGCCGGCGGCGGCGAGGGCCGCCGGGATCGCCGAGCGGATCGCCGGTCCCGGCGCGGTCACCGTCGACGGGACGACGGTGCGGCTGCGGGTGCCCCACGCGGGCGCGGCGCTGCCGGAGTGTCTCCGGGCGCTGGAGTCCTCCGGGGTGAAGGTCGGCACCGCCGAGACCACCCGTCCCACGCTGGACGACGTGTTCCTCGCGCTGACCGGCCGCAGCCTGCGCGAGAGCGACGAGACCGGCGAACTCCCGGCCGAGGCCGGCGGGCTCCCGAACGCCACGAGCGGTGTTTGACCGTCACCGCCCCGCCCGCCCCGCCCACCTCCCCCGCGATCCCCCTCTCCAGCCCCGCCCTGCCCGCCTTGCCCGCCTCGCCCGGCGGCGTCCCTCCCCCGCGATCCCCCTCCCCGGCCCCGCCCTGCCCGGCCCCCCGGCCCTGTCCCCCACCGGCCAGAAAGGCCCCACCGTGAACGCGCAGTTCCTCCGTGACACCGGAACCGTCTTCTCCCGCGAGTTCGCCCCCGTGGTGCGCGAACCCCTCGGGCTCCTCTTCACCATGGGCCAGCCGCTGCTGTTCCTGTTCCTGTTCGGCCCGCTGCTCGCGGGAACGGGAAGCTTCGAGGGGCAGGGCTCGCCGTGGCAGTGGTTCGTGCCCGGCATTCTGATCATGATGTGCCTGTCCGGGCCGATGATGGCCGGATACTCCCTGCTGATCGATCTGATCGGCGGTTCGATGGAGCGCATGCTGGTCACCCCGCTGAACCGCACGGCCATGCTGATCGGCCGGACGATGAAGGAGTTCGCCATCCTGCTGGCCCAGGGCACGCTGATCGTCGTCCTCGCGATGCCCCTGGGATTCCGCCCGCACCTGACGGGCATGCTGGCCGGCCTGGCGGTGCTGACCGTGTTCGGGATCGGCCTGGGCGCGCTCTCCTTCGCCCTCGCGATCGCGTCCAGCCCGGGCGGTGACCTGTTCTACGGGGTCACCCAGCTGGTGATGTTCCCGCTGATGCTGCTGTCGGGGGTGCTGCTGCCGGTGGACTCGGGCCCGGGGTGGCTCCGGGCCGTCGCCGCGCTGAATCCGGTCTCCTACGTCGTCGAGGCGGAGCGGGCGCTGTTCTCCGGCCGTTTCGCGGACATGTCAGTGCTGTACGGGACGCTCTGCGCCTGCGCCGTCGCCGCGGTGGGCCTGATGGTCGGCACCAGGTCGATGCGCCGAGGCGTCTGACGCCCCGATCACCGGTCACCGGTGTGCCCGCCCGGCCGGCCGTCGTGGCGACGCGCGCCTCGGCCGGTACGGAGAACGGCCGGCCGCCCGGGGACTCCCGGGCGGCCGGCCGGTCAGGTCGACGACGTCGGAGACGCGCCGCGGCGAAGGATCACCGCGGACTCATCACGGGATCACCACGGGGACGGCGCCGGCGGCGCGACGACCGGCGGGCGGTCGTCGCAGGTGATGGTGTTCGGCAGCATCCACGGGGCGAGCCAGGCTCCGGTGGTGCCGCCCCCGTCGTTGCCGCCGAGGTCCGTCAGCGAGAACTCAGAGCCGGTGGGCGGGAAGTTGAACGAGCCGCAGTTGTTGACGCCGACCGCGCCGACGTTGCGGGCGTCCACGTTCTCGAAGGAGGCCGATCCCTTCACCCGGGCGCTGACCACGGAGGTACCGGTGCCGTCGACCCTGATGTCCTTGAAGTGGACGTTCGTGATCGAGTAGAGGTCCTTCACGCCCCAGTCGCTGACCAGCATGATCGCGTTGTAGGTGTTGTCGAGGAAGTGGTTCCCGACGACCTGGATGTCCGCCTCGATGTTCTTGTCGAGCGCGTAGAGCCAGATGGCCCCCAGGCCGATGTTCCAGTTCAGCTCGTAGGTGCCGGCCCGGACCGTGGTGTTGTCCTTGATCGACAGTTTTCCGGCGAACGCCTCGGCGCCGAAGCGGGAGCCGACGTGGATGCCGCTGCCCTCGCGGATCGGGTCGGCGACGAGGTTGTTCGAGACGGTGTTGTCCGTGCCGCCGTAGACGGCGATGCCGTTCGCGAGGGTCGGCGTCTGCACGGTGTTCCGGTCGAACGTGTTGCGGGCGTTGGCGATCTTCTCGGACCACAGGGCGAGGCCGTCGTCACCGGTGTTGCGGGTGAAGTTGTTCGACACGACCGAGTCCGTGACACCGCCGTGGAAGTTGAGGGCGTCGGCGATCTGGTCGACGATGATGTTGTTCGTGATCTTCAGGTTCCTCATCGGCCCGTCGAACCACATGCCCACCTTGGTGCGGTGGATGTAGAGGCCGTCGACGGTCGAGTCGCTCAGCGCCCCGCCGATGCCGTTCACCTGGTCGGTGTCGATGCGCTCGCGGACGTCGCCCTCGATCGCGAAGCCGGACAGGTGCACGTTCCTGCTGCCGCCGTCCGCCGCGTCCTTGCCGTAGAAGCCGACGCCGGTGTGCACCGAGCCGTCGGGGGCCGGGGCGGGGAGGGTGACCTCCTTGCCCTTGATGATCGTGTACCAGTTGCCGGCGCCCTCGATCGTCACGTTGTCGACGATGATGTGGCGGTTCACCTGGTAGACGCCCGGCGGGATGTAGACCTTGAGGCGGTTGCGCTTGGCGAAGGCGATCGCCCTGTCGATCGCGTCGGCGGAGTCGCGCCTGCCCAGCGGGTCGGCGCCGAACGCCAGCACGTTCGCCGCGACGAGCCTGACGTGCGGCGCGCCGACGAGCTCGGAGTCGAGCAGGTCGATGACCGTCCACGCCGCGTTGCTCCCGGCCGGGACGGTGAGCCGCACCTTGTCACCCGCGCGGTACGTCCTGCCGAGCAGGAGACGCTGCTCGTCGTAGAAGTGGGTCGGGCGGAACGGCTTCGTGATCGTCGGGGCGGGCGTCGTGGCGCTGGGCACGCAGGCGCACTCGGTGATCCACCAGTCGGGGTGCAGCAGGTCGGCGTTCGGGTCGTTCGTGAACGGATACTGGTTGTACAGCCACGAGTACTGCGACGTGAGGGTCATCGTCTTCTTGCCCCCGCCGTTCACCGTGACGTCGAGCGGCGCGGTGATGCCGCCCCCGCCGGGGGCGTCCGGGATGCTGTAACGCACGGTGATCGCGTTGGCCGTCTTCGGCAGCGTGAACTCGACGTGCCGGCCCGGTGTCAGCCTGACCGCCTTGCGGCCGGACGCCTCCCCCGCCAGCGTGTACGCGGCACGGTCCGGGCCGATGGCCGTGCCGTTCGTCGTGGCGTTCTCCGCCTCCTGCTCGGCGAAGGCGACACTCGCGCCGCGGCCCGCGACGAGCGACGGGTCGAGGGCGGCGCGCGTCACCACGGGAGCCGGTGCCCCGCCCGTGCCGGCGAGGGCCGGGGCGCCGGGGACGACGGCGAGACCGACGGAGGCCGCGACCACCGCCGCGACCGCCGCCGACGCCCTTCGCGGTGGCCTGCCGGTCCATCTCGCCACAGCTCCTGTGATGCTCCGTGACATCGGATGCTCGTTTCTCTCGGGGGGTGAACACCTGAAGGCACTCGGGGCGGAGCGAACGCCACGAGGGTGAGGTGACAGTAGGACTCCGATGCCTCGTTCCACAAGGCTCCTGCGAAATAGTTTCGTAATCTTGCTTTATAGCTGCGGATACCTCTTAGGTTCTTGCAGCGCTTGTCGTGTGTCGTTGCGGTGTCCCGCGCCGGCCGCCAGCAGCCCTGCGGCCACGACGCTGGGGATGATCAGGGCGAGGTGGTTCGCTCCGTCCGCGAAGGCTCCACGCGTGATGTACGTGCAGAGCGACACGGTCCAGACGGCCGCCGACCAGGCGAGGGCGAATATCATCGCCGGCACGGCGAACCGGCCGCGGAAAGCGGCCGAGGCGGGCAGGAGCACCGTGAGAATCATGTCGGGCACCAGGAACGGGTTCCCGGGGCGTATCGCGTTCGAGGTGACGAAGTAGTAGATCATCGTCCCCGTCAGCGCGACGATCACCCACCGGGCCGTGGTCGTCGCGTTCCTCGTCGTCATGGCGGACATCGCCGTCCTCTCCTCTTCTCCGGGCGATCGGACGTCCCATCAGAGGCCGGGGGCCTCGGACGTCCGAGTCGTCTGACGTCCGAGTGTGCGACGGCGGCACCGGCGCCGGAAGCCGGGCAGCACCCACCCGGGGACGGTTAACCGTCCCCCGCGACCACGGCAGGCTAGGTGTTGAGGTAACGCAGGACGGCGAGCACCCGGCGGTGGTCGTCGGCGCTCGCCCGCAGCCCGAGCTTGGCGAAGATGCTCGTGCAGTGCTTCTCCACGGTCCGCTCGGCGATGCCGATCCGTTCCGCGACGGCCTGGTTGGTGCGGCCCTCGGCCATCAGCGCGAGGACCTCTCGCTCGCGGCCGGTGAGCGCGCGCAACGGGTCGTCGGCGCGGTCGTGCCGGCCGACCAGCTGGTCGACGACGATCGGGTCGAACGCCGAACCGCCGCCGCCCACCTGCCGGACCGACGCCGCGAACCCCGCCAGGTCGGACACCCTGTCCTTGAGCAGGTAGCCGACACCGTGGGCGCCGTCGTCGAGCAGTTCGACGGTGTAGCTGACCCGTACATATTGGGATAAGACGAGCACCCCGGTGCCGGGATGGCGCCGGCGGATCTCCCGGGCCGCCCGCAGCCCCTCATCGGTCTGGGTGGGGGGCAGGCGGATGTCGACGATGGCCACGTCCGGGCGGTGCCGCGCCACCTCGGTCAGCAGCGCCGTGGAGTCGGCGACGGCCGACACGACGTCGAAGCCGCTCTCGGCCAGTAGCCGGGCGAGCCCCTCGCGCAGCAGCATGTTGTCCTCGGCGATGACTACCCGCATGGCAGCACCGCCTGGACCAGGGTGCCGTCACCGGCGGGGCTGTGCGTCCTGAGGGTTCCGCCGGTGGCCGCCACCCGGTCGGCGAGCCCGCGCAACCCGGATCCGCGGGCCGGGTCGGCCCCGCCGCGGCCGTCGTCGGATATCTCGACCAGCAACCGCCCGCCCCGGTGCTCGACGCGCACCCGTGCCTCCCGCGCGCCGGCGTGCTTGGTGATATTGGCCACCGCCTCGGCGACCACGTAGTACGCCGTCGTCTCGATCTCCGCCGGCAACGGCGCCGGGATCTCGAACGACAGCCGCAGGGGCACCGGTGCGAGCGCGGCCAGCTCCCGGACGGCACCGCGCAGGCCGCGCTCGGTCAGCATCGGCGGGTGGATGCCCTGCGACAGGGCCCGCAACTCGTCGAGAACGGCCAGTGTGGTGGTCTTCGCCTCGCCGACGAGCGCCCGCGCCTGGTCCGGATGGGTGGTCAGCCTCGACTCCGCCAGGCCGAGCGTCATGGGGATGGACAGGAGCCGTTGCTGCACGCCGTCGTGCAGGTCCCGCTCCAGCCGCCGGCGTTCCGTCTCGGCCGCGCGCAGAACCTGGCCACGCGACTCGGCGAGCTGGTGCAGCCCCGCCCTCAGCTCGGCGGTCAGCCGCTCGTTCGACAGGGCCAGCGCGGCCGCGGCGCAGGCGGCCTCGACCAGCTCGGGGTCGTCCAGCAACACCGGATCGTGCACCAGCAGCGCGAGCGGAGCGCCGTCGTGGTCGACGCGTGTCGCCACGCGGTCGCCGCCGTCCGGCAGGGGCAGGACCCGGCCGTCGACGTCCACGTACCGGCTCGACTCCGGCGTCCAGTACCCGACCTGCAGGGTCGGGTCGTGGAGGACCCCGGCCAGGGCTCGCTGGATGCCCGTCGGCCGCGAGACGCCGCGAAGGTGGACGACCAGCCCGGCGATCCCGCCACGGTCGATGCGCCGCCGCAGGAGACCGCCCACGTACGCCAGCGGGACGGCGGCGAGTGCCGTCTGCATCACCGGTGTCAGACCCTGTACCGCCACACCGGCGATCACCACCGGCTTGAGCGCCACGAACAGCGCCGTCGCCACCACGGCGGCGGCGAACACGGGATTGAGCGACCGGCGCCTTGTCACGGTGCTGTCACGCCACCGGCTCACCTGCAGGCCCATCACGGCCAGGCCGCTCAGCACGGCGCCCGCCGCCGCGGCGCCCTGGACCACCGCGCTCGGCGCGAGCCCGGTCGTGCCCAGCACCGCGACACCGGCCACGCTCAGGTACGCCGTTCCGACGACGGCGCGCGGCAGCCGCGCGCCGAGGCGCCCGGTGGGAAACGCCACCACCAGATGCGCGAGCACCGCCGCCCACGTGCCCGCCAGCGCCGTAAGGACACCGCCCGCCGCCGCCGGCAGGGGCGCGAACCTGGCGAGGAGCCAGAGCAGGCCAACAACGATCATCAACGGCCCGATCCGGTTGCGAGGCCGTACGCGGATGGCGACCAGACCGGCTCCGACGAAGGCCGCGGCGACACCCGCCGCCGTGACGGCGATGACCGTCCCACTCGCCGGAACAGCCGAAACGGGATCCACGAGGTCGGTGACGGCGACGATAGGGACCTCCGATCCGTGGCCGGCCCGGAACCGGGCCGGGCGCGAGACCCCCGAGGGGCCCCGGGGCCGCCGGGGCCGCGGCCGTTGCCACTCGCTCCAGGGTATCGCCCGGACCACGTCTCCAAGATCGGCTATGACGCGTTGACGGCGGGGTTCTGGCGATGTGACGATTCGCCGATGCCCGATCTCCACGCCCGGATGGCCTCCCTGACCGGTGACCTCACCGCGGCCGTGGTCACGCGTTGCTCGGCGGAGGTGCCGTTCTACGGGGCGCTGCCGCGCCGGACCCTCGACGGCGAGGTGACCCGGTCGATCCTGGCGGTGCACGGCCTGCTGCTGCGGGGACTGCGTGACGACGGCGCGATGGGCCCGGGTGACCTGACCCGGCTCATCGAGTGGTCGGCGCGCCGGGCCGAGGAACGCGTGCCCCTGGAGGCGGCGATCGCCGCCTACCTGATCGGCGCCGACGTGTGGTGGCAGGCACTGACCGAGGTCGCGGAGCCCGAGGAGCCGGCCGGGGCGGGTGCGAGCCTGCTCGCCTGCCTGCGCGCGGCCATGCCCGCCGTCGTGCTCGCCCACCTGCAAGCCCGGGAGGACATCCACAGCGAGGACAAGCGGATACGGCGGGCCCTGCTGACCGCTCTGCTCGCCGGCCGGCCGTACGAGGAAGCGGCGGAGGCGGCGCGGGTCGTGGTGGCCGGCGAGCACGAGGTCGTGGCGTTCGCGTTCGCGTCGAACCCGCCCGCCCGGCCTCTATCGCCTCGACGACGTGCTGCTGGAGTATCAGCTCGCGCGTCCGGGTGACGGGCTGGTCCGGCTGGCGGCCAAGCTCGATCCGCTGGAGGAGCTCTCGCCGAGGATCTCCCCGGGTCCGGCCCCCGGCCGGGTGGCCCGGTACAGCCGCGCCACCGGCCCCGGGATCCGGAACCTCAGCAGCGCCAGCCGCAGGGTGAGACCGCTGATCCGGTCCACCGTCCCGTTCGGCACGAACCACAACCGGTACTCCTCCCGGTTGGAGCCCAGCAGCAGGTCGACCTCGGGCGGCGGGGGGTCGGCGGGCACCACGTCGCCGTCGGCCACGATGTGGAAACCGGGCCCGCCGCCTATGGGGTCGGCCCTGCCGACCACCGTGGCCTGCGCGTCCAGCAGCCGCTCGCGATCCACCGCCGCGAACGCCTCGGCCGTGGCCGGCACCCGCAGCGCCTTCGCCATCGATTTCACGATCTTCGCGCCCTCGCCGCGCGGCACCGTGTGCGGCGGGCCGCTCTGCAGGATCGCCCGGTGGAACAGGCCGGCCGCGCGGGGACTGGTCATCAGGGCCGCGATGCAGATGGCTCCGGCGGACTCCCCGCACACGGTGACGTTGCCCGGGTCCCCGCCGAAGGCGGCGATGTTCTCCCTGACCCAGGTCAGGGCCGCGATCTGGTCGAGCGGGCCGCGGTTGCCGGGCGCGTCGGGGAAGACGCCGAACCCCTCGACCCCGAGCCGGTAGTTGATCGAGACGAGGACCACGCCGTCGCGCGCGAAGGCCCGCCCGTCGTAGAGCGGCAGGCTCGCCGAGCCGTTGCGCATCGAGCCCCCGTGGATCCAGACCATCACCGGCAGCCGTTCCTCACCGGCGGCCGGGGCCCAAACGTTGAGGTTGAGACACTCGTCGCCGGGGATGTCCGGGTCGGGGATCAGCCGGTCGAGAGGCGGCCGGTAGGGCCTCTTGGGGGCGGTCGGCCCGTACTCCAGCGCGTCGCGCACCCCCTCCCACGGCTCGACGGGGGCCGGGGCGCGAAAACGGCGGGCGCCGAAGGGCGGGGCGGCGTAGGGGACGCCGGGGCGGCGCCCACGCCGGCCGGGGCGGACAGGACGAGGGCGAGGACGAGCGAGATCAGCGGGACGAGCGGCTTTCTCCACAGCACGGCGAACTCCTGACGCCACGGTGAACCGGAGGTTTCGTCCGGCTCACACCTTGTTTGATCGCACATCCTGAAGGAGGAATCGACGGCCGTCTCTGCGCAATCGCGGCAATCACCGACGCTGGAGTTCGTGTGATGTTCCGACCGCGCCGGGACCGCCCGGCGGCGCGGGCCGGCTCGGCGGGGTGACGGGGCCTGGAGATCAGACGGCTCGGCGGGGTGACGGGGCCTGGAGATCAGACGACTCGGCGGTGTCGCGGGGCCTGGAGATCAGACGACTCGGCGGTGTCGCGGGGCCTGGAGATCAGACGACTCGGCTACGAGGAGTCGCGAATCCGTTCCCTGACGTCGTCACCCGGCGCCGCCTTGTGGAGGCGCAGGACGAAGCGTGCGCCGCCGGAGGGCGAGGTTCCGACCTGGAGCGTCCCGTCGTGGGCGTGGGCGATGCTACGGGCGATGGCGAGGCCGAGGCCCGTGCCCCCGCGGTCGCGGCTGCGGGCCGCGTCCAGCCGGGCGAACCGTTCGAAGATCCGTCCCCGGTCGGCCTCGGCGACGCCTTCCCCGTCGTCGTCGACGATGACCTCGGCGCCCTCGCCGTTCGCCCGCACCTCGACGACCACCGTCTCCCTGGCGTGCCGCTCGGCGTTGTCCAGCAGGTTGGTGACGGCGCGGCCGATCTGGCCGGGCACGACGTCGATGGGCACTTCCGGGGCGAGGACGAGTCGCACCTTCTGCGTATCCGCTCGCCGCGAGACCTCCGCCCGTACCAGCGTCGCCAGATCGACCCTTTCCCGGAGCTTGGGCGGGCTGCACTCGATCTTGGCCAGCAGGAGCAGGTCGGTGATGATCGACTGCAGCCGGTCGAGGTCGGACAGCGAGTGCGTGAGCAGATCGTTCAGGTCGGTCTCGCCGGGGTGCAGCCGAGCCTCCTCCAGCTGGACGCGAAGCCCGGCGAGGGGGGTGCGCAGCTCGTGGGAGGCGTCGGCGGTGAACTGCCGCTGACGTTCCATGGCACCCTCCAGGCGGGCCAGCGTGCGGTTGACGCTGTCGGCCAGCTCGTGGATCTCGTCATCGCCGGGCGACACGGGCACCCGGCGATCGAGGGAGTTCGCGTTGATCTCGTCGAGTTCGGTGCGAACGGCGGTCACCGGCTTGAGGGACACGGTGACGATCCGGTGGCCGATGTAGGTGATGGTGCCGGCGAGCACCGCCATGCCCCCGATGACCGCCGTGGCCAGCCACGGATCGACCAGTGGGGAGACCGTGGGAGAGGCACTGTAGACGATCCACTTCTCTCCCCCCCGATGGGCCCACTGCGCGACCACGATGTCGCATTCGCCGATGAGGAAGTCACCGCCGCACACGACGGAGGTGGAGACGTTCATGCCGTCGGGGGTGAACGTCGCCATGGGCGGTTTGCCGTACAGGCCCGGGGTCGAGGCGACGACCTTGCCCTTCGAGTCGACGACCTGCAGGTTGCGGGACCGGCGCTGCGCCAGGGGGTAATCCAGCTGGTTCCGCTCTATCTGCACGGCCACGCGGCCGCCGGCGGCGGTGATCTCCTCGATGAGAGAGTCGGTGACGAAACGGTTGATCGAGAACATGAGCATCGTGGCCACCAGTGAGCACAGCAAAAGGGCCACCACACCGGTGAACAGAGTGATGCGGGTTGTGATCGAGCTTCGCCGTCTTGTGCTCATCCTCCGGTTCCCCCTGGCCAGTGGACCATATGGGCCACCCGGCCCTGTGAGGGGGGGTGCGCATCGGCGCCTCCGGCGGAGCCCGGGCGGCACCCGGATGGCCGTCTCCCGCGCCCTCCCGGGCCGGAAACGCTCACCGGGCGGCGGGAGGGGAGCCCGCCTCACCTTCGTCGGGGCACACGGGCCGCGGCCGGGCACGGGCGGGCACGGGCGGGCACGGCCGGTCACCGGGGAAGGCGAGCGCGGCCGGTCACGGGGAGAGCAGGTCGCTCACGGGGAGAGCAGGTCGCTGAAGGGGGCCGGGGACTCGAAGGGGTCGTCGAAGGCGGGCGGGTCGCGGCGGTCGACCTCGCGGGCGAGTTCGGCGGCCGCTCGATCGACCCGTCTCGCCAGGGGCGCCTCGGTGCCCTCGGCGGCGCCCCAGTCCTCGGGACCGGCGAAGACCCCGGTCGGGACGACCACGGCCCGCAGATAGGAGAAGAGCGGCCGCAGCCCGTGTTCGAGCACCAGCGAGTGCCTCGCCGTGCCGCCGGTCGCGGCGATCAGCACGGGTTTGCCGATCAGCGCGGTGTCGTCGAGCACGTCGACGAACATCTTGAACAGCCCGTTGTACGACGTGGTGAAGGTCGGCGTCACCGCGATCAGCCCGTCGGCGCGGGCGACCTTCTCGAGCACCCGCTCCAGCTCTTCCGACGGGTATCCGACGATCAGGTTGTTGACCAGGTCGTGGCCGTGGTCGCGTACCTCGATCGTCTCGACGTCCACCTCCGCGCCGAGCCGTTCCAGCTCGCGTCGCGTCGCCTCGGCCAGCCGGTCGGCGAGCAACCGCGTGGACGAGGGTTGCCGCAGGCCGGCGGCCACCACCGCGATGGTGCGCCTCAACGTCCGGCCTCCTTCGCCGCCTTCAGGGAGGCGTGCGTGGGCGCGTCCGGCACGTGCGCGGGCCGGACGGCGGCGAACTCCTTCCGGAGCACCTGAGCGATCTCCCCGAGCTGTTCGATCTGCTCCAGCACGACCGCGCGCGGCACCCCCAGCGCGTCGACGTTGAAGAGTTGCCGCTGGTAGTCGCCGCCGGCGAACTCCCGGAACTCCATCGTCCGCTCGATCACCTGCTGCGGGCTGCCGACCAGCAGGGCGGTGTCCCGCGCCGTCTCCTCCAGCGACGGCCCGCCGCCGTAGACCGGCGAGGCGTCGTAGTACGGGCGGAACTCGCGGATCGCGTCCTGCGAGTTCTTCCGGACGTACAGCTGGGCGGCGAGACCGACGATCGCCTGGTCCGCCGGGCCGTGGCCGTAGTGCTCGAACCGCCGGCGGTACAGGCCTACCATCTGCCGGACGTGCCGCTTCGGCCAGAGCACGTTGTTGTGGAAGAACCCGTCACCGTAGTACGCGGCCTGCTCGGCGATCTCGGGGCTGCGGATCGAGCCGTGCCAGACGAACGGCGGTACGCCGTCCAGTGGCCGCGGCGTCGAGGTGAATCCCTGCAGCGGCGTACGGAACCGGCCCTCCCAGTCGACGACCTCCTCCTGCCAGAGCCTGCGCAGCAGCGCGTAGTTCTCGACGGCGAGGGCGATCCCGTCCCGGATGTCCTTGCCGAACCAGGGATAGACCGGCCCGGTGTTGCCCCTGCCCATCATCAGGTCGACCCGGCCGTCGGCCAGGTGCTGCAGCATCGCGTAGTCCTCGGCGATCTTCACCGGGTCGTTGGTGGTGATCAGCGTGGTCGAGGTCGACAGGAT
The DNA here is from genome assembly GCF_040639135.1 of Streptosporangium sp. NPDC023963. Taxonomy (NCBI): domain Bacteria; kingdom Bacillati; phylum Actinomycetota; class Actinomycetes; order Streptosporangiales; family Streptosporangiaceae; genus Streptosporangium; species Streptosporangium sp. NPDC023963. Next base: position 301,393 of record NZ_JBEZZK010000003.1, read on the forward strand.
GATCCGGTTCGTCCGGGCGGCGACGTGGCCCAGGATCGTGGTCGGCGACGAGGGCATGAACGGCGGGTTGTGGTGCTCGCCGATCGCGAAGACGTCGAGCCCGACCTGCTCGGCCAGCTCGGCGTACTCCAGTACCGCCTTGATCCGCTCACGCTCCGTGACGGGGTGGCCGGTGACCGGGTCACCGACCACGTCCCCCACCCCGAAGATCCCGATTTGCATTTCATCCCCGTTTTTCAGCATTTGTTATTGATCGATCCCCGGTGCGGCCCCGCTCCCCAGGCGGTACCGGCCGGCCGGGAACACCGCGACTCCCGTCGAGGTGCCTCGGATCACGCCGCCCTGACCGTCGCGAGGGCGTTGCTCCAGGAGACGACCTGGTCGAGCATCGCGTCGACCGACGCGACGTGGTACTCGGCGGGGGCGAACTCGGTGTAGTTCCTGAAGTCCGTCATCAGCGACAGCGCGACCTGGGCGCGCACGGTGGCGACCTTCAGCTCGGCCATCACCAGGCGCAGGTGCTCGACGGCGCGGGCGCCGCCGACGGAGCCGTAGCTGACGAAGCCGGCCGCCTTGTCGTTCCACTCCGCGAACAGGAAGTCGATGGCGTTCTTCAGCGCGCCGGAGGTGGAGTGGTTGTACTCGGGCGTGACGAAGACGAAACCGTCGAACGACGCGATCTTCTCCGCCCAGGCCAGCGTGTGCGGCCTGCTGTAGCGACCGATCGACGGCGGGAGCTCCTCGTCCAGGTGCGGGAGCTTGAAGTCGGCGATGTCGACCAGCTCGAACTCGGCGTCACCGCGCCGTCCGGCGATGTCGAGCACCCACCTGGCCACGGACTCGCCGACACGGCCGGGACGGGTGCTTCCGATGATGATCGCGATCTTGGGCATGAGGTCCCCTCAGAGGTTTCGCGCGGACATCCCGCGCCGACGGCGGAGATTCCGCGCCGGCTCTGAGCCTGGTACCTCGGCGTGCATTTTTTGTTCACGTTTTGTGCAGGGGCGGCCGCTTGTGCAGGGGCGGCCGCCCCTCCCCGCAGGCGGAACGCGCCTACCCGGCTTGACGGCGGACGGGCTCTCCCCGGCCCGCCCGACCGATCATGTCGGCCAGCCACCGTGCCGGCGCCTCGCCGATCCCGGCGGCCTGCGCGGCGGTCTCCCGCAGGTTCTCCCACTCGTCCCGCATCCAGGCCCGGGCCGTCCCGGCACCGTCGAACTCCACCCCGGCCTCTCCCCCGGCCTCTCCGGGGACGAGACCGGGAACGAGGCCGGGAACGAGGCCGGGGTCGGTGGCCAGCAGGGCGTTGCGCAGCGTGGCCGCGTAGAACCGCGTCAGCCTGGCCAGCGCGGCGTGGCAGGCGGCCTCGCCCTCCTCGAGCAACGCCCGGGAGCGGGCGTACTTGCGAATCGGGTTGTGGAAACGGTAGCGCTCGCCGGCGGTCTCCACGAGGTGAACATCGGCGAGCGACTCCAGCAGGCTCTCGGTCTTGTGCTGCGCCAGATCGAGCACGGCCGCCGCCGCGCTCAGCGAGAAGTCGGCCGCCTGTGACACGGCCAGGAGCCGGAGCGCCCGGACCTGGTTCCTGGGCAGGGCGCGCACCGCGGACTCGTACCTGCCCTCGATCACCCCGCACTCCTCGAACCCCCACTCCGGGTGGTGACCGCGGGCACCCAGCCTTCTCACCGCGGTCGCCAGGCTCCAGTCCGGCCGCGACGCCAGGCGGGCCCCGACCATGTGGACCACCTGCGGCAGTCCCGCGGTGAACTCGTACAGGCGACGGGCCTCGCCGGGTTCCGCCCGGATCCGTGCCGCGCCCAGCATCCGCTCCAGCAACGCGCGTGCCTCCGGCTCCGAGAACGGGTCGAGCTTGGTCCAGCGCGCGTGGGACAGCCCGAACAGCCGCCGCTGGGCGGTGACGACGACCGCCGCCCCGCCGGCGCCGGGCAGGAGCGGCCGCACCTGGTCCGCGTCGCGCGCGTCGTCCAGCACCACCAGCGACCGGCGGCCGATGGTCAGCGACCGCCAGAGCGCGGCACGCTCACCGGAGGACTCCGGGGGTGCCTCGACCCCGGCCGCGCACAGCAGGACCGCGAGAGGGTCCCCCGGCGCGCCCAGGTCGACGAAGAACTGGCCGTCCGGGAACTCGCCGGCCAGCCTGTGCCCGAGGTGGACCGCCAAAGTGGTCTTGCCGATGCCGGGGAGCCCGGCGATACCGATCACCGGCACCTGCGTGTCGGAGGCCTCCAGCATCCCGGCCAGCCGGCGCACCTCGCCGGACCTTCCGGTGAACTCCGGCAGGTCCGGCGGCAGTGATCTGAGTGATCTGGGAGTCTCGATCGCCCCGGCCCCGGCGTGCCGTGGCCCCGCCACCGCCGGGCCGTCCCGCCCCGGTGTGTCCAGCGAGGGATCCGAGGCCAGGATCCGCCGCTGCATCTCCCGCAACTCCGGCCCCGGATCGAGGCCCAGCTCGTCGGCCAGCAACCGCTGCGTCTCCTGGAACAGCGCGAGCGCGTCCGCCTTCCGTCCCGACCGGTACAACGCCAGCATGAGCAGCTCGCGGGGCCGTTCCCGCAGAGGCTGTTCGATCACCATCGACGCCAGCGAGGGACCGGCCTCCGCGTGCCGGCCCAGCCGGAGGTCGGCGGCGGCCAGATCCTCGATCGCCGAGAACCGGAGCTCGATCAGCCGGGTGCGCTCGTTCTCGGGGTACCCGCCCGGCACGCCCGCCAGCGGGGTGCCCTTCCAGAGCCCGAGGGCGGCGCGCAGCTCGGCCGCCTCGGTCTCGTGGTCACCGATCCGCCGGGCGTCGTGAGCGGCCCTGATCCTCCGCTGGAAGTCGGCGAGATCGAGGGCCCCGGCCGTCACCGGCAACGCGTAGCCACCGGCCACGGACTCGATCACCACGGCCGCCGAACCGTCCTCCAGGACCCTGCGGAGCCGCGAGACGTAGGACCGGATCATCCCCGCCGCGGCGGACGGCGGCTCCTCACCCCAGATCGCCGAGATCAGCTGGTCCTGCGACGTCACCGCGCCCTCGCGCAGCAGCAGGACCCCGAGGATCGCACGCTGCTGGGGGGCGCCGAGGTCGATCTCGACCTCCCCGCGCCACGCCCGGACCGGTCCGAGCAGTTCCCACCGCAGACCCGCGGTCACCGCGCGCTCATCTCGCAGACCACCTGAGTGATGAACTCGGTACGTGGACACGCCGCCTCCCGTGAGTCCGCATGCGAATAGTGATGACACCGCCGCGCCCCGGCGGCACACGGCCCCCATAGAACGTCCTGGCCAGCGCTTATCATCCGCCCGTACGCCGGTGGACGTGAAACGCCGGAGCGGTCCGTGTTCGTCGTGGGTGGCAAACGACGCGCTCGCAAAAACGTATCGGGTGCGGACGATGGAACGCTCTCGCCGAAGCAGTCGCCCGACCGGGGACCGATACGGAGTTGTCCCCATCACCCCGTTCTACGATGTGATGCACAACACAGGTGGCTTCTTCCCCGTCCTAGGAGATCGCAACGTGGCAGACAGCGAGACGCGCCCCGCCCTCGGCGAAGACACTCCACCACCGGCCGTTGAATCGACCAGGAACGAGCTGGAGCGCCTCCTTCTGGTGCGCCTTGACGTCGCCATCCTGGAGCGGGCGCTGACGCACCGCTCCTACGCGTACGAGAACGGCGGACTGCCGACCAACGAGCGCCTGGAGTTCCTCGGCGACTCGGTGCTCGGCCTGGTCGTCACCGACACCCTCTACCGCAACCACCCGGACCTGCCCGAGGGGCAGCTGGCCAAGCTCAGGGCCGCGGTGGTCAACATGCGCGCCCTCGCCGACGTGGCCCGCTCGCTGGGCCTGGGCCGCTTCCTGCGGCTGGGCCGGGGTGAGGAGGGTACGGGGGGCCGCGACAAGTCCTCGATCCTCGCCGACACCCTCGAGGCGCTCATCGGCGCGGTCTACGTGAACAGGGGCCTGGACGAGGCTTTCCGCGTCGTTCACCTGCTCTTCGACCCGCTCATCACCCGATCCGCCTCGCTCGGCGCCGGGCTCGACTGGAAGACCTCCCTGCAGGAGCTCACCGCGTCCGAGTCGCTCGGCGTGCCCGAATACCATGTCGAGGAGAGCGGTCCCGACCACGCCAAGTCCTTCACCGCGGTCGTCCGCGTCGGCGGCGAGGCGTACGGCTCGGGGTCCGGATGGTCGAAGAAGGAAGCCGAGCAGCGGGCCGCCGAAGCCGCGTGGGCTTCCCTGCGAGAGCGCCGGACCGAGGACGACCACGTTTTGCGGCACTCGCCGCCGCTGCCGGCCGCGGAGCGGCAACGACCGGCGATGGAGGTCGCGCTGCGCGATGCGACCGGAAACCACGCGAAGTACGGCTTGGCGAGGAATCCGGAGCTCATGCCCGTAACGATCTATCTCGCGGATGAGTCCGGCAGCCTCGCGGTGGAGGATGCCGCAAGGGAACTCTTTCGCGCGTTCGGCCTTGACGAGGTCGGGCGCGAGCCGGCCGTCCGCGGTTCGTGGCTCCAGTCGATCTTCACTCGAGGTCGGGAGCTGGCCACTTCCGAGACCGGGAAAGAGATCGGCAGCGAACTGCGGCGAGCTGCGGAACTGCATGGGATACATGCGGTTCAGGCCGAGGTCGACGAGAAGAAGTGCGCCGCGGCCGCCGGGCTGATCACGGCTCTCGAGGGCCAGCCGCGAGCCGCCGTCATGATCGGATCGATCCTGATGCTCAAGGACGGTGAGATGCTCACCGTCCGAGAGCTCACCCAGCGGGAACTGATCCACCTAGAGCGCAATCCGTTGTTGCTTCGGGACCCGGGCGCCCTCCTCCTCGCCCTCCAAGGCATTCCCCATGAGGAGCCGCCCGGTATCGAGGGAGTGTCTTGACCAGGCGACAGGCGCCCACGGGGGCAAGGTCCGTGATGTTCCTCTCATGAGGAAGGTCGTCAAGGACGTGCGGGCGGCTCCCGGCAGTGCGGTGCGCCGTGTCATCCGGCGCCTTCGCGTCAACGGCGTAAACCTGGTCGAAAGTCTTCTCGTCGGCGTCGACCGTGCTGTCACCGGGTAGATCCCGGCGTTGTCGACCAGGATGTCGATGCCCCCGCCGAGAACCGGCATCGCCTCCCGCGCCAGGGCGTGCGAGGCCTCGGCGCTTCCGTCCAGATCCGCCTTCACGAAGTCGGCCCGGCCACCGCGCGCGGATACCGTCGACGACCTGTCCGCCCCGCTCGGCGCTGCGGCCGAACATGATCACGTGCGCACCCTCGGCGGAGAACGCCTCCGCGACCGCCCGGCCGATGTTGCTGGTCGATCACCGGGCCGGAAAAAGTGTCTGCACGAAGCCGTCGGCGCCCCGACCTTTCGGTGAACGTGTCAGACGAGTTGTGAGCCGACGTTTCAAGCTTGAGTAAACACCGCGGGCGCTGTTAGCTTCACCCGGTGGACGACATGGCTGCACAAACGAAGACGATCGAGGACTTCGCGGCGGCTCTGCGAGAACTTCGCAAATCAGTCGGTAACCCGCCTTTTAGGGAGATGTCTGGCCGGTCGGGGGCGATCTCGCACACGACGTTGCACGAAGCCACGAAGGGCAACCGGCTCCCGAGCTGGGAGACCACCGTCGAGTTCGTCAAGGCTTGCGGCGCGGACCCGTCGGCGTACCGGGAACGCTGGGAGAGCGCGAACCTGGCGGTCAGATCGGCCGGCGCCGGAGATCCATCGCTCCGCGCGGGTACCTCGGTGGCCCGTCCGCCCGGCGAACCGGCGGCCTCCGCCCCAGGCGCCGCGGAAGGCCGTACCATGCACGTCGCCATCGGGTCGCAGGCGCCACGGTCGGCTGGTGAGACCTCGGCATCTGTGGCCACGTCGCCGCCGCCCGACGAGATCGCGGGCGACGCCCGGCCGGTCCTCCCCGGGCCGGGGGGCCAGGGGCGATTCCGGCTGACCCACCTGGCGGCTGCCGCGCTCGTGGCGGCGGCCGTCGGCGTGGGGACGGCGGTCCTGATCACGGCCACCGTCAATCGCGGCTCCGGGACCGACGGGCGCGGCCCGAGCCCGTCCGGCAGCCCGTCGGAGGACTCGCTGTCGGCGGCCGACTGCCCGGTGAGCGCGACCAACCCGCCGTGGGGCCCTCCCGCGCACAAGGGTGATTCGGCGGTGTTCGTCGGGGACATCACGCTCCCCGACTGCACGCGCGTCGGCCCCGGCGAGACCGCGACCAAGGTGTGGCGGCTCAAGAACGCCGGGACCGTGCCGTGGAAGGGATATTCGCTGCATCGCCTCGACCCCCAGGGCCCCGATCAATGCCGGACCGTCTCCGACGTACCGATCAAGGACACGCGCCCCGGGAGGATGGTCGACATCCGGACCGACGTCACCACGCCGAAAAACGAGGGCTTCTGCTACGTGCGGTTCAAGATGATGGACGGTTCGGGACGGGTCGCGTTCCCCGGAGGCCGGCCGCTCAACTTCCAGGTCATCGTCGGCCGGCAGTGACACTGCCCGTGGTGACACTGCCCGTGGTGACGCTGCCCGTGGTGACGCTGCCCGTGGTGACGCCGCGGCGGGTCCGACCCGCCGACGGGCTCCGGTTTCCCGCCGTGCGCCGCACGGCGGGGAACCGGAGCCGGGCGATCCTCCCCCTCAAAGGTCGCGGCGCGTCATCGGATGTTGTAGCCCTGGGAGTTCCAGAACGAGTGCGGGTTCGGGTTGCTCAGCGTCGGGTCGCCGACGCTCTTGGACGCGCGCGTCTGCCGTCCGGGGCGCATCTCGACGTGGGTGTGCGCGGCCCCGCTGGACGACACCCCGCGCCACGCCTCGTCGGCGATGAGCTGGCCGCGCGAGATCTGCTGGCCCGCGCGCAGGGATGACTTCGGGGCGGAGTGCAGGTAGATGATCGTCTTGTTCAGCGAGGCGTTGTAGACGGCGATCGTGGAGAGCCCCGAGCGGCCGTTGCTCCCGCGCGCGAGGTTGATGATCTGACCGCTCACCAGGGCGTGGACATCCGAGCCCACCCCGCGGGCGAAGTCGATGCCCTCATGCCGGCCGGGCGTGTTCTTGTAGCCGTCGAAGCCGCTGCTGATGTGGCCGCCACCGGTCTTGTACAGCGCGTACGTCATGTTGACGCGCGTGGACGACGGCGGCGGTGTGGAGCCGCCCAGGAACCGGTGCGAGGCGTTCTGGTTCTTGAGGGTGGCCGTGAGGTTGCCCCTGGCGCCCGCCTTGAAGTCCTGGTAGGTGCCGGTGTGGCCGCTGTTGAAGTAGACGCGGACGGTCTTGCCGCTGCGGTTCCAGACGGAGGCGGCGGAGTTCTTGATGCACTTGCCCTTGCCGGCGCCGGGCCCCTTGAAGTCGTAGCAGGAGGGCTGCGTGGTGGCGTAGTCGCCGACGGATGCGGTGAAGTCGGAGACCGACCCCTGGTTGTTGCTGTTGAAGTAGTAGCAGAACTCGCCGCTCTCGCACACGCCGTCGCGACCGGCCGCCGAGGCGGGCGCCGCGGTGGCGAGTGTCGTCCCGCCGAGCGCCACCGCGGCGGCCGCCGCGGCGAGGATCTTGCCAAGCGTTCTCATGGGGTTCTCCTTGTGTCTGTGCGGCCCGGGTTTCGGATGGCCGGCGACGCCGGTACTCCGCCGGGTGCGGGACGCCGCCGACGGGCACCCGGGTGCCCGGGTCGATATGTGGGTGACCTCGAACCGGCCGGCTCCGGGCCCGGTGGGCGACGTCCTGCCCGGCAGGCCGTTACGCCCCGGTCAGGGAGGCGAGCAGGGCGGCACATGAGGGCGACGTCATCGTTACTCCTGGTTTCGGACACTGGGGGGTGATTCCTGCGGCGGAGCCCACGATTTCGGATCGCGCACGCCGCGCACAAGAAGATCGTGTTGTCAGCCTGTCCGAGAGGTTCCCCGTACGGGCGTACGCGCCGCCTGACAGGTGGTCCGACGGCGGGTGGGACGCATGGCCCGCAACCGCGCAAGGCGGTGTTCGGGCAGGTCGAGGCGGCCGTCCGGCAGCCGGTCGAGCCGAGCGGGTGAGCGGCCCGCGGCCACGATGTGTACCGGCGTGTCCAGCCGGGTCAGGGATGACGTCTCCAGCCGGGTCAGGGATCAGGGGCGGGCCGGCGTCACACGCGGGGGCTCGGCGGGTGAGTCAGACCGCGCGGCCGGTGACCTTCGACTGCGTGTAGGCGGCGAAGCGGCGGGCGGCCGGAGACGACGCCTGACCCGCGGGCAGGACGAGCGCGATCTCGCGCACCAGGGGTTCCGCCGCCAGGGGCAGGAGCGCCACGGGACCGCCGCCCGGCGAGTCCGTTCCCGCGACGCGCGCGCAACTGGGCGGGACCAGTGCCACGCCGAGGCCGGCACCCACGAGGTTCATGAGGAGAGTCCAGTCGGCCACCTCGCAGGTGATCCGCCGGCTCAGCCCGGCGGCGGCGAACGCCGAGTCGATCCGTGTCCGGGTGGTCCAGGACGGATCGGTCTCGATGAACGGTTCCCGGCTCAGGCGCTCCAGCGTGACGTCCCTCTCCGAGATGAGCGGATGGTCCGCGGGGCAGGCCACCATGAGTGTCTCGGTGGCCAGGGGGAGAACCCGCAGGCCCGGCACCTTTCCGGGCAGCGGATCGAGCAGGGAGCAGTCCAGCTCTCCCCCGGCCACCATGCGGGCCATGGTCAATCCTCCGGCCTGCTTGACCGTGATCTCCAGGCCCGGATGGGCGCGGGAGAAGTCGGCGAGCCAGACGGGAAGCGGCAGCAGTCGCATGTCGACCGGGTAGGTGCCGATCCGGAGCGATCCGGTCAGCAGCCCGCGCACGTCGTGTACCGCCTGCCGTGCCGCGGACGCCGCTTCGAGGGTGTGCCTGGCCGCGGGCAGCAGGGCCAGCCCTTCCGCCGTCAGGCGTACGGGGCGGATGCCGCGCACGAACAGTTGCGCGCCGACCTCACGCTCCAGCGCGCGCACGGAGGACGAGAGACCGGACTGGACGATCAGCTCCCGGGCGGCGGCCCTGGTGAAGTTCAGCTCCTCGGCGAGGGCGACGAAATGCCGCAGGTGACGCAGTTCCATGAGCGCTATTATCTCTTTTGGAGATGGTCACCATCTGATTCAGCTGTGCCGGAGTGGAAATGGCCGGAGCGGCTTCCGCGGTTGAGCCAAGGGCGCGGCCGTTCGCGAAGGCGGCCGCTTGGTTCAGTCCACCCGAGCGGAGATCCATGTCCATGACGCCCTCCACGGCCGTCCGAGAACGCCCGCGGGTCGTGGAACGTGCCACGCGAGCCGCGCACGCCCGGGGCTTCTGGTTCGTCGCGGTCGCGTTCACCGTGCTGATGGCCTTCGGCACCCTTCCGACCCCGCTGTGGCCGCTGTTCGCCGAGCGTGACGATTTCGGCTCCACCGTCGTCACCATCGCCTTCGCGGCGATGGTCGTGGGCGCGGCGGCGGGTTTCCTCCTCTTCGGGCATCTGTCGGACCGTCTGGGCCGCCGGCGCGTCGTCGTCCCGGCGTTGCTGACCCTGGTGACGGCATCGCTGGTCCTGGTGCTGTGGCCCTCGGTCTCGGGCCTGCTCGCCGGCCGGGTCCTGACCGGGCTGGCCGTGGGGCTCATGGCCTCGACCGCGACGGCCTACCTCGGTGATCTCCACCAGCAGGCCTATCCGGAACGGCCCGGGTCGGCGACGCCCGGACTCGTCGCGGCCGTGGCCAACCTGGGAGGACTGGCGCTCGGGCCGCTGGCCGCCGGCGTGCTCGCCCAATGGGCGCCGTCGCCGCTGGTCACCCCGTTCGCGCTGTTCGCCGCGGCGGCGCTGGTGCTCGTGATCCTGGTGCTCCGCAGCCCCGAGACCGTCGACCGCGGCGCCGCCTCCGAGGTCCCCGCCCGTTTCGCCCTGCGACCCGGCGGCGGCAGGCGATTCGCGGCGGCCGCGAGCACCGGCTTCTTCTCGTTCGCCGTGATGGGCTTCTTCTCCTCTCTGGGGGCCGTCGTCGTCCACGACGTCCTGGGCATCTCCTCGCCCCTGGTCGCCGGCCTCGCGCCGTTCTCGGTCTTCGCCGCCTCCGCCGTCGCGCAGATCGCCCTCAGGCACCTGTCGCCCGTGCGGATGCTGGTGAGTGGGGTGGTGCTCTTCCCCGCCGGGCTCACGCTGACGGCGGTGGCGCTCTTCCACCCCACTCTGTGGCTCTACCTCACCGCGGCCGCGATCGCGGGAGCGGGCGCGGGTCTGCTGTTCAAGGCGTCGGTCGGCCAGAGTGCCGGTGCCGCCCGGCCCACGTCCCGCGCGGGCGTGCTGGCCGTGTTCTTCGTCATCGCCTACCTGGGCATGGGCCTGCCCTCGATCGCCTTCAGCGTCGTCTCGAAGCACCTCGGGCTGCATCCCACGATGATCGGCTTCGCCGTCGCGCTCTCCGTGGGCGCCATCGCCGCGGTCGCCGCCTCCACGAGGTCGCCACGTTCGCAGTAATCGTCTTCAGATGTTCCAGACGGAGCACCTGTCCGAGAACGAACACCCGCGCCATTCGCCTGTCCCGTCCGGGGCACCTCGCGTCCCACCAAGGTGAAACCGGCACCCGCGTGAGGCCGTGAACATGACGGCGCCTCCGGCGGAGGACCGGCCCCCTACCCTCGTGGGGCGCCAAATACCCCCAACAAAACGGTGTTTACCGGCCAACCGCGCACCTGGGCCGGCCGTCTCATCACTGCCCGCTTCTTCCAGCTTGAGGATTCAATGGTGCGTTCCATTCCCTTGGCCCTGTCCGCTGCCGTTTTGGCCGTGGCGCTCGTCCCCGTCGCGCCGGCGCAGGCCGCCGCGCTGCCGACGATCCAGATCGTGAAGATCTACTACAACTCTCCGGGGTCGCCGGACTTCGGAGCGAACAGCAGCCTGAACGGCGAATGGGCGCAGATCAAGAACACCACCAGGAAAGCCGTCAACCTCAGCGGGTGGACGCTTCGCGACAAAACCAACCGAACGGATCACATCTACCGGTTCGGCGCGTTCACCCTCGGCGCCGGAAAGACCGTCACCGTGCGGACGGGCAAGGGGAAGGACGACGCCAGGAACCGTTACTGGGGGCGCGCCGGAGGGACGTTCGCGTACATCTGGAACCAGACCTCGGACACGGGATACGTCCACAACCCGTCCGGCAAGCTCGTCGACTCCTGCTCGTACAACAGCTCCCGGGTCGAATGGGTCAACTGCCTGTAGCCGTACAGCCTGTAGCCGTACAGCGCGACGACGCCCTCGTTCTTCGGAGCGGGGGCGTCGTCGTGTCCGCCCACGGACGATCAGCCCGGTCCGCGGGCACGACCGCCCTGGCCGGCCTCGACGCCGACGCCGCCCGGGAAGCCGTTCCCCTTTCACCTGGCTCTTCCCGGTGACGGGCCCCCGCTGCGGCGCGTCGCGGCGTGAGCGGGCCCGGACGGCGTCAGCGGCGAGGGACCGGACGCGGGAGCGCCGCAAGAAGGCCCCCCGGATTTGCCTCCTTAATCGAACGTACTAGTCTGTTTGATTAAGGAGGCAGGTCATGGTGACGAAGACGAGAAAGACGAACACGGCAGAGAAGATCCTCGCCACGGCGGCCGAGCTGTTCTACGCCCACGGGCTGCGAGGAGTCGGCATCGATCAGGTCATCGCCGAATCGGGTGTCGCGAAGTCCACGCTGTACGTGCACTTCCGCACGAAGGACGACCTCGTCGCGGCCTATCTGCGCAGGACCGACGACTCCTGGATGGCGCAGCTGCAAGCCGCCGCGGAGCGGGCCGGTGACGCGGCCGGCGACCAGCTCGCGGGACTCTTCGACGCGCTCCAGGACGCCTTCGACAGACACGGCTTCTTCGGCTGCCCGTTCGTCAGCGCCGGTGTCGAAGCCCCGCTGGACTCGGAAGCACGAGCGATCACCGTCCAGCACGTGCGACGCCGCCAGGACTGGCTGACCGAGCTCAGCTCGAAGGCCGGAGCCGACGACCCGCGGGCGCTCGCCCGCCACATCGGACTCCTCGTCGACGGCGCTCTCGCGTCCGGCCGGCTCCTCCAGGACCGCGCGGTCGTGGACGACGCGAAGGACATGGCCGTCCGGCTCGTCGCCGCCCACACCGGCCGCCACGCGGGCGCGGACCAATGACCTGCCTTCGGGCCTGAACGGCACCCACGGCCCGATCACACTCCATCAGCTCATCGAGAACACATGAAACGAGGCGGCACCATGCGCGCGGTGGTACTTGAGCAGTTCGACACCCCCCTGGTCCTGAGCGAGATCGACAAACCTGTCGCCGGCCCGGGCCAGGTGCTGGTGAAGGTCAAGGCGAGCGGGGTCAACCCGCTGGACACCAAGATCCGGGCCGGGAAGGCCGGCCACGCCAGGAGCCGCCTGCCGGCCGTGCTCGGCATGGACCTGGCCGGCGTGGTGGAGGAGGCCGGCGCGGAGGTCGTCGGCTTCACCCCCGGCGACGAGGTGTACGGGTTGACCGGCGGGGTGGGCGACCTCCAGGGCTCGCTCGCGGAGTATGTCGCCGTGGACGCCAGGCTGCTCGCGCACAAGCCGCGGTCCCTGAGCATGCGGCAGGCCGCGGCGCTGCCGCTCGTCGTCATCACCGCGTGGGAAGGCCTGGTGGACCGGGCGCGGGTGCGCGCGGGCCAGAAGGTACTGATCCACGGCGGTGCCGGCGGCGTCGGACACGTGGCCGTCCAGATCGCCCGCGCTCGCGGCGCCGAGGTCTACGCGACCGGATCGCCTCGAAGCCTGAAGAGCATCGAGGGCCTCGGCGCCACCGCGATCGACTACACCACCACCTCGGTGGACGAGTACGTCGCCCGGCACACCGACGGCGAGGGCTTCGACATCGTCTACGACACCGTCGGCGGAGCGACCCTCGACGCCTCGTTCGCCGCGGTACGCACCTACACCGGCCATGTTCTCAGCGCTCTGGGCTGGGGGAGCCACAGCCTCGCACCCCTGTCGTTCCGGGGCGCCACCTACTCCGGCGTCTTCACCCTGCTGCCGATGCTGACCGGCCGAGGACGAGAGCACCACGGGGAGATCCTTCGCGAAGCGGCTTCCCTGGCCGACTCGGGGGCGTTGAAGCCCCTGCTCGACCCCCGGCACTTCACCCTCGCCACCGTCCCCGACGCGCACGCCGCGGTGGAGAGCGGCACCGCCAGGGGCAAGGTGGTCGTCGACATCGAGGAGTGAGCCCGGCGCCGGTTTCCTTGAAAGTGGAGTTGCCCCAGTTCGGTAGACACATCAGGGAAATCCTTGCCCGCCGCCCCGAGCTCGTAATCCCTCATCATCGAGGACCGTCCGGGCGACGGCACGCGCGATAGCCTTACCGGACTCGGACAAGGCCCGATGATCCACATGTGGAGTCCGGCTTCACATGCGAAGCCACCCAGCGGTCCAGCCTGATCACGACAGAGAAGACATTCGGCGATTTGTCGGCGAACCGGCACGTGAAGTGGCAGTCGTCCCGGCCGGCGCCGGCGCGAGCGGCTCCTTACGTTCGTGACCAGGCGAGGCGATCTCAGCGGGCAGCGGCTCGGCGATGAGTTTTTCGGTCCGGCCGGCCTTCGGGGAGGACCAGACCGGGTTTTGGCGGTAGGGCTCAGCGGGCAACGACCTACAGCGTGCGGATCTGCTGATGAGCGGGAATGTTCGTCACCGGCGTGCTGGCATTCTCTATACATGATCGGACGTCTCGAAAAGACAGTGATCGACTGCCCGGACCCGCGCACGCTCGCGGAGTTCTACTGCCGGGTGCTCGGCATGAGGATCAACGAGGACATCGACGGCTGGGTGGTCATCGGCCTGGAACCTGGTCTTCGACAGCTGGCCTTTCAAAGGGCGACCCCATGGGTTCCGCCGCGCTGGCCCGACCCGGTGCATCCCCAGCAGATGCACCTCGATGTTCGCGTGAGTGATCCCGACCAGGCCGAGCGGGAACTCCTCGCTCTGGGTGCCACCCGTGTCCCAGGAGAACGGGAGACAGGCTTTCGCGTCTTCACCGATCCCGTCGGTCACCCGTTCTGCATCGTCTTCGGTGGTCACAGTACAAGCTGAGCCGGCCACGGCTTGTCTACCGCCGGGATCCGGCCCGATTCTCCTCGAAAGCCGAGCAGCCATGCAGCAGATGCGATGTGCCCCCGATGTGCCCTCGGCCGGGCCTCTCGAAGGGCGAGCGGCAGTCCCGAACAAGACAGTCTCAGACCGACGGCGACGAGGCCGACGCCCCCAACAGCACGCGTGCGACCGTGGTCACCCCACATCTCCGCAAGGCCGTCCCTGTCGTCCACAACCGTCCAGTCGTTCAGCTCGGGCTATCGAGGCGCCGGGCCTGGGCGTGCGAGGACCGGAGCATAACGATGGCAGCCATGGCGTGACTTCCGACGGCCCGGCGCCGATGAATGCTCATATCCATACCCATTAGGGATCAGCAGTATTGAGCCTTTATCTACGAATATTCTGCCCTTGCTGGACAAATGTCGCGATTGTGTCTGAGCATTCTTGCTGACGATGGTGGTTCCGGGCCGCGGGGGCGTACATACATGGCAGTCGTGGAATTTCGGACCGACAACCTGGCTCCGGAAGATCGTTTTTCCTCCTGGTTCGAGGTGGCCTCGCAGGCTCACATGCCGTCCTGGATTCACACCGACAGCGAAGCCGATTTCGAGGCCTCGGTACGGGTGCTGAACCTCGGCGAGGTGCAGGTGTCGGTGCTGACCCATCCAGAGGTACGGGCGGAGCGAACCACCAGGCTCGTCCGGCAGTTCGATCCGGAGGTCTACCAGTTCCATCTCATCGTCAGCGGCGGTGGCCAGCTGGCACAGAACGGACGAGAAGCCACCTTCGGCACCGAGCAATTCATTCTCATCAATTCCTCCCAGCCCTACCGGGCACGGCGATCGGCAAGGGACGGCAGGAGTGAGGCCGTGGTCGTCCAGGTCCACCGCGCCTCGCTGGGCCTGCGCTCCAGCACCCTCGACCGGCTCGCCGCGGTACCGTTCTCCGCCCGCAGCGGGATCGGTGCCGTACTGGCCGGTCACCTGCTCCAGCTGACGAAAAACGCCGGAGACTACACCGAGGCCGACACCATCGCCCTGGGCGGCGTCACACTGGATCTGGTCGCGGCCGGCTGCGCTCACCAGCTCGAAGCCACCGCCGGCCTGTCGCCTGAGGCACGACAGCGGGCCCTGCTGGCCCAGATCCATCGCTTTATCCGCGACCATCTCGGCGACCCGGCTCTGACCCCGGACCACATCGCGGCCGCTCACCAGATTTCCGTCCGCCACCTGTACAAACTGTTCCAGGCGCAGGGCGTGACCATCGCGGCCTGGATACGCCGATGCCGTCTGGAGCGGTGCCGCCACGATCTGACCAACCCCATCCTGGGCTCCCGGCCGATTCACGCCATCGCCGCTCGCTGGGGCTTCACCAACAACGCGCACTTCAGCCGTGTTTTCCGCGCCGCTTACGGCCTCTCACCGGCCGATTATCGCCACCAGTCCACCGCGAGGTGAGGCGGAAACAGGCAATACCTGTGCAGAAACAGGCAACGACTTCCGGCTCCCACCCCGGAAAGAATGATCACAAGCGGGAGATTCCGATACACGCCCGTCCATGAGGCCGACGGAGGGCCACCGGAATGCGTCCCGGCACGAAACACTCACGCATCAGCCACCGCGGGTCGTGAAACGACCGGCGCCGCCCCCGCGCTCGCAGGGCTCCCCACGCACGATCAGAGCGACCACAACATTCGATCCCGTGGTCACCTCGCTCCACGGGATGCCGTTTGCGGCGGCTTCACCGCTCGCCTCCGCGAGAGCTCCGGGAACCGCTGTCGCACCGCTGCCGCCTGCGACGAAATTCCCAGCAGTCCTCTCTTCTCCCGTATTCGAAGTGCCGAACCCGTTTCCTCACGGAGGGCGCCTTACCCATTACCAAGAATGATCTTTGCTTTTACGTCCGCGCCATGTGATGATCACCCTGAATCCAAACACAAGTTCGAAAGGTTGTGAGTGAACAGACGCCGATCAGCGTCCGGCTTATCCGTCCGGACGCGCCGTTGTGCTGCCCTGATCACGGCCCTGACGCTGCCGCTTTCGCTCCTGAGCGCACCCGCGGCCGCCCAGGGCCCCACACCATCCCCCACTTCGACATCGTCATCGACGACACCGCCCGGCGCCGCCTTGGACCCAGCGCTCAAGACCGCCTGGGACAAGGCGGCCACATCCGGCAAACCCGTTGAGGTGCCCTCCCGGTTCACCGAGACCATGAAGGTCTGGGCGACCCCGAACGGCAAGAACCTGCGAGCCGAGCTGTACACCCGCCCCGTCCAGCTGAAGAACTCAGCCAGCGGCGCATGGGAGCCCATCGACACCCGCATCGTCACCCGCGACGGCAAGCTCCAGGCCACGCGCGTCAAAAGCCCGCTGACCCTCGGCGGACGCGGTAGCAACCACCTGGTGTCGGCGGACGGTGAACAGAGCACGACCGGCCTGAAAACCACCCGGGCACTGCCCGAGCCGAAGATCTCCGGCAGCACGGTCACCTACCCCGACGCCGTCGCGCCGGGAGCGGACCTGGTCGTGCAAGCCCAAGCGGACGGATTCATCTCCCAGGTGGTCTTCCGAAAGCGCCCGACCGGCCCGGTGACCGTGCGGCTCCCCCTCACCCTGCCCAAGGGCACCACGTTCGGCACGACCCCCGACGGCCTGCCACAACTCAAGGACGCCAAGGGCAAGGCGGCGGCGGCGCCGATCGTGCTGACCGCGATGGACGCCAAGGTGGAGTCCTCCCCTGAGGAGGGCAAGTCCTCGCCGGTCGACGCACGCGTGCAGACCTCCGGCACGGCGTCGGAGCTGGTGTTCACCCCGGACGAGAAATTCCTGGCCGACACCGCGGTGACCTACCCGGTGACGATCGCCGCCGCCTCCGAATGGTTCGGCGGCGGAGAACCCGACGACGCCTGGGTCAGCAAGAACAGCCCCAGCACCAACAACGCCGCGGCCGGCTGGCTGCGCGTCGGCACCACCTCCACCAGCGCCGACATCGCCCGGGTGTACCTGAAGTTCGACACCGACGACCCCGCGCTCGAAGGCGCCACCGTGGTGGACGCGGACCTGTGGGTGTGGAACTACAAGTCCGGCGGCCCCGGCAGCCAGCTGTGCGGCAACAACCTCGGGTCGATCGCGGCCGCCCAGGTCACCTCCGCCTGGACCCTCAACGGCGCCACGAACAACCTGAGCTGGTCTCGGCAGCCCTCCTTCTCCGGCAGCCTGCAAGGCGTGAACACGGCCGGCTACAACTACGAGGCCGACCCTGCCAGCTGGTGCGCCAAGGAGGAGCAGCTGGTGCACCGGGTCACCGGCATGGCCCGCGGCTGGATCGAGCAAGGCGTGGCCAACCACGGGATGGTGTTACGAGCCGTCAGCGAGAGCGCCACGATCAACTGGCGCCAGTACTACTCCAGCGAACACAGCGGCGACCCCTACCCGGGCTACCGCCACCCGCCCACCCTCATGGTCGAGTACGTGCCGGCCGAAACGAAGATCGTAGCGTACGAGTACAGGCACGATGGGATTCCCGATGACGCAGAGGATGATCTGCACCCTGAAGACCCCCGAATCGAACCTGGCACGACCGTTTTCACGCCTGAGCAAGCGAAAGCGATCACCGAGCAGAGCGGACGATCGGCTGAGGTTCCGTCTAACGCAATAGAGCAAGGGCCGCCGGAGGGTCTTACACAGGCTGAAATCGATGAAGTGGCGCAACCCGAGGAGTGGGAGCAACCACCGGTTACCACCCCAAGTCCCGCTGCACACTGGAAGTTCGACGAAGGCAGCGGCCGCGTTGCTGCCGATGCCAGCGGTCATGGACATGGCGCAACGCTTGAAAGCGGGACGTCCTGGGTTCCGGGGAAGATCGGGAACGCGATCTCTGGCGCGACCTCCGAGCCGTCCCAAGGCTCAGCGTCTGACGAAGCAAGTTCGGTATCCCCGGCACGCTTCGCCGCCACTGTTGAGGCCGCCAAACAGGGCACGCCGGTAGAGGTCGCTGATGAGACGACTGCGACCAGCGTCACCTATGCGCAACCGGACGGGAAGACGTTCAAGACGGAGATTGCCGCGGGTCCGGTGCGCACCGAGCAGAACGGCACATGGGTGCCGATCGACACCACCCTGGCCGAGCGGGACGGGGTGTTGAAAGCCAAGGCGATCGACGCCAAGGCTGATGTGGAGATCTCCACCGGCGGTACCGGCGCGTTCGTGAGGATGGCCACCGACGGGCGACGGTACGCGTTGATCTGGCCAACCGCACTGCCCAGGCCGACTGTCAAGGACAGCGTGGCCACCTACACCGACGCGGCAGGGAAGGGTGCCGACCTGGTGGTCACCGTACTGCCCACCGGGTTCCGGCATGATGTGGTGCTGCGCGAGCGGCCCGCCAAACCGCTGGAGATCCGCATCGGCGTGCAGACCGAGGGCCTGACCTTGTCCAAGGGTGAGGGCGGACGCCTGCTGCTCACCGACATCAAGGCCGGTATGACCGGCACGGACAAGCGTAAGGGCGACAAGCTCGTCGCCTCGGCGCCGCAACCGGTGATGTGGGACGCCTCCGCAGGAGCCCGCCCGGCCCAGGGCCGTCTTCCGCGGGCCAGGCACGCGAAGATCGCCACTGACGTGGTCGCTACGGATGGCCGGACCGAGCTGGTGCTCAAGCCCGACCACGCATTTTTATCCGACCCGGCCACGAAGTATCCGGTGCGGGTGGATCCGACGACCACGTTGCCGTTCAACCACGACGTGGAGGTCTCCTCCATCAACGACGCCGACGGGCCGGCCGACCCGACCAGTGCGTTCATGGTGGCCGGTACCCAGGCCGGCAACCTGAAGTACCGGGTACACCTGCGTTTCGACACCGCCGGCCTGACCGGCGCCCCGGTGAGCGATGCCAAGCTGTCACTGCTGAACATCGGCGCCCAGGCCTGCGGGAGCACGGCCGGCGCAGGCATCCAAGTGCGTCGCCTGACCAGTGCCTGGGATGAGAACAACCTGCACTGGGCCAACAAACCGACCGCCACCACCGAGGACGCCCAGACCAACAGGGCGGCTTACGACTCGGCCTGTGCCGATCCCACCGCGCTGGAGTGGCCGGTCACCGCCATCGCCCAGGACTGGGCCGGCGGCGCGGCCAACCACGGCCTGGTGCTGCAGTCACCGACCGAGACCAACGTCAACAACTACCGGGTGTTTCCCTCCTCGGAGGACACCTTCGAGTTCAACAGCCCGCCGACGCTGACCGTCACCACCACCGGCCCGGCCTCGGCCCCGGCCATCGGCGCCCTGACCGTCACCCCTGCCCAGAACT
Organism: Streptosporangium sp. NPDC023963; assembly: GCF_040639135.1. Taxonomy (NCBI): domain Bacteria; kingdom Bacillati; phylum Actinomycetota; class Actinomycetes; order Streptosporangiales; family Streptosporangiaceae; genus Streptosporangium; species Streptosporangium sp. NPDC023963. The sequence goes on from NZ_JBEZZK010000003.1 coordinate 320,744, forward strand.
CAGGTGGTGTCACGACGGTCACCTCACTCACCCCGCAACTCGCAGGCACCGTCTCCGACACCATCGGCGGCACTCTGACCGGCCAGTTCGAGATCGAGCACGACCCCACCGCCACCGGACAGGGCACCGGCCAGATCTGGACCGGCACCTCGCCCGCGGTGGCCTCCGGCAGCACGACCACCATCACCGTCCCAGCCGCCAAACTGACCGACGGCTGGAAGGTACGCTGGCGGGCCCGCGCGATCTCGACCACCACCACCTCTGCCTGGTCGGCTTGGCAGGAAGTCACCGTCGACGTGCTCGACCCAGACTCCAACCCGACAGTCACCGCGCCGCATGTCAATCCCTCCCAGGAGATCGACGGAAAGATCTTCACCACCTCGCTCACTCCACAGCTGACCGCCACCGTCACTGACTCGATCGGCGGTAACCTCACCGGCGAGTTCGAGATCGAGCACGACACGGCCTCCCCTGACCAGGGCATCGGTCAGATTTGGGCAGGAGCCTCATCCGCGACTGCCTCCGGCAGCCAAGCAGTCGTCAATGTCCCGGCAGGGAATCTGACCAACGGATGGAAGATCCGCTGGCGGGCCCGCGCGGTCTCGGCCACCACTGCCTCGGCTTGGTCGCCTTGGCAGGAAACCACTATCGATTTGGACCAGTCGGGTGAGGGACCCCTCGCGCAGACAGCCGGCCCCGTTGTTCGCACTGATCAGAGCTTCACAATCACCGCATGGGTGCGATGGAACGACAAGGACGGGAACTACACCCTCATCGACCAAAAGGGCACCAACGTATCCCCCTTCAGCCTCGGCAATAGTCCGGATCATGGCTTGGTATTCACCGCCACCAATGCCGACAGTCCAAATTCGAGCACAGAGGGCGTACTGTCCGGCATAGAGTCGCCCGCCAACGAGTGGTTCCATGTAGCGGCGGCCTATGATTCAGTGGCTCGAACCCTTGCACTCTATGTGAATGGCACGCTGGCCCAAGAGAAGGTGATCAGCTTTGCGCCATGGAACTCAGCGGGTCCACTCTCGCTAGGATCTTCATTGGTCGGCCAGCTTGACGAAGTTCAGCTTTATCAAGAAGCCCTCTGGCCTGACTACATCGCTACGATCGCAGGAGAAGTCGGCCAGACAGCCACAGCTCGCGACCGGCCCGGCAAGGCCGAAACGAACATGACAAAATCGGCTGCGCCGCCCTCCAACAAATCATTTCCGGCCCGATACGACTGGACGTTGTGCGAGGATTATTGGGAAGATAATCCCGAAAAACGTTACCACGTAATGCCGGCGAGCGGGTTCTCTCATTGCGGTGAGGCTAGGTACATCAGCAAGGAGAAAAAGAAGGTTCGCGGCTTATGGAAGACGGTGGGATATCAAAGCTACGCCGTAGGCATAGTCGTAAACACCTATCAAAATACCCGGGACATGGATGTTGAGATTCGTATCTACGATTTCCTCAACTGGGGCACCACGGCCAACAACCCGATCGCTGTGCAGATCAAACCGGGAGGAAGCCCAACTCCCGATCACTGTAAACTCGACCCGACATCCCAGACCAAGAATCTCTATCACAGCAAGAGCGCCGCGGAATGGCCGTCGACGTTGTTGAGGTACAAGTTCAATTCACCCTCAACCGGGACCACTGGCCCCAATTTCTTCTCTACTTGCACTACAGATATAGTAGGAATTTTCATCACCCGCGCAGGGAACGGTCACGTGAGCCTGCACGATCCGACTAAACCCCATGGAGGTGAGATCTCATTCCTCTCGATGCGCTGCGATTCAACCTCCTATATCAAGTGGTACAAGAGTGGCGGATGCATCATTCCGAGGTTGATCCGCAGACTCTTCCTCAGTAGCAAGGACACTGATCCGAAGACCGGGAAACCGTGGCCAGAACAGGTCGCTCACATTAAGAAAGCACTCACAAAGCCAAACACCACCTACCCGAAGCTTGGTGGGCCAAGCTTCCCAGAATCCGCTGGCGGGTCAAAGGACATCCCGGGAACCTGGGGAGATCCAGCGGAGAACAAATTCCTCCATCGCCTCGTCAACACGGATAAGCGAAGGGAAAACTATGAGAACTCTGTTAAAACATGTCGAAAGGAGATCAAATCGAGTTGGGTCACAGACGTAAAGAAGTTCCCCGATACCGCAGAGAATTGTGACGAATTCCCGATGGCGTCAACCTACGAAGGATCCAAGCTCGCCAAGCCTGCATGGAACTATTCGGTGGACCTCATCAATGGAGCACAAAACCAGGCGTGGGGCAGGCAGCTGAAATACTGGTATGAGAACAACAGGGTCCTTGACAACGACCCGTTCGGCATCGTGATTCTCGATTAGTTAACCTCATAGTCGCTACAGAGTGGGCGGAGCACCCTGCGCTCCGCCCACCTACGCGTACTTCTGGACCACTTCTCCCTCGGCCAACCGGCTGCCAGGACCGGTTAATTGCAGCCCGGCTACCCATGTGATAAAGTCGCGATCAGCCCTATCGTCTTCCTAAGTGTTGCATGCTTTTAAATTTTACTTCAGGTAATTCCAAATGCTCCGAAGTAGGCAGGCAGTGACGACTCTCATTTCCGCTCTCGAAGACGCCGTCCTTGTGGAATACGGCGAATTTTCCATCATTGACCCCGAAGGGGCAGAGGATACGGATGCCGAGGCTTTCTCGTCCTCATGGAACAAGGAGACGGATCCGGGAGCATGGCTGACGACATCTGACAATATGTTGATGGTTCAGAGTATGCATAACATGCATACCACAGTCTGCACGCTGCAGTTGTGGAGTGCGGCGCCCCCCAGCCTTGAACTTCTGGAATCAGAAGTTGCTGAATATTCCTTCTACTCAAGCTCAGGGCAGGTCCAGCTTGAGGAAATGATGGGTTCCGAGGAAGAGCATCCAAGTTTCGATCTTGGCAGCAGGAATTCAAAGTGGATCGTAAGAGCGTATCGAATCCAATCTTCGGCCTCCGATCAAACGTCAGACATCGACGAACACTTTGAATCCTACTTTTTTCAGTTCTGGCTGAATCCGGATCAGCGCTGAAGGAGAAACCAAGTCACTGGACTACAATAATTGCAGTAGCTGGAGTTGACATTCAGCGGATACCGCTGTTGGAGGCCGTCCCAGCGGTGCGTAGGAGCGTGGCCGACTCCGCCGACGGCGGCTACGACTATCGCAGGCTGGTTCGCGCCCTGGGCGTCAGCCCACTGATCGCCTGACACGGTACTAAATACGGCTCCAGTCCGAGCAGGACAGCGCGGAATTGAATTGCTTCGGTATTGTTGGGGCTTCGATGTATCTGGGCACAATTCAGTTCCCGCCCCGTCAACACCATGCGCAATCGCTCATTCGCCATCCCAGCCGCTCATAAGAAGGGATTTCCAAAGACGTGGCAGTCATGGACCGGACATCCTGAAGCCCGCGATCTTCTCAGCGGGGGTACCGGCGGACATGACGTTCCACGATCTTCGGCACACCTTCGCCAGTACGGCGCTCGCCGAGGGCGTACCCATCTCCGAGGTGTCCCGGTGGCTCGGGCACGAGTCCATCACCACGACCGTGGATCTCTACGGGCATCTGGTCCCAGAGGCGTCCGAGCGAGCTCGCATGGCCCTGGATCACGCCTTCGCCGCGGCGGGCTGGCTCACATGAATGTGCCCCCAATGTGCCCTCCGGCCGCTTTGATCTTGCCCAGCGAAGGCTCCACCGCAGGTCAGAGCAGAAAAGGGCGGACGAGTCGGCCTGTAGGCCGGGTTTTGTCCTTCACTCGCGTGAAGGGGCGACCATCCATCTAGGGCCGACGTTGCCGTCGGCCTCAAGCGGTCTACCCGCGCGGCATCGGGCGGGCAGCCCTCAAGCGTCGCGCGCGGGACGCTCCGGAGAGCGCCCCTTCTTGACCTTGCTCCGGGTGGGGTTTACCGAGCCGCCCACGTCACCGTGGGCGCTGGTGGTCTCTTACACCACCGTTTCACCCTTACCTCGTCTCACGACGAGGCGGTCTGTTCTCTGTGGCACTTTCCCGCGGGTCACCCCGGGTCGGCGTTACCGACCACCCTGCCCTGTGGAGCCCGGACCTTCCTCGGCGGGTCTCAGAAGAGACCCGACGCGGCCGCCCGGCCGGCTCGTCCGCCGTGTTCCAAGCCTAACGGCTCCCAAGCGGACTCCAACCGAGCGGCAAGTCGTCCGCGCTGGAATATGGATCAAGCGAGACGGAACGGACGAGCACCGGAGGGACCGATGAGAGCACCGACGACCGGCGGGACGACCGCTTCCGCACGCCACGAGGACCCAGGCCACGGCGAAGGACTCCATGAAGGACACGGTGGAGAACGCGGTGGAGGACGGGTGGTGCTCCACCGCCTCCGTGGCCGGGGTCTGTCGTGGACGTGAGACCGCGGGTTCAGCGCAGGTGCGAGGTGTCGTTGAACGCCTTCACCACCGCCGGACCGTCGGCGTAATACTCGATCAGGGACAGGGCCGACAGGTCGAGATGCATGCGGTACAGCGCGCCGAGGGGAGCGAGCAGCGCGAACCGCAGCAGCATCTTGATCGGCGTGACGTGGGAGACGGCGAGGACCGCCTTGCCCTCGTACCGCTCGATCAGCATGTCCCCGGTCGCCTGGACCCGCCGCGCCGCCTCCCCGAAACTCTCCCCACCCGGCGGCGCGGCGGACGGGTCCGCCAGCCACGCGGCGAGTTCGTCGGGCCAGCGGCGCTGGATCTCCGTGAACGTGTGGCCTTCCCAGTCTCCGAAGTCGGTCTCCCGCAGACCCTCCTCGACGACGACCTCAAGCCCGGCCCGGGCCGCGATGATCTCCGCGGTGGCGCGGGCGCGCCTGAGCGGCGAGCTGACGATCACCTGGATGTCGTACGGCTTCCCGGCGAGTTTCACCGCGGCGGCCTCGGCCTGGGCGACGCCGTTGGGCGTGAGCTCGGGGTCGCCGAGCCCGGAGAACCTGCGCTCGACGGAGAGGGGCGTCTCACCGTGCCGGAGCAGGTACAGCGAGGTCGCGACGGAGGTGGGCGAACGCCAGCCGGTGCCCGTACCCGTGGGGGTGGCCAGGCCCGCTCGTTCGCGCGTGGCGGTCCCGCCACCGGCCCCGTCACCGCCGGAGTCACCGGCCCCGAGGTCGCCGGCGCCGGGAGCGCCGTCGCCGAGGTCACCGGTGTCGAGATCACCGGTGTCGAAGAGAAGGAGGTCCTCGGCAGGACCGGCGGGAGCGGTGCGGCCGGCGGGGGAACCGCTTTGGGAAGCGCCTCTTCCTGAGGCGCCGCTCTCGAGAGCACCGCTGTCAAGGGCCCGGCCACCGGAGACGCCGCCTCCAGAGGCTCGGCCACCGGAGGCGCCGCTTTCCGAGGCTCGACTTCCGGAGGCGCCGCCATCGGGGGCGCCGCCTCCGGAGACCCGGCCACCGGGCGCTTTCGTGACGGCGGCGGAGGAACCCGAGAGGGTCCAGGCACGGCCCTTGGCGGCGGCGTCCATGGCCTCGTTGGCCAGGCGGTCGGCGTCCTTGTTCTTCTCGCGGGGGATCCAGCGCCAGGTCACCTTGAGGCGCCTGGCGAGGGCCGCGGCCTCCAGGGCGAGCGGGCGCAGGCCCTCGTTCTTGATCTTCCAGCGGCCGGCCATCTGCTCGACGACCAGCTTGGAGTCCATCCTGACCTCGACCTTCGCGCCGTCGCCGGCGAGATCGAGGAGGGAGGTCAGGCCCGCGATGAGCCCGCGGTACTCGGCGACGTTGTTGGTCTGGGTGCCGATCGACGCGGCGGTCTCGACCAGCACCTGGCCGTCGGCGGCGTCCTTGACGACGGCGCCGTAACCCGCCGGGCCCGGGTTGCCCCGCGAGCCGCCGTCGGCCTCGATGACGTACGAGGTCACGGAGCTCACAGGGCTCACAGACCGGACTCGGCGGTACGGACGAGGATCCGGCGGCACTCCTCGCAGCGGATGACCTCGTCGTGGGAGGCGGCCTTGATCCGGTTGATCTCGGCGATGGACAGGCTCGTGCGGCAGCCGAGGCAGCGGGCTCCCTGGAGCATCGCGGCGCCCACCCCGAACTGCTCCTTGAGCTTCCCGTAGAGGGTGAGCAGGTCGGCGGGGATGTCCTCGGCGACCCCGGCGCGCTTGCCCTGGAACTCGTCCCTCTCCTTGTCGATCTCGGCGAAGGCCGCGTCCCTGCGGTCCTCGGCGGTGCCGCGGGTGCCCGCGAGCTCGTCGCGCTCGGCGACGAGCCTGGCGACCTGCCCGTCGGCCGCCTCGCGGCGCTCCATGATCTCCAGCACGACCTCTTCCAGATCGCCCTGCCTGCGCTTCAGGGAGACGATCTCGGACTGGAGGCTGGCCAGGTCCTTGGGAGAGGACACCTGGCCGGAGTCGAGGCGCTTCTGGTCGCGCTCGGCACGGGTGCGGACCGAGTCGACGTCGGCCTCGGCCTTGCTCTGCTCGCGGGCGAGGTCGCCGGACTCGGTCTCGGCGGCGATCACCTGGGTGGCGATGCGGGCGATGCGCCCGGAGAGCTCGTCGATCTGCGCCAGCTCGGGCAGGGTACGGCGGCGATGGGCCAGCCGGTCGATGGCGGAGTCGATTTCGGCCAGGTCAAGCAGACGCTTCTGGGCCGCAGGGGCTGCTTTCACGTGAAATCCTCGCACTTTGCTGTTGTGTTCCAGGCGTCCGTGACCGTCTCGGATACGCGCGTCTCAACAGTAATCCCCCTGGCGGCCGACGCGGACGCGAGATGGTGTGCCGCGTCGGCGAGCCAGGGCCATTCGGTGGCCCAGTGGGCCGCGTCGATCAGCGCGGGGCCGCCGGAGGCCTCCATGAACTCGCTGGCCGGGTGGTGGCGCAGATCGGCGGTGAGGAAGACGTCCACCCCGGCGGCGCGGGCCGTGCCGAGGAGGGAGTCCCCCGATCCCCCGCTGACCGCGATCCGCTGGACGGGGCGGTCGAGATCTCCGGCGACCCGCAGGCCGCCCGCCGTGGCGGGGAGCCCGCGCGCGGCCAGCCGGGCGAACTCGGCGAGGGAGACGGGGGCCGGCAACGAGCCGACGCGGCCCAGGCCGCGCCGGGGGTCGTCGGCGGCGGGACTGAGGGGGACGAGCGGGCCGGTCAGGCCGACGGCGCGGGCGAGCGCGTCGGAGACGCCGGGGTCGGCGACGTCGGCGTTGGTGTGGGCGGTGAAGAGCCCGATGTCGTTCTTGATCAGCGTGTGGACCAGCCGGCCCTTGAAGGTGGTGGCCGCGACGCTCGTGGTGCCGCGCAGGTAGAGCGGGTGGTGGGTGACGACGAGGTCGGCACCCCAGTCGAGGGCCTCCTCGGCGACGACGGCCACCGGGTCGACCGCGAACAGGATCCTGCGCACCTCGGCGGAGGGATCCCCGCAGACGAGCCCGACCGCGTCCCACGACTCCGCCCATCTCGGGTCGTAACGGGACTCCAGCTCTGTGACGATGTCGGCAAGCGTAGGCACGTGCGCAGACTATCGGCCTCCCCCGGAGAGCTCGTCACGGTGGCTTCCGCACCGGCGTTCGCGGCGACCTCCACAGAGACCTCCACGGTGGCTTCCCCGGCGGCTTTCCCTGCGCCGGTAGATCGCCTAGCGTAAGTGGACACTGACACCCGGAGGGCGTGCGCATGAGGCCTAACGTCGCGATCATCGGTGCCGGATTCGGCGGGCTGTGCATGGCCATCCGGTTGGAGAAGGCCGGCATCCGCTCGTACACGGTCTTCGAGAAGGGGCCCGACGTCGGGGGAACCTGGCGTGACAACACCTATCCGGGGGCGGGCTGCGACATCCCCTCGCACCTCTACTCATTCTCCTTCGAGAGATACTCCAGCTGGACGCGCCGCTATCCCGAGCAGCCGGAGATCCTGCGCTACCTGGAGGAATGCGCCGACAAGTACGGCCTGCGCCCCCGCATCCGGCTGAACACCGCGGTCACCGCCGCCGCCTTCGACGAGTCGCTGGGCAAATGGCGGGTCCGTACGACGGCCGGGGAGGAGCTGTTCGACGTGGTGGTGTCGGCCGTGGGACAGCTGAACCGGCCCCAATTACCCGACATTCCGGGAATGTCGTCATTCAGCGGAGCGGCCTTCCACTCCGCGCGCTGGGACCACTCCGTCGACCTGGCGGGCAGGCGGGTGGCCGTGATCGGGAACGGGTCGTCGGCGGCGCAGCTCATCCCGAGGGTGGCCGAGGTGGCCGGGCACCTGGACGTCTTCCAGCGGACCCCCAACTGGGTGATCCCCAAGCCGGACGCCGTCTTCGGCCCTCGTGCGCGGATGGCCTTCCGCCTCGCGCCGTTCCTGCAGCGCGCATACCGCGAGTGGCTCTACCGGTACACGGAGAACACCCTCTACCCGGCCCTGGCCGGAGGCTGGAGCACGGACCTGCTGCGCAAGCGGGCCCTGGGGCATCTGCGCGAGCAGGTCCCCGACCCGCTGCTGCGGGCCAAGCTGACCCCCGGCTACCCGGTCGGCTGCAAGCGGGTCGTCATCGACAGCGGTTTCTATCCCGCGCTGACCCGCCCCGACGTGGACGTCGTCACCGACGGGATCACCCGGATCGTCCCCGGCGGCGTGGAGACCGCCGCCGGACTCCGCGAGGCCGACGTCATCGTCTACGCGACCGGCTTCGAGACCTCCGGCTTCCTGGCCCCCATCCAGGTCACCGGGCGCGGGGGACGGCAGCTGGCCGAGGAGTGGAAGGACGGCGCGGAGGCGTACCTGGGCATCGCCGTGCCGCACTTCCCCAACCTGTTCCTGCTGTACGGCCCCAACACCAACCTCGGCCACAACTCGATCGTCTTCATGATCGAATGCCAGGTCCGGTACGTCATGGGCTGCCTGCCGCACCTGGCCTCGCGCGGGCCGATGGAGGTCCGGCCGGAGGCGATGGCCACCTGGCGGCGGAGCCTCGGCCGGGCCATGGAGGGCATGGTCTGGCAGGCGGGCTGCACGAGCTGGTACAAGAACGCGTCCGGCCGGGTGACCAACAACTGGCCGGGAACCGCGACCACCTACCGCCGCATCACCAGGGCCCCGCGTCCGGAGGCCTTCCGCTTCGCGCGCTGACCCCGTCCCCGCCGGAAAGGCGCGCGCGCCGGTCCACATCCTCGTACGGAAGCCGGGAAACCCTCGCACGGAAGCCGAGGGTCCCCGTACGGAAGCCAGGAAGACCCAGAAAGACCCGGGGAGACCCAGGGAGACGAGGCGGCGCGGAAGCACGGGATGGGCCGGGGTGCCGGTACCGTCGTGGCGAACGAGAGCCGTCCGCGCAGAAGGGCCCGCCCGTGTCCGCCGACCTCCACAGCGACTCCGTGGTCGCCGATACCCACAACGACCTGCTGATGGCCGTCACCGCCAGGCCCCCGCACCGGTGGGCGTCCTTCTTCCGTGACCGCTGGCTGCCCCAGCTGCGCGAGGGAGGGGTGAACCTCCAGGTGCTGCCGGTCTTCATCGACGGCCAGTACCGTCCCGAGGGCGCGCTCCGGCAGACCCTTCGCATGATCGAGTGCGCGCACGTGCTGGCCGAGGGCAACGCCGACGCCGTACGCCTCTGCCTGGACGGGACGCAGATCGACGAGGCGCTCGCCGAGGGCCGGATCGCCCTGGTCCTGGCGCTGGAGAGCATGCCGGGCCTGGACGCCGCCGTCGAGCTGGTGCCGACGCTGCACCGGCTCGGCGTCCGGGTCGCCTCGATCGCGCACTGGGGCCGTACGGCGCTGGCCGACGGCAGCGGCGAGGACGCCACCGGCAGCAGGCTCACCGCGGCGGGGGTGGAGACGGTACGGGAGATGGAACGCCTCGGCATGATCTTCGACGTCTCTCACCTGGGTGCCTCCGGGGTGGAGCACGTGCTGGAGCTGGCGACCCGGCCGGTGATGGCCACCCACTCCTCGGCCCGCGCGCTGCGCGACCACCACCGCAACCTCACCGACGACCAGATCCGCGCGGTCACCGCGACCGGGGGCGTGGTGTGCGTCAACTTCCTGGCGGCCTTCCTCTCGGAGGACCCGGCCGAGTACACCGTGGACCGGCTGGTGGACCACATCGCGCACATCGCGAGCGTCGGCGGCATCGACCACGTGGGGCTCGGGCCCGACTTCGTCCGCGAGGTCATGCACGACGTGACTCCCCCGTGCTGCGAGATGGACTACGGCGTCGATCCCTTCGCGGCCCTGCCGGGACTGTCGGGTCCGAGCGGGCTGCCCCTGGTCACCGACGCCCTGCTCAAGCACGGCTTCGCCGACGAGGAGATCGTGAAGATCATCGGAGGGAACGTGCACCGGCTGTTCCGCGCCCAGCTGGGCAGGCCCGCTTGAACGAGCCCGGCGAGGGGCACCACCGGAGGGGGACCGGATGACGACCCCGGCCGGTACGGACGGTCCGGGCGCCGGGCGGCGCCTCCCGGAGGGGAACGGAACGGTGAACGACAGGTGGCCCGGGCACCGAGCGGCGCACCCCGGAGGCGAAACCCCCTACGACCACCGCGACCGGCGTGACGGGTCCCGCCGCGGCGGGACATCGCACGGCGGAGGAAGCGGCGGGACATCGCACGGCGAAGGAAAGAGAGACGCGTGAGGATCACCGGTATCGAGTTGCGGCGGGTGGCGATGCCGCTGGTCGCCCCGTTTCGCACCTCCTTCGGCACCCAGACCGAACGCGACGTGCTGCTGGTGCGCGTCGTCACCCCCGACGCCGAGGGCTGGGGCGAGTGCGTGGCCATGTCCGACCCCCTCTACTCCCCCGAGTACGTCGACGCCGCCGCCGACGTGCTGCGCCGCTTCCTCATCCCCGCCCTGCCCACCCGCACCGACGCCCACGGCGTGAACCGCGCCCTGCACCCCTTCAAGGGCCACCGCATGGCCAAAGCCGCCCTGGAAGCCGCCGTCCTGGACGCCCAGCTGCGCACCGGCGGCCAATCCCTGGCCACCTACCTCGGCGCCGCCACCGACCGCGTCCCCGCCGGCGTCTCGATCGGCATCATGCCCACCATCGACCACCTCCTCGAGACCATCACCGCGTACCTGCACGAGGGCTACCGGCGCGTCAAACTCAAAATCGCCCCCGGCTGGGACCTGGCCCCCACCCGCGCCGTCCGCGAGCACTTCGGCCCCGACCTGGCCCTGCAGGTCGACGCCAACGCCGCCTACACCCTCACCGACGCCCCCCACCTGGCCAAACTCGACCCCCTGGACCTGCTGCTCATCGAACAGCCCCTCGCCCACGACGACCTCCTGCAGCACGCCCACCTCGCCAAGAAGATCACCACCCCCATCTGCCTGGACGAATCCATCGAATCGGCCGCCCACGCCGCCGCCGCCATCACCCTGGGCGCCTGCTCCATCATCAACATCAAACCCGGCCGCGTCGGCGGCTACCTCGAAGCACGCCGCATCCACGACCTCGCCCGCGCCCACGGCCTGGCCGTCTGGTGCGGCGGCATGCTCGAGACCGGCATCGGCCGCGCCGCCAACCTCGCCCTCGCCGCCCTGCCCGGCTTCACCCTGCCCGGCGACACCTCCGCCTCCCGCCGCTACTACACCACCGACCTCACCCCGCCCTTCGAACTCGACGACGGCCACCTCACCGTTCCCACCGCCCCCGGCATCGGCGTCGACCCCCTCCCCTCCGTCCTCGACGAGGTCACCACCTCCACCGAATGGATCACCCTCTAGGACCCGGTGGCGGAGACGGGCCGGGGGCGGCGGGCGCGGGGCCTACAGCGGGTCGCCGGCCCCGCCCCCTGCCCCGGACGGCGAATCGTGAACCGCTAGTGTTCCCTTGTGGCAAGGGGATTTGGGCGATTACGTCGTGAAGATCTGCTCCGGACCGCCTGCGATGTCATCGCGGCTCAAGGGTTCGGTCACACGCGGACCGCTGACATCGCCCAGGCGGCCGGTGTCAGCCAGGCGCTGCTCTTCTACCACTTCGAGACCAAGGAGAAGCTGTTCGCCCAGGCCTTCTCCTACGCCGCCCAGCTCGACCTGGACGCGCTCGTCAAGGTGGAGGAGTCGGGCGGCTCCCCGCTCGAACGGCTGCGAGCTCTGCTCAGGTTCTATCCGCCCAGCGGGAAGTCCAAGTCATGGGCCCTGTGGATCGACGCCTGGGCGGAGTCGATGCGCAACGCCGAGCTCGAGGAGATGTCCCGCAGGATCGACCTGCGATGGAAGGACGCCCTCCGCGCGATCATCGACGACGGCGTGGCGGCGGGGATCTTCACCTGCGCGGATTCCGAGGGCGCGACCTGGCGGGTCATGTCCCTCATCGACGGCCTGTCCACGCAGGTGACGGTGCATCGGCGGGTGCTCTCGCGGGCGCGGATGACCGCGTTCATCCGGACGGCCGCGGCGGCGGAACTGGGTCTCTCCCCCGCCGAACTGAGCTGAACAGCCCCTTGGGCAGTACGACCAGGAGCATGGCGAGGGCGATCAGCCCACCGCCGAGGTAGACGCCCATGGTGAGCGGCTCCCCGTACAGCGCCACGGCGAGTGCGGTCACCCAGAGCGGCTGGGCCGACAGGATCACCGCGGCGGACACCGGCGAGACGTGGACCTGACCCCAGGAGCGGGCCAGGAAACCCAGGGCGCAGGCCACGATCGACAGGTGGCCGAGAATCGCCCAGTCACCCGGCGTCGAGGGCGGGGTCAGGCCGTCCGGCGCGGCGAGGACCCCCGTCATGACGGCGATGGTGCCCAGCTGGATCACCGTGACCGCGTAGGCGTTCTGCCGCGCCTCGGCGGAGTTGCCGAGCACCAGCGTGTGGACCGCGTACAGGACCGCCGACAGCAGGGTGGCGGCCAGCGCGGGCAGGGCGATGTCACCCTCGGCCCCCCTCATCAGGGTGAACGCGGTCATCGCGGCCATGGCCAGCGCCACCGCCGCCCAGACGCGGACCGAGGTCCTGGCCCCGAGCAGGAGCAGCCCGAGAACCGGGGTGATGACCACGTACGAGCCGACCGTGAACCCCGAGACCGACGAGGGCAGATCGTGCAGCGAGACCGCCTGGGCCGTCTGGCCCACGCCGAACAGCAGACCGAGCAGGATGCCGGTCAGCCAGGTGCTCTCCGACAGCCCCCGCAGGCTTTTCGGGCGGAGAACGAGCAGTACGAGGGTGGCGATGCCGTACCGCTCGGTAAGAAGGTCCGCCACGGGCATACGGACGATGAGGTCCTTCATCAGCGGGAAAGCCGATCCCCATGCGGCGCTGACGAAGATCAGGAGCACGATTCCCAGGACGGGCCGGGGAGCTACCACTGCCATACCCGAAGGGTTCCATCACCCGCAGCGACCGGGAGGTCACCGATCGGATCGGGAGTGGCATGGATACAACGCTGAGTAAAGGACGCCACACCGGCACGAGGGACCTCATACCTTCACCGGCTCTTCCGGCCGGCCCCTCCGCGGGGTGAGCGCCGGGAGCCGGACGCTCAGGGGACCGAGCGGATCTTCCAGACGAGACCGGCGCCCAGGAGGGCGAGGGCCGCCGAGGTCATGTAGAGGACGGGGTAGCCACCGAGACCGGCCACGATGGGACCGGCGATGACAGGGCCGAGCACCTGAGGGCCGGAGTTGGCGATGTTGATGACGCCGAGGTCCTTGGCACGCCCCTCGGCGGCGGGCAGGACCTGGGTGACCAGGGCGTTGTCGACCGAGAGGTAGATGCCGAAGCCGACCCCCATGATCGCGGCGCCGGCCGTCGCCACCGGCCACTGGGGCCAGAACGCGAGCATCACCGCGGGGATCACGCTGATCAGGCCGGAGACCGTGACGAGCGCCTTGCGACGGCCGAGCCTGTCGGAGACCACACCCGCGACGACGGTGGTGAGCACGACGGCCGCGGTGTAGATCAGGATCAGCACGAGCAGGCCGTCCTCGGCCTTCTCGCCGGGGAAGAGCCGCTCGTAGCCGACCGCGTCGGTGAGGAAGTACAGCAGGTAGAGCGTGGCGACGGCGTTGCCCAGCTGCATCAGGAAGCGTGTCAGCCAGGCCCAGAAGAAGTCGGGGTGGCTGCGAGGGCTGATCCAGAACCCCCTCAGGAAGGCCCGGAGCTCGAAGGGCGGCCTGACCGCCAGGCGGGGGTCGTGGGTGGTGAGGACGAAGGGGAGCACGCAGAGCGGGATCAGCACCGCTATCAGGAAATATCCGGATTCGGTGGTGGTGGCGACCATGGTGACCAGGACCACGGCGAGCACCACCCCGAGCGACTGGGGAATCCCGATCCAGCCCGAGACCTCACCCCGCTGGCCGACCGGAACGTGGTCGGGCACCCCCGCGCCGAGCGCGGCCTGCATCGCGTTGAGCCCGGCCTGCGCGAGACACCATCCGGCCGCCACGCCGAGGATCGAGCCCTGGCCCGCCAGCAGGACCAGTGCCCCGGCACCGACCAGCGCCCCGCCCAGCGACCACGGATGCCTGCGCCCGAACCGTCCGGCCGTACGGTCGGACAACGCTCCGGCGACCGGGTTGAGGAGCATCGCGACGGCGGCCCCCACCCCGGTCACCAGTGCCAGCGACCCCTCCTTGCCCACCGGGTCGATCGACGCCACCTGCGAGGGCAGCAGCACCTGGAGCGGCCCGAAATAGGCCATCCAGAGCGCCAGGTTGGCCAGCGAGATGCCGGCCACCCACCAGGGCCCCACCCTGCGTGTCGGCTCGGCGAGCGCCGCCCGCGGGTCGGGAACGGGCTGGGCGACGCTCATGGGACCTCGCATCTCCACGGTTCGGAATCCTCACGACTCGACGTCTCCGCGGCTCGGCGCCTTCGCGACTCCGCGACTCCGCGACTCCGCGCCTTCGCGCCTTCGCGCCTTCGCGACTCCGCGTCCTCGCGACTCCGCATCCTCGCGACTCGGCGACTCCGCGCCCACGGTTCCGAACAAGCGCCCGACCGTGTGAGACGTGCCCGGATGTTACGCCGTTCCCCTCCCCCGCCGACAGCCCCCGGACGTCACCGGATCATCACAGTCGGGGGGCCGCCGGACGCACGCCGGAAGCGCCGGCGGAGGACCCGTCCCCGCCGCCGGGCCGGGTGACGGGGCGCTCGACCGGGACGATGCCGCACAGCCCGGCGACCTCGTCGAGCGGGACGTCCCCGGCCACGGAGGCGACCAGCAGGGTCTCCAGCCCGCGCAGCAGCGCGTAGGCCGTGGGACGCGGCAGGTAGGCGGTGTCGGCCATCAGGTACAGCTCGCAGGTGTCGGTGGCGGTGCCGGTGGCGAACAGGGCCGTGGCGTCCACCTCCGGCCAGGATCCGACGTGGAAGGTCCTGGTCCGCCCGGTGAGGGCGGCGATCGCGGCGGGGTCGCCCGGTGGCTCGACCGCGGGCAGGTGGGGCCAGTGGCCGACGGCCCTCGTGTCGTTGAAGTAGGCCGACAGGTCCACGGGCCGCCCGCGCTCGCGGCCGATCTCCTCGCGCAGCGCCATCATCCGGTACGGGTCGTAGTGCGCGTTCCGGTAGGCGGTCAGCGCCTGCCGGTGCCCGGCGCGGGCGGCGTCCGCGAACGTTCCGTCCGGCAGGCCGAGAAGGAAGATCCCGTCCTGTACGGCGCTGCCCGCCATGGCGGCGACCCGGGGGTCGTGCCGGTTGGCCACGATGAGCTGCATGACCACCTCGCGGTGGCCGGTGAGCGCGCTCAGCAGCACCGCGCTCGCCGCGGTCAGCACGCTGGCCGTGCTGACCGACCAGCGCGCCGCCAGCGCCTCGGCCGCCGCCGCGGTGGCGGCCGACTCCATGCCGACCTTGACGAACCGCGGCTCCTCCGGCGTCGTCCGGGGGAAGTCGAACATGCTCAGGGGCGCCCGCTCCAGGACCGCGCGCCAGTGACGCAGCGCCCGCTCGCCGCGGGCGGCGCCGGCCCCCTCGCGCTCGAAGGCGGCCTGGTCCATCGGCTGCCAGCCGGGAGCGGCCATCTCGCCACCGGCGAGCAGGTCCCGCCAGTCGCGCGCCAGCACCTCCAGGGCCCCGCCGTCCACGGCCAGGTGGGACAGGGTGAGGGCCACCGTCCTGGGACGGCCGTCGGCGGTCACGACGGCACAGCGGAACGGCAGGTCGGCCGCGTAGTCGAACGCGGTGGCGGCCAGCCGGACGGAGAGCTCCCTGGCGGCGGCGAGCGGCCTGGCCTCCCCGGCGTCGTACGTCTCGACGGTGAACCGGCCCTGGCGCGCCACGCGCTGGACCAGCCCGCCGGGCGTCTCCTCGTACGTCGTCCGCAGCGTCTCGTGCCGCTCGACGAGCGCGCGCAGCGCCCGCAGGACGGCGTCGAGGTCGCGCCTGCCGTAGACGGGCAGCACCCAGGGCATGTTGAAGTACGGGTCGTCGTCGTCCAGCCACCGGGTGAGCCGCCAGATGGCCAGCTGACCCCAGCTGAGCGGCGACTCGCCGCCCCGCGACCCGGTGAACTCCACGGACGTCGCGCCGAGCCGCGCGGGGCCGGCCGTCATCGGGTCCGGCCGATCTCTTCGACGGCGCCCGCGCGGGACGCCCTTTCCCGGCCGTGTACCGGTTCCCGGCCGTGTACCAGCGACATCGACATTTCAGGTGCCTTCCGTCCGGCCTGTCGCGGCGGCCTCGAAATGGCCCCACGGCTCCCTTGTGCTGACTTTTCCCGACCGGTTCCCGAGCAGGGCGTCGATGACGAGCATCCGTCCAGGGATCTCGTGCCCGGCGCGGCGTTTCCATCGGGAAGGCCCGCGACCCGACACCGGCGCGGGCGAATGGCGCCTTCTCTGCCGCCCCTGCCGTGCGCGAGCGCGGCGAATCGGTAACGCTGCTTTAAGCGAGGCTAAGGATCACGTGCCGAATTCGTCAAGGTTTCAGGGTTGTTTTCCAGCCCGATAAATCTAAACAAACTATCCCTCAAGGGCTTTTACCAGATAACTCACCATATTCTTCATTTTTTGAATGCTTGTCATCCTCTTAGTCATTGACTCCGTTCACCGGGCCCCCGCCCCCCGCGGAAAAGTCCCCGGGCCCCTGCCCGGGACGTGACCCCGGGCGGGGACGCGGGCGAGGACGCGGGTGACCCGCGCGAGCGCGATTCCCGGGCGGGAGGCCGGGGTGGGAGCATGTCCTTCGTCATGACGATCCCAAAGGAAGGCCACGACCGGTGAGGCGGCTACTCACGGTCCTGCTGCTCGCGTCCGCCGCGCTGCTCGGCGCGGTCGCCCCGGCACAGGCCCACAACGTGCTGACGCAGGCCCACAACGTGCTGATCAGCAGCGACCCCAAGGACGGTACCGAGCTGGCCACCGGGCCCGAGAAGATCACACTCACCTTCGACCAGCCCGTCCGGCAGGGCTTCGCGCAGATCAGCGTGATCGGCCCGGACGGCACGCGGTGGGAGGACGGGAAGACCGTCGTCGACAGGGCGAAGGTCAGCGTCGCGGTGAGGCCCCTCGGCCCCGCCGGGGTGTACGCGGTCGGCTACCGGATCCTCTCCTCCGACGGCCACCCGGTCTCCAGCAAGATCACTTTCACCCTGACCGCCCCCGGCCGGGGCGGCTCCGGCGGCTCCGCTCAGGCGCCCACCACCTCCGCCCCGGTGGTCTCCGCCGCCGCGCCGCAGGAGCCCGATCTGGGTGCCCAGGCCGCCGAGGCCGCGCAGAACGGCGGGGCCGGGATGGCCGTGCTGTGGATCGCGGGCTCCATCGTCCTGCTGGGCGGGGCCACCGTCGTGGCGATGCGCCGTACGAGGGAGCAGGGGGGCACGGGATGACCGTGACCGTCGAGCGGGCCGCCGAGGCCGGCACCGCCAGGAGGCTGGTGGTCGGCGGGCTCGTGTCCGCGGCCGTGCTGGCCGTGCTGGTCGCGACGGCGCTCGCCCCCCAGGAGGCGGTGCCGGGGATCGCCATCCCCGGACCGCTGGTGGAGTACGGGCTGCCGGTGCTGCGGGTGCTGCTGGACCTGGCGGCGGTGGCGGTGGTCGGGCTCAGCCTGCTGCCGAAGCTGCTCGGGTTCGACGACCCCGACCGCACCGAGCCGGTGATGCGCCGGGCCCGGCCGATGGCCGTGACCTTCGCCTGGGCGTGGGCGCTGCTGGCGCTGGTCGTCATCGTGTTCCAGACGGCCGAGCTGAACCCCGGGCGGCTCCCCACCCCGGGCATGATCGCCGAGTACGTCGACAGCGTCGGCGCCGGGCAGGGCATGCTCTTCAGCGCCGCCTGCGCGCTGTCCTACGCCGGGATCGGGCTGCTGGCCGTGCGCTACGGCGAGAAGGTGCCGGCCGAGCTGCGGATCGTGATCGCCCTCTTCGGGCTGCTGCCGATCCCGGTCACCGGCCACGCGGTCGACTCGGTCTGGCACGACCCCATCATGATCTCGATGGAGCTGCACGTGATGGGCGCGGCGGCGTGGACCGGCGGCCTGCTCACGGTCGTCCTGCTGGTCGCCGCGGACCGGGAGCTGCTGGCCCGGGTGCTTCCGGCGTTCTCCAGGCTGGCGACCCTGGCGCTGGTCGTGGTCGGCCTCTCCGGCCTGGTGAACGGCCTGGCCACGATGGCCCTCACCCCGGGCGTGGAACTGCCCGGGGCCCTGCTGACGAACGAGTACGGCCTGCTGGTCGTGGCCAAGGTCGCGTGCGTGGCGCTGCTGATCCCGTTCGCCGCCCACATCCGCTTCCGCCTGCTGCCGCACATCGCGGAGCGGCGGGCGACGGCGGTCGTCGCGTGGGCGGCGGCCGAGATCACCGTGATGGGACTGGCCTACGGGGTCGCGGTCGCGCTGACCAGCGCCTCCCTGTCCTGAGCCCGCAGCGTGTGACGGCTGAACGACCATTCGGCGGCCAGCCACAGGACGGCGAGCCCGGCCCCCCCGACCAGCATGGTCGTGGGGGGCACCAGCGGCGGCGCCATGAACATCGAGTGCTGGAAGCGCAGTGCCTGGTCGACGAGGAGGGTGGCGCCGGCTGAGCCGACCAGCGCCCTCACCACGGGCATCCTGATCAGGAACGCCAGGTCGACGGCGAGCGCCCCGGCGATCAGGAAGACCGGGATCGCCGAGCGCGGGAAGTCGGCCACGGCCAGGAGAGGCCAGATCAGGGTGCGGAAGACGATGTAGGCGCCGATCACGGCGGTGGCGGAGAACATCCGGCCGATCATCGCGCGGGCGTAGACGGCCACCATGAGGGCGGCCATCGCCGCGTAGAGCGGGTAGAGCTGGTCGGGGACGGGCAGCGCGAAGTGGAGCGCCACGGCCCTGTCGCTCACCGGCAGCCCGATCTGCTCGGCGGCGAACTGGATCAGGATCGGCTCGGCCTCCGGCGCCCCCCGGTCCCAGGCGGCGATGGCGTACACGCCGTACTCCTGGTGCTGGGCCGGGAACCAGACGTTCTCGAAGAGGAACACGAAGAGCCCGCCGAGGACCAGCGTTCGCGTCCGCCCCGGGAGCGCCCGGACGAACCAGCCCCGGATCACGCCGCAGACCATGAAGAGCGTGCCGATGTAGAGCATCAGGTGGGAGGGGCTCCACGAGGTGATGTCGAGCCCGTTGATCCGGTGGTTGATCAGGTCCAGCGGGACCGCGACCAGGAAGATGCCCGTGCCCCAGGTGATGAGGCGCTGCGCGAGTTTGTCCACGCCGTAGCCGGTGTAGACGTGGATGATCGTGAGGGCGAGGACGAGGGCGGTGCCGACGCTGTTGAGCAGGTGCGGCGGGGCCAGGTCGTCGCGGAGCCACTTGAAGTGCCAGGAGACGTCCCAGGACGCCCCGAGCACCTTGAACGAGAAAGCCACCAGCCACCCGAGGTAGAGGAGCCTGAATAGATCCTCCGGGGTCTCCCTGCCGGCCTTCCCACGCGTCCAATACGGCAGAGCCCACTCAAGGACGGGAGTGGCTCTTCTTCGAAGGCTCTCTACTGGCTTCACGCGTCGAAATGATGCCGCTCCTTTACCTCGCTCCGCAATCGGGGACAACCCTGAGCATCGGGGCCGCTCCCTCCCTCCCGCCCCGGGGGTGATCACCCGCGCCCGGTTCCGCCGCCGGCCGCGGCGGCCGGCCGGCGGTTGACCCGCGCCTGACCGGCGCTAACGCTCCTGAGAACGGTCTCAGGAGGCTCTCAGCTCCGATCAGTAGGCTCTCGTCATGCAACGTGGGGGAAAACGGACCGTCTGGGTCGCGCTGGTCGCCGTGCTGGCCGTCGGTGTCGCGGCCTGGCTGGTGTGGCCGTCCGAGGCGGACGTGCGGGCCCAGAACCAGATGATCACGGTGGTCGACGGGCCGGGTGACGACCAGCGGGTCACTCTGGACACGAGCTTCTTCCCTCCGGCCGGAGGAGGCAGGGCTCCCGCCGTGCTGCTCGCGCACGGCTTCGGCGGCAGCAAGCAGAGCGTCAGGGACGCCGCCGTACGGCTGGCGCAGGACGGCTACGCCGTGCTGACCTGGTCGGCGCGGGGCTTCGGCCGCTCCTCGGGGCAGATCGCGCTGAACTCCCCCGACTACGAGGTCAAGGACGTGCGCCAGCTGGTCGACTGGGTCGCCAGGCGGCCCGAGGTCCGGCTCGACGCGGCGGGCGACCCGCGGGTGGGCGTCGCGGGCGGCTCCTACGGCGGGGCCATCGCGCTGATGGCCGCCGCCCACGACCCCAGGATCGACGCGATCGTCCCGCAGATCACCTGGCACGACCTGGCCGACGCGCTGTTCCCGAACGCCACCGGGCAGGGCCCGGAGAGCGGGGTGTTCAAGCGCATGTGGGCCGGGCTGTTCTTCAGCCGCGGCGGCCCCGCGCCGGGCGCGGCCGGCCTGGCCGCCCTCGGCGGCGGAAGCGGTGCGGGCCGCGGGGAGGACGCAGAGGACGGGGAGAGCGGGGCCGGGGCGCCGTCCGCGCCGCCCCGGCCGCTCACCGCGGAGGAGGTCCGGTGCGGCCGGTTCCTGCCGGAGATCTGTGACATGTACCAGAAGGTGGCCGAGAGCGGCCGGGCGACGGCGGACGCGGTGGCGACGCTGCGCAGGTCCAGCCCGATCTCGGTGCCCGGCAGGATCAAGGTTCCGACGCTGCTGCTCCAGGGACAGCGCGACTCGCTGTTCACCCTGGGCCAGGCGGACGCCAACGCCAGGGCGATCGCCGCGACCGGCGCCCCGGTGGAGGTCGCCTGGTTCGACGGCGGCCACGACGGCGGCAACGGCGAGGTCGACTGGCTGCACGACAGGACGCTCGGCTGGTTCGACCGCCACCTGAAGGGGGACGGAGGGGCCGGCCGGGAGGGCGGCGCCTTCACCGTCACCCGCGACGGCGGACGCGACCCCGGCACCCGGCGCCCGGTCCAGCTGCACGCCGTCGCCGGCGGCTATCCGGGGCTGTCCGGCACCGGCCAGACCTCCGTGCCGCTCGGCGGGCCCGAGCAGCGGGTGGCCAACCCGCCCGGCGGATCCCCCGCCTCGATCTCCGCGGTCCCCGGCTTCGGCGGTCTCGGCGGAGGTGCCACCGCGAACCTGTCGATCGACATGGCGGGCCAGAGCGCCGCCTTCGACTCCGTCCCGCTGGCCGCCCCGCTCCAGGTCACCGGCAGCTCGACCGTACGGGTGCGGGTGACACCCGAACCGTCCGCCCCCGCGGGAGGCGACACCGCGGGGAGCGGCCCGGACGCCGGCGAGGCGGAAGCGGGGGCCGCCGAGACGCCGGCCGGGAGCGGCGGGACGCGTGCGGCGGGCGAGGTGACGCTGTTCGCCAAGCTCTACGACGTCGCGGGCGCGGCGCAGGCACCGATCCTGCCCGAGGGGCTCGTCGCCCCGGTCAGGATCGCGATCCCCGAGGGCGGCTCCGGCGAGGCCACCGTGACCCTGCCGGCCATCGACCACAGGTTCGAGGTCGGGCACCGGCTGCGCGTCGCGTTCACCACCACCGACCTCGGCTACAGCACCCCCGCGCCCCCGGCCGTCTACCGGGTCGCCCTGGCCTCACCGGCCGTGACCGTCCCCACCCACGCCGCCCTGCGCACCCCCTCGACCGGCCCCGCCTGGTGGATCTGGGCGCTGCCGCTGCTCTCCCTCGCCGTCGCGGCGGCCCTGCTGCTCGCCGGACGCCGCCGGGCCGCCGACGAGCACGACCCGGAGCTGGACTCCGTACCGCTGCGGATCCACGGCCTGACCAAGGCGTACCGCAACGGCGAGCTCGCGGTGGACGACCTGTCGTTCACCGTCGAGCACGGCCAGGTGCTCGGCCTGCTCGGCCCCAACGGGGCCGGCAAGACCACCACCCTGCGCATGCTGATGGGCCTGATCAAACCCGACGGCGGCGAGGTGCGGATCTTCGGGCACCGGGTGGTACCCGGCGCCCCGGTCCTGTCCAGGCTCGGCTCGTTCGTCGAGGGCCCGGGTTTCCTGCCGCACCTCAATGGCCGCGACAACCTGGAGCTGTACTGGAAGGCGACCGGCCGGCCCGCCGAGGACGCCCGGTTCGCCGAGGCCCTGGAGATCGCCGATCTCGGCAAGGCCCTGGACCGCGCCGTCCGCACCTACTCGCAGGGCATGCGCCAGCGCCTGGCCATCGCGCAGGCCATGCTCGGCCTGCCCGACCTGCTCGTCCTGGACGAACCCACCAACGGTCTCGACCCGCCCCAGATCCGCGAGATGCGCGAGGTCCTGATCCGCTACGCCAGGGGGGGCCGTACGGTCATCGTCTCCAGCCACCTGCTCGCCGAGGTGGAACAGACCTGCAGTCACGTGGTGGTCATGCACCGCGGGCGCCTCGTCACGGCCGGGACCGTGGCCGAGCTGCTGAGCAGCCGCACCCCGGTCAACGGCTCCGGCACCCGCCTGGAAGACGTCTTCCTGGACCTGATCGGAGAGAAGGCGTGAGCGACACCGACGGTACCCGCGGCACCATGACCGGCGCGACGGGCGACGGCCCCAGGCCGGACCGGGGCACGAAGCACACGGGGAGCACGAGGGCCCCGGGGAGCGGGGCCGCGGAGAACGGTTCGGCGCGCGGATACGCGCCGGGGCGCACGCTGCCGCTCGCCGTGGAGATCGTCCGGCAGTTCAAGCGGCGCCGCACGCTGGTGATGTTCGGCCTGCTGCTCGCGCTGCCGTGGATCCTGGTGATCGCCTTCAAGGTCGGCGCCGGATCCGGGCAGCCCACCACCACGTTGCGCATCTCCGACCTGGCCACCGAGGGCGGGCTGAACTTCGCGGCGTTCGCCCTGTCGGTGTCGGCGAGCTTCCTGCTGGTCGTCGCGGTGGCCCTGTTCTGCGGCGACACCGTGGCCAGCGAGGCCAGCTGGTCGTCGCTGCGTTACCTGCTGGCCGCCCCGATCCCGCGCGACCGCCTGCTGCGGCAGAAGCTGGTCGTCGCGATGGGCTACTCGGCGGCGGCGGTGATCTGCCTGCCGGTGATGGCCCTGCTGGCCGGGACCCTCGCCTTCGGGTGGAACGACGTCCGGGTGCCGGGGACCGGTGAGACGATCGCCGCCCTGGACGTGCTGCCCCGGTTCGGGGTGGTGATCGGCTACGCCCTGGTCAGCCAGTTCGTGGTCGCGGCCCTGGCCTTCCTGCTCTCCGTCAGCACCGACTCCCCGCTGGGGGCGGTCGGCGGGGCGGTCGGCCTGGTGATCGTCAGCAACATCCTGCAGGCGGTCGAGGCGCTCGGCGGGCTCAGGGAGTTTCTGCCGACGTTCTGGAACACCGCGTGGCTGGACGCCCTGGCCCCGCAGCCGGAGTACGACGGCATGCTCAAGGGGGTGGCCGTCTCCGTCACCTACTCGGCGATCCTGATCGCGTTCGCCTTCCGCCGCTTCCGCGTCAAGGACGTTGTCTCCTAGCCCGGCTCACGGCGGGGTTCCCACGCTGGGGCCCCGCCCCCGGGGCCGTCCCCGGCCGGGGTCACCCCCAGTGGGGAGGGCGGTCCTCGATCAGGCGGGCGTCGTCGTCGGCCTCGCGCCACTCGCTCCAGCCGAGATCGGTGTCGTCGGCGGTCTGGTCGGGCAGGATCGGCAGCCCGTCGTCGGCGAGATCGACGGGACGCAGGTCATCGGGTTCGCGCACTGTCACGCGCTCCATGCTAGCCACCCGCGCGGCCCGCGCCCTCCCTCCCGCGGAAAGGCCGCCCTTCGCCCTCGGAGAAAGCCCGGCCCCGGGAGAAGGCCCGTTCCCTCCCCGACCGCCCTGAAAGCCCTGCCCCGTACCCCGTGACGCCGGGGACAGGCGGGAGCCCAGACGGTACGATGCGGGGGCAGGTTCCGGCTATCCCCCCGTGAGGCGCCATGACAACGCCAGCAGGATGGCGGCGAGACGGCAATCTGCCCAACGAGCTGACCAGCTTCGTGGGGCGCACCAGGTTGCTCACCACACTCCGGCAGCGGCTGGGCGAGCACCGCCTGGTCACGGTGACCGGCATCGGGGGCGTCGGCAAGTCCCGCACCGCCCTGCGGATCGCGCACCAGATGCGGGGCGACTTCAAGGACGGCGTCTGGTTCGCCGACCTGGCCCGCCTCCAGGACTCGGGGATGGTCCGTCACACGATCACCTCGGCCCTCGGGATCGCCGACCAGTCCGCCCGCTCGGCGGACGAGACGCTGGTCGAGTGGCTGGGCGACCGCGAGATCCTCCTGATCATCGACACCTGCGAGCACCTGGTCGACGCGTGCGCCGCCCTCTTCGAGGACCTGCTCGGCAACGCCGCGGGCCTGACCATCCTGGCGACCAGCCGCCAGTCGCTGAACGCCAGGGGCGAGCACACGGTCACCATCCCGCCGCTGATCGTTCCCGGCGACTCCCCGGGCGAGGACGTCTTCACCAACGAGGCGGTGCAGCTCTTCGTCGCGCGGGCCAGCGCGGTGGTGCCCAACTTCATGCTGGACGAGCACAACGTCGGCCCGGTGGCCGAGCTCTGCCGCCGCCTCGACGGCATCCCGCTCGCCATCGAGCTGGCCGCGGTCCGGATGCGCGCCCTGTCGGTGGAGCAGATCCTCGGCCTGCTGGCCGACCGGTTCAGCCTGCTCGCGGGGGCCAGCCGCACGGCGCTGCCCAGGCACCAGACGCTGCGGGCCGCGATCGGCTGGAGCCACGAGCTGTGCGAGCCGGCCGAGCGGCTGCTGTGGGCGCGGCTGTCGGTCTTCGCCGGAGACTTCGAGCTCGACGCCGCCCGCTACGTCTGCTCGGGCGACAGCCTCCCGTCCGAGGACATCATGGAGCTCATCTCCAGCCTGGTGGAGAAGTCGATCCTGCTGAGCGACGGCACTCCCTCGGGGCACCGCTACCGGTTGATCGACACCCTGCGGCAGTACGGCGAGGAGTGGCTGGACAAGCTCGGCGAGACGGCCGCGATCAGGGAGAAGCACCGCGACTACTACCTGCAGCTGGCCAAGCGGAGCGAGGACGCCTGGTCGGGCGCCCGCCAGGTCTACTGGTACGTCAGGATGCGCCACGAGCACGACAACATCCGCGTCGCGCTCGACCACTGCCTGAGCACCCCCGGCGAGGTGCAGGCGGGGCTGAAGCTCCTGTCCTCCCTGTGGTTCATGTGGGTGGCCTGCGGGCTGGCCCGCGAGGGCAGGCTCTATCTGGAGAAGACCCTGGAGCTGGCGCGCCAGCCGAGCCCCGACCGGTGCAAGGCGCTGTGGGTGCTGTCCTACATCAACAGCGCGCAGGGAAACATCACCGGCGCCATCGAGGCGGCGGAGCAGTGCAGTTCCGACGCCGTCAGGGTCGGCGACTCGGGCGCGGTCATCCTGGCCACCAAGATGCTCGGCACGGCCGCGTTCCTGCAGAACGACCTGCAGAAGGCGAGCGCGCTGCTGGGCGTGGCGATCGAGTTCCACAAGAGCGGGCGCGAGCTCAACCCGGGCCTGCTGCCCTCGATCGTCGAGCTGTCCATGGTGCTGCTCATCCAGAACGAGCCGGCCGAGGCCGAGGTGCTGCTGCGCGACTGCATCGCGGTCTGCACCCAGCGTGGCGAGCTGTGGCTGCGCTCGTACGCCATCTACGCGCTCGCCAGCGTCTACCAGGCGATGGGCCGCTCCCCCGAGGCCATGTCGAACGCGCGCGAGGCGCTGCGGCTCAAGCGCTACTTCCACGACGTGCTCGGGATCGGCCTGGCGATCGAGGTGGTGGCCAAGCAGGCGCTGGAGGACGGCCAGGCGGAGCTCGCCGCCCGGCTGATGGGCGGCGGCCAGGCCAACTGGCGGACCTTCGGGATGCCGCAGCTGGGCTCCCCGTTCTTCAACTCCGAGCACGACCGCTGCGTCAAGGAGTGCAGGCGCGTCCTCGGCGAGGAGGCTCATGAGAAGGCATTCGCCCAGGGCAGGAAGCTGAACCTGGAGGAGCTGATCGTCCTCGCGCTCGGAGACCACGAGGACGGCCAGGTCCTCCAGGGGTGAGTTCATCCCGCGGGGGGCTTCGGCGCCTCCTGCTGCCAGGCGCCCGTGTAGCGGGAGCTGGTCAGTGAGTAGTCGACGCTGCCGCTGATCCAGAACTCCAGGCCGCGCACGTAGGCGAGCACCGCCTCGGAGCCGAGCGCCTCCAGCGAGGGGCGCAGCGCCACCATGTCGGCGATGGCCCGGTTGCGCATGGCGCCGATCGCCTCCATGGCCTGCTGCCGCGAGTAGCCCCGGTGCCTGGCGAGCACGCTCACCAGGTTGTTGCGGGAGTTGGCGCTGTCGCTCTCCTTGGCGTACGAGATGAGGTCGTTGTCCCAGACGACGACGTCGTTGGCGCTCTCGGTGATCGCCTTGACGTCGGGGTGGCGCCATTCCTCGGGGGTGAGGCTGCATCCGCTGGCGAGGTCGATGAGGGCGAAGACGGTGAGCATGGCGCCGGTGCGCCGCCGCATGAAGATGTAGTCGTCCACCTTCGGCACGACGTCGGCCTCGCGGTTGGCGGCCTCCCACACCTGGGCGAAGAGGTAGTCCTTGGTGACGGCGCGCCAGCGGTCGAGCTGGTCGTCGTCGCCGTACGTGGAGATCCTGGTCTTGATCTCCAGGAGGGCCCCGGCGAAGACGTCGTCGACCTCCTGGCCGGCCTCCAGGTCGTCGAGGACGGTGAAGAGCCGGGGCAGGGCGCGGGTTATCTCACCGGCGCCGCGGCCCGACTCGCAGAAGGCGTCGTCGAAGGCGAACAGCCACACGCACCAGTCGGTCGCCAGGCGGAGCGTGTGGTGTTCGGCATAGGGGTACGTGCGGGCTCCCAGCCAGCCGTACTTGGCTTGACGGTAGCGCTCGACGGTCTCGGCGTCCTCCAGGATGCCCCTGCCGACGAGCCAGTCGAGGGTCTCGGTGTTGACCCTCTCGACATGGGGGTTGACCTCGCTGGGGAAGGGACAGGGTAACGGAGGGATGCGGAGAGATAGTCCTGACCTACGCTTAGTAGTAGTTCCCACTACCCCAGGATGGCTGAAGGCAGCCCGTTTTCCTATACGTCAGGAAACACCTGGATATCGTGGTTTCTGAGTTATCGCGCGAACCATTCCAGGTATTCGTGCTGGCCGAACATCCGGGCCGCGTCCGCCGCGGAGGGGGTCCCGGCGTGCGGATCGGCCCCCGCCTCCAGAAGTGCCCTGATCACAGCGGGTTCCTTCTTGAACACCGCGCCCGCCAGCGGCGTCTGCCCGCGGTCGTTGGCCCTGCCGGGGTCGGCGCCCAGCTCGGCCAGTGCCCGGACCGTGCCGGCGTGGCCGTGGTAGGCGGCGAGCATCAGCAGGGTGTCGCCCCTGTCGTTGGTGAGATCGACCGGGACCCCCGCTCCGACATAGGCTCGGAGTCGCTCCGTCTCGCCGGTCCTCGCCAGGTCGAACAGACGGGTCGCGAACTCCTCGAGCTCAGGGTCAGACTGCATGTGACCCATTGTGCCCCGGTAGGGTGCCGTGTGATCGCCGAGGGTAGGCGGAATTCAGCGGACCCCCCGCGGGTTGAGCTGAAGAGACGACCGACGAAAGGCTGGAAAACGGTGTTCGACCCGACGGATCTCTACCGGCTCAGCGGAGACGTCCCTGAGCTGACCGATCCGGTGCTGCTCTACCACTTCGACGGGTTCGTGGACGCGGGCGGTGCCGGGCGGCTCGCCATCACCCACCTGCTCGACGAGCTGGAGCACCGGGTCGTGGCGACCTTTGACGTGGACCGTCTGCTGGACTACCGCTCCCGGCGGCCCACCATGACCTTCGACACCGACCACTGGGTGGACCTGGAGAGCCCCGAGCTGTCGCTGCACCTCCTGCACGACACCACCGGAACCCCGTTCCTGCTGCTCAGCGGCCCCGAGCCGGACCGGGAGTGGGAGCTGTTCACCGCCGCCGTCGACACGCTGGTCACCCGGCTGAACGTCGGCAGGCTGGTGACCATCCACGGCATCCCGATGGCCGTCCCGCACACCCGCCCGCTGGGCGTCACCGGCCACGCCAGCCGCCCCGAGCTGGTCACCGGCCAGACCAGCGCCTTCGGCAAGGTCCAGGTGCCCGGCAGCGTGGCCTCGCTGATCGAGTTCCGGCTCGGCGCCAAGGGGCACGACGCCCTCGGCTACGCCGTGCACGTGCCGCACTACCTGGCCCAGGCCGAATACCCGTCGGCCGCGGTGACCGCGCTGGAGGCGGTCACCAGGAGCAGCGGGCTGGTGTTCCCGCTGGAGGGCCTGCGCGAGGCCGCGGAGAAGACCGACGCCGAGATCGCCGAGCAGATCCAGGCCTCCCAGGAGCTGTCCACCGCCATCACCGGCCTGGAGCAGCAGTACGACGCGTTCGCGGCGGGCTCCGAGCGCGAGAGCCTGATGGCCGAGTCCTCGGAGATGCCGACCGGCGACGAGCTCGCCGCCCAGTTCGAGGCGTTCCTGGCCGAGCGTGACGAGCAGCGCGGTGACTGACCTCCGCACCGGGGACGGGACCGGGCACCCGTACGAGACCGTGTCCGCCGGCGCCCTGTCCGCGCGATGACCGACCTGCGCGTGGGCCTCGTCGGGTACGGGGTCGCGGGGGCGTTCTTCCACGCCCCGCTGATCTCCGCGACGCCCGGCCTGAGACTGTCCGCGGTGGTCACCGGTGACCCGGAGCGGGCCGCCGAGGTGTCGGGGAAGTACGGCGCGCGAGCGGTCCGGGACGCGGCCGAGCTGTGGGACTCCGTCGACCTGGTCGTGATCGCCTCCCCCAACCGCACGCACGTCCCGCTGGCGCAGGCCGCGCTGAAGGCGGGCCTGCCGGTGGTGGTGGACAAGCCGCTGGCCGCGACCGCCGCGGAGGCGCGCGCCCTGGCGGAGCTGGCGCGCGATCTGGGCCTGATGCTGACCGTGTTCCAGAACCGGCGCTGGGACGGCGACTTCCTCACGCTCGGGCGCCTGGTCGCGGCGGGCGAGCTGGGCGAGGTCACCCGGTTCGAGTCGCGTTTCGAGCGCTGGCGGCCGGTGCCGAAGGGCGGCTGGCGCGAGACGGGCGGGACCGAGGAGGTCGCCGGGCTGCTGTACGACCTCGGCAGCCACCTGGTCGACCAGGCCCTGCGGTTGCTCGGCCCGGCCGTCGACGTCTACGCCGAGTCGGACGTGCGCCGTTCCGGGGTGAACGCCGACGACGACACCTTCATCGCCCTCTCCCACGCGGGCGGGGCCCGCTCGCACCTGTGGGTCAGCGCGGTCACCCCCCGGCTGGGACCCCGCTTCCGGGTGCTCGGCTCGCGGGCGGGCTACCTGAAGTACGGCCTGGACGTGCAGGAGGAGCAGCTGCGCGCCGGTCTGACCCCCGCCTCCTCCGGCTTCGGCGAGGAGCCGCCCGAGCGCTGGGGCACCCTCGGCGCGGAGGACGGTTCCGGCGACACCCGCACCGTCCCCACGGAGCCCGGCGCCTACGCCGGCTTCTACCGGGCCGTGCTGGCGTCCCTGCGCGAGGGCGCCCCGCCGCCGGTCGCCCCCGAAGAGGTCGTCGAGGCCCTCACCGTGCTGGAGGCCGCCCGCCGCTCGGCCGCCGAACGCCGGGTCGTCGTCCTGGAGAACCGCTGACCGGACAGGCGGGCTCGTCCTGAAGAACCGTCGGCCCGAGCGGGCGGGCCCGTCCCGGAGAACCCCCGGTTCGCGCGGGCGGGCCCGTCCCGCCGGTGAACCGCCACGCGCGGGCGGGCCCGTCCCGCGGGAGAACCGCTAGTCGCGCAGGCGGGCGCGGAGGGTCCGCGAGTCGGCCTCGGTCCAGCCGTGCGAGGCGAGCCACTCCAGCGGGCCGCCGAAACGGTCGTCGAGGACGTTCAGGAACTGCTCCATGTACTCCGGCCTCGGGCGGTGGTCGTCGGCCGGGCGGGTGTCGAGGTCGTCGCGGTAGGTGTCGCTGGAGCGCAGCCGCACCAGGATGCCCTCGATGCGGTCGGCCGTGGCGACGTAGTCGGCGACGATCGCCTCGCGGGTGGCGCCGGCGACCTCGAGCGCGAGGGCGCAGAGGACACCGGTGCGGTCCTTGCCCGCGGCGCAGTGGACGAGGGCGGCCCCCTCGTCGCGGGTCATGGCGCGCAGCGCGGCCAGCACCGAGTCGGGGCGGTCGCGGAGGTAGCCGTAGTAGAACCCGGTCACCCGGAGCTCGGCGAGATCCTCCTCGCCCCGCTCGGTCCAGGGCAGCACCTTGTCGCCCTCGATGGTGTCGGCCTCGACGTCGGTGTACACGCCGCCCTCGGCGAACAGGGTGTGGTGGTGGATGCTCACCTCCGGCACCTCGGTGAGCGGCCCCGGTCCCTCCAGGCGCACCTCGGCGCCCGAGCGCAGGTCGACGACGTTGCGGAGTTTCAGGTCGGTGACGAGTTGCCGGACGTCCCGCCCGGTCAGCCCCTGCAGGTTGTCGGACCGGTAGATCCGGCCGAAGCGTGTGGTCCCGCCGTCCACCGTATCGAGCCCGCCCAGGTCGCGGACGTTGGCGGCACCTTCAAGATCGATCCAACGCGTGAAGTCGTTCATCGCCTTCGAGTTTATACGTCGCTTTACGCCCGGACAGTTAACACCCGGCGCCGGTTTCCGTAATTACCGAAGTCCTCATATGCCATCCGTAAATGCGTCGTACCTCTATCTATGGGGGACAGTGGAAGGACCCGCCGGTACCCCGTCACGAGGAGGTCGCGTGGATCCGAGGAGACGCCCCCCGCACCTGC
This sequence comes from Streptosporangium sp. NPDC023963, assembly GCF_040639135.1. Classification (NCBI taxonomy): domain Bacteria; kingdom Bacillati; phylum Actinomycetota; class Actinomycetes; order Streptosporangiales; family Streptosporangiaceae; genus Streptosporangium; species Streptosporangium sp. NPDC023963. Next base: position 351,789 of record NZ_JBEZZK010000003.1, read on the forward strand.
TGATCGATCCGGCCCTGCCCGACCCGATCTCCTCGGTCTTACGTGCCAGCCCGCAGGCGCTGCGCGCGGCCCGGCTGGGACAGGTCCCCCGCCGCCGCGGGCCCGACCCCGTCAAACTCATCGCGATCGCCGGGCTCCTGCTGCTCATGGCGAGCCTGAGCGTCACGGGAGGCTTCATCGCCGCCCTCGTCCTGATCTCCTTCTCCGCGCTGCGCGGCCTGAGCGACGACCCCGAGAACCGGCGGGAGCGGCGGCGCGTCCGGGTGGCCATGGAGCACAAGGACCGGTTCATCCTGCCGGAGGACCTCGACAACGACTGCGGTGACCTGCTGCGCCGCACGCAGGACGCCACCGAGTCGGTCCTCGCCTCCGAGATCAACCGGGCCCGCCTGCTCGACACGATCGACAACGCGGTGACCCTGCCCGACCAGACCTGGCAGATCGCCAGGAAACTGGTGCGGCTGTCGGACATGAAGGCCGAGCACGGCCGGCTCGTACCGGGCGCGCCCCCGCCCGAGGTGGCCGAGGCCTTCGCCCCCTACGTCAAGGCCCTGGAGACCGCCGAGACCTCGCTGACCAGGCGGGTCCGCGCGCTGGAGGAGTACGCCAGGCAGGTCCGCAAGGCCGACGGCGTCTACCGCGCCTACCAGCAGCTCCAGGTGCTCGCCGAGCGGACCCCGCAGTACGAGGCGCTGGTCGCCGAGACCGCGGAGGACGCGCTCACCCTCCCCGGGCTGGAACACCTGACCGAGCAGGCCCAGCAGGTCAGGAAGCTGTTCCACGAGAGCATCGACGAGGCGCGCGACGCCGCCCGGCACCTGCTGACGGCCGCCGAGTCCTGACGCCCCGGCCCACCCCCGGGCCCGGCAGGCGTACGCCCTCAGCCGTCCGCGCGGCGCAGGAGCTCCAGGGTGCTGTCCATCCCCGCCTGGTTGCCGAGGCTGCGGTAAATGCTCCGGGCCTGCCGCAGGACGGAGACCGATGCCTCCCGGTCCCCCGCCTCCAGGTGGGCCTCCCCCAGGTAGCGCAGGCTCCTCGCCATCCACCAGCGGTCGCCCAGCTCCCCGAAGTCGTGCACCGCCCGCAGGAGCGACTCCTGCGCCTCGCGCGTGCGGCCGAGCCGCCCGTGGGCGCGCCCGGCCGACAGCTCGGACCTGGCGACGCCCCAGGAGTCGCCGAGCGCGGTGAGCATCTCGGTGGCCCGGCGCACGTAGGTGAGCTCGCGCAGCGCGTTGGCCGGGTTGCCGACCTCCCCGGCCGCGCGCAGGCACCTGGCCTCCTCCCACAGCTCCCCGCGCAGCCGGAACATCTCGGCGGCCCGGTCCAGGCTGAACCCGGCCCTCGCGAAGTCCTCACCCGCGGCGCGGACGTCGCCGGCGGCGTGCAGCTCCCTGGCCGTCGCGCCGAGCACCTCGCCGTACGCGCGCAGCGTCTGCGCCTCGGAGTAGCGGTTGCGGTCGCGCTCGAACACCGCCAGGGCGTCCTCCAGCAGCTCCCGCGCCTCCTTCGGCCTTCGCTGGGCGAGCCGGAGCTCGGCGAGGTTGCGCTGGGTCCTGGCCACCCACCAGCGGTCGTCCTCACCCTTGAAGGCGGTGATGGCGCCGATCAGGTGGCCCTGCCCGCGGTCGAGGTGGCCGTCGTTGAACAGGGCCATGCCGACCGCGCGCATCGCCCGCGCCGCCCACCAGGTCTCGCCGAGATCGACGAAGATCTCCAGTGCCCGCTCCGCGTCCTTCATGGCGCTGCGGTGGCCGCCCTGCCCGCCCGCCACCGCCGACCGGTCCAGCAGCGCGATGCCCACCGCCCGCGGGTCGCCCATGTGGTCCGCGGCCTCGCACAGGATCTCGGCGACCGCCCGCCAGTCGGACCAGTAGGCCCGCAGGGAGTGGCAGAGCGAGCAGAAGGCCCGGCCGAGCCCCCAGGCCAGCTCCCACATCTCCATGCTCCTGGCCTGGCCGATCGCGGCGACCAGGGTGAGCCGCTCGGCGTTGAGCCAGTCGGCCGCCGAGGTCTGCTCACGCGTCGCCGCCGGGGCGGGCTCCGCGCCGGTGGGCCTGGCCCTGCGCCCCCAGTCCTGGGGCCAGCGGGCCACGGCCGCGGCCTCCGCTCGGCGGCGGTAGCCGGACAGGACCCGCTCGACGGCCGCCCTGCGGTGGCTCTCGTCGTCGTCGGAGAGCGCCAGCTCCCGGGCGAAGATCTTGACGAGGTCGTGCAGCCGGTAGCGCATCACCCCGGACAGGTCGATGCCCGAGCACTCGGCGAGCTGGGCGTCGATGAGCGCCTCCAGCTGGTCGGCGCCCTCGGGTTCGGAGGTGGCGAGCAGTTCCCCCGCCACCCAGCCGGGCACGTCGGGGGCGCTGACCATGCTGAGCAGCCGCAGCAGGCGGCGCTGGAGCCCGGTGCAGTCGTCGTAGCTCAGCTGCAGGGAGGCGCGCACGCTCTTGTCCAGCCTGCGGCCGATCTCCAGCTGGCCGAGGCGGCTGCGCTCGTCCCTCAGCCGGTCGGCGAGGCGGCGCAGGGTCCAGTTCTCCCGGGTGGCCAGGCGTCCCCCGCAGATGCTGATGGCCAGCGGCAGGTGGTCGCACATCCGTACGATCTCCTGGGCCGATTCCAGGTCGGCGGCGACCCTGTCGTCCCCGGCCAGCCGCGCCAGCAGCTCGACGCCCTGCGCCTCGCTGAACACCGACAGCCGCTTGTCGTAGGTGTTGAGCAGGAACAGCGGCTGCCTCGACGTGACCATCACCGCGCAGCCGGCCTCGGCCGGGATCAGGTCCTTGACCTGGTCGCCGTCGTGGGCGTTGTCCAGGCAGATCAGGATGCGCCTGCCCTTGGTCCAGGTCAGCCAGAGCGTGCGCAGCTCGGCCAGGCCGCCCGGGTCGGTGGTGAGCCGCACGCCGAGCGCGCGCAGGAAGCCGATCAGCACCTCCTCGGGAACGACCGGGGCCTCCACCTCGCCGCGCAGGTCGGCGTAGAGACGCCCGTCGGGGAAGCTGCCGGCGATCTCGTGCCCGAACCTCGCGATAAGCATGGACTTGCCCACCCCGCCCCTGCCGTACACAGAGACGACCAGCGGCGAGGCGCTCCCCGCCTGGTCCCGGGCGCGGCGGCGCTCGGCGAAGACCTCGCGCAGCTCGGCCAGCGACTCGGTACGGCCGGTGAAGTGCGCGGAGACCGGCGGCCACTGGTCGGGCGGGCGCCACGGTGTCCCGGCGGCACCGGCGTCCCGATCCCCGGAGCGCGAGCCGGCCGTCGCCCAGGTGAGCAGGCCGACCAGGAGACCGGCGACCGCGGTGACGCCGACCTTGGCCTCGGTGGGCAGGTCCCACACGTCCAGCGAGGTCGCCAGGACGCTGGCCACGGCCGCGGTGAGGCCGGCCGCGGCGGGCGCCGCCAGCGGGATCCTGCGTCTCGGCGGCTTCGGCGGTTTCGGCGGTTTCGGACCATGCTGGTCAGGTACGTTCGACGGCCCGGCCATCCACACCCCTCGGCGAAGACCACGGCACGCCGCGGTCCCCGTACCGGCCGGCGCGTTCTCTCATGATTGATTCAACCAGACGCAATGCCGGTGGCCGCGTGCCTCCACGGCCACCGGCGGGTGAACTCGTCTCTCCGGACGCCCTAGCGCCCCACGGCGAGACAGGTCGTCCTGGCGGTCTTGGACGGGTCGCTCTCGGAGGTGGCGGTCAGGGTCACCTTGGCGAGGTGAGCGCCTCCCGCCGCGCGCCGGGCGTTGACGGTGACCACGGTGTTCTCGCCGGAGTCGGCGGTCGCGAGCTCGTTGGGCAGCGAGGCCGTCCAGCCGCGGCCGTCGACGGTCGCCGAGAGCCGGTAGACGTCGCCCTTGAGGTAGGCGCTCACGTCCTCGGGGTGCTGCCCCTGTGCCGGGGCGGCCCTGCCGGTGTTGAACAGCGGGAAGCGGCAGGACGTCAGGTCCTTGCCCGACGGGACGCCGACGGACGGGAGCAGCTTCACGCCGCGCCTGTTGGGCCCGGCGCCGTCCAGGGAGCGGATCGCCACCGTGTACGACAGGACGCCCTTGCGGTCGCGCTTGAGGTCGAGGACGTAGAAGTGGAGCCGGTTGGCCTGGTCCACGTACTCGAACTCCGAGCCCGAGCCGGTGCCCGCGTGGAACAGCGCGTCCGACAGCTGGCGGTAGTCGCCGACCGTGATGGGCACGGCGGTGCCGTCCGGCAGCACGTAGTCGGTCATGCCGATGTCCTGCGGGTTGGCGTCGACGACCCACTCGAACGGCGCCCGGTCCTCGTTCTTGGTCTTGGCCAGCAGCACGCCGGAGTCGGGGGTGAAGGAGTCGGCGCCCATCCTGTCCACGACCTCGACGGTGTAGTTGTCGTAGCCGCCGCCGTCGCAGAACGGGTCGGTGTTCGCGTCACAGGCCGGGCTGCGGTCGCCGTTCCCGAAGGCTATGTTGACCCCTGACAGGCCGGTGGGTCCCGGCTGGGCCACCCGGGCCGTCACCTTGGCCACGACGAGCCCCGACTCGGCCAGCGCCTCCCTGGACAGGCGCAGCACGTTGGCCTCGTCCACCATCTCCAGCTTGATCTTGTTGCGGAGCATGTGCTGGGCGCCCATCGAGCCGCCCGAGGTGGGCGGGATCAGCCAGCGGCTGTGCGGGCCGCCGGGGCCGTTGAAGCTGCCCCGGCTGAGCATCTCCCAGATGCCGGTGTAGGCCCGGCGCGGTGGCACCCCGAACGGGTTGTTGTAGTTGTCGCCGATGCCGAGGATGTGGCTGAGCTCGTGGGCGTAGACGCCCTGCCCTGAGCTCTCGGCCTGGGTGGAGGAGCCGCCCCCGGCGTTGGGCCAGATGGACGAGGCCGAGGCCCAGGACGTCCACTCCACGTAGCGGGTCCTGGCCCAGTTGGGCAGGGCCGGGTCGGGCGGGCCGAAGTCGTCGGTCACCGCCTCCTTGGTCGGGAACTTGATCGGGCCGAACTCCTGCCAGGTGGCCGACTCGTCCTGGCCCGCGCTCAGGTAGAAGACGAAGTCGAAGCCGGCCGGGATCTCCTGGCCGACGGAGCCGACCCACGCCGCCCGCGCGTCGGTCCTGATGTTCCGGTTGCAGGTGTCGCCGGCCGGGCAGGCGGTGCCGCCCTGGAACTCCATGGCGTACTCGTGCGACTTGCCCGGCATCTGGTACGGGCCGAACGAGGTCAGCTCCACGCCGTAGCGGCCTCCCGAGTCCTCCATCCAGTACTCGTGGATGGTGTGCCCCCGGTTGAGCTCGTTGGGGGTGTTCAGGAAGTTCCGGTAGAAGGTGGCGACCTGGTCGCGGGGGATGTCGTGGGCCTCGGCGCTGGGGTTCCTGAAGACGGTCGAGCCCTGGGGCTGGGTGACCACGAACGGCTGGTTGGGATAGTCGGCCAGCACGAGCGCGCCGCGGAAGGTGCGCTTGGACCCCTTGACGGCGGGGTCGGCCCAGTTGGTGCCGGGGGGCTTGCGGTAGTCGGCCCACGTCATGTGGTCCGGGTTCTTCCAGTTCTGCGGGTCGATCGGCGCCGGGCCGGCGGGGTCGGCGCGCCGCGCGGTCCCGGCCTCGGGGGCGTCCTGCTGCCAGGGCTGGGTCCGGGGCCAGTGGTCCAGGCGCCAGGGGTGTTCGGGCTCGGGGGCGGGGTCGGCGGAGGCGGGAACGGAGGTGAGACCGATGGGGATCAGCACGATCGCGGCGAGCAGCACTTTCAGCAACCTGGGGGGTCGTATCACGTTAAAAGACGGTATAGACCGTTTTCAGATAGATCAACAATCTTCTGTCAGGAAGGTGGAGAGACGTTTACCGGAGATGCATTTGAGATCTACGGTCACTCCCCTTAACCTCTCCAAAGGGGACGAACTCACGGGAGTGCCTATGTCGACGCGTGCCGGGCGGATCATCGGCACGCGCCCCCGGGGAATCGTCTCCGTTCACTGCGCCCCCCTCATCCTGCCCGTCGCGAGCCCTCCCGTCAGGGACGGGGCGATCGTCGTCAGGGGCGACCGGATCGTCCGGGTCGGGCCACGCGCCGAGATCGAGGCCGCCCACCCCCTCCTGACCCCGGTCCGCTGGCCGGGCATGATCGTGCCAGGGCTGATCGACGCGCATCTCCGGCTCGACAGGGCCTCCGCCGCGCCGTCCGTCCACGGCGTCACCGCGGTGGGGGGCGTCGCCGCGGACCTCGACGCCGCCTCCACCCTCGGCGAGGCCGGGCTGGGCGGCGTGACCTACCTGGAGACCCGCTGCGAGGACGAGGATCGCTGGGAGGACGAGGGGCGCGACCGGCTGATCACCGCGATCCGCGAGGTCGACCACCCGGGCGTGATCGGCATCGCCGCCCACTCCCCCGACCCCCATGTCATGGAGGACCTGGCCGTCCTGTCACGGACGTTCGGGCTCCGGCTGCACACCGAGCCGGGCCGCCACCCGATCGGGTTCCTCGACGAGGTGGGAGTGCTCGGCGCGGGCTGCCACATCGCGATCTCCGGCCCGCTGGACGAGGCCGACCGCAAGCTCCTCGAAGCCCGCGGCACGGTGATCGCCATCTCGTCGCCGTTCGCCGCCGAGGGTCTCCTCGACGGCGAGAGCGCGATCGCCGTCGGCACCCGTACGGGCGGCGACCCGCTGTCGGTCGCCCGCGCGCTCTCCCACGCGCCGGGCCACGACCGGCTCCTGGTCGAGGCGGTGACGCTGGGCGGCGCGCGGGCGCTGGGCATGGCCGAGGGCCCCGGCCGCCTGGGCTCCCTGGACCGGGGCGGCCGCGCGGACTTCGCCGTCTTCGCGGTGGAAGTCGGCGAGGCCGGTGAGCGGGACGCCTACACCGTCCTGCTGCACGAGGGGCCGGGCCGGTGCGTGGCCACGTTCGTGGGCGGCCGGCCGCGCTGGCGCCTCGACGAGACCGCGAACGCCGGGGACGCCGGGGACGCCGCCGGCGCAGATGACGTCGGTGGCGCCGTGAACGCCGGTGACGCGAAGAGCAGACGTCTGGCCTGACCGCCGCCCTCCCCCGCCGTTCGCGATTCGCCCGGCGAATCCGCCGCGTCCCCTCTTCGAATCCCCGCGAGGATGAAACAGTGGGTCATGGCGGAAAACACGTCTCACGCGGTGACCATCAAGGAAACGCCCGTCGTGATGAAACTCATGATGCGCCTCTTCAACCCTCTGATGCGCAGGCAGGTGCGCAGGGGAAAAGCACAATCCGTCACCGGCGTGATACTTCTCCACTTCACCGGAAGGAAGACCGGTAGAAGGTATGAGATTCCCGTCATGAAGCAGGGCGAGAACGGCAGGCTGTGCGTCTACACCGAGGCCGGGTGGAAGGCGAACCTGCGCGGTGGCGCCGATGTCGAGGTGACGGACATGGGGGTGCGCACCCCCATGCGCGCCGAGCTGATGGATGATCCCGACGCCATGGCCGCCGAGGTGGAGGGCCTGATCGAGAGGATCGGGCTCAAGGAGGCCCGGCAGCGGCTGGGCGTCGTCGTCCACGTCGACCGCCCGCCGACCCGCGAGGAGCTCGCGGAGGCGATCCGGCGGCGCGGCCTCGGGATCGTCTACCTGACGCCGAGGGCGGACAAGACGGCGGCAGCGGTCAGGCGGACTGGGCGTCCACCGCGCCCAGCAGCTCCCTGAGCCGGTCCTGCTGCTCGGGGGTGAGCACCGAGAACAGCTCCTCGGCCACCCGCCTGCGCGCCTCACGCACCCGCTCGTACCGCTCGCGGCCCTCGCCGGTGACCACGAGCAGGGTGGAGCGGCGGTTGGCGGGATCGACCTCGCGGCGCACCAGCCCGGCCTCCTCCAGGGCGTCGACCACCGGGGTCACCGAGCGCGGCACGATCCGCAGCCTCTCGGCGAGCTGCACCATCTTCAGCGGCGGCTCGGAGTCGACGATGACCCGAAGCGCCCGCGCCTGGCCGGGGCTCAGGCCGAGCGGGCCGAGCCGCTCACCGTACCCCCGCCGCAGTCGATGGCCGACGCCGTGCACCAGGTCGGCCAGTTCCGTCTCCACAGCGCCGAACTTATCCCAGTACCGCCGGGAATGAATGTGAGTTAACCTCTGTTTGAGTAAACATCACAAAGGAGTTTCATGGCCAAACCAACCGGAAGTGCCGCACGGCACGAAACACCCGATATGAGCGACGAACCCCGCGCGCCCCTGTGGCGCGTCGTCGGCCTGTTCCGCCCCTACCGGGGCCGCCTCGCCGTCGTGGGCGCCCTCATCGGGCTGTCCTCGCTCGTCTCGCTCGCCTCGCCGTTCATGCTCCGCTCGGTGCTCGACGACGCCATCCCGCACGGCAGGACCGGCCTGCTGACGCTGCTCGCGCTCGGCATGGTCGTGGTCGCCGTCGTCACCAGCGTGCTCGACGTCGTCCAGACGCTGATCTCCACCGGGGTCGGCCAGCGCGTCATGCACGACCTGCGCACCAGCGTCTACGGCCACCTGCAGCGCATGTCCATGGCCTTCTTCACCCGCACCCGGACCGGCGAGGTGCAGTCGCGCATCGCCAGCGACATCGGCGGCATGCAGCTGGTGGTCACCTCCACCGCGGCCTCGATGGTCTCCAACCTGACCACCGTGATCGCGACGATCATCGCGATGCTCGTGCTGGACTGGCGGCTGACCATCGTGTCGCTGCTGCTGCTCCCCGTCTTCGTCGCGATCAGCCGCAGGGTCGGCCGGGAACGCAGGAAGATCACCTCCGAGCGGCAGCGGAAGATGGCCGCCCTGTCGTCGATGGTCCAGGAGTCGCTGTCGATCAGCGGCATCCTGCTGGGCCGGACGATGGGCCGCGGCCCCGAGCTCACCGGCCGGTTCTCCGCCGCCTCGGACGAGCTGGCCGACCTGGAGGTCCGTTCCAGCATGGCCGGGCGCTGGCGGCAGTCCACCATCCAGATCATCATGGCGGCCATGCCCGCGGTGATCTACTGGGCCACCGGGCTGACCTCGGCCGTCTCCATCGGCACCGTCGTCGCCTTCACCACCCTCCAGATGAACCTGTTCCGGCCCGCCGTGTCACTGCTGCGGCTCGGCGTCGACGTGCAGAGCTCCCTGGCGCTGTTCGGCCGGATCTTCGAGTATCTGGACCTGCCGGTGGACATCCACCCCGGCACCCGCACGCCGGAGACCGTACGCGGCGAGATCCGCTTCGAGCACGTCGACTTCTCCTACGGCGAGGCCCCGACCCTGTCGGACGTCGACCTGACCGTCCCCGCGGGCACCACCCTGGCCGTGGTCGGCGAGACCGGCTCGGGCAAGACCACGCTGAGCTACCTGCTGCCCCGCCTGTACGACGTGACGAGCGGCCGGGTCACGATCGACGGGGTGGACGTGCGCGACCTCACCTTCGAGGCCCTGGCCGAGACGGTCGGCGTCGTCTCGCAGGAGACCTACCTGTTCCACTCCTCGATCGCCGACAACCTCCGGTTCGCCAGACCCTCCGCCACCGACGAGGAGATCGTCGCCGCCGCGCGGGCCGCCCGGATCCACGACCACATCGCGTCACTGCCCGACGGGTACGACACCGTGGTCGGCGAGCGCGGCTACCGCTTCTCCGGCGGCGAGAAGCAGCGCCTGGCCATCGCCAGGACCCTGCTGCGCGACCCGCCCGTGCTCATCCTCGACGAGGCCACCAGCGCCCTGGACACCCAGACCGAGCGCGCCGTCCAGGAAGCCCTGGACGCCCTGTCGCACGGCCGTACCACCATCACGATCGCCCACCGCCTGTCGACGATCCGCGACGCCGACCAGATCGTGGTCCTCGACCACGGCCGCGTCGTCGAACGCGGCACCCACGACGGGCTTCTCGCGGCCGAGGGCCCCTACGCCGCCCTCGTCAACCGCGACCGCTCCCTCGCCTCCGCCTGACCACCGCACATCGTGGAGAATCTCGAACGGGGGCCGACCTCCCTGTTCGGTGATGACTGGCTGGAGGACTGATGGGCGCCCAGGACAGCGTTGACGTTCACCACCTCTCCCGCTCACCACCTCTCCCGCTCGCCACCGAGCGGGCCGGGAACGGAAGGTCACGCCCCGGCGGACGGGATCCGGTCGAGTGTGATCCCGAAGTGGTCGAGGTAGGCGGGCAGGAGCTCGCTCTCGTCCAGGACGCGTTCGGTGCGCTCACCGTCAACGGTCTGGATCAGCCTGCGGTCGCGGAGCGTGGTCCTGCCCCGGGCCGTACGCATCGAGCAGACCGGCGCCTTGGTGAAGTGCGACCGCGGGGAGGTCGCCTGCCACCAGCACATCGGGACGAAGTCTGCCAGCTCGTAGGGCCGGGCGGTCAGCCGGTAGGCCGGGTCGCCGTTGTGCGTGATGTCGAGATCGCCGCGGTCGCCGTGGTCACCGGGAGCGGGCGCGATCCGGAACACGCCACCGCCGTCCTTCTGCTCCGCGCGCTCGTCGAGCCGCAGCGGCTCGTCGGTGAAGTCGCCGAACCCGACGTCGACCAGCCACGGCTCGTCGAGATCGACGCGGAGCACCAGGTGGTCGAAGAGCGGCCCCGGCACGCTGCCGTCGAAGCCCCTGGCGGCCAGCAGCGTCACCCGGTAACCGAGGCCGGTCAGCAACTCGGCGAGCAACCCGTTCAACTCGTAGCAGAAGCCCCCGCGACGACGGCCGACGACCTTGTCGAACAGCGCGTCGGATTCGAGGGAGATCGCCTCACCGAGATGGATGCTCAGGTTCTCGAACGGCACCGCCCTCAGGTGCGCGAGCTGCAGGGCCCGCAGGCTTTGAACATCCGGCTCCGCGGGCCGGGTGACGCCCAACCTGTCCAGATAATGAGTGATCCGCGACTCGTCCATGGGGCAAGCAAACCACGCGCCGCTCATGGATGACGCGGGGATGTCTCGCCGGCGGAAGGGTCTCCGGCCCCCCGCTCCCGGCAGAAGGTCTCGACGCGGCGCCGGCGGTACGGACAGCTCGCAGGCGTGGGCGTGGGCGTGGGCGTCGGCCGGTGCGCCGATTCGGCGGCGGAGGCCACGTTCACCGCCGGTGTCCGCCGCCGTGCCTCTCTTGATGCCTCCTGTCCGGGGCGCGGCCGGGCGCGGCCCGCCCGAGTTCGGCGAGGGCGGAAGCCGTCGCCGCGTCGGCCGGCAGGAAGGCCTCCATCCGCAGCTCGGCGACGGTGACGTCGACCGCGGTCCCGAAGTGGGTCAGAGTGGTCAGGAGCCGAAGCTCGCCGTCGCCGAAGCGAAGCCGCAGCGGGACCGCGAAGCCGAGATGATCCGGCCCCGGTTTCCGGAGGCGATCAGGTAGCAGTTTCGTGAGCTCGGTGACCAGCGCCTCAAGCCGGCCGTCGGGATTGCGGGCCGCTTCCAGCCGGAGATGGTCGATCACGTGCCAGGCCCATACGTCCAGGTTGATGATCCGCGGCGCCATTCCTCGCGGATCCAGCAACAAGCGGGGGACGTTGACGGGCGGCGCGAGGAGATGGGACGCCACGCCCTCGGTCAGCGCCCAGAACGCGTTGTTGGCCGAGACGAGATCGCCGTGCCGATCGACGATCACCGCGGGATACGGGTGGTGCCCTCGCAGAACGCCTTCCAGCGCGATGCGGACCGGTTCGAGCTCGGGGTCGTCGAACCGGGTTTCCGGGTAGGCGGGGGCGTAGCCCGCAGCCAGCAACAGCGCGTTTCGCTCCCGAAGCGGCATCTCGAGCGACTCGGCGAGCCGTACGACCATGGCCCTGCCGGGGGTCGATCGGCCGCTCTCGATGAAGCTGACGTGCCGCTGCGTGGTTCCGGCGCGTAGAGCGAGGTCCAGCTGGCTGACGCCGCGGCGCCCGCGCCACTCGCGCAGGACACCGGCGAACCCGCCGCGTTCCGAAGTGCTGGTCACCGGACCTTGTCTAACGCAGTGAACGGCGTGCGGCCATTCCTTCAAGGGAATTGTCGGGCCACGGCGGCGCGGCCAGGATCGGCGGCGTTCACGAACACGTCACGACGGAGGAAAAGCCGTGATCGATATCAAGGAGCTGGTCGGCCGCTACGTGGCGGTCTGGAACGAGCCGGACGCCGAGCTGCGCCGCAAGGCCGTCGCCGAGCTGTGGACCGAGGACGGCGTCCAGATACTCCAGCCGCCTCGGGAGATCCGGGAGACCGCCGCGGCACTGGGCCTCACCCCCATCCTCGAGGCGCGCGGACATGAGGCACTCGAGGTCAGGGTGGCCCGCTCGTACGAGGAGTTCATCGCGCCCGGGGAGTTCTTCTTCAGGATGCGGGACAACGTCGATCGTCTCGCCGATGTCGTCAAGTTCAACTGGGAGATGGTGCCCACGGGCGGTGGTGAGCCGGCAGGCGTCGGTCTCGAGATTCTCGTCCTCGGCGAGGACGGCCGGATCCGGACCGACTACCAGTTCATCGAGGGATGAGCGTGCGGACGGCAGGCGAATCGAACAACCGTGGGGCGGCCACCGTCGGGGGGACCGCTCGGGGGTTCGGCAGCCGGCAGCGCCGCGTGCCGGCTCCGCTCCGGTCTCGTCCGGCTCGGGGAAGCCGGCAACCGATCGGCCACGTCCTTGTGCGGCGACTGACTGGCCGCGCCAGGTGGTCGCCCGGTGCCGCGTGAGCCTGAACGGGCCCCGCGTCAGCGGACCTCACCGTCCGGGCTCACCCGAACAGCGCTGACACCGTCCAGGCTCGCGCGCAGACCCGCCAGGATCGCGTTCAGCCCGTACTCGAAGTCGGCGTCGGCCACCTCGCGGGACTCCCCCGGTGCCGGGCGGTCGGCGTTCGCCTGCTCCTCGACGGCCCACCCGACGGTGTAGCGGCTGATGGCCAGGACGGCCCGCCGGGCGTCCGCCGGGGGGAAGCCCGCCTCGCCGAGCACGTCGATCACGAAGTCGGAGATCGCGACCTGGTTCCCGACGGGCCGGGTGCCGATGTGCAGCCGCGCGCCGTCGCGGTAGGTCAGCAGGCTCCGGCGCAGCGCTCGCGCCCGGTCGGCGAGCCAGCCGGCCCAGTCCTGGCCCGGTCCCGGGCGGGCCAGGTACGCGAACGCGTCCTCGACCATGGCCGCGGCCATGTGGTCGAGCAGCTCCCGCTTACTGCCGAAGTGGCGGTACAGGGCCGGTGACTGCACGTCGAGCTCCTGCGCCAGCCGCCTGGTGGTCAGCCCGTCGAGCCCGACCTCGTCGAGCAGCCGCAGAGCCGTACGCATCACCGTGGCGCGCGTGTGTCGCATCCGTTGCCTCCCCACGTCCCGTTATCGACGATAACTTCACCTGGCCAGAGGCGCTCGGATCGCGGATCCGCGCGAGCCGGGCTCCAGAAGATCACCTCGTGTTCACGCCAAGGGGTGGCGAAGGTCGCCTGGGCGATTTACGTTCCGGCTGATGACCATGTATCGGCCAACCCGGAGGCAACGATGGATCGTCGGACCGTGTTACGCGCTGCTGTCATCGGAGGCGGGGGCGCGGCGTTCTCCGGAGCGCTGTGGGGGCAGGCCTTCGGCGCCGTCGCCCAGCCGGGCCCCGGCCCGTACGGCGGCCTGCTCGCCGCGGACGCGAACGGCATCCAGCTCCCGCCGGGGTTCACCAGCCGGGTGATCGCCCGATCCGGGCAGCGGGTCGCCGGCCACACCTGGCACTGGGCGCCGGACGGCGGGGCGTGCTTCCCCGACGGCGCCGGCTGGATCTACGTGTCCAACTCCGAGATCCCGCTCGCCGGGGGTGCCTCCGCGGTCCGCTTCGCCGCCGACGGCTCCATCTCGTCGGCGTACCGCATCCTGTCCGGCACCAACATCAACTGCGCCGGCGGCGCGACCCCGTGGGGCACCTGGCTGTCGTGCGAGGAGATCGCGCTCGGCCGGGTCTTCGAGACCTGGCCCGCGGGCGGGCGCTCCGGCGAGGCCCGCACCCGGATGGGCCGCTTCAAGCACGAGGCCGCCGCCTGCGACCCCGTACGGCAGGTCGTCTACCTGACCGAGGACGAGGACGACGGCTGCTTCTACCGCTTCGTGCCCGACACCTGGGGTGACCTGCGCACCGGAAGGCTCCAGGTGCTCTGCGCCCCGGCCGCCCAGGTCACCGGCCCGGTGACCTGGCAGGACATCCCCGACCGCGACGGCTTCCCCGTCGCGACGCGGCTCCAGGTCGGCGCGGCCAAGCACTTCGACGGCGGCGAGGGCTGCTGGTACGACCGCGGCGTCTGCTACTTCACCACCAAGGGCGACAACCGGGTCTGGGCGTACGACACCGCCGCCTCCACCCTCGACCTGGCCTACGACGACTCTCTGGTGACCGGGGGCGCCGCCCCGCTGACCGGCGTGGACAACATAACCGGAGCGCCCAACAGCCGTGATCTGTTCGTCGCCGAGGACGGCGGCGACATGGAGATCAACGTCATCACCTCCGACGGCGTCGTGGCGCCGTTCCTGCGGATCCTCGGCCAGTCCTCCTCCGAGGTCACCGGCCCCGCGTTCTCGCCGGACGGCTCGCGCCTGTACTTCTCCTCCCAGCGCGGCACCTCGGGATCGTCGACCGGCAGCGGCGGCATCACCTACGAGGTGACCGGCCCCTTCCGCGCCCAGTCCTGACGCGGCCCTGACGGCTCCTCCCCGAGCGGCGTCCGGGCCGGGCACCGGGCGCCGCTCGCGGAACCCGCCGGGGTCACCCCACCTCGGCCGTTCCCCGCGCGCCGGACGTCCCGCGCACGGTCCGGCGGGCCACGAGGAAGAGGGTGAGCGCGCCGAGGACGAGGATCACCTGGCCGATCAGGTTGGCGGTGGTCGCGGTGCCGTGAAGGAGCAGCAGAAGGAAGCCGATGAACGCTTGGGTCAGCAGCGCGCCGCCCGCCAGCGCGAGCCGGTGCGCGGCGCCCCAGCCGTCACCTCGCGACCACCGGCTGATCACGACCGCCATCACAGCGATCAGTGCGATGCCCGCGGCGGTCCCCCACCAGTCCTCGGGACGGGCGACGAACGCCGCGGACGCGACGAACGCCGCCACGCCCACCAGCCAGGGTTTCCGCGACCGCCCACCCCTCACCGGCCGGGAGCGCCGCCCGACGAGGAACGCGACGACGACCAGGAGCGCGACCACGACGGCGGCGCCGATCCGCTGCGGCGGCGAGGCCATGAATCCGCTGTCGTCGTGGATGCCGCCGAAGAGAACGAGGGAGCCGAGGACGAACACCACGCAGGTGACGATCAGGCCGGGTACGCCCAGCCAGGGGGTGGTGGCGCGACGGGGCACCAGGATCTCGACGAGGGCGATCGGGACGCCGATGCTCCAGATGGCGTGTCCGGCGGTGAACCCCACGGCGTTCACCGCGCTGAACCCCAGTGCCGGGATGAGGGTGGAATCGCGGGAGACGTCCCCCTCGAACAGCGGGGCGGGGTTGAAGAGGGTCTGGTCGATCAGGGTCGCCTCCAGCACGCCGTACGCGCATCCCAGCAGGATGATCGTCGGCCAGCCGCGCCCGGCACGGCGCGCGACCTCGCGGATGATGATCGCGCCACCGCCGTACATCGGCGCGAGGATGACCAGGCCCCAGATTTCGGACGAGGGGACGTTGCCGAGCAGGTACTCGGCGACCAGCGGGGAGAGAAGGAACAGGCCGAGGGCGGGGGCGATGCGCCGTAACGTCCCGGGACGTTCGCCGGGAGTCACCTGAGCCGTTCGAGCCGCCTGGACCGCCTGGGCCGCTTGAGCTGTTCGAGCCGCCTGGTCCGTCCGGGGCGTCTGAGGCGTCTGAGGCGTCCGGGCTGTCTCGGACATCCGAGACAGCCGAGATATCCAGGTCATCCGGTTCGCCCGGGTCGCGGGCCGTCGGTCGTCGGGAGGGTTTCCGGTCATGGCGGTGACGCTAGGTCCGGACGGCCCCCGCGCACATCGAACGCGGGAGCGGCCTTCGCCCCCTCCTCCGGACCGAGCCCGGACGCGCCTCTCCCTCCTCCGACGGAGACGACGGCACGCACCGGGCCGCTCATCCGCTTGTCCACTCATCCACGGACAGGTGATCCGTGGATAAGCGCGACATGGACCCGCCCCGTGGCGTTTGCGACGCTTGCTTCGACCGGAAATAGCCTCTGACCAGGGAGTTATCATGAAAGACGTGTCCGTGCCCGATCTGACCGGGAAGCTCGCCGTGGTGACCGGTGCGAGCGACGGCGTCGGCCTCGGCCTGGCCGTACGCCTGGCCCGGGCGGGCGCCGAGCTCGTGCTGCCGGTCCGCAACCCCGTCAAGGGCGAGGCGGCCGTCGCGCGTGTCCGCGCGGCGGCCCCCGGAGCCACGGTCTCCCTTCGTGAGCTCGATCTGGCCTCGCTGGACTCCGTGGCGGCGCTCGCGAAGAGGCTGAACGCCGAGGGCCGGCCGGTCGACATCCTGATCAACAACGCGGGCGTCATGTCGCCCGCCACCCGGCACACCACGGCCGACGGCCTGGAGCTGCAGTTCGGCACGAACCACATCGGCCACGTCGCGCTGGCCGGCGGGATCCTGCCGCTGCTGCGCGCCGGCCGGGCCCGCGTCACCACCATGTCGAGCAGTGCCGCCCGCACCGCCAAGATCGACTGGGACGACCTGCAGAGCGAGCGGAAGTACTCCCCGATCCGTTCGTACGGGCTGTCGAAGCTGGCCAACCTGATGTTCGGCCTGGAGCTCGACCGGCGCAGCCGGGCCGGCGGCTGGGGCGTCGTCAGCAACGTCGCGCACCCCGGCACGACCCTGACGAACCTCTACGCGTCCGGCCCCAACCTGGGCCGCGAGCGTCCCTCGCCGCTTGAGGCGATCATGACGCGGCTCTCCCGCGTGGGCCTGTTCGTGCAGACCGTCGACAAGGGCGCGCTCCCCGCCCTGTACGCGGCCACCGACCCGCGGGCGCAGGGGGGCCGCTTCTACGGCCCCGACGGCTTCGGCCAGTTCACCGGGGGCCCGACCGAACTGGCCGTCTACAAGCCGGCCCGTGACGAGGCCGCCGCGGCCCGGCTCTGGGACGTCTCCGAGCGGCTGGCCAGGATCGAATTCGCCGCCGTCTGAGATCCTCACGGCGGCCGTTCCCGGAAAGGGGAGACCCATCTCATGGACAGGGCCCAGCTGGCCGAGTTCCTGCGCACCCGGCGGGAGGCGCTGCAGCCCGAGGACGTCGGGCTGCCTCGCGGGCGGCGACGACGCACCGGCGGGCTGCGGCGCGAGGAGGTCGCCGCGCTGTGCGGCATGTCCGCCGACTACTACAGCCGGATCGAGCAGCGGCGCGGGCCCAACCCGTCCGAGCAGATGCTCGCCGCGATCGCCCGGGGCCTGCACCTCTCCCTCGAGGAGCGCGACCACCTGTTCCGCCTCGCCGGCCACGCCACCCCGCGGCGGGTCTTTCGCGGCGACCACATCAACCCCGGGATGATGCGCATCTTCGACCGGCTGGAGGACACCCCCGCCCAGGTGATGAGCCATCTCGGCGAGACGCTCAGGCAGACCCCGCCCGCGGTGGCGCTGATGGGCGACGAGAGCGTCCACACCGGGATGGCGCGCAGCATGCACTACCGCTGGTTCACCGACCCTGCCTCGCGGCTGATCTATCCCGAGGACGACCACCCGACGCACGACCGCCTCTTCACGGCCAGCCTGCGCGACGCGTACACGCGGGATGGCAAGGGCTCGCGCGCGGCCGCGCTGGTCGACGCGCTGCTGGCGGCGAGCCCGGAGTTCGCCGCGCTCTGGCACGAGCACCCCGTCCTGGGCCCGTTCTGCGGGACGAAGCGCGTCCTGCATCCGCGGCTCGGCCTGCTGGAGCTGCACTGCCAGACCCTGGTCGACCCCGACCAGTCCCAGATGCTGCTGGTCTTCACCGCCGTGCCGGGCAGCGAGAGCCACGAGAAGCTCCAGTTGCTCCCGGCCCTCGGTGATCTGCACGTCTGAATCCGCACCCGTCGGGGTCGTCCGGAGCGCGGCTCCCGCAGGACCGGGTCCCCGTTCAGGTGGAGCGCGGGCGCACGAGTCCCACGTCGTAGGCGAGCACGACGGCCTGGACCCGGTCGCGCAGGCCGAGCTTGCGCAGCACCGAGGAGACGTGCGTCTTGACCGTGGCCTCGGTGAGCACGAGCCGCTCGGCGATCTCGGCGTTGGACAGCGCGAGCGCGACCAGCCGCAGCACCTCGACCTCTCGCCCGGTCAGCGAGCCGAGATCGGGCGGCGAGCCACCGGGATCAGGCAGAACGGTGACGAAACGGTCGAGCAACCTGCGGGTGACCGACGGCGCGAGCAGCGCGTCGCCGCGCGCCACCACGCGGATCGCCTCCACCAGCTCGGCGGGCCGCACGTCCTTGAGCAGGAACGCGCTCGCCCCGGCGCGCAGGGCGGCGAACACGGACTCGTCGACGTCGTAGGTGGTCAGGACGATGACCCGGGCCGGACTTCCCGAGGCGACGATCCGCCGGGTCGCCTCCAGCCCGTCGACGCCGGGCATCCGCACGTCCATCAGGACGACGTCGGGCCTCAGCCGCTCGACCAGGGTCGCGGCCTCGCCGCCGTCCCCGGCCTCGCCGACCACCTCGAGATCCGCCCTGGCCTCCAGGATCATCCGGAAACCGCCGCGCACCAGCGCCTGGTCATCGGCGAGCACCACCCGGATGCTCATCGCACCACCCGCCGCGGCAGGCGGGCGCGGGTACGGACGTTCGTCGCGGCACCTACGGCAGGCGAGCACGAAAGAGGACGATCACCACGGCTCCGGCAGCGGGCACGAAGGTTCATCGCACCGCCCCCAACGGCAGGCGGGCGCGGACGCGGAACCCGCCGCCGGGCAGCGGGCCCGCGTCAAGGGTGCCGCCGAGCATCGCGGCGCGCTCGCGCATCCCCGCGATCCCGTGACCGGTGCCGCCGTCCCCAACCCCCTCGTCACCCATGCCGTTCCCGCGCCCGTCGTCGAGGATGTCCAGTTCGAGCATCCCCGCGGCGGCCCTCACGGTCACCTCCGCGCGGCCGGCGCCCGCGTGACGCAGCGTGTTGGTGAGCGCCTCCTGGACGATCCGGTAGGCGGAGAGGTCGACCCCGGCCGGCAGCGCACCACCGGTACCGGCGCCGGTTCCCTCCCTGCGCACCGCGACCTGCAGACCGGCGGCGCGGAACGGCTCCACGAGCTCCCCGAGCCGGTCGAGTCCCGGCCGCGGGAGCGACCCCTCGCCCGCCTCCGGCCGTACCACGGCCAGCAGCCGGCGCAGTTCCCCGAGCGCGTCGCGCCCCGCCGCCTCGATCGAGCGCAGCGCGGCGCGCGCCTGGTCGGGGCGCTCGTCGAAGACGTCGTCGGCGGCCGCCGCCTGCACGACGATGACCGAGACGCTGTGCGCGATCACGTCGTGCACCTCCCGGGCGATCCGCGCCTGCTCCTCGCCGACCGCCCTGCGCATCTCCTGGTCGATCGCCACGCGCCGGTTGCGCACGACCTCGCCGAGCGCCCAGGCGACGACCGGGAACGCCATCGCGAACTGCGCCTCCTCGCTGGAGGCGGTGAGGAAGTTCGACGCGGTCAGCGCGAGCAGCGCCGCCAGCGCGGGCAGCGACACGCGGAGCGGCCGGACGGCGGCCAGCGAGCCGAGCGCGACGAGGCCCGCGAACGGAAAGATCCCCTGCGGCGCGAGGAAGTGGACGAGTGCCCCTCCGGCGAGCGCGATCACCATCACCGGCACCGGATGGGAACGCCGCCACCACAGCGCCACGCCCTGCGCCGCACCCGCGATCATCCCGAGGATCACCAGCGGCCCGGCGCGCGGCACCACCTCGTCCAGCACCAGGGCGACCAGATACAGCCCCACGACGAGCGGGACGGCGACGTCGGCGACCAGCCGGAGCGGGCTGCGGGACGAACGGCGCACTTCAGGAGTATCGCAGATCGGTCACCGCCCCATCGCGGGCCCGACCGGTACGGGCGACGGGGAAGGACGCGGAATCCTTTTCCGGATTTCCGTTGTCCCCGGCCCGCCCACCGGTCTCCTGTACAGGAGCGAACACGTCCGGCACCGGACACGACCGACAGGAAATCCGCGGTCCGGCCCATCCGGCACGCCTCCCGATACGCCGACAATGTCCGATCTCTACTCCCCGTACGAAGGACCTCATCCATATGAGTGAGACTGTTCCGCGTGGTATCGCAGCAGGTCGCACGGCTGTTCGTCAGGTACGCCGCGCCGCTCTCGTAGGCGCGCTCGTGGCCATCGTGGGCGCCTCCGCGGTGAACGGCGCCCTCCCCGCGGGCGCGGCCGAGACCCCCCTGTCGCAGGGCCGGGCGGCCGTCGCCTCCTCGGTCGAGCGAGGCGACCTGTCCGCCGCGGCCGCGGTCGACGGCAACAGCGGCACCCGCTGGTCCAGCAAGTTCACCGACCCTCAGTGGCTGCAGGTGGACCTGGGCAGGTCCACCGCGATCAACAAGATCGTGCTGAACTGGGAGCGCGCCTACGCCACCGCGTTCCGGATCCAGACGTCCTCCGGCGGCGGCCGGTGGAAGACGATCCACAGCACGACCGCGGGCAAGGGCGGCACGCAGACCCTCAACGTGTCGGCCACCGGCCGGTACGTGCGGCTCCACGCCAGCAAGCGGTCCAGCCAGTACGGCGTCTCGCTCTGGGAGTTCCAGGTCTTCGGCAAGGGCTCGACCACCCCCGTGCCCAGCGCCACCCCGACCAGGCCGACGCCGAGCTCGAGCCCGAGCCGCACCCCGAGTCCCACCCCCAGCGCCACCCCGACCAAGCCGACGCCGAGCGCCACCCCGAGCTCCACCCCGAGCTCCACTCCCAGCAAGACCCCGACCACGCCGGTCCCCGAGGTCCCCCCCACCGGAACCTCCGGCAAGAAGGGCGTGGGCGTGTGGCAGGCGCCCAACGTCAGCGCGGCCCTCGAGGCCTCCGGCGCGAGCTGGTACTACACGTGGTCCACGAACCACAACAACATCACCACTCCCAAGGGGGCGGAGTTCGTCCCGATGATCTGGGGGGCCGACAGCGTCACCGACCAGAACCTCGCCCAGGCGAAGAACGCCGGTTCCCCCTACCTGCTCGGTTTCAACGAGCCGGACTTCGCCGAGCAGTCCAACATGACCGTGGACAAGGCGCTGTCGCTGTGGCCGAGGCTCACCGCGACCGGCCTGAAGGTCGGCAGCCCGGCCGTCGCCTGGGGCGGCGACAGGGCGGGCGGCTGGCTGGACCGGTTCATGACCGGGGCGGCCCAGAAGAACTACCGCGTCGACTTCATCACGCTGCACTGGTACGGCGGCGACTTCCGCGCCGAGGCGGCGACCGGCCAGCTCAAGTCGTACATCCAGGCCGTGTACGAGCGCTACCGCAAGCCGATCTGGCTCACCGAGTACGCCCTGATCGACTTCTCGAACGGCGTCCGCTTCCCCACGGACGCGCAGCAGGCCGCCTTCGTCACCGCGTCCACCAAGATGCTGGCCTCCCTGCCGTACGTCCAGCGCTACGCCTGGTTCGGCCTGCCCTCCTCGGACACCGAGCCCAACAGCGGCCTGTTCCGGAGCAACGGCGTCGCCACCCCGGCGGGCCGCGCCTTCCAGGCGGCCGAGTGACCTAGATCACCGCCAAGGACCCGGGCACGGGTCCGCGGTCTCCCCACGTCCGGCCCGCGCGAGTCCTGTCTCGCGCGGGCCGGACCCGTTTCACCCACCGGCCGAAGTCCCGGCGAGCGCGTATTTCTCCATGGTGAGCGCGGCCGGCAGAGCGCTACCTTGCCGGTTGTACGGACGCCGCCGAACAGACGGGGCGTTCCGATCGTCAGGTGCGGCCTTCGCCCGCCACTCAGAAAATGGAGCATCTCATGTCGTCTGTCCATCGTCGTTCCGGCACCCTCGGGCGTAGATCCTCGATCGCCGCCTCGGCGCTCGCCGCGGCGGCGGTCGTCGCCGGGGTCCTGGCCACCTCACCCGCCGCGTCCGCGAGCGCGGGCACGCTGGTGAACATCTCACCGCAGAACGCCCCGCAGACCGCACTGGCCAAGAGCCCGGCCACCGCCGCCCTCGGCATCGCGGTCCTGCAGAACGACGGCCCCTTCCTCAACCAGCGGTGGACCATGGAGCAGGTCCAGGCCCTGGGAGGCGGCAAGATCGCCTTCACCTTCACCAACCAGCAGGGCGGCTGCCTGGACGTCAACGGCAAGTCCAAGGCCAGCGGCGCGGCCGTGATCACCAGGGCGTGTGACGGCAGCCTCAGCCAGCAGTGGATCCGTGACTTCAGCGTCAACGCGACCTTCCTGAAGCTGGAGAACCGCAACAGTGGCCTGGTCGCCACCGCCGACGGGAGCGGCAGTGGAGCCAGGATCACCCAGCGGGCCGACAACGGCGACTTCAACCAGCGCTGGTCGATCTTCGGGGTCTGAGCGAGACGTCCGAGCGGGCCGTCTCGGCAGATCGCCTGAACGGACCGTTCGAGCGAGACATCCGGCCGGGGGCCGGGGAAAGGCTTCGGGGGAAGCCTCGGCACCCCGGCGGAAGGGGAAGGGGAAGGGGACGGGGACGGACAGGAAGGTGGCGAGCGGCAGGGGAGACGCCACCTTCCCGGGGGCCCGGACGCCTTGCCGGGGGCCCGGCGCCTTCCCGGCGCCGAGCCGTTTCCCGGCGGCCCGATCAGGGGTGACACGGCCGCCACGCTCTCCGCTCGGCATCCCTCCCGCTCGGCACGAAGGACTCTCCACCCGAGAAGCTCTCGACACGAAAAATCATGACAAAAACCCTATTTGGGTATTATTCGCGGGATCAGGCGACTCGATGTTCGCATACGTCCCACATCTGTTGAGAGGATCATCCGCATGGACAGCCCCTCCCGGACCGCGCGGCCGACGTTCCGCGCGGCCACCGTCGCGGACGTGCCCGCCCTGGTGCTCCTGGTCGATTCGGCGTACCGGGGCGAGTCGAGCCGCGCCGGATGGACGACCGAGGCGAACCTGCTGAGCGGGCAGCGGACGAACACCGAGAGCGTGACCGCCGAGCTGGAGAAGCCGGAAAACCACATGATCGTCATGGAGGCGGGAGACGAGATCGTCGCCTGCTGCCAGGTGGAGCACCGGGGCGGGTACGCGTACTTCGGGATGTTCGCCGTACGCCCCACCCTGCAGGGCGGCGGCTTCGGCAAGACGGTCCTCGCCGAGGCCGAGCGCTTCGCCCGCGACGCCTGGGGCGTGGGCGAGATGCGCATGACGGTGATCTCGGCGCGCGAGGAGCTCCTGGCCTGGTACGTGCGCCGCGGCTACACCCGCACCGGCGAGATGATCCCCTTCCCCTACGACGACGAGAGCGTCGGCGTGCCGACCCGGGACGACCTGGAAATGGAACTCCTGGTCAAGAAACTCGGCTGAGCGAGAGGCGGCGATCTCCGGCGCCGGCTCCTCGTACGCCGGGGAATGCCCCCGGACCCCTGACCCCTGACCGCGAATCTCCGGTACGGCTCCGCCGCGTCCCCCTCCCCCTCGCTCCCCCTCGCCGGGATCGTCTCAAGCGCCCGGCGGGAAGAGCTCCCTCGCGGCGGACGGATCGGCGGGGCCACCCGTGACCGGCCGGTCTCGGAGGTAGCGTGGCAAGGATGAGCGAGCCCTATCCCGACCCCGCCGGCTGGGGCGCCACCCTGCCCAGCGCGTTCGTCTCGGCCTGCATGCTGCTCACCGACGCGGAAGACCGGGTCCTGCTGGTCAAGCCCAACTACCGGCCCGGCTGGAACTTCCCCGGCGGGATCGTCGAGGAGGGCGAGGCACCCCACGACGGCGCCACGCGCGAGGTGGCCGAGGAGCTCGGCGTGTCCGTCAAGGCGGGCGAGTTGCTCGTGGTCCAGTGGATTCCGCCGGACAGGGACCGCCCTCGCGCGACGATCAACTTCATGTTCGACGGCGGCGTCCTGGACGACCCCGCCCGTATACGGCTGCAGGCCGAGGAGCTCGATGAGGCGGCGTTCCTCCCCTGGGACACCGCCGCCCCCCTCCTGCCGCCGCACATCGCGCCCCGCCTCGCCGCCGGGCGCCTGGCCCGCGAGAACCAGCACCCCGTCTACCTGCCGGCCGCCGAGGGCTGAGAAAGCCGCTCACGGGCCTGGCGGAGGCGCGACGGAGAGCTGACCTGGGATTTAAGGCGATAAAACGGGTAGGGCCGCGGTATGACCAAAACACCCCCAGACCGCGAGGGTCTGAGCGACGAGCAGGCGATCGAGGTCGAGGAGTGGACCGACGACCTCGGCCTCAACCACGAGATCGTCGAACACGACGACGGGCACCAGGACACCCTCGACGAGCGCCTCCGGCGCGAGGCGCCGGACCGCGAGCGGAGCCCGCGCGACGGGACCCGCCTGGTGGCGCCGGACGAGGGACTGAGCCCCGACGAGACCTCCGAGGAGTATGCCTCGGATGCGGGTCTCGACGACGGCGACCTGTCCGCGGAGGAGCGCGCCGTCCACATCGAGCCCGACATCGAGTATCGCGACACCTGAGAGTCACCCCGGAGATTCCGGCACTCGCGAACCGGGCACGAATCGCCGGACGCGCCCCCGGGCCTCATCGGCACGGCGAGGCCCGGGGCGACCGGCTTCCCGCCCGCGCCCCGCACATCACCCCCGTGAACCCGGGCCCGGGCCCGCACCCGCACCCGCACCCGCACCCGCACCCGCACCCGCACGATGGCACGCCGGAAGCGACGGCACGCCGGAAGCGACGGCACGCCTGGAGCGTTGACAGAAACTTGTTGGAAACATAAACTCAGGCCCGTCTGGAAAGCGCTTTCCTAGCGCCTCGCCGGGAAGCGCCCCACCCGCTGGAAGGTGGTGATGCCATAGCCGCACGCTGACCCGAGCCCTCCCTTTTCCCGAGTGCGGTGACCACTCCCGCCTCACTTCCCACGGCGCGCCGCGCGGCCTCACCCCACGGGCGGACCGGCCCGGCGAGACGACGACCGCCGCGCGGTGGGAACGCACCACCTCCCGCGCGACCCGCGCACCGTTTCCGTACCGGAGATCCGCCCTGGAAATCCGTACCGGAGACCGGGGCCCGCGCGCCGACGAGCCGCGCACCGCGGACATCCCGTACTCCTCTCCCGGCTTCACGCTGCCGCCTGACCGCACGCCGCCGCGACCGCGACCGCGCGCAGAGAGCAGAGAACACGTGCCCCCCAGACCCACTCCCCCTCCGCCACCACGGCACCTTCCCCCGGAGCCCGTGGAGCCGCCGCGTTCCGCGCCCGGAACCGCCCCGCGCACGGCACTCATCCTCACCGCCGTCACCCTCCTGATCTCCGCCCTGATCGGCCCCGCCGTGGCCGAGACCAAAACTGTGCGGTACGCGGACCCGGTCAACGCCCAGATCGGCTTCTCCACCGTCAACGCCCTCGGCCAGAACGGCACCACCGGCGGCGCCGGAGGCCCCACGGTCACCGCGGCCACGACCGCGCAGTTCCTCGACTACATCGCCCGCCCCGGGCCGTACGTCATCCAGGTCACCGGCCGGATCACCCTGCCCACCGGCTCCAGCGACGGCATGCACAACGTCACGTCGGACAAGACGATCATCGGGGTCGGCGCGAACGCCGCGCTGGTCGGCGGCGGGCTGAACATCGGCCTGCCGGTCAGCGACTCCGTCACCTCGCCGCCCGCGAACGCCGTGCACAACATCATCATCCGCAACATCGCGTTCTCCGGCGCCACCGACGACATGATCAACGTGCAGATGTTCAGCCACCACGTCTGGATCGACCACAACGACTTCTCCGACGGTGACGACGGCGCGGTCGACATCAAGCGCGGCTCGGACTTCGTGACCGTCTCCTGGAACAGGTTCCACGACCACGACAAGACGCTGCTGCTCTCCCACGACGAGGACGCGGGCCCGCAGGACATCGGCCGGCTGCGCGTCACCTACCACCACAACTTCTTCGACGCCTCCGACCAGCGCCACCCCCGGGTGCGCTTCGCGAACGTCGTGCACGTCTACAACAACTACTACCGGGACAACAGCTACGGCATCGCGTCCACCTACGACGCCGGGGTGCTGGTCGAGAACAACTACTTCTACAGCGTCAACAACCCCGGGCGGGTGGAGTTCAGCGGGGACCTGGGGCGCCTGGTCGAGCGCGGCAACATCCTGGTCGACTGCAACCACGCCATCGAGACCCGGGGCACCGTGACCGAGCCGCGCACCTACTACTCCTACAGCGCGGATCCGGCCTCCGCGGTGCCGACCATCGTGCCCGCCGGTGCGGGCGTCGGGAAGATCTGAGGGAGACGACGATGAACGCCGAACACCGCCCCCGCCCCCGCCTCCGCTCGGCCGCCGCCGCGGCGCTCCTGGTCACCGCGCTCACCGGCGCGGGTGGCGCCGCCGGCGCCGACACCACCGCCTCGGGTACGACCGCCCTGCCGGGCACGGTCACCGCGGGGAAGCTCGCCGCGGCCTGCACCGGCACCCCGACCGGCTTCGCCACCGTCGACGCCCTCGGCCAGAACGGCACCACCGGCGGCGCCGGAGGGCCCGTCGTCACCGTGACCACCGCCGCGGCCCTGAAGGACCACGTCGGCCGGGCCGGCCCGTACGTGATCCAGGTGTCCGGCCGCATCCAGGTGTCCGGCATGCTCACCGTGGTCGCGAACAAGAGCATCCTGGGGGTGGGCACGACCGCCGAGATCACCGGCGGTGGCCTCCAGCTCGGCTCGACGACCCGGCCGGGCAACAACGTGATCATCAGGAACATCCGGTTCACCGGCGCCGAGGACGACTCGATCAGCGTCACCAACAAGGCGCACCACGTGTGGATCGACCACAACGACCTCTCGGACGGCTACGACGGCCTGCTCGACATCAAGCGGGAGTCGGACTTCGTCACGGTCTCGTGGAACCACTTCCACCACCACAGCAAGTCGGCGCTGCTGGGCCATTCGGACAACTACCCCGCCGACGTCGGGAAGCTGCGCGTCACCTACCACCACAACTTCTTCGATGGCACCGACCAGCGGCACCCCCGGGTGCGCTTCGCCGAACCGGTCCACGTCCTCAACAACTACTACCGGAACAACGCGCTGTACGGCGTCGCGTCCACCGAGAACGCCGGGGTGCTCGTCGAGGGCAACTACTTCGAGAACGTCGCCCACCCGATCTACGTGGGCTACGACAAGAGCGGACCCGGCCGGGTGGTGGAGCGGAACAACCGCTACGTCGGCTCCGGCACCCCCCAGACGGCCGGCACCGTCGTCGAGCCGCGCACGTATTACCCGTACACCGTCGACGACCCCGCGACCGTCCCGGCGACCGTGTCCGCCGGCGCCGGTGTCGGGAAGATCGGCTGCTAGCCCCCTCCCCCGAGTCGCCGCCCGCCGGACTCCCCCCACCGGCGGGCGGCGCCCCCTCTCCCTCGCGACTCCCCCGGAAGCTCTCCGGCCCCCCTCGAAACTCCCCTCGCGACTCCCCGGGAGCCCGTCGCGGGACGCCCGTCCCGGGCCGCCCGCGAAGGCTTCCCCACCAGGAAGGCAGACACCCATGCCCCAGACAACCGCCGATCACGCGACCAGGCGGGGTACGGCCCTCCGCGTCGCCACCGCCGCCGTCTCCGCGGCCGTACTGGCCGCCGCCGCCCTCTCCGCGACGCCGGCCGGCGCGGGCGCCGCCACCGGAACCGCCGCGGCGGTGGGCACTCCGGTCGGCTTCGCGTCGGTCAACGCCCTCGGCCAGAACGGCACCACCGGCGGCGCGGGCGGGCGGACGGTCACCGTGACCGACGCCGACGCGTTCCTGGAGTACATCGACAGCAAGGAGACGCTCGTCATCCGGGTCGCGGGCACCATCGCGATCACCAGCAAGCAGGGGGTCCGGCCGAACAAGACCATCATCGGGGTGGGCACCTCGGGCCACATCACCGGCGGCGGCCTGGACTTCTACCGGTCCTACAACGTGATCGTGCGCAACCTCCGCTTCACCGAGGCCGAGGACGACGCGATCAACGTCGGCCAGCAGTCGCACCACATCTGGATCGACCACAACACCTTCTCCGGCGCGGTCGACGGCTCGATCGACGTGGTGCGCGGCGCCGACTACGTCACCGTGTCGTGGAACCACTTCGACCACTCCGACAAGAGCATGCTGATCAGCCACTCCGACGGCGCCGCGGGCACCGACATCGGCCACCTCAAGGTGACGATCCACCACAACTTCTTCGACAACAGCCGCCAGCGCCACCCGCGCATCCGCTTCGGCGAGCCGGTGCACGTCTTCAACAACTACTTCCTGGGCAACGAGCTGTACGGGGTGGCCTCGACGGAGAACGCCGGGGTGGTCGTGGAGGGCAACTACTTCCAGGACGTGCCCCACCCGCTCTTCTCCGCGAGCGGCTACGCCGACAGCGGCCCGGGACGGGCGGTGCAGCGCAACAACGTCTACGTCAACTCGGGAACCCCCGAGACCTCGGGCACCGTCGTCGAGCCGCGCACCTTCTACGCGTACACGGTCGACGCCCCCGCCGGCATCCCGTCGGCGGTGCGCTCCGGCGCCGGCATCGGCGCGCGGTGGGAAACCCCCTGACCTTTCCCGTACGGCACCCTTGGAACAGACGGTCAGCGGGCGAGGGCGGCGACCAGGGCGTGCAGGTCGTCGACGACGTGGTCCGCCTCGGCGGCCTGGGGGCGCTCCGCGTGCAGGTGCCCCCAGGGTCCCCGCCGGATCAGCGCGGTCCGCATGCCCGCCGCCCGCGCGGGGAGCACGTCGTTGTCCAGCCGGTCGCCCACGTAGAGGATCTCGCCGGGCTCGCGTCCCGACACCGCGACGACCTTGGCGAAGAACTCCGGTGCCGGCTTGGAGACGCCCCAGCCGTCGGAGGTGTGTATCGCGTCGACGGGCAGGTCCATCGCGGCGAGCGCGTCGCGCGCCTGCGGCGGCTGGTTGCCCGCGATGATCAGCTCGTGGCCGAGGTCGCGCAGCGCCGCCAGGGCGGGCCGCACGTCCGGGTAGAGGTCGTCGGCGTCGAAGTCGACCCGCAGCCCGTCCGGATCGTCGCGCCGCCACGCCTCCTGCTCGGCCTCGACGTCGAACCCGGGCCGCAGGAGCCGGAAGGCGTCCTCGAACGACCTGTCGAGCGCGGCCATGCCGCCGAGCACACCGAGCATGGTGAACCGGGTGACCCCCAGCCGGTCGGCCCAGCGCGACCAGATGCGCGTCTCGTCGATCAGCGTCTCGCCCACATCGAACACCAACGCCCGGACCACGGTGCCTCCCTTTCCGTCCAAGCTCCCGATCGTAGTCCGGCCGGCCGAGGCGGCACCGGGCGGGACCACCACGCGCCGTGCGCTCTCGTACGGGCGCGTCCGAACCCCGCGAAGCATGATCGGGCACCCGGACACCCCACCGGCCCCCTCCGGCGGACCGGGGCGGACCGGCCATAACCACAGGGCATGTGCTCCACGTCCGGGCACGCTCACATGCGACACTCAGAGTGCCTGAACGGACACGAAGGGAGATGGATCGATGGTGACGACGGCACGGGGACGCCCCTCCCGACACGTTCCCCCGAAGAAGACGGCCCCCGCTCGCACGGCGCGGGATCTTCTCGAAACCCTGCCCCCCACCCCCGGCTTCCGCGCCGAAGTCATCGACGGGAACCTGATCGTGAGCCCTGTGAGCACCCCCGAGCACAGCTGGAGCGCGACGCTCCTGTCCTACGCGCTACAGCCGATCGTCATTGAGCGGAAATGGCGCGCCCACGTGGGCGGAGTGAACATCTGTATCGACGGCCCCCGAGACAGCCTGGTCCCTGACTTCGTGCTCGCCCCCGCCGACTGCCCCCGCTGGGGCACGCTGGAACTGCGATCTTCCGGATTGATCCTGGTCACCGAGATCGTCTCCCCGGGAAGCGCGCGGGTCGACCGTGACGACAAACCTCGCATCTACGCCGCGGGGGGAGTGCCGATCATGCTGCTCGTCGACCTGATCGCCACGCCTCCGGCGGTCACGGTTCTCAGCGACCCCGAGGACGGTGACTACCGCACGGTCACACGCGTCCAGCTGGGCAAACCGCTCCGGATCCCCTCCCCCGTCGACTTCGACCTCGACACCTCGATCTTCCTGTGACACGACAACCGCCCGCCGGGCCACCGGTCTCGGCACGCGCTCACTCTCTGGAAGACCCACGCTCCGGCGCCGCTTCGCGACCGGAACCCGCTCTCCTCCCGGCCCGCAGGGCTCCGTGAAACACTGCGAGTGCATGTTCGGACACGAAGGGATACAAGGTCGATGGTGATGACAGCGTCTCAGCGATCCGCCCAGCGCACCGCGCCCCAGCCGCCCGCCCAGCCCGCCGTCCCGGAGGACCGGCCACTCCCCCGGACCCCGAGGGAGATCTTCGAATCCCTCCCCCCCATCCGCGGCCTCCGGGCCGAAGTCATCGACGGGAACCTGATCGTGAGTCCTTCCGCGACCCCCCGGCACGCACGCATAGCCAGATGTCTCAGCAGGGCCCTGATCCCCGTGGAGAACGAGAACGGCTGGGAGAGTTTCTCCGGCGACGTCGACATCTGCATCGAAGGTCCCCGTGACACCATCGTCCCGGATTACTGTCTGGTCCCCGTGAACGCTCCGCTCGGGGGCGAGCGCGAGATCCTCTCCTCGGGGCTCGTCCTGGTGGCGGAGATCGTCTCACCCGGGAGCATGGAGATGGACCGCGCCACGAAGCCCAGGATCTACGCGGGCTGCGGCGTCCCGATCATGCTGATCGTCGACCCGGTGGCATCCCCGCCGACGGTCACGGCCCTCAGCGACCCTGAGGACGGCAGCTACCGGACCATGACCCACACCGAGATGGGCAAGCCGCTCCGGATCCCCTCGCCCGTCGACTTCGACCTCGACACCTCGATCTTCCTGTAGTCCCGGAGCTCAGAGCTTCTCCATCGCCTTGCGGATGCGCTTGTCGGAGATCGAGTACGGGGTGCCGAGGGTCTGGGCGAAGTAGCTGACCCTGAGCTCCTCGATCATCCAGCGGATCTGGCGTACGTCGTCGTCGGAGCGGCGGGCCGGAGGGAGCTTCTCGACCAGCTCGTGATAGTCGTCCTCGATGTCGTGCACCCTGTCCATCCGCTCCCCGTCGCGGAACGCGTCCTCGTGGACCTTCTCCAGCCGCCGTTCGGCCCCCTTGAGATAGCGGAGCAGGTCGGGCAGGCGCTTGTAGCCGGTCTCGGTGACGAAACCCGGGTAGACGAGGTTGGCCACCTGGTCGCGGATGTCCTCGATCGCGGGTGTGGAGCGAGATTCCGGCAGCAGGTTCGAGACGGTGTGCCAGACCTTGAGGATGCTCTCGACCCTGGAGACCACCTCGGCGGTGGTGTCGAACAGCTCGGCCCGGACCCTGTCGTGGAGCGCGGCGAAGGCCGACTCCTCCCAGACCGGACCGCCGTGCTCGGTCATGAGGTGGTCGGCGGCGCAGGCGATGCAGTCGTCGAACAGCGCGGTGGCCCCGGCGTGCGGGCTGCGGCTCAGGGCGAGCTTGGACTGGTTGCCGAGGCGGCCGAGCACCCACTTGGCCGGTGACGGGGTGTTGAGCAGCAGCAGCCTGCGGGTGCCCTCCCACATCGCCCGGCGCTGCTCGGCCTCGGTCTCGAACATCCGTACGGCCACGGTGGCGCCCTCGTCGGCGAGCGCCGGGTAGGCCTTCATCCTGCGCTGCTCGAACGTCTTGGGCAGCGCGCCCACGGTCCATCCCGTCAGGCCGGTCCTCTCCAGGCCGTCGGCGGCCTTGGACAGGGTCTGGCGGAGCTTGGGGGCGAGCCGCCGTTTCAGGTCGGCCAGGTCCTTGCTCTCGGCCAGCTTCTGCTTGCGGCCGTCGATCACCCGGAAGGTGATCTTGAGGTGGTCGGGGACCAGGTCGGGCTGCCAGGCCTCGCGCGGCACCTGGATGCCGGTGAGGTTCAGCAGCTCGCGTTCCAGCACCGCGAGCAGCGGCTCCTGGGTGGGTTCGGCCCGCTCCAGGGCCTTCTTGGCGTAGTTGGGAGCGGGAACGAAGTTGCGCCGGATCTGCTTGGGCAGGCTCCGGATGAGCGCGGTGAGCAGTTCCTCGCGCAATCCGGGGATCTGCCAGTCGAAGCCCTCGACGTTGACCTGGTTGAGCAGCGCGAGCGGGATGTGCGCGGTGACGCCGTCGGCGTCGGTGCCGGGCTCGAACTGGTACGTCAGGGGGAAGCGCAGGCCGCCCTGACGCCACACGTCGGGGTAGTCGCGCCGGCTGACGTCGCCCGCCGTCTCGCTGATCAGCATCGACTTCTCGAAGCTGAGCAGGTCGGGCTGGTCGGTCCTGGCCTTCTTCCACCAGGAGTCGAAGTGGCGCCCGGAGACGACGTCGGCGGGGACGCGCTGGTCGTAGAAGTCGAACAGCGTCTCGTCGTCGACGAGGATGTCGCGGCGCCGGGCCCGCTCCTCCAGCTCCTCGACCTCTTCGAGCAGCTTGCGGTTCTCCCTGAAGAAGGCGTGGTGGGTCTCCCAGTCGCCCTCGACCAG
The DNA here is from genome assembly GCF_040639135.1 of Streptosporangium sp. NPDC023963. Classification (NCBI taxonomy): domain Bacteria; kingdom Bacillati; phylum Actinomycetota; class Actinomycetes; order Streptosporangiales; family Streptosporangiaceae; genus Streptosporangium; species Streptosporangium sp. NPDC023963. Next base: position 384,211 of record NZ_JBEZZK010000003.1, read on the forward strand.
GGCGTGCCGGATGAACAGCTCCCGGCTCAGCTCGGGATCGATGCGGCCGTAGTTGACCTTGCGCTGGACCACGATCGGGACGCCGTACAGGGTGACCTTCTCGTAGGCCATCACCGAGCCCTGCTTCTTCTCCCAGTGCGGCTCGGAGTAGGTGCGCTTGATCAGGTGCTGGGCGAGCGGCTCGACCCACTCGGGTTCGATCTTGGCGTTGACCCGGGCCCAGAGCCTGGAGGTCTCCACCAGCTCGGCGGACATCACCCAGAGCGGCTGCTTCTTGGCGAGCGCGGAGCCCGGGAAGATCGCGAACCGGGCGTTGCGGGCGCCGACATACTCCGTCATCGGCCTGCGCGGCTCGTTCGGGGGACGACGTCCGCCGCCGGCGTCGGCGGTCTTCTTGTCGATGTCCTTGACACCGACGTGGGAGAGCAGGCCCGACAGCAGGGAGACGTGGATCTTCTGCTCGTCGCCGGGGGTGCCGTTGAGGGTGACGCCCAGGCTCTTCGACATCTGGCGGAGCTGGCTGTAGACGTCCTGCCACTCGCGGACGCGCAGGTAGTTGAGGAACTCGGCCTTGCACAGTCGCCGGAAGGCGCTGGACGACAGTTCCTTCTGCTGCTCCTGCAGGTATTCCCACAGGTTCAGGTACGAGACGAAGTCGGACTCCTTGTCCGCGAAGCGGCGGTGCTTCTCGTCGGCGGCCTGCTGCTTGTCGGCCGGTCGCTCGCGCGGGTCCTGGATCGACAGCGCGGAGGCGATGACCATGACCTCGCGCACGCAGCCGTTGTGGTCGGCCTCCAGCACCATGCGGGCCAGGCGCGGGTCGACCGGGAGCCCGGCCAGCTTGCGGCCGAGCGGGGTCATCTGCCTGGCCTGGTCGAAGGCGCCCAGCTCCAGCAGCAGGTCGTAGCCGTCCCTGACCTGGCGCTGGTCGGGCGGCTCGACGAACGGGAAGGCCCCGATGTCGCCCAGGCCGATCGAGGTCATCTGCAGGATGACCGAGGCGAGGTTGGTGCGCAGGATCTCCGGGTCGGTGAACTCCGGCCGGGTGACGAAGTCGTCCTCCTCGTACAGCCGGATGCAGATGCCCTCGGAGACGCGGCCGCAGCGGCCCTTGCGCTGGTTGGCCGAGGCCTGGGAGATCGCCTCGATGGGCAGGCGCTGGACCTTGGTGCGGTGGCTGTAGCGGGAGATCCTGGCGAAGCCGGGATCGACCACGTACTTGATGCCCGGCACGGTCAGCGAGGTCTCGGCCACGTTGGTGGCCAGCACGACCCGGCGGCCGGTGTGCCGCTGGAAGACCCGGTGCTGCTCGGCGGCGGACAGCCTGGCGTACAGCGGCAGGATCTCGGCGTCCTTGCGCTTCGACAGCGCCTCGGCGGTGTCGCGGATCTCCCGCTCGCCGCTGAGGAAGACCAGGATGTCGCCGGGTCCCTCCGCGCACAGCTCGTCGACGGCGTTGCCGATCGCCTGGATCTGGTCGTCGTCCTCGGCGATCGGCCGGTAACGCACCTCGACGGGGTAGGTCCGGCCGGAGACCTCCACGATCGGCGCGTCGCCGAAGTGCTTGGAGAAGCGCTCGGGGTCGATGGTCGCCGAGGTGATGATCACCTTCAGGTCGGGGCGGCGCGGGAGGAGCTGCTTGAGGTAGCCGAGGATGAAGTCGATGTTGAGGCTGCGCTCGTGCGCCTCGTCGACGATCAGCGTGTCGTACTGGTCGAGGTCGCGGTCGTTCTGCAGCTCGGCCAGCAGGATGCCGTCCGTCATGACCTTGACGAGGGTGCCGTCGCTCACCTGGTCGGTGAAGCGCACCTTGTAGCCCACGGCGTCGCCGAGCGGGGTGTCGAGCTCCTCGGCGACGCGCTCGGCCACGGTACGGGCGGCGATGCGGCGGGGCTGGGTGTGCCCGATCAGGCCCCTGACGCCCCGGCCCAGCTCAAGGCAGATCTTCGGCAGCTGGGTGGTCTTGCCGGAACCGGTCTCCCCGGCGACGATCACGACCTGGTTGTCGCGGATCGCCTCCAGGATGTCGTCCCTGCGCTGGCTGACCGGCAGCGCCTCCGGATAGGTGATCGCGGGGACCCCGGCGCGGCGCTGGGCGACCCGCCGCTCGGCCCGCTCGATGTCGGAGGTGATCTCCGCGGCGATCTTCTGCTGCGCGGCACGGTTTCTGACCCTGCGGGCCCCGTCGAGCCTGCGGCGAAGTCGCCGCTGGTCACGCAGCGTGAGCTCGGGCAGGCGCGCGTGCAGGTCGGAGAGAGGCGATGTCAAAGGAGGCGTTCCCATACTGAACCCAGGATACTTTCGGCCCACGTGTGCAGGCCCACCCGCGGCCGTGAAGGCACGTGTGAGGCTGCACACCTGAAGGCCCCTGTGTGAAGGCCCGACCGACCATGCTGCCCGAGCCGCCGCTTTGCCGCATCCCAATAAAGGGAGGCGGCCCCTTACCGGGCGACGGCCCCGCCTCCCCGGGACCGGGGTGACGGGGCCGTCGTGTTCGGGACCCACCCGGGCCCCGCTGGAGCGGGACCCGGGATCAGCGGGTTACGGGAGCGCCGGGTAGGCGTTCTGCAGCAGCTGGCGGAACTGGGCGGAGAACCACTGGCCGGAGATCGGCGCGTCGGCCAGGGCGCCGCTCCTGTTGTGGCCGTTACGCTCGTTGCCCTCGTAGGCCGGGTCGCACATCTCGTCGAAGCCCTTGCCCTCGTTGTTCGGGATCGGCTTGCTGGAGCCGTCGGACTCGCCCGGGGGCTTGACCCAGACGTAGGCGTCCAGACCGGTGGCGGGGTTGGCACGCGGGCGCTCGCCCAGTCCGGCACCGCTCTGGTTGCACCAGTTGCCGGCGTGGTACCTGCGGTCGACGCGCGACTGGTCGACGAAGGTGTTCAGGTCCGTCGAGGTGCTGGGAGCGGCCGGGCGGGCCGAGCCTCCCCAGCCGTTGCGGGAGGTGTCGACCAGCATGCCGATGTTGGACTTGAAGCCCTTCTGGATCAGCGTGTTCCTGAAGGCCTGGGCGAAGGAGAGCTCGTCGACGTAGAAGTTCCAGTCGACCCACTCGGACTGGCGGATGTTCTGGTTGTTGACGGTGGTGTTGATGGTGAAGTGCGGCTCGCGCAGCGGCGAGTAGTTGGCGGTGTTGGTGATGAAGCCGTCCACGCTGTCGAAGCCCGCGGCGGTGCCGGCGACGGTGCTCGCGAACAGGTCGGCGGACGGGCCGAAGTTAGAGTCCCAGCCGAGCCAGCCGTGGTGCCCGGCGTCGATGTAGGTGTAGACGTTCTTGATGGCGTGCAGCTTGTCCAGGGCGTAGCGGACGCCGTTGACGTAGGCGCCGCTGTCCTTGGCCTCCTGGCACTTCGCCAGGTTGAGGTTGGTGACCAGGTTCGGCAGCGAGTCGATCTCGATGATCGTCGAGATCCGCAGGCCGGCGTACTTCGACTCGCCCATGATCGCGGCGATCGGGTCGATGTACTCGGTCTTGTAGCGGTTCAGGCCGTTCTCGGCGATGAGCAGCTCACCGTTGGAGGAGAGCGCCGAGCAGTCGCGGTTGGGCAGGTTGTAGATGACGAACTGGATCGTCAGCGGCCTGCTGCCGTTGGCGGCGTCCTGCACCAGCGCCTCGTCCAGGTGGGCGCGCAGGCCCCTGGCCGAGGAGGAGCCCGCGATGGCGGCGATGCGGTCCAGCCACACGCCGGTGGAGATGTCGGCGACCGCGTCGCCACCGGGCTCGGCGGCGGCCTTGGTCGACCAGTCGGGGTTCACGTAGCCGTCGGCCCCGTCGTAGGGGTTGTCGACGTGCACCGGCGTCGGGTTGGTGCCGTCGTCGTCGGCCTCGGTCACCGCGACGGAGGCACCGGTGTGGCCGGTGGCGGCGGCCGCGACGGTGGCGGTGCCGTTCGCCTCGTCGGCGTCCTGGGCCGCCGAGACCGTCACGTTCTGCGCCGTGTTCCAGTTGGCGGTGGTGAAGGCCAGCGTGGAGGGCGAGATGGTGAGGTCCGCGTCACCCGTCTTGGTCAGGTTGACCGTGACGTTGCCGCTCGGCGCCTGGCTGAGCCTGAAGCCGGCCGTCCTGGAGGCGCCCTCGGGAACGCTGAGGGAGGTCGGGGAGGCGACGATCGACGGCGTCGGGGTGCCGCCCACGGTGAAGGGGACCGCGGCGGTCTGGGTGGAGAGCGCCGGGGAGGCGTTGTCGAAGGCCTTGGCGCTGGCCGTGTGGGAGCCGGACGACAGGCCGGTGGCGGAGTAGGAGTAGGGGGCGCTGGTGTCGGTGTTGGCCAGCGCGCCGTCGACGTAGAACTCCACCTTGCTGACCGAGCCGTCGTCGCTCGCGGTCGCCGCGAGCGGCACCGCGGCGCCGGCCTGGTGGGTGGATCCGGAGGCGGGGCTGGTCAGGCTGACCGTGGGGGGCTGGTTGACCGGGTTCTGCCCGCCGCAGGTCACGCCGTTGACCGTGAAGGCGGCGGGTTTGGGGTTGCTCCCGTTCCACGACCCGTTGAAGCCGATGCTGGTGGAGGCGCCGGTGGCGAGGGAGCCGTTCCAGGCGAGGTTCTTCGCGGTGACCTGGGTGCCCGACTGGGCCCAGGTCGCCGACCAGCCCTGCTGGACGGTCTGCCCGGCGGTGAAGGCGAAGCCCAGGGTCCAGCTCGTGAGCGGGTCACCGAGGTTCTTGAGGGTGACGCTGGCGGTGAATCCGCCCTGCCAGTCAGTGGTGGTGTAGGCGACGTCGCAGGCGACTGCGGCGTGCGCCGTGGCGGCTTGCCCGGTGGCGAGACCGGCGGCGGCCACGAGCATGGCCGCCGTGGCCGCAAACCGGTTGCGCCAGGCGTGGCGGCGCGGATTGACTGTCATTCGTGATCATCTCCAGGAGGATGGTGGGAGCGCTCCCATATTCCGGATGTTTCACGGATGTGTACAGCTTGTTGCACGTCGGAGACCCTCGAATGGGGCCGTCCCAGCCTCTGACCTCACCGAACAGATTTCTAGCGCGATGAAAGTTTCATACTCTTTTCCGGAGCCTCTCCCGGACGGTGCGCGGCAGGCCGCCGAACCCTCCGGCAGGCGCCTGAGGTCCCGGAGACTCCCCGGTCTTCTCCGGGTGCACGCCGCCCCTCCGCGGCTCGCCTCCGGCACACGCCGGCCTCCCCGGGCCGCCTGCGCGAAGCGCGCACCCGGGCGGGGCCGCCGCTACCCCACGGCCGCCATGGCGGCGCCCACGATGCCCGCCTCGTTCTGAAGACCCGCCGGGACGATCGGGGTGCTCAGCTTGATGTGGGGCAGGAACTTGTCGGCTTTCTTGCTGACCCCTCCGCCGATGATGAACAGCGACGGGGAGAACAGCGCCTCGACGTGTTCCAGATACTCCTGCACCCTCTCGGCCCACTCGCCCCAGTCGAGGTCGTGCGCCTCGCGGGCCTGGTCGGAGGCGCGCTTCTCGGCCTCCTTGCCCCTGATCTCCAGGTGGCCGAGCTCGGTGTTGGGCACCAGGCGTCCGTCGATGAGCAGGGCGCTGCCGATCCCGGTGCCGAAGGTCAGCAGCATCACCACGCCCGTCCTGCCCTTGGCGGCGCCCGCCGCCACCTCGGCCAGGCCGGCCGCGTCGGCGTCGTTCAGCACGGCCGTCGGCAGCCCCGTCGCCTTGGTGAACAGCTGCCGCGCGTCCGTGCCGATCCAGTCCTTGTCCACGTTGGCGGCCGACCTGGCGACCCCGTCGACCACGATCCCCGGAAAGGTCACCCCTATCGGCCCGTCCCAGGCGAAGTGCTCGACGATCTCCGCCACCACCGCGGCCACGGCTTCGGGCTTGGCGGGGTCCGGCGTGGGGATGCGCAGCCGCTCCCGCGTCAGCCGCCCCCTCGCGACGTCCACCGGCGCGCCCTTGATCCCCGACCCGCCGATGTCGATTCCCAGCGCTTCCATGTCCTTACCTCCTGTTGACTCCCCCTTCCCCCCGATAGGCGGCTGATACTCGTTTGCAGTGAGCGGTCAACCCGGCTGAAAGCGGTTCGTCACACACTGTGGGCACAGCAGCCGGAAAGGAACCCCTCCCATGACGATCAGCCGCCTCCTCTCAGGACTCGCCCTCGCCACCGCCCTCGTCTCCATCGCCCCGGCCGCCGCCCAGGCGGCGACCGCCCAGGCGCCGGCCGGCCCGGCCACCGCCGGCACGACGGCGGCGCAGGGTGCCGGCCCGTGGGGCACCTACTACGCCCCCGGCAGGAGGGCGAAGGCGAACGGCTCGCTGACCGTCTCCGGCGAGGACCACGCGGACATCCCCGCCGCCGAGAGGGGCAGGATCTCCGGCAAGGTCTACGACCTGACGAGGGGCCCCTCCTGCGGCTGGGCGGTCTTCCGCCTCACCTACCGGAGCGCCGACGGCAGGAACCTGCCGTTCAAGCACCGCAGCATCGTCGACTGCTCGTACGGCACCCCGAAGCCGTTCACGTTCACCCAGCGCGACCTCTACCAGGTCGAGCTCAAGGTCTGCTCCGAGGCCAAGGCCTCCAAGCCCTCCCTGAACTGCCTGTACGCGGGCACCTGGAAGGTCCTCTACGTCTCGAAGTGAGCGACGGGCGGGTCTCCCCGCCCGTCCGGCACGGCCACCGGGCCGCCGTCCCGACGAAGCGTCAGCTCGTCGGGACGGCGGCCCGACGCCTGCCACGATGCCGAGGGCTGTGACGGGCACGACCGGCCCGGCGCCTGCGGCGCACCATGAGGCCGAGGGCGGTGACGGGCACGACCACCCCGGCCACCAGCCCCACCAGGGGCAGGTGGTTCTCGTCGGGCTCGACGGAAAAGCCCTGGCCCGACGCCGGGAAGGTGAAGGTGGCGGAGACCGCCCGTTTCACCATGCCGCTCGACAGGGTGACCCTGCCCCTCCACGGGCCTTCGGGCATGCGCCGGTCCATGGTCACGATCACCGGGGCGACGCCGCCGGGAAGCAGCGTGACCCCCAGGTCGGCGGGGAACGGCCCGGCCTGCAGGCCACCGGGGCCGTTTGTCAGCGACAGCGCCCCGTTCATGTCCAGGGTCCGCCCTCCGGTGTTACGGATCAGTGCCAGCAGTTGCGGGCTGCCGTCCGCGGCACGCATGGGCGTCAGTTTCTCGATGCGGAAGTCCGACGGCGGTTCCCCGCCCGGCCCGACATCGAGGTAGACGCGGATCCCGACCCGGTTGACGACGCGCACGGGGTGGGAGTCGTCGGCCTCGGCGGCGACCTCCGCCCAGACCACGGCGAACCGCTCGCCACGCGAGGCGACGGGCGGCACCTTGATCGTCACCTGGGCGGTCGCCGTGCCCCCCGGCGGCAGGTCGACCGAGTCGCGGTCGAGCGAGATCCAGCTCACCAGCTCGTTCCTGGGGCGGCCCGCCGGTGCGTGGAAACCGTTCCGCACGACGTCGGCGGCGGCCGGATACAGGCTGACGTGCTGCGGCTTCCTGGACGTGTTGGAGATCTCCACCTTCCGCCGGATGACGGTGCCCGGGTGGAGATGGTCGATGATGTAGGAGAGCGCGCGAGGATCGCCGCGACGGCTGATCGGTGCCTCGAGAAGGCGGATGCCGATCGTGCCCCGGGGCTCGGCGGCGACCAGGCTCTCCCCGGCCGGTACGCCGGCCGACGCGCCGGCCGCGCTGGAACACAGCACGGCCAGCAGCGTCAGCGTGAACGGTACGGCGATCCGGCTACGCCACCTGATGTGTCACCGTCCCGGTGTAGTCGCCGATCTGGGCCGTGATGGGGATGTTGACGATCAGCGTGGGGTTCCACGTCGCCGTGCTGCCTCCGGTGCCTCCCGTGTGGGCGAAGGCCGGGACGGCGGTCAGTGTCGTGCCCGTCAGAGGGATCGCCTCGCCCACCGTGGGCTGTCCCGGAATGAAGACGCCACCACCGGTGGTGGCGGTCGTCGGCCCGGACCAGTACTCCACGGAGGCGAAGGGAATCGTCAGCGCGGCGTCGGTGAAGTCCGTCGCGAACACCGTCGCGGTCCAGGCCGAGTCGGCCCCGCCGCGGGTGTCGGAGACCGACACGGGGCCGATCTGCCCGGTGAGCGTGCCACCGGGGGGAGCGGAACCGAGGTCGATCGGGCCGGCCGGCGCGACGATGTCCAGGCTTCCCGCCTCCACGGAGAAGGTGACGATGGTGTCGGCGCTGGGAGCGGCCACCGCCGGTGCCGCCAGGATGACCATCAAAGCGCCTACGCCCGCCGAGGTGAGCACGGCAAATCTCTTACGCAAGATCTCTTCCTTCCGAATGACGAGGCATGTCTTCGGGGGGCGGCAAGCGATGGATCTTCCATACTTGTCGCGATAACTGTAAGAGATCGACAACTACCCAGCGTGACGAAAACGGCAAACGGGAGGCCCCGAGATGTTCCGGTGAGAACCAAAGCGCCGGACCGCGGCGAAAGGGGCGCGCGGCACCTCGCCGGCGAATGCCGCCTCCAGCCGCGGAAGGGTCCCTCCCGGAAAACATGAACATTTCGCCTTCTTGTTAACGACATATGTTCGTAACAGACGAATGTGGATCCGGAAAATAACGATTCCCGCATGCTGGATCGTTCGTAAAGGGGATCAGAGGCGGGGACCGGGCGTGGGACGCGTCTCCCGCCTCCCGGCGGGGTCCCTCAGCGCCTGACCGGGCCGGTCGAGGCCCTGACCACCAGCTCGGGCTCGAAGAGCAGCTCGTCGGCCGGCACCAGGGCCTTGTCGATCTGGGCGGCGAGCAGGTCGACGACCGCGCGGCCCATCGCGTCGATCGGCTGGCGCAGCGTCGTCAGCGGCGGGTCGGTGCAGTTCATCAGCGCGGAGTCGTCGTAGCCGATCACCGAGACGTCGTCGGGCACGGAGAGCCCCGCCCTGCGGGCCGCCCTTATCGCGCCCAGCGCCATCACGTCGCTGGCGCAGATGACGCCGGTCACCCCCTTGCGTATCAGCCGCGCGGCCGCCGCGTGCCCCCCTTCCAGGGAGAACATGGTGTGCTCCACGAACTCGGGGTCGAGGTCGGCCGCGTCCAGCTTGCGCCGGGAGGGCACGTGGTCGGGAGGGCCGAGCACCATGCCGATCCGCTCGTGGCCCAGCGACCGCAGGTGGCCGAGCGCCATCTCGGCGGCGGCCACGTCGTCACAGGAGACCTGGGGGAAGGCGAGGTGCGCGACCGCGGCGTTCACCAGCACGGTCGGCAGCCGCCGCTCCCGCAGCAGCTCGTAGTGCTCGTGGGAGGCGTCCGCCTGGGCGAACAGGCCCCCGGCGAAGACCACGCCGGACACCTGCTGCTGGAGCAGCAGGTCGACGTACTCCGCCTCGGAGACGCCGCCCAGGGTGCGGGTGCACAACACGGAGGTGAACCCCTGCTGGGCCAGCGCACCCCCGACGACCTCGGCGAAAGCGGGGAAGATGGGGTTTTGCAGCTCGGGCAGGACGAGCCCGACCAGCCGCGCCCTGTCGCCGCGCAGCTGGGTCGGCCGCTCGTAGCCGAGCACGTCGAGCGCCGTGAGGACGGCCTCACGGGTCGCCTCGGACACCCCGGGCTTCCCGTTGAGCACGCGACTGACCGTCGCCTCGCTCATCCCGACCTTCTTGGCCACTTCTGCAAGCCGTCGCGTCATGATGAAACTATAAGGCAAGAGAAGCAATTACTTGCGGCTGCTTGCGAAAGTTACGTCAACAGTCAGGTCCGGCGGACCGTCCCGGTCAGCTTTCGGCGATCCTGCCGCCGTCGACGTGGACCCGCCGGGTGGTGTGCACCGCGTCCAGCATCCGGCGGTCGTGAGTGACCAGCAGCAGCGTACCGGGATAGGAGGCGAGCGCGGATTCCAGTTGCTCGATCGCGGCCAGGTCCAGATGGTTGGTCGGCTCGTCGAGCACGAGGAGGTTCACCCCGCGCGCCTGGAGCAGCGCCAGCGCGGCCCGGGTCCGCTCCCCCGGCGACAGGGTGGCGGCCGGGCGCGGCACGTGCGCGGCCCGGAGCCCGAACTTGGCGAGCAGCGTGCGGACCTCCGCGGGAACCATGTCGGGCACCGCGGCGCCGAAGGCCTCGACCAGGGGTTCGTCGCCGAGGAACAGCCCCCGCGCCTGGTCCACCTCGCCGACGACCACCCCGGGGCCCAGCGAGGCGTTGCCCTCCTCCAGCGGGAGCCGGCCCAGGAGCGCGGCCAGCAGGGTCGACTTGCCGGAGCCGTTGGCGCCGGTGAGCGCCACCCGCTCGGCCCAGCCGACCTCCAGGTTCACCGGGCCGAGGGTGAACGTGCCGCGCCGGACCACGGCATCGCGCAGCGTCGCCACGACGGCCCCCGATCTCGGGGCCACCGCGATCTCCATGCGCAGCTCCCACTCCTTGCGGGGCTCCTCGACCTCCTCCAGCCGCTCGATCAGCCGCTCGGTCTGGCGGGCCTTCGCGGCCTGCTTCTCGGTCGCCTCGGTACGGAAGTTACGGCCGATCTTGTCGTTGTCGGTCGCCTTGCGCCGCGCGTTCTTGACGCCCTTCTCCATCCAGGCGCGCTGCATGCCCGCGCGCTGCTTGAGGGAGGCGACGGTGCCGGCGTACTCCTCGTACTCGTCGCGGGCGTGCCGGCGGGCGACCTCGCGCTCGGCAAGATAGGCCTCGTAGCCACCGCCGTGCACCCTGACCAGCTGCTGGGCGAGGTCGAGCTCGACGACCCGGTTCACGGTCCTGGCCAGGAACTCGCGGTCGTGGCTGACCAGGACGGTCCCGGCCCGCAGGCCGGTGACGAAGCGTTCGAGCCGCTCCAGCCCCTCCAGGTCGAGGTCGTTGGTGGGCTCGTCGAGCAGGAAGACGTCGTAGCGGCTGAGCAGCAGGGAGGCCATGCCCGCCCGCGCGGCCTGGCCGCCGGAGAGCGCCGTCATCGGCCGGTCGAGCTCCACGGCGAGGCCGAGCTCGGCGACGACCTCGGCGGCCCGGTCCTCCAGGTCGGCACCGCCCAGGGCGAGCCAGCGCTCCAGGCCGGTGGCGTAGGCGTCGTCCGCTCCCGGGGTTCCCTCCACCAGTCCCTGGGTCGCGGCGTCCAGCGCGCGCTGCGCGGCGGCCACCCCGGTACGGCGGGCCAGGAAGTCCGCGATCGTCTCGTCCGCGCGGCGCTCACGCTCCTGGGGCAGGTAGCCGACCGAGGCCGAAGGCGGGCTGAGCCGCACGGAGCCGTGCTCCGGCGGGAGCAGCCCCGCGAGGATCCGCATCAGGGTGGACTTGCCCGCGCCGTTCACTCCGACCAGGCCGACGACGTCGCCGGGGGCGACCACCAGGTCGAGCCCGGTGAAAAGCGCTCGGTCGCCGTGTCCGGCGGCCAGGTCCTTGGCGACGATGGTGGCACTCATACGCAAACGCTATCCGCCCACCGGCACCGCGGCGCCATGTCCTATATGTCCACTATGTCAGATTAAGGATCCCAAGTCCCCGGCCGCACCCCTGCCCGTCCGCCGAACCCTATTCCCGACAAATCAGACATATCGCGCTTATTGCAGAAAAATTTCTGAGCCCCGGGAACCGGCGGTTGACCTGGCCGTCCTTCCCAGGAAACGTTACCTTACGGAGATCTAAAACCTCTTTTTTCGCCACTTCAGGCAACATCAGCCGCTTGTGTGTCGTCTTATGGGACGGGGACGGTCAACAGGCCGTCTCTGAAACGGGGAGAAGAGGAAAGCGTCTTGATGAAACGAATCGCCGTCGGTCTGCTGTCGACGGCAGTGGGCAGCTCGCTGCTCCTGTCCGCCGGAACGGCCTCCGCCGAACGAGTCGCTCTCGGCGTGCGCATCGACAACGTGAACCCGAACCCGGTCGTCGTGAAGGGAGACGACGACACGAGGGTCAGCATCGAGGTCCGCACCACCGAGGCCACTCGCGTCGAGCTTCGCCTCAGGCCGGTCTCCGACCAGGCCCGCACCATGGCGGCGCCGGAGCCCAGGCTCCTGCACCAGGGTGACCTGTGGCGCTTCACGACCAGCTTCGACGAGAACGACTTCGAGGGTCGCTGGGTCGCGATCGCCGACGCGTACGACAAGGACGGCAAGAAGGTGACCGACGAGGTCAACTTCTCCGTCGTACACGAGGAGGCCGAGAAGGCCGACACCCGCATCTACCGATTCTCCGCGAACCCCGGAACCGTCCGCAAGGGTCGCTCGGTCTACTTCACCGGCCGTCTCCAGGTCGACGACGACCGCTGGAAGGGCGTGCGCGGCGAGGAGGTGGAGATCTACTTCCGCAAGCGCGGTACCAACACGTGGAAGTTCGTGACCTCCCCCGACACCGGCTGGAAGGGCACCTTCCGCGCCAAGGCCCGCGCGTACAGCAGCGGCGAGTACCGTGCGGTCTTCGACGGCAACGACGAGCTCTCCGAGAGCCGCAGCCGGTCCGACTGGGTGCGCGTTTACACCCGCCGCTGGTAGTCCCGCCTGACGGTCGCGCCGCGACCGGTCGGCAGTCGACGCGGAAGCCCGGGGCGACCCGGGCTTCTGTCGTTTCCGGCGTCTCCCGTGGTTCCCGGTGAGGCCCTCCGCTTGATCCCCCCGCTTTCGGGCAGCGGAGGGGGACGACGACCGGAGGGAAGCCGCGCCGATGACGACGGGTGATTTCTACGACTACTCCGAGCTGCTGGAGGAGCACGAGAAGGAGATCGTGCTCCGGGTACGGGAGTTCATGGCGCGCGAGGTCGCGCCCATCGCGAACGAGGCGTGGACCAACGCGCGCTTCCCCCACCAGCTGATTCCCGAGTTCGCCAAGCTCGACATCGCGGGCCTGGCCTACCGGGGGGCACGGAGCCTGCTGACCGGGTTCGTGGTCCTGGAGATGAACCGGGTGGACCCGTCGACGGGCACGTTCTTCGGTGTCCACAACGGTCTGGCGATGGGCAGCGTGGACCGGCTGGGCTCGGAGGAGCAGCGGGAGCGATGGCTGCCGCCGATGGCGGCGATGGAGAAGATCGGGGCGTTCGCGCTGACGGAGCCCGAGGGGGGATCCGACGTCGCGGCGGGGCTGCGCACGACGGCCCGGCGCGAGGGCGACGTGTGGGTGCTCAACGGGGCCAAGCGCTGGATCGGCAACGCGACCTTCGCCGACCTGATCGTGGTGTGGGCCAAGGACGAGGCCGACGGCCAGGTCAAGGGGTTCGTGGTGGAGAAGGGCACACCCGGCTTCGCCGCCACGAAGATCGAGAACAAGATAGCCCTGCGGACGGTCCAGAACGCCGACATCACGCTCACCAACTGCCTGGTGCCGGAGATCAACCGGCTGCAGAAGGCCAACGGCTTCCGCGACACCGGCACCATCCTGCGGCAGACCCGGGGAGGCGTGGCCTGGCAGGCGGTGGGCTGCATGACGGGCGCCTACGAGCTCGCACTGGAGTACGCCAAGACGCGCGAGCAGTTCGGGCGGCCGATCGCGGGCTTCCAGCTCGTGCAGGACCTGCTCGTGCGGATGCTGGGCAACGTCACCTGCTCGCTGGGCATGGTGGTGCGGCTGGCACAGCTCCAGGACGCGGGCGTCTACAAGGACGAGCACTCGGCCATGGCCAAGGCCTTCTGCACGGCGCGGATGCGCGAGGCCGTGGGATGGGCCAGGGAGATCCTGGGTGGCAACGGCATCGTCCTCGACTACGACGTCGGCCGCTTCGTGGCCGACTCCGAGGCGATCTACTCCTACGAGGGGACGCGCGAGATCAACACCCTGATCGTGGGACGGGCGATCACCGGTACGAGCGCCTTCGTCTGAGCACGCCGCCCCGGGCCTCCTCGCCCGAGAGCTCTGTTCCCGGGCGTTCCCAGGGTTCCCAGGCGTTCCCGGGGTTCCCCTGCGCCCTCGTCAAAGTTCCCAGGCGTTCCCGGGCGCCCTCGTCAGAGTTCCCAGGCGTTCCCGGGCGCCCTCGTCAGAGTTCCCAGGCACCCCGCCGGAGCGTCGTCGCCCGAACGTCGTCGTCTGAGGCTCCCTCGCCGGAGCGTCGTCGACGACAGGCGTACGACGCTCCGATCAGTGGTCGCGGCGGGTGACGAGACGGGCGAGTGCGGTCAGCTCGGCGGCGGGCCGGGACAGCGCGCCCGCCGCCGCCAGGTGGCGCAGGGCCCGCGCGAGCAGCTCGTCGGCCTCCACCTGGGTCCAGGCCCGCCCGCCAGCGGCCTCGACGAGCTCGGCCGCGCGGACCAGCTCGGCGTCGGAGAGCGGCCGCTCCCGGTGGTAGAGGCCGGCCAGCTCCTGTCCGGCCGGGGTGCCGGAGGTCAGGGCGGCGACGACCGGGATGGACTTCTTGCGGCTGCGCAGATCCGAGTGGACCGGCTTGCCGGTCGCCTCGGGGTCTCCCCAGATGCCCAGCAGGTCGTCGACGAGCTGGAACGCCAGCCCCAGGTCCCGGCCGAAGGCGACGAAGTGCTCGACCTGCTCGGGGCCCCCACCGCCGAACAGGGCGCCGAGGCCGCAGGCGCAGCCCAGCAGGGCACCGGTCTTGCCGACCGCCATGCTCATGCACTCGGCCGGCCCGACGTCCTGGCGTTCCTCGAAGGCGACATCCGCGCTCTGGCCGTCCAGCAGTTCCTGGACCGCGGTGCTGAAGATCCGGGTCGCCTCGGCGGTGCCCGGGTGTCCTCCGGTCGCGAGCACGTCGAAGGCGAGCGTCAGCAGCGCGTCACCGGCCAGGATGGCCGGGCTGACCCCGAAGACGGCCCAGGCCGTGGGGCGGTGGCGTCGGGTCCGGTCACCGTCCATCACGTCGTCGTGCAGGAGGGAGAAGTCGTGCACCAGCTCGACGGCGGCCGCCGGCCGGAGCGCCGAGACCGCGGTGCCGCCGACGGCCTCCGCCGACAGCAGGGCCAGCGCGGGGCGGATCGCCTTGCCCCCACCGGTCGTGGACGGCCGGCCCCGCTCGTCCCACCAGCCGAAGTGGTATCCGGCGATGCGCCTCATCGACGCGGGCAGCGTGTCGGCCGCCGGGCGCAGGGTCGCCTCGACCATGTCCCGGCTCCAGGCCAGCACCTCACCCGCGGACCGCCCGTCCGTCGACGTCTCGATGGTCGTCACACTCGCTCTCCCTCGCTCGGCGGCCGGCCGGAAACCCTGTCCCCCCACCTGTCGTCAGTGGCCGATCTCGACGTCTTCCAGGATGCCGAGCGCGTCGGGCACCAGGACGGCGGCGGAGTAGTAGGCGCTGACCAGGTAGGAGATGATCGCCTTCTCGCTGATGCCCATGAAGCGGACCGACAGGCTGGGCTGGTACTCGTCGGGGATGCCGGTCTGGTGCAGGCCGATGACCCCCTGGTTGTCCTCGCCGACGCGCATGGCCAGGATCGAGGTGGTGCGGGTCTCGGTGATGGGGATCTTGCTGCAGGAGAAGATGGGGACGCCACGCCAGGCGGGCACCCCGCTGCCGCCGATGTCGACGCCCTGCGGGTAGAGGCCGCGCGCGTTGCACTCGCGGCCGAAGGCGGCGATGGCGTGCGGGTGGGCGAGGAAGAAGCTCGTGCTCCTGCGGCGGCTGAGCAGCTCGTCGAGGTCGTCGGGGGTGGGCGGGCCGGTGCGGGTGTGGATCCGCTGCTTGAGGTCGGCGTTGTGCAGCAGCCCGAACTCGCGGTTGTTGATCAGTTCGTGCTCCTGCCGTTCGCGCAGCACCTCGATCGTGAGCCGGAGCTGCTGCTCGATCTGGTCCATCGGGTCGTTGTAGAGGTCGGCCACCCGGCTGTGCACCCGCAGGACCGTCTGCGCGACACTCAGCTGGTACTCGCGCGGGGAGAGCTCGTAGTCGACGAACGTGCCCGGCAGGTCGGCCTCTCCCTCGTGGCCGGCGGCCACCTCGACGGCGGCCTCGCCGTACTTGTTCTGCGGCCCGCGAGAGGCCGTCTCCCGCTGCCGCAGATGGGCCTGGAGCGGCTCCGCCTGCTCGGCCAGCTCCAGGAAGGCCTGCCGGGGCAGGACCATCGCCGTGCCGCTGGTGACCGCCTTGGCGGTGAACGGCCACTCTCCCCCGTCGCCGACCAGGGTGTCGTCGCCGAAGTGGTCGCCCGCGGCCAGCACGGTCAGCACGATCTCGTCACCGTACGGCCCGGTGCCGACCTTGTTGACCTTGCCGTGCGCGATGAGCACGACCTCGTCGGCCGGTCGCCCCGCCTCCACGAGCACGTCACCGGCCTGGAACTCCCGCTGGACGAACCGGCCCGCCAGGGCGTCGAGGACGTCGGAGTCGTCGAACCCGCGCAGCAGGGGCAGCTCGCACAGCTCGGCCGGGATGACCGCCACCTGCGACCCGGAGTTGGTGAAGCTCACCCGCCCGTCGCCGATCGTGTAGGTCAGCCGCCTGTTGACGCGGTAGGTGCCGCCCGAGACCTGTGTCCAGGGGAGCATCCGCAGCAGCCACCGTGAGGTGATCTCCTGCATCTGGGGAGTCGACTTGGTCGTCGTCGCCAGGTTACGCGCGGCGTCCGTACTCAGACTCAGCTGCGACCGGCCAGCCTCGAACTCCGTCACAACACACCACCGATCCGTACTCGTACCGACAGGGGAAAGAAGACATGAATCAACCAGGGGGGAACGCCAATTACCCGCGACAGAAACGGCAGAATCGTTGACCCCCCGATGCGCGGAGCCGGATATGGCCCGCCACCGTGGACGCCTCAATTTTGGGTTGCCCTTAAATATCTTGTCAAGCATTGGATACGATCCGGCCAACAATTAACAAAGTCGCTATCGTCAAATGCCCGAAAAAGATTGAATGTCTTATTCATATCAGCGGTCCGGATCATATGAAGGGCTTTGTGAGCTGGCAATATCCGTCATGCCAGACATCACGCCGCGTATCCCCGGCGGCCGGCACGGCGCAGCGAGAATCCCTTTTCGCATGGCACCGGAAATTCCGCGAACCACCCCGCCGGCACCCCGGACCCCGCCGGGAGGACGCGGCGCGACAACGGCGAGAAAGACGAACCGCCGCCCCGGGCGGCATCTCCCATAAAAGATGAAAATCAGGTGCTACCGGCCGGTACCGGTCAGCGCGGCCGTTCCGGTGCGCGGCCCAGGAGTTCGGCGAAGAGGTTCTCCCAGAGCGGCATGATCACTTCGGGCGTGTAGTCACGCGCGGTGACGGCGGCGGCGGCCCCCATCCGCTCCCGCAGCCCCCGGTCCTCGATGAGCCGGATCATCGCCGCCGCCAGCGCGTCGACGTCCCGGGGAGGGACGAGCAGCCCGTCGACCCCGGGGGTGAGCACGTCGGCCGGGCCGGTCGGGCAGTCGAAGGCGACGACGGGCAGCGCCTGGGTCATCGCCTCGATCATCACCATCGGCAGGCCCTCGAACCGCGAGCTGAGCACGTAGAAGGAGGCCTTGGCCAGTTCCTCGTCGAGATGGTCGGTCCGCCCCATCAGGGTGACGTTGTCACGCAGTCCGAGCTCCTTCAGGAGCCCGCGCAGCGCGTCCTTCTTCGGGCCGGTGCCGTAGATGCGCAGCCGCCAGTCGGGGTGGTGGTCGACGACCTGCCGGAACGCGGGGATCAGCAGGTCGAAGCCCTTCTGCCCGACGAGCCGCCCGGCCGCGACCACGAGCCTGTCCTCCTGCCAGGAGAGCGGCCGCCGCACCGGGCCGACCGCGTTGGGGATGCGCACGACGGGGGTGCCGGGCAGGAGTTCCTGGTACTCCCTCCTGTCGGTCCCGGTGAGCACGGCCACCGCGTCCAGGCCGCCGTAGTGACGGGCGATCGCCCTCCGGACCGCCTCGGGGTGGGTGGCCAGGTTCATGTGCTCCTGGGCGATCCTGACGACGCTCGCGGGAGCGCGCCGGGCGGAGATGAGGTTCAGCGCGGGACGGGTGGTGACCAGGATGCCGTCCTGGAGCGCGGAGACGTAGTCGATGACGGACCGCTCCACGCGCTCGGTGAAGTAGGAGGCCGCGAACTCCCCGGCGGGCACGATCTTGCCGCGGATCCGCCGCCAGGCCCTGCGCCCCACCGAGTCCGAGGGCCTGCCGTCCCGCTGGTCCGACAGCGCCAGCAGACGGACGCGGGCGTCGATCGGGAACTGGGGCCTCTCCCTGCGGCGCACCACGCTGACGATCTCGACCTCGTGCCCGGCGGCGGCCATCGCGTTCGCCTGGTTGATCACCGTGCGGATCGTCCCGCCCATGCCGTACGCGTGCAGGAGCATGTAGCGGATCTTCATGGCCGCGGGGGGCTCGGGCGCTCCGGGCGCCGTCACGTGGGCTCCGCGGCGTGCGGCAGGTATCCCCAGCTCTCGCACATCGGCCTGAGCGACTCGGGGATCTCCTCGGCCCTCGGCAGGTCGCGCGCGGGCTGCACGCTCCCCGAGCGGATCTTGTCCTTCCAGTCGCCGAGCCCCTTCTGCAGCACGGCCTGCTCGCCGTACGCCAGCATCTCCGGCTCCCAGGGGATGCCGAGGAAGTCGCAGAGGCGGCGCGCCTCGGCCGCGGGATCGGCGGTCAGGTCCTCGTACCGCACGGTGCACCCGCTGAGCGCCTTCCGCGCCCGCTGCACGGCCTTCATGTAGCGCAGGGCGTCGAGCGCCGCCTCCTCGGGTGTCCTCTTGCCGGCGCCGGCCTCGTACCACGAACTCGCGACGGACGCCGGGTGGCGCAGCAGGAAGACGAACCGGGCGTCCGGCCAGCACGCGGCGATGCGCCGGTGGGCGAAGGCGTTGGCCGGCGTCTTGTCCACGACGAACGTCTTGCCGCTCTTGACCAGCTCGCGGTGGAGCACGCGGTCCCACAGCAGGTGTTCCAGGTCGGCCCGCTCGTGCCCGAGGGCCTCCATCGCCCTCTCCGCCAGCGAGGTGCCGAACTCCACCCGGAGCCTGCGCACGTGCAGCTCGTGCGGGGCGTGCAGCATGGAGTGGGCGTTGAGCAGAGCCCTCAGGAGCGTGGAGCCGGACCTGACCGGCGAGAGGATGAAGATCGGGGCGACCAGCAGCCGGTCGACCTTCGGGTCCGCGGGCGGCCTGAACGACTCCTCCGCCGCCGGGGCCCCCACGGCGGCCGCTGGACCGACTTTCCCTACTCGGTTAACCTGGAATCCGGTTAGCCTGACAAGGGCGTCGTTGGCCTTGCGCTGCCAGTCCATGCCCAGGGAGGGTAGTCACCTTTCCTGGCATTTAACTGTGTGTTCACTCAAGAACACCTCTCTGTCCGCCGGGCGCGCCCGCGCCTTTGCCCGCCCTTGGGGGAAGGGCGGAACGGGCCGGCGATTCACCCTCCCCACGCGGGGTAATGACACGTTCCCACGGCTCAGACGGCATGCGGCCGGTCGGCGGCCACGCTCCGGCGCGCCGCCCCCGGCCCGCCGCACCCCTCGAGGAGGAGATCGAGTGACCCACGACGTACGGCCGGATCCGGCCTCGCCCGCCGCCTCGCCCGCCGCCTCGCCCCCGGTCTCGTCCCACGACGTCGACGACGCCACCGCCGAGGCCCTGGGAAAGCTCTCCGAGGCGCTGGAGACGACCGAGCGGGCCCGCGGGCACCTCTACTCCTTCCACCAGCTGACCGGTCACGCCGACCTGCAGCTCGACGAGGCGGTGGAGCTGCTGCGCGCCGCGGGCCACCCCGAGATGGCCGACATGGTGACCCGCGAGCTGATCGGCCTCGACGTCATCCCCGGCCGGTGGACCTTCCAGGTCGTGGAGGAGTACGAGGACGGCTACCACAGCGTCTTCACCGGCGTGGAGAGACGGATCAGGGAACGGCTGGCGGGCGGGCGCCGCCACCTCCACGAGGCGCGGATGAAGGAACGGCGCCAGAGCTGATCCGTCCGGCGCTCCCGGTCCCCGGACTCCCGCCCCCGCCCCCGCCCCGCCCCCGGTGCCGGGCCCCGGTCCGCCCCGCCGGGGATCGAGGCGTCCGGATGGGCGGCGGGCCCCGTACAGTGTGAGGCATGGGGATGGTCAAGACCGTGGGGCTGGTTCTGCACCCGCAGCGCGATTCGAAGGTGGCCATCGACACGATCGTGGAGTGGGCCCGCGCCCGCAACGTCACGGTGCTGGGGTTGCCCGACGAGGTCGGGCGCATCGACTGCAGCGCGGTATCGGTCGACGGCGCCACCCTGGTCGACCGCGCCGACCTGCTCGTCAGCCTCGGCGGCGACGGCACGATGCTGCGCACCATGCGCCTCATCTCGGGGCGCAAGACCCCCGTCCTCGGCGTCAACCTCGGCAAGCTGGGGTTCCTCGCGGAGATCGACGTCGACGAGCTGCCCCCGGCCCTGTCGGCCATCGACAACCACGACTACACGGTCGAGCCGCGCATGGCGGTGCGGGCGACCCTGCCCGACGGCACGGCGGTGACCGCGTTCAACGACATCGCCCTGGTGCGGATACCGGGGGACGGGCTGTCGGCGGTGTCGATCACCGTGGAGGGGCACCCCTTCGTGCGCTACGCGGCCGACGCGGTCATCGTGGCCACCCCCACCGGGTCGACCGCCTACAGCTTCTCCGCGGGCGGTCCCATCGTGTCGCCGACGGTCGAGGGGTTCCTCGTGGTCCCCGCGGCGGCGCACTCGTCGTTCAACCGGGCCATCGTGCTGTCGGCCGACGAGCGGGTCGTGCTCGACCTGCTGCCGACGAGCGGCCGGCTCGCCGTGGAGGTGGACGGCACGGTGGCCGCGCACCTCACGTCCGGGGACGCGCTCGGCGTCACCGCGATCCGCGCCGCCGCCTGGGTGGTCCGGCTCGGCCCGAAGAGCTTCTACGACCGCGCCCGCCGCAAGCTCCGCGTCAACGGCAGCGCCGAGGTCGACTAGACCTCCCGAGATCCTCGCACCGCCCCGGCGCCCGCCGGGCCGGGCTCTTTCCCGCGCCCCTTCCGCCGGTCACGAGCGCGAAGGGAGCGGTGAGATGACAGCGTTCGTCATGAAACTTTCATGCCCCGCTTGACAGCGGGAAAGCGCTTACCTAACTTGTGGGTTGTTCGCTCACATGTACGCGGATCGCATATGTGAACGGCGAGTGCTCGCTGGGGGGACTCCGAATCGCAGGTCGTAGCGGCCTGCCGGACCAGCAAGGAGCTCGACTGTGCTGTATGGAATCAGCGGGAAGGCGGCCGGTGTCCTCGTCGCCGTCGCCGCCCTCGCCCTGTCGGGAACGGTGGCCGGCGTCTCCGCCGCCTCCGCCGCCGCACCCGCCCCGGGAAACTACAACCTGGTGAACAACGGCAGCGGCCTGTGCCTGACCGGCACCGGCTCTTCGGCCGGCGTCCAGCTCACCCAGAACGGCTGCGGCGGCGCGGGACAGGCGTGGACCGTGACCGGGAGCGGCACCCAGCTCAAGGCCGTCCACAGCGGCCTGTGCGCGGGCGTCAAGGACGCGAGCACCTCCGCGGGCAAGGCCGTCCAGCAGGAGAACTGCACCGGCGCCTCCTCCCAGACCTGGAACCTGACCGAGTCGGGCTCCAACTACCGGGTGGTCAACGCCAACGGTGGCAAGTGCCTCAACACCAAGGACAACTCCACCTCCTCCGGCGCCCTCGTCCAGCAGAACTCCTGCGATTCGGTGGCCACCAAGCAGTGGCGGCTCGTCCCCGCGGGCGGCGGCAACCCCGACCCGACGGTCACCCCCACCCCCGGCCCGACGCCCACGATCACCCCCACCCCCGGCAACCCGGGCGGCCTCGTCGGCTGGGCGACCCAGGGCGGCGGCACCACCGGCGGCGGCAACGCCTCGCCCACCACGGTCAGCAGCTCCTCGGCGCTGAGCAGCGCGCTCTCGTCGAGCGGCGCGGCCGTCATCCGGGTGTCGGGCACGATCTCCTGCTCCGGGATGCTCAAGGTCGGCTCCAACAAGACGATCATCGGCAACTCCGGCGCCACCATCGCGGGCTGCGGATTCAACATCTCCCAGGCCTCCAACGTCATCGTCCGCAACCTGTCCTTCCGCGACTGGAACGACGACGGCATCCAGGTCCAGTACTCGACCCGGGTCTGGATCGACCACAACACCTTCAGCAACGGCTACGACGGCGCCGTGGACGTCAAGCGGGCCAGTGACTACGTCACCATCTCCTGGAACAAGGTCACCAACCACGACAAGTCCATGCTGCTCGGCCACGACGACGGCAACGGCGGCGAGGACCGCGGGAAGCTGCGCGTCACCTACCACCACAACTGGTTCGACGGCACCACCCAGCGCCACCCGCGCGTGCGCTTCGGCAACCCGGTGCACGTCTACAACAACTACTACGGGAGCGTCGGCGGCTACGGCGTGGCCTCCACCGAGGGCGCGGGCGTCCTGGTCGAGGGCAACTACTTCGAGAACACCGACGACCCCTACCACCTCGGCGAGGGAGACTCCGGACCGGGCACCCTGGTCGCCCGCAACAACCACTTCGTCAACTCCGGCAGCGGCCAGGCCGGCGGCAGCGTGGCCTCCATCCCCTACTCCTACTCCCTCGACACCGCCTCCAGCGTCAAGTCGATCGTGACCGGCGGCGCCGGTGCCGGCCGGATCTCCATCTGACGTGGACCCCGCCCCACGTCCGACCCGCACCTGACCCGGGTCCGGCGAGGCACCGTTCCCGAGTGGCCGGGCTCCCCCCGCGGAGCCCGGTCAAAGGTCTTCCCGGGCCCGCGCGGGCCCGAATCCGTCTTCCCTGACCCGCTTTCCCGGGCCCGTTTTCCCTGACCCGTTTTCCCGGACCCGCGCGGGCCCGTTTCCCCGAGCCCGCGCGGATCCGTTTCCCCGGGCCCGCGCGTGGGCCCGGGGTCCGCCGCCGGCGCCGGTCAGCGCCGGGCGAACGTCCTGACGGTGGGAAGCAGCCGGTCGTCGAAGCCGAACAGGGCCTGGTTCTCCCAGCCGTTGCCCGAGGAGGGGTCGGCCGGGTCCCAGCCGTTGCCGGGCACTCCCGTCCAGGTGGCCTCCCAGTAGAAGACGCCCAGGCCGAGACCGCCGGGGACGGACCTGACCGCGTCCGCCACGTCCCGCATCATCGCGGCCTGCCCCTCGGGGGTGGCCGGGTATCCGGGGTACGGCTCGGCGGAGGTGATGATGTTCTCCCAGCCGTCGTCGTCCGCGGTGGTGAAGGGGTAGGCGGTCTCCACCACCACGACCGGCCTGCGGTAGCGGGCGGCGACGTCGTGCAGGTTGGCGCGGAACGCCTCCAGCGTCCCGTGCCAGAAGGAGTAGTAGG
Source organism: Streptosporangium sp. NPDC023963 (assembly GCF_040639135.1). Taxonomy (NCBI): domain Bacteria; kingdom Bacillati; phylum Actinomycetota; class Actinomycetes; order Streptosporangiales; family Streptosporangiaceae; genus Streptosporangium; species Streptosporangium sp. NPDC023963. The sequence goes on from NZ_JBEZZK010000003.1 coordinate 407,303, forward strand.
ACAGGCCGATCACGTCGTAACGGACGCCGTTGGCCGCGGCGCTGTCGAACCACCAGCGGTACAGGCCGTTGTCCGCGCCGTCGGCCAGGTGGAGCACCACCTTCGTCGAGCGGGACACGGCCTTGGCCGCGTCGTGGCCCGCGTTGAGCAGCGCGGCCAGGTTCGGCCAGTTGTCCCAGCGGCCGTCGGGCCAGAGCAGGCCGCCGTTGAGCTCGTTGCCGATCTGCACCATGTCGGCCCTGGTGCCCTGGGCCTTCAGCGCGCTCAGCACGTCGTGGGTGTGATCGTAGACGGCTTGTCTGAGCTCCTCGAACGGCAGCGCGCTCCAGGCCGCGGGCTTGTTCTGCTTGCCGGGGTCGGCCCAGCCGTCGGAGTAGTGGAAGTCGACCAGCAGCCCCATGCCCCGGGCCTTCGCCCGCTTGGCGAGGGCCAGGACCTGCGTCTTGGTGTTGTAGCCGTCGGCCGGGTTCACCCACACCTTCAGCCGGACGTAGTTGAGGCCGGCCGAGCGCAGGATGGCCAGCGCGTCGCCGCGCCTGCCGTCCGGGTGGCGGTAGACGCCGCCGAGCGCCTCCGACTTGGCCAGGCTGGAGACGTCGGCGCCCCTGATGGGCAGCGCGCCCCGGTCGTGGCCGGTCGCGGCGTGCGCCGGTTGGCCCGCGGCGAGCGCGGCGGCGCACAGCAGCACCGCCAGGATCTTCCTCATCGTTTCTCCATGGGGGAAACCTCCGCCTTCGCGGAGGAGGGGGATGGCGACCTTCTCGCGCCGCTCGGAAGTGACGTGAGGAGGTCCGGGAGACCCCGGTGGCGCGCCGCGGTCAGGTGGCCGGCGCGACCCCGGGGACGATCACGCGTCCCGGGCCAGCTCGACGACCGTGACGCCGCCGGCGGGCACGGTCGCCGACCCGGCGTGCGCGGCGCCGTCGAACACCCCGGTCCCGCTCACCCCCGGGACGGTGACCGGCTCGTCGCCGTGGTTGAGAAGGAAGAGGTGCCGGCCCCGGCGTACGAGCTCCAGCGTGTCCGGCAGGCCCCTCGGGCGGGACACGCCCGCCAGGTCGAGGACCGCGCGCAGGAGCGCGCGCAGATCCGTTCCCGTGACGTCCGCCGGGGCCTCGGAGCGGGGGGACGGGTCCGGGGCCGGATCGAGGGCGGTGGCGACGTACCAGGCCGTGCCCGCTCCCAGCTCGTGGCGGGTCACCGCGGGGTGGCCCGCGTCCGGCCCGCCGGTGAAGGCGTGGACGGCGCGCGCCCCGGCGAGGCGGATCCGCTCGGACCAGATCCGGCCGGTCAGGCCGTCGTCGCCGACGGGCACCGTGCCGCTCTCCGGCAGCGGGTGGAACTCCTCCACCGACAGGCCGAGCACGTCGCGCAGCGCGCCGGGGTGGGCTCCGGGGTGGATGGCGTCGTTCTCGTCGACGATCCCGGAGAAGCAGGAGACGACCAGGTGCCCGCCCGCCTCGACGTAGCGGCGCAGGTTCTTGCCCGCGGCCTCCGTGAGCAGGTAGGAGCTGGGGACGACGACCATCCGGTACGCCGATAGGTCGGCGGCGGGGTGGGCGAAGTCGGCGGTCACGTGCTCGCGCCAGAGCGCCTCGTAGTAGGCCTCCACGCGCTCGCGGAAGCGCAGGTCGACCGAGGGGCGCCACTCCAGCTCCAGCGCCCAGTACGACTCCCAGTCCCACATCAGCGCGACCTCGGCCTCGACGCGGGAGCCGCGTACCCCGGCCAGCCCGCGCAGGTCGGCGCCGAGGGCGACCACGTCGCGCCAGAGGCCGGAGTCCGTCCCGGCGTGCGGCAGCATCGCCGAGTGGAACTTCTCCGCGCCGTGGCGGGAGGCGCGCCACTGGAAGAACAGCACCGAGTCCGATCCGCGGGCGACGTGGGCGAGGCTGTTGCGCCGCATCTCCCCCGGCCGCTTGGCGAGGTTGCGCGGCTGCCAGTTGACGGCGCCGGTCGAGTGCTCCATGAGCATCCACGGCCGCCCGCCCGCCACCGAGCGGGTGAGGTCGGCCGCCATGGCCAGCTCGATGTGGTTGTCGGCCCGCCCGGCGTCGAGGTAGTGGTCGTTGGAGACGACGTCGACCTCGCCCGCCCACCGCCAGTAGTCCATCGGCTCGCAGTTGGGGATCATGAAGTTGGTGGTGACCGGCAGGTCGCAGAAGCGGCGGATGGCGTCGCGCTCGCGGCGGAAGTTGGCGATGTGCGCCTCGACGGAGAAGCGCGCGTAGTCGAGCTGCAGGGCCGTCAGCTGGCCGGCCGGTGCGATCCTCGGCGGCTCCACCTCCTCGAACGAGCCGTAGGTCAGCCCCCAGAACGTGGTCCCCCAGGCCGCGTTGAGCGCCGCCACGTCCCCGTGCCGCTCGCGCAGCCAGTCGCGGAACGCCTCGGCCGAGGTCTCGCAGTAGCAGCGCGCGTTGGCCCAGCCGTACTCGTTGTGGACGTGCCACATGGCGACCGCCGGGTGCCCGGCGTAGCGGGCGGCGAGCCGCTCGGCGATCCGCTCGGAGGCGGCGGCGTACTCCGGGGAGCTGGGACAGAAGCTGTGCCGGGAGCCGCCGGCGATGACGCGGCCCTCGCGGTCGACCAGGCGGGCGCCGGGGTGGGCCGTCCTGAACCAGGTGGGCGGGGACGAGGTCGGCGTCGCGAGGTCGACCATGACTCCGGCGGAGTCCAGCAGGTCGACGATCCTGTCCAGCCTGCCGAAGTCGTAGACCCCCTCGGCGGGCTCCAGCAGGCTCCAGTTGAACATGCCGAGACTGACCAGGTTCACCCCGGCCTCGCGCATCAGCCGGACGTCCTCGCGCCAGACCTCCTCCGGCCACTGCTCGGGGTTGTAGTCCCCGCCGTACGCGATGCCCCCTGGCAGGGCGGGATATCCGGGCAACGACTCCCCCTCGAATGATTTCTGTGAACGTGCACAGTAATCTACGACCGGCAGCCACGGAAGACCACCCACGAGATGCTCGATATTTCCGGGGGTTAACAAGAACGTAACGGGCATTGACAGCACCCGTCGACGGATTTCAGTCTGTGAACGTTCACAGATGTTTCCGGCGGCCTTCCCGCCGCCTCCCCCGGCGACCCGGCCGGAGCCTCGCCGGCGGCCTCCCCGCGGTCTCCCCGGCGACGTCGCCGGTGGTTTCGCCGGCGGCCCCGCAGCGGCCTCCCGGCGGCCGACTCCCTGACATGAAACCCCCATACGGAACCCCACCCGGAGGAACACATGCAGACAAACCGGCTCGCAGCGGTGGCGGCCGCGATCCTCGCCACCGCCCTGGCCGGGTGCTCCGGCACTCCCCAGGAGCCGGCCGCCCCGGACGCGCAGAGCTCGGCCCCCGCAGGGCCGGTCAAGCTCACCTACTGGACCTGGGTCCCCAACATGGACAAGATCACGGCGGTCTGGAACCAGGCCAACCCCGACATCCAGGTCACGGTCAGCAAGCAGGCCGGCGGCGACGACGCGGCCACCAAGTTCCTGACCGCCGCCAAGGCCGGCAACCCTCCCGACCTGGTCCAGGCCGAGTACCAGATGCTGCCCTCCTTCGTCGCCGCCGACGCGGTGGCCGACCTCACGGCCGAGGTGGGGCAGGCGAAGGGCGAGTTCGGCGAGGGCGTCTGGGGACTGGTCACGCTCGGCACCGACGCCGTCTACGCGCTCCCCCAGGACAGCGGCCCGATGATGCTCTACTACCGCAAGGACCTGTTCGACAAGTACGGCGTCGAGGTGCCCAAGACCTGGGACGAGTACGCCGAGGCCGCCCGCACCGTACGGAAGAAGGACCCCAAGGTCTTCCTGGGGACCTTCTCCAGCAAGGACCCCGGCTCCTTCGTCGGGCTCGCCCAGCAGGCGGGCGCCCAGTGGTGGTCGATCAGCGGCGAGTCGTGGAAGGTCGCGGTCAACGACGCGGCCACCACGAAGGTCGCCGACTACTGGGGCGGCCTCGTCAAGGAGGGAGCCATCGACGACCAGCCGTACTTCACCCCCGAGTGGAACAGGGCCCTGAACGACGGCAGGCTGCTGACCTGGCCCTCGGCGGTCTGGGCGCCCGGAGTGCTGTCCAGCAACGCCCCCAAGGCCAAGGGGAGGTGGGCGATCGCCCCGCTGCCGCAGTGGAACGCCGGCGAGAGCGCCAGCGGCTTCTGGGGCGGCTCCTCCACCGCGGTCTCCGCCAAGTCCCCCCACCGGGCCGCCGCCGCGAAGTTCGCGACCTGGCTCAACACCGACCCCGAGGCGCTCGGCCTGCTCGTCAAGGAGGGGGCGGTCTACCCGGCCGCCACCAAGGGCGGCACCATGCTCGGCGAGGCCCCCGACTACTTCTCCAACCAGCCCGACTTCTGGCAGCAGGCCGCCACGATCGCCACCGGCGCCCGGGGCTTCACCTTCGGGCCGAACGTCAACGTGACCTACAACGCCTTCAAGGACGCCTTCGACAAGGCCTTGCAGGACGGATCGGCGTTCTCCGGCGCCGTCGCGAAGATGCAGGACGCGACGGTCGCCGACATGCGGAAGTCCGGATTCCAGCTCACCCCATGACACGACGCCCCCGCGACGGCGCCCGCACCGCGAGCGCCGTCCCCTACCTCTTCCTCGCACCGGCCATGGCGCTGTTCACGCTCTTCATGGCCGTCCCCATCGCCTACACGGCCTACCTCAGCCTGCGGCGCACGAAGGTCTCCGGGCTGGGCCTGGGCAAGAACTCCCGGCGCGAGGTCTTCGCCGGCCTCGACAACTACGCGGCGACGCTCGCCGACGCCGAGCTGTGGGCCGGCTGGCTCCGCGTCCTGGGCTACGGCCTGCTGGTGCTGACGGTCATGCTCGGGCTCGCCCTGCTGTTCGCGCTGCTGCTGGACTCCGCGCACGTGCGGCTCGCGCGCTTCTCCAGGATCGCCCTCTTCCTGCCGTACGCGGTGCCGGGCGTGGCGGCCACCCTGCTGTGGGGCTTCCTCTACCTGCCGAGCCTCAGCCCGTTGCGCCAGGTGCTCGACGTCGACCTGCTCGGGGCGGGCACGGTGGTCCTGTCCATGGCGAACGTGGCGGTCTGGGGCGGCGTCGGCTTCAACATGCTGGTGCTCTACACCGCCCTGCGCGCCGTCCCCCGGACCTACTACGAGGCCGCCAGGATCGACGGGGCGAGCGAGATCCAGATAGCCCTGCGGATCAAGGTCCCGATCCTGCTGCCCGCGATCATCCTGACCACGGTGTTCTCCATCATCGCCACGATCCAGGTGTTCACCGAGCCGACCACCCTGCGGCCGCTGACCAACACGATCAGCTCGACCTGGAGCCCGCTCATGAAGGTCTACCGCGACGCCTTCGTCACCGGCGACCTCTACTCGGCCGCCGCCACCTCGATCGTCATCGCGGCGATCTCCCTCGTCCTGTCGTTCGGTTTCCTGCGCGTCGTCCGCGACCGCGCCTTCGGGGAGGGCTGATGGCCACCACGACCCTCACCGGGGCCTCTCGGGGGCGCCGCCCGGCCGGTGTCATGCCGACCGCGATCCTGCTGCTGGGCGCGCTCTACTGCCTGCTGCCGGTCAGCTGGGTGCTGGTGGCCGCGACCAAGTCGAAGGCGGAGCTGTTCTCCACCTCGACCTTCGCCCCCGGCACCGGGCTGCTGTCCAACCTCTCGGACCTGTTCGCCTACCGCGACGGCGTGTTCTGGCTGTGGATGCTGAACACGCTGCTGTACGCGGGCGGCGGCGCCCTGCTGTCCACGGCCGTCTCGGCCGTCTCCGGCTACACCCTGGCCAAGTATCGCTTCCCCGGCCGGAACCTGATCTTCAACCTGCTGATCGGCGGCATCCTGGTGCCCGCCGTCGTGCTGGCCATCCCGCAGTATCTGCTGTTCTCGAGGATCGGGCTGGCCGACACCTACTGGTCGGTCCTGCTCCCGCAGATCCTGCACCCGTACAGCATCTATCTCGCGCGCGTCTACGCCACCGCCGCCGTCCCCGACGCCCTGCTGGAGGCCGGGCGCATCGACGGCGCCGGGCACTGGCTGCTGCTGCGCCGGGTGGCCCTGCCGCTCATGCTCCCGGGCATGGTGACCATCTTCCTGTTCCAGTTCGTCGCGATCTGGAACAACTTCCTGCTGCCCTTCATCATGCTGGGCGACGACCAGAGGTTCCCGCTGACCGTGGGGCTCTACACCCTGCTCGCCGCGGGGGCGAACCAGCCCTCGCTCTACAACCTGATCCTCACCGGCACGCTGCTGTCGATCGTCCCGCTGATCGCGCTGTTCCTCACGATGCAGCGCCACTGGCGGACCGACCTGGCCGGCGGAGCCGTGAAAAGCTAGCGGCCGGGCCGATCGGCGGCCGGTCGAGGGGACAATGAGGAGCATGGCGAAGCGTCCGACCATCCACGACGTCGCGGCGGTGGCGGGGGTGTCCCGGGGAACGGTGTCCCGGGTGCTCAACGACGACCGGTACGTCAGCCCCGCCGCGCACGCCGCCGTCAAGCGGGCCATCGCCGAGACGGGCTACGTGCTCAACCGGGCCGCCCGCAGCCTGGTCACCCAGCGGACCGGCTCGGTGGTGATGGTCCTGTCCGAGCCGCAGGAGAAGCTGTTCGAGGATCCCACCTACAGCGTGCTGCTGCGCACCGCCACCCGGCGGCTCGCCGAGCGGGACGTGTCGCTGGTGATGATGATCGCCGGAAACGACGGCGACCGCGACCGGGTGATCCGCTACCTGCGCGGCGGCCACGCCGACGGGGCCTTCCTGGTCTCCACCCACGCCGGCGACAGGCTGGTGGACGCGCTGGTGGACATCCCGGTGGCCGCCGTCGCCCAGGGGGCCGTCATCGGGCGGGAGAACGTGATCCCCTACGCGGCGGCCGACGACCGCGAGGGCGCCCGGCAGATGACGCGCTACCTGGTGGAGCGGGGCCGCAAGCGGATCGCCACCATCACCGGCCCGCTCGACACCCCCGGCGGCGCGCTGCGGCTGGAGGGCTTCGCCGACGTCCTCGGCAGGAAGGCGAGCAGGAGGCTCATCGAGCACGGCGACTACACCCAGCTGGGCGGGGAGAGCGCGATGGCCCGGCTGCTGGAACGTGCCCCCGACATCGACGCCGTCTTCGTCGCCTCCGACCTGATGGCCGCGGGCGCGCTCTCCGCCCTGCGCGCCGCCGGGCGGCGGGTGCCCGAGGACGTCGCGGTGGGCGGCTTCGACGACTCGGCCGTGGCGCTCACCACCCACCCGCCGCTCACCACCGTCCGGCAGCCCCTGGAACGGGTCGCCGAGGAGACCGTCCGCCTGCTGCTCGCCCTGATCGACGGCGCCGAGCACCTGGAGCCGGTGATACTGCCCACGACCCTCATCGTGCGCGAGTCGACCTGACCGGTCGGGCCGCCCGGGCGGCCCGACCGGGCGAGCGGCGGGATCGAGCGGGATCGAGCGGAATCGAGCGGGATCAGCGACCGGGTGAGGACCCGTTCACGGTCAGGACGTGCTCGGTCTCGATGGCGGGGAAGGTGCCGGTGTCGACGATCCCGTGCTCGCGGAAGGCGGCCTCCAGCAGCGCGTAAGCCTTGGGCTCCAGCTTCCACAGGGCCCGGCACTCGCGGGCGGTGGCCAGCGAGACGCCGGTCTCGTGGGCGATGTCGTCCGCGCGGGGCACGAACTTCCGCTCGATCTGCTTGTCCCAGTACTCCCGCGCGGCGCGTATCTGGGCCGCGCGCCGCGCCGTGTCGACGATCGGCGGCGGGACGTCCAGCACGTGGAACTCCTCGTCGTCATCGTCGACCGGGGGCCGCAGCGCCGCGGGACCCGCGGCCACCGCGCGGCGCCCGGACGGCTCCGCCGGCGCCTCGGGCTCCGGGGCCCACGGCACGGGCGGGGTCAGGTCGATCAGCGCGGAGGTGTTGTAGAGGGCACCGATCTGGGAGAGCAGGGCCTCCTGGCGCGCGGAGTCGACCGCCAGGCCGCTGTGCTCCACCGCCCGGTCCATGGCACGGTCCAGCTTGGTGAGGGCCACGCGCATCTTCCTCTCCGACGCCCCCGAGGCGCGGAGCGCGCGGGCGCGCTTGGCCGCCAGCGCGACCCGGGTGAGCCTGCGGTGGGCGTCCACCTCGCTCGCCGTACGGTCGCTGACCTCGGCCAGCCCGACGCGGACCAGCGCGCGTTCCGGAGTGATCCGCCAGTTGATGCGGGAGCGCCCCGTGATGCGGTGGCGTTCGATCGCCATGCCGCGCTCCCACAGCCAGGCCGCCACCAGGGGGGCGGCGAGCCGGAAGACGGCCTCGGCGACGCTGCGGGCGTCCATGCTCGACAGCACGGCCGTCAGGCCGGTGAGCGCCCACACGGCGACGCCGTCGATGCCGGCGGAGAAGTTCTCCCGCATGTTGCGGCGCGCCCGGACGGCGCTGGTGATGACGGCGACCTCGATGAAGGCGAAGAGCAGCAGCCGCAGGGGGCCGTCGAAGCCGAGCACGTCACCGGAGAAACGCCACATGCCCTGGGCGGAGACGCCCGTCGCGATGCTGGCGGCGACGATGGTGAGGATGTCCTCCGCCGGACGGGGCGCGATGTGACGGTGGTAGAAGCGGACCGCGACGCGCCGGGTCGCGCGCAGCACGAAATACGCCACGACCAGGAGGACGAGGGCGAACACACCGATGATGACCGTGAGAACCGGCTGGTCCGATGCGAAGGTGGTGATTTGATCGATGGGGGGCATCAGTCACTGTCCGTCAGTCTCGATGTCCGACAGGATATCCAGCGATCATTCCAGAATGTCGGCGGCTTGTTCGCGAAACGGGCGCTCACCCGCGTGACAGATGTGAACACAGTTGCGATGAGGATCAGTAAAGATCACGACGCCCGGACGGCCGGGCGGATATCGGCCGGACGGTCTCCCACCCGATCGACACCGGCCCGGCCGACCGGCGGAGGTCAGAACGGCCAGCTCGCGTCGCCGCCCCGCTCCAGCAGCGGGATCAGCCGGAACGACGCGTCGGAGAAGCCGCCGAACTCGTGGCGGCCGCCCGAGCCGGTCGGCATCGCCGCCCGCCGGTAACCCTGCAGGTTGAAGCCGTACATCGGAACGCGCTCCGGCACCGCGCGGGTCACCTCGGCGCCGTGGTGGCCTCTCATGGTCTGCATGTCCGACAGGATGACGACCCGGTCGTGCCCGCGGTAGGCGCGCCTGATTGCGGTGGCGATCTGCGTGCCGTGGCCGACCTCGCCGACACGCCCGCAGAACCGGTCCATCTCCTTCAGGACCGACGCGCCCCGGCCCACCCTGTGATGGAACACGCCGTCGGCGAAGCCGTGGAGGTCCACCCGCTCGCCGCGGGCGGCGAGCGTCACCCCGAACAGCGCCGCCGCCTGGACGGGCGTGACGGCCGAGCGCGCCGAGACCGTGCCGGAGGTCATCGACGCCGACGTGTCCACGAGGACGAGGGTGCGCCCGCCGAACGACGGCACGTTGCCCGTGGCGAGCGTCAGCGCCCTGTCCAGGGCGTGGCCCCAGCGCGTGCTCGGGGCGTTGCGGTACGCGGAGTAGAACCGGAACGGCAGCTGCCGCGACCCGGCGACCTCACCGGGGTCGGTGAGCTTCGCGGCGACCCGTCCCGCCACCTCGTCGGAGACACCGGCCTCGTCGAAGTTCCTCAGGTTCCTGATCAAGGACATGTAGCCCATCGACGGGATGACCGCCTCCCACGCCTCGCGGTCCATCGGGCCCTGGAGCCACCCGGCGAGCGCCTCCCAGGTCATGCCCGCGGCACGCAGGCGACCGGGGTCGGCCAGGACGGCGCGCCGCGCCTCGACCGGCAGTGCCGCCAGCCCCGCGCGGGCGCGCAGCGTCGCCAGCGCGTCGTGGATCGGCTTGTCACGGCCGTGCCTGCGGTCCAGGGCGTGCGCGAACAGCTCGCCCTGCCACGCCTTGTCCGCCGCCGGAGCGGGGTGGACGAGGTCGATGACGTCGGCGAAGCGGAAGCCCCTGGTGCCCGTGTCGTACTTGAGCAGGCCGCGCTCGGTGTACAGGCGCCGCACGGCGTCGGCGACGCCGCGCTTGACCGGCTTGGGGATCGCCCGCCCGTACGTGGACGTCCAGTAGGCGAGGGCCTCGCCGGGCTCGTCGGCGCGCTGCAGGACACCGTCCACCAGCTGCCGGTTGAGGCCGTGCAGACCGGCGGCGAGCCGCGCCCTGACCGACTCCAGCGCGGCGACGACCGGGGCTGTGCGCATGTTCGCCTCACCGCGCAGCCAGGGCAGGAAGCGGGCCGTCCACTCGCCGTCCTCGACCGCGACCCGGTGGACGAGCCGGCGGAACCGGTCGTCGCGGTCACCGGCCTTCTCGTAGAAGGTGTTCTCGCCGACCATGTTCGACACCGCGAGGAGGAAGAGCTCGCCCTTGGCGTCGCGGGCGTATCCGGGGGCGCCCTCGTGGGTGAGACCGGAGGGAACCCGCCCGGTCCTGACCGGGCTGGAGACGGCCGGCCGGTTGGTCGCGGTGTTGAACTTGGACATGGTCGGGCCTTTCTCTGCGGGTTCCGTGTCTCCCGCGCGCCGGTCACGCGCGCACGGCCGTACGCCTCCCGAGATCGAGGTGACCGCGGGTGCCCTGCCTGACGGGCGGCGGCCCCGCTGAGTGGAGCCGCCAGGAATCGAACCTGGAAGTAACCGCGATCGGCGCACCGGGAGGCGCGTGGACGTTTTACCGGGCCTTCCCGAGATCGGAGCCGGCGACGGAACGAAAGCGTGCTGCCTTTACACCACGCGCCGCAGGAGTCGGGCGGCGCGCCGGGAATCGAACCCGGACCATTCGGTCCCAAACCGAAGTAACCGCTGCCTTCGCACCGGGAAGGTCGATATGAATTTGTGGTCTTCCCCGAGGTCGAGATCGGCCGCGGACCTGACGTGCTGCCGTTACACCACAGCGGCCGGAGCCGGAGCCGGGAGTCGAACCCGGACCATCGCTTTGGAAGAGCGAAGTAGCCGCCGCCTTCGCACCGGGGAAGCGCGTATCGAGTTGTCGGGACCTCGTGTTCCGGAGACGGCTCCGGCGCGTTCTTCCCGCGATGTTCTTCTTACGATGTTCTTCTCGCGTTGGACGGCCGGTTTCGTTTCCGAATCCCGAGGCGTTCACAACGGTAGCGACCACCGCCGCACACCACATCTCATTATTCGCCGGAAAATAGGGGTGGCAGGGGCCGGCTACGGGGCGAAAATGTCGGTCCCGGGAGAGACGATGGAAGGTGAACACGGGCCGAACCACCGACGGGGACGCGATCGAAGTTCCGCAGGACCTCCGCGCCTCCCGGGAAAGGATCACGTGATGACGACCCTGATGAACGTGTCCGACCTGGCACAGGTTCTCTTCGCCTCCGAGCTGCAGGCCTCGGACGACCCCTCCCCCGATCAGGTACGGATGATCATCGAAGGCCGGATCCGTGCCTGCCGTGCCGATCTCTCCGACTGCGCCGCCCTCGTCGCCCAGGAGGCCGGGGACCACCCGGAGGCGTACGCGAGCCGGATGCGCTGGGCGCTGTGCGAGGCCGGCCGGGTCCGCCCGTCCCTCTCCCTCTCGACCTGACCACGACTTCTCTTTGATGACTTGACGACCTGACCACGACTCCTTCGCCACCTCACCACGCCGTGCCCGGACGGGTCGCTCGCCAGACGGCCGAGCGGCGTCGTAGCGTCGAGGAATGGACGCCAGAGACGAAGCGGGCACCCCGCGCATCCCCGAAGGCCGGCTGCCAGGCACCCCGGAGGAGCCGTGGGCCGTTCGCGGATCGCTCGGGGCCGATCACGCCCGCGTCCCCGAGCTGCTGGAGGCCACCCGCGCGTACGCGGTGCGCCTGCTCGGCGGGCTCGACGACCGGCCGGTGGCGCGGACGCCGGCCAGGCCCGCGCCCGCGTCCCTGCCGGAGGCGGGGATCGGCCTGGAAGGGGCACTGGGTGAGTTCGCGCGGCGGTGGGAGCCGGGCTTCGCGGCCGGCGCGGGCCCCCGCTACCTGGGCTTCGTCACGGGCGGCGTGACGCCCGCGGCGCTGGCGGGCGACTGGCTGACCGGCACCCTCGACCAGAATCCCACCTCGGGCCTGGACTCGCTCGCCCCCGACCTCGAACGGGAGACGGCCGCCTGGCTGCGCGACCTCTTCGGCCTGCCGCCCGAGCACGAGGGGACGTTCGTCAGCGGCGCGACCATGTCCACCTTCGCGGGCCTGGCGATCGCCAGGGAGTGGCTGGGCGAGCGGCTCGGCGTGTCGCCGGCCGAGGAGGGCGCGGCCGCGCTCGGGCCGGTGACGGTGCTGTCGGGAACCCCGCACTCCAGCGTCGTCAAGTCGCTGTCCATGCTCGGGCTGGGACGGTCGGCGATCCGGCGGGTCGGCCTGCTGCCGGGGCGGGAGGCGGTGGACGTGGCCCGGCTCGCCGAGGAGCTCGACCGGCTGGACGGCGCGCCGGCGATCGTGGTCGCCAACTCCGGCACGGTGAACACCGTCGACTTCGACGACCTGCGCGCCATCGCGGCCCTGCGCGAGCACCACCCGTTCTGGCTGCACGTGGACGCCGCGTTCGGGGCCTTCGCCGCCCTCTCCCCCGAGCACGCCCACCTCGTCGCGGGCCTCGGCGAGGCCGACTCGGTCTGCGTGGACCTGCACAAGTGGCTGAACGTGCCCTACGACAGCGCGATCCAGTTCACCCGCCGCCGCGACCTGCAGACCCGCGTCTTCCAGAACTCCGCCGCCTACCTCGGGCCGGTGGGCGACGACCCCGACTTCGTGCACCTGACCCCGGAGAACTCGCGGCGCCTGCGCGCGCTGCCGGCCTGGTTCACCCTGGCCGCGTACGGGCGCGAGGGGCACGCGGAGATCGTCCGGCGCGACGCGGCCCTCGCCGCCGGGCTCGGCGAGCGGATCGCCGCGATGCCCGGCTACCGGCTGCTCGCCCCCGTACGGCTCAACGTGGTCTGCTTCACCCTCGCCTCCTCCCCCACCCAGGCCCGGGTCGGCGAGGTGGCCGACGCGATCACCGCGTCCGGGGAGGCCTTCCTCACGCCGACGGTCTACGAGGGGGTGCCCGCGCTGCGCGCCGCGTTCAGCAACTGGCGTACCACCGAGGCGGACGTGGAGCGGGTCGCGAAGGTCCTTCGGGAGGTCGCGCTCAAGCCGTGAGTTCGCCCGGCGCACCTGTCGGCGACGACCCTGACCGATTCCTGGCACAGGTCTCGTATCCGAGACACCGGAAAAGTCTCCGATCGATTTTCCCGACGCGACCCTCGTGTCGGCACCGGCTGTGGAGTCACGGTGAGGGAGCGATCTACTACATCTCTCTGCTGTCTCTGCAAAACAGGCCGAGGAAGCCGTGCAGTGTTCTGCCGAGCTCGTGGAGCTCATCTGGGTCGAGGCGGCCCGCGAAGTCTCCAAGCCGGGAGACGTCGGCGGATCTCATCTGGTCGATGAGCACGCGAGTCGCCTTACCGTTCAGTTCGATCTCAGGGCGGAAAATCGCAGGGCCGGCGCTGGTCGATGTGGGGGCGACGACCAGGGTGGAGAGTGTGGCGAAGGTGTCCGACTGCAACACCACCGCGAATCGTTCGCCGCGTTGCTCGTGGCCGACCGTGTCACGAAGAGCGCGTAACCGGTAGACGTCACCCCGCATCCGCGTCACCGAACTCACGGTGGATCGCCCGGATCTCGGCCAGATCATCCGGATCGTTGGCCAGTCTCTCCGCGTCGGCGCGTGCCTGTTCCAGCCAGCGAAGCCGCCCCGCGACGCGGATCGCCTCACGGATCACATCTGCGGTGGATCTGCCCTCGGAGGTCAGCTCGGAGAGAATCCGCTCCGTGTCCTGGTCGATCTCAACAGTCAACATGGCCATATCTTCACTGTACGACGAGGCGTCTCGCAGGCTTTCGATCGAATTTCGTGAACGCTCGGATACTTACCGTGACGACGTTCCGATAAGTCGAACGCCGCCAGTTCCCACCCGCCATGTCCGATCCGGCCGACGGGGTGGCCGAATCGGACAGCGCGGACGGTGGAGCGGTCCCGCCCCGTAGGGAATCAACAGGAAACGGGATCGCCGGGCGACGGGATCTCTAGGGAATCGTGTCCGCGCCGCCGACGCCGGCGCCCGCGGGCGGCGGGGTGGAGGAGGCGGATCCAGCCGAGTAGGAGTACGACGGCCGCGAGACGGCGCCGTCGGCGCGCAGCCAGTCGCTCATGGTGCTGCCGCTGCTCTGCGCCCGCCGGATCGTGGCGATGTCGTAGAAGTTGGTGCTCGCCCAGGTGAGGCTCGCGTCGCCGAAGTCCTCGGTGATCGTCTTGGCGCCCTTCACGTGGTTGCTCTCGGCGTAGATCCTGCCGTTCACACCCAGGCCGATGAAGTAGTCGTCGACGTCCACGTAGTTGGCGAACACGTGGGCGTATCCGAACCGCACCCTCGGGTGGCGGGTGTTGGACCCGTCGAACCAGTTGTGGTGGTAGGTGACGTTCAGGTAGCCGGTGTCCTGGGAGCCGTTGCTGTCGCTGTGGCCGAGCAGCATCGACTTGTCCGTGCCGACGTAGCGGTTGTACGAGACCGTCGCCAGGTCGGACCCCCGCTTGATGTCCACCGAGCCGTCGGCGGACGGGTAGAAGGTGTTGTGGTCGATCCACACGTGGTGGGAGTAGCACTGCACGTTGACGGAGTCGTCCGGGGAGTTCCTGAACGACAGGTTCCGGATGATCACGTTCTGCACGTGGGTGAACCTGTCCCGCTCGGCGGGGTCGCAGAGGTCGCCGCCCCAGGCGACCTCCTCCGGGCCCCAGCCGTTGACGTCGAGCCCGAACCCGCTGATCGTCGCGTTCGCCCCGACGCCGATGATGGTCTTGTTCGACCCGACGTCCAGCATGTCCGCGCCGTTACCGGTGATCGTGCCCGACACCCGGACGATCCGGGGGGTGTCGTCGGCGACGGCCGCCGCCAGCTGCGCGTAGGTGCCGACGGTCACCGTCTGACCGCCCGAGCCGCCGTTCGTGCCGCTGCGGCCGTACTTGCCGAGGGTCGCGAAACCCACCAGGCCGCTCGCGTTGCCCGGGTTGCCCGGGGTGGGGGTGACCGTGGGAGTGGGAGTGGGAGTCGGGGTCGGGGTCGGGGTCGGGGTGGCCGTGGGGTCGGGGTTGCCGCCGCCCGCGGGGGCGAAGCGCCACTGCTTGGTGGCGACCGAGTCGCAGGAGTTCTGCTGGACGAGGGCGCCGGAGGAGGTGGAGTTGTCCTTGGTGTTGAGGCACTTGCCGCCGCCCGCGTTGACCACCCGGTAGTTCGACCCGGAGGCGGTCAGGCTCCACGTCTGGGAGGAGGCGCCGGTGCAGCTCTCCTGCTGAACGGCCTTGCCCGCCGAGGTGCTCGCGCCCTGGACCCCGGCACACTTGCCGCTGTGCGCGGCCCTGAGCTGGAACCCGCCGCCGGCGGCGGTCAGGTTCCAGGTCTGGCCGGCGGCGCCGCAGCCGGACTGCGTGAGCTGCACGCCGTCGGAGCCGCCGGCGCCGGGGACGGTCAGGCACAGGCCGCTGCCCGCGTTGACGAGGGTGTAGGCGCCGGGTGCCGGATCGGCCGCGGCGGCGGAGGTGCCGAACGCCCATCCGGACGCGGCGACCGCGCCGACGATGACGACGGCCACGACCCTCCTGACGAATCTGCTCTTCACAGCCGAACTCCTTGCTGGTCCGGCAGGCCCGCACGGCCTGCGTTCCGGATCCCCCCAGCGAGTGCGCACCGCTCACATGAGTGAACACGTCCGTGTCGACGGACAAGCAACACCATAGGAAAGCGCTTTCCAGCTGTCAATGAGCGGGAAACTTTCACATGGACAGCCGGTCGCGGGGCGGCGGCTCGGCGGGTCCGGCCCTCACGGTCCTCGCGGCGTGCTTCTACCGTGCTGTCATGGACACTCCGGACCTCCTCATCAGGAACGCCACCCTGCGCGGCCGCCCCGGCAGGTGGTCGCTGGCCGCCACGGGCGGGCTCATCGGCCTCGTCGCCGAGGACGACCCCGATCTCGGCCCGGCGACCGGCGTGACCCTCGACGCCGACGGCGCCCTGGTCACCGAGCCGTTCGTGGACGCCCACCTGCACCTGTGCAAGGTCCACACCCTCGACGAGGCCGGGCCCGGCGCGCTCTCGGAGTACACCGGGGGCACGATGGGCGCCGCGATGGGCGCCATCGAGACGGCCGCCGCCGTCAAGACCGGCCAGACCGCGCGATCCGTCCTCGAACGCGCCCGTCCGGTGCTCCTGGAATCCGTACGGCACGGCGTCCGGGCGGTGCAGGCCTTCGCCGACATCGACCCGCGGGCGGGACTCACCGGGCTGGAGGCGCTGCTGGCGCTGCGCGAGGAGTTCCGCGGAGTGGTCGACGTGCGGGTGGTGGCCTTCCCGCAGGACGGCCTGCTCCGCGAACCTGGGACCGAGGAACTCGTCACCGAGGCCGTACGGCGCGGCGCGGACGTGGTGGGCGGCATTCCCTGGATCGAGTGGACCGACACCGACGCCGCCGAGCACGTGAGGCGCATGGTCGATCTCGCCCGGCGGCACGGCCTGCGCGTCGCCATGCTGGTCGACGACGCCGGGGATCCGGGGCTGCGCACGGCCGAGATGCTGGCGCGGGAGCTTCTGGAGCGGAACATGATCGGACGCGGCAGCGCCCAGCACGCCAGGGCGATGGCGCTCTACCCCGAGCCGTACCTGCGCCGTCTGGCCGGGCTGTGCCGCGCCGCCGGACTCGGTTTCGTCAGCGATCCGCACACCGGGCCGCTCCATCTGCCGGTCTTCCGGCTGGCCGACGCCGGGGTCCCGGTCGCGCTCGGCCAGGACGACATCGAGGACGCCTACTACCCGTTCGGGCGGCACAACCTCCTGGAGGTGGCCTTCCTGGCGGCACACCTGCTCGACGCCCGCACCGACGCCGCCCTGGAGCGGCTGTACGACATGGTGACCGTCGACGCCGCGCGGGTCGTCGGCCTGCCCGCCTGCCGCCTGGAGCCCGGCGCCCCCGCCGACCTGGTGATCCTGGAGGGGCGGACCGTCCGCGAGGCCCTGACCCGGCACGCGCCGCCCCGGCACGTCGTCGTCGCGGGCCGGGTCGTGGCCTCGTCCGTCCTGCACACCTCCTTCGGGCCGGGTGTCCCGCGCTGACGGGCGCGGGCGAACGCCGGGCGCCGAACGGCCGAGGCGGAGAGACCGGCACGGCCCGGAAAAACGGGGCCGGGAAACCGGCACGACGCCGTACCGGGCAAGACGGGAGATCAGCACGGCGGGGAACGGGCAAGGCCGGGGAAACCAGCACGATGACGAACCCGCGAAGCCGGAAAAACGAGCAGGGGGACGGACGCGCGAAGCCGGGGAGACCGGCGCCCAGGCGCCCTGGCGGCCCCGGATCCGCGGGATTCTTCCCGCGAAAACAGGCACTCAGGCGGAGACGATCTACTGAACTCTGGCGGTTCCGCCGCGGATGACATCCTTTCGGGACACGAGCCTTCGGCGGGAGCCGGTAGCCGAGCGTTACCGATCGCTCTCTTTCCGCGCCTTTCCGCTACCTCCGGGTAATCCGACCGCCCCAAGGCTTGGGGATCCGCTAGCAGACTCCCGGGACTCCCCCACTTACCGTGAGAGTAGGTTACGCATCGTGTCGGCGTCCTCCTTGACGCGGCACGGCGCTCCGCCAGCCCGGGCATCGCCCAGGGCTCGACCGATTCGACACCGATTCGACGTGGAGTGATCTGCCATGACCATGATCAGGAACGCCCTCGCCGCCGGAGCCATGATGGCCTCCGCTCTCATCGTCCCCATGGCGATGCCGGCCTCGTCCGCCACCGCCGGTACCGTGGCCGTGACCACCCCGGCCGGCGCCACCTCCGTCCTGAAGCCCTGCCGCGAGCACAAGAACCCCGACAGGTGCCGCGCCCGGCGTGAGTACCGGCGCGAATACATGCGCGAGCGCGGGCGTGAGGACCGGCGCGAGCGCGGACGCGAGTACAGAGGCGAACGCCGGCGCGAGGGCATGAGCGAACGCCGGCGCGAAGGTATGAGCGAACGCCGGCGCGAGGGCATGAGCGAACGCCGGCGCGAGGGCATGAGCGAACGCCGGCGCGAGGGCATGAGCGAACGTAAGCGCGATCGCGTCGGCACCGGCAGGGGCGTCGGTATCGGTGGCGGCATCAGCGACAGCGGCAGGGGCTCCGGCCGCGGGATCAACAACTGACAGGCGGCCGGCGTGCGGCTGACGCGGTGACCGGCGGCCAGAAGGCCACCACCGTGACCGCGAGCCACACGCTCGCCTCCCCGTGAGGCGGACCGGGCCCCGTACGCTCGCCTCCCCATGAGGCAGGCCCGGCCAGGCTCACGAAAGACCGTTCCGCGACGGGCGGCCCGACCCACCGAGCATTCGGGGGCGAGCCGCTCGTCACCCCAGGCCCGGCGGGCCCGGGGGTTCGCCCGTGTGCGCCCGTGTGCGCCCGTGTGCGCCCGTCGCGAAACGAGACCGATCACCGTGGAATCCCCGCTTGTACGTGCGGGCCGTGGAATTCCCCGTGTCTCTTCTACGTCTACGGTCAGCGCTCGTGTGTGTACGCGGTCAGTGCGCGGCGGCTTCGTGGGCGTCGACGAGCTGTTTGGGAGCCGTCAGGCACCACGCCTCGGTGACCAGCTCGAACAGCTCATCCGCGTCGATCTTCGCGAGGTGCACCACGACCCAGCCGAACCGGCCCGCGGTGAACTGGATCTCGAACACCTCCGGCCGCTCCGCCACCAGCGCGAGCTGCTCCTCGATCGTCGACTTGAGCCCCACGGTCTCCGTCTTCTCCCACAGGTAGCCGAAGCCCTTGCCCCGCACCTTCAGCGAGACCCACTCACCGCCGTCGCCCTGCTCGGTCTCGGGCAGTTGCTTCACCATCTCCAGGAATTCATCCACGCTCACACCCATGGCCCACGGTTTACCAGAGCGCACCGACATTTATCCCCGATCCCCCTCGGCGTACGTCAGCCCGTGACGCCCGGCTCGCCGTTCTCGATGTGTCCCATCAGGCGGCGGGCGAAGCCGG
Source organism: Streptosporangium sp. NPDC023963 (assembly GCF_040639135.1). NCBI lineage: Bacteria > Bacillati > Actinomycetota > Actinomycetes > Streptosporangiales > Streptosporangiaceae > Streptosporangium > Streptosporangium sp. NPDC023963. The sequence continues at coordinate 426,344 of NZ_JBEZZK010000003.1, forward strand.
TGTCCCCGGCGACGGTGATCCACAGGTCGTACCATCCGGTCGCGGCCCGCCACGGCACCCGCGCGGTCTCCCCGGCCGCGAGCCGCAGCGTCCGCGCCGCCCCGCCGTAGGCCAGAGGGGAGATCGTCACGTCGGCCGGTTCGTCACCGGTGTTGACGACGACGACCTCGATCGTCCGCGTGGCCGCGTCGATCACGCTGGACGTCTCCACCGGGTCGTCCGTCCCGCCCCGGAACTCCCTGCGGAAGCCGTTCGGCCCGGTGAGGACGAGGGCGTACGTGGGACACGGGAAGTAGACCACCTCGCGGGCGTGGCCGAGCACGTCGAAGTGCAGCGGCCGGACGAGCTCCCCCATGTAGCCGTACAGCGCCAGGTGCGCGCTCTCCGTACCGGTGTTGCTCATCGCGATCTCGACGGCGCGGCCGCTGGTCCGCGCCGAGGCCTCGGGCCGGTACGGCAGCGCGCGGGCGGGCCTGACACCCGGTTCCCTGCCGGGCATCCGCTGCTCGGCGGGGGCGTCGGGGTACCAGCGGCCGGTCGGGACTCCCTGGGCGGCTGCCGGTGCCGTCGGCGTTTTCAGCACTTCCAGCGCTCCCGATGTTTCCGGCGTTTCCGGCGCGAGCCACGCCTCCGGGCGGGCGAAGTCGAATGCGGAGGTGAGGTCCCCGGCGACGGTCCGCCGCCAGGCGCTGATGTCGGGGGCCCTGATGCCGAGCCAGGTCTCCAGGAACCGGACCGTGGAGCTGTGGTCGAACGTCTGGGAACAGACGTGGCCCCCCACGCTCCACGGCGACACGACGATCATCGGGACGCGCATGCCCAGCCCGATGGGCCGCCCGCCGACGAACTCCCCCGGGGTTCCGTCCGGCGGGACGGGCGGGGGGACGTGGTCGAAGAAGCCGTCGTTCTCGTCGTAGGTGACGAAGACCGCGGTCTTCGCCCACACCTCCGGACTCGAGGCCAGCGCGTCGAGGATCCGGTAGACGACCTTCCCGCTCTCCACGGCCGAGGAGCCCTCCGGGTGTTCGGAGTCGGCGAGCGAGGTCACGACGTACGAGACGGCGGGGAGGCGTCCGGCCGCCACGTCGGCGGCGAACCAGTCCCCCAGCCCGCCCGTCCGGGTGCGGCGCAGCGCCCGGTCGTAGAGCACCCGGTCGGCCGGGTCGAGGTGGGCCACCCTCTCCTCCAGCTCGGCGAGCATCGGCGCGGGGTCCTCGGACGCGCGCACCTTCTCGTAGAAGGAGTGCATGCTGCTCTGCCCCAGTTTCGCCATGACCGCCTTGAACGTGGCGAAGAACTCCAGGTTGTTGCACTGGTAGTTGTCCCACTCCTGGTAGACCTGCCAGGAGTGCCCGGCCCGGGTCAGCAGCTCGGGCACCGTGGTCCAGGAGTAGCCGGGGTGCCCGTCCTCCTCGCAGGCTCCGTTGTCGACGGCCCGCTGTTCGGTGCCGGGCTCGTGGCCCGTGTGGCCGGAGACGTGGTAGTTGCGGTTCGGCGTCGTGGAGCTCAGCACCGAGCAGTGGTACGCGTCGCAGATCGTGAACGTGTCCGCCAGCTCGTAGTGGAACGGGAGGTCGTCGCGGTCGTAGTACGCCATGGTGGACGGGCCCTTGTTGGGCACCCAGGCGTCGTTCCAGCCCATCGCCCAGGCGTTCTGGGTGCCGAGCCAGCTGTGGTCGTGGGTGTCGAGCAACATAGGGTCGGCTCCCGCACGCCCGGCGGCCTCCCTCAGAGAGAAGGGCAGGATTCCGTCCTGCTCGAAGACCGGACGCAGGGCACGGGTGGACACCGCGTTGCGGTCCCCGTAGCCGCGCACCCCGCGCATCCGGCCGAAGTAGTGGTCGAACGACCGGTTCTCCTGCATGACGAAGACGACGTGCTCGAGGTCGGAGAGGGTTCCGGGAGGGGCGGGCCGCGCCAGCAGGCGCACGAGAGAGGGGGGAAGGGCGGACGGTGCCGACATTGACGCATCCCTTTAACGGCATTTCGGGCAAGCCTCAACCTAACAACCCGGCTCCGTCCTTCCCATACCCGGGATCCGACCTCGCGGCCCCGTCCGCGGGCCAGTCGATGTCGTCCGGCAGCGCCAGCCGCACGACCCCGGAATCGGGGACCCGCGATCAGACCCTCCCACCGGTCACGCCCGCCCCGGCCTCGCCTCCCTCGGGACCGTCGACGCGCTCGTGGCGCGCCCAGCGACCGTTCACTTTCAGCTCGGCCGTGTCACCGCCCACGAATACCGTGCACCCCAGGGCGGAGGGCATCAGGCTGGCGGTGGTCACATGAGAACAGGCGAGCCACTAACCCGGTTCGCTGACCGCGCCGTTTCCCTCGTAACAGCTGACCGCGCCGTTTCCCTCGTAACAGGACGTGGAGAAGGCCTGCTCGCCCGGAACTCCGGATAAAACCGGCTCCTCCTGCTTGCCGCGACTCGACCTTCCTCAGGTTCGGGCATCGAGATTCGGGGTGTCGACGGCGACCGTGTGGCGCTACGCGGAGGAGACGGTGGCGTTGCGTCGGCGCGCTCGCCGACGCTCGACCAGGCATTGCGCAAGACCAAGCGGGACCGAGTTGCACTACCCCGTGCTGGACGGCACGCTCAACGCCCAGCCGATGAGGGTTTCACCCCGAGGAGAGCGTCAGGCGTTGAACCGGCCACCTCGCAGCGCGGCGACCGACTCCACGAGACCGGCGTTCTCTAATGCGTGGAGCACATCCTCGATCGTCTCCGGTGGGTTCACCCGGGAGTCCACGATCTACTGGACGCAGGCCCACACGATCCGGTCGTCCATGTCGATCTGGTCGAGCACGAAGTCATCCGGTGATTTGGCTTCCAGGTTCCATATGGCCAGCTCCTCCGCCGGGAAGTCCTTGAGGTTGGATGTGACGATGACCCGCGCACCCGCTTTGATCGCGGCTGCGAGCACGTGCCGGTCACCTGGATCGGGAAGTTTCAGACCTTCCATCAGGGGCTCGTACCCCTCGACCAGACAGTCCCGCACAGCGGCGTTCATGAGATCGCGCAGTCGTGACAGTCTGTCCGCCGGGATGTCGGGACGGTCGGCCGCGAGGTTTCCGAGTGTCTCGTCCAGGATCTCGTTCGTCCATCTCGCCTGCACCATGCCTGCCTGGGCGATGCGGATGAGCAGGTCTCGAAGCGTGTTGCCGTAGAGGACGTTGGCGTCGTAGACCGCGACGAAGGCCACGGTCAAAGCCCCAGTTCTTGGCCGAGCGCGGCGAGATCGTCGGCAGCGGTCCGCCGCTTCAGATCATCGCGCCGCTTGTAGTCCATGAGATCTTCAGCGGTGATGCGACGGTGCTTTCCCACCATCCGGTAGGGGATCGTCCCGGACTCCAGCAATCCGATCAGGTAGGGGCGGGACACATTCAGCATGTCCGCCGCCTGCTGGGTGGTCAGCTCGGCGTGGGAAGGGATGACCGAGACACCGCGCCCCTCCGCGGCCTGGGTCAAAATGTAGGCGAGCAGGCTCACCGCCTCGCGCGGGAGGATCAGGGCGTCTTCGTCGCCGAGTTCGCCGGTGACCGGGATGGCCTCCTTGCCGGGACACCGCATGAGATAGTCCTTGATCCGCCTGACGGCACGGGCTGCGACCTGGGCGTCTATCGCCCCTGGCTCGATCGAGTGCTTGACGTGGATGCCGGTCATGTCCACCTCCCTCTCCTCATCGCATTATCCGAAACAAACGAAATAAACGCAACAGAGGTGGCCGAGGTGCCGGCGATCTCGTAGGGGAACCGACTCGTTCTGCTGCCGCCCGCCCCGCCGACACCGCTTCCTTTGTGCCTTCCTCAACGTGCCGGCAATGGCTCGGCGGACACCGATCAGCCGGTGACTTCGGTGCCGCCGTGCAGGGTGGCGAGGTCGGCGGCGGCGCGGCCGGAGAGCCAGCCGTCACGGTTGTAGGACGGGGCCACCGGGCGTGAGGTCAGCTGGGGGAACATCTCGTCGACCGCCTCGTCGACCGCCTGGTCGCGGGCGGCCAGCACGGGGAGCAGGTCCGTGCCCGAGCTCGCGGCGGCCTCGCGCACCGCCTCCCCGGTGGCCTCGGCCAGGCGCTCGCCGATCCGCTGGGCATAGGAGGTGAGGAACGACTGCCGGAAGGAACGGGTGGTGGAGCGGCCATGGCCGTCGCGGCGGGAACCGGCGTGCACCATGGCGGTGGTGGCCTGCACCAACAGCGAGGTGAACAGCAGTTCTACCGCGTCCAGATCGGCGGGGAAGCCGAGCACGGTGGAGAAGCCGAAATCACTGCTCCATACGGAGCGGCAGCGGTTGGCCGCGGCCACCGTGTCGACCAGCACCGCCTTGGGCCCCTCGTAGGGGGCCTCGACACCGATCCGGCGGCCCGCGGGCTGGTCGGTGGCGCTTTGGCCGTGTGCCGCGGCGGCCAGCAGTGCCGCATCGATGCTGTGCTTGGCCATCAGCCGCTGCGCCGCCGCGGTGAAGGTCTCGGCCTCGGCGGGGAACTCAGTCGACTCGGCCTTGGCCAGCAGCGCCCTGACCCGGGTCAGCATGCGCTCGTCGACGGCTGGGCCGCGTCGCAGGGTGGCGTGCCGGGCGGTGCCCGGCGGCGCGATCAGCCGCTCCAGCCGGGGAAGGGTGGCCAACAGGCAGATCAGCTGGAGCAGGAGGGTGACCAGGGCGGCCCGGTCCAGGCGTTCGCGCTCGCCGCGTGCCCGTGAGTAATCATCGCCTTCCCACCAGACCTTCGCCTCCAGCGCCGACAGCTGGCCGTGCCATTGGGGGTCGACGGTGACCGCGGCATACTTCTGTGCCTCGTCGGCGATCGCGTCGGTCAACAGCCGCACGTGCCGGGCGCCGAACTCCTTGCGGGCCATCCGCGCGACGTCGGCGGGCTGCCAGCCCCGCTGCCAGACGTCGGCCAGCTCGTGCCGGAGCGTGGCGGTCAGCGTGCGGTCGGCGACGCGCCGCCATCCGCTGACTCCGGGCCGCTCGACCAGCGCCGCCGCGCTCCGTTCGAACCCGTCGGTGTCGCCGTCCAACCGGGCGTGCACCGCCTGCGACACCAACTGCTCGGCGAGCACGGCGGGGCTGAGCATCCAGGACTGGTCGAACGGCGAGAACCCGGCCTTGCCGGGGAAGCCGAACGGCGAGAAGTCATGCGGCCCGGCCCCGTGGGGAGCCCCTGTGTCCCTGGGCTGCCGCCGCTTGCGCTCCTTCTCCTTGGCTTTGCGCCGTTCCCGGTTGGCCTTGCCCATCGTCGACTGCTCCTTGTTTCCGCTCGCTGGAGATCTACGTCGTTCCGGGTTGCCCGCGACGCCGGTGAACCGATCACGGTCGCGTGGATCGCCGATCGTGCTCGGGCCAACCCGAGCCATGATGGCACCGACACCGCTGCTCAGACTGCCATCCGCCGTGTTCGGCCGAGGTCGTGTTCGAGGGCTTCGTCGGTGTCACCGTCGTCGACGCGGTGGCGATTCGGCACGGAACCGACTCGTTCGTTCCACTGCCATCCGCCCCGCCCGCTCTCACCGGTGCGGCGGGAACGCGGCCGGCCCTGCCGATATGGATGATTGAGGCGGAAGCGTATGGTCAGCGGTCCGGTTGTTGGAGGCGCCGGATCTGGAGGCGCAGCTCTCGTTCGCGGTGCTCGCGTCGTTGCTCGCGGCGTAGTTCCGATTCGTCGGCGCTCTCGCGGTCCCAGCGCGCCCGGATCCGCCGGATCTCGTACAAGGCGACGCGGGACAGCCAGATGACGCCGATCACGACGGCCATGAGGATGGTCACGTGACCGGCGAGGAACAGCACGAAACCGGCGACGAAATATATCCAGTACGCGGTCTTGACGGCGGTTTCTATCGTGTCGATGTGCTTTTCGAACAGGGTCATGCGTTACTCCGATGGTGGTGGGTGGAGTAGCCGCTCCGGCATGAGAGGGAATGACCGAAATACCAGTTCCGTCCGCTCACGGGGTCATAGACCCACTGGCGGAAGCGCGATACCGGTCGAGTACGGGACTTGCCGACTTAGACGATCAATACCTAACCTGGTATGCGACTTTCTCCTTCATCACGGGGTCATGAAAAGGGCGGGGGTGGCGTGGCCGAGCGGATGGTGCCCAGTCCCCGGCACGAACGGCTGAGGCAATTGCTCGCCGAAGCCGAATACCGGGCCAACGAGGTGCGGCAGGCATACCAGCGCGCCTCCTCGGCAATGCGGTCGGGACAGGTGTGGACGGGGCCGACGGCCACCACCTGGACTATCGAGCTGGAAGACCGGAACCAGCGGCTGGGACGGCTCGCCCAGAGCGTGGTGGACGCGGTCGAGGAGGAGCTGCGCCGCTCCCCTCCGCTGGTGACCGAGGCCGAGGCGAACGCCATGCGCCGGGAGATGGCCGGACGCACGTGACCGTCATGACCATGAGGGGGACCGTTCCATGCCATCGAGCGCCGAATTCTGCGGCATCGACCCCGAACAGATGGGTCAGCTCGCCACCTCCCTGCGCGGCGCCGCCGACAAGCTGACCACCTTCAGCAAGGAGTTCGAGGGAAAGCTTCGCGAGAACGGGGTCGAGACCCCCGCACTCCGGGAGATCACCGACATCGCCGACTGGGGCGGGAGGCAGGTCTCCATGCTCCACGGCCGGATCGACCTGATCAACGCCCTGGGCGACGGCGCCCCGGAGCTGGGCGGAGCGGGCGGCGCGGCTTCCGTGGCGGCGGGCGGGCAGGGGCTCATCCGCCTTCCCGACGAGCTGAAGGACTATGACCTCGCCCAGGGCCTGGCCAGGATGTACGGCGAGGACATCCTGGTGAACTTCCACAGCGACCTGCAGGCCAAGCTCATCCACGAGCACATCGACGACGTCGCCAAAATCGCCGAAAACCCCCAGGCCGCCGCCGCCTTCTTCGCCCTGCTCTCCCCCAAGGTCCGCGACGCGCTGCCCAGCATCATCGCGGCCAGCGGCAGCAAGACCGCCAAGCAGGACCTGGCCACCTTCAGCAAGGCCCTCGGCGCGGCCCTGAACGCCCCTACCCTCGTCCCGGCCTTCGCCAAGGTCAGGAGCGACCTGGTCAAACCGGTCGACGGCAATATCGTCGCGTGGAACCGGCTCGCGCTGCTCAAGGGCGCGAACGCCCCCTCGTCCATCCGCAGCGCGGCGGCCCGCGCGCTGGTCCTGGACGAGTTCGCGAAGAGGCCCGTACAGGAGTGGCGCGCCGGATCCCTGGGCGGCAATAAGTACGACCTGCCTGACGACCTCGTTGCCATGGGCCTGGAGGTGCTCGACGGCGACGGCGCGGCGGTGCGGGACGCCTTCGCCAAGATGGGCGGAACCGACGTCAAACTCAGCCAGGTCGACAAGATGAAGCTGTTCCTCGACTACGCCAAGGGCGTGGGCACCGGGGACGAGGTGGCCGACGCATTCGGCCGGGCGATGGAGGCGGGCACCGAGGCCAAGACCGAAAAGGCCGGCCAGCACAGCCCAAAGGCCGCAGCCTTCGCTCTGGACCTGATAAAAGTCGCGGGCACCTTCGGTGCCGACCTGCCCTGGCCCGCCAAGGATTCCATGGGCGTGGTCGCGAATTCGTATGTCCATGAGATGGTCTCGGGCGGACGCTTCGACAGGGCCGCCGACCGCTCCTCCGGCATGCAGATCCCCCAACATTGGGAAGCCCTCCCCGGGGTGACCCCCGCGTTCTACCTCAGTCCCGGTGACACTTCTCAATTCATGAAAACCTTCGTTGGAGAGGACAAGGTCGCTGACGCGTTCGACTCGACGGTGGCGAAGTTCCGCTATGACGCCTTGCTGAGCGCTGCCAGACTGGACGCACAGGGCAACACTGATTACTTCCGTGACATTTCATTGATGTTCGGTGATTTCGGCAGCGTCGCGTTCAAGACGGCAAAAGACGTGCTCGGCGAAGAAGACGCCATCTCCGATATGACCCGAGATATCACCAAAAACACCGTCGGTTTGATGCTCGGCGGGGTTAGCTTCACGAAGCCTGTATTCGAAGTTGGCTGGGAGTTCACCCAGGCTTATATCGTCAGCACCGCATCGGATAAGTGGGCCGACAGTTTCGAGACACAGGTCCAAGCGGCCACAGAGACCCGGGCCGACCTGGCCAGACGCATGAAGTACGAAATGGCGTACCTTCTCCACAGTGGCGGCTATCCGGCGAGTGAACCTCCCAGTGAACTCCTCAGCGCGGCCACCGGAAATCTCAAAACATATGACGAACTCGTGGCCGAGGCCAGGAGCGAGGCCGTCGGCGACAAGAAGTGGGAACAGGTACTTCAAACAAAGCTGGATGCCTACGATGGCTGGATGGACGATAACGCAAGCCTTGACAAAAAGGTCGAGCATTCCTCACGATTCCAAACCAGCGACCTGGCCGAGAATCTATTGAAGACCCCGAACTAAAATGGGAAGATCTCTTACCGTGGAAGACAAGCGGTCTGTGCGTGCAGCCGCCAGGTAGGCGCTTCCGGAGCCACATAAACGTTAACCATCACTCCCACCTCCTTGCTGCCATAGATAAACCGCCCCTCCGGCGCATCTACCTGGCTGATGTCATACTCCACCTTGTAGCCCAAGATTCGGGAAAGCGTGTTCTCCATAACCCTTTGGGCTTTATCTAGGCGGGAATCCTGTGATTCGTTGACGCGTTCCTCGTCGGCCGTTGCCCGCAATACTCGCTTGACCTTCTCTTCACCGCAAGGAAGATCCTTGTCCGGACGCTGTACGATTCGCAAATTCATGAGCGGGTTCTTGAAGACGTCGTCGGTTTCCAGGCGCTGCGTGTCCCTCTGCAACTCCGCTGCCGCGTCCTTCAAAGATGGTCCGGAAGCACATCCTGCGGTCACCATCACCAGCGCCAGACCGACGGCGAGTAACCGGGTTGAGCGCATTTGGAACCTCCGGGGGTGGTGGGCGCCGGGACGTATCAATCTTTACCCACTCGGCACGTGTTCGCCACACCCTTTCCATACTCGTTCGTCAGCCATGGGGAGTTGCCAGGTCACGCCGACCGCTGTCGTCAGCCAGGACAGGAGCATGTCCTCGCGGGTTGAAGCCGTGATCCGTTCGGCCGGCGGCTCGCTCGTCGTCATGGTTTCGCCTTTCTAATGCTTTCCGATGCTCGCGATGGGAGACCGAAATAGGGCTATCTCATTCATATCCGACCCGATTCGCCTCCGGCCAAGAAATTGGTTTACCGCTTTCTTATCAACACTTTCACGAGGAGGATTCCTGTGCCTAGAATGCCTTATCGGTAGTCGACCGACTACTGGATAGGCAACCCAGGATAGAGCGGACCATGACAGTCGTTGGTTTATGCAGACTGGATTCGATATCATCAGCCGACCAATAAGTCCGTTTTTTCTAATTCGGGAGGAAACGAAATGGATGAGGTGCTGCCCCTCGACCCTGGATCCCCTCGCGTGCGGTTCGGCGCCGAGATGCGTCGGCTGCGGGAGGCAGCCCAGCTCTCGCAGTCCTCCGTAGCCCGGCGACTCGGCTGCACCCAGACTCAGATAAGCCGCCTGGAGGGAGCTACCCGCACACCGTCGAAGTCCGACGCGGAGAAGCTGGACGAGCTCTTCAAGACCGCTGACGGCAACGCCTTCACTCGCCTCCGTCAGCGCATCCTGGCCCAGCCCGGTGGCCCGATCTGGTTCCAGAGCTGGGTCGAGGAGATCGAGCCGACCGCCCTCGTCCTACGTTCTTGGGATCCCCTCCTCGTTCCCGGCCTTCTCCAGACAGAGTCCTATGCCCGCCACGTTCTCAGCCAAGAACCCCGAATGACCTCTCAGGAAGTAGAGGAGCGCATTGAGGCCCGGGTTCAACGTCGCTCCATCCTGGAGCGGGACGACCCGCCCCTGTTCCTGACTCTCATCGACGCAAATGTGGTGCGCCGTCCGGTTGGGGATTCTGAGGTTATGTGCGGTCAGCTCGACTACCTACTGGAGGTTGGCCAGAATCCCGCTGTTTCTATCCAGCTTGTCGATCAGAGATGCCTACCAGGACTCCTGGGAGCTTTTATGATCGCCGAGCTTCCGGACGGGCAGCCAGATGCCATCCATGCCGACTCATCGGCGGAAGGGCATGTCTCGACTGATTCCAGTCTTGTGGCCTCAATATGGAACCGATATGAGGCGATACGGCGATGGGCTTATCCTGATCACATGTCCCTCAAAATGATCGAGGATGTGAGGCGGGAATGGACCTGAGTGCCGCTATGTGGCAGAAGTCATCACGTTCCGGATCGAACGGTGGTCAGTGTGTCGAGGTGGCCTCCAACCTGCCCGGGGTGGTCGCCGTTCGCGACAGCAAGAACCCCGGTGGCCCCAAGCTGCTCTTCGCCCCCGCCGAGTGGAAGTCGTTCATCGGCGGCGTCAAGACCGGCGAGTTCGACACTTTGACCTGACCTTTCATCCCTTCGGCTCGTCGATCGCCGTGCCTTCAGGCCGGTCCTAGGTCCATGGTCCGATGCGGCAGGCGCGGGATGGGACGTAACGTCGGCCTCTCGTCCGCAGAGAGGTAATCCAATGACGTTTCTGGTGACCGGGGCGACGGGCAAGGTCGGTCGGCACGTGGTCGGACACCTGCTCCGTGCGGGTCGGAGGGTACGTGCACTCACCAGGGATCCGGCCGGGGCCGGCCTGCCGGAGTCCGTGGAGGTGGTGCGGGGCGATCTCACCGATCCCGGCACGCTGGGGCCGGCCTTCGACGGTGTCGAGGGCGTGCACCTGCTGACCGCGGGCGGCGACGACTACGCCACGCTGCGGACCGGACCGGAGTTGGCCGGGCTGGCAGAGAAAGCCGGAGTGCGGCGGGTCGCGCTGCTGTGGAACGGCCAGGTGGGTCCGGTGGAGGAGGCCTTCGCGGCGAGTGGTGTCGAGTGGACCGGGCTGCAGGCGGTCGACTTCATGAGCAACACGCTGGCCTGGGCGTCGGCCATCAGGGCGGAGGGCGAGGTGCGTGAGCCGTTCGCCGACGTTCCGGGCGGGGTCGTGGACGAGGCGGACGTCGGCGCCGTTTCGGCGGCGGTGCTCGTACGCGGCGGCCACGCGGGGAGGACATATGCGCTCACGGGGCCTCAGACGCTCAGCCAGCGTCAGCGCCTGGCCGCTATCGCGGAGGCGACAGGCCGTCCGCTCCGCCTCGTCGAGCTCACCGAGGAGCAGGCGCGCCGGCGCTGGCGGCAAGCGGGACACGGTGAGGAGCTCATCGAGTTGCTCGTCTCCTGGCAGCGCGACCCGCCGCCCGAGTCCACCTTCATCTCGCCCGCGGTGCGTGAGATCACCGGTCGCGAGCCGCGTTCGTTCGCGGAGTGGGCCGCCGAGCACGCCGCCCACTTCGGCGCGGAGCCCGCGGAGGCCCCGACCCTGAAGGTCCAGACCCTGAAGGCCACGGAGACCCTGAAGGCCACGGAGACCCTGAAGGCCACGGAGACCGCGGAGACCCTGAAGGCCACGGAGTCGTAGGACCTGGATCTGGACCTCCGCGCCGGAGTGGGTCGTGTCGGTGAGCCACTTCGAGTGTCGGTGAGCCACGTCGAGCAGGTCCTAGATCCACCCCCGCCGGGTGGCCTCCATCGCGACCTGGAACCGGGTCTGCGCCCCCACCCGCTGCATCAGCTTGGTGACGTGCCGCTGCACGGTGCGCTCGCTCCATCCCAGGGCCCGGCTGGCGGCCTTGTCGGTCGCTCCCGAGGCCAGCAGCGTGAGCAGTCTCGCCTCCTCCTCGGACAGCGCCTCCGCGTCGGGGGAGTTCAGCTGGACCGGGACGCTGCGTGTCCACGTCGTCTCGAAGAGGGCCACCAGCGCGTCCAGGAGCGGGGAGGGGTGGATCACATAGGACGCCGCGATCATGTCGTCCACGGGGCTGAGCAGCGGGATGATGGCGAGGCGGTCGTCGGAGATGGCGAGTTTCATCGGCAGGTCGGCGGCGATCCTGGCCTGCTCCCCGTGTCGCATCCCGGCCGTGACGTCCTCCAGCCAGCCGGGGAGCGCGAGCGCGCTCCTGTCGTAGATGACCCGGTACTTCACCCCTCGCTTCAGCAGGGCGAGTTCCACCTGGTTCGGCTCCCTGTGCGCCTGCGGGGCGGCGTAGGGCGGGCGGTCGAACCCCCGCATCTGGGTCCGGGTGTTCTGCTGCATCTGCACCCAGTGGTGGTTGACCTCGTCGCGTCCCGAGACGATCTCGATCAGGTCGCCCGGATGGGCGAACCGGGTGCCCGCGCGGTACATCTTGACCAGCGTCCCGATGTGCAGGCGGACGTCGCGCAGCCCGGCCTCGCGCTCGCGCAGCACGGCCTCCAGCCCGCTGTCCGGTGAGACGGCGACATAGCGGACGGGGCGTCCCGTGGAACGGGTGGCCAGGCCGAGGTCGACGAGCGAGCGCAACGTCCGTCTGGCGGCTGACACCGGGATGTGACAGTCATGGACGAGTTCGGAGACCGTCGCCTGCGTCCTGCGGACGAGTGCGTCGTACACCGCCTCGTCCTGCCGGCTCAACCCGATCGCCTCAAGCATCACACTCTCCTTGCCTGTACGGTGAGCTCCGGCACCGGGAACAGCCCGCCACCTCGCCTGTCGTGTTTACGTCACCTGACAGGAACTCGCCTCTGACCCAGCTTGTCAGGGGATGACAGCTGATGCCAGCGTTCAGGAGCATCACAGCGCGCACCTGAACGAAGGAGTCCCTCCATGTCGCTGTCCGCCCTGCGCTCTCGCGGGCAACGCCTGTCACTCGCCGCACTCCTCGTCCTGGGATCACTCGCCACGGCCCTGCCTGCGGCCCCGGCCATGGCACAGCAGCCCTCGGCGGAGAAGCCTCCCGCTGAGCCGGCCCGGCGAGGAAAGATCGCCCCTGAGCTGATCGACCGCACGAAGACCGCCGGCGCACGTGCCGACGACCGTGTCGAGGCCGCCGTCGTGCTCCGCGCGGGCACCGGTCTCAGCTCAGCGGACCCGAGCGAGGCTCGCAAGGCCCTGACCGAGACGGCCAAGGCCGTGCAGGCCCCCGTCGTCCGGCTGGTCGAGTCCTACGGGGACCAGGTGCTCAACACGTTCTGGATCAAGAACATGGTCCTCGTCCGGGCCAGGCCCGCCACCCTGGAGGCGCTGGCCGCGCTCGACCTGGTGGACCGGATCATCCCCAACTTCGAGCTCAAGGCCCCGCCCGCGCCGCGCGGCGCCGCGAAAGCCAAGGAAGGTGAGTCGGCCTGGGGCATCGAGAAGATCGGCGCCGACCGGGTGCGGAAGGAGCGCGGGCTCACCGGTGACGGCGTGCGCGTCGCGGTCCTCGACACCGGTGTCGACATCGCCCACCCCGACCTCACCGGCAAGCTCGTCACCGACGACGCGTCGAACCCGTCCTACCCGGGCGGCTGGATCGAGTTCGGCCCGGACGGCAGGCCGGTGCCCTCCTCACCCCACGACAGCAGCTACCACGGCACGCACGTGGCGGGCACGATCGCCGGCGGGAACGCGTCGGGCACGCAGATCGGCGTCGCGCCCGGTGCCGAGTTGATGGCGGGCCTGGTCATCCCCGGCGGTAGCGGAACGCTCGCCCAGGTGATCGCCGGCATGCAGTGGGCGATCGCGCCGTACGCCGCCGACGGCACCCCCGCGGGCAAGCCCGCCGACGTCGTCAGCATGTCGCTGGGCGCGGAGGGCTACGCCGACGAGATGGTCGAACCCGCCAGGAACATCTACCTGGCCGGCGCCTTCCCGTCCTTCGCCATCGGCAACGAGTGCCTCGAAGGAGGGTCGGGCAGCCCCGGCAACGTCTACGAGGCCGTGTCCGTCGGCGCCACCGACGCGGGCGACGACGTACCGGAGTTCTCCTGCGGCGGGGTGGTCCGCAGGACCGACTGGATCGACGCGCCCGCCGAGTGGCCCGAGTCGTACGTCGTCCCCGACATCTCGGCACCCGGCGTGGACGTGCTCTCGGCCCTGCCGGGCGGTGAGTACGGATCGCTGAGCGGCACCTCGATGGCGACCCCGCACGTCTCGGGCACGGTCGCGCTGATGGTCGAGGCCCGCCGCGACCTCGGCGTCGACGAGGCGCTGGGCATCCTGGCCGGTACGTCCTTCTTCGACGGGCGCTACGGCGAGCGCCCGAACCCGCGCTTCGGCGCGGGACGGATCGACGCGTACGCCGCCGTCGCGGAGGCGGCTCTCGCGAGCGGCGTCCGGGGCGTCGTCACCGACGAGAAGACCCGCGAGCCGCTCGCCGGCGTGACGGTCACCCGGACGGACACCGGCCGGACCGTCGAGACCGACGAGCGCGGACGGTTCGAGGTGCGGCTGGCCGCCGGATCGTACGACCTGACGCTGTCCAGGTTCGGCTACCGGCAGGAGACGGCCAGGGTCGGCGTCACGGCGGACCGCTTCTCCGACGTCCGCGTCGCGCTGGACCGGACCCGCAGGGGGGAGATCTCGGGGCGGGTGAGTTACGGCCCGACCGGCTCGACGGTGCCGGGCGCGACGGTCACGGTGCTCGGCGTGCCCGACAGCCTCGTGGCGACGACGGACCTCAACGGCCGTTACACGATCCGCGACGTGCCCGAGGGCGACTACCAGGTCGCCGCGGCGGCTCCCGACGTGTCGAGGTCGGAGCCCGCGAAGGTCACCGTACGCGGGACGAGGCCCGCGCGGGCCGACTTCGCCCTCCCGCGGCCCTCGGCCACCGAGCGCGTCTCGGTGACCTCGGACGGCCGCCAGGGCAACGGTGAGGCGTGGTGGCCGAAGATGAGCGCGGACGGCGAGGTGGTGACGTTCGCCAGCCCGGCGTCCGGCTTCGTCCCCGACGACACCAACAACGACCTCGACATCTTCGTGACCGATCTGCGTACCCGGGCGATCGAGCGGGTCTCGGTGGCCTCCGACGGCGCCCAGGGTGACGGCTTCTCGCTGAGCCCGACCCTCAGCGCGGACGGGCGCCTCGTCGGGTTCGGCAGCGGGGCCACCAACCTCGTGCCCGGGGACACCAACGTCCAGACCGACGCCTTCGCCCACGACCGGGAGACGGGGAAGACCGAGCGGGTCTCGGTGGCCTCCGACGGCGGCCAGAGTGACGGGCTCTCCTCGTCACCCTCGTTCAGCGCCGACGGCCGCTTCGCCGTCTTCAACAGCGACGCCACCAACCTCGTGCCCGGGGACGTCAACGGCCGGACCGACGTCTTCGTCCGCGACCGGACCACCGGCAAGACCGAGCCCGTCTCGGTCGGGACCGGCGGCGCCACGGGCGACGGGAACTCGCGCGAGCAGTCCATCAGCGCCGACGGCCGCTTCGTCGCCTTCGAGAGCCAGGCCACCGACCTCGTACCGGGAGACACCAACGGGCACGCCGACGTCTTCGTCCGCGACCGGCAGACCGGGAAGACCGAGCTGATCCCCGCGCCGGAGGCGAGGGAGGCGAGCAGCCCGTCGATCAGCGCCGACGGGCGGATGGTGGTCTACATCGCGAGTGGCGGGATGGAGGGCTACCAGATCTACGTCCACGACCGGCAGACCGGCACGAGGAGGCTCGCGTCGGCGGCGTCCGACGGGAGCATGGCCAACGACTGGTCCTTCGCCCCCTCGCTGAGTGACGACGGGCAGACCGTGGCGTTCTACACCTACGCCACCAACCTCGCCGCCGGTGACACCAACGGGCGGACGGACGTGTACGTGCGCGACCTCAAGGCGGGCACCACCACGCGGGTCTCCGCGGGTCCCAAGGACGTCGAGGGTGACGGCTCGGCCGGCATACCGTCGATCAGCGGGGACGGGCGGTACGTCGCCTTCGAGAGCAGCTCCGCCAACCTCGTCGGTGACGACACCAACCGGAAGTCCGACATCTTCGTCCACGACCGGACTCCGGGCCCCGAGCCCCGCTTCGCCCTGGCCGACCTCGACGTCAGCCCGGACCACACCCGCCCCGGCCGCCCGGTGCGGATCACCGCGTGGGTGAAGAACGTGGGAGAGAGGGCGGGCGGGTACGACGCCGTCCTGCGGGTCGACGGCGAGGTCGAACGGCGGCAGACCGTCCAGGTCCGCGCCGACAAGGCGGTGCGGCTCTCGTTCGACGCGCGCCG
The DNA here is from genome assembly GCF_040639135.1 of Streptosporangium sp. NPDC023963. Lineage (NCBI taxonomy): Bacteria > Bacillati > Actinomycetota > Actinomycetes > Streptosporangiales > Streptosporangiaceae > Streptosporangium > Streptosporangium sp. NPDC023963. The sequence continues at coordinate 442,418 of NZ_JBEZZK010000003.1, forward strand.
GAGCGACGCGGGGACGTACACCGTGGAACTGGGCCCGCTCACCGGCCGGTTCGTGGTGGCGGGCCACTGACGGACCGTGAACGGCCACTGACCGGACGCGGGTGACACCGCTCCGCCAGGTGACCTCGCCCCCGGCCGGTCGCGGCGCACCAGCCCGCGACCGGCCGGGGGCGAGGATTCTCACGCCGGAAAGAGGACTCCCACGCGGGAACCGGAAAGAGGACTCCCACGTGGGGAAGAGGATTCTCACACCGGAAAAAAGGGGCTTCCTGCTCTACCTCGGGCTGAAGGCCGCGGCCTTCATGATCGCTTTCTATCCCCAGTTCGTACCGGCCGACCGGCCGCTGTTCTCCACCACCGCGCTCCTCGCGCTCCTGCAGGTGGCCGTCGAGATCGCCCTGTACCTCGCCCTGGCGGCGGTGGTGGGGCGCGCGGGCGCGTGGTTCCGCAGGCCCGTGGTCCGTCGCCGGCTGGAGGCCGTCAGCGGCACCGTTCTCATCGTCCTGGGCCTGCGCATGGCCGCCGCGACCCGCTGACGCCGCGCGGGCTCGTACCCTCCTGCTTGCACCTCCCCCAGAGGGAGGCGCCAGGGTGGGGGCATGAACGGCGACACGCTCTACTCGATCGGTGATCTGGCCCGGCGGACCGGGCTGACGGTCAAGACCGTTCGGTTCTACTCCGACCGCGGGATCGTGCCGCCGACCGGTCGCAGCCCGGCCGGTCACCGCCTCTACGGCATCGACGCCGTCGCACGCCTGGACCTCGTACGGACGCTGCGCGACCTGGGAGTGGACCTCCCCACGATCCGCAGGGTCGTGGAACGGGAGATCTCGCTTCCCGAGGTGGCCGCGGCGCACGCCGAGGCTCTGGCGGTGCAGATCCGGACGCTGCGCCTGCGGCGCGCGGTGCTGACGGCGGTGACCAGGCGCGGGTCCACCCCCGAGGAGATGGATCTCATGCACAAGCTGGCAAAGCTCTCCGAGGACGAACGTCGGCGCCTGATCGGCGACTTCCTCGACACCGCCTTCGGCGGCCTGGACGCCGACCCCGGATTCGCGGGGATCAGGCGCTCGATGACCCCCGAACTGCCCGACGACCCCGAACCCGAGCAGGTCGAGGCCTGGGTGGAACTGGCCGAGCTGTCCCAGGACCCGGAGTTCCGCGGCGTCATGCGGCGTCTGGCCGAGCAGCACGCGGCCGAGCGCGCCCGGGACGCCACCGGCGGACCGCGCCGCGATCCCGTCGCGATGGTCCGCGACCAGGCCGGCCCCGCGCTGGTGGCCGGCATCGCCCCTGCCTCGCCCCTGAGCGATCCGGTCGTCGCGGCGGTCACGGCACGGTACGCGCACGTCGTCGGCCGCCCCGACGACGCCGGTCTCCGGCGCCGGTTGCTGGTCCGGCTGGAGAGCGCGAACGACCCCCGCAGGGAGTCGTATCTCCGGCTGCTCTCAGTGATCAACGGCTGGCCGGCCCCGGAAAGCCTGACGCCGGTGCTCGACTGGTTCATCCAGGCCCTGCGCGTCCGCACACCGGGGTGACGCGCTCCTCGGCGGCGGACGCGGGGTGGCACCGATGCTCGAGCGGCCGTGCGTCGTTCCCGGATCCGCCCTACCGTTGGGCTCCCGGACCGGATACGCCGGATACGGGCGAAGGCGGGACTCATGCGGCGAACGGGCGCGGTGGCGGCGGTGGCGGCGGCGGTGGCGCTCGCGCTGGTCTCAAGCGGGTGTACGTCAGGGGCGGGCGATCCGGTGAGCACGCCCACCGTCGCCGCCGTACCCGTGGTCTCGCCCGCCGGCAGGAGCGGGAAGGCGGTGGTCGTCTCACCGGAGGACTGCCCCGAGCCCGCCCGTGCCGCCGACGGCTTCCGGACGGCCTCCGTCCGGCCGAGCTGGAAACCGCTCTCGGTGACCGAGGAGGAGGGCACCCTCCACAGCGGCGCGATGGCCTCGGACGGGGTGTTGTGGGCGCTGCACGACACGCGGAAGGCCCCCATGACACTGAGGCGGTGGCAGGACGGCCGATGGGAGACGGCAGCCGCGCCGTCCAGGGTGAAGGCCGTCAAGGCCCTGGCGGCGAGTCCCGGCGGCGGGATCTGGGCGGCCGAGCCGGGGGCCGGGTCGTGGCACGGAACGGGAACGTGGAAGGTGGGCGTACGCGAGGGAGACGGGTGGCGGGAGCTGGCCCTGGCCCTGTCCGATCAGGAGATGGGGAACAGCGTCGCCCACGCGCACGGCGGCTGGGTGAGCTTCGGCAGTGTCGCCGTCCACTGGGACGGCGCGAGCTGGAAACGGCTGGCCCTGCCCGTCGGCCAGAGGCCCGAGGGAGCCACCGACGCGTACCGGCTGTTCGGATCGGGCGAGGAGCTCTGGGCCGTACCCACCGAAGGGTCCAAGGCCGTACGGCTGCGCGACGGCGTGTCACAGGTGGTGGAGTTCGCGCTGCGGATCGACGCGAAGGAGGCCGTCCACGGCTCCCAGGGCGGCGCCTTCCGCCCGCAGGCCGTCGCGGTCACCGGTACGGACGAGACGTGGGTGCTCGGCGCGGCGGCGTTCGGCACCCACTACCTGGACGAGAACGAGGACACCGACGCCGGACGGCTGGTGGCGCTGCGCCACACGCGGGGCAGGTGGAGCTGCACGTGGGGTCCCTTCCATCGGGAGGAATTCAGGGGCGCGTTCACCGAAGCGGTGCCGGACGGGGACGGCGGGCTGTGGGCGGTGACGGCGGAGTCGACGCTGTGGCACCTGCGCGGCGGGCGCTGGACCAGGGAGCGCCTGCCGGTGGACGGCGGGGCCGGAGAGCATCTGCCGGTGGACGGCGGAGCGGGGGAGCGCCTGCCGGTGGGCAAGGGCTCGGAGCCGAGCGTCACCGACCTGGTGGCCACCGGCCGCGAGATCTACGCGCTGGGCTCGGTCACCTCGGGGGGGCGATCCCACGGGGCGCTCTGGCGCACCGGTCAGGCCCGCCCCTGAGCCCGGCACTCCCCCGGTACGCCCAAGCCCCGGCAAGCCTCACGGTCGACCCGCCCAGTGCGGCTATTTCGGCTGGTAGCAGCAGAGGCGACCAGTTCGTAGTGTCATGCGCAGTTCCTCGCCGAGGACCGGGTCGGCGGCGGCGATGCGGCTGACGGCGCGCCGGAGGGCCTTGCCGACCGAGACGCGGGCGCGTTCCTCGTTGCCGGTGAAGTTCCGGGTCCGCCCGGCCAGACCGGTCGCGGACGCCAGCTCGTCGATCAGCCAGTCGCGCTCGGCCCGCAGCCGCTCGGCCCGGACGACGTCGTTGGCGGACTCGTATCCGTCGATCTCCTCCTGCAACAGCGACAGCCGCTTGCGGTAGGCCCTGATGGCCTCCTCGTCCAGGGCCGGCTGGGCGGTCCCGGTGCCGGCGTCCACGGCCGCCCCGCCGCGAGGTACCGGGCCCGCGGCCAGCTCGATGGCCGGAATCTCGTACCGGGGATTGGCGAGCAGGATCGCGAGGTAGGCCATCCCCAGGCTGTGCTCGACGTGCGCGCTCCGCGAGCCCAGCCCGATCCTCCACCGGCGGCCTTCGCGCCGGCACTCCATGAGGGGTAGCCGCCCGCCGTGCCCGGCGGCGGTGACGGCGGCGTGCGGTCCCCTTCCACCGGGCAGGACCATGCCCAGCTCGGCCGCCTCGCTCGTGGCGACCGCCATCTGCCGGCCCGCCTCGGCGGCGTCCCCGGTCCCGGCCCGGAGCGCCAGCGCCTGCGCCCACCGCACGCGCGACAGGACCGCCGCCGGCCAGTGCCCCATGGCCAGATTGCCCCGTACGGCCATCTGCAGATGCTCGACCGCCCGCTGGGCGTCGCCCATGGTCAGCGCGGCCACGCCCAGCGCGTGCCGGGCGGAGCCGAAGCACGCGACGCCGAGACTGGCCACCATCGGAAGCCCGGTGAACGGGCCGAGCAGCTCGTAGGCCGCCGCCGAGGCCTCGGTGTCCCCCAGCAGGTGCGCGGCCTCCACGACGCCGTGCATGGTCACCAGCCAGCTGCTGGATCGGGGCAGCAGGGCCAGATCGCCGCCCCGCAGCCGCGCCAGCGCGCCGGCCGCCTGCCGGTGGTCTCCGGCGGTGGCCGCGGCGACCGCCAGCGCGGCCAGGTAGGAGTTGTCCACGGCGCTGAGCGTCGGCGAGTTCACCTCCTCGGCCAGCATCGGGACCAGCTCGGCGATGCGGCCCTGGTACCAGCGGATGGCCACCATCTGCGCGCCGTACCAGCCGGCGGCGTCCGCGTCGCCGGCCCGCCTTCCCCGTTCGGCGCAGGCGGCCGCCTCGGCCTCGGCCTGCTCCAGCCGCCCCGCGCGGATGCCGAGCATCACATCGATCGCCCGCACCACGAACCCGATCGCCAGGTGGTCCCGCTGGGCCAGCAGGCCGCGCAGTTCCGCCAGGTGGCGTTCCGCGTGCGGGTCCGCGTCGAGAACGTGGTCGACGGTGCGCCACAGCAATCCCATCAGCAGATCGCCACGGCACGAGGTCCGGAAGCCCGCGGCGATCAGTTCCCGGGCGAGTTCGTGCCGCGTCTCGCTCTGGCCGGGACCCAGCAGGCAGTGGTGGGCCAGGCTGACCGCCTCGCTCCACGCCGCCGGATCGCCCGCCCGCCTGGCCTCCTCCAGCGCGGCGAGGACGGCGGTGTGCCCGCCCGACCGGTAGTCGGCCTCGGCGGCCAGCCGTACCCTGAGCCGGAGAGCGGGTGACGACCGCGGGTCCACCACCGACAACGCGTGCCGCAGCCGCGCCTCGATCGACGCGGCGGCCATGACACCACGGTGTTCGTGCACCCACAGACCGGACAGTCCCAGCGCCGCGAGGGCCATCGCCTGACCGTCGCCCTCGCTCTCGGCCGCGCGGTACGCCGCGTCGAAGCACTCCCGGCTGGACCGCAGGTCGCCCTCGACGCACCGGGCGTGTGCCCCGGCGAGAAGCAGCGACCCGGTGTCGTCCGCCGCCGCCGACGTCACCCCGTGGTACGGCGGGCAGCCGCCGGTGCGGGACCGGCGGGACACGGGGCCTCGCCACCCCCTGTCCGCTTTGTCGTGGGCCGGGTCATGGACCAGGACCGGTGGCCGGCGATCCACGGCGGGCCTCAGCTCTCGGTGAGGCGGGACGCACGCCCCTCCGGGCCGGCGGGCGAGGCGGGGGCCGCACGGTCGGCGGCGTCCGTGGCGATCTCCACAGCGGCGGGCATGTCAGGACTCCTCGGATCGGTGTGCGATCAGGCTGCCGCCGGGCGGTTGCACTCGTCTTGCAACGTCCTTGCGTGCGAATCGCCGTCCCTGTCGCATGCCCTCACCGGGGTCCGACCTCCGTGCCACTCACCTCCGGCCCGGGATCCGGGATCAGTAACGGCCGTGCACCGTGTTCGTCCTCTTCGTCATGCGGGAGTATCCGGGGGCGTTGAAGACGACCTTGGCGTAGACCTCGTCACCGGCGCCCTCCAGCGAGGAATCGTCCTCGTCGAGGAGGGAGCACCGGATCGTGGGGGCGGAGATGATGATCAGCCCTCCCCCGTTCCGGTCCGATCCCGCGCTCAGCTGCGCGTTGCCGGCCTTGTACAGCCGGTTGTCGTAGACGGCGTCCTCACCCCAGATCTCGACCTGAGCCGTCGCGCCGTTGTCGACCAGGTACTGCGCCTGGGCCTGCGTCATGCCGACCTTGCCGAAGGTGAGGACCTTGCAGCCGGCCGCCTCCTTGGTGATCGTCAGCCGGGCGGTCAGGACGCCGGGTACGTCGGCGGCCTGGGCGGGCGCGGCCGCGAGACCCACGGTCAGCGCCGTGGCGGCACCCAGCGCGGCGGCCAGGCGGGCGACTCTCTTGACTGCGGACATCATCGTTCCTCCGTTGTTCATCTGAGCTGGGACCTTCATCCGAGCTGGGACCGACGCGACTGCTTGCGCGTCCTGACGTAGCGGTTGGTCGCGGGAAGCCAGCACGTCACGACGGCCAGCAGCGCGCCCAGGGTGGCCAGGGCGGCCAGGAATCCGGTGATCGGGGACACCATGTCCGTGAGGTCCCTCAACCCGAGGAGAACGACGACGGGGGTGAGGACGCTCAGCACGACCCGGGCCCACGTCCTGCCGTCGCGGACGGGCAGCAGGAGCAGGACGAAAACCGCCGCGAAGAAGAGCCAGACGTACGCCCGGGCCTGGAGAGAGCCGAACGCGGCCTCCACCGCGGCGTCCACGACGGAGCCCACGGCATCCGGGCCGACCTCGACGCCGAGTTCGTCGCGCACGTAGCTCTGCAGCAGACTTCTGCCCGCGATCAGGGAGACCGCCGCCGACGACAGCATGGACGCCGCGGCCACCGCGGTGGCCAGGGTGGCGGTCAATAACGTCCCCGGCCTGCGGGGTTTGTACGCGCTACCGCCCGCCGTCTGGCGCGCGGTGGGAATGTGGTCGGTCATTTGTCTTCCTTTCGATGTTTCGTACGGCTCATCCGCAGAAAGGCGACGTTCCGTGGAACGCGCCAATCCGCTCTTCGGGAGAAGGACCGGCGAGCCGGATACCCCCAAGGTGTTCCATCCGGTTCCACCGCCCGTTCCATCTCGGGCCCGCCTCTCCTCCTCAGCGGGCTCCGTGGTGTCCTCGGCGCGGCGGGAGCGACCGGGCGGGGCACGACCACCGGCGGCACGAGCAGTCCGCCGATCGGCTCGGCGGGGTACCGCGGACCCGGTGTCCGGGCGGGAATCCACGCGGCACCGTCCCCGCAAACACGAAGGGCCCTGACCTGTTCACACAGGTCAGAGCCCTTCCCGGGGTTCGCTCGTCACCCGTCCGCGACGTCCGCGCCCTCCCTGACGTCCGTGACGCCCCCGACGTCCGCAACGCCCATGGCGTCCACGGCCTCCCAGCGCAGCAGGTCGCCCGGCTGGCACTCGAGCACCTCGCAGAGCGCGGCGAGCGTCGTGAAGCGCACCGCCTTGGCACGGCCGTTCTTGAGCACCGCCAGGTTGGCGGGCGTGATCCCGACGCGGTCGGCGAGCTCGCCCACGGACATCTTCCGCCTGGCCAGCATCACGTCGATGTCGACGGTGATCGGCATCAGATCACCTCTTCCAGCTCGGCCCGCATCCGCGCCGCCTCGACGTCGCGCGCGACGGCCTGGGCCAGCAGCATCCGCAGCACGAGCACGATGAGCGCGACCCCCAGGATCGCCACGACGACCCCGCATATCAGGAGGACCACCCCAGGGGCGACGGGGTCGCCCGGCGCCAGGAGGACCGCGTACGCGAACACCACGAGGGCGGCCGCCACGAGCGCGCCGATCACGATGTGCACGTACCGGAAGGCGGCGTGGGAGAACACGGTTCCGCGTCGCACCATCGTCACGAGCCGCCACACGCAGACCAGGACGACCTGGACCGTCACGACACCCAGGACCGTGATCACGAGAAACGGGGTGCGCAAGTACGCGTAGTCCGCGTTGAGCTGCTCCATGTCGATGGCCAGCAACGGCACCATCACCGCCTGTACGAACACCGAACCGGCGAGCAGCACCACGAGCACGGCGCGCAGCGCGAGCACTGTCAACTTTCCCATCGTCTCCCCTTCAATCGACTAGCGATGGAAATGTATCGATATTCGATAGGCACGGCAAGTTTTCAGGCCGGTCGGGGAGGTGAGACTCCGGTACGGGCGCGGAACTCCGGTACGGGCGCGCGGACGATCGGTGGTCGCCGAAACGCGCGAGCGGTCTCACCGGAGAGGTGGTTCCCGCCGTTTCCGGGCGCGACGGAGCGCTCCGGCACGTCTTCGCGGCGCTCCGGCACGCCCGGAGCCGCCGGGCAACGGCTGCGCGCGTCCCCGGCGGCGAGCTAGCGGCGTTTCAGGATGAGCACCTGTCCGCAGGGACGCGAGAGACGTCCATCACCATGTGCCTGTTGCCGGAAGCCCGCCAGAAGAGGAGCGGGCCGCCCGGCGCGGAGCCGCCGAGGCGGATGGGATCCGGCAGGTCGGCGGCGTCCGTCTGCTTCCGGGGCGGGTCGATGAGAGCCGACAGCCCCGTGCAGCGGTCGTACAGCACGGCCGCGGATCCGAGGGTTCCCACCGACCTGCCCGTGGACAGGATCAGGGACTCGCCGCCACGGACGAAGGGCGGGTCGAAGAACCCCAACCTGTCGTGCAGCAGGGCCTCCGCCATGTGCGTGCCGGGGACGAGCGTCCTGCCCGAACCGTCCACCCGCTGCATGACGACCTTCGTCAGCTCGTACATCGCCGGTTCGAGCTCGCTGACGCACCACTCGGGTCCGCAGCGCCTGGAGAGCCCGCCCGTGTCCGCCACCTCGCGGCGTTCGCCGGTGGCGAGGTTGAGCAGGCTGTCCCGGCCGTCGTGTGCCCACGGCCAGGAGGCCATGTAGTGGTGCCCCTCGCTGGAGACCGACTCCACCGGCCCTCCGGCGAGGGAAACGCGACGCACGGCTCCCGGAGAGTGCGTCCACCAGATGACATGGCCGTCGGCGATCTCGAAGCCGGCGAGAGCCGTCGGAGAATATCCCTGGCCGGGGAACTCGGCGAGAAGTTCGCGGGGCCCGCCGGAAGCGGGCATGGCCCAGATCTGCATTCGCGCCGGAGCACCGTCGCCGCTCACCCGCGCCATCCACGCGACGTGGCCGTCCCCGGAAGCCGCTTTCGCGATCCAGTGCCCGGCCGGTCCCTCCGGAATCCTGGCCAGCACGCGGTGCCGGCCGGTCCACCGGTCGTAACTCACCAGGACGGGATGCCTGCCGCCGGGATTGGCGAGGAGGACCTCGTGCGAGCTGAGCATGACCATCGGCTGGACCGCGCGCACATCCTTGATCCACCCCGGTGTCTCGAAGAACGCGTCCGGCCACACTCTCTCGGCCTGCGGGAAAGCCGGCACTTTCGGCAGGGTCGCGGGGCGGGCCGGAGGTTCGTACGGGGTCGAGCACGCGGAAGCCGTACCGGCCGCGAGCGTGAGCGCCAAGGACAGCACGAGAAACCGCGAACACCTCAAACGCCTCATGGGCAGTCTGACGTGTGGCCGCTCCGGCGGGTTCCCCCGGCCCGAGAACCCCCTGCGGGCATGAAGGCCGTCCGGAACCTCCCGGTCCCGGACGGCCACGCACGCGCGGCGCCGGGAGTCCTAAGGCGCCGTGACCCGCAGGTCGTCGAGGGTCGCGGTGCTGGAGTGCATGCGGAGACCGACCTTGCCGGCCGTCAGCTCGGCGGCGGGGGCGGTCCAGGTGAGCACCTGGTTCCCGTCGACGAAGCCGGTGACGGTCGAGCCGGACACGGTCGCCCTGAGCGTGCGGAACGCGCCGGGAGTGATCGGGACGGAGGCGCCGGCGACCTGGGTCAGCGTGCCCCCGACCTTCCTGTACAGGTCGGCGGTGTCGGTGCCGTCGTTGAGGCGGAACAGGTAGAAGTTGGCGGCGTCGGCGTACCGGAGGACCAGGCCCGCGTTGGCGTTCGCGTTGTCCAGCCGGACCCGTCCCTGGACGGTGTAGTCGGTCCAGCCGGCGGAGCCGGTGACGGACAGGCTCTCCGCGGCGGCGGTGGAGGTCTGGGAGTACGCGCCGCTCGCGACCGACCACGAGCCGCCGGTGCTCGTCCAGCCCGCCGCGTCGCCGTCGCCGAAGTCGTCCGACAGCAGGGTGGTGGCGGGGGCCGCGGCCGACTCGTGCGCGCCCCGGTCGGGAGAGCCCTGGTAGAGCGCGGTCCCGAAGAAGTCCTGGGTGCCGGGCGAGGAGACCGCGACGCCGCTGTCGATCCCGGGCGAACCCGGCTGGAGCTTGTAGGCGCCCGCGGAGGCCAGTCCCGACGCGCCGCCCGGCGCGACGAACCGCGGGCTGGCGATGATCTTGTACGGGTCGTTGGGCTGGTTGGCGTTGGTGCCCGAGTAGAGGTTGTGGTCGTAGGTGACGTTGCCGCTGATGCTGTAGGCCCCGCTCCCCTGGTTGACGAAGACGTTGTTCGTGTAGGCCACCTTGCCGGTCGACGTCCCGGTCATCTGGCCGGTCTGCCCGGCCGAGCGGTAGAAGACGTTGTTGTGGACCTTCAGATCGCCCGACCCGCTGACCAGGTGGAACACCCCGACGCTGCGGTCCAGGTCGTTCTGGGAGATGTTGTAGCGGAACACGTTGTCGTCGGTCTGGTCCATGACGAGCAGCGTGCCGCCCTCGTTGTCCTGGCTGTAGTTGTACTGGTAGACGCTGCGGTAGACCCGCTGGTCGAAGTCCCAGGGCTGGCCGTCGCCGTCGAGCCTGCGGGTGCGGAAGGCCTGGTTGAACTGGAAGACCGCGTCGGTCGTGGCGTACATCCACTGCGCGGCGACGACCGCGATGTCGTCGAGGTAGGGCAGGGTCGAGGTGGTGGACTCACCGATCCGGTCGGTGGTGTTGCGCTCGACGAGCGGGGCCAGCCCCGACCGGACGAGGATCCCGTCGCGGTGGATCCGGGTGACGGTGTTGCCGCGGATCACCAGGTCGCGGAAGGCGTCGAGGTCGTGCGCCCACGTGGTGTTGAGCAGCGCGTCCGTCATGGTCTGGATGCCGGTGTCGGCGACGTTGTCGACGGTGTTGCCCTCGATGAGCACGTCCGTCCAGGTGCTCTCGGGCCCGGTGGAGGTCCCGCGGGCGTGGAAGTTGATCCCGCCGGTCCGGCGGTCGGTGCCGAACACGTCGTGGATGTAGGTGTTCTTGACGTGGATGTGGGTGAAGTCCCCCGCGCCGGTGCCCTCGCCGACGACGAGGACCCCGCTGCGCCGCCGGTCGGTGGGCTGCTGCCCGCTGGTGATCTCAAGCCCGCCGATCTCCCAGTGCGAGACGTTCTTCAGCCGCACCCCGAAGCCCTCGCCGTCGACGGACGTGTCGGCGAAGTCGATGCGGGGCTTCGCCCCGGTGCCGTACTGGCCGAGGACGATCGGCGCCCCGGCCGCGCCCGAACCGCGCAGGTCGAGGTACTGACCGGTCCAGACGCCGCCGGACCTGAGCAGGACGCTGTCGCCCGGACCGAAGGTCTGGGCGTTGACCTTGCCGAGCGTCTTCCAGGCGGTCGAGGAGGAGGTCCCGGCCGCGCTGTCGGAGCCGCCGGTCGCGTCGACGTAGTAGGTGGTCCCGGCGGCGCGTACGGTCGCGGTCACGTCAACGGCGGGGGCGCGTACGGTCGCGGTCACGTCAACGGCGGCGGCGCCACGGACGGTCCCGCCTCCGGCCGCGTGGGCGGGCTGGGGCAGGAGCAGGGCGGCGACGAGCGCCAGGACGGCTGCGGCGTTGGGGAGCCCCACGCTGATACCTCTGATTCGTATTAGTAATATCTGACCTGCAGAAATATGAGCTCCCCCGATTCGTAACGGGAAGATAATCCGCGGCCTTCACGGCCGTCAAGAGCGGATTTCCGGCATGTTTCAAGATTCTTTCGCCGGGAGTGTTGACAGCGCCCCGTCCGTCTTGCAACGGTTTCGCCAATACGAATCAGCCAGTCACCCTCTCCTGGCTGTTCCCCCTCAACTGATACGAATCAGGAGATCGCGATGGACGGAGTGCGGCGCCGGGCCCGTCAAGCCGACGTGGCCAAGCTCGCGGGCGTCTCCCAGGCGACGGTCTCCGCGGTCATCAACGGCCGGGGTCCGGAGACCGGGATCCCGGAGCAGACCGTCCAGCGCGTCCTGGAGGCGGTGCGCCAGCTCGGCTACGTCGCCAATCCGGCGGCACGCAGCCTGCGCGGGAAGCGCAACCGGCTGCTCGGGGTCTACACCTTCGAGTCAATCTTCCCGCTCGACCAGCTGGACTTCTACCACGAGTTCCTGGTCGGCATCGAGCAGCAGGCCGTCGCCGACGGCTACGACCTGGTGCTGTTCGCCTCCACCGAGGATCTCGACGGCCGCCGCCGGGTCTACAGCGACGGGGTGAACCGGCTCGCGCTCGCCGACGGCAGCGTGCTGCTCGGCGTCGAGCCCGGCTCCACCGAGCTGGCCAGACTCGCCGCCGAGGGATACCCCTTCGTTCACATAGGGCGCAGGACCGTGCCCGGCACCGAGATAGCCTGGGTCGGCGCCGACTACGCCAGCGCCACCAGGGACACCGTCGGCAGGCTCGCCGCGCTGGGCCACCGGCGCATCGCCTACGTCACGGGACCGGACCGGATGGAGGTCTTCCTCGACAAGGAGGCCGGCTACCGGGCCGGCTGCGCCGACGTGGGGCTGCCCGAGCTGATGTACGTCACGTCGCAGCTCGACCCGGCCTGGGTCGACGCCGCGCACGCCGGCGGCGTCACCGCCGTCCTGGCCGAGAACGAGCCCCTGGCCAGGCAGCTCGTCGCCGCGCTGGGCGAGCGCGGCCTGTCCGCTCCCGCGGACATGTCGGTGGTCGTCCTGGTGACGATGACCGAGAGCGGCTGGAGCAGCCTGCGGATCCCCCGCAACGAGATGGGCCGGGGCGCGGTGAAGATGCTCACCCGGATCCTGGCCGGTTCCGACGACCCCGGCGACCACCAGCAGTTACTGCCCTGCGGCCTCCCCGAGGACCACATGATCGGCCCGCCCGGAGCCTGACCACAGCTCACACGATCATTCCCCCCGGGGCCTGACCACAATCGAACACTCCCAGCTCCCGGCGATCCAGCGCCGGGAGCCGACCTCCCACACTCCGAAACCCCCCATACTCCGAAACAGGAGAAAATCATGATCACCAACCGGTGGACAGCCGTCGGCAGACGCGGATTCCTCGCCGTCGCGGTCAGCGCGGGCGTTCTTCTCGCCGCGACGGCCTGCGGGACGGGCGGCGGAGGCAGCGGGAGCGGCGGCGGCGCTGCCGACACGCTGACCGTCTGGTTCCCCGGCAACTCCGCCCCGGAGATCGAGCTCGTCACCAAGACGCTGGTGCCGGAGTTCGAGTCCGCCAACAAGACGAAGGTCCAGGTGACCTTCGTCGACTGGGCCCAGATGTCGCCCAAGCTCAACGCCGGTTTCGCCGGCAACAACGCCCCCGACGTGTTCGGCCACGGCCCGGCCGCCGCCGCCGGCTTCGCCGCGGCCAAGCGGATCGAGCCGCTCGACGCCCGGATCGCCGCCCTGCCCGAGGCGGACAGGACCGACCTCGCGCCCTACCTGGCGAGCGGCCAGGTGGCCGGCGGGCAGTACCTGATCCCGCTGGGCGGCAGCGGCGTCCTCGTCGCCTACCGCAAGGACCTGTTCGACAAGGCCGGTGTCGCCGAGCCGGCCACCTGGGCCGAGGCCGCCGAGGCGGCGAGGAAGCTGACCGTCCGAGAGGGTGGAGCGATCCAACAGGCGGGCCTGATGCTCCAGTCCGCCAAGATCCAGCGGGTGCAGAGCTTCCAGGGGCTGATCGGCTCGGAGGGCGGCGAGCTGCTGTCGGCCGACGGCAGCGAGGTCACCTGGAACTCGCCGGAGGGTGTGAAGGCGCTGGAGTACTTCGCCGGGCTCTACAGCGGCGACGGCAAGGTCGGCGACCAGCTCGGCCTCGACTTCGCCAACCAGCCCGCCGGGCAGAACCCGCTCGCCACCGGCAAGGCGGCGATGGTCACCGCGACCACCGGGCAGATCCTCCAGATGGTCAAGGCCGTGCCCGACCTCGCCTCGAAGATCGGGGTGCTGCCGCCGCTGAAGGCCGTCGACGCCAAGACCTTCGGCGGGGCGACCACCGGCCTGTTCGTCAACGCCGACTCGAAGAAGAAGGACCTCGCCTGGAAGTTCGTCGAGTTCATGGTCTCCAAGGGCGTGAACGAGCGGTACGCCGAGAGCGTCGGCGGGCTGCCGGTGCGCGCCTCGGCCGCCCAGGGCGCCTACGTCACCGGGCAGCCGCTGCTGAAGCCGTTCATCGACGCCGCGCCCGCGTACGTGGGCAGCCCGAACGTCCCGGCCTGGGTGCAGGTCCGTGACGTGCTCGACAAGCACCTGGAGACGGCGCTCGCCGGGAAGGCGACCGCGAAGCAGGCGCTGGACGACGCGGCGGCCGAGGCCGGACCGCTGCTCGCGGCCCAGTGATGACTCTCCTCACCAAGCACGGAACCAAACACGGCAAGACCCGGTCCGCGGCGCCGCCGCGGACCGGGGCCCGCGGGAGCGGGAGAGGCCCGACCGGCCGCCGCAAGCTCGTCGGGCTCGCCTTCACCGCCCCGGTCCTGGCCTACATGGCGGTCTTCCAGCTGTTCCCCGTGCTGTACGGGTTCTACCTGAGCTTCACCGGCTACAGCCCGCTCGACCGCGGCGCGCCCCGGCTGGTCGGCGTCGACAACTACGCGGCGCTGCTCGGCTCGGCGGACTTCCTGAAGTCCCTGCGGGTGACCGCCCAGTTCGTCGCGGAGGTGCTGCCGTTCGCGGTCGGCATCGCGCTCGGACTGGCGCTGCTGGCCAACCGGAAGATGCCCGGCATCGGGCTGTTCCGGGCCGGATTGTTCCTGCCCCGCATCGTCCCGCTGACGGCCGTCAGCCTGGTCTGGCTGTGGATGTACTCCCCCGACGGCTGGTTCAACGACCTCGCGGGCTCGCTCGGCCTCGATCCTCGTGACTGGCTCCTCGACGAGGACACCGCCCTGCACTCGGTCGCGGTCATGCGGATCTGGAAGGCCCTCGGCGGCAACATGGTGCTGTTCCTGGCCGGGCTCCAGGCGATCCCGGTCACCTTGTACGAGGCCGCGAAGATGGACGGCGCGAACGCCTGGGCCCGGTTCCGGCACGTGACGCTGCCCGGCCTGCGGCCGGTCATGGTCTACGTGGTCACGATCAACATCGTCTACCTGTCGCAGTCGTTCGCCGAGATCTTCATCCTCACCGGCGGCGGGCCGCTCGGCTCGACGACGACCACCAACTACCTGATCTACCAGGAGGCGTTCCAGAACAACCGGTTCGGCTCCGCCAGCGCCATGGCGTTCGTCCTGTTCGCGGCCATCTTCGCCTTCGCGCTCGTCGCGATGCGCGGGAACGGGCGGAAGTGATGCGCAGACCAGGATCGATCCTCGCGCTGGTCATCGCCACGCTGCTGGTGCTCGTCCCGTTCTGGTGGATGGTCTCGATCGCCTTCAAGCCCGAGTCCGAGGTGTTCTCGTCCGAGCCGCGGCTGCTGCCGCGGAACCCGGTCCTCGACAACTTCTCGACCGCCCTGGACGCGGGCAACCTCGGCACGGCGATGACGAACTCGCTGATCGTCGCCCTGCTGGTCGTCGTCGCCAACTGCGTGTTCGCGCTCCTGGCCGGGTACGCCTTCGCCAAGCTCCCCTACCGGGGAAGCAACGCGATCTTCATGACGATCGTCGCGACCACGATGGTGCCGGTGGCGGTGACCCTCATCCCGCTGTTCCTGATCGCGAAGGGGATCCCGCTGGCGGGCGGGAACGACCTCACCGGGCAGGGCGGCTCCGGGCTGCTCGACTCGCTGGCCGGGCTGACCCTGCCGCACCTGATCGGGCCGCTCAACGTCTTCCTGGCCCGGCAGTACTTCCTCGGGCTCCCCGACGAGCTGGGCGAGGCCGCCCGGGTCGACGGCGCGAGCGAGTTCAGGCTCTTCTGGAAGATCTATCTGCCGCTGGCGAGGCCGCTGGTCGCGACCGTCGCGGTGTTCGCCTTCACCGCCGTCTGGGACGACTTCCTCTGGCCGCTCGTCGTGACGAGCTCGCCCGGGACACAGACCGTCCAGCTGGCGCTGAGCAAGTTCCTGACCGGCGGAAACGTCGCCTACGGACCCGCCATGGCCGGCTCGGTGCTGGTGCTGCTGCCGATCCTGGCCGTCTTCGTCTTCAACCAACGCAGTTTCGTCGCCGGCCTGTCCGAGGGCGGCGTGAAGGGATGATCATGCAGGAGACGCACACGCCGGTGCTGGTGGTCGGAGGGGGTCTCGGCGGTGTCGCCGCGACGCTGACCGCCGCGAGGCTCGGCCGGCGGGTGGTGCTCACCGAGGAGACCGACTGGCTGGGCGGCCAGCTGACCAGCCAGGCGGTCCCGCCGGACGAGAACCCGTGGATCGAGTCGCGGTACGCCTCGTCGAGCTACCGCAGGCTGCGTCAGGGCGTCCGCGAGTACTACCGCCGCAACTACCCGCTCCGCGCCTCGGTGGCCGCGCAGCGCCTGCTCAACCCGGGTCTCGGCGTGGTCAGCGGGCTGTGCCACGAGCCGCGGGCGGCGCTGGCCGTCATCGAGGAGATGCTCGCGCCGTACCGGACCTCCGGGTTGGTCACCGTCCTGCTGCGGCACACGCCCGTGGCGGTCGAGGTGACGGGCGACCGGGTCGAGGCGGTCACCTTCACCCGGCCCGACGGGACCGAGCTGGTCGTGGCGGCCGACTACGTGGTGGACGCCACCGAGCTCGGCGACCTGCTGCCGCTGGCCGGGGTCGAGCACGTGATCGGCGCGGAGGGCGTCGCCGACACCGGCGAACCGCACGCCGCGCCGGTGGCGAACCCCCTCGACCAGCAGGCCGTCAGCTGGTGCTTCCCGCTGGAGTACCGGCCGGGCGAGGACCACACGATCGACCGCCCGGCGGGCTACGACTACTGGAGCACCCAGCGGGCCCCGTTCTGGCCGGGGTCCCAGCTGTCGTGGACGGACGTGGAACCGATCGACCTGTCGGTACGCTCGCGCGGCCTGTTCCACGACAACGGGCACATCCCCGGAAAGCACGACCTGTGGCACTTCCGCCGGATCGTGGCCGCGGAGCAGTACGAGCCCGGCACCATCTCGCACGACGTCACCCTGGTCAACTGGCCGCAGATCGACTACTGGGACCGGCCGCTGATCGGTCCCGGCGCGGACCGTGAGGCCGCGCTGGCGGGTGCCCGCGACCTGTCGCTGTCGTTCCTGTACTGGATGCAGACCGAGGCCGGATACCCGGGCCTGCGGCCGCGTCCCGATCTCGTCGGGACCGAGGACGGCCTGGCCAAGGCGGTGTACGTCCGGGAGGCACGGCGGATCAAGGCCGAGTTCACCGTGCTGGAGCAGCACGTCGGGGTGCAGGCGCGCGGCCCGCTCGCCGGGTCCGAGGTGTTCGCCGACGCGGTCGGGATCGGCTCCTACCGGATCGACCTGCACCCCAGCACGTCCGGCCGCACCTACGTGGACGTCGACTGCTACCCCTTCCAGATCCCGCTCGGCGCGCTGCTGCCCCAGCGCGTCGACAACCTGCTGCCCGCCGGCAAGAACATCGGCACCACCCACGTCACCAACGGCTGCTACCGGCTCCACCCCGTCGAGTGGAGCATCGGCGAGGCCGTGGGCGCGCTGGCCGTCCAGGCCCTCGCCGCCGACCTGCCGCCGCGCAAGATCCGCGCCGATCCGGCCCGGCTCGCCGACTTCCAGCGGACGCTCACCGACACCCTCGGCGTCACCCTCGCCTGGTCGCGGGAGATCAGGACCACCCCGTGCGGCCGCCAGCCCGCCGTACCCCAGCTCGTGGAGGACTGACATGACCGCGACAAGCCGTACCCCAGCTCGTAGAGGACTGACATGACCGCAGCGACCGGCCCGGCCTTTCCCGCCGGGTTCGTCTGGGGCGCCGCCTCCGCCGCCTACCAGATCGAGGGCGCCGCCCGCGAGGACGGGCGCGGACCGTCGATCTGGGACACCTTCTCCCGGACGCCGGGACGGGTGGCCTCCGGGCACACCGGCGACGTCGCCTGCGACCACTACCACCGCCATTCCGACGACGTCGAGCTCATGAGATCGCTCGGCCTGGCCGCCTACCGGTTCTCCGTCGCCTGGCCGCGGATCCAGCCGGACGGCTCGGGCCCGGTCAACCCGCGCGGCCTGGACTTCTACGACCGCCTCGTCGACTCCCTGCTCGCCGCAGGCATCGACCCGTACGTGACGCTCTACCACTGGGACCTGCCCCAGGCGCTGGAGGACCGGGGCGGCTGGACGGCCCGCGACACCGCCTACCGCTTCGCCGACTACGCCACGGCCGTCCACGCCCGGCTCGGCGACCGCGTCCGCACCTGGACGACGCTCAACGAACCCTGGGTCGCGGCCTTCCTCGGGTACGGCAGTGGCGTCCACGCCCCCGGCAGGACCGACCCGGGCGACGCCTTCCGCGCCGCCCACCACCTGCTGCTCGCGCACGGCCTCGGCACCCGGGCGCTGCGCGAGGCCGGTGCCCGCGAGCTGGCCCTCACCCTCAACCTCTCGCCCGTCGCCGGCGATCCGGCCGCGGCCGAACGCGTCGACCTGCTGCTCAACCGCCAGTTCCTCGACCCCGCCCTGTGCGGGGAGATGCCCGAAGACCTCCTGAAGATCATCGATCGGCACGCGGGCCTCGGCCACCTGCGCGAGGGCGATCTCACGCTGATCCACCAGCCGATCGACCTGCTCGGCATCAACTACTACTGCCCCCAGTACGTCGCCGACGTCCCCGGCGCCCCGGCCGACCCCGCCTGGCCGGGCAGCGAGGACGTCTCCTTCGTCCACCCCGGCGGCCCCAGCACCGCGATGGGCTGGCCCATCGACCCGGCGGGCCTCACCACCCTGCTGACCCGCCTGTCCCGCGACCACCCCTCCGTGGGCCTGCTCATCACCGAGAACGGCGCGGCCTTCGACGACGACGCCCCCTCGGGCGGCCGGGTCGCCGACCCGGACCGCGTCGCCTACCTCGACTCCCACCTCAGGGCGGCCCACGCCGCGCTGGCCGAGGGCGTGGACCTACGCGGCTATCTCGTCTGGTCCATCCTCGACAACTTCGAATGGGCCGAGGGCTACCACAAGCGCTTCGGCATCGTCCACGTCGACTTCACCACCCAACGGCGCCTGCCGAAGGACAGCGCCCTGTGGTACCGCGACCTCGTCACCACCGGAGTGATCCCTGACGTGATCACCGGCTGACCTCCGGCCCGGCCGCCGGGCCCTCGTGACCGGTTCCAACTCCGGACTCGGCGAGGCGATCGCCCGGCTGCTCGCCGCCGAGGGCGCCGAGGTCGTGGTGCACGGACGAGACGGCGCCCGCGCCCGCAAGGTGGCGGAGGACATCGGCGCGGTCGCCGTGGCGATCGGCGACCTCGCCACGGACGAGGGCGCCGACGCGGTGGCCGCCACCGCCGGCGAGGTCGACATCCTGGTCAACAACGCCGGCGCGTACGACCACCTCGGCTGGGCCGACGCCACCCCGCAGGTGTGGGCCCGGACGTACGAGGTCAACGTGGTCTCCGGGGTGCGCATGATCCAGCGGCTGGTGCCGGGGATGCGCGAGCGCGGCTGGGGCCGGGTGATCCAGATCGGCGGCGGCCTCTCCTCGCAGCCGATGTCGATGCAGCCCCACTACAACGCCTCGCTCGCCGCACGGCACAATCTCGCCGTCTCCCTGGCGCGGGAGCTGAAGGACACCGGGGTGACGTCCAACGTGGTCGCTCCCGGGGCGATCCGCGTCGACTCGGTGGAGAGGCTGCTCACCGAGATCGCGCCGGAGCACGGCTGGGGGGAGTCGTGGGAGGAGATCGAGCGCAACGCCGCCCGCGACTTCGTCCCCAATGACATCGGCCGGTTCGGCCGCCCGGAGGAGATCGCGGGTGCCGTCGCGTATCTGGCCGGCCCGTATGCCGACTACATCAGCGGCGCCACGCTCCGCGTGGACGGCGGTACGATCCGTTCGGTGATCTGACGGATTCCCGGAAGGCTCTCCTCCCGTGCCGACCCATGACGACATGTCCATCGATGACGACGAGACCCCCACCGCCCGGCATCCCGGACGCGCCGGTGGAGGCGGTGCCGGCCGCCCGGCGGGCCCGCGGCGAACGACGTGCCCCGGCCTGACGCGCGGCGACGGCACACCCGGCAGGACCGGAGCCCGAAGGAAGGCCGGCAAATGAAAATCGTCCTCGACGACCTCTCCGGTCCGGAGATCGCCGGATTTCTCGACGAGCACGTCCAGGAGATGCGATCCATCACGCCCCTGGAGAGCAAGCACGCCCTTGACCTGGACGGGCTCCGCAAGCCCGAGATCACGTTCTGGTCGGTCATGGACGGTGACAGCCTGGTGGGCTGCGGTGCGATCAAGAGGCTGGACGCGGGCCACGCCGAGGTGAAGTCGATGCGCACCGCGCCGGCGCGCAAGCGGAGCGGGACCGCTTCCCTGCTGCTGGAGCACATCATCACCGAGGCGAGACGCATGGGTTTCACCCGGCTGAGCCTCGAGACCGGCGCGAGCGAGTTCTTCCTGCCCGCCCGGAAGCTGTACGAGAAGTTCGGGTTCGACTACTGCGAGCCGTTCGCGGACTACCGGCCCGACCCGTACAGCGTGTTCATGACCAGGACACTTTGAAAGATCCTGATCTACGGGTCCTGACGATCGCCCGGCCCGGTGCCGCGGCCGGGCAGGTTCACCGGGTCACCGATCCCAGTTCGTCTCGCGTCTCCTCTTCATCGCTGAACGTCGTCGCCGGACGAAAGAACCACATGATCCACGCGAATCCCGTCCATGGATCGCGATGAGCGCGGAAAGCCGGAGACCCGGAACCCGTGCTCAGGGCCCGGAAAGCGGGACGACGGCTCTCCCGGGATGCGAAACTTCCGAGGTCGCATCAGGAAGGGAGCCAGGACGGCCACCAGGGCGGTTCGCAATCACCCGTGATCCCTTCGACGGCCACGTCGTGAACGATCATAACCATCGGCCCGGCGATCGAGACCAGGGCGGCCAGAAGCATCAGAGTCGCCTTCAGCCAGTCGCGGTTCGCGAACGACGACAGGTGGGCAAGCAGAATGATCGGCAACGAGGCGAGCAGGGAGATACCGGAAAGGACGGGAAAGATAACGAACCGACTCGCCGCCCAGATCAGGCCGGCCAAACCCTCCCCGGCACTCAAATCACCAAGACAGTAACCCTGCGTCCTGGCCACCAGCACGATGTCCAGGCAGGTTCCCAATGTCGCACACTTCAACGCGATAAACGCCGATATCCCACAGCCCGTGGCCCAGAGCACATCACTCGCCCCTGAGGCGTCTCGCTCAGTCACGGCGCAATCAAAACAGACGCCTATGCTCTCCGAGCGCAGGGAATGTGAGGATACGGTGCAGATCCCCTCGGTCATCCCCCTACGGATGTTCCGGGCACGAGCCCCAGGAGCCGACCTGCCGAGCTTCGTCCGGGGCGGCGGCGGGAAACGAGGCGATCCGGCACCACGCCGAGACCAGGGTTCGTACCCGCGCCGGCCGGCGGCCATTACCGGGTGCGGGCCGTTGACATATCGCCGGTGATTCGTAAAAGAAATGACCTCTCGCGTGCCCGCCGATCCCCATTGATCCTCGCGTGAGGACTCTCGGCGCTCCAGCCCCGGCGGAGCCCTCATCGATCCCGGATAGCATAATTCGGTTATGGATTATGGAAGAGTTCGCGAAGTCGTCGCCAAGGGCTGGAACGAGGACGTGCTGCCCAGCCTTTCCGGTCTGGTGGAGATACCCGCGTTGTCGGCCGCCTTCGACGCCGGCTGGGAGCGGAACGGCCATCTGCGAGCCGCCGCCGACCACGTACGGGACTGGATCGCGGCGCGTGGCCTGCCGGGCGCCCGATGCGAGGTCGTCCAGTCCGACGGACGCGCACCGCTGCTTCTCGTGGACGTGCCCGCGACCGCCGGCACCACGGCACGCGGCACCGTGCTGCTCTACGGCCACCTCGACAAGCAGCCCCCGCTCGGCGACTGGTCCGACGGGCTGGGTCCGTGGCAGGCGGTGGTGCGTGACGGACGGCTCTACGGCCGCGGCGCGGTCGACGACGGATACTCAGGCTACGCGGCGACGACCGCGTTGACCGCGATCCGGGCGGCGGGCGGCGAACACGCCCGGGTGGTCCTCCTGCTGGAGACCGGTGAGGAGTCCGGCAGCCCGGACCTGCCCTCATACCTGGAGCATCTGTCCGACCGCCTCGGTGACGTGTCCCTGGTGATCTGCCTGGACGGCGGCGGTGGCGACTACGAGCGGATGTGGCTGACCGAGAGCCTGCGCGGCGCGGTGCAGGCGACCGTCACGGTGCGGGTCCTGGAGACGTCCGTGCATTCGGGGGTCGCCAGCGGTATCGTGCCGAGTTCCTTCCGCGTCATGCGCCGGCTGCTCGACCGGGTGGAGGACTCCGTGACCGGCGAGGTCACCGTCCCCGAGATGAACGTGCCGATCCCCGAGGAGGCGCGGGCCAAGGCCGAGGCGCTCGCCGCGCTGGAACCGGGAGCCGCCGCGCGCCGGTACCCCCTCGTCGACGGGATGCGCGCGGCCTCGGACGACGACGTCGAACTCATCCTCAACAACACCTGGCGGCCGACGCTGTCGGTGATCGGCGCGGCCGGGCTCCCGGACCCCGCGGTGGCGGGAGCCGTACTGCGCGCCTCGACGTCCCTGCGGCTGAGCTTCCGGACCCCGCCGACGGTCGACGCCGAGGTCGCGCGAGCCGCGCTGGTGAGGATCCTGACGACCGAGGTGCCGTACGGCGCGCGGGTCGAGGTGGGCGACTTCCTTCTGCTGAACGGCTGGCAGGCCCCGGCGGCCGCGCCCTGGCTGGCCGCGGCGCTGGAGGAGATCGGCGACCGGGTGTTCGACGAGCCGTGCCGCGGTTTCGGCATCGGCGGCGGGATCCCGTTCATGGAGATGCTCGGCCGGCGCTATCCGGACGCCCAGTTCGTCGTCACCGGCGCGCTGGGGGCCGACTCGAACATGCACGTGCCCGACGAATGGCTGAACATCGCGTTCGCCGAGCAGGTGACCGAGGCCGTCGCGCACATCCTCGACGCGCACGCCCGCAACTGACCACTCGCCTTCCCGCGCCGGTGGCGATGGTGGTGGCCGGCACCCGGCCCGCGATGACGAGACCGTGGGCGGCCCACCGGCCGCCACCGCCCGGTCTCACGAGGTGAAAACGCTTCGTCCCCGCCCTCTAACCTTACAGGTTACGGAATATGAGCCCTCGTCACAGGATGTCCCTGCACCTGGAAGAAATGAACGGGTCAAAGGAATGACGAACCGAAACCCGCCGGTGCGGAATGACCATTTACCGCCCATCACCTAACCCCAAAGGGAAGTGATCTTGGTGACGACACGGCGTAGGATCAGCGTGCTGTTGGCGACGGCCGCGGCCGCGGCAATGGGCCTTGCCACCACCCCGGCCCCGGCCAGCGCCCTCGCGTGGGAATGCGCGTCGGGATATTCCTGCTACTACGACAGCGCCAACGGAGTGAGCAGGATCTGGATCGCGCCCAGCGGCGGTAAGTGTTTCGACCTGGGGACGATGGGCCTCAACGACCGGGTCTCCTCCGTTTACAACAGGGGCAACGGAGCGGTCCACCTCTACAACTGGCTGGGCTACTGGGACTACCTGGAGTCGGTCCCCCGGGGCTCGACGAGGAACCTGGGCTCGGCCAGCAGCAACAAGGTGGACCGGGTCTGCGTCGACGCCTAGTGTCCTGCGCCGGAAATTCGCCGGCGATATCGGGCAAGTGATTCGACAATCTCTTCGGCGGTCTTCCACACGAACGGCCGAGAATTGTCATTCCACTGGCTGATCCAGGCGCGGATGTCCTTTTCCAGAGCTTCGACGCTCTTGTGGGCTCCGCGCCTGATCAGCTGCTCGGTATCGACGCGTCGCCCGCCGACGCCGCAGGCAACGAGCCGTCGTCGCCGGCGGCCGCTCCGTCGTCCGGCGACCCCTCTCCACCCCTGCGCCCGCTTCATCGACCTCGGCCCCGGCTGTCGCGACCATCGCACCGGCCCCGAACGCAATAAGAGCGTGACTCATTTGGGCCTTGGTTGTTAGATCGTTCGTGGATGCGTTCCTTCGACGACTGGCTCTGCCACCGCCAGAACAACCCGTACACCGTGCGCCAGTGTCCGTAACAGGCTGGCACGTCCCGCCACGGCGAACCAACCCGAATTCGCCACCGAATTCCGTCGATCAGCTGTCGTCTACTCCATTTCGGTGGTCGGCCCGGCTTCTTCCCCTTGGGCAGCAGCGGTTCCAGCACCGCCCACTGCGCGTCGGTCACATCGAACCGCCTCGTCACCGCCACGCTGAATGGCACGTCGAGCCGTACCACAGGCGCGGTTAGTGCACGATCTTGTTCGATGGGTACCACTCCTCGCCGGCGGGCTCACCCGCGAGGTTCCAACTCCATGACACAGTCGGCGTGATGCGCAGGTAGGTGCCGGGGCCGACCATGCCGACCCGCTCGAAGGGCTGCTCGGCGTCGCCGTACACGCGGATGCCCCGGGCGATGAACGGTTCGAGCGATACGAGGTCGTCAACCACCAGCGCCACCTTGTGGTTTCCGGAGGCGATGTTGCGGAACTTTCGGGTGTCGCGCACGGTGCCGGCACCGCCGACCCACAGGAAGGTCCCGTCGAACTCGACGGCCACGGGCACGACGTCGGGCTGTCCGCCCTCGCCGAGGGTCGCCAGCCGTCCGAGCGGCTGCGAGCGCAGGTACGCGATCTCTTCATCGGTGAAAGCCATTGCGACAAACTACACCGTTCAGTTTAGTCTTGTGCAATGGGTGAGAACCGCTCCGACCGCAAGCATCGTGCCATCCTCGACGCCGCGACGGAGGTGTTCCTGCGCAACGGCTACCTGGGCACCACCGTGGAGGAGGTGGCCGCGGTCGCCGGGGTGTCGAAGCCGACCGTCTACAAGCACTTCACCGACAAGCGGCAGCTGTTCCTCGAGATCGTCGCCGCCACCGTCGACGAGGCCGGCCAGGTCGTCCAGGACGCGGTATCCGGCCTCGCCGACACACAAGATGTCGAGGCGGACCTGCGCGAGCTGGCCCGGCGGCAGCTCGCGCTCGTGCTGCGCCCGCGCGTCCTCCAGCTCCGCCGACTGGTGATCGGCGAAACCTCTCGCTTCCCCGAGCTCGGCCGCACCTTCTACGAACGCGGTCCCGGACGAACGATCGCAGCGCTGGCCGATGCGTTCGCCGACCTCGACGCCCGGGACGCGCTGCTGGCCGCCGACCCGGTCACCGCCGCGACCCAGTTCAACTGGCTCGTCATGTCCGCACCGGTCAACCAGGCAATGCTGCTCGGCGATGACCGCGCCCCCACCGCCTCGGAGCTGGACCACCACGTCGAGGGCGCGGTACGGGTCTTCCTCGCCGCGTACGGCCCGGCGACACGCCCACGGGAATCGCCCGGCTCATCTGAAGACGTTCACCGCGTGGGATCCGGGATCGTCCGCATAGACCACCATCGGTAGTTGCCGCCGCCAGCCGGACAAGAGACGGCCGCCCGTCCAGAGGCGCCTGTCCGCCGATCCGAAACCTGCCGTGTCCACTGTCATCACGTCAGGCGGGCATCTATTCCCAGCCACTTATGACACACGGCCTAGCGGCAGTTGCCGCCGGTCTTCGGCGCCTCCTGGCAGGCCCTCATTTGCTACCGCCGACTCGCCAAATGAGTCACTGTCTAAGCACGACCACATCGGCCGGCGAAGCCCTCGGCTACAACCATCCGCCGGAAAGCACCGGACGCGGGGCGGGCCGGCGACCGTTCGCATCCGTGGCACGGCCTGGTCGCCGCGGCGGAGAAGACCGTGGTCACCCGCAGCCGCTGCCTGCATACCGCGAGAAGACCGTGGTCAGCCGCTGCCGGCATACCGCAGGGCCACGCCGCACCGGCGCGCTCGCCGAACGGACCCGCCGCGAGCATGCGCAGCACACCCCCCTCGACCAGGACCTCGGGCCGGGCGAATGTGCCCGGCATCCGGGCCGGGGGTCAACCCGGTCACCGGGCCGGGGGTTCAACACGGTCGAACGCCACGCCCGCGCGGCGTCGCCGGGCTGACCCTGCCCCGCGGCAACGGCTTCCGGAAGGCACCGACACCGAGGTCGAGCTGCTGAAACGCCGGAGATACGGCCGAGCCGGCCTCGCCCTGCCCCTACAGCGAATCGCGTTGTCCCGGCAACGCTCCGTCCCCACCGGATTCGTACCGGAGCCGCCTGGTCGACGGACCCTCAGGCGGGGTCGGGCAGCATGATCGGCTTGATCAAACCGGCCATCGTCTCGAGCCGGGCCATCTGCTCGTCGTCCAGGGGTGGCGGCGTCTCGCCGTCCCTGGCGGGCATCGCGTGGTCGGCGAAGACCTGCTCGGGCCCGGGCGGGGTGAACATGAAGAGCATCCTCGCGGCGTGCATACGCTTGTTCTGGAAGCTGTGGCGAATGCCCCGCGGAACGTGGATGAAGTCGCCCGCGACGGCGGTGAACCGGTGGTCGCCGTCCAGGAACTCCAGCTCGCCGTCGAGCATGTAGAAGGTCTCCTCCTGCTCGGGGTGGCTGTGCGGAGCCGGCCCACCGCCCGCGGGGACGGTGGCCTCGATGAGGCCGAAACCGCCGTTCGTCTGCGCTCCCGTCGCCTTGATCGTGTAGACGTCGCCGACGGCCCACACGGTCGGGCCCTGCCCGGAAGGTACGTAGAGGGCGCCGCGGGTGGTGTACCGGGGGTCGTCGGAGGTCTGGAAGGTAAGGCTCACATCAATCTCCTGCTCTTTTCACCAGGTAAGTTTCGGGAGGCCGGGAACAAGCTGCCGTTCACCCCGAGACACCCGCAAGAAGGCAGTTGTGTGTGCTGTAGTACCAAGGAAGGAACCGACATGGCGGAAATCGCCGAGCAGGCCGCGGAATTGGAGTCCTCCTGCGACGAACTCCGGAGCATTCTTTCGCGCGTGGGCGAGAAGTGGGCGCCCCTGGTGATGGCGGAGCTCGTCTCCGGGCCGCGGCGCTTCAACCAGTTGCGGCGGCTGCTGGCGCCCATCACCCAGCGCATGCTGACGGCCACACTGCGCGGCCTGGAGTGCGACGGGCTGATCACGCGGACCGTGCACCCCACCGTCCCGCCCCAGGTCGAGTACGACCTCACCGACGCCGGGCGGGAGCTGCTGGCCATCATCAGCCGGGTTGCGCGCTGGACCGACAAGCACCTCGAGACCATCCACAACGCCAGGGCGGCATGCCGTGGCCGGTGAGCAGGCATTTTTTGACAGATTGAAACTGGATGCCTAGTGTCCAGGTTGTGCGAACGGGCAAGGGTGTCGAGTGGGCGATGCATACGCTGCTCAATCTGGCATGGCTGGGGGACGGCGAGCCGGTGGCGACCGCGCAGCTGGCCGCCGGTCACGGCCTGTCGGCGTCCTACCTGAACAAGCAGCTTCAGCAACTGGTCAAGGGGGGCCTGCTGGAGTCCGTTCCAGGTGCGCGGGGCGGCTTTCGCCTGGCCCGCCCCCTGGCGGCGATGTCGGTGCTGGACGTGGTCCTCGCCATCGAGGGGGATGCGCCGCTCTTCCACTGCGCCGAGATCCGCCGGTGCGGCACCATCGGTGAGCGATGCCCCGATGCCGGCTTCGCCCAGCCGTGTGCGGTGAAGGTCGCCATGGGACGAGCCGAAGCGGCCTGGCGGCAGGCGCTGGCCGAGCAGAGTCTCGCCGACGTGCAGGCCGCGGCCGACGAACACACTCCCACCGTGGGGGCACATGTTCGCCAGGCACTCGGGCACGGCTGACCCTTTTTCCGCGCGGCGTGACCGCGCGATCCTTTCGGAGATGAACCTGGATAAAAGATAGCTAGATTTTTGATGATGGATTCACCCGTGCGCGGCGCCATCAAGGAAGTGGTGCCATAAAGGAAGCGGTGCCGTAGAGGAAGCGGTGCCGTAGAGGAAGCGGGGCCGTCAAGGAGGCGACGCCGTAAAGGAACATGCCGCCGGCCCTGTGCGAGCGGAAGGGCGCGGGTCGGCACTCACGTCGAGGGCCGCGAGAGCCCCGGCCGATCGCCATGCGCCGCCCGCCGATCACAATCACCTGTTGAACCGGTGACGCACGGCGTGCGACTCACCGACGTCAAGAAAGATGAACCTCAGATGGATCTGAAACTCGAACTCATCGTGCTGCCCGTATCCGACGTCGATCGGGCCAAGGCCTTCTACGAGGCGGCGGGATTCCGTCTGGATCTCGACAAAGCCGTCAGTGAGAACTGGCGCGCGGTGCACCTCACGCCGCCCGGCTCCGAGTGCTCGATCATATTCGGCAACGGGATCACCTCCGCCGCGCCCGGCTCGGTCCAGGGCCTCTACCTCATCGTCTCCGACATCGAGGAGGCCCGCGCCGAGCTCGTCGGCCGCGGCGTCGAGGTCAGCGAGATCTTCCACGATGCCGGAGGGATCTTCTACCGCGGCCACGACGGCGGAGAGGTCACCCACCGGCTCGAGGGCCAGAGGCGGATGGCCGGCCCCCACCCCGACCGTGCCGATTACGGCTCCTACGCCACCTTCAGCGACCCGGACGGCAATGGCTGGGTGCTCCAGGAGGTCAGGAAGCGGGCCCCCGGCCGCTGACACCGCGTCGGCCCTTCAACGCCGCCAAAGGTCGTGACCAGCCCAGATGGCACCGTGAGACACACCTACGGTCCTGGCCACCTTTGGCGGCCGCCGCGACGGGTCATACCGACCACCTTGCTACCAAAATCCGCATACCGGTAGAAGCCAGGTTGTGCTTCAGCCTGACGACGCCTCCGGGGCCGAACGTGCAGGATCGGGGCCGGACGTGCAGGATCGGGGCCGAACGTGCAGGATCTCGGCCGCCTAGCGTTGCTTGAGGCGGAGTGCCTCTTTGCGGACCTCGACCTGGAGGGCCTGCTCGCGCTCCAGCCACGCCGGGTTCTCCGCTTTCAGCGCGTCGATCTCAGCGGTGGTGAGCGGTCCGGTGATCCCACCCCTGAGCAGGCCGGCGATGGAGACCTTGAGTTTCGCGGCGATGACCTGCTTGGAGTGCGGGCCGTTGCGGCGCAGGTCGACGAGCCAGGCGGGTGGCGACGACTGCAACTCGTTCAGCTCGTCCCTGGAGACGACACTCGCCTGAAACTCGGCGGGAGTGGCCGAGAGGGGGACACCCAGTTTCTTGGCCGCGGTCGCGGGCTTCATCGTCTGGATGGTCTTCGGTTTGGACGAGGTCATGGCGTCAAGAGTAGTCAGCCGGAACAGGTTCCCTCGACATCGGTACCCTGAGGAAGTGACTGATGGAGAGACCGGCAGGACGTTTCGACTGGCTTACGTGCCCGGGGTGACACCCGCGAAATGGGTCAACGTCTGGACCGAGAGATTGCCCGACGTGCCGATCACCCTGGTCGCGGTTCCCGCCGCCGAGGCGGTGGGGCTCCTGCGGGAGGGCGGCGCCGACGCCGGATTCGTCAGGCTGCCGGTCGACCGGGACGGGCTCAGCGTGATTCCTCTCTACACGGAGACCACGGTGGTCGTGGTTCCCAAGGACCACGCGGTGGCCGCCGCCGACGAGGTGTCCGTCACCGACCTTGTCGACGACGAGGTGTTCCATCCTCTGGACGACACCATCGAGTGGACGGTCCGGCCCGGGCTGCCCGCGTTCACCCGCCCGGTCACCACGGAGGACGCGGTCGAGCTGGTGGCGGCCGGCACCGGGATTCTCCTGGTCCCGCTGTCGCTGGCACGCCTCCACCACCGCAGGGACCTCACTTACCGGCCGGTGCCGGACGCGCCGCAGTCTCAGGTGGCGCTGACCTGGCCCGCGGACGCGACCACCGATCTGGTGGAAGATTTCATCGGCATCGTCCGCGGCCGGACGGTGAACAGCTCGCGGGGCCGTACCCCCGCCACCCCCGCCACCCCCGCCACCCCCGTGCAGAAACCGGCACAGCGGCAAGCACAAAAACCCGCACAGAACGGCTCCGGCCGCCGGGCCGTGCCGGCCGGCCGTAAAAGGAAGGGCAACCGGCCCCGGTGACCTGCGGACAGACGCGCCGGTGCGATGCCGCGCCCGCGCGGGTGCCGTTTTGATCGCCACGTCATACCGACCGCTCCAGCCGCCGGACCTGTCTCCGGCGACCAGGAAGGCGGCTTGACACCAACGGCCGAGAACGAAGAGCAGCCGCACCTCGCCCCGCCCGCTGGACCAAGGAGCTTTGGACCGGCGGAGCAGTTGTCAGGAGTTGTGGATCGGCCGAGGGCGGGCCGCCTGTTCGGAGCGGAACCTCTGGACTTCCAGCTGAACGACTGACTTCTCTTACGTTGTTCCCACTCGGTTCGGGTGATTTCGTACTCGACTTCGCCATGCTCGGAGCCTTCGATCGCGTCAGGCCAGTCGCCGGTGAAGTTCCGGACGAACGACAGGCCCGCCTTCTCCATCACACGCCGGGATCGCGTGTTGACCGTCATGGTGTTCGCGGTCACCCGGCTCACCCCGAGGTCCGTGAATCCCTTGCGGATCAGGGCCCGTGACCCCTCGGTGGCATAGCCTCTGCCCCAGGCCGCCTTGTTCAGCCGGTAACCGAGTTCCACCACGGCGGGGCTGTGGTCGTCCAGGGGACGGAATTCGAACCAGCCCAGGAAGGTCCCGGTGGTCTTCTCCTCCGCGGCCCAATGGCCCCGGGTCCCGAAGCACGGGTAGGCGCGGAGGAACTTGGGCAGGGTCTGTGCCTGGATCGCCTCGCGGCTCGTGGGCCGGCCGCCGTTGATGAAGCGCATGACGTCGGGGTCGCTGTCCAGTGCGAGCAGGTGGTCGGCATCGGCCTCGGTGAACGGGCGCAGCACGAGGCGGTCGGTCTCCAGGAAGACGCGCATGCCACGATCTTCACCACCGGCGGCCGGGCCCGCCACCGGATATTCGCAGCAGGCCGGTGAAGGAGTGGTCGTTCATGCCGCTTGAAGAGCGTGTCGACAACGTCACAGGATCCCCACCACCCCTCGATGCGAAGATCTTGAGGCAGGGATCACGGCCGGTCCGGAGAAGGAACCCCGCCGGAGTCGCCCATGCAGCCGGCTGGCTCCAGGTGGATTCGATGGTCTGGAAGATCGTTGAATGGGCGGGTGGCGAGGTTTCCGACGGATTGAAGGAACACACGGGGCTGTATCGGCCCAGGATCGTGCAGAGGGTGCCGCGCAGCATCCCGGACGAGCGCTCCAACGATCTGTTCGCCCAACTGGGCTCGCATCGCGACCGGGCGCTGATGATGTACCCCGAACCCGGGGCGATTCATCCGACGATCCTGGACAACCCGCCGCCGGGACAACCGCCCGAGGCGACGCCCGTAGGTCCCCACCTATCCGCGCTGATGCCTTCGTTATTCGCGAAGTACCCGACGCCGGAGGAGCTGGTCACGCTGCCCGGCGTTGGCCGCGAGACCGCCAACGTGGAGTTTGGGAACTCCTTCGGGCGATTGCGATGACGCCGGCCCGCGCCTACCTTGCCTGGCTTGGGTCCAGCGGTCGACGTCGGGGTGGATGCTCAGGACGATCTGATCGCGATCGGGCCGCCGCAGGACACGTTCTCGCCCCCCACGAACGGCAGCAGGCGCTCCGCCTCCTGCTCCAGGGCCGCCCGGTCGATCGCGGACAGCGGGCGGAACGGAGCCAGGCGCAGGGTGCCGCCTTGGAGGGACCAGCTTCCGTGCACGTGGCCGTCCACGAGGAAGGTGGGCCGTACCTGTGCATGGCCGGGCATCACACGCTCGCGGTCCTCGTGGCTGATGACGCGGGTCCGGTCGGCGTGGCCGAGCAGGACGTTGTCGAAGGCGGGCAGCAGCCGCACGGGCGCGGGCGTGTCGGGATCGGGTAGTTCCGCGTCGGCCAGGTCGATCAGTTCCCTGCCGTCGGGGCCGCGGTAGTGGCGCAGTTCGGCGCGCATGCCGGAGACGATCTCACCGAGGCGGGTCAGCCCGGACCAGGCCTGTACGTCCATGGTCCCGGCCGGGCCGAACGCCGCCAGATAGCGGCGGATCAGGTCCTTGGCGGCCACCGGGGCCATGGGCCGGCCGAGCCAGGTCTCGGCGGGCGTGACGGAGACGGCCGACCGGGTGCCCCAGGAGCCCCACGCGCCGGTGGCCGGGCTGTGGACGAGGGGAACTCTGAGCTCGACCTCTCCGGCGAGGACGCGCCCGTCGCGGCCCGGGTGGCGTTCGGCCAGCCGCCGGGCCAGCTCCTTTCGCGGTGTCGTCCCGCCCGCCAGCAGCTCGAGCCCGGTGGAGACCAGCGAGGCGGTGTCCAGGCCCGCGCTGTTGCGGGCGAAGTACGCCGAGCGGGCGGTGCGGTCGAGCACGGGCTGCAGCAGCGGCCGCAGCCGGCGGAAGTCGTCGGCCGCGGCCAGGTGCTGGGTGCTGCGGAGCAGTCCGGAGCGGACCACCTTCCGATCCTGCAGCAGCGCGACCAGGCGCCCGATCACCTCCAGCGGGGTGTGATCGGTGCGGGCCAGCAGGAACTGGCGATCCAGCAGGGCCCGGTTCAGGGCCCTGACCGAGAGGGTCGTCACGACAGCCGCACCGAGACGTTGCCCCGGTAGGACCCCTGGAGCAGGGACAAGAACGCCTGCGGCACGTCCTCGATCCCGCCCTTGACGACCGTCTGCGGGTAGACGAAGCGGCCCTCGCCCAGCCAGGTGCCGAAGTGCTCCCGCCAGGCGGCGACCTGGTCGGGGGTGTGGTGGCAGGAGAACGGCAGCAGCTCGATGCCCCGGGCCCGGGCCGCGGCGTGATCGGGCTTGGGAAAACGCTCCGCCGCGTCGCCGAGCTGGCTGGACAGCGAGCCGCACAGCGCGAAGCGGGCGCCGGGCCTGGCCGCCTGCAGCGCGGCCTGATACTGCTCGCCGCCCACGACGTCGAAGAACACCGAGATGCCCTCGGGCGCGAGCTCTCGAAGCCGGTCGGCCGCCGAGCCGTCGTGATAGTCGAACGCGGCATCGTAGCCGAGCTCGTTCACCAGATAGTCGACCTTGGCCGGGCTGCCGGCGCTGCCGATCACCCGCGCCGCGCCCAGGCACTTGGCGATCTGCCCGGCCAGCGAGCCGACCCCGCCCGCCGCGCCGGAGACGAACACCACGTCGCCCTCGCCGACGGCCGCCACATCGGCCATCCCGTAGTAGGCGGTCGGCCCCTGACCGAGGTGGTAGCCGGGGTCGGCGATGGGATCAAGCTTGATGTACTGGGCGGCTGGGCCCGCCGAGTACTCGCTCCAGCCGGTCATCGACTGAACCAGGTCGCCAACCGCGAGCTCGGGGCTGTCGGACCGGATGACGGTGCCGATGGCGGCCACGCCCACCCGCCGGCCCGGCTGCCAGGCCGGTACCGGGATGGTGCAGTCGGCGCGCATCAACTCCAGGTAGGTCGCGGCGAGCCCCACCTGGTCGGTCCGCACCAGAACCTCGCCGTCCACCTCGGTCGTGGCGACGGTGAAGTTGTCGAGTGCCGGTGCGCCGGCGATCTGCGCGGCCAGCCGGATCTCACGAGTGATCATTTCTTGGTCCTTATCTCGGTACAGCCTTCGCAATCGACTCTAAAGAGGCTTCCGGTCACTTTTTGACCGGAAGCCGAGGAAGGATGGCGATATGGCGAACACCAGCTCACGGACCCTCAGACTGCTCTCGCTGCTGCAGACCCACCGCCACTGGCCCGGTATGGAATTGGCCGACAGGCTCGGGGTGTCCGAACGGACGCTGCGCCGCGACGTTGACCGGCTGCGGGAGCTCGGCTACCCGGTCAGCGCGGCGCGGGGTACGGACGGCGGCTACCAGCTCGCACCCGGCGCCGTCCTGCCGCCGCTGCTGCTGGACGACGAGGAGGCGGTGGCCCTCGCGGTGGGCATCGGCGACGCGGCACAGAGCGGGATCGCCGGGATGCAGGAGGCGTCGCTGCGCGCGCTCACCAAGGTGGTCCGGGTCCTGCCGCCCCGGCTGCGGGCCAGGGTGGACGCCCTGCGAGCGATGACCTTCTCCGTCGCCGCGTCCGGACCGGTCGTCGCGGCGGGGGTGCTCACCGCGGTCGCCCAGGCTTGCCGGGACCAGGAGCGGCTGTGCTTCGGTTACACCGCCAGGGGCTCCGCGACCACCAATCGCGAGGTCGAGCCGCACCGCGTGGTCGTCCTCAGCGGGCGCTGGTATCTGGTCGCCTACGACCTGACCCGGCACGACTGGCGCAGCTTCCGCCTCGACAGGGTGATCGAGCCGGCCGCGACCGGCACGCGCTTCCGGCCGCGTCCGCTCCCGGCCGAGGACGCCGCGGCCTTCGTCCAGGCGGCGAGCGGAGCCCCGGCCCCGTACCAGGTCGAGGCGCTCGTCCACGCCCCTGCGACCCGGGTACGGCAGACGGTCGGTCAGTGGGGCACCATCGAACCGCTCGGCCACGACACCTGCCGACTCACCATGACCTCGACCTCCCTCGATTGGCCGGCCCAGGCGCTGGGCAACGTGGGCGCCGAGTTCGAGGTGCTGGGGCCGCCGGAGTTCGCCGCGCACATCCAGGAGTGGGGCGCCCGCTTCCTCCGGGCCGCTAGCCCGCTTCCTCCGGGCCACTAGATCTAGCGCGCCCGGGAGACCGACCCTGCCGTAGCCTGGATCGCGACGATGGCGCGGCGCCCGTAGCAGCCGACCGAGGCGATGGAAGACGTCCTGCCAGGGCAGCCTGGGTCTATCTGCGCGACCCCTCAGTCGCTTCACGCCCCATTCCGAAGATCGGCTACGGGGCGTTTTGGCTGGTGGGCACCACTGGGTTCGAACCGGTGACATCTCGCTTGCAAGGCGATCCGAGCGGGGGCGATACCGGCGCTGACCTGGGCGTACGGTCCACGACCGTCCACCGTCGTCCGCCCCCGTCCGGGGTCGTCGTCACCCAGTTGGTCACCCGGAGCTCGTGCCTTTTGGCGCGTCCTGCCATCGGTGTCCGTCGATCAAGCCGCGTGTGGCTCGAACCAGACTGAGCCCAGATCATGACCGGAGGTGAGACGGACGTCAGCGTTCAGTGCCGCAGCCAGATGCCGCAGTAAGGCGATCGTCGGCGCGGTCCCGCCTTCCTCGATGCACTAGATCTCATCCACGGTCATGCCCGCACGCTCAGCCAACTCCGTCACGGTCAGCCCAAGCGCACCACGCCGGTCATACAGCGCCTTACCAAAAGCCAACGCCTCACGGATCATGATCCGTTCGGGATCCTCGGTCTGAGGTTCAGGTCGCACCCAGCGGGTGTGACAACCAGCCATCACACCTTCCTCTCATAGATCTCGGCCACCGGCCCGTGGTGGTCACGTTCACAAATCTTCTGTGCCCGGACCGCCCTGTCGATCTGCCGTTGATCGTGCTGCTTGGTCTTGCGGAAAACCGTGAGCAACACGATCGTCCTACCCGGAGTACACCAGTACTGAGCAAGAAAGCTGGGGGTTATGGCGAGCCGGGGATCATGATTCCGGTCTCGGCGATGAAGCCATTCAGCAGGTCGGGCCGGTACTGCAAGGGTTGCTTCTGTCTGAGTACCTCATGCCTCCAGGCTGTCACCTGGTCAAACAGCGCGGATAAGCGCCCTGGACAACTCGTGACGCCCAGATTTCTTTGTCAGTAGGTGCCCGTGAGGTGGAACCACTCCGCCGCCGGTTCCGTTGCGCGCCTTCGGCGGGCGGCGTTCCGCACCCGACCGACTCCAAGATCGCGATGAAAGTTCCAGGTGCTTTTATCGTCGACGTTCCGCGTCGACACACCACAGGACGCGTATATGCACAGAGCGAGTCCCGAAAGTTTTACACGGATCTTGACACGTTTCGGAGATGTTTCCACACTAAGCCCCGGAGCGGTTTCCACTGCGGGCTGGTGACGCAGGGGCCGCCGATCACGACGCCCTCGTGGTACGCGTTCCGGTGCCGGGACGAGGAGGCGAGCGGTGCGGTGCGGAGCCTCCGCACCGAAGACCACTCGGCGATGACCGTCACGTGCTGATCCCGATGAGGGGCTCACCCGAAGAGAAGGAACACCACAGTGCGACGACGTGTGAGTAAGACTCCGGCGCCTCGTGCCGCCTGCTGGAGGGTCCGATCAGAGCCCGGGCCGCAGGGCGGGTGGGTGAAGCGTGCGATGGCCGCGGCGGTCGTCGTCCTCGGGCTGCTCGCGGTGACCGTCGTGACTCGGCCGGCATCGGCCGCCGACAATCCCTATCAGCGAGGTCCCGACCCTACCTTGGCCAGTGTGGCCGCCACCAGGGGGAGCTTCGCCACCGCGCAGATCAGCGTGCCGCGCGGGAACGGCCTCGGCGGTGGGGTGATCTATTATCCGACGGACACCGGCCAGGGGACTTTCGGCGCGGTCGCGATCGTGCCCGGCTACTCCGCCCTGTTCGCCGACGAGGAGGCCTGGATGGGCCCCTGGCTCGCGTCCTTCGGTTTCGTCGTCATCGGAATCGAGACCAACAGCCGCACCGACGGCGCCGACGCCCGAGCGACCCAGCTGCTCGCCGCCCTGGACTATCTCACTCAGCGGAGTCCGGTACGCGACCGCGTCGACCCCAGCCGGTTGTCGGTGGTCGGCCACTCCGCGGGTGGTGCCGGCGCCCTCACCGCGGCGCTCCGGCGGCCCTCGCTGAAGGCCGCGGTCGGGCTCGCACCCGGCTCGCCCACAGGGAACCTGAGCCTGGCCGATAACCGGGTGCCCATGATGTTCATCTCCGGACAGAGGGACACGGTGGTCACGCCGTCCTACCTCAACGGGTTGTACAGCACTCTCCCGGCCACGGCACAGAGCGCCTGGGTGGAGATAACCGGCGTGGACCACCTGTTCGCGACGAGGGCGAACACGACCGAGATGCGGACGCTGATCCCGTGGCTGAAGATCTTCGTTGACAACGACACCCGGTACACCCAGTTCCTGTGCCCGCTGATGGACTCCACCGGCATCTCGATGTACCGCAGCAAGTGCCCATACGTACCGCCAGGCGACCCGTCGCCCTCCCCCTCGCCTTCGGTCACCCCGTCACCCTCACCTTCGGTCACCCCGTCGCCCTCCCCGTCTACGGGCGCCTGCACCGCGAGCTACCGCACCACGAACTCGTGGCCGGGCGGCTATCAGGGCGAGGTCACGGTGACGGCAGGCGGCTCGGCTGTCAGCGGATGGACCGTCAGATGGACGCCGGGCAACGGCCAGACGGTCAGCCAGGTATGGAACGGCACGCTGGCCGCCGACGGCCCCGCTGTAACGGTGACGAACGCCTCTTACAACGGCTCGATCCCGGCGTCCGGCACGGCCACCTTCGGCTTCCTGGCCGGCGGTACGCCGTCGCCTCCCTCCCTCACCTGCAGTGGTCGCCCGTGACACCCCGATGATCTATCAGCACAGGACGGCGGTAGCCGAGATGGTAATCACCCGTTGCAGGGAGAAGAACAAGCCCGGCCCAGGAGCGGGCCAACCGATCCCACGCCAAGCTCCGCAGACTCGGTGAGCCGGTGCATCCTCCGAAACCACGGTGCGGGGCCAGGCAAGGCCGGATACCCGATCAAGGCCATCGCCGTATTTCAAAACCACCGATCCACCTGAAGATGAAAAGGTCAGTGCAGTTCGCCCTGGAACGCGCGCTCCATCAAATGCCAGAACGACCGGAGACGAACACCCCCGGATTCGAACAGCGTATCGAGATACCATGCCTCCCACTCGCCACCGTCGGTGATGACGTGCGGATTGAGCAGGTAGACGTGACCCTCGACATCCTCAGAGATCTGCAGGGTGTGAGGAACATGGTCTACGAGTTCGAAGTCGTTCGGGTCTTGCGGCGCGTCGTAGTCGAAGGAATACCCGATGGGCAACTCCGGCGCCGGGGCGTCCAGGGGAGCGCCCCACCGGTGTGCGAGATGCGGGGCGACGTCGCGAGTCCAGCCGACATCGGCTATCGGCAGCAGGTGAAGGCTGGTGAAGGACTGTTGGTCCCAGCCGTTGCTCACCAGGAGAAACTCTCGATAACTGGGGGGCAGAAGCCGGCCCAGACGCTGCTCCTGCCGACGAATCTCGGCTTCGTCGGCAGGAAACATTCCCAGCCAATCCAGCTCATCTGGAGACATGTACGGCCCCGCATAGGCGGCACGGAGACGATCAGCCCATGGATGACGGGAAGCGCCGGGGGGATTCATGGGCGCATCTTACCCTTGTAGGGCGATCCGAGCGGGGGCACGACCAGAGCCAATAGTGGCCCTGACCTGGGCGTACGGTCCACGGCCGTCCACCGGTGTCCGCCCCCGTCCAGGGTCGCTGTCACCCGGTTGGTCACTCAGGTACGAAACACGGCCAGACTACGCGGCGGCAAAACGAAGGCCGGTGCGGGAGGAAAGAACACCGGCATGTGTCCGGCATGGGCGCAATCACCCCGTACGACGACCGCGAGGTATATCGAGCACCAGGGCCGAATCGCCGAAGTCGGCAACGATCTTGAGCTGACCGCCGAGTGCCGTTACGTAAGCAGCCAAAGTGGCCACTTCGCTGATCACTCCGCTCTCGATCTGTGAGACACGGGCCTGTGACACGCCCATCGCCTGAGCGACATCCTCCTGCCGTAGACCGAGTTTGCGTCTGGCTTCAGAGAGCTGGTGAGCGCGCTGGCGAGCTATGAGCCCATCGCGGAGTTGAGCGACCTCCCGCTCATCGCCGGGCTGGACAAGCTCGGCACGTAGTTCCTCCCATGTCACCGCCTGATCGCTCATTGCTCCCTCTCCTTGAGGTACCGGGCAAAACGCGCCTCTGCTGCTTTGATCGCCACGTCATACCAACCACTCCAGTCGCCAGACTTGTCTCCGGCGACCAGGAACACAGCTTGACGCCACGGGTCGAAAACGAAGAGCGGCCGCGCTTCGCTTCGCCCGCTGGATCCGGACCTCAGCTCCTTGAGATTGCGGATGGTCGACCCTTGAAGCGTGTCCACCAAGGGCCGCCCCAAACCGGGGCCTTCCTCGGAGACCCGATCCAAGGCCGCAGCGATCAGCAGGAGTGTCCGCCGATCCACCTTCCGTAGCTCATGAAGCCAGTCACGGACCTCTGGAACGATCACTATCTGCCAGTTCACTCAAGCATAATAAATTTATTATGTTGATCCAAGAGGAGTTTCGGCGACTCAGTGTATTGACATCGTCACGATCGGCTCTGAGATTGCCTCCCCAAGCTCCACGGCGTGTATGACGTGTCTCGCAGGTCTCGTCTGTCCGGGCTACGGAGGAACCTCACCTGTAAGGCAGCGGGCCAAGGCTCCGGGAGTCAAGGGCGGAGCTCCCAACTGGAAGAACGACCCTAGGGCCCGGGGCCTTGGCCTGCTGGGCTCTGCCTAGACGTGGCGGGCGGGAAGATCAGGCTCTCCTCAGCCATCGGCCTACGGACGGCTGGTACCGCTCTCCCGATCATCCCGGAGCCGAGTTCCCGCCGGAGGCGTATGGTTCTGATCGTTTCGTTCCACCAGCGCCATAACCCCTGACGCCAACATGAAGGCAAGCCCGATGAGAGCGAAGGTGACGCCCGAAGTGCCTCCCGCCGTGAACGCGGCAACAACCAGGGCGAGTAAGCCAAGCCCGATGAAGCAGAGCAGTATGTCACGCTTCTTCATGGCGAGCGATCGTAGGGGTGCGAGGTGTCTGGTGCATAGATGGGCCGCGCGGGTGCGACGGGCGGAGCCGTCGCCTTGACCTCGTCGCCGGCATGGTCAGCGTTCGGCAACAGCAGGCCGAGCCGGCCTCGGGAGAGCTGATCGTCGGTTCGCCCAAGTCACCGGCCGGTACGCATACGGTCGCCATCCCTACGGCGATCATTCCCGCGCTGCGAGATCATCTCGCCGATTTCCCCGGGCCGGAAGACGACGCGCTGATCTTTACCAGGGCTCGGGGCAGCCGGGTGCGACGGAGCGACTTCCGCAGGGCAGATAAGTGGGCGGAGACCAGGTAAAAGATCGACTACCCGAACCCGCACTTTCACGATCTCCGGTACACCGGGAACATCGTCGTGGCCGGCTCGGGCGCAAGCCTCGAAGATCTCATGGAGCGGATGGGACACGACTCCGTACGCGCGGCGCTGATCTACCAACACGGTACGGCGGAAGCTGATCAGAAGATCGCCGACGCGGTGAACGGCAAGATCTCGGAAGTCCGCCCGGATGACGACGACAGATCATCGGGAGTGCTCGCCCGGATGAGCTAATGGCATGTTAATGGCACAAAGCCCCGTTTCCATGATCGGATACGGGGCGTTCTGGCTGGTGGGCACTACTGGGTTCGAACCAGTGACATCTCGCTTGTAAGGCGATCCGAGCGAGGGCGCGACCAGGGCGAATATTGCCCCTGACCTGGGCGTACGTTCCACGACCGTCCACCGTCGTCCGCCCCCGTCCGGGGTCGTTGTCACCCAGTTGGTCACCCAGAACTGGCGCTCTCCGCAGGCTTGCGTGGCTCCTCCGCCCAGACGTCCCGGCCGTTGCTCCTACAGCTCGGAGGCGTGATAGCCGAACCGGTCGAACAGCCCGTCGTCTTGGTGGCTGCTCAGGCGCATCGTCGGCGAATTCCCTCCGCGTCCGTAATGCAAGCGGACCAGTCGACCTTGCGAACGAGGCTCTCCAGTCTGGCCGAAGCCCCGTCCTGGATATGAGCCAGGGATTATATTCTGAAGATGGCATGGGAGATCGTCCTACTGGAACCCGTGGAGTCCTGGTTCCTCAAACTCTGTGAGAGCGATCCGGGCTCGGCGGCCCTCGTCGAGAAGGCGATCGACCGGCTCGCCGAGGTCGGCCCCGCCCTCGGACGCCCCTTGGTAGACACGCTGGAGGACGACGACCTGAACAACCTGAAGGAGCTCCGTCCAGGCTCGCGAGGGCGGTCAGAGATTAGAATCATCTTCATCTTCGATCCCGACAGAGAAGCGGTCTTCCTCGTGGCCGGAGACAAGGCAGGTAAGTGGTCGCGCTGGTATGAAGAAGCGATCCCGCTGGCCAAGTCTCGCTACATGGAGTACCGCGCGGAGAAGAAGGCCGAGCAGACCAAGGAGGACAGGCGATGAGCCCTGCGCGCCGCTGGCAGGAGGTCAAGGCTGAGGCCCACCGGCTCCACCCCGAGCTGGCCACTCCCGAGCGACAGGCTGCCGCCGAAGCCGAACTGGATGCGTACGTGGCGGGGTATCACCTGAAAGAGCTGCGTAAGTCGCTGGGCAAAACCCAGACCGAGGTCGCTGCCGCGCTCGGCATCTCCCAGTCACGGGTCTCTCAGATCGAAAACGGCGACCTCGACGCCATGGAGCTGGAAACTCTCCGAGCCTACGCGGCCGCGCTGGGCGGACACGTCGAGGTGACGATCAGTGTCGGCCCACACTCCGTCAAGGTCGCCTGAGATTAGCCGAGCCCCTTCGAGACAGCTGCCCAACGGGGACATCTCACGTATAAAGACGACACCTGTCCAATCGACGCTGCGATGCGCGTAGCGGGTAAAAGAAGAGCCCTTGACCTGTTTCAGCAGGTCAGGGGCTTGTGGTGGGCACTACTGGGTTCGAACCAGTGACATCTCGCTTGTAAGGCGATCCGAACGGGGGCACGACCAGGACGATACCGGCCCTGACCTGGGCGTACTGTCCACGGTCGTCCACCGTTGTCCGCCCCCGTCCGGAGTCGTTGTCACCCAGTTGGTCACCCAGAACTGGCGCTCTCCGCCGGCTTGCGCGGCTCCTCCGCCCAGACGTCCCGCCCGTTGCTCCACAGCTCGGAGGCGTGGTAGCCGAACCGGTCGAACAGCCCGTCGTCCTGGTAGCGGCGTAGATGCATCATCGGCGAGTCGTGACCGACGAGCTTGGCCAGGTGCGGCGTCACCAGCATCTCGGAGTCGAAGCGGAAGACGCTCATGGCGATGTGCTCGTCCCCGAACCTCGCCTCGATGCCGGGCACGTTCCGAACCTCCTCGATCTCCGAGAGGGTGATCCGGATGCGGGTGGAGACCGTCAACGGGACGTTCTCCACCTCCTCCCGGCGGCGGGTGACCTCGCTGTCCGGGTCCCCAATCAGGAACCGGATCTTGCACCCCTGCTCGGCCTTGCGCTTGAGGACCTTGGCGAGGTTCGGGTGCTCCAGCCACAGGAAATAGTTGGTGTACCCGGCGAAGACGATCTCGTTGCGGGCTGAGCTGATCAGGTGACGCCAGATCGACTTGGGGCACGCCGACCGGTATGGGTAGACGGTCAGGACCTCGCGATCCGGGCCGGTCTTGACGGTGTTACGGATAGCCTCTGGCCACAACACGGACGTATCAACTCCTAATGCCTCAGCGGCGGCCCACTGGTGCCGAAGATGCGGGACCCGTGCCTCATCCTGTAACCACCGCTCCACCGTCTTAACATCCACCCCGCAGCGATCCGCCAGATTCTGGTTGCTCAGCTTCGCATCGAGCATGGCGCGGCGTAAGGCGACGTTGGCCACGGTGCACCTCGGGGAGTGAGGACGTCAGGGACGTTTTCGACTCTAGCTTTGAAACGTCCTGGACGTCTCTGGAACGCGGTGGGTTCGTCATTCACATGGAATGACGCTTGTTCCATGTCAGCACCCGTAATTCTGCAAGACCTCCAGGCGGCATTTCCCGGTTGGTGCATTTGGCGTAGTTCTGCGGGTCGCTTATGGGCCACCCGGAACGGTCGGCACCTTACGGGCGAAGAGGTAAATCGTGGCCTCTATCAGACAATCGACGCCGACGACGTTGCCGAACTCGCCCAGCAGCTCCGCCACCAGGAGGGGCTGGAGTCATGAGCACCCGCGACAGGAAAGAGCCGGCTCAACGATGCCCGGCCGCCCTGGCTGCTGAGCGCCTGCGGATCGGCCTCGAACACTATGGCGTCGTGGCCGACGTCCATCAGGGCCACGGCGTCGCCCTACTTTCCGTGTGGACCAATCTCGTGGTCTGGACGGACGGGCTTGCCTACCGCTGGTGGACAGGGAGGATCTCAGCGAAGACCGGCCGCCGCTTGTACCGGGTCTACGGCGTGGACAACCCGATCACTGTCGCCCACTACGTCGCTCAGCGGTACGAAGAACTTCGCAAGGCTTCC
Organism: Streptosporangium sp. NPDC023963; assembly: GCF_040639135.1. Lineage (NCBI taxonomy): Bacteria > Bacillati > Actinomycetota > Actinomycetes > Streptosporangiales > Streptosporangiaceae > Streptosporangium > Streptosporangium sp. NPDC023963. The sequence goes on from NZ_JBEZZK010000003.1 coordinate 485,164, forward strand.
CACTGATCCAAGGGCGTCGCGGAGCGCACGTCGTGATTCTGCTCGATGGGTGCCTGAGCCCGCATGTGGTGATGCCGCAGCGAAACCACATCCGTCTGGACTGGCGAGAGCCGTACCCGACGCTCGAACGGGCACGCTCGGTGGCCTGGACCTGTTGGTGCCGGGCCACGGTCTACGAACTCTGCGAGGGCGGCGGTCGAGCGTTTGTTCGGCGAACCGTCCAGCTTGATGACGGCCACCAGGTCTACGAGACCTCCACCTGGCCAATCAGTGAAGCTCGGACAGTTTGGATGGCACTGCTGTCCGGAAGAGCCCGATAAGACGGATTCGAGTCAGACGGCGCAACCTCCCGCCTGGCCGACATAGACCGTAGTCACACACATAGGGTGACGGCTCAGGTGTGTCGGGGCATGAGGATACCGCTGCTACCTCAGCTTGGTCACCCGGTGCCGTATCCCGACGAAGGAGGGGTACGGCGTCGATCGCCCCAGCCCGAGTCTCGAGCACCGAAGTCAGCGATCGTCACGGTCGCAGCATGGTGCATGGTCTCGTCATCTCCGCGACTGGAGACGCATGAAGCATCCATGTGTACGAAGACCGAGGTGGCCGAGCTTCTGAGAGATTACCCATGCGCGCTGTTCACAGATGTCTGAATTGCGAAAATAATCCGATAAGAGGTAAATGTCTATATTTAGGAGGAGCGGTAAGCATCTAGCTGGGGACACACTAAGATCGGTGCGAACACCGCAGACCGCCACCTCACCCCCAGGGATCAGCCATGGAGCCAGAACGGTCTACACGTTCTCCCTGGCTGACGGGCTTGATCAGCGCTGGTCTCGCGTCGGCTACCGGCGTTGCAGTAAATATTGCAACCGAGCACGTCGAGAGCTTAACGGCTTGGTCGATAGTGGCCGGATTAACTCTTACAACTGGGCTCTCCGCAGGCTTCTTTCAGAAGGCGCGATCGGAAAATCACCCTCAACTGGAAGCCCGCACCGATAAGGATCAAAATCCTGCCGTATCTACATCTGTGTTCGAAGCGACTTTTACTGTCCAAAAAGACAATGTACTAAGGTCAGCACAGGTCAAGATATCGGACACCAAGATTGCAAGCCAGTGGATAAAAAGCTTCGATTGGCAACAGATTGAGGGAAAGGAGGCCCGTGATGACGAGTAGCAGCGAAAGGCTTGACGTTACCAACGTTTATGAGTTGCAACAGATAGCCAAGCAGGACCCTACACGTCTATCAGAATTCATGCGTGCCCTTGACTCCATCTCTCAAAAATACAATCAATTAGGCCAACTCGGGCCACTTGCCGATCTATTGCACAGCTCCTTGCGTGACGTCGAACCGATACTCGGCCAAGACCACCCAAGCATCCTAACCATTCGCAACAACCTTGCCACCGCCTATGAGTCGACCGGTCGGCTTTCAGAAGCAATCAAGCTCTACGAGCAAAACCTTACCGCGGCACAACAACAAGATGTTGACAATTCTCATCTGCTCACTTATCGCAGCAATCTAGCTAACGCTTACAAAAATGCGGGGCGGCTAAATAAGGCGCGTGCTCTATTTGATGACATACTGGATGATGCAGTTCGGATTATGGGCCCCGATCATCCAATTACTCTCACCACTCGCAATAATCTGGGCGGCGTTTATGAAGCAGCAGGGCAATTGGAGCAGGCAATCTCGCTTTACGAGCAGACACTGCTTAGCAGGGAACGTCAACTGGGTTTCGACCACCCAGATACTTTAACATCGCGAAATAATCTCGCCTATGCGCTTAGCGAGCAGGGAAATATTTCGGCAGCCATCGCTTTATATGAACAAGTGCTTGTAGATACTGAGCGAACACTTGGTGCAGAGCATCCGAATACACTGATTTCACGAAACAATCTTGCCTATGCACTTAGCGAGCAGGGTAATGTTTCAGAAGCCATTGCCTTGTACGAGCAAGTGCTATCAGGTAGGGAAAGGGTGCTTGGATCGGATCATCCCGACACCTTAAACTCGTATAGTAGTCTCGCTGGCGCCTACGAATCTATAGGTCGCATAGGCGAGGCCATTGAGCTGTACCAGCAGGTACTAACAAACGCCGAACGCGTACTCGGCCCCGATCACCCCGATTCCCTGATGTTTCGCAACAACCTCGCTGGCGCCTACGAATCTATAGGTCGCATAGGCGAGGCCATTGAGCTGTACCAGCAGGTACTAACAAACGCCGAACGCGTACTCGGCCCCGATC
>NZ_JBEZZK010000003.1:487510-488138 GCF_040639135.1 Streptosporangium sp. NPDC023963
ATCACCCCGATACTCTTATATTTCGCAACAACCTCGCTGGCGCCTACGAATCTATAGGTCGCATAGGCGAGGCCATTGAGCTGTACCAGCAGGTACTGACAAACGCCGAACGCGTACTCGGCCCCGATCACCCCAATGTTTTAGCCGCCCGCAACAATCTAGCGGTCGCCTATCATAAGGTCGGAAGATTAAATGAAGCCATTACACTATACGAGCGAAACGTTCGCGATCGCGAGCGTATTTTCGGCTCGGAGCATCCTAGTGCACTAAATTCTCGCAGCAACTTGGCTGGGGCCTACGAATCGGTAGGTCGACTCACCGAAGCCATCACATTGCATGAGAATGTGCTCCGAATTAGAGAACGCGTTCTCGGCCCAGACCACCCGGACACATTAACGTCACGCAATAACTTGGCTGGGGCCTATAAAACGGTAGGTCGACTCACCGAAGCCATCACATTGCATGAGAATGTGCTCCGAATTAGAGAACGCGTTCTCGGCCCAGACCACCCGGACACATTGACGTCACGCAATAACTTGGCTGGGGCCTACGAATCGGTAGGTCGACTCACCGAAGCCATCACATTGCATGAGAATGTGCTCCGAATTAGAGAACGCGTTCTCGGCCC
>NZ_JBEZZK010000003.1:488236-744114 GCF_040639135.1 Streptosporangium sp. NPDC023963
CCAGACCACCCGGACACTCTAATTTCTCTAAACAATCTAGCTAGAGCATACGAGCAAGGCGGTTTATATGATTCCGCCATTTCTATGTATGCCCGCCTAATCGATGGCCAAGAAAGAGTTTATGGTGCCGATGACCGTCGTACTGTAATCAGTCGTAATAGCCTGGAATCTCTTCGAGGATCCTAGGCATGCTCGTAGAGTGCGTGGGCGGCGCTGGCCGCGACCGGCCGAAGAGCCGCAGCGCGGCCAGCGACCGCCCGACGCGCGCAGGCCGCCGCAGGCGGGCTGCCTTGAACCAGTAAAGAAAGTCTGAGCCCACTACACCCTGAGTGAGACCTGTCCGTCTGATCCGGCCTGGTCATGCTCGCTGGCCGCTGCGGCTTCGAAGCGGTCGCCGGGGGCCTCGATCTCGGTGAACTCCAGCGGGCGGCCGTCCTTGCTGAGCATCAGCCGGCGGACCAGCAACAAGGGCGTACCGATGGGCTCCATGTTGAGATCCTCGTAAGTCTCCCCGTAGGGCATCTGGCTGTGGACCGAGGTGATCCAACGCAACGGCCCATGGGTGCGCTCCAGGTGGGCGTAGTAGTCCTGGGGCTCGATCTCAGAGCTGATCTCTACGTCTCCGCCGTCGCCGGTGATGGTGGCGACCTGGTCGGCCAGGAGGTATGAGCACAGGTGGATTCGCGCGCGGGTCTTGGTGTGCTGCCAATAGGCATAGCGGTAGACGCCCATACGGCCTCGGCGCACGCCCAGAACGTCGGCCTTGCTGCCCTCGATGGTCATGAACAACGCCGAGTTGGGAGTGACCCCGCCTGCGGTGCGTTCGGCCTCGCTGGCGACAGTGACGTGTTCCCATCCCTGCTTGGCGGGGTCGTACACGGGGCTGAGCAGGTCTTCGCGCTCTGAGCCGCCCATGAGGATGAGCCGGCGGTCAGGAGTGGGGCGGACGAAGGTGCCCCGGCCGTGGGCGACGGTGAGCAGCCCTTCCCCGACGAGCTGGGCGATGGCCTTGCGGATCGTTGGGCGCGAGGTGGCGTACTCGGAAGCGAGGAACGCTTCACCAGGGAGTGCCTGTCCTGGCTGGTAGTGGTCCTGCACCACGTCGGAACGCAAGAGGTCGGCGATGATTCGCCACCGGGCGGCGCCCTTGTCATCGGTCATGCCGGGTTCTCCTTCTTCCACGTTTGCTCTTTACAAGAGGTAGCACGTGTTGTTTACCATGTCCACATGGGCCAAGACGTAGCACGTGTTGGAGTACCTGTCGGGAGCGAGCGAAGGAGGATGTCATGAACAGCAAGGAGGAAGCGCAACACCGCACCACCGGCCAGCAGCCCGAATGGCTGGTCGATCTCGCACGGGTGATCAACGATCCGGGCTACGGCCGGTGGCGCTCGATGGTCGCCGCGACCGGAGGGTGTGCCTACCCAGTGCATCTGGCGGGCGAGTCGTTGATCGTCAATGCGACCAGCGGTGAGGTGCTGCACAGTTACCGAACAAAGGACGAGCCGTCCGGGCATCTGCTGGTGGCCTGCGGCAACCGGCGGGCCTCGGTGTGTCCGGCCTGCTCGGAGGTCTATCGGACCGACACCTTCCAACTCATCCGGGCGGGCCTGTCCGGCGGCAAGGGTGTCCCACAGGAGGTGAGCGCGCATCCTCGGGCGTTCGTCACGCTCACCGCTCCTTCGTTCGGGCCGGTGCACACACGGCGAAAGAAGAGCGGGACGGTGCGGGCCTGCCGTCCCCGTAAGCGCGACAAGGTCTGTGAGCACGGGCATCCGGTCGGCTGCCATGCTCGCCACGAGCCGGGAGACGCACGACTCGGACAACCCATCTGCGGCCAGTGTTACGACTACGTGGGCGCGGTGCTCTGGCAGGCTCACGCGGGCGCACTCTGGCATCGCTTCACCTTGGAAGTACGGCGTACCCTCGCCAGCGAGGCGGGGCTGAGCCGTCGTGAGTTCGCCAGGCGGGTCCGGGTGTCGTTCGCCAAGGTTGCTGAGTACCAGCGGCGCGGCCTGGTGCATTTCCACGCCATCGTCAGGCTCGACGGTCCGGGCGGCGGGAGTGAGGTCCCTCCGGACTGGGCTGATCACGGTTTGCTCACGCGCGCGATCCCTCCGGCGGTCCAGCGGGTCACGGTCACCTCTCCCCCGAGCGATCTCGGCCGGTGGGATCTGGTCTGGGGTGATCAGCTCGACATCCGGCCCATCCTGTTCGACCAGGCGGCGGACGGGTTGAGCGAGCGGGCGGTGGCCGGCTACATCGCCAAGTACGCCACCAAGGGCGCCGAAGCATCCGGCACCGTCGACCACCGGCTGTCGTGCCCGGCCTGCGGCGGTCGCGGGCGGTTGAGCCTGATGGCGTCCTGCGGTCGCTGCCACGGAACGGGCTTGAAGCCGGGCCTGCACCTGGACGCGCTCCCCGTCAGCGAGCATGCCCGGCGGATGATCCGCACCTGCTGGGAGCTGGGTGCGCGTCCGGAGTACAAGGCGCTCCGGCTGCGGCCTTGGGCACACATGCTGGGGTTCCGGGGTCACTTCTCCACCAAGTCGCGCTGCTACTCCACCACCCTCGGCGATCTCCGGCAGGTACGCACCGCGCACAGGGCCGCCGAAGCGCGCGAACGGCACGGGCTTCCTGCCCTCGGCGATGAGACGATCCTCGTACTCGGTCACTGGCGGTTCGCCGGATCGGGCTACTCCCCCGGTGAGGCGATCATGGCCGAGCACATCCGCCAGAAGGTCGCCACCGCTCGGAAGATCGCCACCGAGCGGGAGGGCGGGTGACAGCACCCGGACCCCCCGGCGAACGGCGGCTCTACCGCGTATGCGACGCCATGCACCTGCTCAGCATGAGTCGCAGCGTGATCTACGAGCAGATCAGGGCGGGCCGCCTGCGCTCCGTCACCCAGGGTCGTACCCGGCTCATCCCGGCCTCGGCCATCTCCGACTACATCGCTCTACTCGAACGGGAAGCGAGGGCATCATGACCGCACGACGCAGCCGGGGAGACGGCGGCCTGCACTGGGACGAGCAGCGAGAGCGCTGGATCGCCTCGGTGACGGTCGGCTACACCCCCGCCGGGAAGCGCATCGTCAAGAAGGCCAGCGGCAAGAGCAAGACGGAGGCCAAGGACAAGCTCAAAGAGATCATCCGCGACTATGACGACGGCCTGGCCATCGCTCCGGTCCACTACACGGTGACCGACGCCGTGAGGTACTGGCTGCAACACGGCCTGGCCGGACGCTCGGCGACCACGGTGAAGATGTACACGACGTTCGCCGACAAGCATGTAATCCCGGCGGTGGGAGCGCGCAAGCTGCGTGACCTGTCGGTGGAGGACGTCGATCGTTGGCTCGCGAGCAAGACGGGTGAGCTGAGCACCCGATCTCTCAAGCTGATCCACGGCATCCTCAACCGGTCGGTGAAGAGCGCCATGCGCCGCGACAAGGTGAAGCGGAACGTCGTCGATCTCTGCGAGATCCCGGAGGGGCGCGAGGGCCGTACCTCCAAGGCGCTCACGCTCACGCAAGCCAGTTCCATCATCGCCCTGGCGGAGCAGGCCAACCCGCGCATGCGAGCGTACGTGGTGCTCTCGCTGCTGATCGGTGCCCGTACGGAGGAGTTGCGCGCGCTTCTCTGGTCACACGTGGTCGCCTTCGACGAGAGCCGCAACGTGTGGGCACCTGTCACCGAGACGGGCTGGGAAAACGAGCAGTTCGCGATCTACGTGTGGCGGTCCGTGCGGCAGAAGGGAGACACCAAGACCGTCAGGTCGCGCCGTTCCCTCAAGCTCCCCCGGCGGTGCGTGGACGCGCTGCGGTCGCTCCGGGAAGAGCAGGAGAAGGCGGGGACGAAAGCGGATCTTGTCTTCTCCACCTCGAAGGGCACCGCCATGAGCGCGGGCAACGTGCGCCGCGACGTACGGAAGATCATTGAGAAGGCGGGACTCCGTGGCACCGACTGGACCCCTCGCGAGATGCGGCACAGCTTCGTCTCGCTGCTGTCCGACTCCGGCGTCCCGATCGAGGACATCTCCCGGCTCGTCGGGCACCGGAACACGGTGGTCACGGAGACGGTCTACAGGAAGCAGATCCGGCCAGTGCTCATGCAGGGAGCGGAGGCCATGGACGACATCTTCGGGAGTTAGTCACTCACTTAGTCACTCACGCCCCGTCCTGAAGATCAGGAACGGGGCGTTTTGGCTGGTGGGCACTACTGGGTTCGAACCAGTGACATCTCGCTTGTAAGGCGAGCGCTCTACCGCTGAGCTAAGCGCCCGGGGAATCCCGTTGGACAGACGGGATAACACTTTACGCCACCCGGGGGGACTTCAGTACATCGAGAGACCACGTGGTTCCCGCGTCGGGGAGGCCGGCGGCGCGCCAGCCGAGGAGGGCTGCGCCGAGCATGCCGGCGGACACGCCGAGGGCGGCCTGGCGCAGGGGCGGGGCCTGGCGGAAGGCGAGGCGTTGCCGGAGCCGTTCGGCCAGGGGGTCGGAGAGGAGGGTGCCCGCTTCGGCGAGGCCGCCGCCGAGGACGATGGCGGAGGGGTCGAGGAGAAGCGTGTAGGTGGCCAGGGCGAGGGAGAGGGCCTCGACCGCCTCTCCCCAGATCTCCGTGGCGAGAGGGTCACCGGAGGCGGTCAGGGCGGCGACCTGCTCAGCGGTGGCAGAGACGGCGACGGGTGAGGTGCCGGAGGAGGGAAGGGCGAGGGAAGAGGCAGGAGAGCCGAGGGCGGCGGTGGCGCGGGTGGAGTATCGGCGGGCCACGGCGGAGGCGGAGGCGTAGGTCTCCAGACAGCCGATCTGGCCGCAGGCGCACGGTTCGCCCTCCGGGAAGACCGGGATGTGGCCGATCTCGCCACCCCATCCGGCACTCCCGCCGTACGGCTCGCCGTGCAGGATCGTGGCACCCGCGATACCGGTGCCGATGGGCAGGAACAGGAAGTCGGAGAGCTCGCGGCCCGCACCGAGGACACTCTCGGCGAGACCACCGGTGCGGACGTCGTGCCCGAGCATGACGGGGACGTCCAGCGGGACGAGATCCGTCGCCGGGATGTCGCGCCAGCCGATGTTGGCGGAGTAGAGAGCCGCCTCGGCGGTGACCAGGCCGGGTACGGCGAGCCCGACCCCCTCGGGAGTGCCACCTCCCGCGGCGGCGAGGTCGTCGATGAAGGACCGGATCGTCGCGATGACGGCCGCCGGCCCCCTGTCACGCGGGGTGGTGCGCCGGTCGGTGCGGAGGATCTCACCGGAACGGGTGACGAGGCCGCCCTTCATCGACGTTCCACCGACGTCAAGGGCAACAACGAAGGAGCTCATGCACCTATCCAGCGGGTCGAAGGGGCGGGACCGAGCCCGACACTAGCGCACGCCCGGCACGCCGTAATGGAGGGATCTCCCCCGTACCGGCGGGACAGGCGGGAGGCGCCGGCGGGCCGCCCGTCGCCCGGGGATCCCCCCCTCCGACCGGGCCACGCCCGTGCCCGATGCGCGCCCGGACGGCTCCGGGAACGGCCGGGGCCGGGTGGTCCTCAGGGGACCCGGCGCAGGACCCTGGCCAGAGCGGCCTCCACCTCGTCGGCCAGGCCGGGCGCGTAGGAGGCGGACAGGCTGCCGTCGCCTCGCGCCGGGCGTACCGAGCCGCAGGAGCGGCACTCCACCTCGCCCAACCGGCAGATGAGTGCGACGGAGCCGCACGTTGAGCACGTGTCGAGGTCGGCTTCGTGGGTGCGCCGGCAGTCCGGGCAGATCAGCACCTGTGTCTCGTCGCGCACTCCGCGCGTCCACGGACTGGCACCACGGATCGGGTCGGTCTGCCTGGCCCCGCAGGAGAAGCAGGGCATGATCGCCTCCGAGAGGTCGGACCGGCAGGCACCTCGCGAGCGGGCGTCCGCCGGATCACCGCTTAGGGAAGTTCGGCGAGCGCCTTGCGGTACTCGGCGACGTCGCGGGCCCGCGAAATCGGGTTCACGACACGCCAGCGGACCACACCCTCGCCGTCGATGATGAAGGTCCCGCGTCCCGCGCAGCCCTTCTCGTCGTCGAATACACCGTATGCCCGCGAGACCTGTCCGTGCGGCCAGAAGTCGGAGAGCAGTGAGAAGGTGTAGCCCTGCTGATCCGCCCACGCGCGGTGAGCGAAGATTGAATCAACTGAAATCGTGAGAACTTTAATGTCTTCCGGCATGTCGGCGCCGAACTCGTCGCGGACGGCGTCGAGTTCGTTGCCGCAGACGCCGCTGAAGGCGAAAGGGTAGAAGATCAGCACGATCTTTTTGCCCCGATGCCCGGAAAGCTTGACCGGGGTGCCGTGCTGGTCCCTCAGCTCGAAGTCGGGAGCCTGGCCACCCACCTCGATCGCCATGATCGGGGCTCCTTTCCTCGGCTGACGGCAGGCGTCATCATCCTGCCGTACGGCCCGCGTGAGCCGTACGGCAGGGCGGACCCTTAGCGGCGCGCCTTGGGCGTCGCCAGACGCGTCCCCGACCAGTCGGGGGCGGCACTGATGCTGCTGGTCTGCGAAAGACCCGCAGTGGTCGCGTCTTCCCCGATGTCGCTCGGCTCCACGTGCCCGTCCCGGCCGGCTTTGGGAGTGAGCAGCCAGATCTGGCCGCCGTCGGTGAGGTTGGTCACCACGCTGCTCAGGGCGTCGAACAGATCGCCGTCACCGTCACGCCACCAGAGCAGCACGACGTCGACGACGTCCTCGAAGTCTTCATCGACCAGCTCGTTACCGGTCAGCTCCTCGATGGAGTCGCGCAGATCGTCGTCGGTGTCCTCATCCCATCCGACCTCCTGCACCACCTGACCCGGCTTGAGGCCGAGTCGTTCGGCCAGGCCGCGTTCGCCCTGCGCCTGACCCGCGGTCGCGCTCACGTTTGTCCCTCCTGCTTGAATGGCCCCGCAATCACACGGTGCTCAGAGTGCTTCGGCACAGTCCACACGCTGTGACCCTCAGTCGTCAACGGTCGCCACGGCAACGACTGGGCTACGTATGAATTAGTCCGACAAAAATGACAAACGGACCTGGCGTTCCAGATTGTCGACGTTGAGATCCACCACGGCGATGGACTGCCAGGTTCCCAGCGCGAGCCGCCCGGAGAGAACCGGGACGGTGGCGTACGGCGGAATGAGGGCGGGCATGACATGCGACCGTCCATGCCCTCGTGATCCGTGCGCATGCCTCCATCTGTCGTCGGCCGGAAGCAGACCCTCCAGGGCCGCGAGCAGATCGTCGTCGCTGCCTGAGCCCAGCTCCAGCAGCGCGACCCCCGCGGTCGCGTGGGGCACGAAGACGTTCAACAGGCCGTCGCCCCCACATGACCGGACGAAGCTCTCGCACTCGGAGGTGATGTCGTGCACCCGTTCCCGGGAACCCGTTACCACCTCGATCGTCTGAGATCTCACATACCGATCCTACGATCCATCGTGAGCTGCGATGACGACCGCACCCGGTCCCGAGGGCGACGGGTGGTCCCCGCCGCCACCCGATCTCCTGCCGGCACGACTACCGGCACGACGACAAGATCGCCGTGTCCGGTTCCCGGAACGTCCGCGCCTGGACCGTTCCTCCGGCGGGAGAAGCCGGGGTGCGGTTTCGTGATGCCCCGGCCGGATGTGACATGTCCGGGCCACAGGACCCGGCGACGGCCTCGCGCGTGCCGGCCGTCGCCGACCCCGTGACGATCGTGCGGCCGTCTCCGCCACCCCGGCGTTCACCGGGGCGGATCATGCGGACCGCTTGCGGGAACAGGGCGGTCGCGGCGCGCGGGTTCCCGGCGCGGCCTCGGTCGGGGCCTCCCCCTCCGGGAGGGCCGGCGCCACCGATTCGCCGATCTCGTGTCGCACGGCGCCGGTCCCGCCCGGCCCTGCCCGGCCCTGCCCGCCGAGGGCTCGCCGGGCGGAGGTCTCTCCGCGATCGAGGGCGCCCCGGGGAGTGGTTCGCGGCCTTCCCCTGCCGGTGCCGGCCGCGGACCGCTCCCGGCCGGTGGGCGAATCGTTACAAGTTCGGCACGGAGCATCGCGGTCCGGGTGCCCACCCCTGTCCTCATCCCCGCCCCCTCCTTGCCTCCTCCGCGCTCCCTCCGCGAGGAAAACCATGAGAAAACCAAGGGGAGAGCCACGGAGGGAGCCGGGGGACGGCGAGCCCGACCCCGCCGGGGCCGATCTTCATCGGGAGTCACGGCCGGCCTTCAACCGGAAGAGGTAACGGGAAAGTAGCGGGAAACAGGGCGAAAGCCGGTGCGGGAGGCGCCCGGCAGGGCACTTCAGAGGAGGATCGTACGTTGCGCACAAGTGAGGGTCTCGACCACGATGTCCGGGCACGTCCGGCGTCGGGAGGGCGCTCTCCGCTTCCCGGAGGACCGCACAGAGGGCTTCACGGAGGACCTCACGGAGGCTTCCCGGAGGACCTCACGGAGCTCCTCGACGGACCTCGTGGAGCTCGCGGGAAGGACCCTCGAAGGAGCCTCCGGGACGTGCCTCACAACGCCTTCCGGAGGACCTCGCGGAGCCTCCCGGAGCCCCCGGGGGCCTCACGGAACAGGCGACAGGACAGGCGAGACGGCGGGTCCCGGATTCCCAGGGGTACGGGAACCTGTAAAAAAGGGGGAATCTCGATGTAACCTTTGGCGGTGATTCGTCCTACCATCGGTGGTCTAGGCCACTTTCGTATCACTGCCAGCAGAGATCTCCTGGTTACCGGTAAGTAGAGATGCACTTTCCGGGGTAAGCGACCAGGATGGAAGACGACCTACACCAGACAAAAGTCCATCCTCGGAAGGCGAGACCCAGTGGCTTCCGGACGCCAGCGTTTCTCGATCATCAGCGACGGCCTACCCAGCCAGCTTCCTGATGTCGACCCCAGCGAGACCCAGGAGTGGCTCGAGTCGCTCGACAACGTCATAAAGACGGAAGGTCGCACTCGGGCCCGTTATCTGATGCTCCGGCTCTTGGAGCGCGCCCGCGAACATCAGGTCGGGGTGCCCGGCCTGCGCAGCACCGACTACATCAACACCATCCCGCCGGAGCGCGAGCCCTGGTTCCCCGGCGACGAGTACGTCGAGCGCCGGATCCGCGCCTACACGCGCTGGAACGCGGCCGTGATGGTGACCCGGGCCAACGCCCGCACCAACGTCGGTGGGCACATCGCCACCTACGCCTCCGCCGCCTCGCTCTACGAGGTGGGTTTCAACCACTTCTTCCGCGGCAAGGATCACGGCGAGTCCGGCGACCAGGTCTTCTTCCAGGGCCACGCCGCGCCGGGCATCTACGCCCGCGCCTTCCTGGAGGGCCGCCTCAACGAGGGGCAGCTCGACGCCTTCCGCCAGGAGCTCTCGCACGGGTTCAAGGGCCTGCCCTCCTACCCCCACCCGCGCCTGATGCCCGATTTCTGGGAGTTCCCCACGGTCTCCATGGGTCTCGGCCCGATCGGGGCGATCTACCAGGCCCGGTTCAACCGCTACCTGCTGAACCGGAAGATCAAGGACACCAGCCGCAGCCACGTCTGGTGCTACCTCGGCGACGGCGAGATGGACGAGCCCGAGTCGCTCGGCGCGATCGGCCTGGCGGCCCGTGAGGAGCTCGACAACCTCACCTTCGTCATCAACTGCAACCTGCAGCGCCTCGACGGCCCGGTACGCGGCAACGGCAAGATCATCCAGGAGCTGGAGTCCTACTTCAGGGGCGCCGGCTGGAACGTCATCAAGGTCGTCTGGGGCCGCGACTGGGACCCGCTTCTCGCGGCCGACGTCGACGGCGTGCTGGTCAACAAGATGAACACCGTCCCCGACGGCCAATTCCAGACGTACTCCGTCGAGGCCGGCGGATACATCCGCGAGAACTTCTTCGGTGACGACCCGCGCCTGCGCAAGATGGTCGAGCACCTGTCGGACGAGGACATCCGCAAGCTGTCGCGCGGCGGCCACGACTACCGCAAGGTGTACGCGGCCTACAAGGCGGCCCGCGAGCACGTCGGCCAGCCGACGGTCATCCTCGCCCAGACCATCAAGGGCTGGACCCTCGGCAAGGACTTCGAGGCGCGCAACGCGACGCACCAGATGAAGAAGATGTCGAAGGCCGACCTGAAGGAGTTCCGCGACCGGCTCTACCTGCCGATCCCCGACTCCGCCCTCGAGGGCGACCTCCCCCCGTACTTCCACCCGGGCGAGAACGACCCCGAGATCCAGTACATGAAGGAGCGGCGCGCGGCCCTGGGCGGTTTCCTGCCCAAGCGCGTGACGCGCGCCAAGCCGGTCAAGCTTCCCGGCGACGCCGCCTACGCGCAGCTGAAGAAGGGCTCCGGCAAGCAGAACGTCGCCACCACCATGGCGTTCGTCCGCCTGCTCAAGGACCTCATGCGCGACAAGGAGATCGGCCACCGGTTCGTGCCGATCATCCCGGACGAGGCGCGCACCTTCGGTCTCGACGCGATCTTCCCGACGGCGAAGATCTACTCGCCGCACGGCCAGACGTACGAGGCGGTCGACCGCGAACTGCTGCTGTCGTACAAGGAGTCGACCGAGGGTCAGATCCTGCACGAGGGCATCAGCGAGTCGGGCTCGATGGCCTCCACGATCGCGGTCGGCTCGTCGTACGCCACGCACGGCGAGCACATGATCCCGATCTACATCTTCTACTCGATGTTCGGCTGGCAGCGCACCGCCGACCAGATGTGGCAGCTCGCCGACCAGATGGGCCGGGGCTTCCTGCTCGGCGCCACCGCCGGCCGCACCACGCTGAACGGCGAGGGCCTGCAGCACGAGGACGGCCACACCCCGCTGATCGCCTCGACGAACCCGGCGGCGATCTCCTACGACCCGTCGTGGGGGTTCGAGGTGGCCCACATCATCAAGGACGGCCTGCGGAGGATGTACGGCGAGGAGCCGGAGAACGTCTTCTACTACCTGACCGTCTACAACGAGCCCTACCTCCAGCCCGCCGAGCCCGCGGACCTGGACGTGGCGGGCCTGCTCAAGGGCCTGTACAGGTTCGCCCCGGCTCCGTCCGTGTCCGGGCCGAAGGCCAACATCCTCTCGTCCGGCGTGGCCGGGCCGTGGGCCATGGAGGCCCAGCGGATGCTGGCCGAGGACTGGGGCGTGGCGGCCGAGGTGTGGTCGGCCACCTCCTGGGCGGAGCTGCGCCGCGACGCGCTCGCCGCCGAGGAGCACAACATGCTCAACCCCGACGCCGAGAAGCGCGTGCCGTACGTCACGCAGGCGCTGTCGGGGGCCCAGGGGCCGTTCGTGGGCGTGAGCGACTACATGCGGGCGGTCCAGGACCAGATCGCCCAGTGGGTTCCCGGTGACTGGAGCTCGCTCGGCACCGACGGCTTCGGCCTGTCGGACACCCGGTCGGCGCTGCGCCGCCACTTCCACGTGGACGCGGCCTCGATCACCCTGGCGGTGCTCACCCAGCTGGTCAACCGGGGCGAGCTCGACCAGGAGGTGCTGGGCGACGCCATCTCCATGTACCACCTGAAGAACGGCGTCACCGAGGCCGCGGGCGCCGAGAGCAACGACACCCAGTCCATGGGAGTTTGATCGTCCCCGGGCGGGTTCTCCTTTTCCATGGAGGGCCCGCCCGGTTAGTGTTAGTCGCTCCCCCCGGCGAACGATTCCAGGGGAGAGCTGTTCCATGGCAAGAATCCTTAGAGTGGCCGTGACGGTCACGGCCCTGTCGACCGTGCTCTCCGCCTGCGGTGGCGGCTCCGGCGGGGACGACGCCGGCAGCGGCGGGACCGTCGAGGGCAGTACCGTCTCGGGCACCACCGGACCGGTCGCCACCCCGACGACGACGGCCACCCCCGCGGAGTCGATCGCCTGGGGCCCGTGCACCGACATCAAGCGGCCCGGCGGCGAGACCCCCTCCAAGCAGAACCCCGCCCAGCAGTGCGGGAAGCTCAAGGTCCCGCTCGACTACGCCAGGCCGGACGGCGAGTCCATCGAGATCGCCGTCATCCGCGTCAAGGCCGCGGACCCCGGCAGGCGGATCGGCTCGCTGGTCTTCAACTTCGGCGGCCCCGGCGCCTCGGGCGTCGACACCATGAGCCAGGCCGCCAAGGCCTTCACCACCCTGAACAGCCGCTACGACCTGGTCAGCTTCGACCCGCGCGGGGTCGGCCGCAGCTCCGGTGTCAGGTGCGGGGACAGCGCGGTGATAGAGCGGTTCACCGCGATGGACACCCTGCCCGCCGACGAGGCCGAGCGCGCCAAGAGCCGGGAGACCACCAAGGAGTTCGTGACGGCCTGCCGGCAGACCTCCGGCAGGCTGCTGCCCTACATCGGCACCGTGAACGCCGCCGCGGACATGGACCGCCTCCGCGCGGCCCTGGGCGAGAAGCAGCTGGACTACTTCGGCATCTCGTACGGGACGCAGCTCGGCGCGGTCTACGCGACCAGGTTCCCGAAGAACGTGGGCCGGTTCGTGCTGGACGCCCCGCTGGACCCGAGCGTCACCCTGGCGACGCGCACGATGGTCCAGACGAAGGGGTTCCAGCACGCCTACGAGGCCTTCCTGAAGGACTGCGCGAAGCAGCCCCGCGAGTGCGAGATCGGCAGCGACGCGACCATCGCCGACAAGAACGTCAGGAAGCTCATGGACGAGCTGAACGACAAGCCGCTCAAGGTCGGCAAGCGCCTCCTGACGCAGGGGCTGGCGGGCACCGGCATCGCCGCCGCGCTGTACTCGAAGGCGACCTGGCCGCTGCTGGACCAGGCGCTGGGCCAGGCGATCAAGGGCGACGGGCGGATCCTGCTGGCGCTGTCCGACAGCTACAGCGGTCGCCAGCCCGACGGGAGCTACACGACGCTCATGAGCAGCTTCCCCGCGATCAGCTGCGCGGACACCGCGGAGCGGCCCACCCCCGAGCAGCTGAACGCGCTGGAGGACGAGACGCTGAAGGTCTCCCCGCTGTTCGGCGGCGCGGGAATGGGCCTGATCTGCTCGATGTGGCCGGTCCCCGGCAGCGACGAGGCCAGGCGGATCAACGCCACGGGCTCGGCGCCGATCCTGGTGGTCGGCGGCACCGGCGACCCCGCCACGCCGTACGAGTGGGCGCCGAAGCTGACGGCGGAGCTCAGGACGGGCGTGCTGGTGACCTACAAGGGCGAGGGACACGGCGCCTACCTGTCCGGTGACGCGTGCGTCAAGAAGGCGATCGACGCCTACCTGATCGACGGGAAGGTCCCGGACAGGGGGGTCGTCTGCACCGGCTCGTGACGCGACGTCCCGGGAGACACCCGGCGGATCCCCGCCGGGCCCCGGCAGGTCTCCAGACGGGGCCGCACGGTCCCGAAGCGGGCCGGCTCGAGGTCTCCAGGCGGAAACGGGCCTGCTCTGAGCGAACCGACCTCAGCAGGTCTCCAGACGGGGCCGCTCGGTCTCGAAGCGGAAGCCGACCCTGCCCAGGTGCTCTTCGAGCAGACGCTCCATGGTCCCGTCCGCGTACATGGAGGTGATCACCTCGTTGATCTTCCGGCACGCCACGGGGTCCCCGGACCTGAGCGCGACGCCGTACCTCTCGGTGGTGAGCCTGAGCCCGGCGATCTCGACCTTGACGTCGCGCAGCCGGGCGCCGAAGCCGGCGATCAGCAGGTCGTCCCCGACCATGGCGTCGGCGCTGCCGTCGGCCACCTGGGACGCGCACTGCGCGGGGTCGAGCGCCCGTACGGCGACGAAGTCGACGCCCCTCTCCCGGATCATCGTGCCCGTGGTCTGGCCCGGTGACAGGCAGATCCTCTTGCCGCGCAGCTCCTTCAGCGTGTCGATCCTCTCGCTGGCGCGGGCGAGCACGTCGCGGTGGGCGATGTAGTACGGCCCGGCGAAGGCGACGCGGCGGCGGTCGGCTCCGTCGATCGAGAAGTTGGCAATCACGAGGTCGACCCTGCCCCTTTCCACGTCCCTCTCGCGGTCGTCGATCCCCACGGACAGGAATTCGAGCCCGCCGTCGGGCACTCCCAGGGCTCCGGCGAGGTGGGCGGCCACGTCGGCCTCGAACCCCCGGGGCGGGTTCTCCCCCAGCGAGATCCCAGGCAGGCCCTTCCTGAACCCCACCCGGAGCCTGCCGGTGTCCCCGATCCGGTCGAGAAGCGGCGAGCCGGTGGAGACCTCCGGGGCCGGCGTCGGCGAGGGGGACGCCGACGGCTGGGCGACCGGTGGGCGGGTGGGCTCGATCCGGTCGCCCTGTGCGATGCCGAGCTCGACGGCCAGCAGGACACCCGCCGCGCCGAGGACCGCGATCCCGCCGGCGATCGCGGCGACGACCGCCGACCGGCGTCGCCGCCGGGGGTCCGACCCGGCCGGTTCCTCCGGCCGGGTCAGGTCCCCGGTGGCGGCCTTCGCGCCCTCGGCCAGCTCCTCCTGCGAGGCCTCAGGGGTCTCCGCCTCGTCCACCGGGTGGCCGAGCAGGCGTTTCAGCAGCACGTCCGAGGTGGGCCGGAGTCTCTGGTCCTTGCGCAGGCAGGCGGCGACGACCTCGCGCAGCCCGTCGGGCAGGCCGCTCAGGTCGGCCTCGTGGTTGATGACCCGGTTGAGCGTCGCCACGATCGTGTCGCTCCCGAAGGGAGCCTTGCCGGTGGCGGTGAAGAGGATGGTCGAGCCCCAGGCGAACACGTCGGCGGGGAAACCCACCCGCTCTCCGGCGATCTGCTCGGGCGCCATGTAGGCGGGGGTGCCGACCGCGCGGGTGGTGATCGTCCCGCTCTCGTCGATGATCTTCGCGATGCCGAAGTCGACGACGCGCGGGCCGTCCGTGGCGAGCAGGACGTTGTCGGGTTTGAAGTCGCGGTGCGCGATGCCCGCGTGGTGGATCGCGGTCAGGGCGGTGGCGGTGCCGACGGCGAGGCGTTCGAGCGCCTCCCCGGCCAGTGGCCCGTCGCGTTCGACGATCTCGCGCAGCGAGGGGCCCTCGATCAGCTCGCTCGCGATGTAGGGCGCCTCGCCGTCGAGGTCGGCGGCGAGCACCCGGGCGGTGCAGAAGGCGGCCACCCTGCGGGCCGCCGCCAGCTCGCGGGCGAAGCGGGAGCGCGCGTGGGTCTCCTCGGTGAAGCGCACGTGCAGCAGCTTGACGGCGGCGCGCTCGCCGTCCTCGGACTCCCCGAGGTAGACGACCCCCTGCCCGCCCTCCCCCAGCCTGCCCCTGAGCGCGTACTTCCCCAGTCGCGGCGGGTCCCCCGGCCGCAACGGTCTGATCTCCGGCACCGCGAACCCCTCGCCCCCTGTGCTTTGCCAGAACATTACACACCCGGACGGCGGCGATCGCCCCCCTCCACCGGACCGCGGATGTAAGGACGAGTTAAGCGAATTCGCTTAGGGAGTTTTTAACAGGGTCTTCGCTATACCTGTTCCCATACGAAGGGAATGGCGATGAACAAATACGTGACAGCTGCGGCGCTCATCTCTTTGGCGACGCTGGCCGGGTGCGGGCAGGCGGGGGGCGCGAAGGTCGCCTCCGCCGGGGAAACGGCCACCTCGGCCGCCCCCTCCGCGTCCTCTTCCGCGTCGCCGCAGGCCGACGGGCTGAAATTCGCCC
Organism: Streptosporangium sp. NPDC023963; assembly: GCF_040639135.1. NCBI lineage: Bacteria > Bacillati > Actinomycetota > Actinomycetes > Streptosporangiales > Streptosporangiaceae > Streptosporangium > Streptosporangium sp. NPDC023963. The sequence goes on from NZ_JBEZZK010000003.1 coordinate 503,770, forward strand.
AGTGCATGCGGGAGAACGGGGTCGACATGCCCGATCCGGAACCTGGCGGCGGCAACGTGATGCTGCGCGGAAAGACCGACGACGCGACCCTGAAAAAGGCGTCGGATGCCTGCCGTAAATACAATCCGATCGGTTCCGGAAAGAAAATGCTGAACGACCCGAAGACCCAGGACGCCCTCCTGAGGTTCGCCCGGTGCATGCGGGAGAACGGGGTCGACATGAAAGACCCCGACTTCTCGGGGGGCCCGGTCCGCATCGGGGGCGAGGGGATGGATCCGCGATCGCCGCGGACGAGGAAGGCGATCGACACCTGCCAGAAGCACCTGCCCGGCGGCGGTCTCGGGAAGCGGCCGTGAGGCGGGGCGGGGTCCTCGCCGGGACGGCCGCGGCGGTCCTCCTCGGCGCGGGGGGCGTGACGGCGGTCGCGCTGACCGGCCAGGACGAAGTCCCGGCCGCCGCCTCGGCGGCCCCGGCGCCGGTGGCCGAGATCACCCGCTCGGATCTGGTGGACACCGAGGCGGTGGACGGCACGCTCGGCTACGCGGGCCGCAGGGAACTGCCCAACCACGCCCCCGGAACGGTGACCCGGGTCAGGAAGGCGGGCGCCGTCGTGCGCCGGGGCGGCTGGCTCTACCGGGTGGACGGCAGGCCGGTGATCCTCATGTACGGCGATATACCGATATACCGCACTCTGTCCTCCGGGACCGGTGGCAAGGACGTCGAGCAGCTGGAACGCAACCTCCAAGCCCTCGGCCACGACCCCGGGACCGTCGACGGCGACTTCTCCTGGCGGACCGAGCAGGCCGTACGGGAGTGGCAGGAGGAGGCGGGCCTGGCCGAGACCGGCACGGTCGGCGCGGCGCAGGTCGTGGTCGCCTCGGGTCCGGTCAGGATCGCCGAGGTGGTCGCGGAGGCCGGGACCGCGGCCGGCCGGTCCGTGGTGACCACGACGAGCACCCGCAGGGTCGTCCACGTCGACCTCGACTCCGACGACCAGCGGCTCGCCAGGATCGGCGCCCGGGTGACGGTGGACCTGCCGGGCGGCGGTGAGGGCAGGGGCCGGATCACCTCGGTCGGCACGGTCGCCGAGCCCGTGCGGCAGAACGGGCAGCCGACCGGCGAGTCCACCGTCGACCTCGACGTCACCCTGGACGACCCCGGCGACCTCGGCCGCCTGGACCAGGCCCCCGTGACGGTGAACCTCCGCAGCGAGCGGCACGCGGACGTGCTGTCGGTACCGGTCGAGGCCCTGCTCGCCCTGCGCGAGGGCGGGTACGGCCTGCGCCTGGAGGGTGGCCGGATCGTCCCGGTCGAGACCGGCCTGTTCGCGGCGGGCCGCGTCGAGGTCTCGGGGAGCGGTCTCGCCGAGGGCATGAAGGCCGAGGTGCCGCGGTCATGAGCCGGAACCTCGAACGACCGCCCCTCCCCGCCGCGCAGGACCCGGCCTCCCGGAACCTCGCACAGGACCCCGCCGTACAGGACCCCGCCGTACAGAACCCGGCCTCCCGGAACCCCGTACAGGACCCCGCCGTGCGGGCCGGGCGACGGGCGGTGATCGAGCTGTCGGGGGCGGAGAAGAGCTACCCGGGCGGCGTACGCGCCCTGCGGGGTGTGGACCTGCGGGTGGACGCGGGCGAGCTCGTCGCCATCGTCGGCCCGTCGGGGTCGGGAAAGTCCACCATGCTCCACCTGATCGGCACTCTCGACCGCCCCTCGGCCGGGACCGTCCGCATCGCCGGGCACGACGCGGGAACGCTTCCCGACAGGGAGCTGTCCGCGCTGCGCGCCCGGCACATCGGCTTCGTCTTCCAGCGGTTCCACCTGGCTGCCGGGGTCAGCGCGCTCGACAACGTCGCCGACGGGATGCTGTACGGCGGCGTCCCGCGCCGGGAGCGGCGGGAACGGGCCGCCGAGGCGCTCGGGCGTGTCGGTCTCGGGCACCGGCTGGCCCACCGGCCGCACGAGCTGTCCGGTGGCGAGTGCCAGCGGGTCGCGGTGGCCAGGGCGGTGGCCGGAGGACCGTCGCTGCTGCTGGCCGACGAGCCGACGGGGAACCTCGACACCTCCTCGGGCCAGGACGTGCTGGCGATCCTGCGCGAGCTCAACGCCTCCGGCACCACAGTGGCGATCATCACCCACGACGAGGAGGTGGCCGCCGCCGCCCCGCGCCGCGTCAGGCTGCGCGACGGTGTGATCGTCGCCGACGAGCGGCCTCTCGGCATGACCCGCGCGGGGAGCACGGGGGGTACGGCATGAGCGCCGGGACCGGGCGTGACCTGGCGCCGGGGCGGCTCGGCTGGGCGGACCTGCTGCGGGTGGGGGCGTCCGGGCTGCGGACCCGGCCGGGACGGGTGGTGCTGTCGGCGCTCGGCATCGCGCTCGGCGTCGCCACCATGGTCTCGGTCGTCGGGATCTCCTCCTCCGGCAAGGCCAGGCTCCTCGACGAGCTCGACCGGCTCGGTACGAACCTGCTCACCGTCACCCCCGGCCAGACCCTCTTCGGCGACGCGGCCACGCTGCCCGAGAGATCGGTCGCCATGGCCGCCGGGATCGGCCCCGTGACGAGCGCGAGCGCCACGGGCGACACCGGCGAGAGCGTGCGGCGGACCCCCGCGATCCCCCGGGAGCACACCGGCGGGATCGCCGTCCGGGCGGCCTCGCTGGACCTGCCGGCCACGCTCCAGACCCGGATCGAGCGAGGCGCCTGGCTCAACCGGGCGACGGGAGAGCAGCGGGCGGTGGTGCTCGGAGCGATGGCGGCTTCGCGGCTGGGCCTGCGGGACGTGGGCGACCAGGTCTGGATCGGCAGGCAGTGGTGGACGGTCGTCGGCGTCCTGGCTCCCTCGCCGCTCGCCCCGGAGATCGACCGGTCCGTGCTGACCGGTTTCGAGGCCGCCCGTACCCACCTGGGCTTCGACGGCCACCCGACCACGCTCTACACCCGCTCGGCCGACGAGGCCGTCGGCGACGTACGGGAGGTGCTGCCCAGGACCGTCAACCCGGAGAACCCCGAGGAGGTGGAGGTCAGCCGGCCGTCCGACGCGCTGGTGGCCAGGGCGGCGGCCGACGGGGCCCTCACCGGCCTGCTGCTCGGCCTCGGCGGGGTGGCGCTGCTGGTCGGCGGGGTGGGGGTGGCCAACACCATGGTCATCTCGGTCCTGGAGCGCCGGGGGGAGATCGGCCTGCGGCGCTCGCTCGGCGCCACCAGGGGCCAGGTGCGCGCCCAGTTCCTGGCCGAGTCGCTGCTGCTGTCCGGCGCGGGCGGCGCCGCGGGGGCGGTGCTGGGGACGCTGGTGACGGTCGGGTACGCGGCCGTGGGCGGCCTGCCCGCCGTGGTTCCCCTCTGGGCCCTGGCGGGCAGTGCCGGGGCGACCTTGCTGGCCGGGACCGTCGCGGGGATCTACCCCGCGATGCGCGCGGCGCGCATGTCGCCGACCCTCACCCTCAGCACCGCCTGAACGGCACGGGCCTCACCCTCAGCACCGCCTGAACGGCACGGGCCTCGCCCTCAGCACCGCCTGAACGGCGCGGGCCGGGGACCCTTTATCTGATGTTTAGCCACGGAAAAGCAGGATGACATCCATGCGAGTGCTCATTGCGGAGGACGAGCGGGTGCTCGCCGACATCGTGGCGACCGGCCTGCGCCGGGAGACCATGGCCGTGGACGTCGTCTACGACGGCGACGCGGCGCTGGAGCGGGCGGCGGTCAACGACTACGACGTGATCGTGCTGGACCGGGACCTGCCGGTGCTGCACGGGGACGAGGTCTGCCGCCGCCTCGTGGCCGGCCGGATCCCCGCCAGGATCATCATGCTGACCGCCGCCGGTGACCTGCGCTCGAAGGTCGAGGGCCTGTCGATCGGCGCCGACGACTACCTCACCAAACCCTTCGACTTCCCCGAACTGGTCGCCCGGCTGCGCGCGCTGGCCCGCCGGTCTCCCCAGTCGGTGCCGCCGGTGCTGAGCAGGGCGGGCATCACCCTGGACCCCGGCCGCCGCGAGGTCTTCCGCGACGGCCGGTACGTGGCGCTGAGCCCCAAGGAGTTCGCGGTACTGGAAATCCTGATGCGCGCGGACGGCGGCCTGGTCAGCGCCGAGGACCTCCTGGAGAAGGCATGGGACGAGAACATCAGCCACTTCACCAACTCGGTCAGGGTCACCGTGATGACCCTGCGCAAGAAGCTCGGCGCCCCGCCGGTGGTGGAGACGGTGACCGGGTCGGGATACCGGCTTTGACCTCGCGGCGCGTCTCGGTGCGGCTGCGCCTGACCCTGGTCTACGGCAGCCTGTTCTTCGGGGTGGGGGTCGTGCTCGTCGGGGTCAACTACCTGTTCGTGCAGGACGTGCTCTCCCGGCCCGCGAAGATGACCGTCCAGGGGGTCCCGGAGGCGCTGGCGGCCCTGAAACCGTCGGCGCAGCCGTCCGTGGTGATGCTGCCCAAGGACACGCTCTTCCTGCGGGCCGTCAGCGACGCGCGAAGCCAGTACCGCGAGGACGTGATGGGGTCGATGCTCCAGTGGTCCCTGCTGGCGGTCGCCGTCGTCGGGGTGGCCGGGCTGGCGATCGGCTGGATCGTGGCCCGCCGGGCGATGGCCCCGCTGCAGACGATGACCGAGGCGGCCCGCCGCCTGTCGGAGAGCACCCTGCACGAGCGGATCGCCCTGGGAGGTCCCCGCGACGAGATCCGGGACCTGGCCGACACCTTCGACTCCATGCTGGAACGCCTCAGCCGCGCCTTCGACAGCCAGCGCAGGTTCGTCGCCAACGCCTCCCACGAGCTGCGCACCCCCCTGGCGATCAACCGGGCGCTGCTCCAGGTCTCCATGACCGACCCCGAGCTGCCCCGGCAGGTCAGGACGGTCGGTACCGAGCTGCTGAACGCCAACGCCCGCCAGGAGCGGCTGATCGAGGGCCTGCTCCTGCTCGCGCAGAGCGAGCGCGAGCCGGCCGAACGCCTGCCCGTGGACCTCGCCGAGCTCGCGGCGAGCGCGATGACCTCGGTTCCCGAGACGACCGCCGACCTGCGCCCGGCCCCGGCGGAGGGTGACCCGGTGCTCCTGGAGCGGATGATCGGCAACCTGCTGGACAACGCCGTGAAGTACAACGACGAGCGCGCCCTGGTCGTCCTGCGCACCCGCAGCGACCGCTGGGGAAGCGTCGTCACCGTGGAGAACACCGGCCGCGTCGTCCCCTCGGGCCGGGTCGAGGACCTCTTCGAGCCGTTCCGCCGCCTCGACCACGACCGCACCGGCTCGGCCGGGGGCGCCGGCCTCGGCCTGTCCATCGTCCGCGCGATCGCCCAGGCCCACCGCGGCTCCGCCGAGGCCCGTCCCCGTCCCGGCGGGGGGCTGGTGGTCACCGTACGGCTGTGAGCCCGGGCGGCGGTGATTTCCCGCGAAAGATCCGGATGACGGTTGAACAGACAAAACCCCATCGATAGCCTGTGGCGACGCATCTCATTGGAGCTCGATGGCCGCACGACCAAAACACCCACTGGCCTCACCGCAGAGCCCTTCGGGCAGAACGCCCCCCAAGTCCTCGGGCTTCAAGGCCTCCAAGGCGATCACCATCACCGGGATCGGTGTCGTCTCCCTGCTGCTGATCGGCTACTGCTCCGCGCAGGAGGACTACGAGGAGGTGGGCGCCGAGTGCGTCGACCTCAACAGCCGGCAGCCGGACGGCACCTACGCGGTCGTGGACGAGGACCACTGCGACGACGACAGGCACTACTACGGGTCACGGGGCGCCTACGGCTGGTACTACGGTGGCATCAGGTCCGGCACCCACATCCGGCAGGGCACCACCGTGCGTCCCTCGGACGTCCACATCACCAGCCGTAAGGGCACGGTGATCCAGCGGGGCGGCTTCGGCGGGCGCGGCGGATCGGGCGGCGGAAGCTGATCCGGCCCGATGAGCAGCAGGTGAGCAGGAGATGAGACGCGAGACCTCGCTCCCCCGCGACGACTGGGAGAGCGTCATCGAGGGCCACGGCCTCGCCTACCACCGCTCGGCCCACCCCAAGGGCCTCGACCGCCCGTACTGGGACGAGGCCGTCCAGTACGTCTTCTCCATGGACGAGGTCCTCGACCTGGAGAACCAGGTCGAGGAGCTGCACCGGATGTGCCTGCACGCCGTGGAGCACGTCGTCGCCAAGGGCCGCTACGCCGACTTCGCGATCCCCGAGTGGCTGGCCCCGGAGGTCGCCGCCTCCTGGGAGCGGAACGACCCGCACCTGTTCGGCCGTTTCGACCTGCGCTACGACGGGACCGGCCCCGCCAAGATGCTGGAGTACAACGCCGACACCCCCACCAGCCTCCTGGAGAGCTCGGTGGTGCAGTGGTTCTGGCTGCGCGACCGCTACCCGGACGACGACCAGTGGAACTCCATCCACGAGCGGCTGATCGCCAGGTGGCAGCAGATCTCGACCGGCCTGCCCACCGGGCCCACGCACTTCGCCTGGACCAACATGGACGAGTCGGGCGAGGAGGTGATGACCCTCGCCTACCTGCAGGAGACCGCCGACCAGGCGGGGCTCAAGACAGTCGCGGTGGCCATGGAGGACATCGGCTGGGACGACCTCAACCTCCGCTTCGTCGACATGGAGCGCAGGGTGATCCGCTCGCTCTGCAAGCTGTACCCGTGGGAGTGGGCCGTCGCCGACCCGTTCGGGGCGCGGGCGGTGCGCCAGCAGGTCTCGACGACCTGGATCGAGCCGCTGTGGAAGATGCTGCTGTCCAACAAGGCGCTGCTCGCGGTGCTCTGGGAGCTGTACCCGCACCACCCGAACCTGCTGCCCGCCTACCTCGACGGCCCCCGCGACATGTCCTCGTACATCGTCAAGCCGCTGCTCGGCCGCGAGGGCGCCAACATGCGGATCGTCACCCCCGGCGAGCACGTCGAGACCCCCGGCGGCTACGGCGCCGAGGGATACGTCTACCAGGAGTTCCAGGCGCTGCCCGTCTTCGAGGGCTGGCGCCCCGTGCTCGGCGCCTGGGTCGTCCACGACGAGGCGGCGGGTGTCGGCATCCGCGAGACCTCGGGGTTCATCACCGACGACACGTCGTCATTCGTCCCGCACCGCATCGAACTCTGAGTCCCGGAAAGAGAAACAACACATGAGTCCCACCCCCGCGCCGCCCACGCCGCCCGCGCTGTCCGACGTGACGGTCTCGCTCGCCGAGACCCTCGGGCGCGGCGCGCTCGCGATCGCCTCGTACGCCGCGCTCGGCGTGATCCTGCTGATCGTCGGCTTCTACGTGATCGACCTGGTCACCCCCGGCAAGCTCAGCAAGCTCATCAAGGAGGAGCGCAACCCCAACGCGACCCTGCTCACCGGCTCGGGGCTGGCGGCCGTCGGGCTGATCGTGGCGGCCTCCATCTGGTCCTCGGGCGGCGCCCTGCACGAGGGCCTGCTCGCGACGCTGGTCTTCGGCCTGGTCGGCATCGCCGTGCAGACCGTGGCGATGCTCGCGTTCGACAAGGTGGCCGGCATCTCGGTGCGCGAGCTGGTCACGGAGCCGGAGCTCCAGCCGGGCGCCCGGCTGCTCGCGGTCACCCACCTGGCCATCGGGCTGATCACCGCCGTCGCGGTCATCTGAGCCCCTCGCACATCCGTCCGTCCGGCCGCGCCGGGGCGCGGGCACGACCCCGTTCCGTACGTCCGCGCCCCGGCGGACGTACGGGACCGGTTCCCGCGGGACGTACGAGGCCGGTTCGCGGAACGCACGAGGCCGGTTCGTACGGGACGTGCGGGACCGGTTCGTGCGGGACGTACAGGACCGGTTCGTGCGGGACGTACAAGACCGGGGGGCGCGCGCTGTCCGTGACCGCGGCTGGCGCATCTCGCGCGACCTGGCACTCTTAGTGGCGTGAGGGAGCGGAACGAGCGAGGGTTCAGCAACAGCGACGTCGTGACCGGGGAAGACGGGAGTGATCTCGACTCGGACCGGATCCGGGAGGACACCACCCGCCGGTTGGAGCGGGCCATGGGCACGCTGGGCACGGCCGCCATGTCCCGGATGGACGACCGGCTCATGTGGTTCCGTGCCCTGTCGGCTGAGGACAGGTCCTGGGTCGGGCTGGTGGCCCAGGCCGGGATCGCCGCGTTCGTGGAGTGGTTCCAGCACGCGGGCGAGGGTCGCCCGACGCCCAGCATCGAGTTCTTCGGCACCGCGCCCAGGGAGCTGAAGCGGTCCATCTCGCTGCAGCAGACCGTCGACATCGTGCGGGTCGTGGTCGAGGTGGTCGAGGCGCAGACCGGGGATCTGGCCGCGCCCGGCGGGGAGGACCAGCTCCAGCAGGCGATGCTCCGCTACACCCGCGACGTCGCGTTCGCCGCCGCGCAGGTGTACGCGCGGGAGGCCGAGGCCCGCGGGGCCTGGGACGCGCGGCTGGAGGCGCTGATCGTGGACGCCCTGGTCAGGGGCGAGGTCGACGACGGCCTGCACTCGTGGGCCGCCGCGCTCGGCTGGACCTCCGCTCCCGTCGTGGTGCTGGCCGGGCAGACCCCGGACGACGACCCGCAGGCGGTGATCGACGCGCTGCGCGACCGGGGCCGCAGGTCGGGCCTGGACATGCTGGCCGGGGTGCAGGGGGACCGGCTGATCGTGATCGTGGGCGGGGCGGACAGCGTCGCCGCGGCGGCCAGGCACGTGGTGCCGCGCTTCGGCCCCGGCCCGATCGTGATCGGGCCCGAGGTGGCCGACCTGCACTCGGCCGCCAGCTCGGCGCGGGCGGCGATGGCCGGGCTGCGGGCCGCCGCGGGGTGGCCGGACGCGCCCAGGCCGGTCCACGCCGAGGACCTGCTGGCCGAGCGGGCCATCGACGGCGACGGCGACGCCAGGGCGCAGTTGATCGAGAACGTCTACCTGCCGCTGATCGGCACGCCGCTCCTCGACACCCTCGCGACCTACCTGGAGCAGGGCACCTCCCTGGAGGCGACGGCCCGGCTGTTGTTCGTCCATCCGAACACGGTGCGCTACCGTCTTCGTAAGATCACGGAGTTGACCGGCTACCAGCCGACCGAGGGGCGGTCCGCCTTCACCCTCCAGGTGGGGCTGATCCTCGGGCGTCTGTCCGAAACGCCGGTGGTTTAGAGCTCTTTACTTAACCTTCGCGAAACTCTCGCTGTAGCTTCCCTACAAAGAAGTAGGGACAAACTTCGTCTGGATCTCTATCCATGTAGTGAACCTCTACAGGGCAGGCTGGATTTTGTGCTCGTCATCGTCGCTCCGGGCCAGGGTGCCCAGACCCCAGGCTTTCTCAGTCCATGGCTCGAACTCCCGGGCGTGGCCGATCGGCTGACCGCTTGGTCGGAGCTGGCCGGCCTCGATCTGATCGCCTACGGGACCACCGCCGACGCGGACGAGATCCGTGACACCGCCGTCGCGCAGCCACTGCTCGTGGCCGCCGGCCTGGCCGTCGCCGAGGTTCTCGGGGCCTCCCCCGACATCGTCGCCGGGCACAGCGTGGGCGAGTTCACCGCCGCCGCCCTGGCCGGGGTGATCACCCCCGAGCAGGCCGTCGGCCTCGTCCGCGAGCGCGGCCAGGCCATGGCCAAGGCAGCGACGATCACCGAGACCGGCATGTCCGCCGTTCTCGGCGGCGTCGAGGAGGAGGTCCTCGCGGCCATCGCCGACAAGGGGCTCACCCCCGCCAACATCAACGGCGCCGGGCAGATCGTGATCGGCGGCACGCTGGAGCAGCTGGCCGCGTTCAAGGCCGAGCCGCCCGCGCGGGCCCGGGTGATCGCGCTGTCGGTCGCCGGCGCGTTCCACACCGAGCACATGGCCTCCGCGGCGAGCCGCCTGCGCGAGGCCACCGCGGGTATCACGCCGGCCGACCCCTCCGTCACGCTGCTGTCCAACAGCGACGGCGCGGCGGTCACGAGCGGCGCCGAGTTCATGGAGCGCCTGGTCACCCAGGTCGCCAACCCGGTGCGCTGGGACGCCTGCATGGCCACGATGGCCGAGCGCGGTGTCACGACGATGATCGAACTTGTCCCCGGCGGCACGCTCACCGGCCTGGCCAAGCGTGCTCTGCGCGGGGTGACGACCGTCGCCCTGAAGACCCCCGACGACCTCGAGGCCGCGCGAGCCGCCCTCGGGTCGCATGAGGAACGGTGATCGACGAATGAAGATCTCACAGGGCGCGCCGGGCGCGAGAATCCTGGCCTTCGGTCACTACCAGCCTTCCAACGTGGTCACCAACGACGACCTGTCGGCGACCATGGAGACCGACGACGCCTGGATCCAGAGCCGCGTCGGCATCAAGGAACGCCGGATCGCCCCGGACAGCGAGTCCGAGATCGACCTGGCCGTGCAGGCGGGCGGCAAGGCCCTCGCCGCGAGCGGCCTGGCGGCCTCCGACATCGACCTGGTGATCGTCGCCACCTGCACGCTGGAGACGCAGATCCCCAACGCCGCCGGCCGGGTGGCCACGCGGCTCGGCATCGACGCCCCCGGCGCGTTCGACGTCAACACCGCCTGCTCGGGCTTCTGCTACGCGCTCGCGGTCGCCAACGACGCGATCCGCGCGGGCTCGGCCACCCACGTGCTCGTCGTCGGCACCGAGAAGCTCTCCCAGTGGATCGACTGGACCGACCGGGCCACTGCGGTGATCTTCGCCGACGGCGCGGGCGCCGCGGTCGTCGGCCCCTCCGACACGCCGGGGATCGGTCCCGTCGTGTGGGGCAGCGCCGGCGACAAGTTCGACGCGATCATCATCAAGGACCGCGACTCCTTCCTGCACCAGGAGGGCCAGACCGTGTTCCGCTGGGCGACCACCGCGCTTCACCCCATCGCCAAGGAGATCTGCGACCGCGCCGGGGTGGACCCGGCCGACCTCGCGGCCTTCGTGCCCCACCAGGCCAATCTCCGCATCATCGAGACGATCGCCCGCAAGCTCGGCGCGGACAACGCCGTCGTCGCCAAGGACATCGTCCTGGCGGGCAACACCTCCGCAGCCTCGATCCCGCTGGCCCTGTCCCGGATGATCGAGCGCGGCGAGGTGCGGTCGGGCGGGCTCGCCCTGCTGCTGGGCTTCGGCGCGGGCCTGACCTACGCGGGCCAGGTCATCGAGATCCCCTGAAGCATCTCCCCTAGAGCTTCCGCGCGGCCCCGCCGCGCGGGAAACAAAGAAGAAAACCGATCGCAAGGAGAACACGCGACATGGCTCTGACCGAGCAGGAGATCCTCGCCGGCATCGGCAAGATCATCAATGAGATCACCGGGATCCCGGCCACCGAGGTCACCCCGGAGAAGAGCTTCGTCGACGACCTCGACATCGACTCGCTGTCCATGGTCGAGATCGCCGTCGCCGCTCAGGACGAGTTCGGCGTCGAGATCCCGGACGACCAGCTCAAGCACCTCAAGACCGTCAAGGACGTCATCAACTTCATCCAGAACTGAGACGTCCCGGCTTTCTCCCCCGACCGATTTGACCAGCGATTCACAAGGAGCGCAGCAGTGAGTACAGACCAGGTACGCGTCGTCGTCACCGGGCTCGGCGCGACCACGCCCCTCGGTGGGGACGTCGCCTCGACCTGGTCGGCGCTCCTCGCCGGTCAGTCGGGGGTAAGCACCATCACGGCCGACTGGGTCGACTCCGTCCCGGTGAAGTTCGCCGGTCTCTCCGCCGTGGACCCGACCGAGGTCCTGCCCCGGCCGGAGTCACGGCGGCTGGACCGGGCCGAGCAGTTCGCCCTGGTCGCGGCCCGCGAGGCGTGGGCGCACGCCGCGATCGACAAGGTCGACCCCGAGCGGCTCGGCGTCGTCGTGGGCAGCGGCATCGGAGGCATCACCACGATCCTCGCCGCCTACGACACCTTCAAGGAGAAGGGCTGGCAGCGGCTCTCGCCGTTCACCGTCCCCATGCTGATGCCGAACGGCTCGGCGGGCTGGATCGGCATCGAGGTCGGCGCGCGCGCCGGCGTCCACGCCACGGTGAGCGCCTGCGCCACCGGCGCCGAGTCGATCGGGTACGCCATCGAGATGATCCGCTCCGGCCGGGCCGACGTGGTCGTGGCCGGCGGCACCGAGGCGGCCATCCACCCGCTGAACATCGGGTCCTTCGCCGCCATGCGCGCCATGTCCACCCGCAACGACGAGCCGCAGCGCGCCTCCAGGCCGTGGGACAAGGGCCGCGACGGCTTCGTCCTCGGCGAGGGCGCGGGCATCCTGGTGCTGGAGTCCGAGGAGCACGCCCGCGCGCGCGGCGCCACGATCTACGCCGTGGCCGCCGGCGTCGGCTACTCGGCCGACGCCCACCACATCGCGCAGCCCGAGCCCTCCGGTGCCGGGATCATGCTGGCCATGCGCCGCGTCCTGGAGAACGCCGGCCTCACGGGCCAGGACATCAAGCACGTGAACGCGCACGCCACCTCCACCCCCGCGGGTGACGTGGTGGAGACGATGGCGATCAAGGAGGTCCTCGGCGACCACCCCCTGGTCAGCGGCACCAAGTCGATGACCGGTCACCTGCTCGGCGGCGCCGGCGGCATCGAGTCCGTCTTCACCGTCCTCGCGCTGCACGAGCGTCGCGCGCCTGCGACGATCAACGTGGACGACCTCGACGACGGCGTGGAGGTCGACATCGTGCGCGACGAGCCGCGCGCCCTGCCCGGCGGCCAGATCGCCGCGATCAACAACTCCTTCGGGTTCGGCGGGCACGACGTCGCCGTGGCCTTCACCAGCCTCTGACAGGAGGCCTGTTCCGGCCTCCCTCACGCGACGCGAGCCGGGGAACTCCGGCCCTCACGGGCCGGGCCTGCCCGCTTCGCGGGCGGTCGCCGTCCCGGTCGGGGCGGGGGACGGGAAACCGGCGGGCGGCCTTCACCGGCCGCACATCCCGCCGGCCCGGCGGTAGGTCCGGCAGCCCCGTTCCCGCCGGCCCGCCGGCCCGGCAGCCCGGTTCCCGCCGGCCCGGCGGTCCGGTTTCCGCCGGCCCGGCGGTAGGTCCAGCAGCCCGGTTCCCGCCGGACGGCCGGAACCCCGCCCACACCGTGCGGCGACGCGCCGCGTTTCCCGCCCAGGACTGAGCTCCGGGGTCTCCACGCTGGAGGTAGCTGATGACCGTGCTCGGCAACAGGGTGGTGAGCGAGGAGTCCGGACAGGACCCTCTCGATCCCCGTGATCCCCAGGTGCGTCTCTCCGCCCTGCTCGACGAGGGCTCGCCGCGTCTGATCTCGCCGGTCGACCGCAGCGGCATCCTCGCCGCGACGGGCCGCGTGGAGGGTGTGCCGGTCGTCGCGTTCGTCAGCGACGCCCGCGTCCAGGGCGGTGCGATGGGCAGCGAGGGGTGCGAGCACATCGTGCACGCCTACGACGTCGCGGTCCGCGAGCGGGTTCCCGTCATCGGCGTCTGGCACTCCGGCGGCGCCCGCCTCGCCGAGGGCGTGGAGTCGCTGCACGCGGTCGGCCGCGTCTTCGCCGCGATGACCCGCGCCTCCGGCGTGGTCCCGCAGCTGTCCGTGGTCGTCGGCCCCGCCGCCGGCGGTGCCGCGTACGGTCCGGCGCTGACCGACATCGTGATCCTGGCCGACGAGGGGCGCATCTTCGTCACCGGCCCCGACGTGGTCCGCAGCGTCACCGGCGAGCAGATCGACATGGCCGCCCTGGGCGGTCCAGAGCCGCACAGCAGGCGGAGCGGCGTCGTCCACGTGGTCACCAAGACCGAGACGGACGCCTACGTGCAGGCCCGCCGCCTGGCGGTGCTCCTCGGTCACCAGGGCCGGGCGCGCGCCGAGGTCGAGGAGGTCGACTTCTCCGGCCTGCTGCCCGACAACGTCCGCCGCGCCTACGACGTGAAGCCGCTCGTCACAGGCCTGCTCGACGAGCCGGGTGTGGAGCTGCACGCCAAGTGGGCGCCCAACGTCGTCACCACCCTGGGCCGCCTCGGGGGCCGGACCGTGGGAGTGGTGGCCAACAACCCGATGCGTCTGGGCGGCTGCCTCGACTCCGCCTCGGCGGAGAAGGCCGCGCGGTTCGTCCGGATGTGCGATGCCTTCGGGGTGCCGTTGGTCGTCCTGGTGGACGTCCCCGGCTACCTGCCGGGCGTCGGCCAGGAGCACGACGGCGTGGTCCGCCGCGGCGCCAAGCTTCTGCACGCCTTCGCCGAGGCCTCCGTGCCGCGGATCACCCTGGTGACCAGGAAGGCGTACGGCGGCGCCTACATCGCGATGAACTCCCGCTCGCTGGGCGCGACCAGGGTGTTCGGCTGGCCGACGACGCAGATCGCGGTCATGGGGGCGGTCGCCGCGGTCCGTGTCCTCAAGCGCCGCGAGCTCGCGGCCGCTCCCGAGGAGGAGCGCGCCGCCCTGGAGACCAGGCTCGCCGAGGAGCACGAGATCCTCGCCGGCGGCCTCGACCGGGCCATCGAGCTCGGCGTGATCGACGAGGTCGTCAAGCCCGAGGAGACCCGGGGCGCCATCGCCAGGGTCCTGGCCCAGGCGACCCCCGCCAGGGGCGCCCACGGCAACATCCCTCTCTGATCCTCTTCTGACGGTCGTTCGACGATCTGATCCCCTTCTGACGGTCGTTCGACGATCTGATCCCCTTCTGACGGTCGTTCGACGAGCCCCCGCCGGTCCCGCCGGCGGGGGCTCGCCCGTTCTCCCGGCGCCCTTCCCCCGCGGCGGGAGAGACCTCCGCGCGACGACACCGTTCCCCGGAGCGGGACGATCGTGGCCGGGCGGCCCGCGAAGCCGTCCGCGTAAGGGGTCTACAGGGTCGACGAGGCCGCGAGGGCGTCGCCGCGGGCCGCGCCCGTCCCGGCGCGACGGCCGCCGGGCACGTTCCAAACCCGTGTCCGCGCCGGCCGTCCCCTGCGAGAAAGCGGAAGGCACCGGCAGGACATGCCCGATCAGACCGCGGCGTGCAGCCAGCGGACCGGAGCGCCCTCGCCCGCGTAGCGGAACGACTCCAGCTCGGCGTCCCACTGCTTGCCCAGCAGGCGGTCGAGCTCCTCCTCGAGCACCACGCGGCCCTGGCGGGCCATCAGCATGGCGGAGCGCAGCCGGTCCTCCGGGATCAGGATGTCGCCGGTGGCCCCGACCACGGCCGTGAAGGCGCCGAGGGAGGGGGTGTAGGCGTGCCGGGTCCCGTCGGCACCCGGTGAGGCGTCCTCGGTGATCTCGAAGCGGATCCGCTGCCAGCCCATCAGTGACGAGGTGATGGCCGCCGCGGTACCGACACGGGCCTCCCACTCGGCCTGCGCGCGCACGTGACCGGGCGCGGCGGGCTGTGGCGTCCAGGTCAGGTCTACGGGCACGCCAAGGACACCTGCGACCGCCCATTCAATATGAGGGCACAGCGCAGGCTGAGCCGAGTGGACGTAAAGCACGCCACGAGCAGACACCGGACCTCCCGTTTCGTACGAGGTGCGCCTTCCCCAACGGCCTCATACCAGGATGATCACAAGTGACTGAAGGAGAGACTACCGTCGGTTGTGACGTCGCACCAGAGGGGGGTCATACCGAGATGTTGCGGCGCGGGCACTTGGCCGGGGCATCCTCGGGAATGAAGGAAACCCCACGAACTGGTGATCGCCCCCCGGAGGACCAGATGAATACCGGTATCGAACGGGTCGAACCCATCCCCGGTTCGCCCGCCCTGATCAGGAAAGGCCAGATGCTGACCGACGCCTCCGGCCTGGCGGCCACCGCCCGCTGGGCCGACGCCGTCACCGAGACCGGGGGAATCTACCGGGTGCGGCTCTCACCGGGCGTGGACGTCTGCGACCTGGTGGCGTCGGTGCGGGCACGGGGCGTCCGGGCCTCCCCCAACCACGTCCTGACGGGCCAGCCGCTCTACTTCGGGGGCCCGGCCTCCCGCCCCTTCCCCCGCGCGGCCCTCCCCGCGCCCGAGCCCGCCCCGGCCGGGCCCTCGGCGAGCGCCGTGACGGTGGCGCTGGCCGACACCGGCCTGGCGGAGCACCCCTGGTGGCAGGAGAGGCCGTGGTTCCTGGAACGGGGACGGGAGTCCGCCGAGATACCCGACTCGGACGGCGACGGCGAGCTGGACCTCCAGGCGGGGCACGGCACGTTCGTCGCCGGGCTGGTCCTGCGAGCGGCCCCGCTGGCACGGCTGCGGCCGATCCGGGTGCTGGACGGCCACGGCATCGGGGACGAGGCCGGGCTGCTGCACGTCCTGGGGCGGCTGCGGGCCGAACCGCCGCGGGTGCTCAACCTGTCCTTCGGCGGGCACACCTTCGACGACCGGCCCTCCCCGCTCGTGGAGGCCGCCCTGGAAGGGCTGGCCGGTACGGTCACGGTGGCCTGCGCGGGCAACACCGCCTCCGACCGCCCCTTCTGGCCCGCCGCGTCACCCGGGGTGATCGCCGTCGGAGCGCTGGACGTGGAGGGGGAGGCGAGGGCCCCGTTCTCGGCGTACGGCCCCTGGGTGGACGCGTGCGCCCGCGGCGAGTGGCTGTCCAGCACCTTCCTCGAACACGGCGCGTTCCAGGGCTACGCGCGCTGGAGCGGGACCTCCTTCGCCACCGCCCTGGTGAGCGGGGCGATCGCCGCGGCGTGCGCGGACCGGCCCTCCCCGGAGGCCGTGAAGCACGTTCTCGACGCGTCCGGGACCAGGCGGATCCCCGATTTGGGAGTCGTCGTGCCCATGCCCGGCTAAAGTCTCACCCAAAGTCTTCACGCGAACACCCAGAGTGTTCTACGCGGTCACGGAGGTGCCGGTGGGCGACCAGCACACGATCGACGCCATCCTGGTGGACGACCAGGCGGCCTGGGACGAGCTGGTCACCCGCTTCGAAGGGCTGCTGTGGTCGGCCGTGCGCGCCTACGACCTGAGCGCGGCCGACGCCGCCGACGCGGTGCAGGGCACCTGGCTGCGGCTGCTGGAGAGCCTGCACACCATCCGCGATCCGGACAGGATCGGCCCCTGGCTGTTCACCACGGCCAAGCGCGAGGCGTCCCTGCTGAGCCGTCGGCACCGGGGCGAGCGGCTGGTCGCCGACCCCGCCGACGCCGCCGACGCCGAGCGCGCCTGGCTCGCCCCGGCCGGTGCCGGGCACGCCCACGCCGATCCCGCGCTGGCCGTGCTGAGCGCCGACGAGGGCCGCCGCCTGTGGCAGGCCGTCGACGAGATGCAGGAGCCGTGCCGCTCTCTGTTCCGGCTGATGGCCACGGCCCCCGACGCGGGCGTCCACCAGCTGGCCGGGCGTCTGGGCATGCCCAGAGGCAGTTACGGCCCCACCCGGGGCCGTTGCCTGAACCGGCTCCGCACCCTGCTCACCGCCCGGGAGGCGACACCGTGAAGCGACATCCGACGGCGATCGACGACGAGTCCCTGATAGCCGCGCTGCGCCTGGCCTCGGGGAGTGACCCGGTGCCCGCGCGGGTGACGGCCGCCGCCCGCGCGGCCTTCGGCCTGCGGCTGCCCGACGCCACCACGGCCCGCCCCGTGGCCACGCCCGTGCCGCGAGGCGTCCGGTCCGCCGAGGAGCCCCGGCTGCTGAGGTTCACCGCCGGCGAGCTCACGGTGGAGCTGGAGATCACCTCCGTGGACGGCCTGGTCGACCTGGCGGGCCAGATCTCCCCCTGCCCCGAGGCGGGCACGCTGGTCGAGATCCGCACCCTGCACCTCACCGAGTCACGCGCGCTGTCCGCGACGGGCCAGTTCGCCGTCACCGGCCTGCCGCCGGGCTGGTTCAGCGTGGTGTGCCACCGGCCCGAGTGCCGCCCCGTGGTCACCAGCTGGACCCGGATCCGCCCGTAGGTGACCTCCGACGAGGCGCTCGCCGCCGCCGAGCACGCGGTCGACCTCTCGGGCAGCGACCCGGCCCGCGCCCTCGCGCTCGCCCGCACCGTGCTCGCCGCGCTCGCCGCGCTTCCCGCGTCCTGCCGGGAGGCGGCCGATCGGCCCGGCCCGGGTGGCGCTCCGGGCGGCGGCACCCCGGAACCCGGCTCGGAGAGCGGTCCTGAGAGCGGTCCTGACGGCGGCGCGGTCGCGGGCCGGGTCGCGGGGTGCGGGCACTGCGAGGCCGAGGCGGTGGCGCACCGGGCGCTGGCGGTGGCGGCGCGCGAGCTGGGCGACCTGCCGTTCGCCGAGGAGCGGCTGGGCCGGGCGGTGCGGATCGCGCTCTCGGCGGGGCTGCCGCACCGGGCGGCCCAGGCACGGCTGTCGCTGGTCCACGTCCGCACGGAGCTGGGGCACCCGGAGCAGGCGCTGGCCGTCGCCGCGGACGCCGAGCCCGGCCTGACCCCGGCCGAGGTGGGCAAGCTCGGCGTGCACCGGGCCGTGGCCCTGGCGCGGCTCGGCCGCTACCGCGAGGCCGTCGACCACTGCGACCGGGCCGTGCCCGTTCTCGGCGGCGACGTCAGGTTCCTCGCCGGGGCGATGCTGAACCGCGGGCTCGCCCGGGTGTTCCTCGGGGAGTTCGAGGCCGCGGAGGCCGACCTGAACCGGTGCGCGGAGCTGGCCAGGGAGGCGGGCCTGGAACACGTTCTCGCGCTCGCCGAGGGCAACCTGCCGTTCCTGGCCGCGCGGCGCGGTGACCTGCCCGCCGCGTTCGGCGCCTACCGGCGCGCGGAAAGCATCCTGGTCGGCTTCCCGGAACGGCTGGCGACGGTGCGCTGCGACCTGGCCGAGGCCCTGGTCGGCGCCCACCTGCCCGGCGAGGCGCGGGTGCTGCTGGAGATGGCGGTTCCCGAGCTGGCGGCGGCGGGCGCCGGGACGGCGCTGGCCGAGGCCCTCCTCCTGCTCGCCAGGGTCGAGCTGCGCACCGGCGATCCGCGCCGCGCCCGGGAGAGCGCCGAGCTGGCCGCCCGCGAGCTGGCCGCGCAGGGGCGGACGGTGCTGGTTCCGGTCGCCGACGAGATCGTCCTGCGGGCCCGGCTCGCGCTGGACCCGCCCTCGGCGGAGCTGCCCGCGGCGATGCTCTCGTGCGCCGACGCCCTCGACGCCGCCGGGCACGGGGACACCTCGGCGTCGCTCAGGCTCACCGCCGCCGAGGTCTCGCTCGGGCTGGGCGACCGGCCGTTCGCCGAGGACCAGCTGGCCCTCCTGGCCCGCTCGGGCCGCGGGGTGGTCGCCCTCCAGGCGACGGCGCTGCGACGGTCCCTGGCGGGAGACCGCAGAGGGGCGTTCGCCGCGGTGCTGGCCGGGCTGGCGGAGGTGGGCGCCGGGACGAGGACGTTCGAGGATCCGGCGGTACGCGCGCACGCCGCCAGGGCCGGTGAGCCGCTGGCCGGGTTCGGGCTGGCCCTGGCGATGCGGACCGGGCGGGGCCGCGCGGTCCTGGCCTGGGCCGAGCGGTGGCGGGCGGTCACCGGGGGTGCCGGCCGGCCGCTCGCGCCCGGCCTGGCCGCGCTGCGGGCGGCGCTCGGGGAGTCGATCCTGGTGGAGTTCGTCCGCCACGAGGGTGATCTGGTGGCCGTCGTGGTCGCCCGGGACCGCGTGACGCTACGCCGCCTCGGACCGCTCGCCGCCGTCGCCGAGGCCACCGTCCGCCTCCGGTACGGGCTGCGCAGGACGCACCTGCTCGACGGGAGCGCCCCCGAGCCCGGCGCGGAGGCCGCGGAGCTGGAGCGGCTCCTCTTCGGCTCGCTGCGTGACCGGCTGGGCGACCGGCCGCTGGTGATCGTGCCGACGGGGACGCTGCACACCCTGCCCTGGCCGCTGCTGCCGATGAACGCCGACCGGCCGGTGACCGTGGCCGCCAGCGCCGCCGCCTGGCTGGCCGGGTCGCGGGTGCCGGCCGTACGGGACGGGCGGGGGGCGGCGGTGCCGGTGGTGGTGGCGGGACCGGGGCTGCGGTACGCGGAGGCCGAGGCCCGCATGGTCGGCGAGTGCCATCCGGGGACCGAGCGGGTGGCGGCCCGGCGGGCGGAGGTGATGGCGGCGCTGGAGCGGGCCGACGTGGCCCACCTGGCCGCGCACGGGATGTTCTCCCCGCGCAGCCCGCTGCTGTCGAGCATCGATCTCGACGACGGCCCGCTGATGGCGTACGACCTGCTGCGGCTGCGCACCCCGCCCGCGCTGGTGGTGCTGTCCGCCTGCGACGCGGGGATGGCGCACGCCCCCGCGGACGGGGCACCCCTGGGGCTGGCGGGCACGTTCCTGTCGCTGGGGACGCGCTGCGTGGTGGCCAGCCTGGTGCCGGTGCGCGACGAGGAGACGCTGACGCTGATGACCGCCTTCCACCGGGCGCTGGCCGCCGGTGACCCGCCCGCGCGGGCGCTGGCCGTCGCGAGCGGGAGGACCGGCGTGGCGGGCTTCGTCTGCTTCGGGTGCGGGGACCGGCCGGTGGCGACCGGCCCGCGGGAGCCGGTCACCCGGGGCGTCCGGCCGGTGACGGCCGATCGGAAGGAGCCGATCGCCCGGGGCGGTCAGCCGGTGGCGACCGGCCGGGAGGAATCGGTCACCCAGTCCGACCACGACCCGACGTAGAGCGCGGCCGGGATGCCCGCCACCTCCAGGGCCAGCACCTCGTGCGCGGCCGTCACGCCGGATCCGCAGTAGGCGCCGACCTCCACGCCGGGGACGACGCCCAGGGTGTTGAAGCGTTCGCGCAGGAAGTCGGGCAGGTGGAAACGGCCGGAGGGGTCGACGTTCTCGCCGGTGGGGGCGCTGACCGCGCCCGGGATGTGCCCGGCGACCGGGTCGATCGGCTCGATCTCGCCCCGGTAACGCTCGGCCGCGCGGGCGTCGAGCAGCACCCCGTCGGCGGCGAGCTCGCCGGCCCCTGTGGCGTCGAGCACCGGCATCCCGCCCGGCCGCGCCTCGAAGTCGCCGGGCGCGGGGCTGCGCTCCTCGGCGGAGACCGGCAGGCCCTCGGAGACCCAGGCGCGCAGGCCGCCGTCGAGGACCCGCACGTCGGGGTGGCCGAAGTAGCGCAGGAGCCACCAGGCGCGGGCGGCGGCCGCGGTGGAGTCGGCCCCGTCGTAGACGACGACGGTGCGGGAACCGGACACGCCGAGCCGGCGCATCGCCTCCTGGAACGCCTCGGCCGAGGGCAGCGGGTGGCGGCCGCCCTCGCCTCCCTGCCCGGGGTGGGCCGCGAGGTCGGTCTCCAGGTCGCAGAAGACCGCGCCGGGGATGTGCCCCTCGCGGTAGGAGTCGATCCCGGCCGGTCCCGTGGGCAGGACGGCGAGCTTCCAGCGCACGTCGAGGACGCTGACCCCGGTCATGCCCTCCAGCTCGGCGGGGGTGATCAGCGGGCTCATCGGGTGCTTACCTCCAGAAGGGGGACGTACTGCTCGGCGGGTGTCAGCGAGCCGTGGCCGCCGAGGAACCCCGCCTCGTGCGGCTCGGCGACCGAGGCGACGACGGCGCAGTCGGTGTACGGCACCGCGAGGACGTCGCCGATCCTGGGCAGCCATTCCGGGCGGATCTCCGGCCCGAACCAGCCGGATTCGACCGCCTCCTCCCGGGACACCACCCACGCCTTTCCGGCGAGGACGTCGCGCCAGGTGCCGAGGACCGCCGCCGAGGCGCCGGGGGCGGTGTAGAGGTGGCGGGCCCTGGCCTCCCCGCCGAGCAGGGTGACGCCCTCGCGCAGCTCGGGGAGGGCGTCGACGTCGACGCGGTCGGTGATGTTGATCATGCCGTGGTCGGCGGTGACGTACATCGCCGAGTTCGGGGGGAGCGTCTCCGCCAGCCGCTCGGCCATCCGGTCGACCAGGGCGAGCTGGTCGAGCCAGGCCGGGGAGCCCCAGCCGTTGACGTGGCCGGTGGAGTCGAGGTCGCCGTAGTAGACCGAGACGTGGGCCCGGGGCTCGGCCAGCGCGTGGCGGACTCCGGCGATCCGGTCGTCGACCTCGTCGGCCCCGACGAAGCGCACGCCCCGGTAGACGGCCCTGTTGAAACCGGTGGTCTCGAACTTGGCCGGGCCGACGTAGCTGACCGGGACGCCGGCCGCCGCCGCGCGCTCGTAGACGGTCGGGGCCGGCTGCCACTCCCCTGGCTCGACGAGGGGGCCCGGGGCGGTCCAGCGCAGGCAGTTGAGCAGGTATCCGGCGCCGGGCACGGCGAGCTGGTAGCCGAGCATGCCGTGCCCGCCCGGCGGCATGCCCGTGCCGAGGGTGCCCAGGCTGGTCACGGTCGTGGAGGGGAAACCCGCGGTGAGCACCCTGCCGGACACCCCGTCGGACAGGGAGGACAGGAACGGCGCGACCTCGGGGTGGGCGCGGAGCAGCTCGGCGCCCATGCCGTCGACGAGGAACAGCAGGACCCGCCCGGCCGGGGCGAGATCCAGCGGGTTGTCGCCGCCCACCCCGACCGCGGCGAGCAGCGAGGAGGACAGGTCCGCGAGCGAGGCCGTCCCGTACGCGGGGACCAGGGGGTTCACGGGGCGGCTCACGAGGCGGTGCGGGCGGTGGCCTCCGACAGTGCCTTGGCGAAGGCCAGCACGTGGGAGACGGCCTCCGGCCCGTCGGCCGCCTCGCTCACCCGCAGGGAGAGGTCGTCGGCCGTGATGGCGCCGGTGTATCCGTGGTCGGCCTCGCAGTTCTCGTCGCCGCAGGTGGCCGGCTCCAGGTCGACGTGGGAGATGGCCCCCCAGCCGATGGTGAGCGTGACCTCCGTGGGCGGCACTCCCGGCACGTAGGAGGCGGGGTCGGGGACGACCCGGGTGACCGCGACCGACTGGATCCGGCTGAGGCGCACGGCCTCGGTGGTCGTGGAGGCGTGGGACGCCGACACCCCCTCCACCGGCGGGTGCTCGTCGGTGTGGCAGACGAGCAGCCGGGTGGGGGAGAGCACCAGCACGGTGACGTGCCTGCGCACCTCCATGGCCGGGTCGAAGGTGGCCTCGTGGTGCACGACGTAGGCGTCGACCTGCTCCTTGCCGAGCGCGGACTCGACCGCGTCGGCGACCAGGTCGGGATAGTAGCCACTGCGGTCGATGGCGTCGCGCAGGCCGGCGGACGAGAGTCGGGTTTCCCTCATGGGTCCATCCTGCCCTGTCCGGGGCAGCGCTTTCACCGGGAGCACGTGAGCTTCGGCCCGCGGTGCAAATCGTGATGCGGCCCGCCGCCGGCTTCTCCGGCCGGAAAAGCGTCGTCGGAGCGATCCTGGAGCCGCCGGGAGTCCGTTCCCGCCCGCGGCTTTACCCTCCGATCGGTTTGGCGTGATCCCGTCGGGGTTATCGGGAGCGATAGCGGTGGCGTGCGCGTACGTCCGGGGAGCGGTAACGGGCGATTCTCCGCATTCTCCGCCTTGTTCTACATATCTGGGAATGCTTTTCACCGCGCCGAAATCGGAAACGGTGAATTCCTACCGGAATCGGGGGCGAGGGAATATGGCCGGTGAAGGTCCGGATTCAGCGGGGCGGACCGGAGGGACCGGAGGGACCGGAGGGACACGGCCGGGTTCGCCACAACGGGCCCGGCCCGCGTGGCGGACCGGCCTCTCCCGCCTCGTGGCGGCCGTCCCGGTGACCGTCGTGACGGCCGCCATGACGGCCGCGGCGGCGACCGCCGTGGGCCCGCCCACCTCGGGGGCGGACCTCCCCGGCGACCTGATCCTCACCACGGTTCACGACGGCCCGTTCGAGGCGGGCGGCACCGGCACGTTCTCCATCGACGTCACCGCGGCCCCCGGCTCCGCCGGGATCACCCGTCCGACAGAGGTCGCCTACCACTTCCCCTCCGGCCTGACCCCGGTGAGCGCCTCGGGCACGGGCTGGAGGTGCCGGATCACGGCCGGGATCGTCGGCTGCGGCACGCGCGGCCTGGTCGCCCCCGGGTTCCAGCTTCCCCGGATCACGGTCGGCGTGGCCGTGTCGCGGAACGCCTCGGGGACGCTGACCGCGTCCGGCAGAGCCGTCCACGCCGTCCACGCCGTCCGGGACGGCATGGACGTGGTCGATCCCAGCACGGCGACAGACACGAGCACGGAAACCGCGATGGAGACCGGTCCCGCGCCCGCCACCGTCGCCAGCACGGTCCAGGTCGTCCCCGCGCCCCGGCGGACGGGATAGGAGGTCCCGCTCGGACCATCGGGCGGACCGGAACCGGATCAACGGCGCGCCCGGACCGGCGATCCGCACGGGACGGCCTAGCCGAGGCGCCTGGGACCGCCGTCGGGACGCGGGCCCTCGTGGCTGCGGAGCACGGCGCGGGCGCCCAGCACGATCACCCCGGACTCCCCCACCAGCACCGGGTCGAGGGTGAGCCGCGCCACCTCGGGGAGGTCGTCCGCCAGCCGCCCGAGCCGGATCAGCAGCTCCTCCAGGGCCTCGACGGCGACCGGCGGGTAGCCGTACTCGCCGAGGAGGAGGGGCGAGGCGCGAGGCGACCTCACCAGCGCCGCGGCGTCCTCGCGGGTCAGCGGGGCCAGCCGGTACGCCTCGTCGCGCAGCAGCCTCGCGGTGATCTCGCCGAGCCCGAAGGAGACCACCGCGCCGAAGGCCGGGTCGTCCGTCACCCCGGCCACCGTCGGCACCGCGGGCTGCGGGGCCATGCGCTGCACCGCGAGCACGGCCTCCGGTTCGAGCTGGCGCGTCAGGTCGGCGTAGGCGTCGCGCACCCCGTCGGGCCCGGACAGCCCCAGCCGCACGGTCCCGGCGCGCATGGCCGCCTCGGGGCCCGCCGCCTTCAGCACGACCGGCCAGCCGAGCCTCGACGCCGCCTCGACGGCCTCCTCCGGCGACTCCACCGTCTCCGACGGCCAGACCTCCACCCCGTAATGGGCGAGCAGCTGCGAGGCGTCGATCTCGGCCGGGGCGTCCCCGAGCGTCGCGAGCACGAGGTCGCGCGCGGCGCCGGTGTCGACGCCCTCGATCTCCTCGTGCAGTCCCGCGGGCCGCTCCAGCCAGCGCGCGTGCCGCACGACGTGGGCGAGCGCGCGGACCGCCTCCTCGGGCGCCGCGTACGAGGGGATGGAGCCCCGCCCGGGTACGGCGCCGACCCGCAGCTCGTCGAGCATGCCGATCCTGCCCTCGAAGGAGGCCAGCACCGGCTTGCCGCAGTCGCGGGAGGCGCGCAGCAACTCGGCGGCGACCTCCGCGCCGTCGCCGGGGATGGGCGGCATGTAGATCGCGACCACGGCGTCCACGTCCGGGATCACCGAGGTCAGGGCCGCGCCGAACTCCTGCGCGCAGGCCCGCGCGCCGAGGTTGACCGGCGGGCTCGGCTCCAGGCCCACCCGCACGCAGGCGTCGGCCGCGAGGAGCGCCATCGCGTCGGAGTTGCTGACCAGCCCGACCCTGGACCCGGCCGGCAGCGGCTGGTAGGCCAGCAGCTGCGCCACGTCGAACTGCTGGATCAGGTCGTCGACCCTGATCACCCCCGCCTGCTCGAACAGCGCGCTGAGCGCGGTGTCGGGCAGGCCGAGCACGGGCGCGGCGTGGCCGGTGGGCACGTCCTGGGTGGTGCCGCCGCTCTTGACGACCACGATCGGCTTGCGGCGCGAGATGCGCCGCGCGAGACGGGCGAACTTGCGGGGGTTTCCCAGCGACTCCAGGTAGAGCAGGATCACGTCGGTCCGCGGGTCCTCCTCCCAGTACTGGAGCAGGTCGTTGCCCGACACGTCGGCGCGGTTGCCCGCCGAGACGAACGAGGAGATGCCCATGCCGCGCTGGGCCACCCGCTGCAGCAGCGCGGTGCCCAGGGCGCCCGACTGGCTGAAGAAGCCGACCCGGCCGAGCTCCGGGAGGGTCGCGGCGAGGGTGGCGTTCAGCCGTACCGCGGGATCGGTGTTGGCGATGCCGAGGCAGTTGGGGCCGACGACCCGCAGGCCGTACGCGCGGGCGATGCGCGCCAGCTCGTCCTGCCTGGCCCGGCCCTCGGGGCCGGTCTCGCCGAACCCGGAGGAGACCACGATCAGCCCGCGCACACCCTTCTCCGCGCACTCCTTGACCACCTCGATCACCCCGTCGGCGGGTACGGCGAGCACGGCGAGGTCCACCTCGCCGTCGATGGCCGTCACGCTCGGGTAGGCCCGCACCCCCGCGAGGGACCGCGCCTCGCGGTGCACGGGGTAGACAGGGCCCGCGAAGTCGGCGCCGAGCAGGTTGCGCAGCACGGTCTGGCCGACGCCGCCCGGCTCGCGGCCCGCTCCCACGACCGCCACCGAACCCGGGGAGAGCAGCCGTTCGATGGAACGGGACTCGGCGCGGTGCTCGCGGGCGGTGGTCACCTCCTGGGCGGTCTCGGTCGGGGTGAGGTCGAGGGTCATCCTGACCACGCCGTCGGCGAAGCGGCTCTGCGCGGTGTAGCCGACCTGCTTGAGCACCGCCATCATCTTCTGGTTGGCGGGCAGGACGTCGGCGACGAAGCGCGCGATCCCCTGCTCCCTGGCGGTGGCGGCCAGGTGCTCGAGGAGCACCGAGGCGACCCCCCGGCCCTGGTGGGCGTCCTCGACGAGGAAGGCGACCTCGGCCTCGCCGGGCTCGATCCGGTCGTAGCGGATGACCGCCACCATCTCGGTGCCGATCGTGGCGATCAACGCCACGCGGCTCTCGTAGTCGACGTTGGTGAACCAGGTGATCTCCCGCTCCGACAGCCGCGGCCGGGGACCGAAGAATCGGAAGTAGATCGACTCGTCGGACAGCCGGCCGTAGAAGGAACGCAACCGGTCGGCGTCGGCGGGCCGAATCGGGCGTACGTGAGCGGTGCCGCCGTCCGACAGGACGACGTCCGCCTCCCAGTGAGCGGGATACTGAGCAGCCTCCACAGTCCCGAGAGTAGACGCGAATCTCATATGGCAGACCACCCGGACGGATTCACGCAACGCTTGTGCATCGACTGTGGTCCGGTGTCCGGTCAAGACCCCATACGCTGGCCGGAAGCTGTTAAGTTTTTCGCGGTTAGAGGCACGACCAGAGGTATGGCTTGAAGCATGTCTAGAGGCACGTCGGCATCGAAGGCAGCAAGGTGGTGACATCATGACGCGGGTGGTCGTGGTGGGCGATCTCATGACCGACGCGGTCGCGCGGGCTCGCTACCCGCTGGCCAGGGCCAGCGACACACCGGCGATCGTCACCATGCACGGCGGTGGTTCGGGTGCCAACATCGCCTCCTGGCTCGCCGTCGAGGGCACCGAGGTCGCCTTCATCGGCCGGCGCGGCGCCGACATCACGGGCCGTAACCGCGACATGGAGCTGATGGGCTACGGCGTCGACGCCCGCCTCGTCATGGATCCCGAGCGCCCGACCGGCACCTGCGTGGTGCTCGTCACCCACAAGGGCGAGCGCACCATGCTGTCCGACCCCGGCGCGAACGCGGCCCTGTCCCCCGAGGACCTGCCCCGCGACCTGTTCTCCCAGGGCGGGCACCTGCACCTGTCCGGCTACACCCTGATCAACGAGGGTTCCCGCGACGCCGGCATGGCCGCCCTGGAGATGGCCCGCCGCGCGGGGATGACCGTCTCGGTCGACTGCTCCTCCTCCGCCCCCCTGGAGCGCACCGGCGCCGAGCCGTTCCTGGAGTGGACGCAGAGCGCCAAGCTGCTGTTCGCCAACGCCGACCAGGCCAAGGTCCTCACCGGCCGCGACGACCCCGCCGCCGCCGCCAAGGTCCTCACCGCCTGGTTCCCCCAGGTCGTCGTGAAGCTCCGCGACGAGGGCGCGCTCTGGTACGCCAACAACCGCCCCGACCCGATCAAGGTCCCCGCCGAGTCCGTGGAGCGCGTGGTCGACGGCACCGGTGCCGGTGACGCCTTCACCGCTGGCTTCCTGCCCGCCTGGCTCGGCGGCAAGCCCCCGGCCGAGGCCCTCGCCTCCGGCTGCCACCTGGCCTCCCGGGCCATCTCGCACCTGGGCGCCCGCCCCCGCCTCTGACTCGTCCGCACGAGGCGCGTTCCAGGATTTTCCGCTCCAGCCGGAGATCCAATACTGTGGCCGGACCACGTTCGCGGCGACCCCCTGGAGTGACGCATGCCGGAGCCCCGCCCCCTGCGGCCGGGTGACCCGGAGCTGATCGGCCCGCACCGGCTGGTCGGATTCCTCGGCGAGGGCGGCCAGGGCGTGGTCTACCTGGCGCGCACCCCCGAGGGAGAACGCGTCGCGCTCAAGGTGCTGCACGCCAGGCTCTCCGACGACGCGCACGCCAAGCGGCGCTTCCAGCGGGAGGCCGACGCCGCCCGGCGGGTCGCCCCGTTCTGCACCGCCCGGGTGCTGCGGGCCGACGTCACCGGCGACCGACCGTACATCCTGAGCGAGTACGTCGACGGCGAGTCGCTGCAGCAGGTGGTGTCCAGGGAGGGTCCGCGCGATGAGTACGCGCTGGTCAGGCTGGCCGTCGCCACCGCCACCGCGCTGGCCGCGATCCACCGTGCCGGGATCGTGCACCGCGACCTCAAGCCCAGCAACGTCCTGCTCGGCCCCGACGGCCCCCGCGTCATCGACTTCGGCATCGCCAAGGCCCTGGACGCCGCGTACAGCCTGACCACGGACCTGGTCGGCACGCCCGCCTACATGGCGCCCGAGCAGTTCCACGAGCAGGAGGTCGGACCGGCGGGCGACGTGTTCGCCTGGGCCGGGACCATGGTGTTCGCGGCGACCGGGCAGCCGCCGTTCGGGCTGGGCAACCTGGCCGTGGTGATGCGCCGCATCCTCATCGCGGAACCGGACCTGTCCGGCGTGCCGGAGTCGCTGCGCCCGCTGCTGGGGGCGGCCCTCACCAAGGATCCCCGCTCCCGGCCCGGCTCGGCCGACGTGCTGGACATGCTGCTGAACGCGGCCGACGGTCCCGCGCCGGTCTCCGGGACGTTCCCGCCCCCCGCGTCTCCCCCGCCGCCCCGCGCGCGGGAAACGGCCCGGCCCTCCGCCGCGTTCCCGGCACCGGCTCCTCCCCCGCCGGGCCGCGCGCCGGTCCCGGCCCGGCCCGCCGCCCCGTCAGGGGCGCCGTCAGGGGCGCCGTCTCCCGCGACGCCTTCCACCGGGTTCTCCTCGCCGTCACCCGGCCCGCTCGCCCGGCTCGCCCGGCTCGCCCGGCTCGCCGGCACGGCGGGACGCCGTAGGGTCCTGCTCGCCGCCTCGGCCCTGGCGGCCGCCTGCGTGCTGGGCCTCGCCACCTGGCTGGTCCTGCCGTCCGGCGAGCCCGACGCCGTCTCGCGGGTGACACCGAAGCCGGCGCCGACCGGCTTCGACGCGGCCTCGGCCACGGTCGTCAACCCCTCGGCACGCAGGGGCGGGACGATGCGGTTCGGCGCCGGATTCGTCGCCGACTCCTTCGACCCGGGCAACACCTACTACCCCTCGCTGTGGAACGTCGCGCGGCTCTACGGACGCTCGCTGATGATGTACCGGCCCGTTCCCGGCGCCGGGAGCCGGGAACTCGTGGGCGACCTGGCGGAGGGCCCCGGCGTGCCCGGCGACGGGGGCAGGACGTGGACGTACCGGCTCAGGGAGGGCCTGAAGTACGAGGACGGCACGCCGATCGTCGCCGCGGACGTCAAGCACGCCGTGCTGCGCGCGATCGGCAAGGACACGCTCAGCCGGGGCCCGTACCACTTCGAGGAGCTGCTGAACCTGCCCTCGGGCTACCGGGGCTACTTCGCGTCGCCGAAGGCCGACACCGACGGGGCGATCCGGACCCCGGACGACCGGACCGTCGTGTTCCACCTCAGAAAGCCGCACGGGGCGTTCGACCACGTCGCCCAGGTCCCCCAGACCATGCCGGTCCCCGAGGCGAAGGACACCGGCGCGGCGTACGAGAAGCATGTGCTTTCCTCGGGCCCCTACATGTTCGAGAGCGCGGAGCGGGGCAAGCGGCTCGTCCTGGTCCGCAACCCCCACTGGTCACCGGCGACCGACCCGAACCGCCGGGCGCTCCCCGACCGCTACGAGATCACCTTCGACATGGACCAGGGCGCCGTCGACAAGGGCCTCGTCTCCGGCGACCTCGACCTGGACCTCGACTCGGGCGCGAGCGCGAGCCTGCCCGAGCGGATCGCGGCCGATCCCGCGCTCAGGGCGCGGGCCGACGCGCCCACGATCGGCTGGCTGCGGTACGTCGCGATCAACCCGCAGGTGCTGCCCTTCGACAACGTGGCCTGCCGCAGGGCCGTGTTCGCCGCGGCGGACCGGGAGGCCCTGCGCGACGCCTACGGCCGCGGCCTGCGCGCGGGCACGATCGCCACCGGGCTGCTCCCGCCGACCATCGCCGGGCACCGCCCGCTGAACCTTTACCAGACCGGCAAGGGTGACGTGGCCGCGGCTCGCGGGCAGCTGGCCGCGTGCGGGCGGCCCGGCGGCTTCGCGGCCACGATCGTCTTCCGGGCCGGGCAGCCCGCCGAGCGGAAGGCCGCCGAGGCCCTGAAGGCGGCCCTGGGACGTGTCGGGATCCGGCTCACGCTCAGGGGCATGTCCCAGGCCGAGCACACGGCCCAGCACGGCGGCAGCCCCTCCTATCTGAGGAAGGAGAAGATCGGCCTGTCCATCCGGGCCTGGACCGCCGACTGGCCGGAGGGCGCCAGCTACCTGCCGTACCTGGCCGACAGCCGGGAGATCCTGGAGGACGGCCTGTCGTTCAACGTGAGCGTGCGCCTGCCCGAGGCCGACCACCTCATCGACCAGGCCGGCGCCGAGCTCGACGCCGGCCGGCGCGAGGAGCTGTGGGCGCGGGTCGACCGCACGGTCATGGAGCAGGCCCTCGTGCTGCCCGTCCAGTGGGACACCCGGGTCCTGCTCCGCGGCAAGCGCCTGACGAACGTGCACGTCAGCCATGCCTTCTCCGACTACGACTACGTCGATCTCGGCCTTTCCTGAGAGCCGCGCCTTGATCCGGGAGCCGGTCCGCGAGCGTGACACCGGCGAAGCGTGAGCCTGCGGACCTTGACCGGTTGCGTCACCGAGCCTCCCGGGTGCCGATCGAATGTGATCAGCACCCTCCGACCGGCGAAAACTCCTGCGCGCCCACCCGGTGATCGTTTCCGGTGAGCACTAGCTGGTGACCGCGAGGGCGAGGGGCAGCACCGCGGGGGCGCCGGCGTGGCGGAGCATGGCGGCTCCCAGCGTCATCGTCCAGCCGGTGTCGACCAGGTCGTCGACGAGCAGGACCGGGCCTTTGGCCCCGGCGACGGCCGGGCCCAGGGCGGCGGGCATGGCGAGGGTGCCCCTGATCGCCTGGACGCGCTGCGCGCTGTTGAACTGCCGTCCGGGCGGGCCCGACCGGTAACCGAGGTCACCCAGGTAGGACAGGCGCCCCACCTGGGCCAGCCGCTCGGCGAGGCTGCGGACGAGCTGGGGGCGGCTGCCCGAGGGCACCGCGACGACACCCACCGGGCGCTGGGCCCACTCCCAGGAGGACAACACTTTGATCACGGCGGCGAAGACGTCGTCGGGGACCGGCCCGTCGGCGGCGCCGTCGGCGAGCAGGCCGCGCAGGCGGTTGCCCCAGCCGATGTCGGTGAGCCTGCCCAGTGCCCGGCCGGGCTCGGCGCCCAGCTCCGGCCTGATCCGGCCCTTGAGGTCGGCCAGCCCGGTCGGCCACTGCTTGCGCGCCTCGACGTCCACGCCGGGTCGCTGGAGCCGGTCGGCGGCCGAGCGTACGGCCTGCTCGTCCACCTCGGGCGAGCGGTGGACGCCGGTGCAGTTGTCACAGCGGCCGCAGGGCGAGGCGGTGTCGTCGTCGAGGCGGCGGCGCAGGAACTCCTCCCGGCAGCCGGTGGTGTCGAGGTATTCGAGCATGGCCCGCTGCTCGGCCTCGCGCTCGGCGGCGACCCTGGCGTAGCGCGGGGCGTCGTAGCCCCAGGGCTCGCCGGTGGACTCCCAGCCGCCCTTGACCCGGCGCACCGCGCCGTCGACGTCGAGGACCTTCAGCATGGTCTCCAGGCGGCTGCGGCTGAGGTCCACCCGGTTCTCCAGGGCGGCCGTGGACATCACGCCGCCCTCCTCCAGCGCGGCCAGCACGGAGCGCACGACGGGCTCGGGAGGGAAGGCGAGCGAGGCGAAGTAGGCCCAGATGTCGCGGTCCTCCGCGCCGGGCAGCAGGATCACCTCGGCCCGCTCGACCCCTCGGCCCGCGCGGCCGACCTGCTGGTAGTAGGCCACCGGGGACTGGGGCGCGCCGACGTGCACCACGAAGCCGAGGTCGGGCTTGTCGTAGCCCATGCCGAGGGCGGAGGTCGCGACCAGTGCCTTGATCTTGTTGTCGAGCAGTGCCTGCTCGGCGGCGAGCCGCTCGGCCTGCTCGGTCTGCCCGGAGTAGGCGATCACCTCGTGGCCCTGCTCGCGCAGGTAGGCGGCGATCTCCTGGGCGGCGGCCACGGTGAGCGTGTAGACGATGCCGGAGCCGGGGAGCTCGTGCAGCGTGCGGGCGAGCCAGGCCAGGCGCTGCTCGGCGCCGCGCAGGCGCACGACCCCGAGGTGGAGGCTGTCGCGCTCCAGCGCGCCGCGCAGCACGAGCGTCTCCTCGCCCATCTGCTCCGCGACGTCGCGGGTGACCCTGGCGTTGGCCGTGGCGGTGGTCGCGAGGATCGGCACGCCCTCGGTGAGCTCCTCGAACAGCGTGCGCAGCCGCCGGTAGTCGGGGCGGAAGTCGTGGCCCCAGTCGGAGATGCAGTGCGCCTCGTCGACCACGATCAGGCCCGCGCTCTCGGCCAGCTCGGGCAGCACGTGGTCGCGGAAGTCGGGGTTGTTGAGCCGCTCGGGGCTGACGAGCAGCACGTCGACCTCGCCCTCGGCGACCTGGTTGTAGACCTGCTCCCACTCCTCGGGGTTGGCCGAGTTGACCGTGACCGCGGTGATCCCGGCGCGCTCGGCGGCGGCGATCTGGTTGCGCATCAGGGCCAGCAGCGGCGACACGATGACGGTCGGCCCCTCGCCCAGCTCGCGCAGGAGCGCGGTGGCGATGAAGTAGACCGCCGACTTGCCCCAGCCGGTGCGCTGCACCACGAGCACCCGGCGCCGGTCCATGACCAGCGCCTTGATCGCCGCCCACTGGTCCTCGCGCAGCCGGGCGTGCTCCCCGGCGAGCGCCCGCAGCCGCTTCTCGGCCTCTTCGCGCAGCATCAGCTCTTCGCTCACCCGGTCATTGGTACCAGGTCTCGCCGACTGTTTTCCCCCGGTACGGCACACACGGGCGGCACATGCCGTACCTGAGAGGGGAACGGGGCCCGGCGCGGGCCGTACCGGGCGGGGAGCCGGGAGGAGTGATCGGCGGGCCTCCATGCGCCAGGAGGGCGCCCGGGCGACGGGCGGGGGCGGGCGGGGGCGGGCGGGGGTACGCAGGGGGTGCGCGAGGGGTGCGCGAGGGGTGCCCGGGGTGCGCGGCGGGACTCCGTGAGGCGCCGCCGGGGGTCCGCGGCCCGTTCCACCGGCGCCGCCGGACCCGCGGTGCCGGGAGCTGGGGACCTGACGGGCTCCGAGCCGTGATTTGATGCATCCACTATGGACGTCACCACCTGGTACCTCGAACAGACCTCACGCTCGGACCTGTTGCCCGCCAAGCCGCCGTCGGTCGAGGTCGACGTCGTGCGCGCCGAGCTGCCCTCGCCCGAGTTCAACCGGTTCCTCCTCACGGCCGTCGGCGGAGACTGGCACTGGACCAACAAGCTGCCGTGGACCTGGAACGAGTGGGCGGACTGGCTGGCCGGCGGCGTGGAGACCTGGGTGGCCTACCACCGCGGCACCCCCGCGGGCTACGTCGAGCTCGTCCCCCAGGACGGCGGGACCGTCGAGATCGCCTCCTTCGGTCTCCTGGCGTGGGCGATCGGCAAGGGCGTCGGCGGTCACCTCCTGGAGGTCGGCGCGGCCAGGGCCTGGGACCTGGCCGACCGGCAGCCGGAGCGGGAGGCGACCCGGCGGGTGTGGCTGCACACCTGCTCCCTCGACAGCCCGGTGGCGCTCGCCAACTACAAGGCGCGCGGTTTCAGGGTCTACGACACCAAGGTGAACGTGCCCGGCGACGAGTACGAGGGTGAGACCCCCGGCCCCTGGCCGGGAGCGGGCCCCAGGACCCGGGGTCTCCCCGGCACATCGGCCGCCCCCGGCACGGCGCCGTAACGGCGGTAGCACCCGCGGGCAGGCCGGGGAAGGCCCGGAAGTGTCGGATGGGCTGGGTATGGTATCGAGTCTCGGTATGATGCCCGGTCGCCCCCGTCACCGGCTTCCCACCGGACATTCCGGCCAAGGCTCCCCGGGGAGCCGGCGCCAACGGTTGGACCACGAAGACAGAAGGAGGATGCGCCTCCCCCCGGCCTGACGGCCGGGGCGCGCGCGCAGGAAATCAGATGGCTCGACGGACGACCACACCCCCGACCGACGAGGGCTTCGAGGAGCGGATCGTCGACATCGACGTTTCCACCGA
The DNA here is from genome assembly GCF_040639135.1 of Streptosporangium sp. NPDC023963. Taxonomy (NCBI): domain Bacteria; kingdom Bacillati; phylum Actinomycetota; class Actinomycetes; order Streptosporangiales; family Streptosporangiaceae; genus Streptosporangium; species Streptosporangium sp. NPDC023963. Next base: position 537,980 of record NZ_JBEZZK010000003.1, read on the forward strand.
GATGCGCACCAGCTTCCTCGAATACGCATATTCGGTGATCTACCAGCGTGCGCTGCCGGACGCCAGGGACGGCCTCAAGCCGGTCCAGCGCCGCATCCTCTACTCGATGAGCGAGATGGGCCTGCGGCCCGACCGGGGCCACGTCAAGTCGTCGCGCGTCGTCGGCGACGTGATGGGCAAGCTCCACCCGCACGGCGACACCGCCATCTACGACGCGCTGGTCCGCATGGCCCAGCCGTTCTCGATGCGCCTGCCGCTCATCGACGGGCACGGCAACTTCGGCTCCCCCGACGACCTGCCCGCCGCGATGCGCTACACCGAGGCCCGGCTGGCCTCGGCGGCCATGGCCGTGGTCCAGTCGATCGACGAGGACACGGTCGACTTCAAGCCCAACTACGACGGCCAGGAGACCGAGCCCACGGTCATGCCGTCGGCCTTCCCCAACCTGCTGGTCAACGGTGCGACCGGCATCGCGGTCGGGATGGCCACCAACATGGCGCCGCACAACCTCGTCGAGGTCGTCGCCGCGGCCCGTCATCTGATCAAGAAGCCCGACGCGACGCTCGACGACCTGATGCGGTTCGTCCCCGGCCCCGACCTGCCCACCGGCGGCACGATCATCGGCCTCGACGGCATCCGCGACGCGTACGCCAAGGGCCGGGGCACCTTCCGGATGCGCGCCAAGTGCGCCGTCGAGCAGGTCAGCCCCCGCCGCAAGGGCATCGTCGTCACCGAGCTGCCCTTCAACGTCGGCCCCGAGCGCGTGGTCACCAAGATCAGGGAGCTGGTCACCGCCAAGAAGCTCCAGGGCATCTCCGACCTCAAGGACCTCAGCGACCGGCACAAGGGCCTGAGCCTGGTCATCGAGATCAAGAACGGCTTCATCCCCGAGGCCGTGCTGGAGGAGCTCTACCGGCTCACGCCGATGGAGGAGACCTTCGGCATCAACAACGTCGCCCTGGTCGACGGCGAGCCGCGCACGCTGGGCCTGCGCGAGCTGCTCCAGGTCTACGTCGACCACCGCATCGACGTGGTCCGCCGCCGCTCCCTGTACCGCAGGCGCAGGCGCGAGGAGCGGCTGCACCTCGTCGAGGGCCTCATCGTCGCCCTGCTCAACATCGACGAGGTCATCCAGGTCATCCGCTCCTCCGACAACTCCGCCCAGGCCCGCGAGCGCCTGACGGAGGTCTTCGAGCTGTCGGAGACCCAGGCCAACTACATCCTCGACACCCCGCTGCGCCGCCTGACCCGCTACGACAAGCTGGAGCTCGACCGCGAGAGCCAGACCCTGCGCGACGAGATCGCCGAGCTGACCGCGATCCTGTCCTCCGACGACAGGCTCCGCAAGGTCGTCTCCGACGAGCTCGCCCAGGTCTCCAAGACCTTCGGCACCCCGCGCCGCACGGTGCTGCTGGAGTCCTCGGGGGTCACGAGGAACGTCTCGGTCCCCCTGGAGGTGGCCGACGACCCCTGCCTGGTGCTGTTCTCCTCCACCGGCCTGCTGGCCCGCACCTTCGACGCCTCGCCGCTGGCCGGCGACGGTGACCGCTCGTCCCACGACGTGCTGGTCTCCGCCGTGCGGAGCACGGTCAGGGGCGAGGTGGGCGTGGTCACCAACCAGGGGCGGATGATCCGGGTCCAGGTGGTCGACCTGCCCACGCTGCCCCGCTCGGCCAACCCGCCGTCGCTGTCCGGCGGCCACCCGGTCGCGGAGTACGTCACCTTCAACCCGGGCGAGACGGTCGTCGGCATCGGCTCGCTCGATCCCGACGGTCCCGGCCTGGCGCTGGGCACGGCGCAGGGGGTGGTCAAGCGGGTCGTTCCCGACTACCCGGCCAACCGCGACGACTTCGAGGTGATCACCCTCAAGGACGGCGACACGGTGGTGGGCGCGGTGGAACTGGAGAGCGAGGACCACGATCTCGTCTTCATCACCTCCGAGGCCCAGCTGCTGCGCTACTCCGCCTCCGTCGTCCGCCCGCAGGGCCGCCCCGCGGGCGGCATGGCCGGTGTACGGCTGGACGGCGACGCCGTGGTGATCTGGTTCGGCGCGGTCGATCCGGCCCGCGAGTCGCAGGTCGTGACCATCGCCGGTTCCTCGACGGCACTGCCCGGCACCCAGATCGGCGGCGCCAAGATCTCCGACTTCGCCGAATACCCGCCCAAGGGCCGGGGCACCGGCGGGGTCCGCGTCCAGCGGTTCCTCAAGGGCGAGGACGTCCTGCTGCTCGCCTGGGCGGGTCCCGGACCGGCCCGCGCGGTCTCGGCCGTCGGCAAGCCCGTGCCTCTGCCCGAGGAGCTGGGCCGCCGCGACGGCTCCGGCGTACGGCTCACCCACACCGTGTCGGCCGTGGGCGGCGCCCTCGGCGCCGGAGGCGGCGAGGAGGGCTCAGCGGCGGCTCCCGCCCCTGAGGAGTGACCACCCGCCCGCGACAGGGCCCCGGGAGCCCCGCCAGGACGGCGGAGGCTCCCGGGGCCCGGCGCGGGGCCCTCGTGGGCTCCGAGATCGCGGAAGGCGGCCGGCGGGCCGCGAGGGCCTTCGCGAGGCTTCCGGCCGTGCGGCCCCGGCGGCCCCGGCGCCCACGGAGCGGCGCACACGGGAACGACCGGCCGCCCGCGACGCCGGGAGCGCGCCGGACGCCCGGATCGGCCCGGCGGCCCTGAGATCACTCAGCCGGACGCCCGGATCGGCCCGGAGGCCCTGAGATCACTCAGGAGGGTCAGTCCACGCACAGGCAGAACGGGTGCCCGGCGGGGTCGAGAAAGACCCGGAAACCCTCGTTCTCGCCCGGCTGGTACGGGTGTCTGGACGCGCCCAGCGCCAGCGCCTCCTTCTCGGCCTCGTCGAGGTTCTCGACCGTCAGATCGAGGTGGAACTGCTGGGGCCGCTCGGCGGTGGGCCACTCCGGCGGCCGGTAGTCGTGGACCAGCTGGAAGCAGAGGCGTCCGGGCCTGCCCCCGGTGACCACCACCCAGTCGTCCTCGACGCTGGCGATCTTCCAGCCCAGGAGCGCGCTGTAGAAGTCGGCCAGTTGCCTGGGGTCCGGACAATCGAGAACGATCGACCTCAGCTGCGCGATTCCCATGCTTCCTCCCACACTCGGCACCGACGAAGATCCTATGGCGGTGTCACCGGGAGCCTCAACGGCTGCCGTACCGACCAGCCGGGGGGCACGCTGGGCGCCACGGCCCGGTGCCACGGCCGCGGTCCGGGTCCGCTTTTCCGCGGCGGACGGGCTGAAACCCGGGCTCTCAGGTGAGCGCGCCCTGGAGCGCGAACCGGATCGCCATCAGCAGCTGCCAGGGCTCACCCGACTCCCAGAAGCGGACGACCCGGGCGACCCGGTCCGTCGGCTCGAACTCACCGGTCCCCTGGGGGCCGAAACACCCCGCCTCCGCGAGCACGGCCACGAACGGGTCGTCGTCCTTGAGCGACCGCGTGTAGACCGCCGCGTCGAGCAGGGCCAGCGCCGAGCGCGCGTTGCGGCCCCCGTCCCTGACCTCGACCCGGTCCAGCTTTCGCCTGCCCTGGTCACGAAGATAGTCGGCCAGCGATTCGGTCCTGCTCATCAGCCTCTCCACACTTCCGGACGTCGAGTGACGACATCATGACCTAGAGTGAGCGGCGGCGGCTGGATCTTGGTGAAGTCGTCACCAGGTGCGCCCCCGGCAACGTTCCGGAAACGGGCATGAAGCATCATTAGTCCGTTGATTGCGCCGACCGAAGGGTGCGCACGTGAGTGCTTTTGACGACCTGCTGACCGCCAACGAGGAGTTCTCCGCCACGTTCACCAGCGCCGGGCTGACCGGCAGGGCCGCCCGCGGCCTCGCCCTGGTCACCTGCATGGACTCGCGTATCGATCCGCTGGGGCTCTTCGGCCTGAAGCCGGGCGACGCCAAGATCCTCCGGAACGCCGGGGCCCGGGTCACCGACGACGTCCTGCGCACGCTCGTCCTGGCGGTCAACCTGCTTGGCGTGGAGCGGGTGCTGGTCATGCCGCACACCGACTGCGGCATGACCAAGGTCACCGACGACGAGGTGCACGCGATCGCCGCCCGGCGCGGCGTCGACACCCGCAGCCTGGACTTCCACACCGTCCCCGACCAGGACGCGGCGCTCCGGCATGATCTCGTACGGATCAGGACGAGCCCGTTCCTGCCCGTCGGCATGCCGGTCGGCGGGGCCATCTACGACGTGCGCACCGGCAAGCTGATGCCGGTCGAGATCTGAACCTCGTGATCCGGTCCTCGTGATCCGGTCCCGGCCGGGGCCGGGTCACGGTTTCACGATCGGCCGTGTTCGGCGGCGTTCGAAGGCCCTGGGCGCGGCGAACGACTCGCGGGCGCACCCCGCCGGGAATCACCCGGCGGGGACGGTCGCGGTCACGCGTCGATGTGGTCGCGGTCGATCTCGGCCGCGCTGCTCACGATGAACTCCCGGCGCGGGGCCACGTCGCTGCCCATCAGGAGGGCGAAGATGCGCTCGGCCTCCTCGATGTCCTCGATGCGGACCCGGCGCAGGGTGCGGTGCCGAGGCTCCATGGTCGTCTCGGCCAGCTGGTCGGCGTCCATCTCGCCCAGGCCCTTGTAGCGCTGGATCGGGTCCTTCCAGCGCTTGCCCCGGCGTTCCAGGTCCCGCAGCACCCGCTGCAGCTCGGCGTCGGAGTAGCAGTAGACGTACTTTCCGTGACCGCGCGTGGGGTTGATGACCTCGATGCGGTGCAGCGGCGGCACGGCGGCGAAGACCCGCCCGGCCTCGACCATCGGCTTCATGTAGCGGTGGAACAGGGTCAGCAGGAGGCAGCGGATGTGCGCCCCGTCGACGTCGGCGTCGGCCATCAGGATGACCTTGCCGTAGCGGGCGGCCTCGATGTCGAACGAGCGGCCGGAACCCGCGCCGATGACCTGGATGATCGCGGCGCACTCGGCGTTCTTGAGCATGTCGGCGACGGACGCCTTCTGCACGTTCAGGATCTTGCCCCGGATCGGCAGCAGCGCCTGGAACTCCGAGTTGCGGGCCGCGCGGGCGGTGCCCAGCGCCGAGTCGCCCTCGACGATGAACAGCTCGCTGCGGTCGACCTCGTCGCTGCGGCAGTCGACCAGCTTGGCGGGGAGCGCCGAGTTCTCCAGGGCGGTCTTGCGACGCTGGTTGTCGCGGTGCTCCCGGGCGGCGATGCGGGCCTTGGCCGCCGCGACGATCTTCTCCAGGACCGCGCGGAGCTGCGCCTTGGCGTTGCGCGGCGGGTTGGCGAGCAGCTCCTTGAGCTCTCGTGAGACGACGTGGGCGACGATCCTGGAGGCCGCCGAGGTGCCCAGGACCTCCTTGGTCTGGCCCTCGAACTGCGGCTCGGGCACCCGGACGGTCACCACGGCGGTGAGGCCCTCCATGATGTCCTCGCGGGTCACCGGGGCGTCGCCGTTCTTGAGCAGGCGGGTCTCGCGCAACTGCTCGTTCAGGGTGCGGACGAGGGCACGCTCGAAGCCGTTGACGTGGGTGCCGCCCTTGGGGGTGGCGATCACGTTGACGAAGGAGCGGACGGTGCTGTCGTAGCCCTTGCCCCAGCGCACCGCCACGTCGACGGTGAGCTCCCGCTGGACCTCGGTCGGGGTCATGTGTCCCAGGTCGTCGAGGACCGGGACGGTCTCGTGGAAGTGGCCGACGCCTTGCAGGCGCAGCACCTCGCAGACGGCCTCGTCCCGGGCGAGGAACTCGGTGAACTCCGAGATGCCGCCGTCGAAGTGGAACTCCTCCTCGGCGACCTCCTCGCCGCGGCTGTCGCGCACGGCCAGGGTCAGGCCGGGGACCAGGAACGCGGTCTGGCGGAGGCGGACGTGGATCTCGTCGAGGGAGACCTCGGCCTCGGGGAGGAAGATCTGGTGGTCGACCCAGAAGCGCACGCGGGTGCCGGTGACGTTCTTCGCGACGGGGCCGCCGTCGCGCAGCCCGGACTTCTTCTTGAACTTGGCCTTGGGGCCGTCGCCGTCGAAGACGCCGGGAACGCCCCTGCGGAAGCTGATCTCGTGGATCCGCCCGTCGCGGTCGACCTCGACGTCCAGCCGCGAGGACAGGGCGTTGACGACGGAGGCGCCGACGCCGTGCAGGCCGCCCGAGGCGCCGTAGGAGCCGCCGCCGAACTTCCCGCCCGCGTGGAGCTTGGTGTAGACGAGCTCCACGCCCGCCAGGCCGCTCTTGGGCTCGACGTCGACGGGGATGCCCCGGCCGTCGTCGCGGACCTCGATGGAGCCGTCGGGGTGAAGCTCGACCTCGATGCGGCTGCAGTAGCCGGCCAGGGCCTCGTCGACCCCGTTGTCCACGATCTCCCACAGGCAGTGCATGAGACCGCGGCTGTCGGTCGACCCGATGTACATGCCTGGACGCTTGCGGACGGCTTCCAGACCCTCCAGCACCGACAGGTGGCGGGCCGTATAACCCGTCTCCGCGCTAACTGCGGTCACGCCCACTCCCACTCTGTCGAACACGTGTGCGCAGCTTACCGTTCTTCCCACCACGACGCGTACAAGCTTGCCATCCGGTGGGGACAGGTGTTACATCCGGCGTGATCATCGTTACTTTCGGACACTTTCCGCTCTGGGCGTAGCAGGGGGTCGGTTGGGAACGTTCGTATCGGGTTAGATGTTCTCTCAAGTGACTGACGCCAGATCCTCCACCTCAGGGGATGACCTGAAAGGCGATACGTGACTGGAACCCTCGCCCCCGCCAAGCAGCTCACAGCTGCTGACCGCTGTGACCGGTGCGGCGCCCAGGCTTACATCCGCGCGACCCTGCCCGTAGGTGGGGAGCTGCTGTTCTGCGCCCACCACGGGCGGCAGCACGTGGCCGTGCTGAGAGACAAGGGCGCCAACATCCAGGACGAGTCCGCTCGTCTCAGCGACGCCCCGGCAACGGCAGGCAACGACGAACGATAACCAGACGAATGGAGCCATCATCGGACCCGATAGTGATATCGGCCCGCCACCGTGAAGCCCTGTCGCTCGTAGAGCGCCCTGGCAGCGGTGTTCGACTCCACTGCGACTAAATATGCCCGATGTGTGCCCTGCGCCCGCGCATGCGAGAGCAGGGCACGCAACATCTTCCGTCCATGACCCCGGCGCCGCGCATGCGGCAGTACGGCCATGGAGTAGATCCCGAACCACTCCCCCTGGACCACGCCCCGCCCCACGGCCTCCCGGCCGAGCGAGGCGTATACGGCGGGCACGCCGGTGAGGATTCGCGCGGCCGTCGCCAGACCGTCGCCACCGAACCTCCCGTCCACGCTCCACCAGGCGTCCAGCCACGCCTGCGAGGGCGCCTCAGCGAGCTCGACCTCCTCCCCGGTCTCTTCCGGCTCTCCGGCCTCCCCGGGGCCTCCGGGTTCCTCAGACGGCCCGTCCCCGGGCGCGAGTCGCGCCGTCATGATCAGTGTGGGGTCCACCACCCGGTAGCCGCGCGCCCGCAGCGACGCGTCCAGGCCGGGCGTGGCACCGCCCCCCACCGAGAAGACGCAGGGCAGACCCCGGTCGGCGTAGAACTTCTCGGCTCTCTCGATGCCCGTTTGAAGATCCTCCGGCTCGCCCAGCGGCAGCACGGAGTTGGCCCGCTTGGTCACACCGCCCGCGGCGCGCAGCGTCCAGCCTCCGGCGTCCACCCGCTGGATAGCCGGCCAGGCCTGGTCGACCAGCCGGTCGAAGACCTCATCGATCATGCTGAAGGATCCTAACCCCCCGATCGTCCCACTACGCTCGGCCACTGTGCTGATTCTGCTGCCTCCGTCCGAGGGGAAGGCCGCGCGGGGCGACGGCCCCGCCCTCGACCTGCCCCGGCTGAGCTTTCCCGCCCTCCGCTCGCCCAGGAAGAAGGTTCTGGACGCGCTCACCGCACTGTGCCGGAAACCGGCCGCGCGGGACGTGCTCGGCCTGTCGCCGGGACAGGCCGAGGAGGTCGGCAGGAACCTGCTCCTGCGGACCGCGCCGACGCTGGCCGCGGCCGACCTGTACACCGGCGTGCTCTACGACAACCTCGGCCTGGCCTCGCTGTCCCCCGAGGCGGCGGCGCGGGCCTCGGAGAGCCTGCTGATCTTCTCCGGTCTCTGGGGCCTGCTGCGGATCGGCGACCGCGTGCCGCCGTACCGGCTGTCGATGGGGGTGCGGCTGCCGCCGCTCGGCGGCCTGGGCGCCTTCTGGCGCCGGTCGGTCACGCCGCTGCTCGACGCCGAGCCCGGCCTGGTCGTGGACCTGCGCTCCAGCACGTACGCGGCGGCGTGGCAGCCGGGCGGGCGGGCGGTGGCGGTACGGGTGCTCAAGGACGGAAAGGTGGTCAGCCACATGGCCAAGGCCACCCGCGGTGTGATCGCCCGCTCCCTGCTGGAGGGGGGCGTCGATCCGGGGAGCCCCGAGGAACTCGCCAAGGTTCTGGATCACCTGGGCCACTCCGTCACCCTCGGCGCGCCGCCCACGGGGAAGCGGCCGTGGACACTCGACGTCATGGTGTGATCTTCCGCGTGTTCCCCTCCTGCGGATCCCACAAAACCGCCGGGGCGGCACAGGGGACACGGCGGGCACGGCGGGCACGGGACACGGCGTGTCCCGCCGCGCCGAAGGACCCCGGCCGGGTTCACGCCGCGACGAGGTGGAGCCGCCCGCAGGCCCGCTGGAACTGCTGGGCGGGATCTCCGAGGTAGGACCACGGCAACCGGCTGACCCTGCCTCCCGTCCGCATCAGGTGCCCGCGCGCGGGCCGCCGCAGGTCGGCGAGGTAGAAGGCGGCCCCGAACAGGTTGTGCGCCTCGACCGACCGGGGATGACCGTCCCGGCCCGGCCAGCGACCCGAGTGCGAGACGACCTCGCGCAGCGCCTCGTCGGAGAACCAGCCGCCGCGCGACATCGGCGACCGCTCGGCGGCCACCCGCTCGAAGTGGGCCAACGGTATCAGGGACGCCATCGGATCCCCGTCCGGCGCCCGCGAGACGGCCTGCCTGGCGAACTCCAGCATCTCCTGGGCACTGCCGCCCCAAGCGGGGGACAACATCATGAGCCGGGCCACGTTGGCCGGGAACAGCGTCGGATAACGGCGAACGGCCTCGTACCAGACCGTGTCCTTCTCCCGGCGCGGCCGGTCGAGGCCGAGATAGAGCCACATGATCGACTCCCAGGGCACCGGATCGGACGGCTCGAGCGACGCCGCGGTGAAAAGCGGCCCCCTGGCCGACTCCATCGCCTCCTGGAACGCCTGCACGCGCCGCGCCTGCACGGCTCGCGCCCTGACATCAGGCTTGATCGTCCAGGCTTCCTCGATGCGGGTGCGCCCGAGCCAGAGCCAGAGGTCGGGATTGGCCCGGTCGCGGGCCGCCAGCGCCTCTACGGCACGGCTGTGGCCGACGGCCGCCCTGGCCAGCGCCTCGACCCTGAGCGCGCGCCTCTCCGGATCGCCGCGGGCCGCGCCGATCGTGATCGGACCGGCCTCGAACACCTTCCGGCGGACCGCGGCGACCGCGTCGTCGAGCATCGCGTCCGCCCACGGACGATCGACGATCACCCGCAGTCCCCGGGCGCGAATGCTGTCAGCCTCGGCCACACCCATGAGGCGGCAGCCTAGAAGCCCGTTCCACCCGACGTGCTACCGACCCGTTACACCGGCGTTAACGACAAAGGGTCCGCACCGTACGGTGCGGACCCTTTGTCAGGAAGGCTCAGTCGAGATAGTCGCGCAGCACCTGCGACCGGGACGGGTGGCGGAGCTTGGACATCGTCTTGGACTCGATCTGCCGGATGCGCTCGCGCGTCACCCCGTAGACCTTGCCGATCTCGTCCAGCGTCTTCGGCTGACCGTCGGTCAGGCCGAAACGCATCGAGACCACGCCCGCCTCGCGCTCGGACAGCGTGTCCAGAACGGAGTGGAGCTGCTCCTGCAGAAGCGTGAAACTGACCGCGTCCGCAGGAACGATGGCCTCGGAGTCCTCGATGAGGTCACCGAACTCGCTGTCCCCCTCCTCACCCAGCGGGGTGTGCAGGGAGATCGGCTCGCGACCGTACTTCTGGACCTCGACGACCTTCTCGGGGGTCATGTCGAGCTCTCGCGCCAGCTCCTCCGGGGTGGGCTCGCGGCCCAGGTCCTGGAGCATCTGCCGCTGGACGCGGGCCAGCTTGTTGATCACTTCGACCATGTGGACCGGGATGCGGATGGTCCGCGCCTGGTCGGCCATGGCACGGGTGATCGCCTGCCGGATCCACCACGTGGCGTAGGTGGAGAACTTGTAGCCCTTGGTGTAGTCGAACTTCTCGACCGCGCGGATCAGGCCCAGGTTGCCCTCCTGGATCAGGTCCAGGAAGAGCATGCCGCGCCCCGTGTAGCGCTTGGCCAGCGAGACCACGAGGCGGAGGTTGGCCTCCAGCAGGTGGTTCTTGGCCCGGCGGCCGTCCTCGGCGATCCACTCCAGCTCGGCGCGGACGTCGACCGGGAGCTTCTCGCCGTCGGTGCCGAGCTGCTCCTCGGCGAACAGGCCGGCCTCGATGCGCTTGGCGAGCTCGACCTCCTGCTCGGCGTTGAGCAGCGGAACCTTGCCGATCTGCTTGAGGTAGTCCTTGACCGGGTCCGCGGTGGCACCGGCGGCGGCGACCTGGGGAACCGGAGCGTCGTCGTCGTCGTCGGTGAGGATGAGGACCTCGTCCTCGTTCACCTCGACGGCCTCGACCTTGGGCTCCTCCTCGGCCTCCACCTCGACCTCGGCTTCGACCTCCACCTCGACCTCGACCTCGGCCACGGCCTCCAGGTCGAAGTCCTCGATCTCGACGTCCTCGAGGTCGATGACCTCGTCGTCGTCACCGGTGACCGGCTTCGGGGCGGACGCCGGAGCCGGGCCCCCTGCCTCGGAAGCGGCCTTCTTCGGCGGCGGGGCGGGAACCGGCTTCTTGGCGGCCGGGGCGACCTTCTTGGCCGGGGCCGCCTTGGCGGGGGCCGCCGGCTTCTTGGCCGCGGTCGCGGCGGGCTCGGAGCCGCTGACGACCGCGGTGACGGTCTCCGGCTGCTCCTTGGCCGCCGCCGCGGTCTTGGTCTTCTTGACGGCGGCGGGCGCGGCCGGGGCAGTGCGGCGCTTGGCGGGAGTGCGGGGCTTCTTGGGAGCCGCGGAGTCCTCGGCGGTCAGCCGTACTGTGATGCCCTCTTTGCTGAGGCTTCGCAGGATTCCAGCGACCTGCGCCATCGGAATGTCCGCTTCCTCGACGGCCTTGCGGACATCCTCGGACTCGAGGAACCCCTGCGAGCGCCCCCGCTCCATCAGCTGCTGAATGACGGGCTCGTTCAGCTCGGATGGCTTCGAGCGAGTCGAACTTGCAGGCGACACGAACACCTCTCGAAGGAAAGCGTGACGAGAATGGACCCAGATGCCCAACTAGGGGCAGTTTTACCTCTAGTTGTGATTAACGAGGCCGCGCGAACCGCGACGTACCTGTCCAGCATTGTGGCATGACACCGTGATCCATACGGCCGCCTCCTGGCGGTTGCCCTCCACCCTAGGCCGACCAAGAGAGTAGTGCGTACGGAAGCGAGGCACCGATACCCGAAAGCAACCGTTATGACTGTTTCATTCAGTCACTCTTCGTGGCGAGGGGAACATGGATCGCGAGCACTGTGACGTCGTCATCCTGCTCATACCCAGACAGCATGCGATCAACAAGAAAATCTAGCAACATGTGGGGGCTTCCCACCACTTCGGCCGGTGCTTCGGTCACAACAGAGCAAAGATCGGCAAGCCCGGCATCGAGCCCACGCTTCCGGTTCTCCACCAGACCGTCCGAATACAGGACAGCGGTGTGGCCCGGCGGGACGCAGAACCTGAACTGCCGGCGGCTCGTGGGCCAGCCCAGCGGGGTGCCGGGCTCACCGTCGCACAGCAGCGGCACGCCCTGCGGGGAGACCAGCAGGGGCGGCGGGTGCCCGGCGAGCGCCAGCGTGCCCTCTCCGGTGCCCGGCTCGACGACCATGTAGGCGAGGGTCGTGACCTGCTCCTCCTCCTCGGTGGCCTCGAAGACCCTGTCGAGGCCGGTGAGCACCGCGGCGGGCGGCGGGTTGGTCAGCGCCAGTGCCCGCATGGCGTTGCGGATACGGCCCATCCCGGCCGCGGCCTTGACGCCCTTGCCCATGACGTCGCCGACCACCGCCGCGACCCGGCCGTCCTGGAGCACGAACGCGTCGTACCAGTCGCCGCCGACCTGCACGTGGCGGCTTCCCGAGCGGAACCGCTGGGCGAGGACCAGGCCCCGGACCACCGGCAGGCGGTCGGGCAGCAGGCTGCGCTGGAGCGTCTCGGCCGTGCGGTGCTCGCGCTCGAACAGGGTGGCCCGCTCCACGGCGAGGGCGCACTGCCCCGCGAGAGCCTCCAGGAACACCCCGTCCTCCTGGGAGATCTTCTGCGGGCGGGTGAAGGAGAACCTCAGCGCGCCGAGCGCGCGGCCCGCGGCCAGCAGCGGCAGGCCCACCCAGGCCCGCTCGTCGCTGTGGGCGATGAATCCGGTGATGGCCTCGTTGTCGCCGCCCGCGTCGACCAGCTGGGAGCGCAGGCTCTCCGGTGACTCGGCGAAGACCGGGCGCCGGCTGTTGACCGCCATGGTCATCACGCTGGAGTGCGACAGCGGGATCTCCTCCCCGGGCGCACCGGGGACGTCGGGGATGCCGCCGCTGTTGACCAGCTTCAGCGCGGCCCGGTCGACGTCGAGCAGCGCCACGGCCGAGCGGTCGGCCGCCAGCGCGGTGCGGCCCACGTCGATGATGACCTGGACCACCTGCTCGACGGTGAGCGCCTCGGCGAGCATCGCCGTGGCGCCCTGCAGGCGCGCGGTCCGCAGGGCCGCGGCGCCGAGCTGGTCGGTCAGGCGGCCGCGCATCTCCTCGGCCTCGCGCTGCGGGGTGACGTCGGTGTTGGCGCCCACCCACTCGACGACCCGGTTGTGCCGGATGATCGGGACGGCGCGCACCTCGAAGTGCCGGTAGCCGCTGGCCCGGGTGCGGACCCGGTAGCTCCACTCGAACATGATCCGGCCGCGCAGCGCCTCGCGCCACGCCTCCTCGGTGTGCGGGCGGTCGTCGGGGTGGACGGCCTCCAGCCAGCCGTGGGTGAGGTATTCCTCGAGCCCCTGGCCGGTGATGGCCCGCCACTGCGGCGCGTCCTCCTCCACGACGCCGTTGGGCGCGGTGATCCACACGAGCTGGGACTGGGCCTCGACCAGCGAGCGGTAGCGCTCCTCGCTGCGCCTGAGGTCCTCCTCGACCTGCCTGCTGTCGGTGATGTCGACGCCGACCAGGCAGATCGCGCGGAGCGCGCCCTTGTCGTCGTGGATCGGGGAGAAGGTCAGCGACCAGTGGTGGGTCTCCCCGTCGGCGGTGCGCACGCGGATCCGCTGGTCGCCCTCGACCTCGGCCCCCGCGACGATGCCGCGCACCGAACCCTCGATCAGGGCGGTCAGGTCGGCGGAGAGCAGCTCGCCGGGGGCCCGGCCGACCAGGCGCTCGGCGGGCAGGCCGACCACGTCGGCGAAGACCTCGTCGACGCGCTCGAAGCGGCCACCGGGGTCGAAGAACGCGAAGGCGAACGGCGACTGTGACAGCAGGCCCTGCAGCAGGCCGGAGTCTGAGATGTCCACACCCGACTCCCGGGGACGGGGCACGGAGGTTTCGGCGCTCATGGTCGGCACCTCCGTCGCGTGCCAGGGTCTCCCACGAGGCACATCTCCAAACTTGCGAATTGGCGTAGCGCGGCTCCGGGGGACCGGATCCTGGAGTACATCATCGGCGATGGGCAGGTGCGGACGGAAGCCCCGCCCAGGATGCGGTCCGCGCACCCCGGGAACCCTGGGAATCCCGCCGCTCCGATCACCGGAACCCTCGCACCGGCGCGAGGGGGCTCCCGCACGAGCGCCGACCGGCCGGCGTTGTGTCTCCGAACGTTTGCGGCCAGGACCATAGCAGGATCGGGCCGGACCGTCCCGGCAACTGCCCACCTCATCTCCGTCGGGCTTGCAGGCGAGATCAGGCTACTGACTCGCCGTCAATTCGGCTCCCTGTTCGGGGACACTCACTTACTCCCCTGTTGCAGGATTCAGTCAAGACACGGGGCCAGCTTTCCATATCACGGCGCCGAGGGTTGACACTCCCGAGATAAGTTGTGGAATGAAAACGCACGTCCTCGCCGACACATCCGGGGGATGCCCCCGGGAAACTCCGGAGGAATGCGACATCCATGCCCGTTCTCACCACCCGCTTCGCCGGGCCTTCACCGACCTCCGCAGCGCCCTCGACGCCCTCGACGCCCTCGACGCCCTCGACGCCCTCGACGCCCTCGACGCCGCCGGCGGTCCTCCACGAGCCGGTGACCTCTCACCTGGCCGCCGAGTTCCTGACGCTTCCCGTCGACACCGTCGACAGGTGCGTGGCCGACGTCTGCGCCTGCGCCGAGCATCTCGGCATCGAGGTGACGGCCGAGGTCGTCGAGCGCGTCGCCCGCGAGCATTTGCTCGCCCTCGTCAACTCCGCGCCGCCGCCCCGCGGTCCCCGGTAGCATCGGGAGCACCCGGCCGTCTTCTACGCACCGTTTGGCCCGGGAATGCGAGAAGGTTGGGACGTGAGCGAGGGAAGCGAGCGGGCCAATCGACGCGGCGGCGGCGTCCGCGATGGGCTCGCGCGCCCGACGGGGGAGGCTGCTTGAGCCGGCGACATCGTCGCGACCTTAGGGAGAGCCAGTCCCCCGAGGCGGTCTTCTCCGAGATGTTGCTCGCCGCTCGCGAGCTGCTGGCCGTACGCAGCCCGCTGGACGCCGAGCTCATGGTCTCCGACATGGTCGGAGCCTGGTGGGGGCGCCGGTTGCGACGCGGGGACGCCGAGCAGGTCCTCGGCGAGGGCCTGGTCGACTACGCGGCCAAGGCCGGCTCACCCGCCGCGCTCACCCTGCTGATCGCGCTGGCCTACCTCGGCACCGCCCGCCAGGCCGCCAAGGCGGAGGGCGCCGCGCTGGCGCTCATGGAACGCGGCGTGGCCAGGCCCCGCTGGGCCGACAGGCTGGGCGTGGTCAAGACGAACGGCTGCTTCGTCTCCCGCGACGCGTACGGCGACCAGGACACCGTCGTGTGCACCTTCGGCTACCGGGGTGCCGACAGCGTCGAGGACCGGCACGCGCTGGTGGTGATCGTCGACTACAACATGCGCGGCATCGCCCGCGACGCCTGGGTCTCCTCGCACGTCGACAAGCTGCTGGAGCAGGTCAGGGCCGAGGCCGAGGGCAACCCGATGCTCAGGTTCGGGGAGATCGAGCCGCAGCAGGCCAGGGCGCTGCTCGAATCGGCCATGAAGGCCACCGCCGAGTACGGCCAGCGCAGGACGTCCGCGCCGGTCAGCGACAGCTACAGCGCCTACCACGCCTTCGCCAGGTCCCGGATCAAGGCGCTGCCGCCCGGCAGGAAGCGGCCGGCCCCGCTGCACAGCGAGGCCCCCTACAGCCGCGACCGCCGGGCGATGCTGGCGGCCGAGTTCCTCTCCTCGGACGCGGCCGAGCACCTGTCCGACCCCTCGGCGGCCTCCCGGTGCGCCGACCACATCATCGACTACGGCTGCGACCAGGACTTCGGCCGCCCGCTCCGGGTGAGCCCGACCAAGTGCGAGACGTTCCTCCTCGACTGGCTGCCGCGCAAGGTGATGCTCACCACCGCCGAGCAGGAGGCGGTACCGCACGTGCTGGGCGCGTGGGCGCGGTTCGCCGCCGGCCGGACCGGGCTGCCCGACGAGGGGCTGCGGGCCACGCTCGACGCGGTCTGGGAGGCGACGGGCAAGTTCGCGGAGTCCTACCGCGACCCGACGACCTTCGGGCTCGACCGCGACCTGCTCGACCGGCTGCTGCCGGACGGCGACCTGTCCGCGCTGGCCAGGCGGGTGTTCGCGTTCCCCTTCCTGCAGGGCACGCACGGCGAGATCAAGCTCAGCCTGCTCAACCCGGCCGACGACACCGACCGGCGGATCCTGCTGGGCATCGACCACGCCGGCGAGCTCGACCGGCGCGACTACGACGAGCACCTCGCCTGGCACGAGGAGATCGCCGCCCGGCTCTGGGAGGGCGACCCGCCGCAGCTCTGGGAGGCGGCGCAGCGGCTGCTGGACCTGGGCCACGACCGGCACGACGTGCTGCACGTGCTGATCGAGATCGCCGAGCGCATCGGGGACGACCCCGAGGAGCTGGCCATCGCCCTCGATGACATCGCGGACATTCCCGACGAACCCCCGGTGTAGGTGAGCCATGGTGATCGATCTCAACGCCGATCTGGGCGAGGGCTTCGGGATCTGGCGGCTGGGCGACGACGAGGCCCTGCTCGACATCGTGACCAGCGCCAACGTCGCCTGCGGATTCCACGCGGGCGATCCGCTGACCATCCGCCGCACGTGCGCGGCGGCGGTCGACCGGGGGGTGGCGATCGGCGCCCAGGTGTCCTACCGGGACCTGGCCGGGTTCGGCCGCCGCGAGATGGACGTCGACCCCGAGGAGCTCTGCGCCGAGGTTCTCTACCAACTGGGGGCGGTGGACGGCATCGCCAGGGCGATGGGCGGCCGGGTCTCCTACGTCAAGCCGCACGGCGCGCTGTACAACCGGATCTGCCGCGACCCCGAGCAGGCCGGGGCCGTCGTGGCGGCGGTCGCCGACTACGACCGGAGCCTGCCGCTGCTGACCCTGCCCGGCTCGGTCGTCCACGAGATCGCCGCCGGGGAGGGGGTCGCCACCGTCGTCGAGGCCTTCGCCGACCGCGCGTACACCGGCGCGGGAACGCTGGTCTCCCGCCGCTCCCCCGGCGCGGTGCTGCACGACCCCGGCACGGTCGCGGACCGGGTCGTGCGGATGGCGACCGAGCGGGTGGTCGAGGCGGTGGACGGCACGCGGGTCCCCGTCGAGGCGCGCTCGATCTGCGTGCACGGCGACACCCCCGGCGCCGTGCTGATGGCCCGCGCCGTCCGCGACGGCCTGGTGGAGGCCGGAGTGACGCTGAGGTCCTTCACGTGAGCATCCGGCGGGCCGGGGAGCACGCGCTGCTGGTGGAGACCGGCTCCCTGGAGGTCTCCCACCGGCTGGACGCCCTGCTGCGGGCCGACCGGCCCCCCGGGGTGGTCGAGATCGTGCCCGGCCCCGTCACGGTCCTCGTCACCGCGCCGGGAGCCGACCCGGCGCGCCTGCGGGAGGAGCTCTCCCGCCTGCTGGACGCGGCGTCCGCCGCGGACGCCACGGTGGCCGCGGACGCGCCCGAGGTGGTCCTTCCCGTCGTGTACGACGGCGCCGACCTCGACGACGTCGCCGCGCTGAGCGGGCTCTCCCCCGGGGAGGTGGTCGAGCGGCACACCGGGCGGGAGCTGGTGGTGGGCTGGCTGGGCTTCGCCCCCGGGTTCGCCTACCTCACGGGGCTGGACCCGGCGCTGCACGTCCCCCGGCTGGACACCCCGCGGACCTCGGTGCCCGCCGGGGCGGTGGCGGTCGCCGGCCCCTACTCGGCGGTCTACCCCTCGGCCTCCCCCGGTGGCTGGCGGCTGCTCGGCCGCTCCGCGACGGCGGTGTGGGACGTGGCCGCCGAGCCGCCCGCCCTGCTCACCCCGGGAACGCGGGTGCGGTTCACGGCGGTCGGCGAGCCATGATCGAGGTGATCGCTCCGGGGCCGTACGCCACCGTGCAGGATCTCGGCCGGCCGGGGTACGCCCACCTCGGGGTGCCCCGCTCGGGCGCGGCGGACGAGCCGAGCCTGCGGCTGGCCAACCGCCTGGTCGGCAACCCCGAGAGGGCAGCGGGGATCGAGCTGACCCTCGGCGGCGCCCGGCTGCGCCTCACCGCCGGGGCCTGGATCGCCGTCACCGGCGCGGCCTGCCCCGTGGACCTCGTACGACCGCGCGCGGCGGTCCCGGGCGGGACGGCCCTGAGCGCCGCGGGCCGGGCGTCCACGGCCGAGGTGCCCGCGGGCGGGCTGTCCTCGGGCGGGGCGTTCACCGTCGGGGCCTCGCCCGGCGGGACGTCCACGGGCGACGCCTCCCGTGGCGAGGCGATCCGGCGCGTGACGGTCTCCCAGGGGATGTGCGCGCCCTTCTGGGTCCCGGCGGGCGGCGAGTTGCGCCTGGGCATGCCCGGGGCCGGTCTGCGCACCTACGTCGCCGTCCGGGGCGGTGTCGAGGCGCCCGTCACGATGGGCAGCCGCTCGACCGACTCGCTCTCCGGGCTCGGCCCCGCCCCGCTCGCCGCCGGGACGGTCCTGCCGGTGGGACCGACCGGCGGCCTGCCGCCGATCACCGTGGACGCGGCGCCGCGGCCGGGGCCCGGGGCGGGTGTCCTGCGGGTCCTGCCGGGTCCCCGGGACGACTGGTTCGCCCCCGGAGCCCTGGCCACCCTGTGCGCGGGGCCGTACGAGGTCAGCCAGGACAGCAACCGGGTGGGCGTGCGGATGCGCGGCGCCCGCCTGGAGCGTGCCCGGGAGGGGGAGCTGCCCAGCGAGGGCATGGTGGCCGGGGCGGTGCAGGTGCCGCCCAGCGGCCAGCCGATCGTGTTTCTCGCCGACCATCCGCCGACCGGCGGCTACCCGGTCATCGCCGTCCTGACCTCGGCGAGCCTCGCCGGGGCCGCCCAGCTCCGCCCCGGCGACCGGGTGCGCTTCCGCCTCGCCTGAGCCCGGCGCGCGGCCGTCCGGCGCCGACGAGCCGCCGACGAGTCACGGTGGTGCGGCTCGCCCCGGCGTCCGGTGTCGCGGGCCTCGCCCTGCGGCCCGGGTCAGCGCAGGAGGGCGGAGACCCGTTCGATCTCGGCGGCGAGGGCGGCGGCGGGGACCTCCTCCAGGAGATCGACCGCGATCCTCCCGTCCCTCGCCTCCCAGACACCGGCCACCCGGCCACGGTGGATCACGACCGGGGAGATCCAGCCGGCGGCCCGGCTGACCTTCGCCCTCGCCTCGGCGGGCAGGAGGGGCTCCAGGTCGCGCGGGGCGGCCAGGATGTACTGGTCGAAGCCGGGCAGGAGGTGGACCCCGGTGGCGGGCCGGGTCGCGGCCAGGTCGTCGAGGTGCTCGGCGAGCACGACCATCGGCCGGCCGTCCACGTCGATCTCGGCCAGCTCGGGGGTGAGGTCGCGGAACCAGCCTCGCAGCGTCGCCTTGCGGACGGCCCCCCGGTAGAGCCAGCCGTCGAACGTCTCGGGGGCGCCGGGGCCGTGGGCGCCGAGGAAGGAACGGAGCAGGCGCACCCCGCCCTCCTCCGCCGTGGGAAGCTCCGCCGGCCAGCCGGGCACCTGGTCGCGGGGGCCGGCGAAGGTCACCCGGCCCTCGCGCGGAGGGCCGTGGCAGAGCTCGCCGAGGAAGCTCAGCGGCTTGAGCAGGGCCCCCCAGCCGGAGGTGAGCGCCTCCCGCAGGTGGGCGTCGCCGGTGACCTCGATGACCCCGTCGACCAGCTCCTCGCGGGTGAGGACGCGGCCCGCGAGCGCCTTGGGCGCGGCGTCGAGGATTGCGGCGACCTCGGCGGCGGTGACGCCGTGGCCGCGCTGCCAGGAGCCCTTGTCCCAGGTGCGGAACGAGCCGAGGACGGCCGCGTAGGAGGGCAGCTCGTCGGCCGGGACGAGGTGCAGCGTGCCGCGCGCCGTCCAGGTCTTGACCAGGCTGCGGTCTCGCCACAGCGCACGGTCGATCTCCCCGGGATCCGGCCGCGCGCTCCGCACGGCCACCGCCAGGGCTGCGGAGGAGGCCACCTGCGCCTGCACCCCGCTGAGCCTCCGCACCACGGACACCGCGTCGGGCCCGTCGGCCGGGTCGACGAACTGCCGCCTCAGCCGCCAGGCGAGCACCTGGGGCCAGGTCACCGAGATAGCCATGACCGACTTCTACACCGCGTCCCCGACAGAACGCGGCCCACCGGGGATCGGGGACCTATCGGACGAAGCCGATGTCCTGGTAGCGCAGGTCGTGGAAGCCGCGGGCGCCGAAGTTGGCGAGGTTGCTCTTGACCGCGACGTTCTGCGGCCGCTGGTAGAGCGTCACCACGTTGACCGCCTGCCAGATGAGCTTGTCCGCCGCGTTGGTGTCGGCGATGGCCCTGCCGTCGTCGAGGTCGGCGGTCGCCTTGTTCATCGCGGCGTCGATCCGCGGGGAGCCGATGCGGCCGAGGTTGGCGTTCCACTGCCGGGTGCCGTCGGGACGCCTGACGGCGTCGGCGTACTGGCCGTAGGAGCTGGAGACGGGAAACGGCGTGCCCACGTACGCGAACGCGGTGATGTCGTAATTGCCAGGTATTACGTATTTAGTGAAGTAGTCGTCCCCGGGCACCGACTGCAGGGTGACCCCGACACCGATCCGGCCGAGCATGTCCTGGACGAGCTCGGCCTCGGATTTGGCGACCTGCAGGCCGGCCGGCAGGACGAAGCGCAGGTTCAGCTCCCTGCCGTCCTTCCTGCGGGTCTGCCCTTCCAGTTTCCAGCCCTCGGCGTCCAGCTCCTGCCCGGCCCTGCCGGGGTCGTACGTCCCGATCTCACCGGCGTTGTCCTGGTAACCCTCCTGGGTGTTCATGAAGAAGTGGTTGTTGAGCAGGACGATCGGCCAGTCGAGGCCCTGGAGGTCCGACTGCGCGATGGCCTGGCGGTTGATGCCCATCGCGACGGCCCGGCGGACCTTCGGGTCGGACAGGACGGCGCTCTCGCCGTTCATCGTGATGTGCCGGAAGTCGGGTCCGGCCGCCTGCCGCACGATCGCGTCCGGGGTGCTCTTGGCCCGCGCGTAGTCGGGCGCGGACGGGCCGACGTCGAAGGTGTCGAGCTCGCCGTTGCTGAAGGCGCCGACCAGCGCGTCGCTCTCCAGGGACCGGTAGATGATCCGGTCCAGCTTGGCCCGGTCGCCCCACCAGCGGTCGTCCCTCGCGAGGGTGACGGTCTTGGCGGTGGGGTCGAACGCGGCGAACGCGAACGGGCCCGCGGTGACCGGGACGCGGTTCAGCCAGGCGTTGTTGAACGCCTCCGGGGTGGCGTTGGTGCTCCGGGGGTACAGCGGCGCGAACAGCGACTGCCAGTCGCCGAAGGGCTTGGCGAAGGTCACCACGACCTGGTGGTCGTCCCTGCCCCTGACGACCTTCTCGATGTCCCGGTAACCGGTGGTGCTCGCCACCCGGTAGCCGGCGTCGCGGCCGTTCAGCGCCTGCCACTGGGCGCGGTAGTCCTCCCAGGTGATCGGGGTGCCGTCGGACCACCTGGCGCGCGGGTTGAGGGTCAGCGTGACGACCTGTTCGGGCTCGCGCGCGGTGACCCTGCCCTCGGACAGGTAGTCGGTGTTCGGGGAGATCTTCCCCTTGGCGTCGGAGCGGAAGGGGGAGGGCATGAGGGCGTCCATGACCCTCTTGACCGTCGCCAGGTTGCCGTCGATGTGGTTGAGGTTCCAGTTGGACGGATACTCGTTGAGTCCCCAGCGGAGCACGCCCCCGTCCGCGACCCGGTCGCGGGCGACCGGGTTGATGTCGTAGGCCTTGACCTCCGAGGCGGGACCGCCCGGCGTCCCCCCGCCCCCTGCCCCGCTCCCGCATCCGGCGAGACCCGGCACGACGGCCAGGGCCACGGCCAGCGCGACGGCGAGCGCGCCCACGCGCTGGTTTGATATCACGGTGTTCCTCCCGGAGCATACGAATGGGCGTGCGAGCGGGCGCGCGGGCGCGCGTACGAATGACGGGCGACCTGTCCGGTCCCGGCGTGCGGCCGGGCATCCGGCCGGGTGTGAGCGGGCGCGCGACCGGGTGGTGGACGGGTGCGTGAACGGGCGCGCGAACGGGTCATACGGCGTCGATCCTCTCGGCGAAGTGGCACGCGACGCCGTGGTCGTCCCCCAGCTGCCGCACCCGGGGCTCCTCGTCCACGCAGCGCCGCCTGACGGTCTCGTCGAGCGCCCTGAACAGAGGGCAGCGCGTGCGGAAGCGGCACCCCGAGGGAGGGTCGGCCGGGCTGGGCAGGTCTCCTTCCAGCAGGACGCGCCTCCTGGAGCGTTCCAGCACCGGGTCCGGCAGCGGGATCGCCGACAGCAGGGCCCGCGTGTAGGGGTGCATCGGGGTGTCGTAGACCCCGCCGGCCCGGCCGATCTCGGCGATCCTCCCCAGATACATGACCGCGACCCGGTCGGCGATGTGCCGGACCACGGCCAGGTCGTGTGCCACGAACAGGTACGACAGGCCCAGGCGGGCCCGCAGCTCCTCCAGCAGGTTGAGCACCCCCGCCTGGATGGACACGTCGAGTGCCGAGACCGGCTCGTCCAGCACGACCAGCCGGGGCTCCAGCGCGAGGGCGCGGGCGATGCCGACGCGCTGGCGCTGGCCCCCGGAGAAGTCCTGTGGATAGCGGGCGGCGTGGCCGGGCTCCAGCCCGACCAGGCCGAGCAGCTCGCCGATCCTCGGTCCCGGGTCCCGGCGGCCGTGCGCGCGCAGCGGCTCGGCGAGGATGTCGTAGACGGTCATCCTCGGATCGAGCGAGGCCAGCGGATCCTGGAAGACGACCTGCATGTCGCGCCGCACGGCCATCCGGTCGCGGGCGCCCATCCGCGAGGTGTCGCGACCCAGCACCACGATCCTGCCGCGCTGCGGCGCGGCCAGCTCCAGGATCTCCATCAGGGTGGTCGTCTTGCCGCAGCCCGACTCGCCCACCAGGCCGAGCGTCTCGCCCTCGCGGACGTCGAAGCCGACGCCGTCCACCGCGCGGACCGTGCCGACCCGCCGCCGCAGGAGCGTCCCCTTGACCAGGGGGTAGTGCTTGACCAGGTCCTCGACCGCCAGGACCACGTCGCGCTCGTCACGCGGGCGCGGCGGCTCCTCGACGGCGGGAGCGTCCGGGCCCGCCGGGGTGACCGGGGTGACCGGGGTGACCGAGGTGACCGGGGTGACCGGGGTGGCCGAGGTGGCCGGGGTGACCGGGGTGGCCGGGGTGACCGGGGTGGCCGGGCCGGCGGGGCGCCGGGCGAGACCTGCCGCGGGACCGCGTACGCCGTAGACCTGGGCGGGTGACCAGCCCGCCGCCTCGATCTCTCCGGAGCGCAGGCACGCCGCCAGGTGGCCGGGCGAGCCCACCGGCTCCGGTTCCGGCTCGGCCTCGGCGCACTCCGGGACGGAGATCGGGCAGCGCGGCTCGAACGGGCAGCCCGGCGGCAGCGCCGCCGGTGACGGCGGGCTGCCCTCGATGGGCACCAGCGGCTGCTCCCGGCCGCGGTCGAGGCGCGGGATCGAGGCGAGCAGTCCCATGGTGTACGGCATGCGGCTGCGGTAGAAGACCTCGTCCACCGAGCCGACCTCGACGGGACGCCCGGCGTACATGACGAGGACCCGGTCGGCGAACCCGGCCACCACCCCCAGGTCGTGGGTGATGATGACGATCGCCGCGCCGGTCTCGCGCTGCGCCGTCTTCAGCACCTCCAGCACCTGCGCCTGGATGGTCACGTCGAGCGCGGTGGTCGGCTCGTCACAGAGGATCACGTCGGGGTCGTTGGCGATCGCCATCGCGATCACCGCGCGCTGGCGCATGCCGCCGGAGAACTCGTGCGGGAACGCCCTGGCCCGCTGCGCGGCGTTGGGGATGCCGACCAGGTCGAGCAGCTCGACGGCACGCCTGGCGGCCTGGCCGGCACTCACCCGCTGGTGCACGCGGATCGCCTCGGCGATCTGGTCGCCGACCCGGTAGACGGGGGTGAGCGCGGAGAGCGGATCCTGGAAGACCATCGAGACGGTCTTGCCGCGGAACGCGGTGAGCGTCCGCTCCGGGGCGCCCAGGATCTCCTGCCCGAGCAGCCGCACCGAGCCGGTGACGCGGGCGTGCGCCGGAAGCAGGCCCATCACGGCCAGCGAGGTGACCGACTTGCCGGAGCCGGACTCCCCGACGACGCCGAGCACCTCGCCGGGGCGGACCGCGTACCCCATGCCCCTGACCGCGCGGACCGCGCCGGGACCCGAGCCGAAGGTGACGTCGAGGTCGCGCACCTCGAGCACGGGGGCGACCGGGTCCGGCGCGGCCGCACGCCCGCCGGTCCCGTGGATCCGGGATGTCGCGCCCGGGGGCCGCTCGCTCGTCACCGGTCACCCGCCCCTGTTGGACGTGGGGTCGAAGGCGTCGCGCAGCGAGTCGCCGACCAGGTTCACCGCGAGCACGGTGACGATCAGCAGGCCCGCGCAGAACCAGAACGTCCAGGGGGCGTAGAGGGCCGTCTGCGCGCCGTCGGCGATGAGGCTGCCCAGCGAGACGTCGGGCGGCTGGATGCCGAACCCGAAGTAGGACAGGGACGTCTCGGTGAGGATCGCGGCGCTGACGTTGAGCGTGGCGTCGACGACCAGCAGCGAGGACATGTTGGGGATCACGTGCCGGAAGACGATCCTCGTCGGGGGCACGCCCATGAACCTGGCCGCGTGGATGAACTCCCGCTCCCTGAGCGAGATGGTCATGCTCCGGACGATCTTCGAGGTGACCATCCAGAGGAAGAGCGCCAGCACCAGCACGAACACCGGCCACTGCCCCCCGGTGAAGAGCGGGGACATGATCGCCAGGATCAGGAAGGCCGGGAGCACCAGCAGCAGGTCGGTCAGCCAGGTCAGCGCGCGGTCGGTCCAGCCTCCGAAGTATCCGGCGAAGGCGCCCACCACGGCCGCGAGCGCGGTGCCGACCACCGCGGCGAGCAGGCCGACTATCAGGGACCTCTGCATGCCGCGCAGCGTGACCGCGTACACGTCGGCGCCGGTCTGCAGGGTTCCCCACCAGTGCTCGGCGGAGGGCGGCGCGAGGAAGGCCGTGTAGTCCTTCGAGGCGTACGTCCAGCGGGTGAGGTGGGGCCCGGCGAAGGCGAGCAGGAAGATCAGCACGAGCAGCGCGAAGCCGGTCCTGCCCCGGCCCGAGCGCAGGAGGCGGCCCATGACCACCCGCAGCCGCGAGGGCGCTTTGATCCTGTCGACGGACGCCCGCTGTTCGGCGAGCTCCTCGTCGGCGATGGTCATCTCCGGCTCACCCCACCCGGACGCGCGGATCGAGGACGGCGTGCAGCACGTCGGAGGCGAGCGAGGCCAGCAGCACCGCCAGCGCGGCGAAGCAGCTGATCGCCGCGACGGTGTTGACGTCGTTGGTGGAGATCGAGTCGACCAGCCGCTCCCCCATGCCGTGCCAGCCGAAGATCTTCTCGGTGAAGGTGGTGCCGACCAGCAGCGACCCGAAGGTGAAGGCGAAGTAGGTGACCGCCGGGATCAGCGCGGTGCGCAGCGCGTGCCGGGTCAGCGCGGCGCGGCGGCTCAGCCCCTTGGCCATCGCCGTGCGGATGAAGTCGGCGCCGAGCACGTCGAGCATCATGTTGCGCTGGTAGCGGCTGTAGACGGCGACCAGTCCGAGCGACAGCGACAGCGTGGGCAGGACCAGGTGCCGGATCCGGTCGAGCGCGGCGGCGCCGAACCCCCCCTCCAGGCCGGGGGTAGCCTCGCCGCTGACGAGGAGGATCTGGGTGCCGGCCGCCTCGTTGAGCCGGATCGCGGCGATGATCAGCATGTTGGCCAGCACCACCGTGGGGACCGCGAGGACGACGAAGGACAGGCCGGTCGACAACCGGTCGAAGAGGCCGTACTGCCGGACCGCGGCGTAGGCGCCGATGAGCACGCCGGTGACGCTGCCGAGGATCAGCCCGATCGTGATCAGGCGCAGCGTGACGCCGATCCGGCGCCCGAGGTCGTCGCCGACCGAGCCTCCGGCCACCGTCTTGCCGAAGTCGCCGCGCGCGAGGCCGCCCGCCCAGGTCAGGTAGCGCTCGAACAGCGGGGTGCGGTCGTTCAGGTTGAGGTCGGTGAGGCGCGCGTCGACGACGGCCGGGGGAATCGGGGGGTTGCGGCCCTCGTAGTTGGAGCGCGGGTTGAGGGCGGAGGCGGCCAGCATGTAGGCCAGGCTGGTGGCCACGACGATCAGCACCAGGTAGTTGAGCAGCCTGCGGGCAAGGAATCCCGCCATCTTTCCTCCTCCGGAGCCCCGCCGCTGTCGGTGACCATCTTGCTACACTCAGCGACCGGCGGGCTGCATAGCGTACCGAATCGGAGGGATCTCGGTGAGAGATGGCGTCGCCGGGCCCGCGGGTCAGCCGGCCGGAACCGTGGAGAGGCCGGCCGGAACCGTGGAGAGGCCGGCCGGAACCGTGGAGAGGCCGGCCGGAACCGTGGAGAGGCCGGGCGGATCCGGGGCGCAGCCGGGCGGATCCGGGGCCACCTCCCGGAGAGCCGGAGTCACCTCCCGGAGAGCCGGGTCACTTCCCGGAGGGCCGGGTCACTTCCCGGCGAGTTCGTCCACGGCGGCGCGCAGGTCGGCGCTGGTGATGGTGGTCAGGTCGGCGGCGCTGGCGGTGGCGCCGCCGAGGGCGGCCAGGCGGACGTCCCTGCGCATCGCGGCGCGCTCGAAGAGCGAGCGCGCGAACCTGCCGTTGCCGAGCCCGTCGATCAGGCCCTCGTCGCAGACCCAGGTGAAGACCTCGGCCAGGTCGCGGCGGGCGGCGTCGTCGAACCTGTCGCCCGACTCGTCGGCGAGCAGCACCGCGATCTCGGTGAGCTCCCCCGAGGAGTACGAGGGAAACTGCACCCGCTGGTTGAACCTGCTGCCCAGGCCCGGGTTGGACGACAGGAAGGCGTTCATCTCCCGCTCGTACCCGGCCAGGATGATCACCAGCCGGTCGCGGTCGTCCTCGGCCCGCTTGAGCAGCGTCTGCACGGCCTCCGCGCCGAAGGCGTCGCCCCCGCTGTAGCCGGAGTTGACCAGGCCGTACGCCTCGTCGACGAAGAGCACCCCGCCGAGCGCCCGGTCGACCAGCTCGTTCGTCTTGATCGCGGTGGCGCCGAGGTGCTGGCCGACCAGGTCGGCCCGCTGTGCCTCCACCACGTCGGGCTGGGCGAGCAGGCCCAGCGCGGCGAAGATGCGGCCCAGGATGCGGGCAACGGTGGTCTTGCCGGTGCCGGGCGGCCCGGCGAAGACGAAGTGCCGCATCTGCGACGGCGTCGGCAGCCCTCGCTCCTGGCGCATCTTCGCCACCCTGAGCTGCGCGGTGATCGCGTGCACCTGCCGCTTGACCGGCTCCAGGCCCGCCATGCGGTCGAGGTCGGCCAGCGCCTCCTCGAGGGAGGGGGCGACCTGGTAGCCCCGGTAGCGGGCGGTGAGCTCGCCGAAGGCCTTGACGACGTCGCTCTCGACCGTGGTGACCAGGTCCTCGGTGGTGGGCGCGCCGCCCGCCCCCACCACGCGCACGTCCCTGGCCTGCGCGACGGCCTCCACGAGGCTGCGGACGAACCGGGCGTTGCCCAGGTCGTCGACGATCGCGCGCCGGTGGATGTCCTCGAAGCGGGCGAGCAGGGCGGGCGCGGCCTCGGGTGCCATCCGGTCGCCCCGGCGCCGCTGCAGCAGCTCGGTGATCTGGAGCAGCTCCTCGGGGGCGTAGCTGGGGAAGCGGACCCTGCTGGAGAACCGGCTGGACAGGCCGGGGTTGGACGCCAGGAAGGTGGCCATCTCCTTCTCGTATCCGGCCAGGATCACGATCAGCCGGTCGCGGTCGTCCTCGGCCCGCTTGAGCAGCGTCTGCACGGCCTCCGCGCCGAACCTGTCGGGCTGGCCGTCACCGGAGTTGATCAGGCTGTAGGCCTCGTCGACGAAGAGCACCCCGCCGAGCGCCCGGTCGACCAGCTCGTTCGTCTTGATCGCGGTGGCCCCGAGAAACTCCCCCACCAGGTCGGCCCGCTGGGCCTCCACCACGTAGGGGGTCTCCAGCAGGCCGAAGGCATAGAAGATCTTCGCGACGGTCCTGGCCACGCTGGTCTTGCCGGTGCCCGGCGGGCCGACGAACACGAAGTGCCGCATCGGCGGCTCGGTGGAGTATCCGGCCTCCTTGCGCAGCCTGGCCGCCTCGATCGAGGCGGCGATCGAACGGACCTGCTCCTTCACCGGGGCGAGGCCGATCATGGCGTCCAGCTCGCCGAGTGCCTCCTCCACCGAGATGGGCGGGGGCGCGTCCCGCTCGCCGGTCCCCTGGGCGGGGGGGAGGTGGCCGCCCTCGCGGACCCGGAGCCCGGCCTGGTGCCGCTCCCCCGCCTCCAGCACGACCCGCGCCCGGCGGGCCTGCAGGAACCGGTGGACCAGCACCCCGGCCGCCACGGCGTACGCGGCCCAGATGGCCGGATACGCCCCGACCCCGGGGACGGCCGCGCCGAGCAGGACGGCCGTCAGCCCGGCGGGCACCAGCGCCATGACCGTGGTCACCCACGGGGGGACCCAGCGGATGAGGTGGGCGGCTCCGGCGACCAGGGGGCCGAGGAGCATCAGCGCCGTCGGGATCGGCGAGCTCGAGCCGAAGAGGGCGGTCAGGAAGATCAGGTTTCCCGCCAGCCAGCCGAGCACCACGAGCAGGGTGGCGGCCGCGCGGGGGAAGCTCAGGGTCAGCGCCGCGAAGCCGAGCAGCGTCAGCGTGACGAAGATCGTGCCGAGGATCGACCAGTCGGTCACCAGCGCCAGCCCGACCGCTCCGGCCAGCACCGCGACGTAGATCAGCCTGCGCAGGGGCGGCGAGAGCCGGAAGTAGCCCAGCCGCACCTGCTCGAACAGATCCCGTGCCGCCGCGCGCCCCGCCGGACGGGCCCTGCTGGATTCCCGCATCACGCCTCCCCGGTCCGCCCCCGGTTATACCGCAACAAGGGGACGTTTGCGCGTGCCTGAGGGTCACGCCACGCCGTCGTGCGGGCACGATCAGATATACGGATGAGAACGGATGAAACCAACGTCCGAGGCAGCAAGCTCGCCCCGCGCCGTCCCCCCGGCCTCACGCTTCCCTGTGCCGCCGCCGCGCCCCGCGCGCGGCGGCCCGCGCCCGCGTTCCCTGCGGGTGGTGCGGCCCGGCCCCGGCCGCCGTCCGTCGCCCGTCCGCGCGGGGAGACGCGCCGGAAGACGGGCAGGGAAATGTCACCGCCCGGCAAGGCGGCCGGGCGCTCCGCAAGGGCGGTTCGGCCGCGGTGGACCCGGCGGCTCCGGGAGGCGGTTCAACCGCGGTGGGCCCGGCGCTCCGGGAGGCGGTTCAGCCGCGGTGGGCCCGGCCCTGGTGGCGGCCGGGATACTCGCCGACCACGACCTCCTTGGGAGTGATCCTCAGCAGGTCGGCCTCGGTGTCACCGATGGCGATGCCGCGTACCTCGGCCCAGAAGCGGCGGTCCAGCGGATCGGCGACGAAGACCGCCACCCTGGGGTCGCGCTCGGCGGCCTCCCAGGCGTCGGAGGCGGCGATCAGGCGCAGCTCGCCGCTCGGGCCGACCGAGCTGACCGCGCCGACGGCGAGCGCGCGCGGGCCGCTGGGGTCGGCGTAGGCGAGCACCACTCCCCGCGCGTAGGTGAAGGCCGCGCGCACCTCCCCGCTGAGCCCCACCGGCGGCCCGGCGTCGCCGGGAAGGCGGCTCCCGCAGCCGTCGCACATGACCAGCGAGGCCCGCCACGGCCCCGGCGCGCCCCGCCACCACGCCCGTACCGACCTCGCGGCGAATATCGCCATCGGCACGATCAGCAGCGCGATCCCGGCCCGCCAGGCCCACTCCCCCACCGTGGCGAGCCCGAGGGCCGGTGCCGCTCCGGCCAGGCCGAGCAGGACAGACGCCGAGACGGGCAGGGCCAGCGCCGCCGCCAGCCCGCGGTCCGAGGCCAGCGCGCGGGCGAGGCCGGGGGCCGTGCCGGCCCGGCCGCGGGCCCAGCCGAGCGCGAGCGGCACGACGAGCGCGACCGCCGCCCAGCTCCGCTCGTCCAGCACGACGACCGCCACCACGACCGCCACCGGCACCGACCAGACCCGGCCCGCCACCAGCCAGAGGGTGACGTTCACGTCGCGCCTGGCCGTGCGGTCGCCACCGGCGGCGGCGAACTCGGCCAGCGCCCTGATCGGCCGCCCGCGCCACGCCTCGACGAGCACGCGCAGGACGAGCAGCACGGTCCCGTTGAGGAGCACCAGCCCGGCGAGACCCGCCCAGACCACCCCCGGCGCGCCCGGCGACGGGCCGGAGAGGAGGGGTGGGGCCTCCGCGGGGAGGGTGGCCACGGCCGCGACGTACGCGGCCACCGCGACCAGGGTGACCGAGACCGACATGCCGAGCCAGAGGTCGCGTACGAGCATGCGCGGCACGTACGACCAGAGCCTGACCCGGTGCGCCTGCCTGAGGGTGATCGCCAGGACCGCGAGCGGCACCAGCCCGCCGCCGATCCTCGCCACGGAGGCCAGGCCGAACCCGAACTCCGCCGCGCAGACCGCGACGAGGGCGACGGCCAGCAGGATCCGGGTCTGCCGCGACCACCTCTCCAGGGCGCGCCTGGCCCGGCCGGTCTCGCGCGGGTCGACCGGCCAGGCGGGGTCGTGGTGGGCGCGCGGGCGCTCCCAGCGCAGCCTGGTCAGGCCGAGGTTGATCCTGGCGCCGGGGTGGTCCGGCAGGCGGCGCAGTGCCTCGCGGTAGGCGGTCTCCGCGAGGCCGTACTCACCTCTCAGCAGCGCGAGGTCGCCGGCGAGGACGTGCGGGTCCGGCTCCTCCGGCGCGTAGCGGACGGCTCTGGCCGCCTGGGCCCGCGACTCGCGCCAGCGCCCCGGCACCCTGCGCAGCGCGGCTCCCAGGCGCATCCGCGCGGCCCAGGAGCCCGGCGCGAGGCGTACGGCCTCCTCGGCGGCCGCCACGGCCTCCGCGTCGCGGCCGAGCCGCTCGAACGCGAGGCTGGCCAGGCGGTATCCCCAGTCCGCGCCGGACTCGGAGCGGGGGTCGAGGTCCAGCGCCCTGCGGGCCGCCTCCAGCGCGGCCTCGGGCCGGTCGCGGCCCAGCCACGCGGCGGCCACGGCGCACCACTGCCGGGGATCGGCGGGATCCCGTGGCCGCGGGACGGGGGCCGAGACGGGGTCGTGCTCGCGCTCGTGCCAGGGGTCGGCGGGATCCCGCGGTGGCACGGAGGGCCGGCCGGGGGCGTTCCCGTGCCGGGGGTCGGCGGGATCCCGCGGTGGCGGGGAAACCCGGCCGGGGGCGTTCCCGTGCCGGGGGTCGGTGGGATCCCGCGGTGGCGGGATCGGGGCGGAGTCGTCTCCGCCGGGCCCGCTCACCACGGCGGCTCACGGGCCTCGCGCTGACTTCCCACGATCGCCATGGTCCGTGCGAGATCACTTTTTGCCTAGACGGCGGTATATGCCTGTATCTCTCTAGAGAGGTCGCCGACGACCTTGGGAGGTGCCGAATATTGACCCGATCAGGGCCGTAAAACGGACATAACTACGTGAATCAATCACTCAATGCCGCCCCGGGCACTGCCCGACTTCGCCTAAGCTGCGACGCATGTTCGTCCAGGCCGGCAAATCCTGAGCGGCCCATGACCACCCTCATGGCCAGGCGCGCGGACGGCGACCCGCGGGCGTCCGGGGCCGGCCGGTGGTCGGTCCTCGCCGTCCTCTGCTTCAGCCTGCTGCTGATCGCGGTGGACGCCACGGTGCTGCACATCGCGGTACCGGCGCTGACGGCCGCCCTCGAACCGTCCTCCGTGGAGCTGTTGTGGATCATCGACGTCTACTCGCTGATGGTCGCGCCGCTGCTGCTGACCTTCGGCACCCTCGGTGACCGTTACGGGCGCAAACGCCTGGTGCTGGCCGGATACCTGGTCTTCGGCGTCGCCTCGGCCGCGGCGGCGTTCGCGCCGACCCCGCTCGCGCTGATCTCCGCACGCGCGCTGCTCGGCCTCGGCGGAGCGATGATCATGCCCGCCACGCTCTCGATCATCCGGCAGGTCTTCACCGACCGGCACGAGCGGGCGATCGCGCTGGGCGTGTGGAGCGCGGTGGCCGCGGCCGGGGCGGCGGTCGGCCCGCTCGTCGGAGGGGTGCTCGTCGAGCACTTCTGGTGGGGCGCCGTCTTCCTGATCAACGTTCCCATCCTGGTGGTCCTGCTGCCCGTCGCGGCCAGGCTCCTTCCCGAGTCCCGCAAGCGCGCCGGCCAGCCGTGGGACGCGCTCAGCGCGCTGCTGTCGGTGCTGGGCATCCTCGGGGTGGCCTTCGGCCTGAAGGAGGCCGGGGCCGGGCATCCGGGCGGGGTGGCGGCGTTCCTGGGCGGGGTCTGGCTGCTGGTCTGGTTCGTCCGCAGGCAGCGGCGGCTCGCCTTCCCCCTGCTGGACCTGAGCCTGTTCCGGCGGCGGGCGTTCCGCGCCGGGGTGGGCGCCGTGCTGCTCACGGTCTTCGCCCTGGTCGGGCTGGAGCTCATGCTCGCCCAGTACCTCCAGCTCGTCCTCGGCGACAGCCCGCTCCAGGCGGCCGTGCGGATGCTCCCCCTCATGATCGCCTCGATCGCGGGCGGCCTGGCCGGGGCGCGGCTGCTGCGCCGGTTCGGGCTGCGCGCCACGATGGGCGGCGGGCTGGCGCTCACCGCCGTCTCCCTCGCTCCCACCCTGAGCTGGCACACCGAGGGGCATCCGGTGGCCCTGACGCTCTGCTTCGTCGGCATCGGCTTCGGCATCCAGGTCGCCCTGCTGGCCGCCTCCGACACGATCATGTCGTCCACCCCGGAGTCCCACGCGGGCGGCGCCGCCGCGGTCGAGGAGACCGCCTACGAGCTGGGCGCGGGTCTCGGGGTCGCGGTGCTCGGCACGATCACCACGGCCGTGTACGCCCCCGCGCTCGCCTCGGTCCACGGCGTCGCGCCCGCGATGATGGACGAGGCCCGCCAGTCGCTCGCCTCCGCCGCGCACGTGGCGCGGGAGATCGGCGGCGGCGTGGGGGACGTCCTGCTCGGCGCGGCCCGCGTCGCGTTCGTCTCCGGCCTGCACGCGACGGTGGCGGTGAGCGTGTTCCTGCTCGGCGCCACCGCGCTGGCCGTGACGCTGCTGGTGCCCCGCCGCCCCGACGGACAGGGGAACGACCCCTCGTAAAGGGTTTGGAAGGTCTAGGCTCGGTCATTTATCGGTCAAGCATGGGCAAGAACGGGGAATCTAACCAGAATGAGGAACCGTGCGACAAACCCTTCATGATCTTGCTTCCCTGGCGGCCAGACTGGGCGTGGGCGGGATCTTCTTCGCCAACGGCTGGCACAAGCTCGAAGCCGGCCTGAACGCCACCGCCGGGCAGTTCGAGAGCCTGGGCGCCTCCAAGCCCTACAACTCCGTGTGGGCCGCCACCACCATGCTGACGGAACTCATCGGCGGCGCCCTGCTGGTGGCCGGCCTCGCGGTGGCCGCGTGCGGGCTCCTGCTGTTCGCCGAGGCCCTCGCCGTGTTCATCCTGGCCAGCGGCGAGGTGGGCCTGCCGCTCACCGGCGGCGACGCCAAGCTGATCGTGGCGCTCGGGGCCGCCTCCATACTGCTCGCGGTCGGCGGCGCGGGCCGCCTGTCGGTCGACCACATGGTGGTGATCAAGCGCCGCGAGGCCGAGGCCGCTGAGGACTTCGCCGCCGAGGCCGAGGCCGACGACGTCATCGCCGCGCTGCGCGAGCCGGAGGCCCCCCCGGCCCCCGCCCGGCCCGCCGCGGGGAAGAAGCCCGGCGAGTCCACTCCGCCCGCCTCGCAGAGGCCCGCGCAGGGACCCGCCTCCGAGCGACCCGCCTCGGAGGGACCCACCTCGGAGGGCGCCACCGACACCGCGGAGTTCCCCGCCGCCACCCGTCCCCGTACGCGCACCCGCAAGCCCCCGTCCGGTGCCGCCGCATCCGTGCCTCCCGCGACGCCCGCGCCCACGCCGGTCCCGGCACCCGCGCCCGGCAAGGCGGGCGACACCCTCGTGGCCGGAAAGAAGGACGAGCCCTCCGGGAGCTGACCATTTTGAGGCGACATACCTCCCTTTAAGGACAAGAAGGCTTTCTTCTTCATTTAATGAGATTCACGGGGAGGCGCCCTACCCGCACAATGATCGGATGCGCCTCCCCGGCTGGTTCGCGGAGCGGGTCGAGCCCGCTCCGCCGGAGACCGAACTCCGCGTCTCCACCCTCGAGCTCTTCTTCGACCTGGTCTTCGTCTTCACCGTCACCCAGCTCACCGGCCTCATGGTGGACGGCCTGCAGGACGGCAGGCCCGCCGAGAGCGCGTTGCGCGCGCTGCTGGTCTTCGGCGTCATCTGGTGGATGTACGCCGGTTACGCCTGGCTGACCAACGCCGTCCCCCCGACACGTCCCGCCCGCAGGGTGCTGATCCTGCTGGGCATGGCCGGATTCATGATCGTGGCACTGTCGATCCCCTCGGTGTTCGACGGCGACGGCCTGGCGTTCGCGATCGGGTACCTGCTGCTGATCGCCGTGCACGCCGGGCTGTACCTGCAGGTCACCTCGGCCTTCACCCGGGTGCTCCCGTTCAACCTCGGCGGGGTCGCGCTCATCGGCCTGGCCGCCCTGGTCCCCGCGCCGTACACCTACCTGCTCTGGGCCGGCGCGGTGGCCCTGCTCTGGGGCAGCCCGTACTTCATCGGGCAGAAGGGCTTCAACCTCCGGGCCGGGCACATCGTCGAGCGCCACGGCCTGCTGGTGATCGTGGCGCTCGGCGAGTCGATCGTGGCGATCGGCATCGGCGCCAAGGGGCTCCACGTCGGCCTCGCCCTCGGCCTGGCGGCGGTGCTCGGCCTCGCGCTGGCCGCCTGCCTGTGGTGGCTCTACTTCGGCGGCGACGACGAGACGCGCGCCGAGCACACCCTGGAGGCGGCCGAGCCGGTGCGGCGCACCCGGCTGATCCTCGGCGCCTACTTCTACGCGCACATCCCGATGCTGCTGGGCATCGTCGCGGTCGCCGCAGGCGTCAAGAAGGCGATCGGCCACCCGGTGGACCCGTTGAAGTTCGGCGCGGCCCTCACCCTGGCCGCGGGTGTCGCCCTGTTCATCGCGGGCGACGCCTGGTTCCGGCGCGTCCTCGGCATCGCGGGCAACGGGCTGCGGGCCGCGGGCGCGGTGGTCTCGCTCCTGACGGTCGCGCTCGGCCTCTGGTCGGCCCTCGCGCAGCTCACCGCGCTGACCGCGCTGGTGGTCGTGGTGATCGTCCTGGAACGGCGCGCGGCCACCGTCGCCGCTCCGGCTCCGTGACGCGCACCGTCCTTTCCCGCACGTCCCGGCCCGCCGCTCCCGTACGACGGAGCGCGCGGCCCCCCGTCACCGGCGACCGCGAAAAGCCCTCATAGGCCCGGGGACGGGCCCCGTACCCGGCGTCACCCGGAGAGACCCTCGGCACGGTCCTGGGCGTCGAGGACCTCATCGCCGTGGTCGAAGGCCCACTCGCCGAAGGCCCCGATCAGCGGAACCATCGTCCGCCCCAGATCGGTGAGCTCATACTCGACCCGGGGCGGCGCCTCGGCGTAGGCCCGCCGGGAGACGAGGCCGTTGTACTCCAGCCTGCGCAGCGTCTCGGTGAGCACCTTCGCGCTGATCCCGCCGATCTCCTCGCGCAACTCGCCGGGACGTCTGGGTCCTGCGCGCAGGGCCCAGACGACGACGGCGTTCCAGGTGTTGCCGATCAGGTCGAAGGCGAGCCGGGCACGGCAGTCGGCGAGGAACACGCCGGGGTCCTCCAGTCTCTCCGAGGCGTTACGCACCGAACGGTGCCTGACGAACTTTCTACCTTCGTCATACACCAGCAGTCGAGCAGGGGAGGACGGATGCGTATCGGCATCCTCGGGGCGGGCCGCATGGCGGACGCCCTCGGAACGCACTGGGCCCGCGCGGGCCACGAACTGGCGGTGAGCGGCCGGGACCCGGCGAGGGCCGCAGCCCTGGCGGACAGGCTCGGACCCGCCGCGCGGGCGGTCACCTGGGAGGAGGCGGCGGTCTTCGGCGAGGTGACGCTGCTGGCCGTACGCGATCACGCCGTGACCGAGGTCCTGGAGGCCGCAGGGGCCGCCCGGGGGACGCTGGACGGGCGGGTGCTCGCCGACTGCGTCAACCCGGTCGTGCAGGGACGGTTCACCCTGGCCACCGAGGGCGGCCCCTCGATGGCGCGGCGCGTCGCCGAGACGACCGGAGCCCACGTCGTCAAGGCGTTCAACCTGTGTCACGAGGACGTCTGGCGGATGACGCCGCCCGCCTTCGACGGCGCCCCGCTGGCGGTGCCCCTCTGCGGCGACGACCCCGCCGCGCTGGCCGCCGTACGCTCCCTCGTCACCGATCTCGGATGCGTGCCGGTCGACGGCGGCGGCCTGGAACGCGCGGGCCTGCTGGAGGCGACCGCGGCGTTCATGATCGGCCTCTGGGTCGGCGGCGCGGACGCCCGTGCGGTGCTGCCACCCCTGGAGTACGCCTTCGGCGCCCCCGCCTGACCCCGTGCGCCGGTGGGCTCCCACCGGCGCACGGGTCGCAAGGTCCGCGCGCCCTGCCGGACCCGGACGTGCCCGGCGCGGCCGGCCACGCCGGCGCCCCGACGGCGAGCGCCGCGGGCCCGATCCGGCGGCGCAGCGGGAGGTACCGGATCAGCGGGGCCGGTCCCGCCGTCGCGGCGACGGCGGCCTGGTACGCCGTCGGACGGTGGAGCAGCCCGCCCGTCGTTCGGCCCCACGGCACCGGTGGGCGTCAGAGAAGGAAGATCACCAGAACGGTGAGGCCGAAGCCCAGCGCCACGAATTGCGGCGTTCTGGGGTGCCGGGCGGCCTCTCGCCGCGAGGAGATCACCAGTACGGCGCCCAGGCCCAGTGCCGTCAGCAGGTGCAGGCCGTACCACCAGGGAGTGGACAGCCTTCCCAGGAAGGTCCCGGACAGCACGTCGTCGACGGCTCCGTACCCGGAGAGCGCGCCGAGCACGCCCAGCCCCAGTCCCAGCAGCGCGAACACGTACCGGAACCCGCCGAGCAGGGTCCAGACAACGGCTCCCAGGACGAGCAGGACCGCGGAGGTGTGATGCGCCTGCCGTACGAGCAGGCCGCCGCGCACCTCGAAGCCGATCTCCAGCGCCGACCTGTAGGCGGCGCTCATGGGAACACCGTGCAGCGGCGTGTAGCTGCCGTCGTAGTACACGGTCTCGCTACTGGGCGTGTAGAAGAACGCCAGGAAGCCGCCGGTGAGCAGGACGATCACGAAGCAGTAGATCAGCATCTCGCCCACCAGCTGCCGCGCTCTCTCCATTCGGCATATTCCACCACAAAGATCAGTTCAGGTCCGCCGCATGTGAGCATCGTCCCGGCCACTTGATCACCGGGCTCCTGCCGTGGGCAGCGAATCGGCCGGCCCGTGAACGGATCGGGGTTCGAAGCGGGCCGCCCCGCGGAGTTCGTGCACGGCGACCTGGCAGGACCCGGCCGGGGTCGGGCGGTCCGGTGAGGAGACGACCTCTACGCCGATCGGGGAGAGGGTTCCCGCCCTGCCGCCCGGGTGACAGGCCGGTCCTCCCTCCGCGCCGCCAGAACAATGAGCGCCCCGGCGACGGTCCCGGCGAAGAACGGGGACGGCACGAGGAGGACGCCGCCCAGCGCGCACCACGCCGCGAGGCCCCAGCCGATCCCGGCCGGCACGGCCACCCCGCGTCCGGCGAGGTGCCAGGTCAGGCACCCCAGGAGGATCAGCGGCACCGAGAAGCTTCCCGGACCGGCCCAGAAGGCGAGGTCGTTCCGGAGGAACTCCACCGTCTTGCCGGCGCCCCCGCCCGTGAGCACGAGCGGGACGGCCGCCCACATCCCCCGATCCACCCAGCCGGCGACGCCCTCCCAGGCGATGAGCGCCGCCAGGGACAGATGCCCCGCTCCCAGCACGATCATGATCCCGCTC
This sequence comes from Streptosporangium sp. NPDC023963, assembly GCF_040639135.1. Lineage (NCBI taxonomy): Bacteria > Bacillati > Actinomycetota > Actinomycetes > Streptosporangiales > Streptosporangiaceae > Streptosporangium > Streptosporangium sp. NPDC023963. Next base: position 575,688 of record NZ_JBEZZK010000003.1, read on the forward strand.
GCCCAGCGGAGCAGTCGCCTCCCGGATCTCATCGTGACCGTCCCTCATCGTGCCCCGCCCCCGCGTGGGCACGATCGCGGTCGCGCCAGGCCTGTTCCCATTGCCGGGTCAGCGCCGGATAGACGATGAGATACCGGAAAGGCGCGATGGCGGCCATGTAGAGCCGCCCGAACCATCCGTTGGGCTTGACGAGGACGGCCATCCGCAGCTCGTGGTCGCCGTTCGCCCCTCGAACCCAGCCGAGATGCATCACGCCGTGCACGGTCTTGTTCGCCAGCTCGCGCGCGGCCTCCGTGTCGAGCTCGTAGACCGCCTTCAGGGGCATCCTCCTGTCGTCCAGGCCGCGCGGAGCGTCGCGGAGGTCGGCGGGCAGGCGGTCGCGGAGCGAGGCGACCCGCCCGCCGACGCCCGCCGACGGCTCGTCCCAGCCGAGGAGCGCGCCGAGCTTCCACCGGACGGCGAACAGGAACCTCGCCGGCCAGGGTTGCCTCGTGGATCCGAGCGCGGCCCGCAACGCCGCGAGCATCGTCGGGAAGTCGTCGGGTCCGGCCCCGGGGGTGCGGAACGACCACACGTCCTCGACCGTGAAGTCGCTCGTGAGCTCGTGGACGCGCCACGGCCGCTCGGTGTGGGTGCTCTCCGCGAGTCTCGGCATGGTTCGGCCCTCCCGTTTATACGGTGCCGTATATTTTTTATATACGGTACCGTACAACTTCACCGCGATCAATGGATGGAGCCGGATTCCCCGTGGCCCGTACACCGCGAACCCGCTGGATAGAGGCGGGCCTCGAAACCCTCGCCCAGGGCGGGCCCGACGCGGTCCGCGTCGAGACGCTCGCCACCCGGCTAGGCGTGACGAAGGGCGGGTTCTACGGATACTTCGACGGCCGTCCCGCGCTGCTCGCGGAGATGCTCGACGAGTGGGAACGCCGCTGCACCAAGGAGGTCCTCGCCCAGGTCGACGCCGCCGGCGGCGACGCCTCCGAGAAGATCCGGCGCGCCGGTCACCTGACCTTCTCGGAGGACTTCCACCGGATCGATCTCGCGGTCCGGGCCTGGGCCCGCCAGGACCCGTCCGTCGCGACGCGCCTGCGGCGTGTCGACAACGAGCGCATGGAGTTCCTGCGGAGGATGTTCGGCACGTTCGTCACCGATCCCGACGAGATCGAGGCGCGCAGCACCCTGGCGTTCGCGCTCGCGATCGGCCGCCACTTCATCCTCGTGGACCACCCCGGGCACACCAAGAACGAGGCCGTCCGGCTCGCCGGGGACTACCTCCTGCGCCCGTGACCGCGAGCACCCCGATCCGGGCAGGGATCAGAGCTCGAAGCGGGCCACCCGGCGGAGTTTGTTCATGGCGTCCAGGGCGGCGACCTTGTAGGACTCGGCCAGGGTGGGGTAGTTGAAGACGGCGTCGACCAGGTAGTCGATGGTGCCGCCGCAGCCCATGACGGCCTGGCCGATGTGCAGGAGTTCGGTGGCGCCGGTGCCGAAGACGTGCACGCCGAGCAGGGCGCGGGTGTCCGGGGAGACCAGGAGCTTCAGCATGCCGTAGGTGTCGCCGATGATCTGGCCCCGGGCCAGCTCGCGGTAGCGGGAGATGCCGACCTCGAAGGGGACGTGGGAGGCGGTCAGCTCGTCCTCGGTGGGACCGATGAAGCTGATCTCGGGGATGGTGTAGATGCCGATCGGCTGCAGGTGGTGGATGCCGCGCAGCGGTTCGCCGCAGGCGTGGTGGGCGGCGATGCGGCCCTGCTCCATGGAGGTGGCGGCCAGGGAGGGGAAACCGATGACGTCGCCGACGGCGTAGATGTGCGGCACGGCGGTGCGGTAGTGCTCGTCGACCTGGATGCGGCCCCGGGCGTCGGCGGCCAGCTCCGCGGCCTCCAGGGCGAGCTCGTCGGTCATGCCGTGGCGTCCGGCCGAGTACATCACCGTCTCCGCGGGGATCCGCTTGCCGCTCTCCAGCACGGTCAGCGCGCCCCTCGGGCGGCGCTCCACGGCGGCGACGGTCTCGCCGAAGCGGAAGGTCACCGCCAGGTCGCGCAGGTGGTACTTGAGCGCCTCGACGATCTCCAGGTCGCAGAAGTCGAGCATCCGGTCGCGGCGCTCGACCACGGTCACCTTGGTGCCCAGCGCGGCGAACATGGAGGCGTACTCGATGCCGATCACCCCGGCCCCCACGACCACCATCGAGTCGGGGATGTCCTGCAACTGCAGGATGCCGTCCGAGTCGATGATCGTGTGGCCGTCGAACTCCACGGTGTCGGGGCGGGCCGGCCGGGTTCCGGTGGCGATGACGATCTTGTCGGCGGTGACCTTGGTCTCGTGGCCGTGCTCGTCGACGACGCCGATCGTGTGCGGGTCCACGAAGTGGCCGTGGCCGTTGAGCGTCGCCACGTGGTTGCGCGACAGCTGGCTGCGGATCACGTCGATCTCCCGGCCGATCACGTGCTGGGTGCGGATCCCCAGGTCGGCCGCGGTGATCTCGTCCTTCACCCGGTAGCTCTGGCCGTACATGCCGCGCTGGTTGAGGCCCGTCAGGTGCAGGACGGCCTCGCGCAGTGTCTTGGAGGGGATGGTGCCGGTGTTGATGCACACCCCGCCGAGCATGTTGCGCCGCTCGACGAGCGCGACGCGCCGTTCGAGTTTCGCCGCGGCGATCGCGGCCTTCTGCCCGCCTGGCCCGGAACCGAGAACGAGGACATCAAAATCCCACATAGGCCCCAGTGTGAAGGCAGGAGGCGATCTCAGCCAGACTCACGCAATACCAGATCGTGCCGGTCTCGTTAACACCGCCTCACGCCGTCGGGTGAGCTCGACGTCACCGGTGCCCGGACGGCGCCGAGCGCCGTCACCGCGTCGCGGCCCGGGCCGCGACGCGACTCCGGCACCTCACACCTCCGTCCGGCACCTCACACCTCCGCGCCGACCCGGTCCACGATCGCGGTCGCCCCCTCCTTCCTCGCGCAGTGGGCGCAGCAGAACCAGCGCCGCCCCGCCGCGACGCCGTGCCCGACGATCCGGACCCCGCAGTGCTCGCAGATGGGCGCCATCTGCTGGATCGCGCACTCGAAGCTGTCGAAGACGTGCACCTTGCCCTGGGCGTGCACCTCGAAGCTCATGTCGTAGTCGTTACCGCATGTTTCACAGCTCGCCATGTTTCCCCCCGAAAACCATCGGCATCTCCGGGGAAAGTCGTACCCAGGTATTCGCAGGTCAGACAATCCGGCCCGCCACGATCACCCCGGCGGCCAGCAGCGCCAGCACCACCAGCGCGACCGGCAGCGGGGGAATCAGCCGGGCGAGCCTCTCCCGGGCCACGAGGCGGGCGCGGTCGGCCTCGATCCACTCCCCCAGCCTCGGCCAGGCGTACGGGAGCGCCTGGTGGACCAGACTCGCCTCCTTCCCCCGGTGCGCGACCAGCCCCGCGAAGCCGCGCAGGACACGCTCGGATCCGGCGGGCACCCTGGCCTGGCGGGCGACCGGCTGCCCGTCGGGGGCGATGGCGACGAGCCTCAGGAACACCGCGGGCGCGCGCTCCCGGTCCGCCGGGCCGAGCGCGGCGTACGCGGACTCGGCAAGCGCCCCCAGCCCGGGGTCGTCGCAGGCCGTACGGATCCCGGCCGCCATCTCGGTCCCCGCCCGCAGCAGCGCGGCCGTCCCGGGATCGGTCCCCGCCCGCGGCAGCGCGGCCGTCCCGGGATCGGTTTCCGCCCGCGGCGCGGCCGTCCCGGGGTCCGGGGCGCTCCCGGAGACGCTCCCGGAGAGCAGGGCGATCAGCAGGTCGCGGGCGGCCGGCCTGCCGCGGGGGTCCTTGGCGAGCGCGGCGGCGGCCAGCGGCCGCAGGAACCGGGGCAGCGGGCCCAGGTCCGGGTCGAGCGAGAGGATCCGGTGCATCACCGCGCCCAGGCTGCCCGCCGCGAACGGGTCCTCGCCGGTGGCGGCGTACAGCACGATCCCGCCCCAGGCGAACACGTCGGAGGCCGGGCCCGCCGCGCCGCCGGTGAACACCTCGGGCGCCGTGTACGACGGCACCCGCGTCCTGAGCCCGGTGGCGGTCAGCGACGTCACCCGCCCGGGGGCCGTCCCGAATCCGATGACCCTGGGACCGTCCCCGCCGAGGATCACGTTGTCGGGCGTGAGGTCGCGGTGGACCACCCCGGCGTCGTGGAGGGCGGTCAGCGCGGTGGCGACCGCGGCCGCGAGGCCGCGCAGGTCGTCGCCGCCGAAGACCCGCCCGGCCCGGCGCAGGCTGGGGCCCTCCACGTACCGGCTGACGATGTACGGCCTGGGCCCGTCGAGGTCGGCGTCCAGCACGCCCGCCGTGCAGGAGGAGGCGACGCGGCGGGCGGCGGCGGCCTCGGCGGGCGCGTCACCTCCCGGGCGGCCGTGCAGGACCGTCACCGCGACCCGTTCCCCGCCCCGGCCGTACCCCTCGTAGACCACGCCCAGGGCGCCCGCCCCCAGCCGCCCGGCGAGACGGTAGCCGCCCAGCCGCCAGGGATCGCCCACGATCAACTCCCGCGCCACTCTCATGCGGTGTTTGATGCGATACGCGGAAAAAATGTTTCCCTTGACGAGGACGAACGCCGGATCGCACCGGGCTCTCGAGGAGAGCCCGGGGCTCCCGGTTCCGGTCGGCCCGCGCGCCCCTCTCCTCAGGTACGTCCGTCCGTGAGGCGACGGTCGGGACGGGAGTCGCCTTCCAGCGCCTCGACCGCGCCGAGGATCCCGCGCAGGCCGACCTCGTCGCGCTCGGCGTCGGCCGGATCGAACAGCCACTCGGTGACCGGCAGGTCGGAGGGCTCCTCCGGGTGGCTCGTCTCGGCCAGGATGAGTTCCTCCCCGACCTCCGCCTCGAACTCGTACAGGAAGTCGTCCTCGCCGGCAGGGGTGCTCATCTTTCCTCCATGGGTGTCTTGTGGGGATGTCCGCCCGGCCGGGCCTCTGGGATGTCCGCCCGGCCGGGCACCGCGGCGGCACCGTGGCAGGGGTCCGTCCGGGGTCAGGATCGCCGGGGGGCACGGCGGTCCGCGCGCCGGGCGAGCTCTTCCTCGTCCACCAGGGTGAGCATCGGCTTGCCGGGTTCGCACAGCATCGTGACGGTGAAACGGACCGGGACGTCGTCGCGGTTGTTGCCGTCCTGGTAGTGGATGACGTCGCCGCCCGGCTCCCAGAACACCTCTCCGGCCCGGACGACGCGCTCGGGCTCGCCCTCCAGCTCGAACAGCATCTCGCCTTCCAGCACGTAGCCGAACGCCGGACCGGAGTGCCGGTGCGGCGGTGTGCCGGGGTCGCCGGGCGGGTACGCGATGACCACGGTCATCGCGTGCGCCCCCTCCGGGATGAACGGCGGTTCCGCCTCCTGCAGCACGGTGAGCGCCGTCTGCCACACGGTCGATCGCGGCTCGCGCCCGGCGGGTGTCGAATCGTTGTCCGGCATGGGAAGTACCTCCGTGACGAATGGGTGATGGAGCCGGGCCGGTGCCCGGCGGGGACGCGCTACTTTCCGGTGGCGGTCCGGCCCGGCCAGTCCTCGTACCGGATCTCGCCGAGGATCGCGTCGTCGCCCTCCGGTACCAGGGATCCCTCGACCAGTTCGGCTCCGAAGTAGCGCGCGTGCGGATCCGCGACCACCTCGCGCGGATCGCCCCAGCCGGCCAGGGCGTCCAGGAAGAACCCGTCCATCCGGAACCTCTCGGGCCCGGCGACCTCGACCCTCCCGTTCACCGGCGGGCCCACCGCGACCCTGCCGACCGCCCGGGCGACGTCGTCGCCCGCGATGGGCTGGTAGGACACCGGTGCGATCCGGACCGTGCCGCCGTCGGTGGCCGCGTCGGCGATGCCGCGGGTGAACTCGAAGAACTGGGTGGCGTGCACGATGGAGTAGGGGATCGGGGAGTTCTCGATCAGTTTCTCCTGAGCGATCTTCGCCCGGAAGTAACCGCTCTGGGGCAGCCGCTCGGTTCCCACCACCGACAGCGCGACGTGGTGGCCGACGCCCGCCGCCTCCTCCGCGGCGAGCAGGTTCCGGGTGGAGGTCTCGAAGAACTCCAGGACCGCGGCGGCCTCGAAGGACGGGGAGTTCGACACGTCGATCACCACGTCCGCGCCGATCAGGACGTCGGCCAGCCCTTCGCCGGTGAGGGTGTTGACGCCGGTGTTGGGTGCCGCCGCCACCGCCTCGTGGCCGTGCTCGCCGAGCTTCGCCACGAGCTTCGACCCGATCAGGCCGGTACCGCCGATTACCACGATCTTCATGACAACCCTTCCTGTCCCCCGAAGGCGTCTCTCGCCACCCGGTCACCAGCTAAGACAGGACAGCCCCACGACCTGTGACGGCTCGGCCGAAAATCCCTCAGGTCATGGATTCCCCGTGCCGAGGTGGCACAGGGCAGGGTCTCCCCCAAGTAAGTCCAAAACCCGCATCGAGATGATCGTGAAGACGGTGGGCGTGCGGGTGGTGTCGACGAGCTCGGCCGCCACCGGCCCGGTCGCGGCGGGGGCCGGAGGTGCCGCTCCCGCCGGGAGGGCACCGTGGCGTCACCCCCGGGATGAGCCGCTCAAGCAGGGCAGACGTCGCGGTAGGGCAGGTCCTCCAGGTAGGTGCGCCATTCCGCGCGCGACAGGGTGCGGCCCGCGCGCTCGCAGACCGCCCGCGCCACCGCCTCCGGCTCGACCGGGTACTCGTTCAGGGTGCCCGCCCCGTCCACGGCGATCAGCCGGGCGCCGTCGGGGCTGAACGCCAGCGCCTGGAGATCGCCGGTCTGGGCGACGATCGGCTGGCCGAGGCGGCGTCCGGTCCCGACGTCCCAGATCCCCACCGATCGCCCGGTCACCGCCGCGGCGATGAGGTCGCCGCGGGGCGAGTACGCCAGGCCGGCCCCCGTTCCCTCCTCGCCCCGGATCATGCCGCCCACCCGCTTCCTGCCCCGGGTCTCGAACACCGAGACCCGCCCTTCCCGGTCGGCGACGGCGAAGCGGGCACCGTCCTGGTCGAAGGCGAGCGCGATCGCCGGGATGCCGAGGCTCGGCGCGCCGTAGGTCTCGCCGACCGGCTCGCCGGTGCCCGCGTCCAGCAGCCGGTGCTCGCCGCCCGCGACCGCGAGCGACCCGCCGTCGGGGGTGAAGACCAGCCCCTCGACCATCTCCTGGGGCCGCGACCAGCGGAGCCGGCCGCTGGGCACGTCCCAGAGGTGGATCTCCCCCTCGGGCTGCGTGTCGGCGTCGTAGTAAAGGGTGTAGGAGGCCACGGCGGTGCCGTCGGGGCTGATCGCCACGGCGGGCGTCTGGCCGCCGCGGGCGAGGGTGACGGAGGCGATCCGCTTGAAGGTGGCGGTGTCCCAGACGGTCAGCCGGGGGCCGTCCGAGCCTTCGTTGGCCACCAGCCGCCCGCCGTCGGCGCTGAAGGCCATCCGGAAGAGGTTGTCGGCGCCCCTGGGCCCGATGTCCAGCGAGCCCAGGCGGGCGCGCCGCCCGGCGTCGCGGATCACGATCTCGCTCGCCCCGTCCGCCCTGGAGGCGAGCAGCCGACCGCCGGGGCTGAGGGCCGCCCAGCGGGTCCCCGGGCCCTTCAGCGTGACGTGCCTGGTCAGCGCGGAGACGTCGAGGCTCGTCACCGCGTCCTCCGTGAGGTAGCGCAGGGTGCGCCCGTCCGGGTCGAAGGCCACGACGGGCTCGTACGCGTCGATCCTCTGGGTGAGCAGCAGCCTGCCGTCCTCGACCCGCCAGAGCCGCAGGGCCGTGTCGACCGCCGAGGCGAGAAAGCGCCCGTCTGGGCTGAAGACGAGGTCCTCGGTCATGCCCTCGTCGAAGGAGACCTCCAGCTTCGCCCCGGTGAACGCGTCGCGCAGCTCGATGGTCTTCCCCTTGCCGACGGCGATGGTCGCGCCGTCGGGACTGTAGGCGACTCTCGGCACGCAGAACTTGCAGCGGCTCCCCAGTGGGATCCTGCGCAGGCCGTCCAGGGTGAAGGCCGCCGCCTCGCCGTTGAGATCCCCGGTCGCGAGCCCGCGGCCGTCCTCCGGGATGTCGCTGCCGATGGCCCCTCCGAGCGGGGAGTGCCTCTGGCCGGTCACGATGTTCCAGACGGTGAACCCCTCCCCCTGGCTGACCATGAGCCAGTCGTCCGACCGCCCGAAGGACGCGGTGGTGTCGCCGCCCGCGCTCCGGCCCTGGACCTCCATGACGGCGCCGGTCGGCCTGCCGGTCCGCACGTCCCAGATCCTCAGCCTCAGGCCGCTGATCACGGCGAGCCTTCCGCCTCCCGGGCTCAGCGCGATCCCGCGCAGCTCGCCGCCGATCCCGGTGAAGCCGCCGGTGCGCCTGCCGGTCCGCACGTCCCAGACGCGCGCCTCGCCGTCGCTCGCGCTGACGAGGGTGCGCCCGTCGGCGCTCAGCGCCCTGAGGGTCTGTATCCCGGTGGCCGGGTCGTGGAAGGCGGCCGTCTCCCGCTGGGCCAGCGAACCGGCCAGGCTCGCCCTCGCCTCGACCACCGGCGCCAGCCGCCAGGCGGCCACGCTGAGCAGCATGGCCCTGACCGGTTCGGCGATCCGCAACGTGTCGGCCGTCGCGGCGAGCCTGGCGGCCGTCGCCTGGTCGCGCTGGGAGGCGATGACGGCGCTGCGCGCGTCGGCCACCCTGCTCTGCTGCACGGCGAACGCCCCCGCGGCCAGCGCGACGACCAGCAGCACGGCCAGCGTGCCGGAGAGCATCCGGCCCCTGCGGACACGGCGCCGGGCGAGGGCGGCGCCCGCCTCCAGGAAGTCGCGCTCGACCGGGCTGAGCGTGATGTTGCGGCGCCCGGTGGCCGCCCAGCGCATGGCGTTCTCCAGGCTGCCGCCCTGGAACAGGTCCCCGTCCCTGCGCCCCTGGAGCTGCCAGCGCCGCGCGGCGGTGAGGATGCCCCGGTGCACGGCCAGGCCGTCCCGGTTGGCCTGGACCCACGCGCGCAGCCTGGGCCAGGCCTGCGGCAGCGCGGGCCGCGACAGCCACACCTCCCGGTCGTCGTGGGTGAGCAGGTACGCGAAGACCTCCACCAGGCGCCGTGCCGCGGCGGCCTCGCCCTCCCGCCGCCCGTCGAGGAGCTCGGCCCACTGCGCCCGGCGGACGACCAGCTGGTCGTCGTCGGTCACGGTGACCAGCCGCAGGAAGATCTCCGGGGCCAGCTCCCGCTCGGCGGGGCCGAGCGCGACGTAGGCGTCCTCGGCGAGGGTGCCGAGCGTGGGGTCTGCCGAGGCCACCCTGACCTGGGTCCCGGCGTCGCTGCCGGCCGCGAGCAGCCCCGGGGTGTCGGAGGTGTTGAGGGCCCCGTCGCCGCTGACCAGGGCGAGCAGCAGGTCCCTGGCGGTGGGCCTGGACTCGGGGTCCTTGGCGAGCGAGGCGGCGACGAACGGCCGCAGGTGCTCGGGGAGCATGTCCAGCTGGGGCTGTACCGACAGCACGCGGTGCATGATCCCGCCCAGGCTCTCGGCACGGAACGGGTCGGCGCCCGTCGCGGCGAAGACCATGATCCCGCCCCAGGCGAAGACGTCGACGGCCGCGGTCGCGCGCCGGCCCATGAAGATCTCGGGGGCCATGTAGGTCGGGGTGCCCGCGACCATGCCTGTCGCGGTCAGCGACATGTCCTCCGTACGGGCGACCCCGAAGTCGATCACCCGTGGGCCGTCCGGGCCCAGCAGGACGTTGTCGGGTTTGAGGTCGCGGTGGATCACCCCGGCCTCGTGGACGGCGGTCAGCGCGGTGGCGATCGCGGTCGCGAGGCGATGCAGGTCGCCTCCGGTGAAGCGGCGCCCCTCCGCGACGGCCCGGCGCAGGCTGGGGCCCTCCACGTACTCGCTGACGATGTAGGGCCTGGGCCCGTCGAGGTCGGCGTCCAGCACGCCCGCCGTGCAGAACGAGGCCACCCGGCGCGCGGCGGCGGCCTCGCGGCCGAACCGGTCGCGCAGCTCGGGGTCGGTCCCGGCGTCACCGTGCAGGACCTTCACCGCGACGCGCGTGCCCTCGGCGTCGTACGCCTCGTAGACCACGCCCTGGCCGCCCGCGCCCAGCCGCCCGGCCAGCCAGTAGCCGCCCAGCCTCTGCGGATCACCGTCGATAAGTGCCGTACTCAACTCACACTCCGTTCACCGGTGGATGGGACGCCCCGGAGGACGGTGGGGTTCGGGCGATGTCACAGACTTGGAACATGTCTCGTCCTCCTTACGTGAACGGTGACGAAGCCCTCGCCGCTGAGTTCGAGGCCATCCGGCCACGCCTGGTCGGCGTGGCCTACGCCCTGCTCGGCAGCGTCGACGAGGCCGAGGACGTGGTCCAGGATGCCTGGTTGCGGCTGGGCAGGGCGGAGCGTTCGGAGATCGGGGACGTCACGGGCTGGCTGGTGGTCACAGTATCGAGACTCGCGCTGGACGTACTGCGTTCGGCGCGCGTACGGCGCGAGGAATACGTCGGGCCGTGGCTGCCGGAGCCTGTGGTGGGCGGGGGCGACCCCGCCGACCGGGTGACCCTGGACGAGTCGATGAGCCTGGCGATGCTGGTGGTGCTGGAGTCGCTCAGCCCCGCCGAGCGCACCTCCTTCGTCCTGCACGACGTGTTCGGGCTGCCGTTCGGGGAGGTGGCGCGCGCGGTCGGGCGCTCCGCCGCCGCGTGCCGGCAGCTCGCGGCCCGCGCCCGCGGGCACGTCGCGGCGCGGGCACCCCGTTTCGAGGTCGACGAGGCCGAGCACCGCAGGGTGGTCGAGGCGTTCGCGCGGATCATCCGGGGCGGGGACGGCGACATCGGCGCGCTGATGGCGCTGCTCGATCCGGACGTGGTGATGCGCAGCGACGGCGGCGGGGTGGTCGGCGCGGCCCGCAGGCCGGTCCGCGGCGCCGACCGGGTGGGCCGCTTCATACGCGGCGTCGCCGGGAAGTTCGGCGGCACCGGGAGGCTGACGGTGACCACGGTCAACGGCCGGGCCGGACTGCTGTGGGCGCGGAACGACGGGCTCTCCGTCTACGGGCTGACCGTCTCCGAGGGCCGCATCACCGAGATCGACATCGTGAGGAACCCCGAGAAACTGAGGAGTGTTCGATGAAAGAGCGGATGAACGTCAGCGAGCTCGCCCCTGAGGCCTACCGGGCCATGCTGCGGCTGGAGAAGTACCTGGCCGGCAGCGGGCTGCCGCACGCCACGAAGGAACTGGTCAAGCTGCGGGTCAGCCAGATCAACGGCTGCGGCTTCTGCGTCGACATGCACTCCCACGACGCGAAGGCGGCCGGGGAGAGCGACGAGCGGCTGTTCGCGGTGGCGGCCTGGCGGGAGACGCCCTTCTTCAGCGACGCCGAGCGGGCGGCCCTCGCCCTGGCCGAGGAGGCCACCCGGCTCAGCGACCGCGGCGAGACGGTGCCGGACGAGGTGTGGGACGAGGCCGCCAGGCACTACGAGCCGGAGGTGCTGGCCGCACTGGTCGTGACGATCTCGACGATCAACGCGTGGAACCGGATCGCCGTCACCACCCGCATGGTCGCGGGAACCCTGCGTAGCCAAAACGGTTGATCGGAAGGGGCGGGGCGGACTAGGTTTGGCTCGCACGGGCAACCGTGCGAGCCAGGCGCGCGAGCGTCCGGCGAACCGGTGTCATAGGACGCGGACCACGACGAGCCCGGAAAAGGGGAAGATCATGCGGCGACGCACCCAGATCATCCGGCGGCGGCGTCCGCGCCGTCCCGACCTCGCCTCGGGCCTGGACCTGCGCTCCCCCTCGGGGCGCCCGCTCCCCTACTGACCCGGTCCCCTGCCGACCTGGCCTTTACGGCAGTCTTATGCGGCGATCTGTAGATATTTCTTATAACGGAACCATCACGCCGGGGGGCTCAATGAAGAGACTTGTGGTCGTGCCACCATATGTCGCACGGCTCAAGATCAGGGACATTCGTTCCGCGACACGCCGCGGGGTGGCCGGTGACACCAAGGTCGTCGACCTCAGCGCCTACACGGGCCGCAACGTCCTCCGCTTTCCACGGACCAGCGGTCCCACATCCGCCGCCTGACCCCGTCCGGCCCTCCTCGCGAAAGACCCGCCACGGCGGGTCTTTCTCCGTTCGGACCGCCGTTCCGCCACCGTTCCGCCACCGTTCCGTCCGCGGGCTCGTCGCGGATCCGTTTCCCTGCGGTCCGCCCGACCTCCCTGCGATCTGCCTGGCTTCCCGGCGGTCCACCCGACTTCACGACGGTCCACCCGGCGTCCCGGCGGTCCGCCCGACGGGACGCACGAACCGCGGGACACCCGAACTCCGAGGTCACCTGATTGAATATCGCCTCATGAGCGAATTGTCCGCGACCGAACGCACCCGGCACCGGCGCCTGCGGGAGAAGGGCCGCACCGATCGCGCCGCCCTGTACGAGGTGCTGGGCGCCGGATTCGTCTGCCACCTGGGAGTGATCTCAGGTGGTGTGCCCATGGTGGTCCCCACGGTCTACGGCTTCGACGCCGACCACCTCTACGTGCACGGCTCGGTGGCCAGCAGGAGCCTGACCGGCCCGGACGAACCGGGGGGCGCGACGGCCGCCGGCCCGGACGAACCGGGGGGCGCGGCGGGCCCGGGTACGGGCACGGTCTGCGTGACGGTCACCCACGTGGACGGCCTCATCCTGGCCAGGTCGGTCTTCGAGCACGGCGTCAACTACCGCTCCGCCATGGTCTACGGCGTGCCCCGCTCCCTGGAGGGCGAGGAGAAGCTGGCCGCGCTGCGGATCCTGACCGAGCGTGCCGCCCCCGGCCAGTGGGACTACGCCAGGCGGCCCAGCCGCAAGGAGCTCGCCGCGACGACAATTCTGGCGATCTCCCTGGACGAGGCGTCGGTCAAAATGAGTTCCGGACCGCCCGAGGACGGCGAGGGGCCCGACGCGGAGCTGGGGCTCTGGGCGGGCCGGCTGCCTCTGGCCACCACCTGGCTCGCCCCGGTGCCCGACCCCCTGCTTCCGGCCGGGATCGCCCCTCCCGATCACATCGCCGCCCGGACGGGCACGCGGGCCACCTGATCCCCCTGCGGGCGGACCGGCCCCAGGGTCACCGGCCCCGGGATCACCGGCCCAGGAGGTCTCCCTCGTGAGAACCGGAGCCGGCACGGGCCGTGGCCCGGCGCGGCACCGCGCGCAACGGGTCGCGATCCCGCGCCGTGGGGACCACCCCGGTCACCGCCGCGCCCGTGTCCCGTACCCGCTCCGGCCCGGGGCCGTCGCCACGAAGTCCGCGAACGTCCCGCGCCCGTCGGGGTGGTCCGGCGCGAGGTGCGCGTCCCGCCGGAAGGCGGCGGCCACCCGGCCCGGCATGAGCAACGGCACGACGGGCTTGCGCCGGCCGGTGACGCGCAGATAGGTCCGCGCGAGCTCGGCGACGCTCACGATCTCGGGGCCGCCCATGTCGGGCACCCTCCCGGCGGGCGCGCCCAGCGCCAGCTCCACCAGCCGCTCCGCGACCTCCTCGATCTCCACCGGCTGGAGGCTCGTCCCGGCGGGAACGAGCAGGACCGGCGCCTTCGCCAGTGCCTCCAGCGCGAACAGGACCAGGTTGTGGAACTGCGTCGCGCGCAGGATGGTGTACGGCAGCCCCGAGTTCTCGACGATCCTCTCGGCCTCGTACTTGCGCCGGTAGTACGAGTACGGGTGCCGGTCGACGCCGACGATGGAGATGTAGACCAGGTGGGTGCCCGCGGGCGTCGCGGCGATCAGCCGCCGGGTGCCCTCGACGTCCGCCGAGGAGTCGCGCGGGTCGCTGGCGAGGTGGACGACCGTGCCGACCCCGTCGAGGGCGGCGCCGAGCCCCGCCCCCGTCCTCAGGTCCCCGATGTAGGGCTCACGCGTGCGGCTCAGCACGCGGGCGGGGTGACCGGCCGCGGCGAGCCGGTCCACGACGTGGCGGCCGAGAGTGCCCGTACCGCCGGTGACAAGGATGTTTTCCGTCATACCCCTAAGAACCGGTGAGCTCCTGCAGATGTGACAGCTTCTCCGGATTGAGCACGGCGCGCACCCCGACGATCATGCCGCCGGAGATCTCGATCACGAAGACCGTGATGATCTCTCCCTCGCGCCGGGCGAGGATCCCCTCCTGGCCGTTGATGTCGGCATGGCCGAACTCCACGTCCTGCCCGAACTTGGCGGCGGCCCCGGCGAGGTAGCGGACGACCCGCTCGCGGCCCGCGACCGGCCGCAGCGCGGCGTTCACCTTGCCCCCGCCGTCGGACCAGGTGACCACGTCGTCGGCGAGCAGCCGCTCCAGCCCGGCCAGGTCGCCGCTCGCGGCGGCCGTCAGGAACCGTTCCACGATCCTTCGCCGCTGCTCGCCGGGGGCGTCGAACCTCGGAGCCTCGCCGACCCTGCGCCGGGCCCTGCCGTACAGCTGGCGGCAGTTGGCCTCGGACAGGTCGAGCACGTCGGCGATCTGGCGGTACCCGTACGAGAAGGCCTCGCGCAACACGAACACGGCCCGCTCCGCCGGGGTGAGCCGCTCCAGCAGGAGCATGAAGGCCATGGACACCGCGTCGCGCCGCTCGGCGCTCTCCAGCGGGCCGAGCGCGCCGGTCGGCGCGGGCTCGGGGAGCCAGAAGCCGACGTAGCGCTCGCGGGTGGTGCGGGCGGCGGAGAGCCGGTTGAGGCAGAGGTTGGTGACGACCTTGGCCAGCCAGGCCCCCGGCGAGACGATGTTCTCGCGCTCGGCGCCGCTCCAGCGCAGGTAGGCGTCCTGGACGACGTCCTCTGCCTCGCCGGCCGACCCGAGCATCCGGTACGCCAGGCCGAACATCTTCGACCGCTCCGCCTCGAACTCCTCAATCACCCGACCAGGGTGCCAGACGGAGAGAGCGAGGCCGCCCTGACCCGCTGCTGGACCCGCCGTCCGGCCTCGGGGAGCCGGCCTGCGCCGGTGAACCGGGTGGGCCACGGCCGCTCGTCCGTCACGGAGGGGGCGGTGCGCTCGCGAAAGCCGATCGCGAGCGCATCGCCCCCTCCTGCAGGATCGGGCCATGACGATCGAGACGAACGACGGCCCCGGCCGGAAATCGCTGGCGGGGCGCGTCGCTGTGGTGACCGGGGTGAGCAGGCGGGCCGGGATCGGTTTCGCGATCGCCCGCGAGCTGCTCGCCGAGGGGGCGAGCGTGCTGGTGCACTCGTGGACGCCGCACGACGCCGGTCAGCCGTGGGGCGTCGACCCCGCCGGGATGGCGGGGGTCCTCGAGGAACTCGGCGGGGTGGGCGAGCGCCTGCGGCACGTGGAGGCCGACTTCGCCGACCCGGAGACGCCGGCGTCGGTGATCGAGCTGGCGGCGCGGTCCTTCGGGCACGTCGACGTGGTGGTGGCCAACCACGCCCGCAGCGCCCTGGGAACGCTCGACGAGATCACCGCGGACGAGCTCGACCTCTCCTGGGCGGTGAACGCCCGCGGGAGCGTGCTGCTGACACAGGCCTTCGCCGCCCGGCACGACGACCGGCGGCCCGGCGGGCGGGTGATCTTATTCACCTCGGGGCAGCATCTCGCCCCGATGAGCCAGGAGCTGCCGTACGCCATCAGCAAGGGCGCGATCCACCAGATGACGCTCAGCCTCGCCGACGCCCTCGCCGACCGGGGCATCACCGTGAACGCGGTCAACCCCGGACCGGTCGACACCGGCTGGGCCACCCCCGACATCACCCGCGAGGTGGGCCGCGCGCTGCCCGCGGGCCGGTGGGGGAAACCCGAGGACGTCGCCCGGCTGGTCCGCTGGCTCGCCTCCGACGACGGTGCCTGGATCACCGGCCAGGTGATCAATTCCGAGGGCGGGTTCCGGCGCTGGGCGATGTGACGCCCCGCCCGGCGGCGCCTCGTGAGCCCTGGTGAGCCCTCGTGTGAGCTCTGGTGAGCCCTCGTGAGGCCGCCCGGAGGTGAGCTGGTGAGCCCCGGTGAGGCCGCCCCGAGGCGAACCCGAACGGCCTCTTGACGCCCGGGCGGCGGGCTGCCCGGAGGCGGCCTCCGGGCAGCCGCGATCGTCACCTGTCGCCGTTGTTCTCCGGCGTCTGCGACAGCGCGCTGGCGGCGGCGGACTTCTCCTCGTCGCCCTGCTCCGGGTCCGACAGCGTCCTGGACGAGGCCGACGCCGCCTCGGCACCGGTCTCCCCGTGGCTCTCCGGAGCCTGCGACAGCGCGCTCGCGGCGGCGGACTTCTCCTCGTCGGTCGCGTTGGGGTCGGCCAGCGTCCTGGCCGCGGCCGTCGCCGCCTCGGAACCGGTCTGTCCAGAGTTGCTCGTCACGATCTCACCTTTCCTCGAACCGTATCCGCGTTTCTCGCATCCCGGCCGGGGCGGTGAGGTCGTGCGGGCTCCCGCGCCGCGCACGATCTCGCCGTCCGTGCCGCGGCGGGCGCCGGCCCCTCACGGGGATCGGGCGGCCCGCCGTTCCGGCCGGTGATGACCACAGCCCGGCCCGGCTACCCCGGTCACCGGGTTCCAACCGCGAATCCTCCGCATACGCGGTGATTCAGCCGGGATTCAGCCGGGATTCAGCCGGCGGCGGTGTCGCGGATCCTGCCGTGGGCGTCGTGCGGGAGGTCGGCGTAGTGCCACTGGTGGTCGCGGGCGTGCTTGCAGGCCGTCTCCAGGTCGCCGCGCTCGATCACCGCCAGCAGCTCGGCGTGGTCGCGGGCGATGTCGTGGAGGTCCACGCCGGTCGCGAGCATCGTGACCGAGGTGCGCGCCTCGATCTGCAGCCCTTCCCAGGAGAGCCTGAGCAGCTCGTTGCGAGCGGCCTCGACGATGCGCCGGTGGAAGGACACGCTCGCCCGCATGGACGCCTCACCGTCGTGCTCGGCGGCCGCGGCCCGCATCGCCGCCACGTCCGATCCGAGCGCCTCCAGCGGGACGGTCCCGGCGAGCAGGGCGAGCCGGATGGCCGTCTCCTCCAGCGCGGCCCGCACGACGTAGCTCTCCCTGAGCGTCTCGTGGACGAAGGGACGCACGAAGGTGCCCCTTCGCGGCTGGGTCTCCACCAGCCGCATGACCTCCAGCTCGCGCAGTGCCTCGCGGACGGGTGCCTGGCTCGTGCCGTACGTCGCCGCGAGACGTGTCTCCACCAGTCGCTCACCGGGCCTGAACTGGCCGGAGACGATCCGGCTGACCAGCGAGTCGCGGATCTGCCGCGACAGCGTCAGCCGCGGCAGCATGGAGGGCTCCCCCGTCATCTCCTCGGTCATGGAGCGCATCCTACCGAGTGTCGATTCTCGTTCATCGATCTCCTCTTGACCCCCCCTTGACTCAGGGACGAGCCTCAATCTACGGTTCCGATAATCAATTATCGATATTTAACCCGCTCGTAACGCAGGGGGTCCGGACATGATGATCCAGGCGGTCCACGTGCCAGAGTCCGCCGAGGCCGTGGCGGCCCACTCGGCGAGGGGCGGCCAGATCATGGGCGGCGGCACCGTCGTGATGCCGCTGGTCAGCGGCGGCGCCGCGACCGGGAGCGAGCTGATCAGCCTGCGAAGGGCCGGGCTGGCGGGGATCGAGGTCCGTGACGGCGTCGCCAGGATCGGCGCGGCCGCCCCCCTGTCCTCCGTCGAGGAGCATCCCGGGCTCGGCTTCCTGCGCCCGGCGGTGCGCACCATCGCCTCCCCCACGATCCGCAACCTGGCGACCGTGGGCGGCAACCTGTTCGTCGCGCAGCCGTACGGCGACCTGGCGGTCTGCCTGCTCGCCCTCGACGCGCTGTGCGAGATCGCGGGCCCCGGCGGGCGGCGCGACGCCCCGGTGGCCGACGTGCTCGCCTCGGGGGTCGCCGCGGGCGAGTTCGTCACGGCGGTGGTGGTCGCCCTGCCGGAACCGGGAACCTGGTACTACCACAAGGCGATGCGCCGCAGGCTGAACTCGGCGTCCATCGTGACCGTCGCCTCCGTGACGCGCACCGAGGACGGCGTGGTGACCTCGACCAGGATCGCCCTCGGCGGCGTCGCCCCGCGCCCGGTGCGCGCGGTGTCGGCCGAGCGGCTGCTGGCGGGCCGTCCGCTGAGCCCCGACGTCCTGACCGAGGCCGGGGAGGCCGCCCGCTCCGACACCGCGCCCTTCGACGACGCCTACGCCAGCGCGTGGTACCGGGCGCGGGTCCTGCCCGTGCACCTGCGCCGGGCCTTCACCGGCTAGCGGTCCCGCGGCGCCTGTCACGTGCCCGCCGTCCTCCCGTCCACCGGCCCACCCCTCGGAAACGCCGATCCACGCCTCGGAGACGCGATTCACCCCTCGGAGATCCACCCCTCGGAGACGCGCCTCGGAAACGCCGATCCACCCATCGGAGACGCGGTCCACCCGCACCCCCGGAAGCGCCCGTCCACCCGCCCACCCCCCAGAAAGGGCCGGACAATGTCGTCACAGATCGTCTCGCTCGTCGTCAACGGCGAACCCCGGGAGTTCATCGCCAGACCGGGGACCACCCTCCTGGCGACCCTGCGCGACTCGCTGGGGCTCACCGCGGCCAAGCGCGGCTGCGCGCAGGGCAGCTGCGGCACCTGCACCGTGCTGGTCGACGACCGGCCCGTGACGGCGTGCCTGGTCGCCGTGGAAACGGTCTCGGGCTGCTCGGTCCGCACGCTCGAGGGAGTGGCCGCCGGCGGGGACCTCGACGAGGTGCAGAGCGCCTTCGTCGACAACTTCGCCACCCAGTGCGGCTTCTGCACGGCAGGCATGATCATGGTCGCCGAGGCCCTGCTGGACCGCAACCCCGACCCGACCAAGGAGGACGTGGCCGAGGCGATCTCGGGCAACGTCTGCCGGTGCACCGGCTACCAGCCCATCATGATCGCCATCCTGGACGCGGCCAGGCGCAGGCGCGGGGAGAGCGCGGAGCCGGGACAGCCCGTACAGGAACCCGTGGAAGGGACGGTGTCGCGATGACCTACCGGCTCGCCCCCATCGACAAGGGCTCCTTCGCCGCCGAGCGCGAGGACGACTTCACCGTCATCGGCTCGGTCGTCCAGCGCTCCGACGCGCTGGGACACGTCACCGGCAGGACCGAGTTCTTCGAGGACGTCGCCCCGCGGGGGATGCTGCACCTGAAGATGCACCGCTCGGCCCGCCACCACGCCAGGATCAGGAGCGTCGACCTGACCGGTGCCCTGGAGGTGCCGGGCGTCACGCGGATCCTCACCCACGCGGACATCCCGAACAACATCTACACCCCGCTCAAGCTGATCGGCGTCGGGCCGGACGACGAGCCGATCCTGGCCGTCGACAAGGTCCGCTACCTCGGCGAGCCGATCTGCGCGGTGGTCGCCGAGTCCGAGGCGGCGGCCCTGGAGGGCGCGGCCAGGATCAGGGTGGAGTACGAGGACCTGCCGGCGGTCTTCGACGTCGAGGAGGCCCTGGCGGAGGGGGCGCCGCTGGTCAACGAGTACCACGGCCGCAACTTCTTCACCTACGAGGGGCACCACTGCCGGCGGATCCGGTTCGGCGACGTGGAGCAGGCGTTCGGGCAGGCCGACCACGTCTTCGAGTGGCGCTACGAGTCCGCGCCGATCGAGCAGGCCCCCACCGAGACCACCGGCTGCGTGGTGGTCCCGCAGGCCGACGGCCGGCTGCGCATCCACTCCGACACCCAGGCGTGCTTCTTCACCCTCGACAACACCGCGCTGATCCTCCAGACCCCGTTCAACAAGCTGCGCGTCGTCGGCGGGACGGTCGGCGGGGGCTTCGGCGGCAAGGTCGACGTCGTCGTCGAGCCGGTCGCGTGCGTGGCCGCCATGGTGACCGACCGCCCGGTCAAGTTCGTCTACAACAGGTACGAGGAGATGCAGGTCTCCTCGCCGCGCGCGGCCGAGCGCATCTACATCAAGGACGCCGTGATGAACGACGGCCGGATCATCGGCCGCAAGGTCACGCTGTACGTCGACTCCGGCGCCTACGCCCGGCACACCCCGTACGGCACCACCAAGGCCGCCGCCCACCTGCCGGGGCCGTACTCGATCCCGAACGTGTGGGCCGACTGCCACTGCGTGTTCACCAACCGCACGCCGTCCAGCGCGATGCGCGGGTTCGGCGTGACCATCGGCGACTTCGCGCTGGAGTCGCAGATGGACCGGGTCGCCAGGGCCCTGTCCATGGACCCGCTGCAGCTGCGCCTCATCAACGCCTACCGCGACGGGGACCTCAAGGCCCACCGCAAGGTCGCCGAGGGCACCGCGCTGGTCGAAGTGATCCAGAAGGCCGCGGAGATGTCCGGGCACGAGCTGCCCGAGGCGTACCGCCGGATGTCCTCGACGACACGAGAGGGGCTGTAGGCCATGGCCAGGCTACGCGGGCGCGGATACGCGTCGGTGAACTACCCGACCGGCATGAACCTCGGCGGCGACCCCTCGCAGGCGCTGATCCACGCCACGACCACGGGCACGTTCGTGATCACGCTGTCCTCGGTGGACCTCGGCCAGGGCATCAAGACGATCGCCGCGCAGTGCGCCGCCGAGACGCTCGGCCTGCCGATGGAGAACGTCCTGGTCAACACCGCCGACACCGACACCGGCCCGCACTGCATGGGGACCTTCGCCAGCCGGGGCACCCACCGCGTCGGCAACGCCGTCATCATGGCGGCGGCCGAGGCGCGCGCCGTGATGCTGGAGGTCGCCGCCGAGGAGCTGGAGGTCGACGCCGGGGACCTGGAGACCGACGGCACCGGCGTCATCAAGCTCAAGGGCTCGGACCAGCCGAGCATCCACATCACCGACCTCGCCCTGGCCGCGCACTTCAAGCACGGCCGCACGATCTCCGGGCGCGGCATCTTCCTCAAGGAGCCGAGCACGCCGGTGCCCGAGACGGGAGAGATGGACCCCGACTCCTGCCAGGCGCACGCGTGCACGGTCGCCGTCGTCGAGGTGGACGACGAGACCGGGACGGTCGAGGTGCTGGAGCTGTACAACGCCTACGAGATCGGCCGGGCGCTCAACCCGGCGATGGCGACCCAGCAGGTCGAGGGCGGGGCCTGGATGGGCATGTCGCACGCCCTGTTCGAGACCACCGAGCCCTACTATCCGCGGCGCGACCACGGGCCGGTCGACTTCGCCGACTACCTCATGCCGGGGCCGGCCGACATCCCCGTACAGCACAGCCTGTTTTTGGAGCGCCCGGCGGGCAACGGCCCCTACGGCGCCAAGGGCATCGGCGAGATGACCGCCAACGCGCCGATCCCGGCCATCGCCAACGCCATCTTCGACGCCTGCGGCGTACGCGTCACGGCGATGCCCTTCACCCCCGAACGCGTCCTGCGCGGGCTGGACGCCCTGCGTGAAGACGCCCCGCGCGAGGTCTCCTCGCGCGGGAACACCTGAGAAACCCATCCGATCCGGAGGAACCGATACCCATGCTGAAAGTCGTCTCGCTGCTCAAGCGCGCGGAGAACCTGTCCCACGAGGAGTTCGCGAAGTGGGTCGTGGAGGACCACGTCGAGTTCGCCAAGAAGCTTCCCGGGCTGCGCAAGTACACGGTGAGCGTCAGCAACGGCGACGACGCCCCGTTCGACTCGGTGAACGAGCTCTACTTCGACGACGACGCCGCCCGCGTGGCCGCGTTCGGCTCCGAGCACGGCAAGGCCGCCGCGGCCGACGCCGCCGCGCACACCACCCAGCGGATCCACCTGCTCACGACCGAGCACGCGCAACTGTGACGCCTGTCGGGGGTTCCCCGGTGCCCGGCGGGTTCCCCCCGGCGCCCGGCGGGTCCTTCTCGGCGCCCGGCGAACCCTCGACGCCCGGCCGGGCCTCCTCTACGGCCCGCGGAAACTCCTCCGCGGCCCGCGCAACCTCCTCGGTGGCCGACGGAGGTGTACCGGGGGCCGGTGGGGCTGTGCCGGGGGCCGGTGGGGGTGTACCGGGGGCTGACGGAGGTGTACCGGGGGCCGGTGGGGGTGCTTCGGTGGGCCGCCTCCTGGACGAGCGCGCGCTCGCCGCGGCGCTCGAACGGGAGGGGTACTTCGCCGACGAGGGCCTCTGCACCGCCGTCCACCTGGCACTTCGGCTGGGCCGCCCGCTGCTGCTCGAAGGAGAACCCGGCGTCGGGAAGACCGAGGTCGCCCGGGTGCTCTCGCGCGTCGTGGGCCGGGAGCTCATCCGGCTCCAGTGCTTCGAGGGGCTGGACTCCGGCCAGGCTCTGTACGAGTGGGACTACCCCAAGCAGCTCCTGCAGGTCCGGGTGGCCGAGAGCCGCGGCCAGGAGGTCGGCGACCTCTACCGCGAGGAGTTCCTGCTGCGGCGGCCGCTGCTGCGCGCCCTGGAGGCCGACCGCGGCGCGGTCCTGCTGATCGACGAGATCGACCGCGCCGACAGCGAGTTCGAGGCGTTCCTGCTGGAGTTCCTGGGCGACTTCCAGATCACCGTCCCCGAGCTGGGCACCATCCGGGCGCGCACGCCGCCGGTCGTGGTGCTCACCTCCAACCGGACCCGCGAGCTGCACGACGCCCTCAAACGGCGATGCCTCTACCACTGGATCGCCTTCCCCGAGGTCGACCGCGAGCGGGCGATCCTGCGCGCGGCCGTCCCCGGCCTGGAGGAGCGGGCCGCTGAGGGGCTGGTACGCGCCGTCCAGCGGGTACGCGGGCTGCCGCTGCTCAAACGGCCCGGCATCGCCGAGTCGGTGGAGTGGGCCAGGGGCGCGGTGGCCCTGGCCGAGGGCGGCAGCCCCTGGCCCGTGGCGCTGCGCCGCGCCCTCGGCCTGCTCATCAAGGACGAGGAGGACACCCGGTTGCTCGTCGGGCACGCGGAGGAGCTGTTCGGCGATGCCTGAGCCCCCCGCCCTCGCGCGGGAGCCGTCCGGCGACAGCGAGCCCGCCACCCCCATGGGAGAGCCGTCCGGCGGCCCCGAGCCCCCCGCCCTCGCGGGAGAGCCGTCCGGCGACCCCGGGCCCGTCGCCCCCACGGGAGAGCCGTCCGGCGACCCCGGGCCCGTCGCCCCCACGGGAGAGCCGTCCGGCGACAGCGAGCCCGTCGCCCTCGCGGCCGGTCACGTGTGGGGGTTCCTGTCCGCGCTGCGCGCCGCGGGCGTGACCACCGCGCTGCCGAAACAGGCCGACCTGCTGCGGGTCGTCGGCGAGTCGCCGCCGCGCGACCTGACCGCCCTGTACTGGTACGCCCGGATCACCCTGCTGCACGACATCGAGGAGCTCGCCGCGTTCGACCGGGTCTTCACCGCGTGGTTCCGGCAGGGCGGCCTTCCCGACGCCGTGCCGCCGCCGCCCGCCGGGGAGAGCGACGTCCCCTCCCCCCAGGGACCCGGCGAGGACGACCCCGCCCCGCGAGAGGTGCTGCCCGGCGACGGCGTCGAGGCCAGCACGCTCAGCACGTACGGCAGGCGGGACTTCGACGCGGCCGGCGGCCGGTGGCGTTCGGTCACCCGGGCCCTGGAGGCCGCCTGGCCCGCCGTGCTGCCCTCGACCCCGTCGAGGCGGCGGCGCCCGGCGCGGACCGGCGACCGGCTGGACGTGCGGCACGCCTGGCGGCGGGCGCACCGCCACGACGGGGAGATCATCGAGCTGCGCCGGCGCGCCCGGCCCCCGCGCCCGCGCCGCCTGCTCGTCCTGGTCGACGTCTCGGGCTCGCTGCGGCGGCACACCCCCGACCTGCTCCGCCTGGCGCACACGGCACTGCGCGCGGCACCGGCCCGCACCGAGGTCTTCACCTTCGGCACCCGGCTCACCAGGATCACCTCCGCCCTGTCGTATCCCCACACGGGCCGGGCGCTGCGCGCGGTGTCAGAACGGGTCACGGACGCCGACGGCGGCACCGCGATCGGGGCGGCGCTGCAGGAGTTCCTGGACGTTCCACGGTTCGTGGCGCTCGCGAGGGGCGCGCTGGTGATCGTGCTGTCCGACGGGCTCGAACGCGGCGACCACATCCCCATGGTCCGCGCGACCGCCCGCCTGTCCCGGCTGGGTCACCGGCTCGTCTGGTGGTCGCCGCTGGCGTGCTCTCCCGCCTACAGCCCGGTCACGCGCGCCATGGCCGCGCTGCTCCCCCACCTCGACCACCTCGGCGGCGTACGCGACCTGCCCACCGCCCTCGCGGAGGTCCGCCGCCTCCCCGCGGTCCTGTCCGGCCCCCGGCGCGCGGCGGCCAGGCGGTGGGCCGCTCCGCACTCCACTTCGCACCCCGCTCCACGCCCTGCGGGAGCCCGCTCATGACAGTCTCCACGGACAGGCCCCCGCGCGGGGCCGAGGCCGGGGGTCCCCACGCCGGAGGTATCCGATGAACGACACCACCGCCCGTCCGGCTCCCGCCGGGATCGTCGACGCGCACCACCACATCTGGCGCGCCGCCGACCTGCCCTGGCTCCAGGGCGAGATGATCCCGCGCATCTTCGGCCCCTACGAACCGATCCGCCGCGACTACCCGGTGTCGGAGTACGTCGAGGAGGCCACCGCCTGCGGCATCATCTCCGCGGTCTACGTGCAGGCCAACTGGCCGCTCGACCGTGCCCTGGACGAGGTGCGCTGGCTGCGCGAGACGCACGCCGAGACCGGCTGGCCGACGGCCGTGATCGGCTCCGCGGACCTCTTCGACGAGGGCGCGGCCGACGTGATGCGCCGCCAGGCCGCGCTCACCCCGCTCATGAGGGGCACCAGGCTGCAGCTGCACTGGCACGAGCGGCCGGAGTTCCGCTTCGCCTCCGGCCCCGACCGCATGAAGGATCCCGTCTTCCGCCGCAACATCGCCTCGCTCGCCGACCTCGGCTGGCTGTTCGAACTCCAGGTGTTCGCCGGGCAGATGGCCGACGCCGCGAGCTTCGTCGACGACTTCCCCGACGTCACGTTCGTCCTGGTCCACGCGGGGATGCTCGACGACTTCGAGGCGTCCCGGGTGGCGGAGTGGAAACGCGGCCTGAGACTGCTCGCCGAGCGGCCCAACGTCGTGGTGAAGCTCACCGGCCAGGGCACGTTCGTGCACCGCGTGGACCGCTCACTGATCGGGACGGTCGCGGACACCTGCCTGGAGGTATTCGGCTCGCACCGCTGCATGTGGGGGAGCAACTTCCCGATCGAGAAGATCTGGACCGACCTGCCCACCCTGGTCTCCACCTGGCAGGAGGTCCTCGCCGGCCGATCCGCCCAGGTCGTCCAGAACGTCTTCGCCGCCACCGCCCGCCGGGTCTACCGCCTGTGAGGACCGGCCCGGGCACCGGAACCGATCTCACCGGGCGGGCACCGGCGGCGTCGACCGCCCCTGTCCCGGCGCGGGATGTGCACCCCCGTCCCAGGACCTCACGGCCCGTCCCGCTTCACGGCGACGCGATGCGCGGCGTTCTCGCCACGCGGTCACAACCTCCTCAGCGGTTGAACCTCTCCAGTTTCCTCGCCATCTTCCCGGCCTGGGAGACGCCGTATTCCGATTCTCGCCAGTTCTGGGCGTAAGGGAGGGTGTAGACGGCCACCGTCCTCCCCTGCCGCATGACGGTGCCGCCCATCGTCGTGGCGTGCTGGAAGACGTCCACCAGGAACGCCTCGTCACCGATGCGCACGGGTTTCGTCTTGTAGGTGAAGTACTGGCGATTTCGCTCGCCACACCGGTGCAGTTGTGACCGCAGACCCTCGACGGCCCTGCGAGCGGCCGTCTCGTCCCGATAAACGATCAGCTGCTCGGAGTAGTCACCATCCCACTTCACACTTCTGCCCGTGACGGTCCGTGCGGCCTGGCGGCCGACGTCCGTTCGCCTCGCGGTGGCGCAGGGGTCGATCAGCAGGGGTACGTCCCGGAGGTCACTGAACCTCCAGGACATCGGGCCGATCTCCTTCTCGAACCTCTTCCTGGTCGCCCCGCTCTCGTACAGCAGGAACCCCTTGGGGATACCCGACCGCACGACCGTGATCGCCGTGGACGGCGCCCCGTCCGCCGCATGGGCCGGCATCCCGGAGCCGGTCATGATCGTGAAGGCGATCGCCGCGGCCGGCAGCGCCAGGGCTTTGCGAGCCGGACCGGGCCACGTTCGGGTTCCGCGCCTGACATCCATCAGAGTCCCCTTCGGCAGCGACTGTCATCTGGTGATGAGATGCCGAAACCAGGTGATCCGTTCGCTGCCGGATTCGCGGACGACTCCCCGAGGACGCCGGAGGGGGCCGGACTCGGTTCCGGCCCCCTCCTCGCTGTCAGGCGCTTCTTGCTGTCAGGCGCTACGCGGGCGCTGCCTTTCCGCCCGGGATCAGCTGCAGCCGCTGGTGGAGCCGCAGCCCTCGCAGACGTAGCAGCTGCCGGCGGGGCGCATCTTGGTGCCGCAGGTCATGCAGAGCGGCGCGTCGGCGGTGCGGCCCTGGTGGGACTCCAGGGAGCCGGTGCGGCGTGGGGTCTCCACGGGCACCGCCTCGGGGCGGGACTTCGGCTCCTCGACGGGAGCGGCCGTCTCGATGGGAGCCGAGGTGGCGAGCTCGGCGATGACCTCGTCGGCGGTGTGGATCGGGGCCGGGTCCTCACCGCGCTGCTGGGCGGCGCGCTCGGAGGCGGAGAAGATCCCGAGGGCCGCGCGGTCGTCGTAGGGCAGGTGGTCCAGGGCCAGACGGCGGAAGATGTAGTCCATCACCGAGGCGGCGATGCGGACGTCCGGGTCGTCGGTCATGCCGGCCGGGTCGAAGCGCATGTTGACGAACTTGCCGACGTACGTCTCCAGCGGCACCCCGTACTGCAGGCCGATGGAGATGGCCACCGAGAACGCGTCCATGACGCCCGCGAGGGTCGAGCCCTGCTTGGACATCTTCAGGAAGACCTCACCGAGACCGTCGTCGGGGTAGGACGAGGCGGTCATGTAGCCCTTGGCGCCTCCCACGGTGAAGCGGGTGGTGGTGCTGGGGCGCTGGTTCGGCATCCGGCGGCGGGTCGGGCGGCTGATCTCCACGACCTGGATCGCCGGCTCGGCGGGCGTCTCCTTCTCCTCGGTCTTCTTGCCCGAGGCCGAGAGGGGCTGGCCGACCTTGCAGTTGTCGCGGTAGACGGCCAGGGCCTTCAGTCCGAGCTTCCAGCCCTCCATGTAGACCTGCTCGATGTCCTCGATCGTCGCGGACTCGGGAAGGTTGACCGTCTTGGAGATGGCTCCGGACAGGAACGGCTGGGCCGCGGCCATCATGCGGACGTGGCCCATCGGGGCGATCGCGCGCTCACCCATGGCGCAGTCGAACACCTCGTAGTGCTCGCGCCGCAGGCCGGGGGCGTCGACGACGTGGCCGTGCTCGGCGATGAACTCGACGATCGCCTCGACCTGCTCCTCCTGGTAGCCCAGCCGCCGCAGCGCGCGGGGGATCGTCTGGTTGACGATCTGCATGGAGCCGCCGCCCACGAGCTTCTTGAACTTGACCAGGGCGAGGTCGGGCTCGATGCCGGTGGTGTCGCAGTCCATCATCAGGCCGATGGTGCCGGTCGGGGCGAGGAGCGAGGCCTGGGCGTTGCGGTAGCCGTTCCTGTCGCCGAGCCGCAGGCACTCGTTCCACTGCCTGGAGGCCTCGCGGTGGATGGCCCCGTCGATCTCGTCGAACGTGCGCAGGGCGTCGTTCGCGTCGTTGTGCTTGCGCATGACCCGCTTGTGCGCGTCGGCGTTGCGGGCGTAGCCGTCGTACGGGCCCACGACCGCGGCCAGCTCCGCGCTGCGGCGGTAGGAGACGCCGGTCATCAGCGAGGTGATGGCCCCGGCGACCGCCCGGCCGCCGTCGGAGTCGTAGGCGTGGCCGGTGGCCATGAGCAGCGCGCCGAGGTTGGCGTAGCCGATGCCCAGCTGGCGGTAGGCGCGGGTGGTCTCGTCGATCTTCTCGGTCGGGAAGTCGGCGAAGGTGATGGAGACGTCCATCGCGGTGATGACCAGCTCGGTGATCTTCACGAAGTTCGCGATGTCGAAGGTGTCGTCGTCCTTCAGGAACTTCAGCAGGTTGATGCTCGCCAGGTTGCACGAGGAGTTGTCCAGGTGCAGGTACTCCGAGCAGGGGTTGCTGGCGGTGATGCGGCCCGTCTCCGGGCTGGTGTGCCAGTCGTTGATCGTGTCGTCGTACTGGAGGCCGGGGTCGGCGCACTCCCATGCGGCCTTGCCCATCTTGCGGAACAGCTCTCTGGCGTCGATCTTCTCGATGACCTCGCCGGTGAGGCGGGCGCGCAGGCCGAACTCCTCGCCGTTCTCCACCGCGCGCATGAACTCGTCGGAGACGCGCACGGAGTTGTTGGCGTTCTGGTACTGGACGGAGACGATGTCCTTGCCGCCCAGGTCCATGTCGAACCCGGCGTCGCGGAGGGCGCGGATCTTGTCCTCCTCGCGCGCCTTGGTCTCGACGAACTCCTCGATGTCGGGGTGGTCGACGTCGAGGACGACCATCTTGGCGGCGCGGCGGGTGGCGCCCCCGGACTTGATGGTGCCCGCGGAGGCGTCGGCGCCGCGCATGAAGGAGACCGGGCCGCTGGCGGTGCCGCCGCTGGAGAGCAGCTCCTTGGAGGAACGGATCCGGGAGAGGTTGACGCCGGAGCCCGATCCTCCCTTGAAGATCACGCCCTCTTCCTTGTACCAGTCGAGGATCGACTCCATCTGGTCGTCGACGGCCAGGATGAAGCAGGCGCTGACCTGCTGCGGCGACGCGGTGCCGACGTTGAACCAGACGGGCGAGTTGAAGCTGAAGACCTGGTTGACCAGGGCGTGCTTGAGCTCGTGGTCGAAGATCTCGGCGTCCTCGTCGGTGGCGAAGTAGCCGTGCTCGACCGCCGTGCGGGTGTAGACGCCCACCACCCGGTCGACCAGCTGCTTGAGGCTCCACTCCCGCTGCGGGGTGCCGACCGCGCCGCGGAAGTACTTGGTGGTCACGATGTTGGCGGCGTTGACCGACCACGACTGGGGGAACTCGACGCCGCGCTGCTCGAAGTTGATCGAGCCGTCGCGCCAGTTGGTCATGACGACGTCACGGCGCTCCCAGGTCAGCTCGTCATAGGGATGCACGCCTGGCGTGGTGAAGATGCGCTTCATCTTCAGGCCCTTGCGCGGCCTCTTGCCCCCACGTGTCACCGCGCCGACAGTCTCCGTCATGACTTCCCCCTCCTGGGGCTCCGTAGAACCCTCGAATCGGACCACACCAACGCGCCGCCTCACCCCCGGCGCCCGGGGTCTGCATCAGTCCTGCTCGGTGGAGCGCTCCGCCCGGAGCCGCTCGATCTCCGCCTCGAAGTCGGCCAGGGTCTCGAACCCCCGGTAGACGGAGGCGAACCGCAGGTACGCCACCTCGTCCAGCTCGCGGAGCGGGCCCAGGATGGCCAGCCCGACCTCGTGGGCCGCGATCTCGGCACACCCGGTGGCCCGGATGCTCTCCTCGACCCGCTGGCCCAGCTGCGCCAGGGAGTCCTCGCTGACTGACCGTCCCTGGCACGCCCGCCGGACTCCGGCGATCACCTTGTCCCTGAAGAACGGTTCCGTCACACCGCTGCGCTTGCTCACCATGAGCAGGACGGTCTCCTGCGTGGTGAACCTGCGCCCGCATTCGGAGCACGTGCGCCTGCGGCGGATGGCCCCACCGTCCTCGGTGGCCCGGCTGTCGATGACTCGCGTGTCCAGATGGCGACAGAACGGACAATGCACGTGTGTCGCCTCCCTGACTACCGAAGCGGCCGACCCATTTCACCTACCCACCACGCGCACGCACAGACGCTCGCGCACACACCTTCGAATAGTCGAGGTGCGGTAATGGAAACACAATCTGTGGTGAAGGGTTGCGATGCAGCCACTAGATGTTGTGGTCCAACCGTAGAAGTGCGCGACCATGAACGCAAGTTGAAACGACCTTGCCGGACGAAGTCGCTGATCAGCCGTCACATCGCGGCGTGTCGCCATGCGGGCGAGACCCCTCCCGTCCCGGGCATCCCTTCCCTCACACGCGCCCCGGGCGACCTGTCAGGCGAGGACACCCCGCACATCCTCTCCCGGCCCGCCACCGCCCTCCCGGACCCCTCCCCCGCGTACGCCGCCGCTCCTCCCCCGCCTCAGGGGACAGGCCCTCCCGGGCCTCAGCGGACGAGGCCCTCGGGGAGGTAGAGCCGGGTCCCCGGCCGGACCGAGGAGCCGGACAGCCCGTTGAGGTCCATGACACGACGGACCGTCGAGCCGGTGTCGGCCTCCTCCGTCAACGCGTCCGCGATCTCCCACAGCGTGTCGCCCGCGTGCACCGTGATCCGGGGAAGGTCCTCGAGGTCCGGCCGCCCGCCCGCCGAGGCCATGTCGATGCGCCCGCCGATCCAGAGCGCCCCCAGGGTGAGGAGCGCGAGCACCGCCACCGCCACGATCCTTCCACGCCTGGTGAGCCGGAGTGGCCGCCGGACGGGCGCCGGACGGGCGACCCCGGGACGGCGGGCCCGCGCCGCGGACGCCGCCGCCGGGCCCGGCGCCCTTCCCGGCCCGGACCCTCCCTCGAGTCCCCGCTCCGGCTCGCGGCCGGGCCTCCACCCCGGCTCGCGGCCGGGTCGTCGTCTCCGCTCACGCCCGGACGGCCGCCCGGGCTCGCGACCGGGCCCCTGCCCGGATTCGCGCCCGGCCAGCCGCTCGGACCCCTGCCCGGACCTCCGCCCAGCCCCCTGCCCGGACCTCCGTCCCGGCTCGCGACCGGCCGCCTGCCCGGATTCGCGCCCGGACACCCGCTCGGCCCTCTGCTCTGCCCCCTGCCCGGACCACTGCCCCGACCCACGGCCGGTACGCGGTCCCGGCGGTGATCCCGGCAGCACCGGCCCCCATACGGATCCCGGCCCGGGCCCCGCCTCGGACCTCCGCGCGGACTCCGACCCCGACCCCGACCCCGACCCCGGCTCCGGCTCCGGTCGCGGGGGCGGCACGAGCCGCAGGCGCGGCGCCTCCGGTGATCGCCGCGCCGCCCGGGATGCCGACGCGGTCCTGGATCGCGGTGTCGTCGTGGTCGGTTTCATGGTGACCCCCATCCCCTCGACCTGGCCGAACACATGTCGAAGAAAGATCGGCGAATCGAACACGATGTCGATCGAACTCCCGTACGATGTTGTACACCACGGCGTCGCCGATTTCGAGGACATTCGAACAATTGTTTGAATATGATCTTCAGCCGAGGTATGGTCGCTGTGCGCGACGCGTTAAATACAGACCGGGAGGCGAGGAGTTCGTATGAGCCAGCACAACGAGAACGGTTCGGCCGCCAGCGACCTGGCGGTGCGAAGGCGTGACTCCCTTGGCCTCACCCCTAGGCAGCGGAAGATCCTTGAGGTGATCCGCGATTCCGTGCAGCAGCGCGGCTACCCGCCGTCCATGCGGGAGATCGGTGAGGCGGTGCAGCTCACCAGCACCTCCAGCGTGTCGCACCAGCTGACGGCGTTGCAGCGCAAGGGCTACCTGCGGCGTGATCCGCACCGCCCCCGCGCCCTGGAGGTCCGCCTTCCCGGCGAGCCCGTGCTGTGGGTGGATCCCGACTCCGGCGAGGACGAGGCCCCGGTCAGCCGCCCGACCGCCGCCTACGTTCCCCTGGTCGGCCGGATCGCCGCCGGTGGTCCCATCCTCGCCGAGGAGAGCATCGAGGACGTCTTCGCCCTGCCCAAGCAGCTTGTCGGCGAGGGCACCCTCTTCCTCCTCCAGGTGACCGGTGACTCGATGATCGAGGCCGCCATCGCCAACGGTGACTGGGTGGTCGTACGCCAGCAGCCGGTCGCCGACAACGGCGACGTGGTCGCGGCGATGATCGACGGCGAGGCCACGGTCAAGACCTTCAAGCGTAGAGACGGCCATGTCTGGCTGGTCCCGCACAACCCCAACTACGACCCGATCCCGGGTGACGAGGCCACCGTGCTCGGCAAGGTCGTCGCGGTCCTCCGCAAGCTCTGACACGAGCGTTCCGGGCGAGCTCCGGACCGTTCTTGCTCCGCGCCCGCTGAGCCCGCCGAGCTCCTCTCCTCGCTGGGCTCTTCTCCGCACCCGCTGAGCGAGGTTCGAAACACGCCGTTCCGACGCGAGTTCCACACCACGCGCCGCAGGACGCGCGACACGCCGGATGGGTGGTGTCCCGACATCGGGACACCACCCATCCGGCGTTTTCAGGGCTTCCCCGCCGCCTACGGGACGATGTTGACCAGCTTGGGCGCGCGGACGATCACCTTTCGCGGCGCCCCGGACAGGAAGGACCGGACCTTCTCCGACTCCAGGGCCAGCGCCTCCAGGTCCGCCTCGGAGATCTCCGGGGAGACCTCCAGCCGGTCTCGCACCTTGCCCGCGACCTGGACGACACAGGTGACCGACTCCTGGACCAGCAGCGCCGGGTCGGCGACCGGCCAGCCCGCGGTGGCTACCGAGGCGGAGTGTCCCAGCCGCTCCCAGCCCTCCTCCGCCGCGTACGGCGCGACCAGGGACAGCATGACCGCCAGGGTCTCGGCGGCCTCCCTGACCGCCGGGTCGGCGGCGCCGGGCCCGGAGTCGATGGCCTTGCGGGCCGCGCTCGTCAGCTCCATCATGCGGGCCACCGCGACGTTGAAGCGGTGGGAGTCGACCAGCCTGGTGACCTCGTCGATGGTGTGGTGGACGACCTTGCGCAGGTTCAGGTCTCCGGCGGTGACATCCACCCCGGGTGCCGAGGCCGCGCCGGCCTCGGCCATCACCCGGAACGCGCGGGCCAGGAACTTCTGCGACGCCGCCGGGGAGACGTCGGCCCAGTCGATGTCCTCCTCGGGCGGTCCGGCGAAGACGACGGTCAGCCTGACCGCGTCGACACCGTAGGCGTCGATCTGCCGGCCCAGGTCGACGCCGTTGCCCAGCGACTTGGACATCGCCTTGCCCTGGTTGATGACCTGCCCCTGGTTCAGCAGGCGGGTGAAGGGCTCGACAAAGTCGATCATCCCCATGTCGTGCAGGACCTTGGTGAAGAACCTGGCGTACAGCAGGTGCAGCACGGCGTGCTCGACGCCGCCGATGTACTGGTCGATCGGACCCCACCTGCGGACGCGCTCGACGTCGAACGGGCCGTCCTCGTACGCCGGGTCGACGTAGCGCAGGAAGTACCACGAGGAGTCGACGAAGGTGTCCATCGTGTCGGTGTCGCGCTTGGCCGGGCCGCCGCACTTGGGACAGGAGACGTTCACCCAGTCCTCGGCCGAGGCCAGCGGGGAGACGCCCTTGGGCGCCAGGGCCTCGCCGCGCATGTCGGGCAGGGTGACGGGCAGCTGGTCGTCGGGGACGGGGACCTCGCCGCAGTCGGCGCAGTGGATGATCGGGATCGGGCAGCCCCAGAAGCGCTGGCGCGACAGCAGCCAGTCGCGCAGCCGGAAGTTGACCGTGAACCGTCCGGTGCCCCGCTCGCTCAGCACCTCGATGATCTTCCGGATCGCCTCGGTCTTGGCCAGGCCGTCCAGCGGGCCGGAGTTGACCATCGCGCCGTCACCGGAGGTGGCGACGCCGGTCTCGCCCGGATCGGCCAGGCCGGTGTGCACGACCACCCGTACCGGCAGGTCGAAGGCGCGGGCGAAGTCCAGGTCGCGCTGGTCGTGCGCGGGCACGGCCATGATGGCGCCGTGGCCGTAGTCGGACAGCACGTAGTCGGCCGCCCAGACCGGCATGCGCTCGCCGTTGACCGGGTTGATCGCGTACCGGCCCAGGAAGACGCCGGTCTTCTCCTTCTCGGTGGACAGCCGGTCGATGTCGGACAGCTTGGAGACCTCGACCCGGTAGGCCTCGAACGCCTCGCGCCGGTCGTCGGTGACGATCTCCTCGGCCAGCGGCGCGTCCGGGGCGACCACGAAGAAGGTGGCGCCGTACAGGGTGTCGGGACGGGTGGTGTAGACGGTGACCGGCTCGTCGCGGCCCTCGATCACGAAGTTGACGTCGGCGCCCTCGGACCGGCCGATCCAGTTGCGCTGCATGGTCAGCACCCGCTCGGACCAGCCGCCCTCCAGCAGGGCCATGTCGTCCAGCAGCCGGTCGGCGTAATCAGTGATCTTGAAATACCACTGGGTCAGCTCGCGGCGGACGACCTCGGCGCCGCAGCGCTCACACTTGCCGTCCTTGACCTGCTCGTTGGCCAGCACGGTCTGGTCGTTCGGGCACCAGTTGACCAGGCCGCCCTTGCGGTAGGCCAGGCCACGCTCGAAGAAGCGGTTGAACAGCCACTGGGTCCACTTGTAGTACGAGGTGTCGCTGGTGTGCAGGCGGCGCGACCAGTCGAAGGAGATCCCGTAGCGCCGGTAGGAGTTGGCCTGGGTCTCGATGTTGGCGTAGGTCCACTCCGCCGGGTGCGCGTTGTGCTTGATCGCGGCGTTCTCGGCGGGCAGGCCGAAGGAGTCCCAGCCGACGGGGTGCAGCACGTTGTAGCCGCGCTGGACCCAGTAGCGGGAGATGACGTCGCCCAGGGCGAACACCTCGGCGTGCCCCATGTGCAGGTCGCCCGAGGGATAGGAGAACATGTCGAGCATGTAGCGCCGCTCGCGCGGGTCGGCGGGGTCGTCGGAGGCCCGGAAGGGGTCCAGTTCCTCCCACCTGCGCTGCCACTTGACCTGCAGGGCCTGCGGGTCATAGTGCTGCTCGTCGCTCTGCATGTCGGCTCGCTCGCTCACGTCGGTTTCCTCGGGGTGTGTCTGCGTGGATGGTCTGACCCGTCCGGCCCAATGCAAAAACCCCCCGCTCACGCGGAGGGCAGCCGCATCGGCAGGGCGCTCAGGGACGGGGACGCCGATGCGGCCCGATAAGCAGGGTCGCGGCACGCATAAGGCAAGACTATCGCAGCCCGCAAGGCGTATTCATGGCCAGGGAAAACAGGGCCGATCGCGGCAAGCGGGGGACAGGATCCGGCCAGGTCGGCAGAATGGGGTTCCGTACTCGCGGGGCAACGAGACTCGATGGCTATGCGCCTGTTGTGACCTCGTATGTCTCTCACGTTTACTCTTTTAACCGTGGCACATTCAGCAGAGCCGGGGCAGGGCCCGGATCCGATGGAGGTCGGCCTGCCCATGCAGGATCCACCGACCGACCCCACCGGACTCCAGTTCAGGGGGGCGTTCTCCGGTTTCCCTGCGAGCCCCCCCGTCTCACGTGAGACCATGCCCAATACGCCTAATTCGGGCACCCGCGCGGGAGGTAAGGAAAGCATGGCCTCGGAGCAGTCCAGCCAGTCCCACCTGCCTCCGGCATGGCCGGAGGCAGCCGAGCCGTCGCCCTCGTGGGCGAACGACTCCCTCGGTACCGGCCCCCGGCTCCCCCGCCCGCAGGACGAGCCGCAGGGCGGCAACGACTCCTCGTGGCAGACCCCGCCCCGCGGCGAGGGGCAGCGCCCCGCCCCTTCCCCAGCGGATTCCCCCGGCGGCCGTACGCAGAGCCCGCAGGCCGACGGCTGGGCACAGGCGACCAGCCCGCAGGCCGACGGCTGGGCACAGGCGTCGAACCCCCGGAGCGACAGCTGGTCGGAGGCTTTCAGCCCGCGCAACGACGGCTGGGCGCAGGCGTCCGCCCCCCAGGCCGACGGCTGGGCACAGGCATCCGGCCCCCAGGGATCGGGCACGCAAGGCGACGGCTGGGCACAGGCGACCGGCCCGCAGGGATCAGGCGCCCAGGCCGACGGCTGGGCACAGGCAACCAGCCCGCAGAACAACGGCTGGGCGCAGGCGACCGCCCCCCAGGCCGACGGCTGGGCACAGGCATCCGGCCCCCAGGGATCAGGCACGCAAGGCGACGGCTGGGCACAGGCGACCGGCCCGCAGGGTGCCGACGGCTCGCACCAGACCTCCCCCGGCAACGGATGGCCGCAATCCGCCCCTGCGCAGGACGGCTGGGCACAGGCCTCGGGCCCGCAGGCCGACGGCCGCCACCCGTCCTCACCCAACAACGGATGGCCGCAGTCCACGCCGCCACAGGACGGCAACGCTCAGCACACCTCCACCCCCCAGACCGGCTCCTCCAACGGCTGGGCGCAGGCCGGCGCACCGCCCAACGACGGCCGGCCCAGCGCCACGCCCCACGACGACGGCCGTACGCAGAGCCCGCAGGCCGACGGCTGGGCACAGGCGACCAGCCCGCAGAACAACGGCTGGGCGCAGGCGACCAGCCCGCAGGCGTCGAACCCGCAGGGGGACGCGCGCCGGCAGGGTTCCGGTGCGCCGGCGGGCGAGACGTGGCAGGCCACCGCACCGGGACACGACGCCTCCGCCTGGCCTCCGGCACAGCCGGCGGAGAACAGCGGGTGGCCGCCCTCGCCCGCGCCGGCGGAGAACGCCCCCTGGCCACCCGCGGCCCCGGCGGGCGACGGCGCGTGGCCTCCGGCCCCCTCCGCGGGGAACGCGGGTCCCGCCGAGGCCCAGACCTCGGCGTTCTCCCCCTCCTGGGCGGGCACCGACGCTCCGGCCGCTCCCTTCGGGAGGGCCCACCCCGGCACCGCTCAGGGAAACGCCCAGGGCGCCCCTTCCGGCGTCGCCCTCGGTGGTCCCCCCTTCGGGGGCGCCTCAGCTGAGGGCGGCACCCCGAACGGCACCCCGAACGGCGACGGCACCGGAAACGCGCGGCGCAGCTACGGCGTGCCGGACACCCCCGCCATGTGGGCCCAGGCGGCGAACGCGGCGGCTTCCGGCGCACCCGCGCCCCAGGCGACCCCCGTTCACCCCGGAGCCGGCGGCCCCCTGCCGTCCCAGCCCGGCCACCCGGGCCAGCCCGGACACGGAGGTCACCCTGGGCAGCCCGGCCAGCCTGGAAATCCCGGCCAGCCCGGGCATCCGGGCCAGCCCGGTCATCACCTGAGCCGCGACCCCTCCGACCCGAACAAGCCGTTCGTCACCGCGGGACAGATCAGCGGCCCGAAGACACCTCCGCCCGAGCGCCAGCAGGAGCTGTGGAACACGGTCTTCGGCGACAACTACCAGGCCATCGAGGACGAGGACGATCTCGGGGAGCGGGGACGGCCGGTCTGGATCTTCGCACTGGCCGGGTCCGTGATCATCGCACTGCTCGGCGCGGTGCTCTGGGCGTTCCTGGCCGGGCCGCTGGCCGGCGGCGAGGAGATCGCCTCCGATCCCAAGCCTTCGACGGCGGCCACCAAGAAACCGGCCAAGCCCGCGGCCATCGGCCGCCTGCCGCGCTTCACCGGTGAGGCGTCGCCGGTGGCCGGCACGCTCACCGACCAGCAGGCGGGGATCACCCTGGCACAGCTCGGCGCCCCCTGGCGGCAGGACCAGCGTCCCGGCATGCCCGCCTCCTACGGCTTCACGACCCGCCAGTATCTGCCGGCGGGTACGGACTCCACGGGCAAGACCCAGTTCGCGCAGCTGATGTCGGGCCCGCTCTCCCCGCGTCTGAAGAGCAAGTACACCTCGCCGGAGAACCTCGCACCGGTGATCAACGCGGTGGCCTCCAACGGGCGCAACAAGTTCTTCCCCGAGGGCAACACCGCCCGCAAGACCGCCCAGCAGACCCTGTCGGTGAACGGCCTGCCCGGCCAGCTCGCCGCGTACGAGATCACCTCGGGCGACTCGAAGACGACCATGGTCGTGGCGGCGGTGAGCACCGGCGCCGACCTGCCCTCGATCGTCTACATGTCGGTGCCGGACAGCAAGAAGGAGCTGCTCCCCGACATCAACACCGTCTTCAAGTCGATCCGCGCGGCGGGGCAGTGACCACCCCGTAGGAGGTCCTGAAAGCCGCGGACGGCTTAGAAGGCACACTCCATCCGCTTGATCCCGTTGATGAAGCTGGAGTGGAGCCGCTCGGGAGCGCCGCCCTCGATCCGCGGGACGCGACGGAGCAACTCGCGGAACATGACGGTGATCTCGCGGCGGGCGAGGTGGGCGCCCAGGCAGAAGTGCGGCCCCGGGCCGCCGAAGCCGATGTGGGGGTTGGGACTGCGGGTGATGTCGAAGCGGTGCGGGTCGGTGAAGACGCTCTCGTCGCGGTTGGCGGCCCAGTAGTAGAACACGACCTTCTCCCCCTCGCGGTAGAGGTGGCCGTTCATCTCGTGGTCGCGGGTGACCTTCCTGCGCATGTAGTTGACCGGTGAGGCGAGGCGGACGATCTCCTCGACGGCACCGGGCAGGCGCCCGTCGAGGTCCTGGAGCAGCAGCTCCCGCTGGTCGGGGTGCTCGGTGAACAGGTGCAGGCCGTGGGAGATGGCGTTGCGGGTGGTCTCGTTGCCCGCCACCACCAGCAGGATGAAGAACGAGCCGAGCTCCTGCATCGTCAGCTTCTCACCGTCGATGTTGGCGTTGACCAGCGACGAGGTGAGGTCGGTGGTGGGATGTTCCGTCCGGTGCGCGGCGAGGTCCTGAACGAGTTGCTGCAGCTCCATCCCGGCGGTCAGCAGCCTCTCCGCGACGGTGTTCATGTCGAGGCCGACGTACTCGGGGTCGAAGCCTCCGAGGATGATGTTGGATCTGTCGAAGACAGCGCGGTAGTCCTTCTCCGGTATCCCCATCATGTCGCAGATGATCTTCAGGGGCAGCTTGGCGGCCACCTCGGTCACGAAGTCACAACCCGGCCCCTTCGCGATCAGGTCGTCCACGATCCGCACGGCCGCGGCGTCGACGTCGGCCTCGAACTGCTTGATCATCTTCGGGGTGAACGCCCGGGACACGATCCTGCGCAGCCGCGCGTGCCGGGGATCGTCCATGTTGATCATCGAACCGAAGTACTCGGCGAACTCGGCGGGCATGTCGAGGATGTTGGTGGCCCCGCCGTCTCCCGAGCAGAACACCTCGGGAGTGCGGCTGGCCTCCAGGATGTCGGCGTGCTTGACCAGCGCGTGGTAGCCGAGCCCTCGCGGGACCAGCGGGTTCTCCATCTCCTGGTAGAAGACGGGACGCTCCAGCTCCCTCAGGAGCCGGAAGGCGTGCTCCCGCTCCGGCATGGGCCTGGCCCAGAAGTCGTAGTCCGACAGGTCGAAGTCACCGGCGGAGACGATCGGCTTCCGCTCGGCTGGCGTCACGCTCATGGCGCCCATCCTTTTGGAAAGCAAGCGCTTGCGTCAACGCGAGGCCCCAGGCGACGCTCGGAATTTTGGAAAGCAAGCGCTTGCGTCAACGCGAGGCCCCGGGCGGCGCTCAGAAGTCGCAGTCAAGGTGCTTGATGCCGTTGATGAAGCTGGAGCGCAGACGGTCGGGCTCCCCCACGGAACGGATTGCGGGCAGGCGGGTGAAC
This sequence comes from Streptosporangium sp. NPDC023963, assembly GCF_040639135.1. Classification (NCBI taxonomy): domain Bacteria; kingdom Bacillati; phylum Actinomycetota; class Actinomycetes; order Streptosporangiales; family Streptosporangiaceae; genus Streptosporangium; species Streptosporangium sp. NPDC023963. The sequence goes on from NZ_JBEZZK010000003.1 coordinate 614,775, forward strand.
AACTCGCGGAACATGACGGTGATCTCGCGGCGGGCGAGGTGGGCGCCCAGGCAGAAGTGCGGCCCCGGGCCGCCGAAGCCGACGTGCGGACCCTCGGTACGCCGGATGTCGAAGCGGTGCGGGTCGGTGAAGACGCTCTCGTCGCGGTTGGCGGCCCAGTAGTACAGCAGCACCTTCTCGCCCGCGCGGTAGAGGTGGCCGTTCATCTCGTGGTCGCGGGTGAGGCTGCGGCGCATCCAGGCGACGGGCGAGGCGAGGCGGACGATCTCCTCGACGGCACCGGGCAGGCGCCCGTCGAGGTCCTGGAGCAGCAGCTCCCGCTGGTCGGGGTGCTCGGTGAACAGGTGCAGGCCGTGGGAGATGGCGTTGCGGGTGGTCTCGTTGCCCGCCACCACCAGCAGGATGAAGAACGAGCCGAGCTCCTGCATCGTCAGCTTCTCACCGTCGATGTTGGCGCTGGTCAGGGCGGTGATGAGGTTGTCTCCCCCCTCGGCGGCCAGGGAGATGACGAGGTCCTGGAGTCCCTGCCCCGCGCCGAGGAGCAACTCGGCCGCACGGCTGACGTCGGCGATGAACTCGGGGTCGCCGCCCGACAGGATGATGCTCGTGGCGTCGAAGACCGCCTGGTAGTGCTCGGGGCCGATGCCCATCATGTCGCAGATGATCTTCAGGGGCAGCTTGGCGGCCACCTCGGTCACGAAGTCACAACCCGGCCCCTTCGCGATCAGGTCGTCCACGATCCGCACGGCCGCGGCGTCGACGTCGGCCTCGAACTGCTTGATCATCTTCGGGGTGAACGCCCGGGACACGATCCTGCGCAGCCGCGCGTGCCGGGGATCGTCCATATTGATCATCGAACCGAAGTACTCGCCGAACTCGGGGCCGAGGTCCTGGATGGACGTCGCCCCCCGGCCCGAGGAGAAGATGTCGGGGTGGCGGCTGGCCTCGATGATGTCCGCGTGCCGCACCAGGGCGTAGTAGCCGGGGCCGAGCGGGGCGAAGGGGATCTCGGGCTCGGCGAAGAGGACGGGGCCCGGCTGCGCGCGGAGCACTGCGAAGGCGGCCTCCCGCTCGGCCATCGGCCGCTCCCAGAAGGAGATGTCCGACAGATCGATGTCCGCGAGTGAAACCGTCACGCCAGCCTCCACTAGAACCGCATTCTATTTTATGGATCCTGCCACAGGACCCTCGGCTCAACCAGCCCGGAACGAGGCCGTCCACCTTCCCGGAGTGCTCCCATGCGGGAAGCATCCGGCCTGGAGACATGCTCCCCCCTGACACCCCGCGAAAGGAAGGCCACGGTCCGGCCAAGCTGATCCACCCACGCGGCTCCTCCGCGGTCACGGCGGCCTCGCGGTCACACCGCCACACCGCCACACCGCCACACGGCCTCACCGCCACACGGTCACGCAGCCACACGGCCAATGGCCCGATGGTCAGCGGCCCGCGACGATGAGGTCGGCGGCCCTTTCGGCGATCATGACGGTGGGCGCGTGGGTGTGTCCCCTGGTGATGAGCGGCATGACCGAGGCGTCGGCCACCCGCAGGCCGGCGATCCCCCGGACCCGCAGTGCGGGGTCCACCACCGACCCGGGATCGTCGCCCATCCGGCAGGTGCCGACCGGATGGTAGAGGGTCTCGCTGCGCTCGCGGATCCAGCGGACGAGCTCCTCATCGGTCCTCGGGTCCCAGTACGGGTCCATCGGCGGCCCCGCGAGCGGCCGGAGCGCCTCGGTGGTGAACAGCTCCCTGGCCTTCCGCAGCCCGGCGACCTGCCGCCGGACGTCGGCCTCGGCCGTCAGGTAGCCGGGGTCGATCACGACGTCCCGGCCGTCCAGCGAGAGGCGGCCGCGGCTCTCCGGCCGGAGCAGGATCGAGGCGATGGTCAGGCCGTGGCCGGGCGGCGGGGTGAGGCCGTGGTTGACGAAGGAGCCGGGAGCGAAGATGAGCTCGATGTCGGGGGCGGGCTCCTCCTCGGAGGTGCGGATGAACGCCACGGCCTCGCCGATGTTGGAGGTGAGCATGCCCCGGCCGCCGGCCAGGAAGCGGAGCAGGTTGGCGGTCGACTCGGCGCCGGCGAGGGTGATCGGCTTGAGGCAGTGCAGGAAGACGCCCGACGCGAGGTGGTCCTGGAGGTTGGCTCCGACCTCGGGCAGCTCGTGGACCGGCTCGACACCCGCGGACCGCAGCTCGTCCGCCGGGCCGACCCCCGACAGCATCAGCAGGTGCGGCGAGCCGATCGCCCCGGCCGACAGGATGACCTCCCCGCGCGCCCGCGCCACCACAGTGTCGCCGCCGCCGTCGCCGTCGCCGTTACCGCCGTCGACGCCGTACTCCACCCCGGTCGCGCGCCCGTCCTCGACGAGCACGCGGCGTACGCGCGAGGAGGTGAGCACGGTGAGGTTGGGCCGCCTGGCCACGGGGGCGAGGTAGGCGTCGGCGGAGCTCCAGCGACGGCCCCTGCGCTGGGTGACGGGTGTCGGCGAGCAGCCCTCGTTGGAGGGGCCGTTCAGCTCCTCCAGGCGGGCGATGCCCAGCTCCTCGCAGGCTCGCAGGAAGAGCGCGGTGGCGGGGTTCGGGGAGCGCAGCTCCGAGATGTGGATCGGGCCCTCCGTGCCGTACACGCCGCCGCGGTTGGAGCCGGCGCGGCGCTCGACCCTGCGGAAGTACGGGAGGACCTCCTCGTAGGACCAGCCCGGCACGTTCCAGCCGTCGTAGTCGGCGCGGTGCCCGCGCACCCACATCTGGGCGTTCATCGAGGAGGATCCGCCGAGCATCCGGCCGCGCGGCCAGTAGAGTTCCCTGCCGGACAGCTCGGGCTGCTTGGCGGTGGTGAAGTCCCAGTCGCGCTCGGTCTTGAACAGCTTGGAGAATCCGGCGGGCATCCGGACCTCCAGCTTCCGGTCGGAACCGCCCGCCTCGATGAGGGCGACCCTCGTGCCGGGGTCGGCGGAAAGACGGTTGGCCAGCACACATCCCGCTGACCCCGCGCCCACGATGACGTAGTCGTACTCCACGCTCACTGACCTTTCATCGCACAGTCGGCCAGCTCGCCTCCCCGTAAGCGCGCTCTTATCTGCTTACTCCCCCGCGGTTTGCCCGTCAATTTGTCATCGTGTTACCTACCGGTCGGTATCTCGGGCTGCCAGTATGAGCGGGTCAGAGCTTGCTCGGAGGAGGACGTACGATGCTCAACCTGTCGATCGCACTGGAGGACAGCGCCAGGGAGGCCCCCGACCGCACCGCACTGGTCTTCGGTGACCTGCGGCTGCCGTACTCCCTGGTCAACACCGTCGCGAACCAGGTTGCCAACCTGCTGGTCTCCCGCGGGATCGGTAAGGGTGACAAGGTGGCGCTGGCCTGCCCCAACCTGCCCTACTTCCCGTTCGTCTACTACGGGATCCTCAAGGCGGGCGCCACGGTCGTGCCGCTCAACGTGTTGCTGCAGTCCAGGGAGATCTCCTACCACCTGGAGGACTCCCAGGCCAAGGCGTTGTTCTGCTTCGAGGGCACCCCCGAGCTGCCGCTGGGCGAGCGGGGCAGGGCCGGCTTCGAGGGCGCCTCCGCCGAACACTTCTTCGTGCTGCCCGCCACCGCGTTCGCCACCGAGTCCGAGTACGGGGAGACGCTGTGGGCGGCGCTGGACGGCGTGTCCGGCGAGTTCGAGACGGTGCAGACCTCGCCCGACGACACCGCGGTGATCCTGTACACCAGCGGCACCACGGGCCAGCCCAAGGGCGCCGAGCTCAGCCACCAGAACATGCTGCTCAACGCCATGGTCTCCGACGAGATGTTCCCGCGCACCGAGGGCGGCGACGCCTACCTGGCGGTGCTGCCGCTGTTCCACTCCTTCGGGCAGACCGTCGTCATGAACGCCGGGTTCCGGCGCCAGGCGACCGTCGTGCTCCTGCCGCGCTTCGAGCCGGGCCCCGCCCTGGAGCTGATGCGCGCCGAGAACATCACGCTGTTCGCGGGCGTTCCCACCATGTACTGGGCCATGCTGACGAAGATCCACACCGACGGCGACGAGGTGCCCACCTCTCTCAGGATCGCGGCCGCCGGTGGCGCCTCCTCCCCCGTCGAGGTGCTCAAGGACTTCGAGAAGACCTTCGGGATCGGCATCCTGGAGGGGTACGGCCTGTCGGAGACCTCCCCGGTGGCCAGCTTCAACCAGCTCGGCAGGCCCACCAAGCCCGGCACGATCGGCACGCCGATCTGGGGCGTGGAGATGAAGCTGATCGACAACGACTGGAAGACGATCGAGGGCGAGGGTCCCGGTGAGATCGCGATCCGCGGCCACAACGTGATGAAGGGCTACTACAACCGGCCCGAGGCGACCGCCGAGGTCATGCGGAACGGCTGGTTCCGCACCGGCGACATCGCCACCCGCGACGCCGACGGCTACTACTCCATCATCGACCGGGCCAAGGACATGATCATCCGGGGCGGCTTCAACGTCTACCCGCGCGAGCTCGAAGAGGTCCTGATCACCCATCCCGAGGTCTCCCTCGCGGCGGTGGTCGGGGTCGCCCACGACTCGCACGGCGAGGAGGTGAAGGCGTACGTCATCCGCACCCCCGGCGCGACGGTCACCGAGGACGAGCTCATCGCCTGGGGCAAGGAGAACATGGCGGGGTACAAGTATCCGCGGATCGTCGAGTTCCGCGACACGCTTCCGATGACCGCGACCGGGAAGATCCTCAAGCGCGAGCTCCGCTGAGGGGCCCGCACCCGCCCGGCCGACGAGGCCACGGCGGGCGGGGCCGGGTTCCGGACGGCGCGCGACGCGCCGTCCGGAACCCGGCCCCGAGGTGTCCGCGGCAGGGGCCGCACGGTCCGGTGTGAACGCGTTCACGTGAGCGTCCGCGCGGATTCTCGTAGAGGAACATCCCGTACGAGCGTCTCCCGCGCGGGGGGCTCCCCGTGTGCGCGTGTCCCGGGTGTCAGGGCCAGTCGAGCGAGGGGCGGAGCGGAAGACCGGCCGTGCCGTCGGCGTTGAGCTTCACCCCGAGGACCTGGTGGAGCTGGATCTTGTTGCGTTCGAAGCCGACCACGCAGGCCGCCATGTAGAGGCGCCAGACCCGCGCCGTGCCCTCGCCGACCTCCTTGACCGCCTCGTCCCAGTGGTCGTCGAGGTTGGCGCACCAGAAGCGGAGGGTCTGCGCGTAGTGCTCCCGCAGGTTCTCCTCGTGGCGGATCTCGAAACCGGTGTCCTCGATCTGGCGGGCCAGGTAACCGACCGACTCCAGCTCCCCGTCGGGGAACACGTAGCGGTTGATGAAGCCGCCGGCGTTGAGGGTCTTCTCCGTGCCCGTCGGGCGGGTGATGCAGTGGTTGAGCAGCCGCCCGCCGGGGACGAGCTTGTCGTACAGGAAGCGGAAGTAGAAGGGCAGCTGGTCCTTGCCGATGTGCTCGGTCAGGCCGATCGAGCTGACGGCGTCGAAGCCGGTCTCCGGCACGTCACGGTAGTCCATGTGGCGGACCTCCGCGAGCTCGCCGAGACCGGCCTCCGCGATGGCCTTCTGCGCCCACTCGGCCTGCTGGCGCGAGAGGGTGACCCCCAGCGCCTTCACCCCGTACTCGCGGGCGGCGTGGATGACCATGCCGCCCCAGCCGCAGCCGACGTCCAGCAGCTTCATGCCGGGTTTGAGGTCCAGCTTGCGGGCGACGAGCTCGAACTTGGTGAGCTGCGCCTCCTCCAGCGTGGACTCCTGTTCGGGGAAGACCGCGCAGGTGTAGGCCATGGAGGGGCCGAGCACCCACGAGTAGAACTTGTTGGAGACGTCGTAGTGGTGGTGGATGGCCTCGGCGTCGCGCTGCTTGGCGTGCCTGCTGCCCATCCGGGCGAGCATGCTGCGCCGCACCTCCTGCGGAGGCGGCGGCATCCGCGTCAGCAGCGGGCGGACCCCGAGGGCTCGGATGGCCGCGAGCTTCTGCCCGACCGGGATGTCGTTGACGGTGAGCGACCACATGCGAGACAGCAGGGTGTACATGTCCCCGTCGACGTCGAGGTGGCCGGACACGTACGCCCTGGCCAGACCCAGCTCTCCGGGGGCCTGCGCCAGGTACGCGACGGCCGCCGGGGTCTTCACCTCGACACTGATGTCGGCGCCGGCCGGTCCGGCCTTGCTTCCGTCGTAGGCGACGAAGCGCACGTCCGCCTCGGGCCCCATGACCTTCTCGAAGATCTCTGCGAGCAACACAGAATCAGCCTCTCTTAACGCCCCCGAACACACTTGTCGTAGAGGTCGAGCAACCGGCCACCCCCGTCGTATGCCCGCTTGACCGGCCAGTAGGCGGTTCCGTTATAAAACCGCCAGAATTCATCCTCCGGGTAGAACGAAGTGGAGTACAGCGATTTATGCCCCTCCAGTTCGTGGACCCGGTTCTCGATCAGACGGTTGTGGTAACCGTCGAACTGCCCCCTGGGGAGGGGGACCGTTCCCCAGAAGCCGAAGTTGACGTAGAGCCGTCCCGGCTCCAGCGGATAGAGCGGCCACTCGCCGGTGGACCTCAGCGGGCACATCCAGACCGGCGCCATCCCGACCTTGTCGTGGAAGAACTCCAGGAACTCGGCACCGCGCTCGACGGGCACCTCGATGTCCTGGATGACCGACTCCTGCACCGGCAGGTCGCGCCAGCGGTCGACCCTGGCGATCACCCCGTACTTGCGGTCGAGGCCGACGAGCCTGCGGTAGACGTCCGAGCGCATCCACTTGCGCGGCATCAGGGACCGCACCAGCGCGGTCTGCACGCCGAAGGCGCGCGAGCACCAGAACCAGTCGGTGTCCCAGCGCCACAGGTAGTCGCGGACGGTCAGCCAGTCGCGGGTCCTGGTCTGGATCGACCGGTAGTAGATGCGCATCCCGGTGTAGTCGGAGAGGTACGGGGCGCGCTCGGCGAAGCGGCCCACCGTGATGTAGAGCTCCCCGGGGCCGAAGAACGTGCCGTCCACGAAGTCGACGCGCTCGCCCTCGTACTCGCCGCGCTCGCAGATCTCGCGCATCGCGAGCATGCACTTGTCGGCGTCGCCGAACGGGATGTGGGTCAGCCTGACGTACGGCTCGACGGGTTTGAGCTTGATCCGGATCCGGAGGGCGTAGCCGAGCGTGCCGTAGGAGTTGGGGAACGCGCGGAACAGGTCCCGGTGCTCGTTGTCGTCACGGGCCACCACGATCCTGCCGTCGCCGGTGAGGATCTCCATCTCCTCCACCGACTCGTGCGGCAGCCCCTCCCTGAAGCTGGTGGACTCGATGCCGAGCCCCGTCACCGCCCCGCCCAGCGTGATCGTCTTCAGCTGCGGCACGACGTACGGCATGAACCCGTGGGCGAGCGTGGCGTCCACCAGGTTCTCGTAGGTCGTCATCCCCTGGACCTCGGCGGTCATCGTCACCGGGTCGACCTCGATGACCTGGTCCAGGTCCCTGGCCGACAGCTTCGCCGACCGGGCGCCGTCCCTGAACCGGAACAGGTTGGTGGTGGCCTTGGAGAGCCGGGGCACCGCGCCTCCCGGGATGGCGGCGTAGGACTCCCTGATCTGCTCCACCGCTTGCCGGTGCGCAGACATCCCCGTCATCTGCCGCACGGTGATCACCCCCATGACCTCGTTGGAAAGATCGCCCCTAGGCACGTTATAACTCGGATGTCTCCGGAGCCAGGCAGGGCGCGTTAAACACGGGAAAACTCTACGACCGTCCTTCTTACGATCTTCGGCCGACCACCGCATCAACCCCGTTGACCACATTCGCCACAGGCCGGCCCTCGATCGCCGCCTCCAGGTTGTCCAGCACGCACCGGATCAGGCGGCCGGTCGACTGGGGGGTCACCCCGGCCACGTGCGGCGAGAGCAGGACCCCCGGACTGCCGCGCAGCGGGTCGTCCTGCGGCAGCGGCTCGGTGTCGAAGACGTCGAGCGCGGCGCCGCCCAGGTGCCCCGACTCCAGGGCGGACAGCAGCGCCGCCGAGTCGACCACCTGTCCCCTCGCCGCGTTGACGAGCAGCGAGCCCGCGGGCATCAGGGACGGGTCGACCAGCCTTCTGGTCTCCTCCGTCAGCGGGACGACCAGGACGAGCACGTGGGAGCTCGCGACGAGATCGCCGATCTCCCGGTAGGTGTAGGGCACCTCGCGCGGCGTGCGGGTCCAGTAGGAGACCTCGCATCCGTGGGCGGCGAACATCCGGGCGGCGGCCTCGCCGATCGGGCCGAACCCGACGATGCCGACGCGCGAGCCGTACAGCTCGGCGGGCCCGAGGTCCAGCTGCGGCCAGCGTCCCGCGCGGACCGCGGCGTCGGCGTCGAGCAGCCGCCGCGACAGCGCGAGCGCGGCGGCGAGGCACCACTCGGCCACCCCGATCGCGCTCACCCCCGCGGTGTTGGCCAGCGGCACGCCCGCCTCGGCGAGCGCGGCGAGATCGTGGCCGTCCACGCCTACGGAGGGCTGCTGGACGAACGCCAGGTTCGGCGCGGCCCGGACGGCCTCGGCGTCCAGGGCGAGCCCGCCGCTCCAGTCGCCGACCACGATCTCGGCGTCGCCGAGGGCGGCGAGCAGCGACTCCCGGTCGCGGGCCGCGGGAACCGACACGGCGACCCGGTCGCCGAGCGAGCCGAGCAGGTTGCGCACCGCCTCCTCGGGGAGGGGCGGCAGCGCGAGCACCTTCCAGGACATGTCACTCGCCTCCGCGGGGGTGGAAACTGTCGAACACACGGGTCATGAGGGCCTTCTGGGCCACCCAGTCGGCGTCGTGAGTGGTCCAGCTGAGCACCATGACCGAGTCGCCCACCTCGACGAACCGCCGCACCTCGTGGTAGGTCACCCCGGCCTCGGCCCAGGGGGCTCCCCCGCTGTCCTTCATGGTCCAGGTGAACTCCCACTGGAGCCCGGCGCCGTAGGCGAGAGGGATCTTGGCCGTGTCCTCGAAGTCGATCTCACTCCACTGCGCCACGTTCTCCTTGACGGTCTCCAGGAGCGAATCCAGGCCCTCGGTACTTCCCTCCAGCGGCTCCACCGACATGTGGGCGGCCCCGTCGCGGCGCAGCCACTGGGTGTAGCCCGTCTCGGCCGCCCAGTCGCCGTTCCATCCGGCCGGGTAGCTGATCGACCAGTTCTCCGGGGGGCGGGCCCGCCACGTCTTCAGCCCTCCGGCGGGCGCCGCCGTCCTGGTCCTGGTGGGCTTGGGGGTGGGGGTCGGGGTGGGGGTGGGGGTCGCCGACTCGGTCTCCTCCGCCGGCTCCGGCGCGGTCTCCGCGGCGGTGGGCGCGGAGCGCGCCACCGGCCGCTGCTCGGGCTGCGACATCGCCACGGCCGCCGCGGCGCCCCCTGCCGCCAGGAGCACCACGGCTCCCACGATCAGCGGGAGCCGTCCTCGCCCGCGGCGGCCGGGCACGGCCGAGCTCCTGGTGTCGTGCCTTTCCCGCTCCCCGGTGCGGTGGGAGGTCTTACCGATGCGGCTGAAGTTCTCCTCGGTACGGCTCGGGGCCCCTCCCGTGCGGTGGCCCCCGGTCCCTCGTCCCTGGCGGACGGCGGTCTCCCCGGTACGGCGGGCCGCGGCCGACGGGTCGTTGATGACCTCCGCCAGCATGGCGTCGGCCTGCTGCGCGGTCAGCCGGTGGGCCGGTTCCCGCTGGAGCATGCCGGTGAGCACCGCTCGCATCTCCTGGGGCAGCACGCCGAAGTCGGGCTCCTCGGTGAGGAGCGCGCCGAGGGTGGAGATGGCGTCGCGGCGCTCGAAGGGCCCGTGGCCGACCAGGGCCGCGTAGAGGGTGGCGCCGAGTGCCCACAGGTCGGACCAGGGGCCGGCGTCGACCCCGGTGGCGCGCTCGGGCGGCAGGAAGCTCGGCGAGCCCGTCACCATGCCGGTCTGGGTGAGCGAGGTGTCGCCCTCGATGACGGCGATGCCGAAGTCGGAGAGCACGGCGCGGCCCTCGGCGTCCAGCAGGATGTTGCTCGGCTTGACGTCGCGGTGCAGGATCCCGGCCTCGTGGGCCGCGCGCAGGGCCGACAGGACCTGGCGGCCGATGTCGGCGACCCGGCGCACCGGCAGCAGGCCGACCTCGTCCAGCCCGCGGGCCCTGACCAGCTCCATCACGATCCAGGGGCGGCCGTCCTGCTCCGCCACGTCGTAGATCGCCACGATGCCGCTGTGGTTGAGCCTGGCCGCCGTCCTGGCCTCGCGGGAGGTACGGGTCAGCTGGACCTGGTGCTCGGCCGGGGAGAGGTTGGGCGGTAGGAGCACTTCCTTCACGGCGACCGAGCGGTTGAGGAGGATGTCGTAGCCCTCCCACACGACGCCCATCCCGCCCCTGCCGAGTTCCCGCAGCAGCCGATAGCGCCCAGCGACCACCCGTTCACTGTGCGGATATGTCATCGCAAAACCCCTAGGTCCCATTCGGAGAGGGCGCAAGTTTCCCATACGTGCGCGGGCACCATGCGACTCCTCGCGATGTGTCTTGCCATTGAAAGCCGAATGTTGTTCTACTTGGGCGGGAGGGCGGCGGTGCTCGCGACCAGGCGGTCGCCGGGGTACGCCGTACCCGACGAGACCCGGAACGCACCCGAGGAGAATGTCGATGGAGCACGTGACCAGGAAGGGCCCGCTGGCCGGAGTCCGCGTGCTCGAACTGGCGGGGCTGGCCCCCGGGCCCTTCGCCGGGATGATGCTGGCCGACCACGGGGCCGAGGTGCTGCGCGTCGAGCGCGCGAGCGTCGTCGCCAGGACCGGGGACAGGCCGCGCCCCGACGTGATGGACCGCGGCAAGCGGACGGTCGGCCTGGACCTGAAGTCCCCCGAGGGGGTGGCCGCGTTCAAGGAGCTGGCCCGCCGCGCCGACGTGGTCGTCGAGGTCTTCCGGCCGGGCGTCGCCGAACGCCTCGGCATCGGCCCGGCCGACCTGCACGCGGTCAACCCGCGCCTGATCTACGGGCGGATGACCGGCTGGGGCCAGGACGGGCCGCTCGCGACGACCGCCGGGCACGACATCGACTACATCGCCGTCTCCGGCGTGCTGTCGATGCTGGGCCGCGCGGGCGAGCCCCCCACCCCGCCGATCAACATCCTCGGTGACTTCGCCGGGGGCGGCCTCATGCTCGCGTACGGCGTGCTGCTGGCGCTGATCGAGCGGGAGCGGACCGGCGAGGGCCGGGTGATCGACGCCGCCATGGTGGACGGCGCGGCGACGCTGTTCGCGATGTTCCACCACGGCGTGCAGACCGGCGGCTGGGGCCCGCGCGGCACGAACCTGCTCGACACCGGTGCGCCGATGTACGACACCTACGAGACCGCCGACGGCCGGTACATGGCCGTCGGGGCGCTGGAACCGCAGTTCTGGGCTGAGATGACCACCCTGATGGGCCTGGAGGACCTGCCCGACCGCGACGACAGGTCGCAGTGGCCCGCGCTGCGCGAGCGGCTGGCCGAGGCGTTCAGGTCCAGGACCCGCGCCGAGTGGGAGGCGGTGTTCGACGGCACGGACGCCTGCGTCTCCCCCGTGATGGAGGGGGGCGAGGCCGCGGACCACCCGCACAACAAGGCCAGGGGCGTGTTCGTCGAGGTGGGCGGGGTCAGGCAGCCCGTGCCCGCGCCGCGCCTGCTCGGCGTGCCCGAGCAGGACCTCTCCCCCGCCACCCGGCTGGCGGACCTGTCCTCCTGGGGGCTGCCCGACGAGACCGCGACGCGGCTGCGCGAGGCCGGGGTGCTGGCCTGACGGACGGCGAGGCGGGCGGCGAGGCGGGCGGCGAGGCGGGCAGGGGGCCGCGGGCGACGATACCGCGAGCACGAGGGTGACGGAGGACATAAAAGGCATGGCAGGCACGGCAGGCACGGCAGGCATGGAGGGAACGCGGGACATGAGGACCGAGGACGGACCGGCGGGCGCCGAAGGCGCCGGGACAGCGGGCGGGCCGGCGGGAATGGACGTTTTCGAGGCCCTCTACACGACCAGGGCGATGCGCAGGGTCAAGCCGGACCCGATCCCCGAGGAGGTCCAGCGGAGCATCCTGGACGCCGCGGTCCGCGCGCCCAGCGGCGGCAACGTGCAGAGCTGGCGCTTCCTGCTGGTCGACGACCTCGCGGTGAAGGAGCGGCTCGGTCCCCTCTACCGGGACGCGCTCGGGCGGCTCTTCGAGGGCCACTACCGGCCGATGCGCGAGAAGGCCGAGGCCGAGGGCGACACGCGGACGCTCAACGTCCTGAAGTCGGCCAAACACCTGGCCGACCACTTCGAGGGCTACCCGCTGCTGCTGTTCGCGTTCGTCCGCAACGACCCGTCCGGTGGCTCGATCTTCCCCTCGGTGTGGAGCGCGCAGCTGGCCGCCCGCGCCCACGGGGTGGGCAGCGCGCTGACCAGCGTGCTCGGCATCTTCCACGCCGAGGAGACGCTGCGGGTGCTCGGCGTGCCCGAGGGCAAGGGCTGGACCCTGGCCTGCACGGTCACCTTCGGCTATCCCACCGGCCGCTGGGGCGTCGCGCCCCGCCGCCCGGCGCACGAGGTGAGCTACCGCAACCGGTGGGGCCAGGACGTCGGCTTCGAGGTTCCCGAGCCCCTGTGGAGGCAGGAGGGCTGAGCCCCGGCGGCCCGGGGCCCCACCCCGGGCGGCCCGGCCCTTTTCCGGGCCCGATCTCCCGGCCCCGATCTCCCGGCCCCGATCTTCTGTGCCCGATCTCCTGAACCTGATCGGCCTCTCCGGCCCTATGGTCTTTCGCCGCTTTGGCTTCCTCCGGCGCTCTCCGGCCGTTCGGCTCCTCCGGCCCGCTCGGCTCCTCCGCGCCAACCGGCCTGCTCACGAGGGATACGCCCGCCGTAGCCGTACCTCCGTTCGTTGTAGGTGTTGATTCTTATGTAGTAGGTCTACTACATTCGTTCGCATGAGTACTGCGATAAGCGTTCGCGGGCTGCGGATGGCCTACGGCGCGGCCGAGGTGTTGCGAGGGGTCGACCTTGAGATCGAACACGGGGAGATCTTCACGCTGCTCGGCCCCAACGGAGCGGGCAAGACCACCACTGTCGAGATCCTGGAGGGCTTCAGGAACAGGTCGTCCGGCGAGGTGAGCGTGCTGGGGACGGACCCCGCGCGCGGCACCGACGCCTGGCGGGCCAAGCTGGGGATCGTGCTGCAGAGCTGGCGCGACCACCCCCGCTGGAGCGCCAGGGACCTTCTGGCCCACCTCGGCGAGTTCTACGACGACCCTCGCGACCCGGACGAGCTGCTGGGCGCGCTCGGCCTGACCGCGCAGGCCGGGCAGCGGGTGAGCCGCCTGTCGGGCGGCCAGCGCCGCCGGCTGGACGTCGCCCTGGGCATCGTGGGCCGCCCCCGGCTGCTGTTCCTCGACGAGCCGACGACCGGGTTCGACCCGGAGGCGCGCAGGGAGTTCCACCTGCTGATCAGGAAACTGGCCGCCGACGAGGGCATCACGGTGCTGCTGACCACGCACGACCTCGCCGAGGCGGAGAAACTGGCGCACCGGACCGCGATCCTGGTCGGCGGGGAGATCGCCGTGTGCGGGACCCCGTCCGAGCTGGCGCGGGCCGTACGGGCCCAGTCGCACGTGCGCTGGACGGAGGACGGCCGGGAGCGGGTCCTGACCACCGAGGACCCGTCCCAGGCCGCGTGGGAACTGCACCGGAGGTTCGACGGCCCGGTGCCCGGCCTGGAGATCCGGCGTCCGTCGCTGGAGGAGAACTACCTGAGCCTCATCGGGAGGGCGGCATGAACGTCAGAGCACTCCGGATCGGCCTGCGACGAGGCTGGACCGAGCACCTGCACCTGATCAAGGACCGCAAGGAGCTGATCACCACGTTGATCGGCACGGTGGGGACCTTCGCCCTGCTGATGCTCTTCATCGGCGGCGGCCCGGTGAAGGGGACGGACGCCTCCCAGGGCACGTTCATGATGATCGGTTTCCTGGCCTTCACCGTCTTCTCCAACGGGCTGATGACCCTTCCGATGGCGATCGCCGCCGACCGCGAGGAGGGAACGCTCCTGCGGCTGCGGACCGTCCCCGGCGGGATCCTCGCCTACCTCGCCGGGCGGGGGGTGACCATCATGTGCCAGATCGTCGTGCAGAGCGTGCTGATCGTGGGCACGGGCGTCGCCCTGGGCGGGGTCACGCTCCCTCGCGACTGGACGACCCTTGTCTGGGTGACGGTGCTGGGCACGGTCGCCGTCGTGCCGCTGGGGGCGGCGATCGGCTGCCTGGCCCCCGGGCCGAAGGCCGCGGCCGGGATGCTGGGGCTGCCGATGATGATCCTGATGATCACCTCTGGGGTCATGGTCCCCGTCACGTACATGCCCGAGTTCGTCCAGTGGATCTCACAGGCGTTCCCCCTCTACTGGCACGGACTCGGCCTGCGCGCGGCGTTCATGCCCGACTCCGTGCTGGCCGTCGAGATCGGCGGGAGCTGGCGCCTGCCCTGGGTGGCCGCCGCGCTCGCGGTGTGGGCGGTCGCGGGGATGCTGCTGGCGCCGAAGCTGATCCGCCGGGTCACCCGGCGCGAGTCCGGATCCCGGCTCGCCGAACGGCAGCTCGCCGCGCAGGGGTCATGAATGCTGGGAGAATGCTGGGATGTCTGCGGAAGCCGTGTACAACCGGATCCCGGTGCTGAGAGCCGAGCGCGGCGTCTCACGCAAGGACCTGGCGGCCGCGCTGGGGGTCCACTACCAGACGATCGGCTATCTGGAACGCGGCGAGTACAGCCCGAGCCTGTTTCTCGCCCTGCGTATCGCCGAGTATTTTGAGGTGCCGCTGGAGATCGTCTTCTCCCTGAAGCCGTTCCCCCGACTGGGCAGTGAGGTGAAGTGATGGGTGAGCTCACCCCCGAGCGGCTGGAGGCCGCCCACCGCGACTGGCCGCCGCGCTCCTGGTACGCCACCCGCCGGCGCCGCCGGATCCTCGCCGGCGCCGGTGCCGGATCCGCCGGGATGATCTGGATCAGCGCGATCGTGTGCTGGTACCTGGCGCCGAGCGACGTCGCCATGTGGACCACCTTCGCCCTGATGGGTACCGCGCTGGCGATCTACATCGTGGTCTGGTCGGCGCTCGTCACGGCCACCCGGGGTGTGGTCGGCCTCCACGACCGCTACCTCGACGAACGCCAGTCCCGCGAGCGCCAGAAGATCCAGGCCGACGCCCGCCGGGGAACCACGGTGGTCCTCGTCGTTCTCAGCCTGGTTCTCCTGCTCGCCTCGCGCGACGCCGAGAAGATCGTCCAGGTCCCGGTGGCGGCGATCGTCATGCTCATGAGCGCCGTGATCACGACGCACCTCATCCTGCCGGCGCTCATGGCGGGCTGGCAGATGTCCGACCCGCCACCGGACGACGAGGACGATCCCGACGACGAGGGTGGGCACGACCGGCACGGCGAGGCTCTCTGCCCCGCCGCGGACGATCAGCCCATCGAGGGGAACACCGCCGCGTAGATGTCGGCGCCTCCCGGGTGGTGCACCTCCACGTCGGTGGTGAAGGCCCTCGGCGGGGTGCCTCCCGACTCGGTGTGCTTCCACAGCTGCTGCCACGCCTCCAGCAGGACGCCCGGCATCGGCCCGCGGGCCTCGATCTTCAACGACGGCACCCCGGGCACCCGTACCGCCACCATGCCCTCGGGCAGCGCCGCGGCGCTGCGCACGGCGACACCGACGATCTGGGTGTAGGCACCGTGATGATCACTCTCATAGTCGGTGAGCACCGCGTAGATGTTCTCGTCGACCCGTCCCGGCACGTGGGCGAAGGCCCCCGGGGATCCCGCCCGCGCCCAGAGCGCGCCGAGCCTCCCCCGGCCCGGCTCCGCCTCGTCGGCGTTCGACGTCCGTACGGCATGACCTACGACGAGCATCTCGGGCCGATCAACCACGATCACAATGCCTCCTCATGGCCATCCACTTATTCGCGCAAACCGGATCTTAGCCTCCGGCCCGACCTGCCGGTCCTCTTCGGAGAAGAGGAAAAGGGGAACGCTCATCTTTGGCAATTCACGGGATAAGGTGGATCAACGTGAAATTTCTCAATGAGATGGCACCGGCCTACGACCTGACCTACAGCGACGTTTTCATGGTCCCGTCGCTCTCCTCCGTCGGCTCGCGGCTCGCCGTCGACCTCTCCAGCCGGGACGGCACCGGAACCACCATCCCCGTCGTGGTCGCCAACATGACGGCGGTGGCGGGACGGCGGATGGCGGAGACCGTCGCGCGGCGGGGCGGGATCACCGTGATCCCGCAGGACATCCCGATCGACGTGGTCGCCGACGTCGTCGACTGGGTCAAGAAGCGCGACCTGGTCCACGACACCCCGCTGACGCTCACCCCGCACGACACCGTCGGCGAGGCGCTCAACCTGCTGCCCAAGCGGGCCCACGGCGCGATCATCATCGTCGACTGGGACAACCGCCCGGCCGGCGTGGTCACCGAGAGCGACTGTTCCGGCGTGGACATGTACACCCAGCTCTCCCAGGTGATGTCCGACCACCTGCTCACACTGCCCGCCGGGCTCGACCCGCGCGAGGCCTTCGACCGCCTCCACGGGGGCCGCCACCGGCTCGCCCCGGTCGTGGACGCGGAGGGCAGGCTGGTCGGCATCCTGACCAGGACGGGCGCGCTGCGCGCCACCCTGTACCGGCCCGCCGTCGACGACTCGGGCAGGCTCCGCGTCGCGGCGGCCGTCGGGGTCAACGGCGACGTGGCCGCCAAGGCCAAGGAGATCCTCGACGCCGGGGTGGACTGCCTGGTCGTGGACACCGCCCACGGCCACCAGGAGAAGATGATCAGTGCCCTGAGGGCGGTCCGGGCCCTCGGCCCCGACGTGCCCGTCGCGGCGGGCAACGTCGTCACCGCCGAGGGCGTGCGGGATCTCGTCGAGGCCGGGGCGGACATCCTGAAGGTCGGCGTCGGCCCGGGCGCCATGTGCACCACCCGGATGATGACCGGCGTGGGCCGCCCGCAGTTCTCCGCCGTGCTGGAGTGCGCCGCCGAGGCCCGCAGGCTGGGCCGCCACGTGTGGGCCGACGGCGGTGTCCGCCACCCCCGCGACGTGGCCCTGGCCCTGGCCGCGGGGGCGTCCAACGTGATGATCGGCTCGTGGTTCGCGGGCACCTACGAGTCGCCCGGCGACACCCGCACCTCCGCCGACGGGCGCAAGTACAAGGAGAACTTCGGCATGGCCTCGGCCCGCGCGGTGCGGTTGCGCACGGCCGAGGACTCCCCCTTCGACCGGGCGCGCAAGGCCTTGTTCGAGGAGGGCATCTCCACCTCCAGGATGTATCTCGATCCGGCGATGCCCAGCGTCGAGGACCAGATCGACGCCATCGTGGCCGGCCTGCGCTCCTCGTGCACCTACGCGGGCGCCTCCACCCTGGAGGAGTTCCACGAGCGGGCGGTGGTCGGCGTGCAGAGCTCGTCCGGCTACACCGAGGGCATGCCGCTCCACCAGAGCTGGTGATCAACCCGCGAGGGCGCGGTGCCGCCTCCCGTGCGGGGGCCCGGTACCGCCGCCCGCGGCCGATCCATCCGTGAGAGCGCGGCGCCGCCGTACGCGTGGCGCCCGCTCTCGCCGGTCACCTGCCGCGAGCCCGCGGCGCCTGGTCATCGGGGTCGGCGCGGGTGTCGGGTATGCGGCCCTTCAGCCACATCGGCCTGCTCCGGTAGCGGGTGAGCCTGTACACCGCCGCGAAGGCCGCGAGCACCAGAACCACCTCCACCACCACGATGAGCACGATCATTTCCGGTTCCTTCGTGACCCTGACACCGGTGCCCCGTCTCCCGCCTGCACTGGCGCCATCTTGTAGGAACCCTAACGGTAAGCCCTTACCAATGTCCAAATTGTCCGGGTTTCTTTCCCAATTTATGGGGTTGTCCTGTCGCGGTGCCCGGATCCGCCCGCGGTTCCCGGGTCCGGCTGCTCACGGTCCCCGAGGATCCGCCACCCCGTGGTTCCCGTGGTCCGCCCCCGCGGCCAGATCCCGGCGGAGGACGCGCATCCTCCTGCGGACACGGGGTAGTCGGCCCGTCGAGCCATCTCCCACCCCCGAAAGGCGAGCGGACATGAATGGAACGCCCACCGGCCTGGACACGCAGGTCGTCGTGGACCGGAGGGTCCTGGCAGGCTACGACAACTACCTCGCGGCGCAGCGAACCGTGGACGGGCTCTCCGACGCGGGCTTTCCCGTCGAGAACGTGGCGATCGTCGGCAGCGACCTGAAACTCGAGGAGACCGTCACCGGCAGGATGACCAACGGGCGGGCCGCGCTCACCGGGGCCGGGAGCGGCGCGGCCTTCGGCGCCGTGGTCGGGATGTTCCTCGGCCTGTTCACCTCGACCACGCTGTCGTTCTTCGTGCTCGTGCTCTGGGCGGCCCTGTGGGGCGCGGTGATGGGCGCCGCGTTCGGGTTCATCAACCACATGTTCACCGGCGGCAAGCGGGACTTCGCCTCGCGCAGCGCGATCGTCGCCGGCCGCTACGACGTGCTGGTCGCGGCCTCGCACATGGACCACGCGCGGGCCATCCTGGAGTCCACCCCCGGCCCGGCGGACACCGTGGTGGTCGAGGTTCCCCCGTCCGCCGGCCTGTACGACCCGGCCGCCGCGGGAACCACCACGCCGAGCAACCCCGCTCCCCCGCGGACGCTCGCCACCGACGTCCCCCCGCAGCCGACCGCCCCCGACATCTCCGGCCGCCCGGTCACCTCCGACCTTCCCCCGCAGCCGGTCACCCCCGACCTCGCCCCGCGAGCGGCCACCTCCGACCTTCCCTCGCACGCGGACGACCCGGCCGGGCCCGCCACCGCGGACGACCCGGCCCCCGTGTCGCAGGCCACCTCGCCGAGCACCGCTTCGGCCACCTCACCGGGCACCTCGCCGGACACCGGGGAGCGCCCCGTCCCCGCGCGGCCCGACACCGCCGAGCACCGGATCCCCGCTCAGCCGGTCTCTCCCGACCGCCCCGCCGCCTCGGCCGCCAAGGAGCGGCCCGGCTCCTGAGGCAACTGAGGCAACTGAGGCAACTGAGGCAACGTGCCGGAAACTCCCCGGGCACGTACGGAAAACCCGGCGGGCGCCCCGGAGAGGGTGCCCGCCGGGTCGCGGCGGAGGAACGGCGGGGTGCCGCGGATCAGCCCTTGACGCTGCCCGCCAGCAGGCCGCGGACGAAGTAGCGCTGCATCGACAGGAAGACGATCAGCGGGATGATCAGCGAGACGAACGCCCCGGAGGTCAGGCGTTGCCACTCGTTGCCCTTGGTGCCGGCCATCTGTGCCAGCCGTACCGTCATCGGGGCGCTCTCCGGGGTGCCCCCGGCGAAGATCAGGGCCACCAGCAGGTCGTTCCAGACCCAGAGGAACTGGAAGATCGCGAAGGTGGCGAGCGCGGGCCCGACCAGCGGGAGGACGATCGTCCGCAGGACCCTCCCGTGACTGGCCCCGTCGACCCTCGCCGCCTCCATCAGCTCGCCGGGAAGCTCGGACATGAAGTTGTGCAGCAGGAAGACGCCCAGCGGCAGCGCGAAGCAGGTGTGCGCGAACCAGACCTGAACGAACCGGGCCGGTCCCTCCAGGTCCCAGGCGGGCATCAGCTGCAGGCCGAAGACGGACACGCCCTCGGAGAAGAACGACAGCAGCGGGACGAGCGCCATCTGCAGCGGCACGATCTGCAGCGCGAAGATGCCGATGTAGATCCACTCTCGCCCGCGGAACGGCAGCCAGGCCAGCGCGTACGCGGCGAAGGTGGCCAGGGCCAGCGGGAAGAGCACCGACGGGATCGTGATGACGATCGAGTTGATCAGGAAGCTCATCATCTGGCCGGAGGACGAGGAGGTGCCGAACAGGACCTCCTGGTAGTTCTCCAGCGTGATCTGCGGGCTGGAGAAGAACGTCCACCAGCCGCTGGACTTGATCTGGTCCTCCGGGCGCAGCGAGGACAGCAGCAGGCCGAAGGTCGGGGTGGTCCACAGGACGGCGATGACGATCGCGACGACACTGGCGACCCGGCCGCTCAGCCTCCGCCGTACGCGCTGCGGCGCGGTCGTCGTCTCGGGCCGCACCACGGTCTGGGTCAACGTGGCCATGTGGACTCCTTCGCCCGCCGCGTGCTCGCGGCGCCGTGCAGGCTTGCTCGCCCGGTCACCTGACGGCCTCTCTGCGCTGGCGGATCTGGTAGATCACGATCGGGGTCACCAGGACGAACAGGAAGACCGCGAGGGCCGCGCCCTTGCCCGTCTCGCCGTACCGGAACGCCTGGTTGTACATCTCGTTGGCGATGACGCTGGTGTCGAACTGGCCGCCGGTCATGGTGCGGACGATGTCGAACAGCTTGAGCGTGCCGATCGACTGCGTGACCAGCACCACGATCACGGCCGAGCGGATGGACGGCAGCGTCACCCGGAAGAACATCTGCAGCGGGGTCGCCCCGTCCAGCTTGGCGGCCTCGACGATCTCGGCGGGGATTCCCTTGATCGCGGCGGAGAGCACCACGGTGGCGAACCCCGCCTGGATCCAGACCATGACCACGATCAGGAACAGCGTGTTGAGCGGCGCCTCCTGGAGCCACTGCTGCGGCTCGCCGCCGAAGGCGACCGTGATCTGGTTGAGCAGGCCGATCTGGTCCTGCTCCTCGGAGCGGTAGGCGTAGACGAAGCGCCAGATGATGCCCGCGCCGACGAAGGAGATCGCCATCGGCAGGAAGACCAGCGACTTGGCGAGCGACTCGAAGCGGGTGCGGTCGACCAGGACGGCGTAGACCAGACCGATCGCGGTCACCAGCAGCGGGACGAGCAGCACCCAGACGAGGGTGTTGCGCAGGACGGTCACCGCCTCGGGCTGGGTGAACATCCAGGCGTAGTTGTCCAGGCCGACCCACAGCTTGCCGTCACCGCTCATGAACGACAGCAGGGTGGTCCGCACGGCCGGTACGACCAGGCCGATGGCGAGGAGCAGGAGGGCGGGCAGAAGAAGGATCGTGGCGTGGGGCCACGCGCGCCGCCGCATCGGAGCACGGTCGACCAGCACCAGGATCACCGCGACCACCACGAGGAAGGCGGCGACGCCGATCAGCAGCTGGACGATTTTGGGCAGTTCGGCGGCGAAGTCGAAGTCCATCGGAGGATCTCCCGGAAGGATCGGGCCGGGCGGGCGACGGTCCGGTCCCGCGTCACGCGGGACCGGACCCACCGGGATAGGTCAGGACTTGGGCCAGGAGGCTTCGATGTAGTCGAGGACCGTCTTGGTGTCCTTGCCGTTGATCCAGTCGGTCATGCCCTTCCAGAACGTGCCCGCGCCGACCGCGGCCGGCATCAGGTCCGAGCCGTCGAAGCGGAAGACCGTGCTCGGGTCCTGGAGCATCTCCATGGAGAGCTTGTCGATCGCGTTCTGGGCGTTGGCCGGGTCGACGCCCTTGCGCGCGGTGACGTAGGTCGCCAGCTTCATGCGGGTGGTGGGGAACTCCGCGCCGGCGAGGTAGGCCTGGACGGCCTTGACCTCGGGACGGTCGGTGAAGGCCGCCACGAACTCGCCCGCGCCGAGCACCGGCTTCTTGGCCGGGTCGTTGCCCGGCAGGTAGAAGGCGAACACGTCGCCGTCCTCGGCGACCTTGGTGCCCTCGGGCCAGAAGTTGGCGTAGAAGGACGCCTGGCGGTGCAGGGCGCACTTGCCCTCGGTGATCGGGACGCCGCCCTCCTGGAAGGCGGTGCTGGCGATCGACTTGACCGGGCCGTAGCCGCCGTTGACGAACTTCTCGTTCTTGAGGATCGCGCCGACCTTGTCGACCGCCGCGGTGACCTTGGGGTCGTTGAACGGGGTCTTGTGGCTCACCCAGTCGTCGTAACCCTCGGGACCGGCCTCCCTGAGCATGAGGTCCTCGATCCAGTCGGTGGCCGGCCAGCCGGTCGCGTCACCTGACTCGATGCCCGCGCACCACGGTTTGACGCCGGTGCCGGCGATCGTGTTGGTGAGCGTCATGAGCTCGTCCCAGGTCTTGGGGACGGCCCAGCCCTTCTCGGTGAACATCTTCGGCGAGTACCAGACGAAGGACTTCACGCTGGCGCCCAGCGGGGCGCCGTAGAAGACGCCGTCGACGGTGGAGTACTTGGCCCAGTCCTCCGACCAGCCCTCGGCGGTGAGCTTCTTGACCTCCTCGGAGGCGGGCTTGAGCTTTCCTGCCTTGGCGAAGCGCTCCAGGAGGCCCGGCTGGGGGAAGAAGGCGATGTCGGGGGGGTTGCCACCGTCGGCGCGGACCTGGATCTGGGCCTCGAACTCGCCGGTGCCCTCATAAGTGATCTTCATTCCGACGCAGTCGGCGAACGGCTTCCACGCCTGCTCGAAGAGGTCGGCCTCCGTGTCACGGATCGGCGAGTAGATGCTGACGGTCTTGCCCTCGTGTTTGCCGTACTGGCTGAAGGCAGCGCATTCGGGAGCGGCGCTGGCGCCGCCACCCGCGGATGGCGCGGGGTCCGAGGATCCACAGGCGGTGACGACCAACGCCAGCCCTATGGTGCCCGCCGCAAGAGCGGTGCGCCGAGGCCGAGAGAGGAGCGACATGGAACCTTCCTCCATATACACAATTGCCGGGGAGTGTGAGAGCGCTCTCTGGAAGAATTGTCTGCCCACCACGCGATGTCAAGAACTGTGATATTACGGTTACAGTTTCAATTTTCTTGACACGATCGGTGCGATACCGTGATGCTCCAGAGAGCGCTCTCACGTGACAGCCGAACAGAATGGGGCGGTGAGGACATGACCATGTCCGCCGAAAAGTCCTACGACCTTCAGGACTCCGGCGTGCTGAGGTTTCCCGAGGGTTTCGTCTGGGGCGCCGCCACCGCGGCCTACCAGATCGAGGGCGCCGCCCGGGACGACGGCAGGGGCCCCTCCATCTGGGACACCTTCTCCCGGACCCCCGGCAAGGTCCACGCGGGCCACACGGGTGACGTCGCATGCGACCACTACCACCGCTATCCCGAGGACGTCGCGATCATGCGCGACCTCGGCCTGCACTCCTACCGCTTCTCCATCTCCTGGCCCCGCGTGCAGCCCGACGGATCCGGCCCGGCCAACCCGCGCGGCCTGGACTTCTACGACCGCCTCGTCGACGAGCTCCTCGGCAACGGCATCACCCCCATCGTGACGCTCTACCACTGGGACCTGCCGCAGACCCTGGAGGACCGCGGCGGCTGGACCAACCGGGAGACCGCGGCGCACTTCGCCGACTACGCCGCGATCGCGCACGGCAGGCTGGGCGACCGGGTCGAGACGTGGACCACCCTGAACGAACCCTGGTGCTCGGCCTTCCTCGGCTACGCGTCGGGCATTCACGCCCCCGGTCTCGCCGAGCCCGCGCTGGGCTTCGCCGCCGCCCACCACCTGCTGCTCGGCCACGGCCTGGCCGTCCAGGCGCTGCGCGCCTCCGGCGCCGCCACGGTGGGCATCACGCTCAACCTCTCCCCGGTGATCGGTGACGACACCCCGGCCGCCGAGCTCGTCGACGGCCTGCAGAACCGGATCTTCCTGGACCCGGTGCTGCGCGGGGAGTATCCCGCCGACGTCGTCGAGCGGGCCCGCCGCTTCACCGACTGGTCCTTCGTCCACGACGGGGACCTGGAGATCATCAGCGAGCCGATCGACCTGCTGGGCGTGAACTACTACCACCCGCAGACCGTGACCGCCCGCACCGGCGAGCCCGCCAACCCGGTCTACCCGGGCAGCGAGGGCATCGCCTTCGGCGGAGCCGACGCGCCGCGGACCGCGATGGGATGGCCGGTCCAGCCGTTCGGCCTGACCGACCTGCTCCTGCGGCTGTCGCGCGACTATCCGGGCACCCCACTGATCATCACCGAGAACGGCGCCGCCTTCGACGACGTCGTCGAGGACGGCGAGGTGCACGACGCCGGCCGTCTCTCCTACCTCGACGGGCACCTGCGCGCGGCGCACGCGGCCATCGAGGGCGGCGCCGACCTGCGCGGTTACCTCGTCTGGTCACTCCTGGACAACTTCGAGTGGGCCGAAGGGTACCGCAAGCGGTTCGGCGTCGTACACGTCGACTACGCGACGCAACGACGCACCCCCAAGGACAGCGCCCTGTGGTACAGCGAGGTCGTACGCCGGAACGGGCTGTGAGGGCCCGTCCAACCCTGGAGAAGGTGGCCGCCCGGGCCGGCGTGTCCCGGGCGACCGCCTCGCGCGTGGTCAACGGCTCCACGCGCGTGGCACCGCAGATCCGCGACGCGGTCAACCGCGCCGTGGAGGAGCTGGGCTACGTGCCCAACCAGGCGGCGCGGAGTCTGGTCACCCAGCGGGCCGACTCCATAGCACTCGTCTTCCCCGAGCCGGCGACCCGCGTCTTCTCCGACGACCCCACCTTCGCCGGGATCATCCGCGGGGTCAGCATGGAGATCGAGGAGGCCGACAAGCAGCTCGTGCTGATGCTCACCGGCATGGCGGGCGGCTACCAGCGGGTCGAGCGCTACGCCACCAACGGTCACGTGGACGGCGTGGTCATCGCGTCCATGCACGGCACCGACCCGCTGCCGGGCATCCTCGCCAGGCGCGGGGTGCCGGTGGTGTGCAGCGGCCGGCCGACCGTGCCCAGCAGCCTGCCGTACGTGGACATGGACAACGCCGGAGGCGCCGAGCGCGCGGTGCGGCACCTGATGGAGCGGGGCAGGCGGCGCATCGCCACCATCGCGGGACCACAGGACATGATCGCCGGGATCGACCGGCTCAACGGCTACCGCGCCGTGCTGCGCGACTCCGACCGCCGCTCCATCGTGGCGGTCGGCGACTTCACCCGGGAGTCGGGGTCGTCGGCGATGCGGCAGCTGCTGGCCGACGACCCGGAGATCGACGCGGTGTTCGTGGCCAACGACATGATGGCGCTGGGCGCGCTGCCGGCCCTGCGCCAGGCGGGCCGGCGGGTTCCCGACGACGTCGCGGTGGTCGGCTTCGACGACATCCCGGCCGCGTCCTACACCGAGCCCCCGCTGAGCACCGTCAGGCAGCCGACCGTCGAGATGGGACGCAGGCTCGCCCGCATGGTCCTCGACCTGGAGGAGAAGGCACAGGTGATGCTCCCCACCGAGCTGGTCGTCCGGGGATCCACCGGGTCCTGAGCGCCGGCCGGGAGTTACGAGGAGGCCCGGACCACCAGCTCGGTGGACACGATCATGGGCTCGGCGGGGCCGCCGTCGAAGAGGGAGAGCAGCAGGCGGACCATCGCCGCGGCCTGCTCGGCGTGCGGTGTGTGGATGGTCGTCAGCGGCGGGTCGGTGTAGCGGGCGGCCTCTATGTCGTCGTAGCCCACGATGGCGACCTCCTCGGGGATCCGCCGGCCCGCCTGGCGGAGCGCGTGCATCGCGCCGATCGCCATCAGGTCGTTCGCGGCGAAGACCGCGTCGATCTCCGGGTCGTCGGCCAGCAGCTGCCGCATCGCGACCGCCCCGGACTCCCGGGTGAAGTCGCCGACCGCGATGATCGAGCGGCGGTCGGAGTCGCGGAGCACCTCGCGGTATCCGGCCAGCCGGTCCTGCCCGCCGATCATGTCCAGCGGCCCGGCGATGGTGGCGATGCGCCGCCTGCCCCGCTCCAGCAGGTGCCGCACGGCCGCGGCGGCTCCCTCGACGTTGTCGTTGTCGACGTACGGCATCGCGACCGGCACGGCGGGCCTGCCGTAGGAGACGACCGGGACCCGCAGCCGGGTGAGCGCGACCGGCAGCGGGTCGGCGCCGTGGCTGGAGACCAGCATGACGCCGTCGACGTGGCCGCCGGCGATGTAGTGCTCCACCCGGGCGTGGCTCTCCGGCGACCCGGCCAGCAGCAGCACGACCTGCTTGTTGACGGCCTCCAGCTCCAGGCTGGCCGAGCGGATGACGGTGGAGAACATCGGGTCGTCGGAGAACACCCGGTTCGGCGACTCCGAGACGACCAGCGCGACCGAGTTGGTCGTCTGGGTCACCAGGTTCCTCGCCGCCCCGTTGGGGACGTAGCCGAGCTCGTTCACCGCGCGCATGACCAGGTCCCGGATGTCGGCGGTGACCGTGGTC
This sequence comes from Streptosporangium sp. NPDC023963, assembly GCF_040639135.1. Taxonomy (NCBI): domain Bacteria; kingdom Bacillati; phylum Actinomycetota; class Actinomycetes; order Streptosporangiales; family Streptosporangiaceae; genus Streptosporangium; species Streptosporangium sp. NPDC023963. The sequence continues at coordinate 640,782 of NZ_JBEZZK010000003.1, forward strand.
TGGCCGTTCACCACCCGGGAGACGGTCGACCGGGAGACCCCGGCACGGGCGGCGACCGCCTCCAGGGTGGGTCGTCTCATCGTGTTCTTCCCCTACGGTCGGTTACAGTCCGTTACGCGTGATGACATCGCGGTACCACAACGCGCTGTCCTTGAGCAGACGCCGCTGGGTGGCGAAGTCGACGTGCACGATTCCGAACCTACGCCGGTACCCTTCGGCCCACTCGAAATTATCCAGCAGAGACCAGACCAGGTAACCCCGCACGTCCGCCCCGTCGGCGATCGCGGCGTGCACGGCGCGCAGGTGGCCGTCCAGATACTCGGTCCTGCGAACGTCGTGGACGTGGCCGTCCTCCACGACGTCGTCGAAGGCCGCGCCGTTCTCGGTGATGATCAGGCCGACCTCCGGGTAGTCGTCGGAGAGCCGCACCAGCAGGCGGGAGAGCCCGTTCGGCACGATCGGCCAGCCCATCGCGGTGGCGGGCACGCCGTCCGCGGGGCAGAACCGGATGTCCTCGCTGCCCGGCCACGCCGCGTCGGCCGCCTGGCCGGGCCCCGCCTCCACCACGCACGGGTTGTAGTAGTTGATGCCCACCAGGTCGATCGGCTGGTTGATGGTCGCCAGGTCGCCGTCCCAGATGTGGCCGAGGCCGCCGTTGCGCCCGACGATGTCGAGGAACCCCTCGGGATGCTCCCCGCGCAGCACCGGGTCGAGGAACTGCCTGACCAGCAGGGTGTCGATCCGGCCGACCGCCTCCGCGTCCGCCTCGGAGACCTCGGCCCCCGGATCGTCCACCTGAGCGGGAGTGATCACCGGTGACAGGTTCAGGACCAGCGAGATCTCCTGCGCGCCGCCCTCGCGGAGTGCCCGCGCCGCCATCCCGTGCCCCAGCAACAGGTGGTGGGCGGCGCGGAGGGCCGCCGCGGCGTCGGTCCTGCCCGGCGCGTGCACCCCGTTGCCGTAGCCGAGGAAGGCGGCCACCCACGGCTCGTTGAGCGTCGCCCAGTTGCGGACCCGGTCTCCCAGCCGCGCGTGCACGACCGCCGCGTACTCCTCGAAGCGGTGGGCGGTGTCGCGCTCGGGCCAGCCGCCCGCGTCCTCCAGCGCCTGCGGGAGGTCCCAGTGGTAGAGGGTGGCGTACGGCGTGATGCCCGCCTCCAGCAGCCTGTCCACCAGGCGGCTGTAGAAGTCGAGGCCGCGCGTGTTGACGGGCCCCTTGCCGTACGGCTGGACCCTGGGCCAGGCCACCGAGAACCGGTAGGCGGCCAGGTTCAGCTCGGTCATCAGCCGGATGTCGTCGGCGTGGCGGAAGTAGTGGTCGCACGCCACGTCGCCGGTGTCACCCCCGACGACCTTGCCCGGGGTGCGAGAGAAGGTGTCCCAGATCGAGGGCTCGCGGCCGTCCTCCTTCACGGCTCCCTCGATCTGGTAGGACGCGGTGGCCGCGCCCCAGACGAAACCGGTGGGGAAGTCCGCACGCCCTTCCGTAAGGGTGGCCCCCCGAGTGCCGACGACGGTCATCCCTTCACCGCTCCCTGCATGATTCCTCCGATGATCTGTTTGCCGAGTAGCGCGAACACGATGACCAGTGGCAGCGTGCCGAGCGTGGTGCCCGCCAGGCCGAGCACGTAGTCGTTGACGTATCCGCTGGCCAGTGTGGACAGGGCGACCTGGACCGTCGGATCCTCCGGGGTCAGGACGACCAGCGGCCAGAAGTAGTCGTTCCAGACCGACATGAAGGTGAGCATGCCGAGCACGGCCGCCGCCGGGCGGGCGGCCGGGAGCACGACGTGCCAGAACAGGCCCCAGGTGCTGCAGCCGTCGACCCGCCCCGCCTCCAGCAGCTCGGTCGGCAGCGCCCGGGAGAGGTACTGGGTCATGAAGAACACGCCGAACGCGTTGACGAGCGCGGGCACGATCAGCGCGTACATGGTGCCGGTCCACTCCAGCTTCACCATCAGCATGTACAGCGGGATGATGCCGAGCTGGGTCGGCACCATCATCGTCGCCACGGTGAGCAGAAGCAGGGCGTTGCGGCCGCGGAAGCGCAGCTTGGCGAAGGCGAATCCGGCCAGCGTGGAGAAGAACATCACCGCGATCGCGACGGAGCCGGAGACGATGACGGAGTTGAGCATCGCCAGGGCGAAGGGGACCGTGTCGAAGACGCGCGCGACGTTGGCGAAGAAGTTGCCGCCGGGGATCAGCGGCGGCGGGACGTCGGCCAGGGCCGCGTTGTCGCGGGAGGCCACCACGATGCTGTAGTAGAGCGGCAGCATGGAGAAGAACGCCACCGCGGTCAGCGTGAGATAGGTGAGCCTGCGGGCCGTGCCGCCGGAGCGGCGGCGGACCGCGGAGACGGCGGTGTGGGCGCTCACGACAGCCCTCCCTTCCCGCGACGGGTGAGCAGGTAGTTGATGCCGGCGATCACCACGATGAAGACGAACATCATCCAGGAGATGGCCGAGGCGTAGCCGAAGTCGAGCTTGGTGAAGTTCTCGTAGATGAACAGCGCGAGCGTCTGGTACTGCCGGTCCACCCCGCCGGTGATGATGTAGGAGCTGAACAGCAGCGGCTCGGCGAGGATCTGCATGGCGCCGATCGTCGAGGTGATGACGACGAAGACGATCGTGGGTTTGATCATCGGGATGGTGATCTTGCGGAGCTGGGTCATCCCGCTCGCGCCGTCGATGGTGGCCGCCTCGTACAGCTCGCGCGGCACGGCCTGCATGGCCGCCAGGAAGATCAGGGCGTTGTAGCCCGTCCACCGCCACATGATCATGGTGGAGATGGCGAAGTGGGAGCTCAGCACTCCCTCGTTCCAGGCGACACCGTCGACGCCGACCAGCGAGAACACCCAGTTGATCATGCCGAAGTCCCGGCCGAACAGCTGGCTGAAGATGACCACCACCGCGACCACGCTGGTCACGTTGGGCAGCAGCAGCGTGATGCGGAAGAAGGTCTGCGCCCGCAGCGGCCGGTTGAGCAGGTGGGCCAGCCAGATGGCGAGCAGCAGCTGCGGCGCGGTGGACAGCACCCCGATGGACAGGGTGTTGAAGGTGGCGTTCCAGAAGTAGTCGTCGGCGAGCAGCGTCCTGAAGTTGTCCAGACCGACGAAGGGGTGCTCGTCCCGCAGCAGCGTCCACTCGTGCAGGCTCACCCAGGCGGTGTAGGCCAGGGGGAACAGCCCGAAGGCGGAGAACAGCAGGAAGAACGGGGCCACGTAGGCGTACGGCGAGCCCTTGACGTCGAGTTGGTGAACCAGGTGGCGGCGGAGGCGGCGAGGTCGCACCGGCCTGTTCGGTGGGACCGCCGCCAGGCGATCGGGCGCGCGGGTGGCCATGGCAGCTCCTTTCGGCGATTCGTTGGACGGCGGGGGCGTGCGGCCCGTCGCGGCGGGAGCCACGCGGCTCACCGGCGCGGGATGCGCGCCCCCCGCGGGGACAGGGGCACAAGCAGGTGGCCGACCGGTGCGAGACCAGCCGGCCGGGGGCGACTACTTGATCCTGCTGACGTCCTTGAGCGCCTGCGCCCAGGCCTCCTCGGCGTTCTGCTTGCCCTGGTCGACCCGCTGGAGACCGTTGCCGATCGCCTGCAGCACGTCACCGGCCTTGGGGCCCACGGGCTGGGGCTTGAGCGACTTGGCGGCGTCGGTGAAGATCTTGCCGATCGGCGCGTTGCCGAAGTAGGGGTTGACGTAGTCCTTCACCGCGGGGTCGTCGTACAGGGCGGGCAGCGAGGGCAGCGCGCTGGCCTCCTTGAAGAGCTTGATCTGGCTCTCCTTGCTGGTCAGCAGGTCGATCAGCGCCGCGGCCTCCTTGGGGTGCTTGCCCTGCTTGGGCAGCATCAGGTGGGTGCCGCCCTGGTTGCCGCCGCCACCGGGCACGGCCGCGATGTCCCAGGTTCCCTCGCCGGGCTTCTGGTCCTTGATCGTGCCGGTCTTCCAGGCGGGGCAGACCATGGTGGCGAAGGTGCCCTTGGCGATGCCGGTGTTCCACGGCGGCGAGAAGGCGGCGAGGTTGGCCGACAGACCGGCGTCGATCATCTTCACGCCCGTGTCGTACGCCTTGCGCACCTCGGGGTTGGTGGCGGCGACGATGTTGTACTGGGCGTCGTAGAAACCGACGGGGGCCTGCTCGACCATGGCGCGGAAGTGCTCGCCGGGGCCGTCGGTGAACTTGGCGCCCTCCACCTTGCCCGCGACGAACTTCTTGCCCGCCTCGATGTAGGCGTCCCACGTCGGCCAGAGCGCCGAGACCTCTTCGCGGTCGGTGGGCAGGCCGGCCTTCTTGAACAGGTCGGGGCGGTAGCACATGGCCAGGCCGCCGACGTCGGTGCCCAGGCCCAGGAGCGCGGAGCCGTCGTTGGAGACGCCCAGCTTCCACTTCCAGTCGAGGTACTCGCCCTGGCGCTTGTCCAGGCCGTACTCCTTGAGGTTGTGGAACTTGTCCGGCACCGGGGTGAAGGCGCCGATGTAACCGCCCTCGACGGCGACCACGTCCGCGGCGCCCGCGCCGGTGGTCAGCTGGGTGATGAGGTTGGTGTGGTGGTCGTTGAACTGCGCGCGGCGCTCCACGATCTCCACGTTGGGGTGGGTCTTCTTGAACTCCTCGTACAGCGGCGCGTAGTGGAAGTCGCTGAACAGCCCGACGGTCAGCTTGATCTTCTCGGCCGGCGCCGAGGCCGCTCCGCCGCTCCCGGTGGTCTCGGCGTCGCCGCCGCCGCAGGCGGTCAGGCCCAGGGCCAGGGCGGAAACGGCGACCATCGGGGCGAGGAACCTCTGGCGTAACTTACGCATGGAACCCTCCTGGGTCCTCATAAGTGATCATGGAGAGAGCGCTCCCTGAGCAGATTGAGGCCAAGCGGGTTACGTGTCAACGGTCCCCCCGACGCCGACCGGAGTCCGGCGATCAGCTTTTTACGGAGAGCGCTCTCCCAGGCAGGGGAACGTTTTCGCAGGTCAGGTAGATTTAGAGGTTGAATTTTCTCGTGGATGGAGCGCTCCCACAGAGAAAGGTCACATTAAGGTCGCGTTTCCGTCATGTTCCATGGCGCCGTGCCGAACCCTTGACACTCCCCGCCGAGCGGGTCACTCTCTTTCTCAGAGAGCGCTCCCCAGTGACTCTCACGATGGCTCCCCGCGCCGCCGGCACCCGCGGCGCCGATGACCGCCGCCCTCGCGCGGGGGGATCCCGGGTGACGCGTCTCGCCGCCCCCGTGCGCGAGGCCGCCCCCACGCTCTCCGGCGAAAAGGACAATTCGCCCCGTCGGAAAGGACGGCGCGCCCCGTCGGAAAGGGCGACGCGGAAGCCGCCCCCTGCCCCATGTCTCTCGTGGCGGCGCCGGAACCCGTAGAGTCGTCCGGCCGGTCGGAAATCGACCGGCGCGTATCCGACCAAGGAGAACCACGTGGCACTGGAGAAGCCGGAGATCGACTTTCCGGAAGGCGCCCCGCCCTCGGAGCTGGAGATCGTCGACATCGTCGTAGGGGACGGCCCGGAGGCCGAGGCGGGGCACCAGGTCACCGTGCACTACGTCGGCGTGGCCTTCTCGACGGGCGAGGAGTTCGACGCGTCGTGGAACCGCGGCGACGCCTTCCAGTTCCCGCTGGGCGGGGGCCGGGTCATCGCGGGCTGGGACCAGGGTGTCGCGGGCATGAAGGTCGGCGGCCGCCGCCGCCTCACCATCCCGCCGCACCTCGGCTACGGCAACGCCGGTGCGGGCAACCGCATCAAGCCGGGCGAGACGCTCATCTTCGTCGTGGACCTGCTCGGCGTGAGCTGACGCCCCGGGACGAGACGGCGCGGGCGGGCCTCACCGGCGACGGGTGGCCCGCCCGACGCGTCCTGTCACGTCCCCGCCCCGCCCCCGTGCCCTCCCGCCATCCGTCCCCGCCCCCGCGCCCTCCCCGCCATCCGTGTCCGGCGCCGTCCCCCGTGTTCCCCCGTGTCCGGTGCCGTCACCCGTGTCCGGTGCCGTCACCCGTGTCCGGTGCCGTCACCCGCGCCCGGCGCCGTCACCCGCGTGCCCTGGCGGGGCGGCCCGCTCACGTTCAGGGGGTTCGGGGGAAGGCCCGTCCTCCCGGAAACGCGACGACTCCGAAAAGCAGCCCCTCACCTCACCGAAATGCCGCTTGTAGCTCTTAAGCTGGCCATTGTGTTGTTGATCGACCTCGCGCGCACCTCGGCGGCCGTGACCGCCAGCTCCGCCCGGCTGGCGAAGACCGCCCACCTCGCGGAGCTGCTCGGCAGGGTCGAGCCGGACGAGGCGGAGATCGCCATCGCCTACCTCTCCGGGGAGCTGCCGCAGCGCAACGTCGGCGTGGGCTGGACGAGCCTGCAGGATCCGCCCGAACCCCGGCTGGCCGCCACCGCCACGCTGCGCGGGGTCCACGACCTCCTCGACCGGATCAAGGCCCTGGCCGGCCCCGGCTCGCAGAACGCGCGCAGGACTCTGGTCGCCGAGCTGTTCGGCGCCCTCACCCGCCAGGAGCAGGTCTTCCTGTCGCGGCTGCTCCGGGGCGAGCTGCGCCAGGGCGCGCTCGAGGGAGTGATGGTCGAGGCCGTGGCGAAGGCGGCCGGGGTGCCGGCCGCCGAGGTCAGGCGGGCTCTGACGCTGCGCGGCTGGCTTCCCGCCGTCGGCGCCGCCGCCCTCGGCGGCGGGATCGAGGCACTGCGCGCCTTCCGCCTGGAGGTCGGCCGCCCGGTTTCACCGATGCTCGCCCAGAGCGCCACCTCCATGGCGGCCGCGTTCGGCAAGCTCGGCGGGCCGGTCGCCGTCGAGTGGAAGCTCGACGGCGTCAGGGTCCAGGCGCACCGCTCGGGCGACCGGGTCACCGTCTTCACCCGCGCCCTCGAGGACATCACCGCGCAGGTGCCCGAGCTGGTCGAGGCGATGAGCACCCTGCCCTCCCGCGACCTGGTCCTCGACGGCGAGGTCATCGCGCTGCGCGCCGACGGCCGCCCCGAACCCTTCCAGGTCACCTCGGGCCGCGTGTCCAGCCGCACCGACGTACCGCGCGCGAGAGAGAGGACCCCGCTGAGCGTCTTCTTCTTCGACACGCTGCGGGTCGACGGCGCCGACCTGCTCGACCTGCCGGGTGAGGCGCGCCACGCGGCCCTGGCCGCCGCCGTGCCCCCGGAGCTGGTGACCCCCCGCCTGGTCACCGGCGACGTCGCGGACGGCGAGGCGTTCTTCAAGGACGTGATCAGGAGCGGTCACGAGGGCGTGGTGGTCAAGTCGCTCCTGGCGCCCTACGCCGCCGGGCGGCGCGGAGCCGGCTGGATCAAGGTGAAGCCCCGGCACACGCTCGACCTCGTCGTCCTGGCCGCCGAATGGGGGAGCGGCCGCCGCGAGGGAAGGCTCTCCAACCTGCACCTGGGCGCCCGCGACCCGCTGACCGGCGGGTTCGTCATGCTCGGCAAGACCTTCAAGGGCCTGACCGACGAGCTGCTCGCCTGGCAGACCGACCGCTTCCTCGGCATCGCCGAGGGCCCCACCGACGGCTGGACGGTCACCGTCCGCCCCGAGACGGTCGTCGAGATCGCCTTCGACGGCGTGCAGCAGTCGAGCCGCTATCCCGGCGGCATGGCGCTGCGCTTCGCCAGGGTCATCCGCTACCGCACCGACAAGACGGCGGACCAGGCCGACACCGTCGACATGGTCCGCTCCCTCATGCTCTGACGTCCCGCCCCTTCCCTTCGCGAGACCGGTCGTCATTTCACGAGACCGGTCGTCATTTCACGAGACGCAGCGTGAGGGGGTATCGGAAGTCACCGTCACCCGCCGCGGCCACCGCGCCGACCACGGACAGGACCACGCCGCCGATCCAGAGCAGGGGCGTCAGGACGAAACCTATGAACGTGATCGCCAGCACGATGGTGGCCGCGAGCATCGTCAGCTGGAAGTTGAGCGCCTCCACCGAGTGGGCCCGGACGTAGGGCGAGGTCCTGCCCGCGGTGAGCATCATGACGGCCGGGCCGATGACGGGAAGGCCGACCAGCGGGAGCAGGTGGGACGCCATCGCGCCCAGCCGCTCGCCTCCGGTCTCGCCCCGCCCGCCGAGGCGGCCGTGATGACCGTGATGACCGTACGAGGCCGGAACCTGACCCATGACAGGCGGGTAGGACACGGACCGGGCCGGATGCGTGCCGTACAGCTCGTTCATGATGGGGACGAGGTCACCGTGGACGCGGGCCGTCATCGCCCGCTCCAGCCTGTCGTCGAACTCGAGCTTGTCGAGCCTTCCCTCCGCGTAGGCGGCCTGGACGTGCTCGACCACCCGCTCACGATCCTGGTTGCTGACCCTAAGCCCCGCGTGACCGGGCCGAGGGCCTGCCGCCGGCACTCCCCCGTGCCCCGGGCCCGCTGGTGTCGCTGTGCCTGCCATGAGACCGATACCCTTTCGTCGCCGCTTCGACCTCAATGCTCGTCCAGATTGTCGGCCTCGTATATCAGGATGAACCCCCATAAGCCCCTGAGACCCATCCCTGGCCTTCCGCCATGGAACGAGCAGGAGAGGTATACAAGGAAATATGAGATGGCGAGATCGCTATGGGTTGAGGCGCCTGCGCGGGCCGAAGATCGCCAAGTTCGACCGCGCCACGACCGACGCCGACGTCGAGTCGCTCATCGCCTTCGCGAAGTCGCGCCGGGGCGTCGAGTTCTATGTCGAGCCCGAGACCTTCGCGACGAACACCACGGCGGTGGCCGTCGCCGACGACGGTGAGTGGACCCGGCGCCGGGTCGGCTCCCCCGCGGTGATCCGCAAGGTGGCCCGTGACCTGGCCCTGCCGGTCTACGACGTGCAGCTGACCGGCTATCCCCCCCGGATGAGGGCCTACAACGAGCGCCAGAAGCGCGCGGAGGGCTGAGCCGGGAGACCGGCCGCCCCCGTCGCCCGCCACCGGGGAGACCGCGGTGGTCCGGTGGCGCGGGACACGAGAAAGCGGGAACACGAGAAACCGGCGGCCGCCTCGCGTCCGGGGCCGCCGGGCTCTTCCGGCGGCACGGCCGAATGCCCGCGGGGTGACCTGCCGGCCGGATCCGGCGAGCCCGGGAACGGTGGATGTTCGAGCCGGGCGCGCGGGCGGCACCGGCCCGCCGGTCCACGGCTCGCGCCGTGACGCGCCCCTCCCGTCCCGCGCGACGCCCCTGGTTGGAGTGGCCGAGCAGGGGCGATCACAATACGCGTCGCGGAACGCCGCACCGGAGTGCGGTCGTCCGGGGATGTCGGCCGCGTAATCTTTTTCTTCCCTTCAGGTGAGTACCCTCCGAAGGTTGAGGACCGCGATCATGAGTCGCTATACAAAACAGGATTTATACGTATTTGTACGTTTCATGTTGGTGCATGATATGCGCTGAAGAGTGATGCCGATGGATTTCAAGATTCTTGGACCGATCGAGGTGCGGACGGCCAATGGGCAGCCGATCGCCCTTGGACGGCGCAAACAGCGGGTGCTGCTCGCCGCCCTGCTGCTCAATGCCGGCAAGGCGGTCCCCACCCATCGAATGCTCGACTGGTTGTGGGGTGAACAGGCTCCCGTCAACGCCGAGTCGAACCTCTACACCTATATCTCCGCGCTGCGCCGGGCGCTCGGTTCGCCTTCCCGGATCGAGGCGGGTTCCAACGGCTACGTGCTCCGGGTCGCTCCCGGTGAAACAGACGTGAGATTGTTCGAAGAACTCGCCTCTCAAGGACGTCTGATGTTATCCGAAGGGCGAAATGACGTCGCGCTCGAACGGTACACCCGGGCTCTGGGCCTCTGGCGCGCGGAGGCGGTTCTGGAGGGGTTGTCCCTGCCCGAGCCGTTGCGGGGCGAGGCGGCGCGGCTGGAGGGGCTGAGAACGACCGTCGTGGACGCCTCGCTGGAGGCCCGTCTGGCGCTGGGCCGGCACGGCGAGGTGCTCGCCGACCTGGAGGCGTTGACGCGCAGGGATCCGCTGAACGAGCGGCTCCGGGCACAGCTCATGCTCGCCCTGTACCGTTCCGGCCGCCGGGCCGACGCGCTCGCGGTGTACCAGCGCGCTCGGGAGACGCTCGCCGCGGAGCTGGGCGTCGATCCCGGCCCGGACCTGATCCGCATGCACCAGCAGATCCTCGTCGACGACTCCGTACTGGCGGCGCCGTCACCGTCGGTCATCGCCCGCAGGGCGTTCGCCCCGGCCGAGCTCCCGATCGACTCGGCCGCCTTCACCGGGCGTGCCGCCGAGATCTCACGGCTGCGGACGGCGCTGGTCTCCGCGGGCCCGGACCGGATCGCCGTCTCCGCGGTCGCCGGAGCGGCCGGGATCGGCAAGTCGGCGTTCGCCGTGCACGTCGCCCACCAGATCGCGGACCGGTTCCCCGACGGGCAGCTCTACGTGAACCTGCACGGCTCCACCCCCAACGTCAAGCCGCTGCACCCGGCCGAGGTCCTCGCCCGCCTGTTACGTTCCCTCGGCGGCGACGACGCGGCCGTGCCGGCCGAGGTGGACGAGGCCGCCGCGCGGTTCCGCTCGCTGACCGACGGCAAACGCCTGCTGTTCCTGTTCGACAACGCCCGGGACGCCGCGCAGGTACGGCCGTTGCTGCCCGCGAGCCCTGCCTGCTGCGTGCTGATCACCGCCCGCAGGATGCTGACCTCCCTGGACGCCGTCACGCATCTCCGCCTCGACGTCATGGCCGAGGACGAGACGACCACCCTGCTCAGCCGCCTGATCGGCGAGGAGCGCGTCGCCGCCGACCCTCGGGCGGCCCGCGCGATCGTACGGCTCTGCGGCGGCCTGCCGCTGGCGATCAGGATCGCCGCCGCCCGGCTGATCGCCCGGCCGGGCCTGTCGCTGCGGGTCCTCGCCGCCCGGCTCGCGGTCGAGGATCACCGCCTGTCCGAGCTGCAGGCCGACGACCGCGCGGTCCGGGCCTGCTTCATGGTGAGTTACCGCAGCCTGGAGGCCGAGCACTCCCGCATGTTCCGGCTGCTGAGCCTGCTCGGCGGATCCGACATCAGCGTCGCGGTCGCCGCGGCGCTGGCCGACCGCTCGGAGGAACAGACCGCGGATCTCCTGGATCATCTCGCGGACGTCCAGCTCCTGGAGGTCCGCGACGCGGACCGGTACCGCATGCACGACCTGCTCTGCCTGTTCGCCCGCGAGCGGACCCGGCAGGAGGAGACCGAGGAGGAGCAGGTGCAGGCCGTACGGCGGGCGCTTCACAGCTCCCTCCTCACCGCCTGCACTCTCGGTGACGTGTGCAACCGGCGAACCAGGCGAGACGCCAAGTTCGGCCGCCTGGCGCTCGGCCGCTTCGGCATGCCGCCCGAGGGCTGCACGGCCGATCCCCGATGGCTCAACGCCAAGATGGCCGACCTGCTCTCCACCGCGCGCCAGGTGCCCGGCACGGCGGGAGACGCCACCGGCCTCCCGATCGCCCGCGGCGTCGTCCGGTACCGGCCGTCGTACGGGTGGGGCGGCTAGAGACACCGGCGCCCCCTCGAGAGTCGCCGGTCCGGCGGCGGAGCGTCCGGGGGGTCGCGAAGGCGAGGTCACCGCACCGGGCCGCACCGGGCCACACCGGGCCGCGCCGGAAGTCGCCGCTCGCCGCATGGGAGCGCTCCACCCGATCGGCGGCAATGAGAAATGAGCGATCGGAACCGGCGGGAAACCTTACGCGCTGAAAATAATCTTCAGACTCATCGGTCGTAATCCCGGAAATTTACACGCTGGAAACATTCTCATGCCCGCCGTAATCGCGGAATCCTGCATGCCCGAAATCATCGCCACATGTGACCGCGACGGCCACGGGATCTCCGAAAGACGAAATCCGAGTCCGCGCTTCGCGCCGCCCTTTCCCGCTCGCGGTTCATCGTGCCACGGCGCCGACCTATACAGATTTGTATGGTGCGAGGTATAGCCATATTTAACACCATTAGCGAGATGTCTCTCGTCTTCTCATACCGCGGAGAGAAGGCCGGCACCTTGCGCAGGAAGACCCAGGGGTTGACCGGTGACAGCGGCGGCGCTGCCGCAGGAGCCCGACGGGCGCCCACCTCGCGATGATTGCCATCCTCGGACCGAACTCACCTGTGACGCCAGCAGCTGCAAAATGCGGAAAAACGCCAGGAAAGGGCGAACGTGTCGGAGCTAATCGGCATCGATGAGTGTGAAAACCTTACCGTGAAACAGGTCCAGAACCTGTACGGGAAGTACGTCAGCCGCAGCCAGGTCAACCTCATGACCTCGTTCGGCTTCGGTCGCGAGCTCGCCGAGCGAGCCGAGGGCGCCTGGATCTGGACCCGTGACGGCCGCCGGATCCTCGACGTCACCGGAGGGGTCGGCGTCCTCAACCACGGCCACAACCACCCGCGCATCCTGGCGGCCCGGCGTCGTTTCGCCGACGCCGGGCGCATGGAGGTCCACAAGGCGTTCTTCTCCCCGTACGTGGCCGCGCTGAGCCACAACGTGGCCACGCTGCTGCCCGGCGACCTGAACATCTCCTACTTCCCGAACTCGGGTGCCGAGGCCAACGAGGGCGCCATCAAGATGGCGTACAAGTATCACGGCGGGCGGCGCAACACCATCCTGCGATCCGACATCAGCTTCCACGGCAAGACCCTCGGGGCGGGAAGCCTGACCGGATCGTCGGAGAACTCGTTCCGGTTCCCCGGGCTCCCGGGGATCGTCGTCCACCCGTACGGCGACCTCGCGGCCGTGCGGGCGGCGGTCGACGCCGCGCGCACCCCTGACGGCAAGTGCGACGTCTACGCGATCATGGTCGAGCCGTTCAGCGCGTCGAGCATGCGCTCCTGGTCGGAGACGGACCTGCGCGAGCTGCGACGGCTCTGCGACGAGCACGACATCATCATGATCTTCGACGAGGTGTACACCGGCTGGGGCAAGACCGGCAGCCTCTTCTACTTCATGCGCTATCCGGACCTGCTCCCCGACATCCTCGTCTACTCGAAGTCGCTGGGCGGCGGCAAGGCGTCCATCGCCGGGTACACCGCGCGGGAGCCCATCTTCCGCAAGGCCTACGACCGGCTCTCCGACGTCATCCTGCACAGCACGACCTACTACGGGTTCGGCGAGGAGACCGTCACCGCGATCGAGGCGATCAACGTGATCGTCGAGGAGGACTATCCCGCGCGGGCGCGGCAGATCGAGCGCATCCTGAAGCCCGGACTGGAGAACATCCAGAAGCGTTATCCGGACGTGGTCGGCCAGGTGACCGGTACGGGGGCGCTGTGGGGGGTGTTCCTGACCGGCGGCCCCAAGGTGCTCGACCTGGCCGGCAAGCTGGTGCCCGGCTTCTCCGGCGACCCGCACTTCCGCACCAAGCTGATCACCCTCTCGGTGATCGCCGACCTCTACAGCGAGCACGACATCGTGTCGTACTACAGCCCGAACGTCGAGAACCCCCTCGTCGTCGCGCCGACCCTCGCCATCGAACCCGACGACGTCGAGTACTTCGTGCAGAGCCTCGACAAGACCCTGTCCAAGGGCCTGCCGCGGCTGCTCGCCCGGTTCGTGCGGGAGAAGGTGGGATCGCGGTGGCCTCTCGGGTCGTAGTGACCGGCAGCGCCGGGATGCTCGGCGGCAACCTGGTGCGGCGGCTCGTGCTCGCGGGCCACGAGGTGATCGGCGTGGACCTGCGCCCGCCGTCCGACCCGGTCCCGGGGGCGGGGCACCGGGTCGGCGACGTGCGCGACGTCGCGCTGATGTCCGAGGCGATGGCCGGGGCGGACGCGGTCGTGCACTGCGCCGGCGCGCTGCCCAGCTATCCCGCGGAGCAGATCCAGAGCCTGATCGTCGGGGGCACGCACAGCGTGCTGGAGGCCGCGCGCCGGGCCGGGGTGGAGCGGACGGTGCACATCTCCTCCACCGCCGTGTACGGGCTCCCGAAGCTGGTGCCCACCCCGGAGGAGCATCCGCGCGAGCCGGTCGACCCTTACACCAGGGCCAAGACCGAGGCGGAGGAGCTGGCCGACAAGTATCGGGCCGGCGGGATGTGCGTGCCGATCCTGCGCCCCAAGACCTTCCTCGGTCCCGGCCGGATGGGCCTGTTCGCGATGCTCTTCGAGTGGGCCGAGGAGGGCCGGAACTTCCCGGTCCTCGGCCGCGGGGACGTGCGCATCCAGATGCTCGCCATAGAGGACCTGGTGGACGCCGTGGCCGGCGTCCTGACGGCACCGGCGGACGTCGCGAACGACACCTACAACCTCGCGGCCGCGGAGTTCGGCACGCTGCGGGAGGACTTCCAGGCGGTGCTCGACACGGCGGGCCACGGCAGGCGCGTCGTGTCACTGCCCGTCCGGCCGGCCCTGGCCGGACTCCGGCTGCTGGAGCGGACCCGGCTGTCCCCGGTGTACGGGCGGCTGGTGCACAAGCTGCTCGCCGACTCCTACGTCAGCATCGACAAGGCCAGGGACCGGCTCGGCTTCCGGCCCCGGCTGTCCAACCGGGACGCGATCCTCCGCACGTACGCCTGGTGGCGGGAGCATCGCACCGCCGGCTCACCGCGGGGTGCCGGCCAGACCAGCCGCGACGCGTGGCGGCAGGGCGCGCTGTCGCTGGCGAAAGTCTTCTTCTGAAATGACGAGGAAAGCATGTACGTCGTCGAATCGGCAGACATTCCAGAACTCCCGCGGCCCAGGGGACCGGCCCCGGAGCAGAAAGCGGAGGCCCGGCCACGCCTGGTCACGGACCTCTTCAGGCTGATCCGGCCCTCGCACGCGGCCAAGGCGATCCTCCTCGTACCGCTCGCGCTCATCGACACCTCCCTGTGGAACCTCGCCACCGTGGTCGAGGTCGTCCTGGCCACGGTCGCGTTCATCCTGGCCTCCTCCGCCGTCTACGTCGGCAACGACATCGCCGACCGGCACCGCGACGTGCACCACCCCGTCAAGCGTCACCGTCCCGTCGCCGCCGGTCGCGTGGGGATCAGGGTCGCGTACGCCTACTGCGCCGGCCTGCTCGTGCTGCTCAGTGCCGTCATCGCCCTCACCCCGGGACCGTACTGGCCCATCGTGGCGTACCTCCTGATCAACATCGCGTACAGCCGCCGTCTCAAACACATCCCGCTCGTCGACGTGGGCACGGTGGCCGTCTGTTTCGTCCTCCGGGTCGTCCAGGGGTACGAGGTGGCCGGGGGGCGGGCGGCCACCTGGCTGCTGGTCGCGGTGTTCTCGATGTCCCTGCTGCTGCTCATCGGCAAGCGGCGCCAGGAGTTGAAGACCGGCGCCGCGCACCGGCCGGCGCTCCACGGCTACTCGATGGAGCTGACCAACTGGCTGCTGCAGATCGCCGCCGTGCTCGCCCTCGTCTCCGGCCTCATGTACCTGCGCGACGAGGGCCCGTTCGGCCCCCAGTACGGCCAGACGGCGATGCTGCTGTCCACGCCCTTCGCGCTCTTCGCCCTCTTCCGCTACCTGCAGATCCAGCTGATGGACGAAGGCGGTGGTGACCCGGTCCGGATCCTGCTGCGGGACCGGGTCATGGTCGCCAACTCGATGTTGTGGGCCGCCGCCCTGGGCGTGACGCTCGTGCTCGCCCACCAGCCGGTCCCGTTGTGAGAGCGACACGGAAGGAAAGCATGGAAGTCCGCATACTGGGCCCGGTCGAGGTGACCGTCGACGGCCGGCGCGTTCCCCTGGGGCCACCGCAACGACGCGCGGTGCTGGCCGCCCTCGCGGTCGACGTCAACCATCCCGTGCCACTTCAGACGTTGATCGACCGGGTCTGGAATCTTCCACCGGACCGGGCGACGGATTCGCTGTACGCCCACATCGCACGCCTGCGGCAGGCACTGGCGGGAACCGCGGTCGCCATCGAGCGCCGCGGCGGCGGCTACGTCCTGGAGGCCGACCCCGACCGGGTGGACGCCCACCGGTTCCACCGTCTGGCGAAACAGGCGCAGGCCCGTGCCGGCGACGACCCCGCCCGGGCCGCGCTGCTGGCCGAGGCGATGGAACTGTGGCGCGGCTCGCCGCTGACCGGCATCTCCGGAGACTGGGCCTCCCGGATGCGCTACAGCATCGAGCAGCAGTTCGTCGGTGCCGTCGTCACCTGGGCGCAGGCGCACCTGCGGCTGGGACGGCCCGACGCGGTGGTCACCGAGCTCACCCCCCTCGTTCCCCGCTACCCGCTCGTGGAGCCGCTCGCGAGCATGCTGATGCGCGCGCTCTGCGCCCTGGGACGCACCGCGGAGGCCGTGGCCCAGTACGCGCGCCTGCGCGGGTATCTGGCCGACCACCTGGGCATCGAGCCGGGGCCGGAGCTGCGCGCGCTGCACCAGGAGATCCTGCGCGGCGACCACGACCTGCCGGTCTGGGCGGCCGAGGGGGTGGTCCTGGCCGGCGCCCACCACGCCGTCGCCGGCTGGGCGCCACTCGGGCAGCCGCCGAGCTGGACCCGTCCCGCGGCCCACGTACCCGACCGGGTGCTGTCCAGGCCCTGACCGCTCTCCCGGAGGAGACCCCGGAGTCCCCGCGCCTCCTCGCCGGATCACCCGCTCGTCGAGATGACCAGGCGTTGCCCGCTGTGGTCGGAAAGGCCCCCCGACCGCACCAGCCCGTACCGGTGCACGGTGACGTCCGGCGTGGTGAACGCCCAGTCGATCCGCCACAGCGGCCATCGGTCGTCCCAGGAGGTGGGGTAGAGCGATTCGAGCACCAGGGTGGCGTCGACCAGCCGGTCCGGCAGCAGGCGCAGGATGCCCATCGCCGGTGAGGCGTTGAAATCCCCGGCCAGCACGACCGGGTGCGGATTCCTCTCCACGTCGGCCGCGAGCGCGCGGAGGTTGGCCCGCCGCCGCTCGTGCTGGGTCCGGTTGAGGCGGCGGGGGTCCAGGCCCGGCGGGAACGCGTGGACGGGCGAGTTGATGTGCGTGTTGTAGAACGAGACGATCTTCCCGCCGTTCCCGCCGTTCCCGCCGTTCCCGCCGTCTCCGCCGTTCCCGCTCTCCCCGCCGACGCGTACGTCCGTGCGCAGCGTCTTCACCACCGAGAAACCAGGCAGGCCCGGGTCGGGGGGCAGGACCGCGTCGCGTTTCTCCGACACCCACGGGCGGAGGTCGAGCCCCCGCTCCAGGACGATCGGGAACCGGGAGACCGTCACCATCTCGCTCGCCGCGGCGACGTGGTAGCCGGGAAACTCCCGGCGCAGCCGGGCCAGGTCGTCCACCCGGATCGCCTTCGAGTCCGGGCCGAAGTAGATGTACTCCTGCAGGAGGTACACGTCCGCCTTCTGGTCGTGCAGGTACCGGTAGAAGTCGTCGACGTCGCGCGCCGGCGTGCCGGTGGGCGGTGGCATCGTCTCCCCGCCCGTCACCATGTCCCAGTACAACGTGTTCCAGGAGAAAACCGTGATCGCGCCCGGCGGGGCGGGCGGGGGGCGGTGCCACAGGGCGGCGGGGTTGAGCCCGCTCAGGCCACCGCCGAGCACCAGGGAGGCGAGCGTCACCGCCGCGATCCACCCCCGGGCCCGGCGCGCCGGCAGGGCCACCGCGAGCAGCAGGACCGGGAGGACCGCGAAGGCGAGCGGCGGGACCAGCTCCGGAGCCTGCCACCACCACACCCGGCCGGACAGCGCGCGATGGAGCACCACGAACACCAGCCAGGCGACCGGCGCGGACAGCAGGGGCCAGGTCCGCCAGCGCGACCGCCGGGCGGGCGGGGGCCCGGCGGGCGCTGTCACCACCCGCGTGTCGGTCATCGGCGGCGGCCGGATCCGGGACGTGGGCATGGCGCGGACGTCGCGGGCTTCGCGGGCGTCGCGGGCGTCGCGGGCGAGATCACGTCGCCGCCTCCCCTGCGGCCGGGTCCGGGAAGCACGCGTGGCGCGGGCGGGCACGAGGGCGGGCACGGACGAGCCGTCACGTCGCCGCCTCCCCGGCGGCCGAGGGCCGCACGAGCAGGTCGGAATCGTAGAGCCGGCGGAACCTGGCGGAGCAGAACCACTGCACGACCCCGGCCGCCACCCCGGCGGCGATGGTCACGTTCACCACGAAATGCACCGTACCGTAGTAGAGCAGGAACAGCGGGCCGCGTCGCCGCAGCACGAACCGGTACATGCCGAGGTCCGCCAGGATCGACACGGCCAGGGCGAGGGCGGGCAGCGCGGCGCCGGCCGGGCCGAACGCCAGCGCCGGCAACGTGGCCACCGCCGCCAGCGCGGCGAGGCTGCCGCCGGCCCGGTTCGAGGTCTCGAACCCCCGGGCGAAGCGCTTACGCCGCGCGTACAGCGGCACCCGGGCGCGCCCCCGTTTGAACAGCTTGCTCAGTAGCTTGAACAGCTCGTCGTCGTGGTCGTGCCGGGAACGCACCGCCGAGGTGAGCACCATGTCGTACCGCTGGGTGAGGCGGTGGCCGTAGTCGACCTCCTCGGTCTCGCGCAGCCGGGTGTTGAACCGCCCGACCTCGTCGAACACGTGGCGGGGCATCGCGACCATCGCCGGGAAGAGGAACGAGATGGGCCCCTCGGAGCTCGCCGTCCAGTAGTAGTACTGCAGTGCCCGGTACTCCTCGACGAGACTGTCGCGGATCAGCGGCTCCGGGTCGTGGATGCTGCACACCGCCCCGAGCTTCGGGTCGGCGGCGAGCATGCCCACCGCCACCTCGACGGAGTCGGGGTAGGCGGCCACGTCGGAGTCGACGAACACCAGGATCTCGCCACGGGCGTGGGTGGTGCCGAGGTTGCGCGCGCCGGCCACCCCCATGTTGCGCTCGGTGCGGACGACCCGGACACCGAGCCGCTCCGCGACCGCGACGGAGTCGTCGGTGCTGCCGTCGTCCACCATGATCAGCTCGATCGGCCGGTACGTCTGCTCCTGCAGGGCGCGCAGGCAGAGCTCCAGCGAGCCGGCGTAGTTGTAGTTGGGCACGATCACCGATACCAGCGGGCCGGTCATCGCTCACGCCCCCATCGCCGGTGCGGACGGCTCCGGCATGTCGTAGGTGTTCCGGAACTTGCTGGACAGCACGCAGTGCGCGGCGCCGACGAACACCGCCAGCGCGACGGTGACGTTCACCAGGAAGTGGATCGCGGTGAAGTAGACGGTGAACGCCGGCCCGGCGTAGCCCCAGACGAAGCGGTACATCCCCAGGTCGGAGGCGATGGAGCCGGCCAGCAGCACGAGCGGCACGAGCAGCCAGAGCGGGCCGAACAGCACCGGCAGCGGCGCGGTGACGACCGCGAACAGGGCGGCGAGCGAACCCCAGCCGCGGCTGCTGTTGGTCGGGCCGCCGTTGAAGTCGGGCCGGCGCAGGTACAGCGGGATGTGCAGGCGCGCGCGGTGGAAGAACTTCGACAGCACCACGCTCAGCTTGTCGTCGTGGTCGTGCGCGCCCCTGATCGCGGTGTCCAGCACGATCCGGTAGCGCTGGGTGATCCGGTGGCCGTAGTCGGCGTTCTCGCTGTGGCGCAACGCCGGGTTGAGCGGGCCGATCTCGTGGAAGACCCTGGTCCACATCGCGAAGATCGCCGAGTAGATGGTGGTGATGTCGCCCGCGTCACCGGAGATCCAGTAGTGCAGCTGGAGGCTGCGGTACCGCTCCACGCGGCTGTCGGGGATCAGCGGCTCCGGCTCGTACGTGCCGCACACCACACCCAGCGTGGGATCGGACGTGAGCAGCGCCACCGCGTTGCCCACCGTGTCCGGGGTGAGCGCCACATCCGAGTCGAGGAAGAACAGCACCTCCCCGCGGGCGTGCTCGACGCCGAGGTTGCGCGCCGCCGGCGCCCCGATGTTGGTGTCGGTGACCAGCACCCGCACCCCGTGCCGGTGGGCTATCCCCACCGAGTCGTCGGTGCTCCGGTCGTCGACGACGATCACTTCGATGTGCGGGTAGTCCTGCCGCTCAAGCGCGCTCAGGCACAGGTCCAGCGTGCGGGCGTAGTTGTAGTTGGGAATGATGACCGAGACCAGTGGCCGCTGCTCATCCATGGTCGATGACCCCTTCGGGTTGGCGGGCGCCCGCCGGCCGGGAGGGGACCCACCTGGCGGACGCTCGCACGCGTTGGTCTGTTCCGATGCTTGTCAGGGCTACTTGTCTCCCGCCACCGGCGCCGATTCCGCCACCGTCGCGGGCTCCCGCGCCGTCGCGGGCTCCGGATCCGCCGTGAGCTCCGGATCCGGCTTCGAGGCCGCGGCCGGGGTACGACGGATGACGACCTCGGCCACCGCCAGCGCCGCCGCTCCCAGCGCCACCTCGGCGACCGTGGAGACCAGCCGGCTGGCCACCGCCACCACCGCGGCCGCCGGCGCGGGCAGCACCACCGTCAGGGCGGCGGTCAGCACCGCCTCGCGGACGCCGATCCCGTCGGGCAGCACGACCGTCAGCATCCCGACCGTCGTGGCCAGGGTGAACGCGCCCACGCACAGTCCCAGGGACCGCAGCGGGTCGGCTCCCATCGCGACCGCCAGCAGCCATAGGTGCAGGCCGGTGACCAGCCACGACACCGCCTGCGCGACGACCGCGAACCGTATCCCGCGCGGCGAGGCCGACCTGGCCGGGTCCGGCCGGCGCAGCACCCGCAGCACCAGTTGCGCGCCGTGGTTGACCAGCTGCGGCCGCACCAGCACGACCACGATCAGCACCGCCGCCACCGCCACCAGCCACGCCACCTGGGTGCCGATCATGTGCACGCCCGCGAGCAGCCCGATCGTGAGCCCGGTCAGCAGGACCAGGCTCATGCTCAGCGCCGCCGTGCCCATCAACCGCCCGAGACCGACACCGTTGGCCGTGGCCACCTTGGTCGCGGCGATCAGGCCGGGCACCTTGCCCGGCACGTACTTGCTCAGGAACGTCACGAAGAAGACGCGTGCCACCCGCGGTTCGCCGACCCGCGGCCCGAGCTCGAACAGCACCGCCCGCCACGCCAGGTAGCCGAACCCCAGCCCGGCCATGCTGGTCAGCAGCGCGCCGGCCAGCAGGAGGCCGATCCGCCCGCCGTCGCTCCGGGCGAGCATGACGGAGACCACGCTCCAGTCCTGCCCGGCCAGTGCCGCCGCCACCGCGCCCACCAGGACCAGCGCGAACGCCGCGATCAGGGCGCGCACGAGCGCGCGGGGCAGGCGCCACGACGGGCGCCACGGGCGCCACGGCCGGCTCTCGGTCACTCGGGCGCACCGGCCGGGGAGACCGGGGTCATACCGGTCTTGGCCGGGTGCCCCTGGCGGCGGAGCAGCTCGTAGACGAGCCGTGGCAGCCCCGCGCCGGCGCCGAGGAAGAACGCCGTGTGATAGCAGAACTGCATCGAGGCCATCAGCAGCGCGAAGCCCGCGCCCCGGTAGCGGTAGGAGTATCGGAGGAAGTCACGGTTCACCGTCACGAACGCCGCCAGCAGCAGCGCGAGCACCACGAGCAGCCACGGCACGAAGAAGACGAACGGCAGCGTGAACAGGCTCAGCGCCGCCGAGACGGAGGAGATCCGCGGCGGCAGGCGGCGGGTGCGGGGATCCGGGCCGATCATGTCCAGCCGGAACCCGATCGTGTCGTCGTCGTACAGCCGCCGCGCCCTCAACATGATCACCGGCAGGGTGCTGGCCCTGACGAACCGCTCCCACATGCATTCCCAGAACCGGTCGACGTCGTCCGCCCTGGTGACCACGGTCGCGGTCACCACCAGCCGGTACCTGGACGGCACCCGGTTGCCGAACTCGAAGTCCTCGCCGTCGCGCAGCCGCTCGTCCAGCCCGCCCGCCTCGCGGTAGACCGTGCGCGGGATCAGCGAGTTGGACAGGAACGTGGACACCGCCCGCTGGCGGTCGAAGTGCTCGGAGAAGACGCGGTATCTCTCCACCGGTCCGTCGTCGTACAGCGGCTCCTTGTCGTAGATCCCCTGAACCATGCCGCAGTCGGGCGTCTCCCGGTAGGCCCGCACCGCGTTCTCCACGGCGTCCGGGGCGAGCGCCGTGTCGGAGTCCACGAAGAAGAGCAGGGGCGAGGTGCTGGAGTCGACCCCGGTGTTGCGCGCCCCCGACGGCCCCTGGTTGGTCGGCAGCTCGACGATCGTGCACGGGAACTCCCGCGCGATGTCCAGCGAGCCGTCCGTGCTGCGGTCGTCGACCACGATCACCTCGGCCGGGGGGTACGTCTGCGCGTACACCGCCTCCAGGCAGGCTCGGAGGGTCTTCTTCTTGTTGTAGTTCGGCACGATGACCGCGACATCCTCGGGTCGCGCGGTCGCTGGTTCCGTCATGTCAATTCCTTCCACGGCTCAGTGGCCGACCGATAGAACCGTTTGCTGAGGACGGTGGTCGGACAGTCCGGCGGCCCCGGGCATCTCGTAGCGGTGCACGACGACGTCCGGCGTGGTGCGCACCCAGTCGATCCGCCAGAGCTCGAGGTTTCCGGCGAGGTAGGTGACCGGATAGAGGGACGGCAGCGCCCGGGTGTGGTCGACCAGCTTCTCCGGCAGCAGCCGGAGCATCCCCATCGCCGGGGTGGTGTTGAGGTCACCGGCGAGCACCACCGAGTTGTCGTTCGCCTCGACGTCCGCGCGAAGCGCCCGGTAGCTCGCCTCGCGCCTGCTGTGGGCGTACTGGTTGGAGTCGCGGGCCTCGCCGTCGTACAGCCGCCATTCGAGCGGGGGCTGGTTGATCTGCGTGTTGTAGAAGGAGACGACCTTGCCGTTCACCCGGATGTCGGTGCGCAGCGTCTCGACCGTGTAGGAGTCCGGCCAGTCCCGCATCACCTCCGGGATCGCCTTCTGGTCCTCGGGCAGCCACGGGGTCATGTCGAGCCCGCGCTGCGCGACGATGGGAAGCCGGGAGAGCGTGATCAGCTCCCCGGACGTCGCGACCTCGTATCCCGGGAACTCGCGTCGCAGCTCTGCCGTCTTGTCGATGCGGAGCGCCATGTCGGCGGTCCACTTCGTCGACATCATGTCCCCCGCCGAGGTGTCGACGTAGAGGTACTCCGTGAGCAGGTAGACGTCCGCGTCCATCTCGCGCAGGTAGTCGTAGAAGTCGGGCGAGTAGCTGTTCCCGTCGGAGGTGCGCCAGTCCTGGTCCCAGAACTCGGTGTTCCACATGGCCACCTTGACGGCCCCGGGCGGCGCGGGCGGCGGGGTGTGCCAGAGGGTCGCCACGTTGATCCCGCTGTGTCCCGCGCCGAGCGCCAGGGTGAGCACCAGCACCGGGATGACCCGCCGGCGGACCGGGCGCGCCAGCGGCGCCACCACCAGCACCAGCAACGGCACCGCCACGAACATGAACGGCGGCATCAGGTCGAGCGGGGCCCACAGCGAGGTGCGGCCGCTCACCAGCAGGTGCGCGACCACGAACAGCAGCCACCCTGTGGTGGCCGTCACCACCAGCCGGGTGCCCAGGCACCACCGCCGCCGTGGCCGGACGAACCGGCCGATGCGGGCCCGCCGGCTGAGCGGCTTCTCGGGAGGGACATCCGTCGGCTGATCCTCGGTCATGATGTCCCGGTCGCCCATCAGCACACCACCTCGGCACGTAGGTCAGGCCGGCGAGAGCCATTGACGATCCGCGGTCACTTCCGGCACCTCAACGTACTGACCGGTTCTTGTCGCTTCCTTGTCGTCCGCGCCCCGGACCGCGCGAACCTCGGCTTCGAACCACGCAGACCTTGGCTTCGAACCGCGCAAACCTCGGCCCCGGACCACGCAGGCCTCGGTCTCGGACCGCGCAAACCTCGGCCCCGGACCGCACAAGCCGCACGGAAAGGGAACCGTACGACATGACGGACCGCACGACAAGAATGAGACAAGCCGTCGAGGCTAGCGTGGGCGGGAAGCAAGGCGGTCGGAGGTCGGGCGACGAGCCACGACCGGTTGACCGAAGACCCACCGGGGCTGCCCGCCCTGATCATCGGCCGACACCCGGCGGTTCGGAAAGAGCGGCCTTCAGCCAATGGAGCGACCTGTGAATCGAGAACGCCCGCTAGTCTCGGTCATCATCCCCAGCTTCAACCGATCCCACGTGTTACGCCTGTGCCTGCGCGCGCTGGAGAAGCAGACCTACTCCCCCATCGAGGTCATCGTGGTGGACGACTGCGGCACCGAGGACGCGGCGGAGGTGGCGAGGTCGATGGGCGTCACCGTGCTGCGCACCGAGGTCAACAGCGGGGCGTCGACCGCGCGCAACCTCGGCGCGGAGCACTCCCACGGCGAGATCCTGCTCTTCCAGGACGGCGACATCGCCCTCGACCCGGACGCCGTGGAGAACGCGGTGAACATCCTCCAGGCCGAGCCCAGGCTGGGCGCCCTGGGAGGCATCCTGCACCCCGAGCCGCTGGCGGCCAACACCCTCCCCGCGCAGTATCGCGCGCTGCAGATGTATCACTGGTGGATGCCGACCGACCGTCCGACCCTCGAACTGCACGCGGCCGTGCTCGCCGTAACGGCCAAGGTGTTCAAGGAGATCGGCCCCTTCAACCCGCATCTGAGCGACACGGTGTCCGCGGACTACCGCTCCCGGCTGATGCGGAAGGGTTACGAGGTGCGCATCACCGACGCCGTCCGCGGCCGGGCCGACCACGACTCCACGATGGGGATGATCGTGAACAAGGTGTTCCGGCGCGCGCGGGTGAGCGCGCGGGAGTGGAAGAAGGGCGAGACGCCGGGCGACTCCGTGCCGCGCGCGTTCGGCGGTGTCCTGCTGGTCGTCGCCGTGCCGGCGGCTCTGCTGCCGCTGCTGACCGGCCGCGTCGGCGCCCTCGTGTCGCCGCTGCTCGTCGCCGCCGCCATCGTCCTCGACGGCAGTACCTACCGGCGGGTGTTCGCCCGCCGGGGCGTCCCCTTCGGCCTCTACTTCAGCGCCGTCCACCTCCTGGTCACCCTCGTGGGAGCGACCGGGGCGGGGGTCGGTGTCCTGCAGCGCCTCCTGCAGGGCGGCCCGCCGAAGGTCGTCTGGGTCCCCCAGACCGGTGAGCTGAAGAACCGGTGAGCTGAGACCGGCGTGCCCCGTCGCTCCGGTCCGAGGGGACCCGGACCGGCGCGACAGCGTGGTGACCCCGACCGGCCGGAACCGGGGGAGCTCGGTCATCCGGTGGCGCGGGGGCACGAGGACCCGGCGGCCGCCTCGCGGCCGGGGCCGCCGGGCTCTTCCAGCAGCGCGGCCATCGGGAGCAGCCAGGACATCCGGGGACTGCCCATCTCCTGGTCGAGCTCCTCGGGGCTGGGCATCCTGTCGTCGAGCACGTGGGGCGGGACCAGGTGGTGGATCGCGTGCGCGAGCAGGTTGGCCATCGAGTATCCGGGGTCGGCCTCGTGCGCCCGGGTGAGGGCGACGCCCGCCAGCGCGGAGTCTCCCCGCCGCCAGGCGACCAGGCCGAGTAACGAGGCCACCGGAGGCACGAACCTCGGCTCCAGCCTCCGGGTGAGGTCGTGCCAGAGCTTGAGATGCGCGTCGTGGCTCTCGTCGGTGACCAGCGCCCACGCCTCGTCACGGATCCTGATCACCGCCAGGTCGAGCCCCAGCCTGGCCGCCTGGTCCTCGTCGAGCCGCCCTCCCGAGGCGTAGGTGACGATCGCCTCGCGAACCCTGGCCATGCCGTCCGCGACGAACTCCGCCGCGAACCCGTCGGGGTCGTGGCATCCGGCGAGCCTGCCGCGCATCTCCTCCGTGAGACGGCCCGTCGCCTCGCGGACGGCCTCCCGCGCGGGCCCGGTGACCGGGTCGAGCGAGCGCTCCAGGGTCTGCCTGTCCGGCAGGGCGACCAGCCCGTGCAGGACCGCCTCCGCCGCGACCGCACCGGCCCGCCGCTCGTACGGCATGCCGTCGGCCGAGCAGCAGTCGGTCCGCGAGCATTCGTACGACCAGTAGCGGCCGTCTTCCACCCGGAGCGCGTCGACGACGGTGAGCTCGCTCCGGCGGAACAGCGCCACGGCCTCGTCGACGGCCGGGGTCACCAGCGGGCCGGCACCGTAACCGACCACGACGACCTGGGTGACGCCCTCTTTCCCGAGGAGCGGGACGATCCGGCCGAGACCGCCGGGCCCCAGCGGCAGGTCCCACCGGACGGTGAGATGCAGCCTGCCCCTGGACGGGCTGCCCGTGAGGCCGATGACGACCAGGCTGTCGGCGGGGTGGAACCCCAGCAGGTAGGGAACGGCGCCCAGGACGTCTTCCGTGGAACCGAGCAGGAGCCGGGGCCGCGCGGCGGGCGGGGAGGACGGAGAGGAGGGAGACGGCGCTTCGGGCGCGACCGGGGACCGGGCCGATGGAGACGACGCTTCAGGTGAAACCGGGGACCCGGCAGGCGAGGGCTCGGGCGAGGCAGGGGTGTTTGGTGTCATGTCCCGAAGCCTCGCCGGAACCGGCCCGCCTCCTTTGCACCGAGCGCCTTTCTGTGGAAAGCCCTCCTTGGCCGTCCACAGGTGAACGGCCAAGGGGAGCGGGAACTCCTCAGACACCCCTGTCGACGCGCGGGCTCCCGTCCGTCCTTCCCGCCGGGAGGACGGGCGGCGCCAGGCGGGTGCGGACCATGATGGCCGCGCCCGCCACGGCGGCGGGCATCGCGATCACCGCGACGAACGGGATGAGGAAGAGCAGGAAGAGCAGGACCCCGAAGCCGAGCGCGGGGGCCTTGTTCCCCCTGAGCAGGCCGAAACGTCGCTTGCGCGCCAGTCCCCTGCGCTCGAGGGCCAGCGTGGTCAGCTCGATCGTGAGGAAGAAGCCCGAGACCAGGGCGCCCAGGACCGGCACCACCGTCTGCCCGATCACCGGCACGAAACCGAGGAAGAACAGCGGGATCGTGAACAGCAACAGCCACCCGAGGGTGACGAGACTGTCCCTGATGGATCGGGGGATCGACTTCCACAGCGGGAGGTCGTAGCCGGTCGGCACCTCCCCGTAGGTCTCCTCCACCTTCTCGGAGAGCTTCTCGTAGAAGGGGTCGCCCAGGATGAGGGTGATCGCCGTGAAGGTCACCACCGACAGGATCAGCGCCGCGCCGAAGAGCGCCAGCCCGACCACCGCCCGCAGCGCGGTCCGCGTCGCCTCGCTCCATCCGTCGGCGAACGGCGTGCCCCACGCGGCGATGTCCAGCGCGTTCGTGCCGAGGAAGTAGAGGCCGGTCGCGTAGAGGGCGAACGCGATCAGAGCCGGGATCAACCCGAACAGCCACCAGCGCGGGTATCGCGCGACCCAGCGCAGCCCTTGGAAGAAGAACCCGATGCCGTCCAGAAAGGAGCGGAAATGACCCATGGCGGAAGATTATCGGGATCGGGCGTCACCCGGGAGGGCGCGCCCGACGGCACCGGGAGACCTCGGAGGAAAGCCTCCGGAAGCCGGCGGGCACGCAGGCGGCGGGCGTCAGGGACGCTGCCAGAGGCCGGGGACGGAGAAGCCGAGGGCGCCGAAGAGGCGGCGGAGCAGGGGCAGGGAGATGCCCAGGACGTTGCCGTGGTCGCCGTCGATGCCGTCGACGAACCAGCCCCCGCGGCCGTCCAGCGTGAAGGCCCCGGCGACGTGGAGGGGCTCACCGGTGGCGACGTAGGCGGCGATCTCGTCGTCTCCGGGGGTGCCGAAGCGCACGACCGTCGCGCCCACCTCCGCCACCTCGCGCCCGTCCGCGGCGTCGATGACGCAGTGACCGGTGAGCAGGCGGCCCTCGCGCCCGCGCATGTCGCGCCAGCGGGCGACGGCCTCCTCGGGTGAGGACGGCTTGCCGTGGGCCCGGCCGTCGAGTTCGAGCATCGAGTCGCAGCCGATGACCAGCCCCTCGGTCAGATCATCGGCGACCACGGTCGCCTTCGCGCGGGCCAGCGCGAGGCAGAGCTCGCTCGGGCTGTCGGCGGTGACGGCGTCCTCGTCCACACCGCTGACGATCACCTTGGGATCGAGTCCGGCGCTGCGGAGCAGGGCGAGGCGGGCGGGAGAGGCGGAGGCGAGGACGATCTGGGTCACGGCGACCGAGCCTAGCGCGACTCCGATCCACGACAGGCACACGGCCCACGACAGAGCAACCGATCCACGACAGAGCACCCGATCCACGACAGAGCACCCGATCCACGACGGAGCACCCAATCCACGGCAGAGCACCCCGTCCACGACGGAGCACCCGATCCGCGACAGGTGCCCAGAGGTCAGCCGTGCGGCGGGGGCGGGAGCCGCGGAGGCGGTTCCGGGGAGGGAGGCTCGGCGGCGGTGTTCACCGGGAGCCCGGCTGCGGCGTAGGCCTCGGCCTCGGCCAGGGTCTCGTTCTCCAGCAGGGCCGCGGCGATGCCGTCCAGGCGGCTCCGGTTCTCCGTCAGGACGGCCAGGGCGACCTCGTAGCACTCGTCCACGATGCGCCGTACCTCCTGGTCCACCGCGGCGAGGGTGTCCGGGGCGGCGGCGGGCCGGCCGTCGGAGGCGGCGGGCAGGACGGTGAGCGGGCCGATCCTGGCGGACATGCCCCAGCGGCCGACCATGCCGCGGGCGATCACGGTGACCTGTTCCAGGTCGTTCTCCGAGCCGGTGGTGACCACGCCGTAGACGACCTGCTCGGCCGCCATGCCGCCGAGGGCCCCGACGATCCGGTCGCGCAGGTACTTCTCGTCGTAGGCGTACCGGTCGGTGTCGGGCGTGGAGAGCGTGACGCCGAGCGCCCGCCCGCGCGGGATGATCGAGACCTTCCGCACCGGGTCGGCGCCCGGCTGGAGCATGCCGAGCAGCGCGTGGCCCGCCTCGTGGTACGCGGTGCGCCTCCGCTCGTCCTGCGGGATCACGACGGCGCGGGCCGCGCCGAGCAGGATCTTCTCCAGCGCGTCGGCGAAGTCGGCGGCGTCGACCCTGTCGTTGCCCCGCTTGGCGGCGAGCAGCGCCGCCTCGTTGACCAGGTTGGCCAGGTCCGCGCCCGTCATGCCGGGAGTGGTCCTGGCGAGCCGCTCCAGGTCCACGTCGCCGGCGAGCGGCACGCCCCGGCTGTGGACGCGCAGGATCGCCAGCCGCCCCTCGGCGTCCGGCGCGGAGACCACGACGGTACGGTCGAAGCGGCCGGGACGCAGCAGCGCCGGGTCGAGGACCTCCGCCCGGTTGGAGGCGGCGATCACGATGACCCCCTCGGAGCCGGTGAAGCCGTCCATCTCGGTGAGGATCTGGTTCAGGGTCTGCTCGCGCTCGTCGTGGCCGCCGATGGTGCTGCCGCCCCGCACCCTGCCGATCGCGTCGATCTCGTCGATGAAGATGATCGACGGCGCGACCTTGCGGGCCTCGTCGAACAGCTCGCGCACCCGCGAGGCCCCGACCCCCACGATCATCTCGATGAACTCCGAGGCGCTCGCCGAGAAGAAGGGCACGTCGGCCTCCCCCGCCACGGCGCGGGCGAGGAGGGTCTTGCCGGTGCCGGGCGGCCCGGAGAGCAGCACGCCCTTGGGCAGTTTCGCCCCCAGCCGCCGGTACTTGTCGGGGTCCTTGAGATAGTCGACCACCTCGGCGACCTCGTTCTCGACCTCGTCGATGCCCGCGACGTCGTCGAAGTCGACCCGGACCTTGGCCGGTTCCACCGGTTTGGCCGCCCTGGACCTGCCGAGGCCGCCGAGACCTCCGAGGCCGCCCATCCCGCCGCCCATCGCGCCGGACGCCGCGCGCCGGACGAGCCAGATCCACAGGCCGCCCAGCAGCAGGACCGGGACCAGGGACAGCAGGAGGTTCGACAGGAGGTTCCCGCCGACGGGCTCGGCCCTGATGTTCACCTTCGTCGCGAGGAGCCGCTGGTAGAGCCCGGCCCGGTCGGCGAAGACCGGCAGCTCCGTGGAGAACTTGTGGTAGGTGACGTTGTCGCTGTCGGGGTCGCGGGCCGCCTTCCTGAGGGTGCCCTGGATCGCGGTGCCCGTGGCGTAGACCTCCTTGACGTTCCCCGCCTGAACCTGCTGGGTGAACTGGGTGTAGGAGATCGGCTCGGTGGGTTCCTCGAAGAACGAGGAGACGATGAAGAAGCCCGCGTAGACGATGACCATGGTCATCAGGAAGCGCACCCAGTTGAACCTCGGGCGCTGCGGGGTGGGCGCCCCGTCGCCGGGCAGGCCCTCGGACCGCCAGGGCTTGGTCTCGTTCCCCTTGTCGGGCGTGTCGGGGCCGGCACCCTTGCGTTCCTGAGACGCCGGTCGGTTCACGACTTCCCCCTCGACGGCTCGGGGGAGTCGGCCTGGCCGGGCGTCCCGGAGGCGCGCCCGGGACGCCCGGCTCAGTCCGGGCCCTCGAACCGGGGCCGCCTTCCGCAGGAGAGCCGAACCCCGCGCCCGGCGAGCGGGCGGGAGGTCGTCACGCGTGCGGCGGCGAAGCGGCCGGCCGTGAAAATCCCCCGAGTTTCACCAGGTCACACGGACAAGGCGATTCCTGCCCAGGTGAGGCTCACTTCAATCTGAGGGAGGAGACCGCGGTGTTGATGGCCCGCCAGTACTTGCTCTGGGCGTCGGGGATCGTCGCGAAGAGCATCGCGGGCTTGGCACCGGAGATCTCGGTCACGGCGACGGCGGCCATGGAGGAGCGCGTCTTGCCCTTCAGCTTGTACTTCACCCGGTAGGCGAGCAGCCAGCCGTCCTTGATCGGCTGCGAGGCGGTCCAGGTGATCTTGCCGCCCTTGGGGTGGTGGTTGAGCGTCCACCGGGCGGCCAGCACCGCGGTGTCCTTGGACTCCTTCTGCACCAGGATCGGCACCGGGCAGGTCGCGAGCATCCCCCGGTGGGCGGCGCCCTTCGCCTTCGGCAGCACCTGCTTGGTGGAGAACGGCGACGCGCCGAAGACCTTCCAGGGCTTGCCCAGGCGGACCAGCGACACGCCCGACTTGCCGTCCTGGACGCGTCGCTTGCTCTTGTCCGCCTTGCCGGGCAGGCGGCCGAGCCGCTTGTCACGCGGCAGGTCGGGCACCCGGGGATCGGCGAGGGCCGCGATGACGGCGCTGCGGTCGGGCGCCGGCTCCGAGCCGTCGGGCGGCGAGGAGGGAGCGGCCGTCTCGGCGGGGCTCTCCGAGGGGGACGCCTGCGCCGACTGCGCCGGGGAGGCCTCGGCGGAGGACTGAGCGGACGCCTGCTCCGACGCCGAGGCGGACGGCTCCGTCGCCGGAGTCGCGGGGACGGACGGCTCCGCCGAGCCTGGACCGGACGAGGGTGGCGCGGCAGATGGCGCGGCGATCTGCCCCGTCTTTCCCTCGCCCGGTTGATCTGGGGAGCCCGAGGAGACGAAGCCGACCACCGCCGCGACCGCGGCCAGGATCACCGCGAGGCCGACGGCCAGGATGCGGTAGATGACGCGCATCGGCAGGTCGCCGATACGGGACCGCTTCACGGGGGAATCCGGTAGCTTCGGGGGGCTCTCAGCCACGATTCTCGGCATCTCCGATGTGGCCGCCTCCGCGGTCACGTATGTCGGCGCGGGACCCGTCTCCCGGGTCCCCTGAGTCCCACCCAACCCATCGAGCACGATCGGGAGCGTACGACAAATCCTGTTTTCCCGTGCGGGATCCCCATCACACTTCGGGAACGAGTACC
Source organism: Streptosporangium sp. NPDC023963 (assembly GCF_040639135.1). Taxonomy (NCBI): domain Bacteria; kingdom Bacillati; phylum Actinomycetota; class Actinomycetes; order Streptosporangiales; family Streptosporangiaceae; genus Streptosporangium; species Streptosporangium sp. NPDC023963. The sequence goes on from NZ_JBEZZK010000003.1 coordinate 672,198, forward strand.
TTCCCCTTCCTCGCGCGAAACACCCTGCGATGATTCCAGGATGTTCGTGGAACACCAGGTGGAGCTCAGGTTCGACGTCTCCTCACGCGAGGCGAGGACGCACACCAACCTGTCGGCCGTGCGCACCGACGCCCTCGGGCTCTGGCTGGCCGGTGACGAGACCGCCACCGTCGAGCATCTGGCGTTCCGCGCCGGGCGCTTCGACGACCAGCGCACCTTCCACCTCGCCGATTTCGTGGACCTGCCGGCCGGGCGCGACGAGGAGGCCGACATCGAGGGCCTGGGCCGGGCGGACGGCTGGCTCTGGGCGATCGGGTCGCACAGCCTCAAGCGCAGGCGGGTCAAGAAGGGGCATCCGCCGAACAAGGCCCGCCGCCGTCTCGGCAGCGTGGTGCGCGAGGAGAACCGCTACATCCTCGTACGGCTGCCGCTCGTCGGCGCCACCCCGGCCCGCGAGGACGGCTCCCGCAGGGCGGAGATCCTGGCGGGTCCCGGCCGGAACCTGGCCGACCTGCTGGCGGACGATCCGCACCTCGCCCCCTTCGTGGCGATTCCCAGCAAGGACAACGGGCTGGACATCGAGGGCATCGCCGTGCTCGACGACCGCCTGTTCGTCGGCCTGCGCGGCCCGGTGCTGCGCGGTTGGGCCGCGATGCTGGAGATCCGGCCGGAGAGCGATCCCCGGCGTCCCGGCAGTCTGAGGCTCGCCCCCATCGACGGCAGGCCATACCGGACGCACTTTTTGAACCTCGGCGGGCTCGGTGTCCGCGACATGTGCCCGCACCGGGGCGGGTTGCTGATCCTCGCGGGGCCGACCATGAGCCTGGACGGCCCGGTCCGGGTGCTGCGCTGGGACCCGGAGGACGAGCCGTCGGTACGGCACGAGCTGGAACTCGTCGGCGACCTGCCGCACGGGAACGGGAACGACCACCCGGAGGGGATCACCGTGCTCGACGGCGAGCGCCTCCTGGTGGTCCACGACAGCCCGTCGGCGGCGCGGCTCACCCCCGAGGGCGGCGTGCTCGCCGACATCGTCAGGATGCCCCGCTGACCGCTCGTCCCCCGGACCGGGTCACCGGCCGTTCCCCCGTGGACGCCTGCGCCCCCATGCCGGTCACCCGCCGATCACCGGCTCACGCGTCGCCCGCCGATCACCGGCCGTCCCCGCGCAGCCACGGAGCGTCCGCGACGACCGTGCGGGAGCCCGGCTCGATCTCGGTGAACCCGGCGTCCCTGACCACCGGCAGGCCAGAGGCGACCAGCCCGGCCCACGCGGCGGGATCGGCGGTCCGCACCGAGGCAGCCAGGCCCTTGTCCCGCCATGCCCTCCTGGTGTCGTCCCCGCTCGCCTGCCAGGCGAGCTGGGCGGCGTGCCCGGCCTGGGCCATGGCCTTGCCCGCCGACATCGTCAGCCCGGGGTTGAGCCACAGCACCACGTCCCCCGGCGGTCCCGGCTCGGAGGGGTCGGCGAGCTCGGTCCCGGACACCTGGAGCCTGGAGAGGTCCCTGGGCCAGCCGTCCAGCGGGACCGGCGGGTGGACGCGGACCTCGGCGGTGCCCGAGGTGACGGTGACACCGGGCAGGTCGAGCACCCTGCGCCACTCCGCCCCGCGCGCCCGCCGGACGACCTTCCTGAACCGGCTGCCGTCCCAGGCCCGTACGGCCTCGGCCCACTCGCCGCCGTCGAGGGCGCGCGGGTCGTCGAGCAGCGCCAGCACGGCCAGGGCCGCCGCCTCCAGGGCGTCGGTCCGCGCGGGCGGCGCGGAGCGCTCGATCCGCACCACGAGCGGGAGGACCTTCCTGTCCCTGTCCCCGCCCTCGCCGCCCTCGCCGCCCTCGCCGTCCCCGCCGCCCGTCGCCGCCGCCCCGCCTCGTTCTCTCACGCCTTCAAGGATGCCTGCTCCTCGGTGGTGACCTCGCCGGTGCCGGACGTCACCGTGACGGGGTTCCCGGTGACGGGCTTCCTGGTGATGACGATCGACATGACGGCGGCGGCGAGGCAGAGGAGACCCGCGGCGTACCAGGCGAGGTCGTAGGCGCCGAAGTGGTCGCGGGTGACTCCCGCGGCGACCGCGGCGATCGCGGCGCCGACCTGGTGGGAGGCGAAGACCCAGCCGAACACCACGGCCCCGTCGGGACCGTAGATCTGGCGGCACAGGGCGACGGTCGGCGGGACCGTGGCCACCCAGTCGAGGCCGTAGAAGATGATGAAGACGAGCATGCTGGGCTCGGCGGTCGCCCCGAACAGGCTCGGCAGCGCCATCAGCGACAGGCCGCGCAGGCCGTAGTAGGCGCCGAGGAGGACGCGCGAGTCGACCCGGTCGCTCAGCCAGCCGGACGCGACGGTGCCGACCACGTCGAAGATCCCGACCAGGGCGAGCAGCCCCGCGGCGACCGGCTCGGCCATGCCGTGGTCGTGGGCCGCGGGGATGAAGTGGGTGCCCACCAGGCCGTTGGTGCTCATCCCGCAGATCGCGAACCCCCCGGCGAGCAGCCAGAAGGGACGCGTACGCGCCGCGCTCCGCAACACGCCGAGGGCGCGTGAGGCGGCACCGCCGGCCCGCGCTGGCCGGACCGCCGGGGGCGCGGCGGGGTCGGCGCCGAGGGCGGTGGTGCCCACGTCCTCGGGCCGGTCGCGCAGCAGGAACCAGACCAGGGGGACCACGACGAGGGCGGCGACGGCGACCGTGACGGCGGCCGACCGCCAGCCCCTGTCCGCCGCCAGGTGCGCGAGGACGGGCAGGAAGACGAGCTGCCCGGTGGCGCCGCCCGCCGTGAGCACGCCGGTGACGAGTCCGCGGTGGCGGACGAACCAGCGTTCGGTGAGGGTGGCGGCGAAGACCAGGGCCATCGAGCCGGTGCCGAGACCGACCAGCACGCCCCAGCACAGGATGAGCTGCCAGGGGGCGTTCATCAGGATGGTGAGCCCGCTGCCCGCGGCGACCAGCAGCAGGGCGTACGTCACGACCCTGCGCATGCCGAAGCGGTCCATGAGGGCGGCGGCGAAGGGTGCGGTCAGCCCGTACAGCATGAGGTTGACCGAGACGGCCAGTGAGATCGTGCCCCGGGACCAGCCGAACTCCTCCTGGAGCGGTGTGATCAGCACGCCGGGCGTCGCCCGGAACCCGGCCGCGCCGAGGATGGCCACGAACGCGACTCCCGCCACGATCCAGGCGCGGTGCAGCGTGCGTTCGGGCGCCCGAGGGGTCGTTGTCATGCGCTCCATAATCGAGGGACGGCACACGGGCCCACGAGTGGCCCGAGCGCCAATAACCGCAAGAATCAGGCCACGGCCCTTCTCGCGGGACATGCCCGTGATCCGAACCCGTGAGACGGCTATCTCACATATTGGGTAAATTCGCTCAAAGGTGGTGTTTTTCCTATTCTCCTCATTTGAGGGTCTCGCGTTCGGCATGGTCATGGGGAGACGCGATGCCGGTCCGGGTTCCGCCCGGCCACACGAAGTGACGATGCTCGACCGGTACGGGGACAGACCGGGGACCGGGCGATCGAAGGAGTGGTGCCGTGTTCCACGCACGAAGGCCGGGAAGGTTCCTGGCACTGCTCGCGAGTGGCGCGCTCCTGCTGAGCGCCTGCGCGGACACCGGCCCGGCGGACGACCCCGCGGCCTCCGGCTCGGAGTCGGCCCTGCCGAGCGAGACCATCACCTACGCGTACGAGCAGGAGTTCCACTCCTACAACAACAACACCACCGCCGAGAACGCCACGCGCAACGCCGCTCCCCTGCAGCGGGTGCTGACGGGCTTCTGGTTCTACGGCGACAAGGGCGCGATCACCCCCGACAAGGACTTCGGGACGTACGAGAAGGTCTCCGACGACCCGCTGAGCGTCGAGTACACCATCAACGACAAGGCGGTCTGGTCGGACGGCGTCCCGATCGACTGCGACGACGTCATGCTGTGGTGGGCCTTCCGGTCCGGCAAGGTCGGGGGCTTCGCCTCCGCCGACACCACCGGCCTGCGGGACACCAAGGTGCCCGACTGCCGCAAGGGCGAAAAGAAGTTCACCCTGGTCTACGACAAGCCGTTCGCGGACTGGGTGGCCGGGGGTCCTGGCGCCACCGAGATGATGCCCGCCCATGTGATCGCCAAGCAGGACGGCCTGTCCGAGGAGGACTTCATCGCGGCGGTCAGGGAGGGCGACTCCAGGAGGATCGCGAAGGGCATCACGTTCTTCAACGACGGCTGGGTCTCCGAGGGCAGGCTGCCCGACGCCGAGCTGATCCCGTCCTCGGGGCCGTACAAGCTCTCCAAGCTGGACGCCGGGCAGCGGCTGACCCTGGTCGCCAACGACAGGTGGTGGGGCACCCCGGCCGCGACCCCGACGATCGTCGAGCGCTTCATCACCCTCGACGAGCAGGCCCAGGCGCTGCAGAACCGCGAGGTCCAGATCGTCGAGCCGCAGCCGGGACCCGACGTGCTCAGGCAGCTGCAGTCGCTGCGTGGCGTGGAGGTCGACGTCTTCGAGAAGTACACCTACGAGCACCTGGACTTCAACTTCGACTCCAGCCCGTTCAGGGACAGGAGGCTGCGTGAGGCGTTCGCCAGGTGCGTGCCCAGGCAGCTCATCGTCAACACCCTGATCGGGCCCGTCTCCCCCTCCGCCAAGCCCCTGCAGGTCCGTACCGTGGCCCCGTTCCAGGCCAACAGCGCGAGGGTCGTCGCGGCCAGCGGCAGCGCGGACGTGTACGCGCGGCAGGACATCGCGGGCGCCAGGGCGCTGCTGCGGGAGGCGGGCAGGACGGGCCTGGAGGTCAGCATCGGCTACCAGACCCCGAACCCGCGCCGTACCGCGGCGGTGCAGCTCATCATCGACGCCTGCAACAAGGCCGGTTTCAAGGTCGTCGACAAGGGTTCCGAGGACTTCCTCGGCACCGTGATGCCGGCCAACGGCTACGACGTGGCCCTGTTCGCCTGGTCGGGCTCCGCCCTGGTCAGCGGCTGGGCCTCCAACTTCACCTCGCCGGGAAAGTGCGACGCCCAGAACAAGGGCAACAACAACGGCTGCTACTCCAGCAGGCAGGTCGACCGCCTCATCGCGAAGCTGAACTCGACGGTGGACCTGGCGGCCCAGGACCCGATCATCGGCGCGATCGAGAAGCGGCTCTGGAGCGACCTGGCCACCATCCCGCTGTTCCAGCACCCGGGCCTCAGCGCGTGGGACGAGACGCTCCAGAACGTCGTCCCCAACCCCGCGCAGTCGACCATCACCTGGAACATGGACAAGTGGAGGCTGTCCTAGGGAGTCCGGAGCGGGCCCGTATCTGACATCAGATGGCAGGTACGGTCGCCAGGATGGGCGCGAGATCCGGAATTCCACAAGGGAGCCCCACATGCCTCGCGCCACAGGAACCTTCACCATCGACAGCTGGGACCCACAGCCCTACGACGAGGCCGAGGGAGCCACGCTCTCCCGCGTCCACATCACCAAGACCTTCGACGGCGACCTGGTGGGCACCAGCACCACCGACATCATCACCGCGATCTCCCAGGTCGAGACGTCGGCGGCCTACGCCGGCTTCGAGCGCTTCACCGGCATCGCGCACGGCCGCAAGGGCACCTTCGTGCTCCACCACACGGCCACGGGCCACGCGGGCGAGTCGGCGCTGAGCTGGACGATCCTCCCCGACTCCGGCACCGGCGAGTTGTCGGGCATCCGGGGCGGCGGCCAGATCGTCAACGACGACGGCGCCCACTCCTTCCACCTCGACTACGAACTGGGCTGAGAACGACCGCCCCCGCGCGCGCCGGCGTACGGCAGCAGGCGACGCGCGGGGATGCCCCCTCCGCCTCCGCCGAGGCCGGCGATCCGGCCGTCCGGCGCGCGAGACCGGTGCCCGCATCCCGGTGACCCACGCCCGGCGCCCACGGACCGGCGCCGTGACCCCGCGCCCGTGACCCCGCGCCCGTGACCCGGCGCCCACATGTCCGCGCTCACAGGCCGATGCCGGCGCCCGGCGTCCACAGCCCAGCGCTCACAGACCGATACCCGCGCCCGGCGGCCACGGCCACAGCCACGGCCCGGCATTCACCGCCGTTCTGACCCCTTGTCACATCTCGCGTCGAGCCGGTTGAGAAAGCTGCTTCCCAGCCGTTGACGCGCCCGTAGCACGTATGTAACATTTGGCCAACGTCATGCAAGAATATTGCAATCTATTGTTCAGTTTCTTGCTATTCCTCGCAACTCTCCAGGGATGCACTGCGTCGTGCACCTGCCCCCCATTACGTGTGCGGTGAAGGCGCAGCCTTCACGCCTCGGCCCCGCCGTGCCTGACGAGAGAAGAAGAGCGCGAATGAGAATGCTGTACAGACCGTTACGGCTGGTGGCGACCATGGTCGCCGCCGCCGGCCTGCTCATGGTGGGGTCGGTCGTCCCGGCCTCCGCCGCGGCCGGCCCCAATCTGTCGCCGGGCAAGGCGACCCTGGCGAGCAGCTCCACGGGCGGCCAGGCGGTGTCCGCCATCAACGACGGAAACCAGTCCACCTACTGGGAAAGCGCCAACAACAGCTTCCCGCAGTGGGCGCGGATCGACCTCGGCGCCGCCACGAGCGTCGACCAGATCGTCCTGAAGCTGCCCCCGCCGGCCGTCTGGGAGACCCGCACCCAGACGCTCTCGGTCCAGGGCGGCGCCGACGGCAACACCTTCAGCACGGTCGTGGGCTCGGCGACCTACACGTTCAACCCGGCGACCGGCAACACGGTCACGATCGACTTCGGCGCCGCGACCCACCGCTACTGGCGTGTCAACATCACCGCCAACACCGGCTGGCCCGCCGCGCAGATCTCCGAGTTCGAGATCTACGGTGCCGCCGCCGGCGGTGACAACCAGAACCCGTCGGCCCCCGGCAACCTCGCCTTCACCCAGCCGGCCACCGGTCAGATCAGGCTGGCCTGGAACGCCTCCACGGACAACGTGGGCGTCACCGGGTACGACATCTACGCCAACAACCAGCTGCGGGGCAGTGTCGGCAACGTGCTGACCTACACCGACAACCAGCCGGCGTCGGCGACCGTGACGTACTTCGTACGGGCCAAGGACGCGGCGGGCAACCAGTCGGCCAACAGCAACTCCGTGACCCGCAACGGCACCGGCGACCCCGGCACGAACCTGGCGATCGGCAAGGAGATGGTCGCGTCAGGCCACGTGCACTCGTTCGTCGCCGCCAACGCGAACGACAACAACCTGGCCACCTACTGGGAGGCCAACTCCGGCGCGTTCCCGAACACGCTGACCGCCAGGCTCGGCGCCAACGCCGGCGTCAGCTCTGTCGTGGTGAAGCTCAACCCCGACTCCGCGTGGGGCACCCGTACGCAGAACATCCAGGTCCTGGGCCGTGAGCAGAACGCCACGGGATACACCAACCTGGTGTCGGCGCAGAACTACACGTTCAACCCGGCCTCCGGCAACTCGGTGACGATCACCTTCAGCGCCACCGTCGCCGACGTCCAACTGAGGTTCACCGGTAACAGCGGCGCGCCCGGCGGCCAGGTCGCCGAGTTCCAGGTCATCGGCGTCCCCGCGCCGAACCCCGACCTCACGGTCACGAACCTCTCCTGGACCCCGGCGTCCCCGAGCGAGGCCGGCGCGATCACGCTGTCGGCCACGGTCAGGAACGCGGGCAACGCCGCCTCTCCGGCGGACAGCGTCAACCTCAACCTCGACGGCACCCTCGCCGGCACCGTCGCCGTCCCCGCTCTGGCCGCCGGCGCCACCGCCACAGTGACCCACAACATCGGCACTCGCGGCGAGGGCAGCTACACGGTCAGCGCCAGGGTCGACGCGGACAACACGGTCTTCGAGCAGAACGAGGGCAACAACACCCTCACCGCCTCGTCGCCGCTGGTGGTCTCGCAGGCTCCCGGTCCCGACCTGCAGGTCCTCGGCGTCACCTCCAGCCCGCAGAACCCGGCCGTCGGCGCGCCGGTCACGTTCACCGTCGCGGTGCGGAACCGGGGAACCGCCGCGTCGGGCACGACCACGGTCACCCGCGTGGCGGTGGGCGGCACCACGCTCAACGGCAACACCGCGTCGATCGCCGCGGGCGCGACGGCCAACGTGGCCGTCAGCGGGAGCTGGACCGCCACCAGCGGCGGCGCCACCATCACCGCCACCGCGGACGCGACCAACACCGTCACCGAGACGAACGAGAACAACAACACGTTCTCGCAGTCGATCGTGGTCGGGCGCGGCGCGGCCGTCCCGTACGTCGAGTACGAGGCCGAGGCCGCCAACTACCAGGGCACCCTGCTGGAGACCGACCCGCTGCGCACCTTCGGGCACACCAACTTCGCCACCGAGTCCTCGGGCCGCAAGTCGGTGCGGCTGAACAGCACGGGCCAGTTCGTCGAGTTCACCTCGACCAACCCCTCCAACTCGATCGTGGTCCGCAACTCCATCCCCGACGCGGCGGGCGGCGGCGGCATCGAGGCCACCATCAGCCTCTACATCAACGGCGCCTTCTCCAGGAAGCTGACCCTCTCCTCGCGCCACAGCTGGCTGTACGGGAACACCGACGGCCCCGAGGCGCTGTCGAACACCCCCCAGGCCGACGCCCGGAGGTTGTTCGACGAGTCGCACGCGCTGCTCTCACAGAGCTACCCGGCCGGCACCAAGTTCAAGCTGCAGCGCGACGCGGGCGACACGGCCTCGTTCTACGTCATCGACCTGATCGACCTGGAGCAGGTGGCGCCGGCGGCGAGCCAGCCGGCCGGCTGCACCTCGATCACGAACTACGGCGCGGTGCCCAACGACGGTCTCGACGACACGGCCGCCATCCAGCGGGCGGTGACGGACGACCAGAACGGCGTCATCAGCTGCGTGTGGATCCCGGCGGGCCAGTGGCGCCAGGAGCAGAAGATCCTCACCGACGACCCGCTGAACCGGGGTCAGTGGAACCAGGTGGGCATCAGCAACGTCACGATCCGCGGCGCGGGCATGTGGCACTCCCAGCTGTACACCCTGACCGAGCCGCAGGACGTGGTGGGCGGCATCAACCACCCGCACGAGGGCAACTTCGGCTTCGACATCGACAGCAACACCCAGATCTCCGACATCGCCATCTTCGGCTCGGGCCGCATCCGCGGCGGAGACGGCAACGACGAGGGCGGAGTGGGCCTGAACGGCCGGTTCGGCGAGAACACCAAGATCACCAACGTGTGGATCGAGCACGCCAACGTGGGTGCCTGGGTCGGCCGTGACTACGACAACATCCCGGCCCTGTGGGGCCCCGGCGACAACCTGCTGTTCAGCGGCATGCGCATCCGCAACACCTACGCCGACGGCATCAACTTCACCAACGGCACGCGGAACTCGCGGGTGTTCAACTCCTCGTTCCGCAACACCGGCGACGACGCCCTGGCGATCTGGGCCAACCAGGCGGTGAAGGACCGGGTCGTCGACAACACGCACGACAACCACTTCGTCAACAACACCATCCAGCTGCCCTGGCGGGCGAACGGCATCGCGATCTACGGCGGTTACGACAACTCCGCCGAGAACAACCTGATCTACGACACCATGAACTACCCGGGCATCATGCTGGCGACCGACCACAGCCCCCTGCCCTTCTCGGGGACCACGCTGCTCGCCAACAACGGGCTGTACCGCACGGGTGGCGCCTTCTGGAACGAGGATCAGGAGTTCGGCGCGATCACGTTGTTCCCGCAGGGCAGCGACATCACCGGTGTCACCGTCCGCGACACCGACATCTCCGACTCGACCTACGACGGCATCCAGTTCAAGACGGGCGGCGGCAACATGCCGAACGTCGCGATCACCAACGTGAAGATCGACAAGTCCAACAACGGGGCCGGGATCCTGGCCATGAGCGGCGCCCGCGGCAACGCGGTCCTGTCGAACGTGACCATCACCAACTCGGCCGACGGCGACATCGTGAGGCAGCCGGGGACGAGCTTCGTGATCACCGGCCAGTGATCCTTCCGGTGAACGCTCCGCTGCCCCCTCATCCGGGGGCCGGCGCCTGAAAAACGACCGGCCATGTGGCGTGCTCCCCGGGGAACACCTGGGGAGCACGCTCATGGCCGGTCTCGTCGACCCCGATGGATCCCGGTCGATCACGCCGATCACGCCGATCACGCCGATCACGCCGATCACGCCGGCGAGCGTGCCGATCCCCCGGGTGAACGACGAAGGGGCCCGCCGGGAGCAGGCTTCAAGCCTGCGAACAGCGGACCCCAGTCACCGAAGTGGAGCTATGGGGATTCGAACCCCAGACCTCCTCCATGCCATGGAGGCGCGCTACCAGCTGCGCCATAGCCCCTCGGGTGTAACCATGTCCCCGGGCCCGGCCCGGCGACCACGCCAGTGTATAGGAAATCACCCCGCACCCTGTAACCGTGGGCGCCCTCGCCCCCGCCCCCGCTCACGGTCCGGTCGCCGTCGGGGGACCGGCGGCACGGACCTCCCACGGGGCCGGCTCACGGGGAGCCAGCCCACCCGATCACGATTCGCGCGTACGGGCGACGCGGGTGCGGGCGCCTACCGGAGCGACGCGGCCTTCTCGATCAGTTCGGCGAGCTCGGTCACCGCCGGGTCCTCGGTGGACGCGGCCAGGCGGTCGGCGTGGGCGGCGAGGTCGTCGGGCTCGGCTCCGGCGATCCCCTCCCCGGTGCGGAGATACTCCGCGAAGCCCGCGGCCACCACGTCGACCTGGAACCTCGGCGTGGGCCCCTCCCACGGCGAGGCCGCCAGGTCGCCCGTCTCCAGGGAACGGGCGGCTTCCGCGGGGTCGCGGGTGTCGGGATCCTGCCAGCGCACGGTGGCGGTGGCCAGCTGTCCCGACGCCCCGCCGCGCAGCCGGACCTCGTACAGTGCCGTCACCGAGTGGCCGGGGCCGATCTCGCCGCCGTCCTTGCTGTCGTCGCGGAAGTCCTCGGTCGCGATCTGCCGGTTCTCGTAGCCGATCAGGCGGTAGGACTCCACGGCCGAGGGGTTGAACACGACCTGCGCCTTGGCGTCGCGGGCGCGCAGGTCGATGTTGGTGGCGAGCTGCTCGACGAAGACCTTGCGCGCGTCGTCTACGGAGCTGACGTAGACCGCGGCGCCGTCGCCGTTGTCGGCGAGCTGCTCCATCAGCTCGTCACCGTAGTCGCGGCCGACGCCGACACACAACAGCGTGATCTTCTTGCCCGCGGCGTCCGCGACCCGGTCGAGAATGCCCTGCCAGGTGGTGTCACCGGCGTTGGCCAGGCCGTCGGAGAGCAGGATGACACGGTTGACGGCCACCGGCCTGAAACCCGCCGCGGCCACCGCGTAGCCGCTGGTCAGTCCCGCCTCCAGGTTCGTCGACTCCTGGATGGCGAGGCGCTCGACGGCGGCGTGGAGCTCCTCCTTCTCGGTCGCCGGGGTCATGGAGAGGACGACGTCCGCCTGGTCGCTGAAGGCCACGAGGGAGACGTGGTCGCCGGGCCCGAGCTGGTCGACGAGCTTGTGCAGCGCCTCCCTGACCAGGTCGAGCCTGCCGGGTTCGTCCATCGAGCCGGACACGTCCACCACGAAGGTGAGGTTCGCCGGGCGCCGGGCCTCCGCGCTCGCCCGGCGGGTCTGCAGGCCGACGCGGAGCAGCGCGGTGCCGTTCCCCGGCGTGCGGGCGCCGTCCATGTGCACGGTGAAACCGTCGTCCCCGGGCTCCGCGTAGTCCTGCTTGAAGGAGTTGACGAATTCCTCCGGCCTGACCTGGCCCGCCTCCGGCAGCCTGCCCTCGTCGAGGGTCCGTTTGCTGTAGCCGTACGAGGCGGTGTCCACGTCGAGGGCGAAGGTGGAGATCTGCTCGGCGGAGGTGTCGCGCCGCCGGGTGGCATCGGCCTCGGGCGCCTCGCTTCCGGTGGTGGCCCGGGCTTCGGTCTCGTTCTCGGCGGTGTCCTCTCCGGCGGCGGGCGGACGACCGTCCGGGGGCATGGACGGGATCCCCTTCCCGGATTCGGGCATCGGCTGGCCGGCGGATTCGACGGCGCCCGAACCTCCGCAGGCGGCGGCGAACAACAGGGCGAGCACGGCGAGGACGATGGCGAGCGGACGTGACTTCATGTCGCCTCCTAGGGATGCGGGTCATCCCCTACGACGACTCCCCCCGCCGGTCCGCCGGGAGCTTGACCCAAGCGAGCGCAAACCGTGTTCGGCGCGTGATCAGGATTTCCAGGCCGGATCCCGCCCGCCGAGCCCGGGTGCCCGCTCGAACGGCGAGGCGTCCTCCGCCACGGGCACCTCCTCCCCGAAGACCCCCGTTCGCCGTCCCTGCGGCGGCGGCTGCTCGCGGCGGGCCGGCGCCTCGAACATCGCGGCCGTCCAGGCCAGATGGTCGAGCAGTTCCCGTACGTCGAAACCGTCGCAGGGGGTGGGCAGGTCCAGCTGGTCGTCGCGGACGCCGCGGGCGACGGTCGCCGCGCCGGTGACGGCGCGTGACAGCATCCCGTTCATGACGGTCATGCTGTCGGGCCGGACTCACAGCTGTCTTGAAAAAACGCGGCATAGGATCCTGCACCATGCGCGTGTATCTCGGCCTCGCGGCCAAACACCCGGAGGCCGGTATACCGGAGACGATGCTGCACACCGTCAGGGGCGCCATCGACAGCGCGTTCCCCGTACCGCCCGAGGTCATCAGATCCCGGGAGTGGCACCGTCCCGGCATCGCCATGTTCGCCTGGACCAACGAGCCGGACGACTCGCGGCAGCCTCCCCTGCTGGAGACCGGGCACGACCGGGTGACCGGGGTGAACGGCTACCTGGCCGCGCCCGACGACGTGAACCGGCTGGCGGGCATGCCGACCCTGGACACCGAGGCGGTCGGCGGGTGCTTCTCGGCGTTCCGGGCGACCGAGGACGAGCTGTCGGCCGCCACCGCGATCCACCGGGTCTGCCCGGTCTACTACGCGGAGACCCCCGACGTGCACGTGATCGGCAGCCGGGCGCTGCTGGTCCACCTCGCGGCCGGCGGTGACCGGGTCGAGTGGGACGTGCTCGCGCTGCAGTCGATGATCAGGCAGGGGTACTTCCTGTCGGACGAGACGCCCTACCGCGGGGTGAGCGCGCTGCCGCCGTCCTCGTCGGTGACCGTCAGGGGCGGCCGCCGTACGATCTCCACGACCCCGCTCCCCTCCGCCGTGCCCGCGCCCACGTCGCGCAGGGGGAAGAAGGAACTGGTCGGCGAGCTGGCGAGCGCGCTGCTGGCCACGGTGGAGCCGCTGCGCGCGGCCGGGGAGCCGGTGAACCTGGCCCTCACCGGCGGCAGGGACAGCCGCCTGATCGCCGCGACACTGCACGCGGCCGGCATCCCGCTGCGCGCGACCACCAACGGCCTGGACACCCACCCCGACGTGATCATCGCCGGGCGGGTCGCCCGCGCCCTCCGCGTCGAGCACACCGTCATCCCCCCGGCCCGCGCCGAGAAGAAGGACGCGATCGTCGTCGAGCACCCCCTCGCGCGGGCCTACGAGACGCTGCGCGCCTGCGAGGGCATGACGTCGGCGTACGAGTCGATCGTCGGTTACCTCCCCTACAGCGCCAAGCCCACCATGTCCGGGCAGAGCGGGGAGATCCTGCGGGCCGGGGGCCTGCTGCTGCTCCAGACCGACCTGAGCGAGAAGGCGCTGCGCCGCCGGGTGGACGTGACCTTCCTGCGGGACCCGGCGCTGTTCACCGAGGAGGCGAACGAGCACGCCCGCGAGCTGGCCGGGCCCTGGCGGGAGCGGGCTCCGCTGGAGGCGCTCGACCACATGTACATCTCCTACAAGGTCGGCCGCTGGCACGCGGGCGCGCGGGCCGGCTCGCTGCGCAGGGGCGACCAGGTCTGGCCGTTCCTCGACAACCGGGTGGTCCGCGCCGCGCTGGGTCTCGACCAGACCTGGCGGCTGTCGGAGGAGGTCATCTACGAGCTGCTCGGTGTCCTGGCCCCTTCGCTCAGGGACATCCCGGTCGAGGGCAAGCCGTGGCGGTTCAGCGTCGGAAAGCGCTACTACCCCTGGCAGCGCAGGCCGCAGGTGCTGACCGCGCCGAAGACAGGTGGCGGTGGCTGGAACTGGCGGACCAGCCCCGGCGCGGAGCTGACCGGCCTGATGCGCGACCACGTTCTCGGCCGCCTGGACCTGCTGGCGCCCGTCGTCAGGCCCGACGAGGTGCGCAAGCTGTTCGCCGAGCCCGTCCTGAAGAAGCCCAACCAGGCCTGGCACCTCTACACCGTGGCCACCATGCTGGGTGGCGAGTACCCGGGCAAGGAACCCCAGGGCCTGCCGAGGGTCCACATCCCCATCCCGTCGTGACGGGGGCGCCCGCCGACGACACCCGGGGCATCCTGAACTTCGGGGCGGCCAGGTTCCGCTACGGGCGCCACGCGTGCCACCCGGCGCTGGCCCCCTTCGTCGAGCACCACTGGATCGTCCGCTGGGAGCTGGACGAACCGTACGAGCAGCGGATCGTGTCCCACCCGTCGGTGAACCTGGTCTTCCACGAGCACGGTTCCCGGGTGGCCGGGGTCATCACCGGCGACTACCTGGAGATCCTGACCGGCACCGGGGTCGTGGTCGGCAGCCGCTTCCGGCCGGCCGGTTTCCGTCCCTTCCTCGGCGCCCCGCTCTCCACGATCACCGACCTCTTCACGCCGGCCTCCCAGGTCTTCGGTCCGGACGCCGACACGGTGACCCCGGCCGTACTGGCCGCCTCCGACGAGGAGGCCCTGCGGGCGCTGGAGGGATTCCTGCTCGCGCGGCTGCCCGCCCGCGACCCCGTCGCCGAACGGGCGGCGGACCTCGTCGCGAGCGTGCTCGCCGACCCGGCCATCGTCCGCGTCGGCGACCTGGCCGCCCTGCACGGGCTGAGCGTCAGGCATCTGCAGCGGCTGTTCAGCGACCATGTCGGCGTCTCCCCCAAGTGGGTGATCCGCCGCTACCGCATCCACGAGGCCGCCGAACGTGCCGGGGCCGCCACCGACTGGTCGCGGCTGGCCGCCGACCTCGGCTACAGCGACCAGTCCCATTTCACCCGCGACTTCACCGCCGTGATCGGCATGTCCCCCACCGCGTACGCCCGCCGCCTGGCGGAGTGACGTCAGCAGGCGCAGGCGATGCCGGAGACCGGCGCGGTCAGGGCGTCGACGGGGCGGCGGGACACACCCGCGGCGGTCTCGACGGGGAAGCCCTCCCTGACCCAGTACTCGAAGCCGCCGAGCATCTCCTTGACCGGGTAACCGAGTCCGGCGAACTCCAGCGCGGCCCGGGTGGCGCCGTTGCACCCGGGACCCCAGCAGTAGGTCACCACGGTCACCCCCGCGGGGACGACCGAGCGGGCGCGGGCGGCGATCAGCGCGGTGGGCAGGTGAACGGCTCCCTGGATGTGGCCCTGATCCCAGCTCTCCTGGCTCCGGGAGTCGACGACGACGATGTCGCCGACCCCGGCGGCCAGGTCGGCGGCGACGTCGGACACGTCGGTCTCGAACGCCAGCCTGGCGGCGAAGTGCGCCAGCGCGTCTGCGTTCCCCGCCGCGGGTACCGCGGTGACGGCGGAGGAGAAACGAGCGGTGACAGACATGTGTGACCTTTCGGGTAAGGGGGCGAGGGCCGCGTGGGGCGACGGCGCCGCCATGATGTCGGGCCGAGCGATGGTGCCGGTCGCGACGCCCGGCATGGGCGACAGGGCCGGTCACCATGCCCGGCACGGGCAATGGTGCCGGTCGCGATGCCGGTCCCGACAGTGGCACGAATGCCGCTTATCGTTAATATCTCGCCATGTTCGTCCCGTCGCCGATGCCCCGCGCCACGCCCCGCACCGTCTCCGTGCTCGCCTTCGACGGCATGTCCCCCTTCGAGCTGGGCTGCGTGGTCGAGATCTTCGGCATCGCCCGCCCCGAGTTGGAGGTCCCCTGGTACGAGCTGTACGTCTGCGCCGAGATCCGCACCGACCTGCGGGTCACGGGCGGGTTCACGATGCGGGCGGAGCACGGCCTCGACGTGCTGGCGGCCGCGGACACGGTGATCGTGCCCGGGGTGGCGGACGTCCGCGGCGAGGTGTCCCACGAGGTGGTCACGGCACTGCGGAGGGCTCGCGACCGAGGGTCGCGGATCGTGTCCATCTGCTCGGGAGCGTTCGCGCTGGCCGCCGCGGGACTGCTGGACGGCAGGGAGGCGACGACCCACTGGAGGTACGCCGACCTGCTCCGGCGGAGGTTCCCGCGGGTCAAAGTCGATCCGGACGTGCTCTATGTGGACGGTACGGACGTGCTGACCAGCGCGGGCAGCGCGGCGGGGCTGGACCTGCTGATCCACCTGGTACGCAAGGACTACGGGCCGGGCGTGGCCAACGAGGTCGCGCGAAGACTCGTCATCCCCCCGCACCGGGACGGAGGGCAGGCGCAGTTCATTCAGGCCGCGGTCACCCCGGTGGAGGACGGTGTCGCCATGGCGAGCGCGATGGCCTGGGCGCTGGAACATCTCGCCGAACCCATCACGATCGCCGCCCTCGCCGAGGCCGCGCACATGTCCCGGCGTACCTTCATCAGGCACTTCGGGCGGCAGACCGGAACGAGCCCGCTGCGGTGGGTGATCTCCCAGCGGGTCACGGCCAGTCTGGCGATGCTGGAGTCCACCTCCGTCCCGGTGGAGGAGATCGCGTCCGCGGTGGGCTTCGACAGCGCGGCGACCTTCCGCCACCACTTCACCCGGGCGATGCGCACCTCTCCCTCCGCCTACCGGCGGGCCTTCCGCACCTCGGCGACACCGTCCGGCCAGGTGAACCCGCATGGAGCCGGGCACCGAACCCGGACACTGGATCCGGCCACGGAACTTTAGCGCGAAACAATCCCTTAGCGTAATTTACCCTTTATCTCACCGTGGTTCGCTTATCCGACTAATCAGGACAAGGACACCATTAACACTTTATCAAGAGACCCAAATTCACGGAACGCAAAGAAACGCGCGCCCTCCATCAAGCTTCCATTCTGGATTCGAACCATACTTCTCCTGCCTATCTCCCGGACGCTCCAAGAATGGCCGTACAGCGTTTTCTCTCAATAGGAGGGGAGAGACAACGCACGTGTCTACTTTCATGAAACGGACCCTTGCGGGCGGCGCGCTCGCCGGGGCCGTCCTTCTTCTGCACTCCCCTGTCCCAGTTTCAGCCGATTCGCAACTTCAAATATCGGCGCTGTCTCGTCACAACGGAATCCAACCCACTGGAAGCGTGCAGGGTGACCCCTGCCCCGTGATGCTCTCCAGCATTTGCACGAACTTCATCGCCCTGCCCACCGTGATCCGCAGCAGGGACGTCGTAGCCACCGGAACGATCATTCATGGCGGTCTGCAGCCGACCGCGAGCGACGCGGTTTACATCCCGCTGTGCAGGTGGCTGGGCCTGCCCAGCTTCCTTTGCCGGATCCCTGACGGAATTCAGGGCCCACCTGGTCCCAGGGGCCCGGCAGGTCCCAGGGGCCCGGCAGGCGCGGACGGGGCCGACGGCGCTGACGGCGCACCCGGACCCGAGGGACCCGCAGGACCTGAGGGACCCGCAGGACCCGAGGGACCGGCAGGCGCTGACGGCGCACCCGGACCCGAAGGACCCGAGGGACCCGCAGGACCTGAGGGACCCGCAGGACCGGCAGGCGCCGACGGCGCACCCGGACCCGAGGGACCCGCAGGACCTGAGGGACCCGCAGGACCGGCAGGCGCCGACGGCGCACCCGGACCTGAGGGACCGGCAGGACCCGCAGGCGCTGACGGCGCACCCGGACCTGAGGGACCCGCAGGACCGGCAGGCGCCGATGGCGCACCCGGACCTGAGGGACCGGCAGGACCGGCAGGCGCTGACGGCGCACCCGGACCGGAAGGACCGGCAGGACCCGCAGGCGCCGATGGCGCACCCGGACCCGAGGGACCCGCAGGACCTGAGGGACCCGCAGGACCCGCAGGCGCCGATGGCGCACCCGGACCGGAAGGACCCGCAGGACCTGAGGGACCCGCAGGACCCGCAGGCGCCGATGGCGCACCCGGACCGGAAGGACCCGCAGGACCTGAGGGACCCGCAGGGCCGGAGGGACCCGAAGGACCCGAAGGACCCGCCGGGCCAGAAGGGCTGGAAGGACCTGAGGGACCGGCAGGACCCGCAGGCACCGACGGCGCACCCGGACCGGAAGGACCGGCAGGACCCGCAGGCGCTGATGGCGCACCCGGACCCGAGGGACCGGCAGGACCCGCAGGCGCTGACGGCGCACCCGGACCCGAGGGACCCGCAGGACCTGAGGGACCCGCAGGACCCGCAGGCGCTGACGGCGCACCCGGACCTGAGGGACCGGCAGGACCGGCAGGCGCTGACGGCGCACCCGGACCTGAGGGACCCGCAGGACCCGCAGGCGCCGATGGCGCACCCGGACCTGAGGGACCCGCAGGACCTGAGGGACCCGCAGGACCCGCAGGCGCCGACGGCGCACCCGGACCGGAAGGACCGGCAGGACCGGCAGGCGCTGACGGCGCACCCGGACCCGAGGGACCCGCAGGACCGGCAGGCGCCGACGGCGCACCCGGACCGGAAGGACCCGCAGGACCGGCAGGCGCCGACGGCGCACCCGGACCCGAGGGACCCGCAGGACCCGCAGGCGCCGACGGCGCACCCGGACCCGAGGGACCCGCAGGACCCATAGGACCTCAGGGCCCGGTCGGACCGCAGGGTCCCATCGGACCGCAAGGCCCTAGTGGAGGGACGACAACCGGTACCCAGGTTGTCGGTTACCCGGTCGTCTCCGCCCACATCGTCAGGGCTCCGATTGTCAGCGCCCCGCTCGTCTGGGCTGCTCACATGGGTCTCTGCACGCCTGTGAGGATCTGCTGAGGTTTTCCAGGGGCCTCGTGGAAACAGGTCGATTGACGTGCCCCGGCCCGGCGGTTTACTCCGAAGGTCCATAGGACCGGGAAAGTAAAACTCGGGAACGGCCGTGCGGGGCAGGTGGCCGTCAACTGAAACACGGAGAGGTGCGGGGCATTGCGCCTCGCACCTCTTCGCCTGTCCGAGGATCTCCATCCGAAATCTTCTAATACGGATTTCACGACCACGCGGGCCGCCTCCCGCGTTCACCGGCCCGCGAAACGGTAGAACCGAGCAGCCGGACGCGCGCCTCTCCGTTCGCACCTCTGCCCCTACCGCCGTCCACGCCGGTCACGCAACATGACCCCTGGACAACAGACAGTTTTCCTACATGATTAGTTGGGTACCGGTTCCGGCTACGAGTTCAGGAGTTCACCGTGGCACTCATCCAGCCTGACCCCACCTTCTACCCGTCGGCCCGCGAGGCCATGGCGGCCCCGAAGGAGGAGCTCGCCTACGTCGCTTTGCTCGCCACGACCGGTGACGACCGGCCCGACGGGCTCGCCACGATCGACCTGTCGAACGGGTCGATCGCCAACGTGCACGACATGTCCGTCCCCGGCGACGAGCTCCACCACTTCGGCTGGAACGTGTGCAGCGCGGCCCTGTGCCCGTACGCGCCGCATCCGCACGTGGAGCGGCGCTACCTGGTCCTTCCCGGTCTGAGGTCCAGCAGGATCTACATTTTCGACGTCAAGGACGATCCCTGGTCCCCCAAGCTCGTCAAGACGATCGAACCAGAGACGATCTTCGAGAAGACCGGGTACAGCCGCCCGCACACCGTCCACTGCGGCACCGACGCCATCTACGTCAGCGCGCTCGGCAACGTGGACGGCGACGCGCCCGGCGGTGTGTTCACGCTCGACCACGACACCTTCGAACCCAAGGGCCGCTGGGAGGCCGACCGGGGTTCGCAGCGGCTGCACTACGACTTCTGGTGGCACCTCGGGCACGACACGATGATCACCAGTGAGTGGGGAACGCCCAACCAGATCGAGCCGGGGCCCTCGCTGGAGCTCCTGGTCGGCCGGCAGTACGGCCACAAGCTGCACGTCTGGGACCTGGCCAAGCGCAGGCACCTCCAGGAGATCGACCTGGGCGACCAGCACCAGATGGCCCTGGAGCTCCGGCCCGCCCACGACCCGACCAAGACCTACGGCTTCGTCAACAGCGTGATCAACGTCGAGGACCTGTCGGCCAACATCTTCACCTGGTACCTGGAGAACGGCGTCTGGAAGGCCCGCAAGACGATCACGATCCCGGCCGAGCCCGCGGACCCCGACCTGCTGCCCGAGCCGCTCAAGCAGTTCGGCGCGGTACCGCCGCTGGTCAGCGACATCTCGCTGACCCTCGACGACCGGATCCTGCTCGTCTCCGCCTGGGGCACCGGCGAGCTCAAGGCGTACGACGTCTCCGACCCGTTCGCGCCGCGCGAGACCGGCTCGGTCCGGATCGGCGGGATCGCCGGGAGCGGCGGTCACCCGGCCGCTCCGGGCCGGGCGCTGAACGGGGGGCCGCAGATGGTCGAGGCCAGCAGGGACGGACGGCGGGTCTATTTCACCAACTCGCTCTACCGCTCCTGGGACGACGTCTTCTACCCCGACGGCATCTCGGGCTGGATGGCGAAGGTGGACGTCGCCGACGACGGTTCGATCGCCCTCGATCCGGGTTTCTTCGTCGACTTCGCCTCCGACGGCCGGCGCGCGCACCAGGTCCGCCTGCAGGGCGGCGACTCCTCCTCCGACTCCTACTGCTTCCCGTGACCCCGGCCGAGGGACCACAGGCCACCTTCCCACTCTTCTCAAGGCGTGCCCGATGGATCTGACACCGCTGCTCATCCTGGCCGGGCTCGGCGCCTTCCACGGCCTGAACCCGGCCATGGGCTGGCTCTTCGCGGTCGCGCTCGGACTGCAGGAGCGCTCGCGCGACGGGGTGCTGCGCGCGCTGCCGCCCATCGTGCTCGGTCACGCGGGCTCGGTGCTGGTCACGCTCGGGCTGGTGTCGGTGGCCCGGCTGGCCGCCCCGCCCAAGGCGGTCTCGTACGGCGTGGCGGCCGTGGTGTGCGGGTTCGGCCTCTGGCGGCTGTTGAGGCGGCGTCATCCCCGCTGGGTCGGCATGAAGGTGACGAAGTGGCAGCTGGCCGGATGGTCGTTCCTGATGGCCACCGCCCACGGGGCCGGGCTGATGGTGCTCCCGGTCACCCTGCACGGCGGGCACGGCGGGCACGGCGGGCACGGGGTCCACGGCGGGCACGACGCCGCCGCGCTGGCCTCGCAGAGCCTGCTGGCGACCGGGGTGCACACGATGGCCATGCTGGTGACGACCACCGTACTGGCCCTGGTCGTCTACGAGCGGCTGGGCGTGGCGGTGCTCCGCAAGGCGTGGTTCAACCTCGATCTCGCCTGGGCCGTCGCCCTCATCGGGGCGGGCGCCTTCGCCGCGCTCACCTGATGCCGCCCACCGGGCGAACCGGACGCCGCGCGAACCGGGTGAACCGCCCGGCGGCGGCGTACGTCTCAGGAACATGCGCCGACTGTTACCCGCCCTGCTGGCCGTCGCCGCCCTTTCGGCGTGTGCCATGACCGAGTCCAGCGCGATCACCGCGAAGGGGGTGAAACGGGAGGTCCCGAAGGACCCTCCGATCGCGGAGACCGTACGCGGTCTGACCTCCTTCGGGCACGCCCTGTTCGCCGCGACCGCGAAACCCGGGGCCAACACCGTCCTGTCGCCTCTGAGCATCGGTTACGCATTCGGCCTGGCGAGGGCGGGGGCCGCCGGAGACACCGCCACCGAACTCGACGCGGTCTTCGGCTTCCCCTCCGAGGGGCCGCACACCTCCCTCAACGCGCTCACCCGGCAGATCGTCACGACCGACGACCCGCCTCCCCTCACCGAGCCGGACGCGGAACGGGACGCCCAGGAGCGCGACCCCGAGCCGCCGACCGTGGGCATCGCCAACGAGTTGTTCACCCAGGAGGGACTCAGCGTCAAGCCCGGGTTCCTCCATACGCTCGCGGCGCAGTACGGCACGGGCGTGCGCCAGGTGGACTTCGCCGGGAACGCCACCGAGGTCATCAACGCCTGGGCCGAGGAACGGACGGCCGGGCGGATCAGGAAGGTGTTCGACGACCTGCCCGCGAAGACCAAGCTGGTCATCGCCAACGCCGTCTACCTCAAGGCCGACTGGAGGACGCCGTTCACCGACCCGCCGGAGGAGGGCGCCGCCTTCACCCGCGCGGACGGTACGACGACACGCACGACCCTGATGCGCCACGAGGGTTTCCTCCCGTACGCGGCGGGGTCCGGCTGGCAGGCGGTGGAGCTGCACTACGCCGGAGACGAGCTGGCCATGTGGGTCCTCGTGCCGCGAGCGGGCGGCTCTCCCGCCGACCTGCTCTCCCCCGCCGTGATGGCGGAGGTGGCCGCCGGCCTCGGGCAGCGGCCGGTGCGGCTCGCCATGCCCCGATGGGACTTCTCCGCGAGCCTGGACCTGGCCGAACCACTCGCGAGACTGGGGCTGCGGGGGACCGACTACTCGGGGATCACCGACGGGGCCTACCTCGACCAGGCGATCCACCGTGCCGACATCGCCGTGGACGAGTGGGGCACCGAGGCCGCCGCCGTCACCGGCCTCGCCTTCCCCGTGTCGGGCCCGCCCCCGCCGGAGGCCGAGGTCCGCGCCGACCACCCGTTCGCCTTCGCGATCGTCCACCGGCCGACGCTGACCCCGCTGTTCATCGGCCAGGTCGGCGATCCGTCCGCGGGAAACTGAGCCGGCCCGCCCGGCGAGGGGCGATCGCGAAAGCCCGAACCCCCGGCGAGAGGTGACCGCGAAGGCCCGGCTCCGGCGGGCTCAGCCGGAGAGGGTGAGCAGGCCGTTGTCCACCACGGCCCGGCCGAAGGCGCGCGCGAGCTCGGCCAGGCGGGCCAGCTCGTCGTCGGAGAGCGCGGCGTACGCGGGCAGCGCCAGCTCGTCGGTGCGGTCCTCGATCCGCTGCCTGAGCGCCGCGCCCTCCTCGGTGAGCCCGTCACCGGCCAGCAGGCCGCGCCCGCGCAGCCTCTCCTCCGCCGCGGTCCACTCCTCCTCGGGCCAGTCGCGGCTGAACTTGAGGAACACCGTGGGGACGTGCCCGGTCGCGGCGTGCAGGACCAGCGCGTCCAGCGGGCCGACGCCCTCGGTCAGCAGGGTCGCGACGTGCCCGTCACCCCGGAACTCGCGAAGCAGCGTCTGGGCGTGCCAGAGCCGCAGGAGCGGCTCCGAGGGCCAGGGCAGCGCGGCGTGCGCGGCGAACAGCGGGCGCCCCTGGGGGTGCTCGCAGGCCCTCTCGGCGGCGCGGACGGCGAGCTCCGTCGTCTCTGCGAGGGTGTCGATCTCGTGGATCCCGGCACGGCGCAGGGCTGCTCCGGCGGCTTCGAGACGGGCCGCGAGCACCTTCTCCGGCGTCGTGACCTGCCACGCGGCGGGAAGCGCGCGCCGTACGAGGGCGGGGTGGAAGTTGTAGAAGGTCGCGATGACCAGCTCGGCGGAAGCGGCGCCGAAGGCCGCGGCGCGGGAGGCGAAGTAGCCCGCCCGGCTGTCGAGGCCGAGCGCGGCGTAACGCTCGGTGGCCTCGGGCACGAAGTAGATCATTCCGTGGACGGGCTCCAGGCGGCGCCAGGATTGACGGGCCAGCTGGACGTCGGTCATCACGCCTCCGGGGGAATCAACGGAACGGCCGGCGGCCGGGGTATCCGGTCTCGCGCCGGACGAAACCGGCGTCCCACGCCCTCGAACCGACCAGTCGGTATCCGGAAACCTATTCCTACTCGCCAGTAGCCGTCAACGGCGGCGCGCCACGAAGACCCCCCAGCCGAGGTATCGCCTGCCGTACTCGACGTGCGAGCGGCGCGAGCGCTCCAGGAAGTCGCGCACTCCCCCGGCATCGGGGTCCTCGGGATTGTCGCGCAACCAGTCACTCAGCGTCCACCACTGGCTCGCCATGTAGCGGTCCCAGCTGTCCTGGTCGGCGAGGACCATCTCCAGCACCTCGACCCCCGCCGCCTCGAACCGGTCGAACGTCCCCGCCAGCGAGGTGAAGTCGTCCGGGCCGAAGCCGAGCGACTCGTACGCCCCGGCAGGCGGCTCGGAACTCCAGTACGGCTCGCCGACGAGGAGGATCCCGTCGTCCTTCAGCGCGGGGAGCATCAGCTTGACCGTTCCCTCCAGCCCGCCGCCGATCCAGGTCGCCCCGAGGCAGGACACGACGTCGAACGCCCCCGCCTGCGCCCGGTAGGCCCCGGCGTCGCCCTTCTCCAGGCGGACGCGATCGGCCACCCCGAGCTCCTCGGCCCTGGCCCGCGCCGCGTCGAGGAAGACGTCGCTGATGTCGACGCCGACCCCCTTGATCCCGTGGCCGAGCGACCACTGGCAGAGCATCTCCGCCTTGCCGCAGCACAGGTCCAGCAGGCGTGCGCCCGGCCGGAGCCTGGCGACCTCGCCGAGCAGCATCAGCTTGTCGTGGGTGAACGGGTTGAGGATGCGATGGCCGCCCTCGGCGATCTCGTGAAAGCGCAGTGACATGGCCGCCATGCTCACCCGGCGGGGAGCCGCCGGACAACCGGTTATCGCCGCGCCCCCTGCCGGCCCGCGGGAGCGCGACCGGGCGAAGACGGGGGACACGCGCTGAGGCGACTCGACGGAGACGGGATCCGGGGGTTGCGGCTGACACGGTGTCAGCCCCTATACCTGAAGGCACCATGTTCAGTATCGGAGAGTTCTCCCAGCTCGGCCAGGTGTCGGTGCGCATGTTGCGGCACTACGACGCGATCGGCCTGCTCCGGCCCGCCCATGTCGACCCGGCCGGCGGACACCGCTTCTACCGGGCCGACCAGCTGTCGCGGCTCAACCGCGTCATCGCCCTGAAGGACCTCGGTCTCACCCTGCGCCAGATCGGCTTGGTCCTGGACGAGCGGGTCGACGCCGCGGAGCTGTACGGGATGCTGCGGCTGCGTCGCGCCGAGCTGGAGGAGCGGATCGCGGCGGACACGGCCCGGCTCGTCCGGGTGGAAGTACGGCTCGCGACGATCATCAAGGAAGGTCACATGCACCCCGAAGAGGTTCTTCTCAAGCCGATCCCCTCGACGCGCGTGGCGGAGCTCACCGCCGTCGCGGCCAGCTACGACGGCGAGGACATCGGCCCCGTCATCCAGCCGCTCTTCGCCGACCTGTGCCGGCGCGTCGACGCCGCCGGGGTGAAGGTCACCGGATACGGCATCGCCCGCTACGAGGCCGAGGCCGACGGCCGGGTGACCGTGCACGCCGGGCTGGAGGTCGCCGCGGAGACGGGCGACGAGCACGACTTCGCGGTCGTGGACCTGCCGGAGATCGAGCAGGCCGCCACGATCATCCACCGCGGTTCGATGGAGCAGGTGGGGCCGACGTTCCAGACGCTGGCCCACTGGATCGACGAGCACGGCTACCGCGGTGTCGGGCTGGCCAGGGAGGTCTCCATCGACTGCCCCGAGGGCGACCACGACAACTGGGTGACCGAACTGCAGATGACGGTCACGCGGGCCTGACGACCAGGTGGGCGGCGACGCCACGGGCCGCGTCCACACGAACGCGGTCGCCGCGGTGAACACGGACGACGAACCGGTCGCCGCGGTGAACACGGACGACGACCGCGAGGGGCGACCGCCACCCGCGGACGACGTCACGCGTCCGTGGTGACCAGGTCGCCGAGGCGGCGGACGTTCTGCTCGAGCTTGCGCCTGAGCATGCGTTCGAGCATGGGAGCGCGCAGGCGCAGCAGGCCGGGGAGCTTGAGCCGGAACCACATGGTCACCCGGCACCGGTCGTCGTTCAGGGGCACGACCGACCTGCCGCCCTCGACGTCGATCCCCGACGTCCCCCGCCAGAGGAACTCCCTGCCGGGCACCACCGACGTCACCAGGCCGCTGATGTAGAAGCCGCGTCCGGCGAAACGCATGGTCTCGTCGGTGGTGGTGCCCGGGACGACGAGACCCGGCGGGTCGGGCGCCATCGTGGTCACGCCCGCACGCCACCGGGGATCCTGGCCGAAGTCGGCGACGATCCGCCATATCTCGGCCGCGGGACGGTCTATGTCGATCGACACGCTCAATTCGATCACAGGCCGTACACGATCCCCGTCAGCCGCTCGGACGCCGCTCGCGGGCGGGCCTGGACGGCGGGCACCTGGGCGGCCTCCGGACGGGGACCGGTGCCGGCACCGGTGGCGGTCACGACCCGCCGTGACCGGCCGGGAACCTCGACCCCGGTCCAGCGGTCACCGGCCATCGACCTGCTCTTTCCCATTAAGCGAAATTAGTCGACAAACCATATTCAATCCATATTTGTCATGAATGTTAACTAAAAAGGGTTTTCTGGGTCGGCCCGGCGATCGTGCCCGCACCTGGCTCTGACCGGCCGTGCGCGGTGACCCGCGATCACGGCCGGTCAGAGCCGGCGAGCCGGGATCACGCCTGGTCGGAGCCGGTGGAGTCAGTGGAGCCGGTGGAGTCAGTGGAGTCGGGAACACGGATGGTGATGCCGCCGGGCACGACCTTGGCCTTGAGCTCGGTGACGGTGCCCTTGGCGCCGCCGTCCAGTTCGTAGGTCATGGGGGTCGCGAACGTGGCGGTCACCTTGCGCGCCCGGGACATCCGGACGAACGGCGACTCGTCGGACCGCCCCACGCTCATCCGGCCGAGCACGCGGGCCCACTGGATCGGCCCCGTCGCGGTGGTCACGCCGATCTCCAGCCATCCGTCGTCGGGACGCGCGTCGTCGAACGCCTCGATGCCGCCGGTGATGGTGCCGACGTTGCCCAGCAGCAGGCAGCTCGCCTCGCCCTCGAACCACGTCACACCGTCGATCTTGACCTCCATCCGCACGAGCTCCCCCCGGACGTGGCGCAGCCCCGTCCAGACGTACGCCACGCGCCCCAGGCGGTCCTTCAGCCCCCGGTCGGCGTCCTCGATCATCGCCGCGTCGAATCCGACCCCGGCCATGACGGCGAAGTGCTCCCCGTTGACCTTGCCGAGGTCCAGCTTCCGGCTCTCGCCGTGGAAGGCGATGTGCACGGCCTTGGGCAGGTCCTCGGGAATGCCCAGGTTCTGCGCGAAGAGGTTCGCCGTTCCCGCGGGGAGGATGCCGACCGTGACACCGGAGCCCGCGAGCGTGTCCACGCAGCGCTGCACCATGCCGTCGCCACCCCACACCAGGACCAGGTCGGCCCCTTCCTTCAACGCCTTCTTCGCCTTCTTCGGCGCCTTCTTGCTCTTGGGCACCTCATACCAGAGCAGCTCGCCGACCCCCTCGTCGGCGAGGAGCCTGCGCAGCTCGTCCAGCCCTCCGCCGAACGTCTTCCTCTGGTGGGCGATCACCGCGACCGTGCCGACCTTCTGCTTCCGGGGCAGCATCTGACCTCCTGTAACACCACGTCGGATACGTCGAACAGCACCGCGTCGGATACCTCGACGGCTGCCCTCACCCCGGGGCGGCAAACGTCGCCCCCTCGCTCCGGGAACGGATGCCCCCGCCGCGCGCGCCCAGCTCGTGCCCCGTTTCCTCCGTTTCCCGAGCGCTCCGCCAGTTCGGCCAATCGGTGAGGAACGGATCCCAGGAGTCACTATCGTCACACCTATGGAGCAACTGGCGTTCGCCTCGACCACCCTGGTCAACTTCAAGGACGGGACCTACCGCTGGGTGGATGTGAAGCACTTCCGCCTCGCCACCCCGCAGGACGACGAACCGCTGCTCACCGCGCTGCTCTCCCACCAGCTGTACCGGGACGACTACCTGGGCTCCGACTCCTGGAAGGACGGCGGGCCGGTGCACGGCCCCTACCGCCTCGACGCGCTCTCCGCCGCCTCGTTCGAGAAGGTCGGCCAGGAGGCCGCCTGCGCCACGATCCGCACCTGGGCCGGCAGGTACGCCGACCTCCCCGAGACGATCGCCCACGACCTGGAGGCCGAGGTCTACCCGCTGATCCGCGCGGCCACCTCCCGCTACCGCCTCCGCGACCTCGACGAGGCGGCCCGCGACGACGACCTGGGATGGATTCTCGGCGAGTTCCACGAACTCGTCCTGATCGACAGGAACGAGGACTCCCTGGCCGTCATCGTCGCCTCCGACGACTGACCCGGCCCCTGGGTCGTGGTTCCTGTTCGTCGCCCTGCCCGGCCCGCTCCAGCCGTCAGGAGCGCCGGTCAGCGGTTCTCTCATCCGCCTGACGCGAAAACGATCCCGGTGGGCTTGGACGCGCGCCTCAGACCCGCGAGATTCCGAAACCGCCCAGCCCACCGAGGCGGCCCCTGAGCGAAGCGAAGCGGGGGGCGTGGGGGCGGAGCCCCCACACCGGGGGGCCGGGGGGTCGTCCCTCCGGGTGAACGACGAAGGGGCCCGCCGGGAGCAGGCTTCAAGCCTGCGAACAGCGGACCCCAGTCACCGAAGTGGAGCTATGGGGATTCGAACCCCAGACCTCCTCCATGCCATGGAGGCGCGCTACCAGCTGCGCCATAGCCCCTTGCGATGCAGATGAAATCCTAACCGACTCGGGACAGTCCTCGCGCCTTCATTCCGGTCACGAGCGCGACGACGGCGGAGCCCACCGCGCTCACGGTGATGATGCCGAAGGAGATCACGTACGCGTCGCGGGAGGGGACGGAGGTCCCGGCGATGGTGACGGAGGTGAGGAGGGCCGAGGTCGCGGCCCCGGAGACGCTGCCGCCGATGGAGCGGACCAGGGAGTTGATGCCGCTGGCGATGCCGCTCTGGTCCATGGGCACGTGCTGCACGGCCAGCGCCCCCAGCGCGGCGTAGCCGATGCCGAATCCCAGCCCCTGCACGGCGTTGGAGCCGATCAGATGGAGCACCGAGTCGTTGAAGAAGGTGAACCAGCCGAATCCGGCCGCGCACAGGCCGGCGCCGAGGGCGAGGGAGTAGGCGGGGCCGAGCCGGGTGGAGAGGCGGCCCGCCATGAAGGAGGCGAGCAGCATGGTCACGGTGCTGGGCAGGGCGTAGACGCCGACGTCGAGGACCGACCCGCCGAAGCCGTACCCGGCGGACGGGGGCGTCTGGATGAAGCTGGAGATCAGGGTGAAGAAGCCGAACATGGCGAAGCCCAGGAGCATCGAGGCCAGGTTGGCCGGCAGGGACCGGCGGCCGACGAGCAGGTGCAGCCGGATCATCGGCGCCCGGAGCCGCATCTGGCTGAAGACCCAGACGGCGCAGAACAGGACCGCGCCCGCGAACAGCCCGACGACGGTTCCCGAGCCCCAGCCCCAGTCGTTGCCCTTGGAGATCGCCAGCAGCAGGCAGACGAGCCAGACCGACAGCAGCGCCGCGCCGACGAGGTCGGGACGGCCGCCGGCGCCGGCCCCGCCGTCGTGGGCGCTGAGCGCGATGAGGACGATCGCGGCCGCCGCGAGTCCCGCGGTGATCCAGAAGACCGGGTGGTGGCTGGGGGTGCGGTCGGCGATCAGGCCGGTGACGATCATGCCGAAGCTGCCGCCGACGCCCATGGTGGCGCTGACCACCCCGATGGCCGTCATCACCCTGGCGGGCGGGAAACCGTCCTTGATCATGCCGATGGCCAGCGGGATCAGCGCGGCCGACGCCCCCTGCAGGGCCCGCCCGGCGATCAGCACGGGGAGGGTGTCGGACAGCGCGCAGACCACCGAGCCCAGGACGAGCAGGCCGACCGTGAACAGGATCATCCGCTTCTTGCCGTACATGTCGCCGAGGCGCGACAGCAGTGGCGTGGCCACCGCGGCGGCGAGCAGCGAGGCGGTGAAGACCCAGGTGACCTCGGCCACCGACGCGCCGAAGGTGACCATCAGCCGGGGCAGCAGCGGGATGACCACGGTCTGCTGGACGGACACGACCATCCCGGCCATGGAGAGCGCCACCAGGGTCAGCCAGAGGTGCCCGCCCTGCCGTGTGGCGCCCGGTTCGGCAAGGGTCGTTCCCGTCACTGCCCGCTCCTCCGCTGTCGACTTCCGCCCTCGCATGGTAGAGGGTCGCTGTAAACAACCGTTTACCGGGTCGTGTCACATCAGGGTGCCGTGATACGTCTGTCTCCCTATGGCCGTTGAGCGTTTCGAAGAGCACCGCGACCTGCTGACCGGGGTCGCCTACCGGATCCTGGGCAGCGTGACCGACGCCGAGGACGTCGTCCAGGAGGCGTGGCTGCGCTGGTCGGGGGTGGACGTCTCCCAGGTGGAGGACGACCGGGCATACCTGGTCAGGGTCGTGACGCGGCTTTCCATCGACCGGCTGCGGCGGGTGAGGGCCCGGCGTGAGGCCTACGTCGGGTCGTGGCTGCCGGAGCTGATCGTCACCCCGGACGTGGCCGAGCACGCCGAGCTGGCCGGCTCGGTGGAGCTCGCGCTGCTCGTGGTGCTGGAGACCCTGTCCCCGCTGGAGCGCGCGGTGTTCGTGCTGCGGGAGGCGTTCGGCATGCCGTACGCGGAGATCGGCGAGGTGATCGAGCGCAGCGAGGCGGCGACCCGGCAGCTCGCCCGGCGCGGCAGGGAGCACGTCCAGGAGGGCAGGCCGAGGTTCGAGGTGGACCGGCGGCTGCGGCGCAGGCTCACCGAGCGGTTCGCCGAGGCGGCCGTGGGCGGTGACCTGGGGGCGCTGACCGCGATGCTCGCCGAGGACGCGTCGCTGGTCAGCGACGGCGGAGGCAGGGCGAAGGCCCCGCTGCGGACCATCACCGGCGCGGGCAGGGTGGCGCGTTTCCTGTCCTCGATCACGTCCGGGGACCGCCCGCGGGCCTTCATGGAGAGCATCGGCGCCGGACCGGTCTCCGGCTTCGGCATGGAGATCGCGGAGGTGAACGGCGGACCGGCCGTGGTGGTGACCGCGGACGGCCGGCCGGTCACGGTGTTCTCCCTGGTGGTCGAGGACGGCCTGATCAGGACCGTCTTCCTGGTGACGAACCCGGAGAAGCTCTCCCGTCTGTGACCTCCCCCGGAGAAGACCGGGCGGGGATGTCACGAACGGCGTCCTTCGATCCGTCGTACGGGCATGACACGAGAGACGCGACAGATCAGCATCGTCGGCGGCGGGCTCGCCGGCCTCACCGCGGCCATCGCGTGCGCCGAGGGCGGCGCACGGGTCACCCTCCACGAGGCGCACCGGGAGCTGGGCGGCCGGGCCCGCAGCACCGCCGCGCCGTACGTCGCCAACAAGGGCACCCACGTCTTCTACTCCGACGGCGAGCCGTGGCGCTGGCTGGCGGCCAGGGGGCTGGTCCGGCCGTACACCAGGCTCACGCCGGGCATGCTCGTCAGGAGCAGGTTCCGCCACGGCGGCCGGCTGTCGGGCCTGCCGCCCCGGTCGCTGCTGAAGGCGCTCGCCGGGCGGCGGCTGCGGGCACCGGTGGACGAGGACTTCGGGACCTGGGCCACCCGTCGTTTCGGCGAGGAGGGCATGCGGGCCGTCGCCGGGCTGGTCGGTGTGATCACCTACGACGCGGACCCCGGGCGGCTGTCGGCGGCGTTCGTCTGGGAGCGGGCGCTGCGGGCGACCGCGCCGAGGTATCCTGCGCCGCGCTACGTCACCGGCGGCTGGGGACGGGTGATCGACCGGATGGCCGTCCACGCGCGCGGCCTGGGCGTGCGGATCGAGACCGGCTCGCGGGTGGACCGCCTGCCCGAGGGCGTCCCCGTGATCGTGGCGACCTCGCTGGACGCCGCCAGGACACTGCTCGGCGACGAGTCGCTGCGCTGGGAGAGCGGCAGGGCCGTCCTGCTCGACCTCGGCGTCTGCGCGAGCGCCGGCGACCTCTTCCTCGTCTCCGACCTGGACGAGGGAGGATTCATGGAGCGGTACAGCCTGCCGGACCCCTCGCTCGCCCCGGACGGGCACAGCCTCTGCCAGCTGCAGATGCCGGTCAGGCCGGGCGAGACGAAGGCGGAGGCGATCTCCAGGGCGGAGCGGGTGGCCGATCTCGGGCTTCCCGGCTGGCGGGAGCGGACGACCTGGCGGCAGGAGGCCGCGTGCAACGGCCGCACCGGTGCCCTGGACCTGCCGGGGGCCACCTGGCGGGATCGGCCCGCGATCGGCCGGGGGGACGGCGTCTGGCTGATCGGTGACGCGGTGGCGGCTCCCGGCCTGCTCAGCGAGGTCTCCTCGCACAGCGCCCTGATCGCGGCGGAGGCCGCCCTGCGAGCCGTCTCCGGGGCGGGCGCCGCTCGAAGCCGCGCCTGACCGCCTCACCGCGTCCGCCTCACCGCGTGGCCGGGCGGCCGTTCACCGGGGGCGGTGGGAGCGGCCGCCCGACGCCCCGCGTCCTACGAACCGCCGGCGTACGGACCGGTGGTGGTGCGCATGGTCAGCTCGGAGCCGTCGGCGGACAGGTCCAGGGTCACGGAGATCGTGCCGAGCTCGGCGGTGCTCGACAGGTGCGTCCCCCCGCACGGGATGGAGACCTCGGCCTCGGGCAGGGCGCAGTGCCAGGTGCGCCGGGCGGTCAGCTCCGGGCCGGGGCTGTCGACCCTGACGGCGGCGCCGGCCGCGATCCACGCCGTGAGCCGGTCGCCGGCCAGGCGGGCGATCTCCGGGAGCTCCTCGGCCAGTCCTTCGGTGACGAACCCCTTGCGGCGCAACGACTTGCCCAGCCGGTAGACGTCGAGGCTGCCGCCGGGCAGGATCCGCGAGGAGGCGATGGCGGTCTGGTCGAAGTCGGGGTGGCCCAGCCCGTCGGCCGGCACCTCCTTGCGCCACCGTCCGGCCAGCACCGCGTTGAGCGCGAGCGCGGCGAGGTGGCAGGCGGTGTGTCCCGCCGAGAGCGCGCGGCGGCCCGCGGCGTCGACCACCAGCTCGACCTCGCCGCCGGGCCCGGCGGCGGTGAGACCGTCGCCGGCGAGCCCGCCGTCCGCGACGGGTTCGGCGGTGACGTGGACGACCAGCCAGTGCCAGCCGGGGGTACCCCGGCGCACCGGGATGTCCACGCCCAGATGGACGGTCTCCTCGCCCTCGGCCACGGCTCCGGTCACGCAGTCGGTCACCGCGAGCCCGCCGATGGTCCCCGCGTCGGCCGGCTGGTCGGGCCAGGTGTGGTCCAGCGGGTGGAAAGGGGTCTCGGCCACGATGGTCCCGTACCCGTCCCCGACCGGCACGGTGGCGACGACGGCCGAACTCCCCCTGACCTCCCCGCCCGGGTAGGTGACCCGTGTCGAGTCCGTGATGGGCATCGCCCCATTATGCCGGTACGGCTTGCGCCGCCCCCGCAGGGGCGCAAGCCGTACCGGTTCAGGGTGGATCAGCGCGCGAGGGCCCGCTCGTCCTCCAGGTAGCCCGGACGGCCCGCGTACCAGCCGGCCACGAACTGGGCGGCGACCACCGCGAACAGCAGCAGGAACGGCAGCGTCCAGCCACCGGTCGACTCGTGCATGACGCCGACGACCAGGGGCCCGGCACCCGCGATGAGGTACCCGGTGCTCTGCCCGAAGGCCGACAGCGCGGCCGTCGCCTCGGGAGTGCGGGTGCGCATGGCGAGCATGGTCAGCGCGAGCGGGAACGACCCCATGCCGATGCCGACCAGGCTGGCGAAGGCCCAGGCCAGGGCGGAGGGCCCGAGCCAGAGGCCGAGGAAACCGGCGGTGTAGAAGAGGACGAAGGCGGCCACCACGGGCCTCTGGTCGGAGAACCTCGACGCGATCGAGGGCACGACGAGCGAGACCGGGATGCCGATCGCGGTGAAGACGCCCAGCACCAGACCCGCCTGCGAGGTGGTGTAGCCGCCGTCGGTGAGTATCTTCGGCAGGAAGCCGAACATGATGTAGGCGACCATGCTCTGGGTGCCGAAGTAGGCGGCGACCGCCCAGGCCAGCCTGCTGCGAAGCAGGGCGCGGGCACCCGTTCCCCCGCTCGCTCCGTGCCGCTCCGGCTCACTGCGCGAGAGCGCAAGCCACGGAATGGCGGCGACGGCGGCGAACGCCCCCCACACCCCGAGGGCAACGTGCCAGTTGCCGTCGGTGGCCCGCTGGATGGGCACGGTCGCGGCGGCCGCGAGCATCGTGCCCACCGCGAGGGCGGTGGTGTAGACGGTGGTCATGGTTCCGGCCCGGCCGGGGAAGTGGCGCTTGATCAGGCTGGGGATGAGCACGTTGCCCACCGCGCCGCCCGACAGCGCCAGGGCGCTGCTGTAGAGGAAGACCTCGGCCGAGCCCACCATCGATCGGATGAGCAGGCCCGCGCCGAGGACGATGAGGGCGAAGAGCAGCAGGCGGTGCTCTCCGACCTTCCTGGCCAGCGCGGGGGTGACCGCGCCGACCGAGGCGAAGATGAGCACGGGGAGCGTTGTGAGCAGCCCGGCTCCGACGGCGGTCATGCCGAGACCAGAGGTGATCTGGTCGAGAACCGGCCCGACGCTCGTGACGGCGGTGCGCAGGTTCAGCGCCGCGAGAACGATTCCCAGCACGAGCAACCAGGCGAGGGAGCCTGTCGTTCCACCGGTGCGGCCCCTGGTCTGATGGGTGAGCACGCTCATGCTGGTTCCAGTCCTCCTCAGTGATTTCATCCAATCGTAGGATGATTGGCTGACCCCGACTGTAACAGGAGCGAAACCTTGATTTGTTCCTGACCGCATGCACCGGATCGCAACCGGCGCGAATCGCTGACAATGTGAAAGCCGGGCCACGTCCCTGTTTACAGAACGTGACCCGGCTCTCTTACGCACCGGTGCGGCTCCCCGGCCTCCGGATGCCCGGAATCCCGGACGGTTCGGGCACCGGACGCCGGGGCGACGACACCGGGCGCGCCTGCGCCGGGCGCGCCGTCCGGGGCCGGCCGGCGCCGGGGCGCGCGTCGCGAACGAGGATCCACCGCCCGGTCAGGGCGGCGGGGCTTCGGGGGCGGCCCCGGCGGGCGAGCGTCAGATGCGCGGCCCCGGGAAAGGCGGCGGGGCTTCGGGTGGGCGAGCGTCAGATGCGCGGCCCCGGGGAGGGCGGCGGCTCCTCGCCGAGCCCGCGACCGGCCGGGGGCAGCGGCGTGCCACCGGGCGGGGGAAGCCCCGGGTCCGACGGGTAGGACTGGCCCACCGTGCGCGGAGGCGGCGAGGGCACGGCGTCGTCGAGGCCGTAGCCGCCTCCCGTCCCGGTACGGTGCTCACCCGGGTCCCGGTCGCCCAGCCTCCCGTCACCGGCGTCGCCGCGCTCGTGCGGGGCGGGCACGTCGCCGCGCCACGCGCCGGTCTCGCCGCCGCGCGACTCGATGAAGGTCTTGAAACGCTCCATGTCGCCGCGGACGCGCAGGCGGACGATCTGCAGCCAGTCACCCACGGTCTCGACGAACCCCTCGGGGTCGTACTCCATCTGCAACGTGACCCGGGTGGTCTCGGGGCCGAGGTGGTGGAAGGTCACCACGCCCGCCTGGTGCGGCCGCTCGACCGACTTCCAGGCCACCCGCTCGTCGGGGTGCTGCTCGGTGATCTCCGCCTCGAACTCCCGGTGGACCCCCGCGATCTCGACGACCCATGCCGTACGCGTGTCGCTCAACTGCTTGACCGACTCGACGCCTTCCATGAACTCGGGAAAGCTCTCGAACTGGGTCCACTGGTTGTACGCGGTCCGGATCGGGACGTTGACGTCGACGGACTGTTCAATCGAGCTCATGACCGTGCCTCCCTTGTGGTTCGGTTCGGGAGGCACACATGCCCGATGGGATGCGGGCCTAACTAACGGCGCCGCAAAAGCCAGTAAAGCCCCAGGACAGGAAGAACAAATGGGATAAACAGGTATCCGCTTCCATAACCCGACCAAACTGTGGCACGCGGGAAGGCCTCGGGGTCGGCCATGCTGAGCGTGCCCACGACGAGCACCCCGGCCAGCTCGACACCGCAGGCGACCAGTGCCAGGGTCCTGTTCCCCCTGGCCAGCGCCACGGTGAGCACGATGTAGACGGCGGCGGCGAACGCCGACAGCGAGTAGGCCAGCGGGGCCTCATGGAACCGGGTGGCGATCTGCACGGCGGCGCGGGCTCCCGCGGCGAGGGCGAACACCCCGTAGAGCGCCACCAGCGCGCGTCCGGGCCCGGTGCCGATCGCCGGCTCGCTCACGGCAGTCCCTGCCAGACCTGGAGCATCCGCCCGACCATGCCGGGAATCGCGAAGCCCGCCACCGCGATCACCGCCGGACCCCAGCGCGAGCGCTCGCCGACCCCCCAGAACGCCGCCGCCGGCGGGATCACCAGGCTGCCCACCAGGTAGCCGACGAGCGTGGCCGTCTCCGCGGGCCCCTCGCCCCTCACCAGCGCGGCGATCACGAACCCGGCCTGGACGAGCAGCCCGAGTTCCAACACCCCGAGCGCGACGAGGAGCGTTCTCCCCATCGCCCGGTTCCTCGCCGTGCTGACGAGGCCGAAGATCCCGACCACCAGCGACAGCAGGATCAGGCCGGTCGCGAGAGGGCCGATCATCGCGACCTCAGGACATCGAGAAGCATGGGCAGAAGGGTACTGCCCGGCCCCCTCGCCCCCCGCGCCGCGCCACGTACTCTGGGGCCGTGGAGAGGATCCTGGTCAGTGCCTGCCTGATGGGGCGGAGGGTCCGTTACGACGGGGCCGCCAAGACGAGCGGCGACGCGCTGCTGGCCGCGTGGCGGCGGGAGGGGCGGCTCGTCCCGTTCTGCCCCGAGGTCGAGGGCGGCCTGCCCGTCCCGCGCCCGGCCGCGGAGATCGAGGGCGGAGCCGGGGGCGAGGCGGTGCTGGCCGGGACGGCCCGGGTGCTGACCGCCGGGGGCGCCGACGTCACGGAGGCCTTCCTGGCCGGTGCGCGGGCGGCGCTCGCCGCCGCGCGGGCCCACGGTGCGAGGGTGGCGATCCTGAAGGAGGGCAGCCCCTCCTGCGGCAGCCTGACCGTCTACGACGGCGCCTTCGGCGGCCGGCGGGTGCCCGGCCACGGGGTCACCACCGCCCTGCTGGAACGGCACGGCGTCGCGGTCTTCGGCGAGGACCGCGTCGCCGAGGCCGCCGCGCGCCTGCGCGAACTGGGCGACCGGCCCCCGGACCCGCGTGAGGAACGCCCACGCGACCTCGGCGACCGGCACCCCGGCCCCTCCGAAGAGCATCCCCGTGACCCCGGCGACCGGCACCCCGGCCCTTCCAAGGAGCACCTCCGCGACCCCGGCGCTCCCGCGGACCGGTTCTAGTACTCCCACAGGTCGGTGCGGTTCTCCCCACCGATGCAGAAGACCGCCGAGCCGTGCTGTCCCTGGACGAGGTCGACCCGGATCCAGCCGGTGGCCGAGGCGACCTTGGCCTCGTAGCCCGCGTTGGGAGCGGCGGCGATCAGGCGGCACACGCCGTCCTCGATGGCGAACGAGACCGAACCGCCCTTGACGTTCACCACGCGCAGGTTCTCGGTGGAGATCGACTGCGTCCTGGTGGCCGTCGCCTTGGGCGCGGCGGACGACGAGGGGGCGGAGGCGGCCTGGGTCGCGGCCGGCCTGGACGGTGACCGGGACGGGGACGCCGACGGCCCGGGACGGGAGAGCCCGCTCTCCCGCGCGCGTACCGGCGTCGCGGCGGTCCTCGACGGGGAGCGGTCCGGCCGAGGCCCGGCGGTGTCCCGCGCGGACGAGGTGGGACGGGGCGCCGAGGTCCGGCCGGGCGCGGCGGAGGAGGCGATCGGCGTGCCGACGGCCTGCGGCCCCGTGGGCGCTCCCGGCGGGAGCGTCGAGTCTCCCGTACGGCCGATGGCGGCGTTCAGCGGTTCGATGCTCGCGTCGTCGAAGACCTCGCTGCGGAGCACGTCGCGGACGCCGAACCAGGCGACCGAGATCGCCAGGACGGTGGCCCCGCACCACACCGCTATGAATCCCAGCGTCTGACGCATGTCGTGAATTATTACGCCATATGTCTCACCGTTCACTACCGTTACGTGGCATGGCGACGGTTCTGGTGGTCGAAGACGACGAGTACGTACGATCCGCGATCATCCAGGAACTCAGCAGGCGCCAGCACGCCGTGCGCAGCGCGGGGCGTGCCCTCGACGCGTTGAGGGAGATCACCCAGAACCCTCCGGACGCGGTGGTCCTCGACCTCGGCCTGCCCGACCTGGACGGGGCGGAGGCGCTCAAGATGGTCCGCAGCGTCTCCAGCGTGCCGGTCATCGTGGCCACGGCCAGGGACAACGAGGCGGAGATCGTCCGCCTGCTCCAGGCGGGAGCCGACGACTACCTGGTCAAGCCGTTCTCCGGCGACCATCTGAACGCCCGTCTGGACGCCGTGCTGCGCCGGGCGCGGAGCGCGACCCCGCCCTCGGTACTGTGCGTCGGCGCGCTGTCGGTGGACCTCAACCGGCGCGAGGCCGGGCTGGACGGCGTCCCTCTCACCCTCACCAGGCGCGAGTTCGACCTTCTCGCCTACCTCGCCGCCCGCGCCGACCGGGTGGTCTCCCGCAAGGAACTGCTCACCGAGGTGTGGCAGCAGTCCTACGGGGACGACCAGACGATCGACGTCCACCTGTCCTGGCTGCGGCGCAAGCTCGGCGAGAGCGCGTCCTCCCCCCGCTACCTGCACACCGTACGCGGCGTGGGGGTCATGCTGATCACACCGCCGTGAGGCGGACCCTGGCCCTGCTCACCGTCGCGGGAACCTCGATGGTCGCCCTGGCCTTCCTGATACCGCTCGGGCTCATCGTCAGGGAGATCGCCCACGGCCGGGCCATGGCCGAGGCGGAGCGGCAGGCGTCGGCGCTGGTCCCGGTGCTGGCCATCACCGTCGATCCGGACCGGCTGACCCACGCGCTGCTCAGCACCGGCGCGCGGGACCGGATCGCGGTCCACCTGCCCGGCGGCGGCTCGGCCGGCACCGTCAGGGCCCCCGCCGAGACCGTGGCCGCGGCCTCCCGGCTCACCCGGGCCATCACCGCGGAGATGGACACCGGCTACCTCCTGCTGCGCCCCGTCGCCCTGGACGGAGGCAGGACCGTGGTCATCGAGATCTTCATCCCGTCGGCGGACCTCACCCGGGGCGTCGCCTCGTCGTGGGCGGTGCTGAGCGGGGTGGCGGCGGTGCTCGTCGCCGGATCGCTGCTGGTCGGCGACCGGCTGGGGGTACGTGTGGTGCGCTCGGCCCGGCGGCTGGGCCGGGCGGCGAGCGCCCTGGGCGCCGGGGACCTCAGCGTCCGCATCGAGCCCGAGGGCCCGCCCGAGCTGGTCGCGGCCGGCGAGGCGTTCAACAGCATGGCCGACCGCGTGACCCAGCTGCTGGCCGCCGAACGGGAGATGGCCGCCGACCTGTCGCACCGCCTGCGCACCCCCCTCACCGCGCTCCGGCTCAGCCTGGACCACCTGGGACCCGAGGCCGAGCAGAGCAGGAGCGCGCTGGGCCGCCTGGAGGCCGAGGTGGACCAGATCATCGCGGCGGCCAGGCAGCCCTCCCGCGCACCGGAACTCGTGCACTGCGACGCCGCCGAAGTGCTGCGCGAACGGCTGACCTTCTGGTCCGCGCTCGCCGAGGACCAGCGGCGCCCGTGGGAGCTGATCGGCGCCTCGGCCCCCGCGCGCGTCCCGGTCGCGGCCGCCGAGCTCAGCGCCGTGCTGGACGCCCTGCTCGGCAACGTCTTCCGGCACACCCCCGAGGGCACGGCGTTCACGGTGACCCTGCACCAGGGCGCGGGCACCGTCGGCATGCTGATCGCCGACGCCGGTCCCGGCATCCCCGATCCCGAGGCGGCGCTGCGGCGCGGGGCCAGCGGGGCGGGATCCACCGGGCTCGGCCTGGACATCGCCCGCAGGCTCGCGGAGTCCTCGGGCGGCACGCTGCGGATCGACGCCTCCTCCCTCGGCGGCGCCAGGGTCCAGCTCTGGTTCCGCACCGATCGGCACGACCGGCCCCCGCGTACCGCCCGGCGCCTGGTCGGCGGCCGCTGGCCGCGCAGGAACGCGGCGCGCTGAGAGACCTGCGCCCCGGGCCGCCGGGCCGAGGAGCACGCCGTACGCCGGTACGGGGGCCGGGGAACCCGGGGAAGGGCCACCCGGGCGTTGGTTAGGTCATCCGTAAACCCGCCTTAAGTAAGACTAAAACGAGCTGTTTCGCTACTCCGACTGATCGATCATGGAGAGGAGCGCGGACGTCACCCGCGTCCATGGTTCCCGGCTCGCCCTACCGTGCCGGCCTCGCATCCAGACGGAGGAGGCGCGGCCGGCGCGGCAAGGGCGAGCCGGGAATCCGTTTCCACACCCTCGCCGGATAATTCGTGACATGCGCGCGAGCCGTCTCATCTCCCTGCTGATGCTCCTGCAGACCCGCGGCAGGATGACCGCCCGGGAACTGGCGGCCGAACTCGAGGTCTCGGTCCGGACCGTCTACCGCGACGTGGACTCGCTCCACTCCGCCGGCGTGCCGCTGTACGGCGACGCGGGCCCCTCCGGCGGTTACCGGCTGCTCGACGGTTACCGTACCCGCCTCACCGGGCTGACCGCGGGCGAGGCGGAGTCGCTGTTCCTGGCGGGCATGCCGGGTCCCGCCGCGGAGCTCGGCCTGGGCTCGGTGGTGACGGCCGCGGGACTCAAGCTGATGGCGGCGCTCCCGGCCGAGCTCAGGGACAGGGCCGGGCGGATCCGCGAGCGATTCCACCTCGACGCCCCCGGCTGGTACCACGGCGCCGACGAAACCCCGTACCTGGCGGCGGTGGCCGACGCCGTCTGGAACGAGCGCCGCCTGGAGATCCGCTACCACCGCTGGAAGGCCCCCCAGGACGTGGTCCGCACGCTGGAGCCGTACGGGCTGGTCCTCAAGGCGGGCCGCTGGTATCTCGTCGCGCGCGGCGGCGAGCACGTGCGCTCCTACCGGGTCTCGCAGATCCTGGAACCTCCCGCGCTCCGGGAGCCGTTCGAGCGGCCCGCCGGTTTCGATCTCGCCGCCCACTGGAACGGCGCCCTGGAGGAGTTCGAGGCGCGGCTCCTGCGGGGCGAGGCCGTCATCCGGCTCTCGCCGTTCGGCATGCAGCGGCTGGCGGACATGGTCCGCCCGGCCGTCCTGCGCGCCGCCGAGGCCACCGCGGAAGCCCCGGACCACGAGGGCTGGACGCGGCTCACGGTCCCGGTCGAGTCCCCGCAGCACGCGCTGGCGGAATTCCTGCGCTTCGGCGCGGATCTGGAGGTCGTCGCCCCGGCGGAGCTGCGCGACCTCGTCGCGGAGACCGCGCGGGCGGTGGCCGGGATCTACGACCGGCCCGGGACCGGGTGACCACGGCCGTTCCCGTGCCCCGGAGGACGACCGCCGCCGTTCCCGGGCCGGGAAAACGACCGCCGCCGTTGCCAGGCCGGAAAAGACCGCCGCCGTTGCCGCGGCCGGAAACGCCGAGATCCCGCCCGATCGAGGTGATCGGACGGGATCTCGGCGACGTCCTTCGGGCCCGTCCGGAGAACGGCCCGACGTGGAGCTATGGGGATTCGAACCCCAGACCTCCTCCATGCCATGGAGGCGCGCTACCAGCTGCGCCATAGCCCCTGGTCACCGCTTCGAGTGCTCTCGTCGCGGCGCTCGGGAAGCATATAAGGACACCCGCGAGTTCACCTAATCGACGGCCACACGGCCCGCGCCCGCCACCGGGGCGCAAGCCGCGCCGCTCGAAGGTCAATCCTGGGTGACCTCGGGGTTGTCGTCGCTGCTGACCGGCTCGGGCAGGGTCCCGGCGTTGTGCTCGAGCAGGCGCCAGCCCTTGCGCGCCTCCTCCAGCACCGACCACGAGCAGTTTCCGAGACCGCCCAGGGCGGGCCAGAGCTCCTGCGGCAGGTTCATGAGCTTGGCGATGCCGAGCCGGATCGCCGCCCCGTGCGAGGCGACGACCAGCAGGCCGTCGGAGTCGATCTCCGCCGCCCAGCGGCGCACGGCCGAGGAGACCCTGTCGGCGACGTCGCCGACAGCCTCACCGCCCGGCGCCTCCCAGTTGGTGAACTCCCGGGGCCACCTCTCGGAGATCTCCTCCCGGGTGAGCCCCTCCCACTGGCCTCCGCCCCGCTCGCGCAGGTCCTTGTCGACGGTGACGTCCAGGCCCGTGACGCGGCCCAGCGCCGAGGCGGTGTCGAAGGCCCGCTGGAGATCGGAAGAGACGATCATCGTGGGGCGGAGCGCGGCGAGCAGCGAGGCCGCGCGGGCGGCCTGCGCGACCCCGGTCTCGTCAAGGGGGATGTCGCTGTGACCCTGGAAGCGGTGCTCGACGTTCCACAGCGTCTGGCCGTGCCTGAGGCAGACGACGCGACGACTCACTCAGCTACCGCCCCGCGGGCGCGCTGGGCGGCGACCTGGGTCACGCTGTCCGGCAGCGCGATGGAGGGGCAGTCCTTCCACAGGCGCTCCAGCGCGTAGAAGGTGCGGTCCTCCTCGTGCTGGACGTGCACGACGATGTCGATGTAGTCCAGCAGGACCCAGCGGCCCTCGCGCTCGCCCTCGCGGCGGACGGGCTTGGCGTCGGCCTCGATCCGCAGCCGGTCCTCGATCTCGTCGACGATGGCGCGGACCTGACGGTCGTTGGTGGCGGAGCAGAGCACGAACGCGTCGGTGATGACGAGCTGGTCGCTCACGTCGTAGGCAAGGATGTCATCGGCCAGTTTGTCGGCCGCCGCCTCGGCGGCGAGCCTGACGAGCTGGACGGATCTGTCGGTTGCTGTCACGGTGTGGGTCAGTCCTCCTGCTAGTCGGCGCTGTCACCTATCAGGGTGCCCGATTCGGTGCTCGTTGAAGAGCCACCTTTTTGAACAACGCCTATCGTGTGCCACCCGATTCCGCGCCGCAAACGAATTGGCGGCCTGATCAGGGGCGTCCTCCGCGGTCGGGACCGCGCTTGTCGATCTCGGGTGGGACGGGCACCGGCCGGGCCGTTCGACGATCA
Source organism: Streptosporangium sp. NPDC023963 (assembly GCF_040639135.1). Taxonomy (NCBI): domain Bacteria; kingdom Bacillati; phylum Actinomycetota; class Actinomycetes; order Streptosporangiales; family Streptosporangiaceae; genus Streptosporangium; species Streptosporangium sp. NPDC023963. The sequence goes on from NZ_JBEZZK010000003.1 coordinate 714,927, forward strand.
TGCCGGGTGAGCTGCGGATACTCGCCCCACGCAAACTTCCCGAATCATAGCGAATTTCATCGGAACACGTTCTCACCTGCGGCATTTCACCAGATCACGGTGGTTAACAGGATTTTTCATCATCCATCGCTCCGGCCACTCTCCGCGCCGGCCCTCGGCTCCCGCCCGGCCCTGCCGGTCCGCCCTGCCGTCCCGCCCTGCCGGTCCGCCCGGCGAGAACACCGCTCAGGCCCGCCCAGACCCGCTCGCCGGAGATCACGGGGTACGGGGACCGTACCGTTGTGGAGATCGGTGGCCGCGAGGCCTACGCCTGACAACGCCTGCGCCGGCAACACCATGCCGGCTGTCCGGCGAGCCCTTCGTCTGAGCCGCATCTGAGGTTGACTGGAGGTGAGCGGCGTTCGGCGACCCACGACTCGATCACCCCCTCGTCGCGCTCGACGGCCCGCTGCACCGGCACCTGCGGCGTCCAGCCCATCCGATGCAGCAGATACGACACCCCGCGCAGGGTGCAGCGGAGGTGAAACAAGACCGCGATCAGGTCGGCGACCCGTGCCAGGGTCCAGCGCTGATCCTCGGTGAAGCCGTGCGCGGCCGGCCCTCGCTCCAGCTCCGTCCGCAGCCGCTCCAAACGCCGCTCATCCAACCGGCACCTCTCCCCGCCCGGCCCCTTGGACGCCAGCGCCTCGACGCCATCGGCCTGCCAGCTGCGATACCAGCGGTTGGCCGACATCCTCGTCACCCGGAATCGGCGCGCCACCTCCGACGCCGACACCCCCTGGGCGAACAACTCAGCGGCCTCGAATCGCAACCGCTCGCGTTCGGCCCGTTCCCCGGCGGTCAGACCGCCCCCTTCGGGATATCTCATACCTCCGGCATAGCAAACACCTCAGCAGTCACCCGCAACCGCACCCCGTCGTAACACCCGCCCTTCAACCTCAGATGCTCACTTGCTGAGCTGCTTTCGGGCCCTGGTGGATGCTCGAAGACCCGAGGCCCATGAGGGACGGGATACGGAGCGCACGTCCCCGCGCCCTTCTGATCTTCCGTCCCGGCGTGAACATCCTTGGACGTCACCCCAGGGGCAGGGACGGAACAGCGGCGGTCCCCGACTCCCCGGAGGGAAAGTCAGGGGCCACCAGTGTCAAAGAGAAGGGTGCAGGTGAAGCCGCACCCCTCCCTTGAACTCCTGGTACCTACTTTTCATCAGCAGAATCTAGAACGGGCACGATCGAACCCCATGTCGAATCCGCGCTGGAACCTCCCAAAACCGCGGCTACCCTGCCATGAACGGGATCTCCGGTCAGAGCTGCAGGAGGCCCTCCCTGCGCTGTATCCGGCGCTGTACCCCTGTTTGCAGCTTCTGTCTTTGTGGCAGGGCTTGGCGTGAAGCTGGATTGTCGTCGCCGCGCGGTGTGAGGCATCGGCTACCGCCGTTTTCGTGGACGCCGTGCCGGCCGAGGCCGTGTTCATCGTGCCGCTGCCGATCATCGCGACACCGGCGAGGGCGACGACGATCGCCTGGCGAATTCTCGTGGACATGGCAGTCATCTCCTTTGCTGGTCGTGCGGTCCGTCGCATCGGCAGGAGTCGAAGCAGCGGGGCCGCCGTTGTCTCAGCGGAGAAGAAATACCCGACATTAGACATCAAAAGCACTCATACTTGGTCAATTGTCGCAAATCGACTCAGGGGTATCACCATGTACGGCCTCGTACCACTGCGCGCGGGGAAAGCCGCGGCCGGAGCGACGTCTCAGGGACAGGACGCCTGCTGAACAGCCGGCTGTGGAGAAGGTGGGGCTTCCGCCGCGGACCGGTCTGCACATCGGCCGGCGCACCTACGCCTCGGCGCCGATCCGGTTCGGCGAGAGTGTGGAAACGGTCCAGACGTCGCCTGGCCGCAAAAGCCCGACGATCACCCTGTCGACGTACGCCCATCTGTGGCCGGGTCCCGATGATCGGGCGCGTCTCGCGGTGGACGGCCCTTTTCGCCGATGTGCCCTCCCTGCGGCGAAGGAGGCGTAGCGTTTGACCTGCTCATGGCTGCGTGTCCCCGTACAGGCCGCGCTTGTTGATGTACTGGACGATGCCGTCGGGGACGAGATACCAGATGGGCTCCCCCGAGGCCACCCGCTGGCGGCACTCCGACGACGAGATGGCCAGCGCCGGGATCTCCACCAGGCTGACCTTGCCCTCCGGCAGGCCGGGGTCGTGCAGGACGTGGCCGGGCCTGGTGGCCCCCACGAAATGCGCGATGGTGAACAGCTCGTCGACGTCGCGCCAGCTCAGGATCTGGGCGAGGGCGTCGGCGCCGGTGATGAAGTAGAGATCCACGTCGGGCCCCCAGGCGGCGGAGATCTCCCGGAGCGTGTCGATGGTGAAGGTGGGCCCCGGGCGGTCGATGTCGACGCGGCTCACCGAGAACCGGGGGTTGGAGGCGGTCGCGATGACCGTCATGAGATAGCGGTCCTCGGCGGCCGAGACGATCTTGTCTGCCTTCTGCCACGGCTGTCCCGTCGGCACGAAGACCACCTCGTCGAGATCGAAGTGGTGGGCGACCTCGCTGGCCGCGACCAGGTGACCGTGGTGGATCGGGTCGAAGGTCCCGCCCATGACGCCCAGACGTCGCTTCCCCTTGCCGGTAGGCGCGTTCATCATGAAACGGACCATACGTGCAAGCCGTACACAGCTTTTAACCACCCCCCGCGCGTGGCAGGCGGACCCGACGTAGCATGCCGGACATGACCACCACCCCGGATCGCCACCGCGTGCAGCTTCCCGGCATCAGCTCGCGCGCCTACGAACATCCTGCCGATCGGTCCGCGCTGGTCGCCCTCCGGTCGCTCAGCGGTTTCGACACGGTGCTCAAGCAGATGTCCGGCCTGGTCAGCGAGCGCCGCCTGCGCCTGATCTACCTCGCCTCGGCCGTGCGGACCAGTGACACCCAGTTCCGAGCCCTGCACGACATGGGCCGCGACGCGGCCTACACGCTCGACCTCCATCGCATTCCCGAGGTCTACGTGCAGCAGAGCCCGCTGGTGCAGGCGAAGGCGATCGGCTTCGACGACCCGTTCATCGTCGTCACCACCGGCCTCCTCGACCTGATGGACGAGGAGGAGCAGCGCTTCGTCATCGGCCACGAGACCGCCCACATCCTGTCGGGCCACGCGGTCTACCGCACCATGCTCGACATCCTGACCCGGCTGGCCACCCGCGTGGCCTGGATTCCCCTCGGCTACATCGGCCTGCGCGCGATCGTGGCCGGCCTGGAGGAGTGGCACCGCAAGTCCGAGCTGTCCGCCGACCGTGGCGGCCTGCTCTGCGGCCAGGACTCCGACGCGGCGCTGCGCGCCCTGATGAAGCTCGCCGGCGGCTCGCGCCTGCACGAGATGAACATCGAGGCCTTCCTCGACCAGGCGCGGGAGTACGACACGGCGGGCGACGTCCGTGACGGCCTGCTCAAGGTCCTCAACCTGCTGGGCACCACCCACCCGTTCGCCGTCTCCCGCGTCGCCGAACTCGACAAGTGGCGCCGCGGCGGCGAGTACGACACGATCATCGCCGGGGAGTACCCCCGCCGCGCCGACGACGCCAACGCGAAGATCTCCGAGGAGATCAGGGCCGCCGCCCGCTCCTACCGCGACTCCTGGTCGCAGTCCCAGGACCCGTTCATCGGCGTCCTGCGCGACGTGGCCGAAGGCGCCGTCAACGCCGGAGAGCGCATCTTCAATCGCTTCTCCCGCCGCGATGGAAATTAACGGAAAGTTCCACCGAAAGGGTCCGGGCAACTGTTTCCGGGCCCTTTTTCATGCAGATCATCCATGAGCAGAAATTGTCCTATTATCCTGCCTCATGAGAATTCGAATGATCACTGCTATGGCCGGTGCGGCCGGGCTTTTCCTCACGGGTACGGCGCACGCCTACCCGATCGAGGATCCGGTTCTGACGGAGAACACCCTCTACGACTCCGGCAAGCTCGCCGGGACCAGGTGCGCCGAGCCGCCGATCAAGAACAATGACCGGACACTGGTCCGGCGGTACATCGCGGGCGTCACCAAATGCATGGACGCCTCGTGGGGGGCGCACTTCAGGGCGGCGGAGCTACCGTTCGGCAAGCCCAGGCTTCGTGTCGTCAACAAGATGCCCGCGCGCTACTGCGGTGACGATGTGAATCTCAAGGAGGACTCACAGCTGTACTACTGCAGCCAGTCGCGGACGATGACGATGCAAATCGGCCGGAACTGGCTCGCCGATGTCGACGACCTCTCGCTGCTTCACGCGACGGGCGCACTCTACGCCGCGCATCTGACGCTGCTCACCGGCATCGAGAAGGCGTACCAGGACGCCCCGTACGCGAACAAGAACGAGCTGAACGAGCAGAGTCGCCGCATCAACCTTCAGGAAGACTGCCTGAGCGGTGTGTTCATCCGGAGCGTCTGGCCCTCCCTCGAGCGGGGGACCAAGGACTGGAACGAGCTGCTGCGCATCCTGAAAGGCAGCGGGGACGTCAAGGGCCGGCCCCGGACCTACGGAAAGGGCGGCAACCGCGCCGCCTGGACGAAGGCCGGTTACACCACCGGCGACCCGGCCTCCTGCAACACCTGGACCGCCACCTCGGCCAAGGTCGCCTAACCTCTGCCGAATCCCGCCACAGGGGTCCTCCCCTGTGGCGCCCCGGACCGAATCCCTATACGAGGAGGGCGATCGCGCGTACGGCCGCGGAGCACAGGGCGACGAACCCGCCCAGCACGGCCAGCGCGCGCAACCCCTCCTTGCGGAGCTCGACGAGCTCGGCGCCGATCCGCTCGATCTCCCTGCCGAGGATGCCTCCGCAGACGACGCCGAACACGACGCCGGCGACGGCGACCGGGGCGGGATGCGCCCACCAGTCGGGCGGCAGCGAGCCGCCGAGGGTCAGCCAGAGCGCGCACCCGGCGAGGGCCGCGGCCGGCAGCCCCGGCCACACGAGGGCGGCCAGCAGCGAGGCGGCGAAGGTCAGCGGGAACCCCAGCACCCGCAGGATCGCCCGGGTCCTGACCGACTTGCGCTTCCTGACCAGCCAGTGACCGACCCACAGCGTACGGGCCAGCGTGGCGAACAACCCGGTGACGGCGAAGGTGGCCGGCGGCCAGATGGCCGTGGCCACGACGCACGGGACGGCCAGGACGGCCAGCAGGAGCAGCGCCGCGTTACCCGCCGGCAACGGCCCCGCCCTGCCCTCGCCCCGGAGCTCCCCGGCCGCGCCGCCCCTCCCCTTGCCCGCCTGGCGCCGGACGGTCCTGGCCGCGGCGGCCGGACGCCCGCCGCGGGACGTCTCGGCGGCCGCGGGAACCCGGCCTGCCCGGGACACCTCACCGACCGCGGCCGGACGCCCGCCACGGGACGCCTCACCGACCGCGGCGGACGTCCGGCCGCCGCGGGACGTCTCACCCGCCACCGGGAGCGCCCGCGCCGCACGGGCCGCCTCACCGGCGGGCACCGCCCGACCGCCGCGTGGCGTGCCCTCCGCACCGGCCGGGAGCCGGGGCGCCCGCACCGCGCCGTCCGCCGGGGCGGGCGGCCGTCCCCTGCCGGTCTCCGCCCTGGCGGCCCTGCCACCCCTGGCGGGATCCTCACCCTTGGCGGCGGGCTTGGAGCGGCTCTCCTGCTTCCTGGCCGGGCCGGTTCTCTCCCCCGCCGGAGCCGGCGGCTTCCGGGCCGCCCCCGCCTCGGACGGGATCACGCGGGCCAGGCGGCCCAGGCGGCCGGTGAGGAGCGCCGCGGTGGGGCGCTTGGCCGGCTCGCGGTGGAGGGCGGCGCGGACCAGCGGAAGCAGGGCGGCCGGGACACCCTCGAGGTCGGCCTGGCCGTTGAGGATCGCGTACATCTGCGCCTCGACGGTGCCCCCGCCGAAGGTGGGGCGGCCGGTCGCGGCGAAGGCCACCGTGGCCGCCCAGGCGTGCACGTCGGCGGGCTCGCCCACGTGCTCGTCGGCGAACAGCTCGGGGGCGGCGTAGCCGGGGGTGCCCAGGAAGGTGCCGGTCAGGGTGAGCCGGGTGGCGTCCAGGACGTGGGCGATGCCGAAGTCGATGAGGACGGGCTCGTCGTCTCCGTCGACCACCACGTTGGCCGGTTTGAGGTCGCGGTGCACGACCCCGGCCGCGTGGATGATCGACAGGGCGACGGCCAGCCCCTGCGCGACGCTGAGCAGGGCACCGTCCTGCAGGGGGCCGTCGCGGCGCACCCGCTCCAGGAGGGTGTCTCCCTCGATGTGCTCCATGACCAGGTAGGGCCGGTCACCGTCGAGGTCGGCGTCGACGACGCGGGCGACGTAGGGGCTCTCCACCCTGCGGAGGGCGCGGACCTCTCGCTCCAGGCGCACCCGGGCCTCTGAGCCGGCGTCGTGGACGTCGTGGAGCACCTTGAGCGCGACGTTGTCACCCCGGCGGCTGGAGGCGAGGTAGACCTCGCCCATTCCCCCACGGCCGAGACGCTCCAGCAACGTGTAGGGACCGACCCGCCCGAGACGACCCACGTGACCTCCTGCGTCGGCCACATGGGTCAGGGACCGCTGCGCCTATCGGGTCGCTCACTCCCGCTCGCTTCCCTGCTCTCCAGCCATAGGAGACCACACCATAGCGGGCGAGTGTGACGTTTTCCCGATGGCACGCCGGACTCCCGGAAAGATCCGGGAAAGCGGGACGTTCCGCGGCCACGGGGCCCGCCGGGCTCGGGCCACGCCACGGGCGGGACGTCTCAGGGCCGGCGCACCGGCCCGCGGTCCGGGTCTTCCAGCAGGCTGTCGAGGTTCGCGGTGGGTTCCGCCGACAGGTCCCGGCGTCCGGTACGGCGCCAGTTGACGTGCCCGCGGCTCTCCAGCAGCAACAGCAACCGGTCAGCACTGAAGAGGACGATAGCTATGAAAAGGAACACAACGACGATTTCCATGGAATCCAGTCAAACCACTGACTACCGCGATTACACGGAGCGACACGCCGTAACGCTCGGCGACCGGAGACGGGCGCCGAGCGAGACCCGACGAATCGTTGGAGTGCCGGCTACACCATAGGGCTCGGGCAGGACCCCCGCGTGCCGAACGAGGACATCGGCGGCCCGCGTCGCCCCGGGCTCCGGCGGAACCGGCACCCGGGCACCCGAGCACCCGAGCACCCGCGAAACGGGACACCCCGGGTGCCGCCGGCCCACGGCACATGCGACACCCGGGAGGCCCCCACCGCGAGGAACTACCGGGAGGCGGCCTCCGGCGAGGCGAGGACCGTGCCCTCGGCCGTGCGCAGGTGGCCCTCGCCGGTGTAGACCCACTTGGTCGAGGTCAGCTCCGGCAGGCCCATGGGACCGCGCGCGTGCAGCTTCTGGGTGGAGATGCCGATCTCCGCGCCGAAGCCGAACTCCCCGCCGTCGGTGAACCTGGTCGAGGCGTTGACCGCCACGGCCGCGGAGTCGACCAGCGCGACGAACCTGCGGGAGGCGCTGACCGAGCGCGTGACGATCGCGTCGGTGTGGGCCGAGCCGTACTTCCTGATGTGCGCCACCGCGTCCTCCAGCGAGTCGACCACGGCGGCGGCGATGTCCAGCGAGAGGTACTCCATCCGGAAGTCCTCCTCCTCGGCGGGCACCACGTCGCCGTACGCCGCGACGCGCGCGTCACCGTGCACCGTGACGCCCTCCGCCGCCAGCGCCGCCAGCGCGCGCGGCACGAAGGCGTCGGCCACGGCCGCGTGCACCAGGAGCGTCTCGGCGGAGTTGCACACCGAGGGCCGCTGGACCTTGGAGTTGAGCAGGATCTGGATCGCGAGGTCCTGGTCGGCGTCGGCGTCGACGTAGACGTGGCAGTTGCCCACGCCGGTCTCGATCACCGGGACGGTGGACTCCTCCACCACCGAGTTGATCAGCGAGGCGCCGCCGCGCGGGATCAGCACGTCGACCAGGCCGCGGGCCCGCATGAGCTCCTTGACCGAGTCGCGGCTCTGCCCGGGGACCAGCTGGACGGCCCCGGCGGGCACCTGGGTGCCCGCCAGCGCCTCCTGCATGATCCTGACGAGGACCGTGTTCGACGCGTACGCGCTGGACGAGCCGCGCAGCAGGGTGGCGTTGCCGCTCTTGAGGCAGAGCGCCGCGGCGTCCACGGTCACGTTGGGGCGGCCCTCGTAGATGATGCCGATCACGCCGAGCGGGACCCGCAACTGGCGCAGCTCCAGCCCGTTGGGCAGCGTGTTGCCCCGGATCACCTCGCCGACCGGGTCGGGAAGGTCGGCGACCTCGCGGACCGCCTCGGCGATCGCCTCGATCCTGGCCTCGTTCAGGCTGAGGCGGTCGATCATGTATTCGGAGATCCCGCTCTCCCTGGCCCGCTCCACGTCGAGCGCGTTGGCCGCGACGATCTCGGCGGACGCGGCCACGAGCGCGTCGGCCATCGCCCGGAGCGCGGCGTCCTTCGGCGCCCTCGGCAGCGGGGCCAGCTCGGCGGCGGCCTCTTTCGCCGCCAGGGCAACCTTCAGGAAGTCCTCGGACATCTCGCGCTCCAAAAGAACTAGTTGTGGGATTCCAGTATGACGATGTCGTCGCGGTGGATCAGCTCTCGCTCGTACTCGGGCCCCAGGCTGGCCGCCAGTTCCCGGGTGGAGCGTCCCAGCAGCTCGGGAATCTCCGTCGCGTCGAAGTTGACCAGGCCGCGCGCGACCACCCGGCCGAGCGGCCCGCACAGGTCCACCGGATCGCCCGCCGCGAACTCGCCCTCGACGGAGGTGACCCCGGCCGGCAGCAGCGACTTGCGGCGGCTCACCACCGCCTCGACGGCGCCGGAGTCCAGGTGGAGACGGCCGCGTCCGGTGGTGGCGTGGGCCAGCCAGAGCAGGCGGGTGCCCGGGTGGCGCCCGCCGGGGTGGAAGTAGGTGCCGACGTCGGTCCCCGCGAGGGCCTGGGCGGCGTGCGCGGCGGCGGTCAGCACCACGGGCACACCCGCCCCTGTGGCGATCTTGGCGGCCTGGACCTTGGTGATCATGCCTCCGGTGCCGACCGCGCCGCCCTTGCCCAGCTCGACCCCGACGAGGTCCTCGGGCCCGCGCACCTCGGCGAGCCTGCGGGCACCGGGACGGCGGGGATCGCCGTCGTAGAGGGCGTCCACGTCCGACAGCAGCACCAGCGCGTCGGCCCGGGTCAGGTGGGCGACCAGCGCGGCGAGCCGGTCGTTGTCGCCGAAGCGGATCTCGTCGGTGGCCACGGTGTCGTTCTCGTTGACCACCGGGACGATGCCCAGCTCCAGCAGCCGGGCCAGCGTGCGCTCGGCGTTGACGTGGTGCGAGCGGCGCATCATGTCGTCGGCGGTGAGCAGCACCTGGCCGACCCGCAGGCCGTACCGGGCGAAGGAGGAGGTGTAGCGGGCCACCAGCACGCCCTGGCCGACCGAGGCGGCGGCCTGCTGGGTGGCGAGGTCGCGCGGCCTGGTGGGCAGGCCCAGCGGGCCGAGACCCGCCGCGATCGCGCCGGAGGAGACCAGCACGATCTGGGTGCCCGCCTTCCGCCGGGCGCCGAGCACGTCGACCAGGGCGTCCACCCGGTCGACGTCGATCATTCCCTGCGGGGTGGTGAGCGAGGACGAACCCACCTTCACGACGAGGCGTGAAGCCGTACGGATCCGTTCGCGCGCAGAGTCCACGACACGCACCTCTCAAAGATGATCACTTGGAAGGGCAGGCTATCCGAACCGCCCGGACGGGCGGGGTCGGGAGCGGCACCGCCGGGACGATCCCGCTAACCGAGCCGGTTGTCGGAGCCGCGCGGCCCCTGGCGCACGGCCTCCGCGTTGAGCGTCGGCTGCCAGTCGAAGATGTAGCCGCTCTCCATGGAACCGATGATCACCTCGGCCCCGGCCTTCGCCCCGGCCTTGGTGAGCTCCTCCTCGACGCCGAGCCGCTCCAGCCGGTCCGCCAGGTAACCCACGGCCTCGTCGTTGGTGAAGTCGGTCTGGCGGATCCACCGCTCCGGCTTGACGCCGGTGACCTGGAAGGTGCGCTCGTCGACCCTGCGGACGGCGAATCCCGCGTCGCCGTGCTGCTTGGGCCTGATGACCAGGCGGGTCGGCTCCAGGACGGGAGCGGCGGCCCTGGCGGCGGCGACCATCTCGCCCATGGCGTAGGTCAGCTCCTTGAGCCCGTCGTGGGTGGCCGCGGAGATCGTGAAGACCCGCAGGCCCCGCTCCTCGAGCATCGGTCCCACGATGTCGGACAGCTCGCGGGCGTCGGGCACGTCGGACTTGTTGAGCACCGCCAGGCGCGGCCGGTCCTCCAGCTTGCCGTACGCCGCCAGCTCGGCCTCGATGGCCTCGTAGTCGCTGATCGGGTCACGGCCCGGCTCCATCGTGGCGCAGTCGATCACGTGCACGAGCGTGTTGCAGCGCTCGACGTGACGCAGGAACTCGTGCCCCAGGCCCTTGCCCTGCGAGGCGCCGGGGATCAGGCCGGGCACGTCGGCGACGGTGAAGATCGTCTCGCCCGCGGTGACCACCCCGAGGTTGGGGACCAGGGTGGTGAACGGGTAGTCGGCGATCTTCGGGCGGGCGGCGGAGAGCGCGGCGATCAGGGAGGACTTGCCCGCGCTGGGGAAGCCGACGAGCGCCACGTCGGCGACGCTCTTCATCTCCAGCATGACGTCGACCTCGTCGCCGGGCTCGCCGAGCAGCGCGAAACCGGGGGCCTTGCGCTTGGCGGAGGCCAGGGCGGCGTTGCCGAGCCCGCCGTGCCCGCCCTCGGCGATCACGTAACGGGTGCCCGCGCCGATCAGGTCGATCAGGACCTCGCCGGTGTCGGCGTTCTTGACCACGGTGCCGTCGGGCACCGGGATGATGATGTCGCCGCCGTTGGCGCCGTCGCGGTTGGCGCCCTGGCCCTGCTTGCCGTTGTCGGCCTTGCGGTGCGGGCGGCGGTGATACTCCAGGAGGGTCGCCGTGTTGGCGTCGACCTCCAGGATCACGTCACCGCCCCGGCCGCCGTTGCCTCCGTCCGGGCCCCCCAGCGGCTTGAACTTCTCCCGATGGACAGAGGCGCAGCCGTTTCCCCCGTCACCGGCCTTGATGTGCAGGACCACCTGGTCCACAAAGTCCGGCATGTCTACTTTCCTACCTCTATCTACGGGAACTTCTGCTGAAAACACGAACAGGGGTGGACCGCATGAATGCGATCCACCCCTGCCGTAACGTCTGTCGGCGCGAATCTACTCCGCGACCGGGACGATGCTCACCGCGCGGCGCCCGCGCTTGACACCGAACAGAACGTGGCCCGCGGCCAGCGCGAACAACGTGTCGTCACTTCCACGGCCGACGTTGTCGCCGGGGTGGAAGTGGGTGCCGCGCTGACGAACGATGATCTCGCCGGCGTTGACCAGCTGACCGCCGAAGCGCTTCACACCGAGCCGCTGGGCGTTGGAGTCGCGGCCGTTCCGAGTGGACGACGCGCCCTTCTTGTGTGCCATCTCGCAAAACTCCCGAAACTCAGGCCTGGTCGATGCCGGTGATCTTCACCTGGGTGTACCGCTGGCGGTGACCCTGGCGCTTCTTGTACCCCGACTTGTTCTTGTACTTCAGAATCCGGATCTTCGGACCCTTGGTCTCACCGAGAATCTCGGCGGCAACCGTGAACTTGCCCGCCTCGGTGGTCACGTCGCCGTCGTTGACGACGAGGACCGTCGGCAGCGAAACCGTGGAACCGACCTCGCCGGCGACCTTGTCCACTTCAAGGACGTCACCGACGGAGACCTTCTGCTGCCTGCCGCCGCAACGAACGATCGCGTACACCGCGGAACCCTTCTTCTGACTGCTTGCTCGCTGGATGCTGCGCCCCGCATCCGGCTGTGGTCATTGATGACGTACCGGGTAGGCGCGCGAACAGGGCGCGCCATGAGCGCACCGGTTCACCAGGGTACCGGATTGACGGTGTCCTGGTCGAACCGGGCGGAACGTCGGGGGTGCCGGCCTTCGGCCCCGTCCCTGTGTGGGACGGGGTCTACCTTCGGCCCCGGCCCTGTGCGGGACGGGGTCTAATCGGCCGGCCTGGCCTTGCGGGAGCGTCTCCGCCCCCGGCCAGAAGCCTGTGCTGCTTGACCGTCCTCGTGCTGGACTCCGTCAAGCGCATCGGTCACCGTATCACGGCCTGAGGGGTCACCGGCCGCCACCGCGTGGTTACCGTCCTTGCCGAGCTTCTCCGCGACGGCCTTCTCCACGGCCATCTTGCCCTGGGTGCCGCGCGGCTCGGGCTTGCCCTCGACCGGTTCGGACGAGACGTGCAGGCCACGGCCGTTGCAGCACTCACAGACGGTCGAGAAGGCCTCCAGGAGACCCTGGCCGACCCGCTTGCGCGTCATCTGGACCAGGCCCAGGGAGGTCACCTCGGCCACCTGGTGCTTGGTACGGTCGCGGGCCAGGCACTCCAGCAGCCGCCGCAGCACCAGGTCCCGGTTGTTCTCCAGCACCATGTCGATGAAGTCGATGACGATGATGCCGCCGATGTCGCGCAACCTGAGCTGGCGGACGATCTCCTCGGCCGCCTCCAGGTTGTTGCGGGTGACGGTCTCCTCGAGGTTGCCGCCCTGGCCGGTGAACTTGCCGGTGTTGACGTCGACCACGGTCATGGCCTCGGTCCTGTCGATCACCAGCGAGCCGCCGCTGGGCAGCCAGACCTTGCGCTCCATCGCCTTGGCGATCTGCTCGTCGATCCGGTACGCGGCGAAGACGTCACCGCCCTCCTCCCACCTGCTGAGGCGGTCGGCCAGGTGCGGGGCGACGTAGCGGACGTACTCGTCGACGGTCTCCCACACGTCGCCCGCGACGACGAGCGAGGCGAAGTCCTCGTTGAAGACGTCGCGGACCACCCGGACGGTCAGGTCGGGCTCGGAGGAGAGCAGCTCGGGCGCGCTGGCCGACTTGGCCTTGCGCTGGATGTTCTCCCACTGCGCCGACAACCGGGCCACGTCGCGGGCCAGCTCGTCCTCCGACGCGCCCTCGGCGGCCGTACGGACGATGACCCCCGCGTTCTCCGGCATGACCTTCTTCAGGATGCTCTTGAGGCGGGTCCGCTCCTTGTCGGGGAGCTTGCGGCTGATGCCGGTCATCGAGCCGTCGGGCACGTAGACCAGGTAACGTCCCGGCAGGCTGATCTGGCTCGTCAGGCGGGCGCCCTTGTGGCCCATCGGGTCCTTGGTGACCTGCACCAGCACCGACTGGCCCGACTTCAGCGCCACCTCGATCCGCTTGGGCTGTCCCTCCAGCCCGGCGGTGTCGAAGTTCACCTCACCGGCGTACAGGACCGCGTTGCGGCCCTTGCCGATGTCGACGAACGCCGCCTCCATGCTCGGCAGGACGTTCTGCACCTTGCCGAGGTAGACGTTGCCCACGTACGACTGGCTCGCCTCGCGGTTGACGTAGTGCTCGACGAGGACGTTGTCCTCCAGCACCGCGATCTGGGTGCGCCCGCCGGTGCGGCGGACGACCATCATGCGCTCGACGGACTCCCTGCGGGCCAGGAACTCCGACTCGGTGATGATCGGCGGACGCCTGCGGCCGAGCTCGCGGCCCTCGCGGCGGCGCTGCTTCTTGGCCTCCAGGCGGGTCGAGCCGCGCACGCTCTGCACCTCGTCCACCGAGGTGCTGCGCCCGGCGCGGGGCGCGCGGATGCGCACCACCGTGTTCGGCGGGTCGTCCGGGACGTCGCCGGGCTCGTCGGTGCCCCTGCGCCGCCTGCGGCGACGCCGGCGCGAGCTGCCGCTCTCGGAGTCGTCGTCGTCCTGCTCGGCCTCGGGCCGCTCCTCGTCGTCCTGCTCGGCCTCGGTCTCCTCGGTCTCGTCGAGGTCGCGTGCCTTGCCGCGGCCCCGGCCGCCCCTGCGGCGCCGGCGCCGGCGGCCGCTGGCGTCGTCGTCGCCGTCGGAGTCGTCGTCCTCGATCTCCTCGACGAGCTCGGCCTTCTCGGCCCTGTCGACCTTCTCGGCCTTCGTCTCGGCGGGCTCGGGCTCCGGCGCGGCGGGCTGGACCGGCGCGGGACGCGCGGCGGGCTGGGCGGCCCGCTGCGGGTCGGGGGCCTGGAACAGCGGCTGGAACACCGCGGCGGGCGCCTGGAAGGTCACCGAGGGCACCTCGGAACGTTCCTGGCCGGCCAGCCCGAAGGGGTCGGCGAACAGGACGGACCGCTCCTCGACGATGTCCTCGCCCGCGGGCTCGTCGTCGAGCGGCTCGTCGGCGGGCAGGTCGAGCAGCAGCTCCGCCTCGATCTCCTCCGCGTCGGCCGGGGACACGTCGGAGACGCTCCGCTCGGCCTGCGGCGCCTCGCGCGGGGCTGCCTTCTTGCGCGTACGGGTGCGCTTGGCGGGAGCGGCGGGCGCCTCCTGGGGCGCGGGCTCGGCTCCGCCGGTCCCGGCCTCGGCGAAAGGCCGGGGGATGGCGAAGGGGTCCGGCACGGCGGCGGGCGGCGCCGCCGCGGGTGCCGCGGGCGCCACCGTCTCCGCGACCGGAGCGGGCCCCGTCTCTGCGGGCTCTGCGGGCTCTGCTGGCTCTGCGGCCTCGACGACCGGCTCGGCCGGCGGCTTCTTCGCACGGCTACGCCGCGTGGTGGTGGTCGTACCGTCCGCCGCGGCCGTCTTGCGCCTGCCGGCGCGCTTGGGGGCCGCCACCGCGGGCTCCGGCTCCTCGGCCGGCGGCTCCGCCGCGGGCGCGTCGGAGGCCGCGGGCGGCGCGGAAGGCGCGGGCGGCGCGGTCTCCGCGACCGGCGCGGGTGGGGCCGTCACCACGGGGGCCGGCTCCGGTTCCTCCGGCGGAGGTCCGGCGGGCCGGCTCGCGGCCCTGCGGCGGGTCGCCGGTGGCCGGGTGTCTTCTGTCGTCGTATCCCCGCCAGGGGTGTTCACCCCGGCGATGGGCTCGTTGTCGAGCATGCGGGCGCTCTCCCGTTCAGCTCCCGGGCGCGTCTCCGCGCCGCGCGGGAGCTCTCGTCTCTCACTGTCCGCCAGGCCTGGGGCCCGGCGCCAAGTCCTATATGTCGCCGCCGACGTGCCTGCCCACCGGTTCCGTTTCGCCGCCGCGCGTGATGTCGCGGTCCAGGCCGAACGGATCGGCGGGCTCACCGGTGTGAACGTCCAGCGGGCCCTGCGCCAGCCTGGTCACCTCGGGGGGCACCGGCGGCGCGAAGTCAGCCACAAGACGCAGTCCAGTGAGAACGTCGTCGGGTCGAACGGCAGGAGTTTCGTGCCGTACAACCATGCGAAGTATGACACATGGCTGACTGGACGCCTGACCTGCTGTTGTCTCAGTTCTCTCAAATACCCCGAGGCTCAGCACCGCTTCACGTGCGTCGAAGCGGCGCATCCCCTTCTTCGTAAGGCGTTCGACCTCGATGTGGTCCGTGGCGAGGAATTTCTCGGCCGCGGCCCCGGCGAGGGCGAGATCGGCTCCTGGCAGCCGCAACTCCCACGCCGAGCACTCCATCTGGTCGGCCAGGCTCGCGGAGCCCGCCTCGACGACGTCGAGCACGTCGAGACCGGGCGGCAGCGAGGCGTCCAGGGCGGCTCGCAGCCGCTCGGGGTCGCACTCGCGCGTCACGCTGATCTCGAAGTATTCGGCCTCGCTGGCGACCCCGGTGGGGGCGGCCGCTCCCACGTAGGAGATCTTCGGGTGGGGCGAGAAGCCCGCGCTGAACGCCACCGGGACGTCGGCTCTCCGGACCGCCCGTTCGAGGGCCCGGGTGATGTCGCGGTGACTGGTGAAGCGCAGGCGGCCGCGCTTGGCGTAGCGCACGCGCAGGCGCTGCACCACGGGCGCGGGCGGCGGCCCGTCGGGAGCGGGTTTCAGGGTGGTGTCGTCCTTCCCAAGTCGTGGTCGTCGTTTCGAAGGGAGCGGTGCTCACGCACCGCCCACCTCAGACAACCGTCAGTGGCAGCAGCTTCTTCCCGGTGGGCCCGATCTGGATCTCGGTCCCCATCGTGGGGCAGACGCCGCAGTCGTAACACGGGGTCCAGCGGCAGTCCTCGACCTCGACGTCGTTGACCGCGTCCTGCCAGTCCTGCCAGAGCCACTCGCGGTCGAGACCGGCGTCGAGGTGGTCCCAGGGCAGGACCTCGTTCTCCTCGCGCTCGCGCGTGGTGTACCAGTCGACGTCGACGCCGACCTCGGCGGCGGCGTCCATCCAGCGCTGGTAGGAGAAGTGCTCGCTCCAGCCGTCGAACCGGCCGCCCCCCGCCCACACCGCGCGGATGACCTTCCCGACCCGGCGGTCCCCCCGGGAGAGCAGGCCCTCCACGATCGAGGGTTTGCCGTCGTGGTAGCGAAGGCCGATGGCCCGGCCGTAGTCACGGTCGCCGCGCAGGGCGTCCTTCAAGGCCTTGAGCCTGCGGTCGACCGTCTCGTGGTCGGCCTGACCGGCCCACTGGAACGGGGTGTGCGGCTTGGGCACGAAACCGCCGATGGAGACCGTGCAGCGCACGTCGCGCGACCCGGTGGCCTCGCGGCCCGCCTTGATGACCTTCTTGGCCAGGTCGGCGATGCCCTGGACGTCGGCGTCCTCCTCGGTGGGCAGGCCGCACATGAAGTAGAGCTTCACCTGCCGCCAGCCCTGGGTGTACGCGGTGCTGACCGTCCTGATCAGGTCTTCCTCGGTGACCATCTTGTTGATCACCTTGCGCATCCGCTCGGAACCGCCCTCGGGAGCGAACGTCAGGCCCGAGCGGCGGCCGTTGCGGGAGAACTCGTTGGCCAGGTCGATGTTGAAGGCGTCGACCCGGGTCGAGGGCAGCGACAGGGAGGTGTTGGTGCCCTCGTAGCGGTCGGCCAGCCCCTTGGCGACCTCGCCGATCTCGGAGTGGTCGGCCGAGGAGAGCGACAGCAGGCCGACCTCGTTGAAGCCGGACGCCTTGACGCCCGCCTCGACCATGTCGCCGATCGTGGTGATCGAGCGCTCGCGCACCGGACGGGTGATCATGCCGGCCTGGCAGAACCGGCACCCCCTGGTGCACCCGCGGAAGATCTCCACGCTGAACCGCTCGTGCACGGTCTCGGCCAGCGGGACCAGCGGCTTCTTGGGGTAGGGCCACTCGTCCAGGTCCATCACGGTGTGCTTGTGGATCCGCCACGGCACGCCCGACCTGTTGGGCGCGACGCGCTGGATCCGGCCGTCGGCGTGGTAGTCGACGTCGTAGAACTTCGGCACGTAGACCCCGCCGGACTCGGCCAGCCGCATCAGCAGCCCGTCGCGCCCGCCGGGCCTGCCCTCGGCCTTCCACTCGCGGATGACCTCGGTGATCGCGATGGCGATCTGCTCCCCGTCGCCCAGCACGGCGGCGTCGAGGAAGTCGGCGATCGGCTCGGGGTTGAACGCCGCGTGACCGCCGGCCAGCACGATCGGGTCGTCCTCGCCCCGGTCGGCCGCCTCCAGCGGGATGCCCGCCAGATCCAGCGCGGTCAGCATGTTGGTGTAGCCGAGCTCGGTCGAGAAGGAGAGCCCGAGCACGTCGAACGCCCGTACGGGCCGGTGCGCGTCGACCGTGAACTGGGGCACGCCCTCGGATCGCATGAGCGCCTCGAGGTCGGGCCAGACCGCGTAGGTCCGCTCGGCCAGCGTCTCCGGCAGCTCGTTGAGGATCTCGTAGAGAATCTGGACGCCCTGGTTGGGCAGCCCGACCTCGTAGGCGTCCGGATACATCAGCGCCCAGCGGACCGTGGCCTCGTCCCAGTCCTTGACGGTCGAGTTGAGCTCACCTCCGACATACTGGATCGGCTTCTGCACCCTGGGCAGGAGCGCTTCCAGGCGGGGAAACAGCGACTCGACAGACATGCCACCAAGAATATCCGCCTGGAGAGGGTGCCACAGGCGGTCGTCGCCCGCTCACGGCGAGCCGGGCCGGTGACACGGCTCCTCACGGGCGGTGCGAACGCGGTACAGGCGCGGAAACGGTCACCGCAGCGGCTGCCTGCGCATGTGGATCGCCTGGAGCAGGCCGAAGGCGATCATGTTGGCGAAGGTGGCGGTGCCGCCGTAGGAGACGAACGGCAGGGGAAGGCCGGTGATCGGCATGATCCCGATGGTCATCCCGATGTTGACGAACGACTGGAAGGCCAGCCAGCACACGATCGAACCGGCCATCAGCGCGCCGAACCGGTCGTCACACTCGCGCGCGATCCGCACCCCGCGCAGCAGGATCACCCCCAGCAGCGCCACCACGGTGACCGAGCCGAGGAAACCGAACTCCTCCCCCGCCACCGTGAAGATGAAGTCGGTGTGCTGCTCGGGCACGAAACGGCCGGTGGTCTGGCCACCCCCGAAGAGCCCCTTGCCGAACACCTCCCCCGACCCGATAGCGATCAGCGACTGGGTGCTGTTGTAGCCGACGCCGCGCGGATCGCTGGCCGGGTTGAGGAACGCGGTGAACCTGGCGATCTGGTACGGCTCCAGGACGTCGAGGAACCACACGGCCACCCCCGCGCCGATCACGCTGAGGGTGAGCCCGGCGATCCAGCGCTTGCGGACCCCCGCCACGACGATCGTGCCGGCGGTGATCACTCCGATGACCATCGTGGTGCCCAGGTCGGGCTGGAGCATCACCAGGCCCATGGTGAACATGGACACCACCAGCGCGATCACGACGTCGAAGCCGCGCGGCCGGTCGGTGCCCCTGACGGGCTGGGCCAGCAGCATGGCGAGCATCAGCACCAGGCCGAGCTTGGCGAACTCCGACGGCTGGAACGCGAAACCGCCGCCCAGCATGATCCACGAGTGGGCGCCGTTCACGGTGCTGCCGAGCGGCGTGATCACCAGGATCAGCCCGACCAGCGTCGCGCCGTAGATCAGCGGCGCGAAGACCCGCAGCGCCCGGTGGTCCACCATCGCGGCCGTACCGGCCAGCACGGCACCGATGACGAGGTTGAGGATGTGCTTCTTGACCAGTCCCGTGGAACCGGCCGCCCACGTCCTGGTCGACGACCAGACCAGCATCGTGCCGATCACCGCCAGCGCGGCGACGGCGACCAGCATCAGCCCGTCCATCCGGCCCACCGTGGAGGCGACCGCCACCGTCCGGCCGGCCAGGGACGCCCTCGGTGGCGCGGCCGCCCGGTTCACGCCGCCTCCCCGGCGGACGTCACCACCGGCGCCCCCGCGAGCCCCACCACGTACACCGCCACGGACACCACCATGGACACCACCACGGACACCGCCACGGACACCGCGCCGGGCACGCCCGTGGACACCCGCGCGAATGTTCCCTCCCGCACGGGCACCGGCGCCACCGGCGTCGTCGAGGTCGTCATCGCGACACCGTCCCGTCCTTGGCGATCACCGGGAGCGCCCTCGCCGGACGCCCGTCCGGCAGGGCCGAGGAGGACGGCTTCCCGTCGGGCTTGAAGCCGTAGATGCCCTCGTAGATCTTCCGTACCGCCGGAGCCGCGGTCTGACCGCCCATCCCGCCCTGGGACACCATGGCGACGATCACGAACCTCGGCTTGTCCGTCGGGGCGAACGAGGCGAACCAGGACGTGTCAGCCTTGCCGTAGACCTCGGCGGTGCCGGTCTTCCCACCGATCTTGACCTTGTCCATGGGGAACCCGGAGAAGGCCCCGGCCGCGGTGCCGTCGGAGGCGACCTCGCTCAGCGCGCCCTTGATGTAGGCCCGCTCCTCCCGCGTGATCGGCAGCTTGCCCACCACCGGCACCTTGATCTCCTTGACCTTGGTGCCGTCGGGACGCACCAGCGCCCAGCCCACCCGGGGGCTGCGCAGCTTGCCGTCCCCGACCAGCGCCGCGTAGGCCGCCGCCAGCTGCAGCGGCGTCACCAGCACGTCGCCCTGCCCGATGGAGAAGTTGGCGGCGTCACCCGGCCGCCACTGGTATCCCTCCAGGCAGTTCTCGTACGCCAGCCGCTTGAGGAACGCGGCCCTGCTGGGACTGCTCTTGGCCACCTCCGGATAGCCGGTCTTGGACCGTTTGCAGTTGTCCTCCTTGGTCACCGCCCAGAGCGCCTTCTTCCACGCCCGGTCGGGGATCCTGCCCGGTGACTCGCCCGGCAGGTCGATGCCCGTGGGACGGCCGAACCCGTAGGCGCGCGCCATGTTCGCCATCGGCTCCTTGGGCCTCCCCTTGGGGTTGAGCCCGCCGTCGCGCAGCCACTGCTCGTACGCCGCCCGGTAGAAGATCGTGTCGCACGACTTCACCAGCGCCATGTGCAGGTCGAGGACGCCCAGCCCGATGCCGCGGAAGTTGTTGAACGGCCGGTCGCCCACCATGAAGGACCCCGGACAGTCGTACTTGCCGTGCAGCGGGTAGCCGTCCCTGAGCATCGCCGCCACCGACGACACCTTGAACGTCGAACCGGGCGCGAACTCGCCCTTGATCGCCCTCGACACCAGCGGCTTGCCGGTCTTGCCGGACAGCAGGCGCTGGTACTCCGTCTCGGAGATGCCCCCGCTCCAGACCGCCGGATCGTACGTCGGCGCGCTGGCCAGCGCGATCACCCGGCTGGTCCTCGCGTCCAGCACCACCGCCGCCGCCCCGTCGGCCTTGGGCGCGCCCTTCATCGCCTCGGCCAGCGCCTTCTCCGCCAGGGTCTGCACCCTGGCGTCGATGCTGGTGATGAGCGTGTCGCCCGGGACCGGCGGCACGTGCCGCTCCACCCCGATGACCTTGCCCAGCCGGTCGACCTGCACCCGCCGCATCCCCGGCGTCCCCCGCAGCGGCACGTCGTAGACCGACTCCAGGCCGTCCCTGCCCACCAGGTCGACACCGGAGAACGCCGCCCTGAGACCGTCGCGCCTGTCCAGCTCCTCCTGCGTGATCGGCTGCAGGTAGCCGAGCGCCTGCGCGCCCGCGCCCTTGCGCGGATACTCCCGCACCGCCTGCACCTCGGCCGTGACCCCGGGGAACTCCTCCTGCCGCTCCAGGATCTGCAGGGCCTCGCGCGTGGTGACGTCGACGTCGATGGGGATCGGCTGGTACGGGGACCCCGGCCAGCAGGGGCGGGCGATCCCGGGGCCGCACGCCCTGATCCGCTCCCGCAGCTCGGTGGGACGGCGGCCGAGCACGCCGGCCAGCCTCTGGAGCACCTCCTGGCCGTTGCCCGCCATCCGGTTCAGGCGCGTACGGTCGACCGAGACCACCAGCGTGGTCCGGTTGCGCACCAGCGGACGGCCCGTCGCGTCGAGGATCTGCCCGCGCACCGCGGGAACGACGACGTCACGCGTGCGCGTCTCGGTCGCGGCCTTCACGTACTCCGTACCGCGCACCACCTGCACCTGCCAGAGCCGTACGGCGAGCAGCGCCAGCATCGACACCACCAGCACCTGCACCACGACCAGCCGCCCCCGCATCAGGCCCATGCCCCATCCTCCCCGCGCACCCGGCCGGAACCCCCGGCCCACGAACCGCCCGGCCCCCCGCTCCCCTCGCGGCGAGACCCGCCGCGACCCCACGGCGTACGAGGCCGCGTACGTGGCCTCATGGGCGACTCCGCATGACGTGCCGGGGCACCCGGACAGGGCGCGACTCCGGCCCTCGGACGAGCCTTCGCGCCATCCACACCACGGGGGGCGCGGCGAGCAGGTTGTAGGCCATCGCCTGCGGCAGCACCGTCGTCAGCATGGAGACCCCGGTCCGCGGATCCCCCACCAGTGCCCCGGTCACCAGGGCGACCACGGGACCGGCGACCGCGCAGGTCATCGCCGTGAGCGGCTCCGCGCCCGGCCGGCTCTCCACCGCGCGTCCCGCCATGAAACCCATGAGGCAGAGCACGAGCGCGTTGTGCCCGAGCAGGTGCGCCGCCGGCGGCAGCAGGTCGCTGACAAGCCCGGCGGCGAAGCCCATGACCGCCCCCGCGGCTGCCCCGCGCGCCAGCGCGTACCCCACCACGGCGAGCAGCACCAGATCCGGCGCGGCATGCCCGGGCAGCGGCAGCCTGTTGACGACGGTCACCTGGACGACCATGATCCCCAGGAGCAGCAGCCCGAAGGCCGCGTTGCGGCCCATCCCGTCAGGCCCCCTCTCGCCGGCCGCGAGGAGCCTCCGCCTCACGCGAGCCGGAGTCGGAGTCGGAGTCGGAGTCGGAGTCGGAGTCGGGTGAGCGTGGCGTGGACCGCTCCGGCGTCGACGCCCTCGTCTCGCGCGGACCGGGCGGGAGCACCGTGTCACGCGGGTCGCGGTGCGGCGCCCGTACCACCACGCCGACCACGTCCAGCGCGGTGAGATCGGCGGACGGCCGCGCGTACGCGATGCGGGTCAGCTCACCCGGCGTGGCCTCCACCCGCTCCACCACCCCGATCGGCACCCCCGCCACGTACGGCGCGCCACGCTGGGAGCCGAAACTCACGATGCGGTGGCCCGGGGTGATCGGCGCGGTCGAGTCGAGCAACCGGAACCGGACAAGGCGGCCGTGCTCCCCCACGCCGTGCACCACCCCGATCTCGTTGCTGCCCTCCAGCCGGGCCCCGGCCGCCGAGGCGGGGTCGCTGAGCAGGACCACCGTCGAGGTGGACGGGCCCACCTGGACCACCCTGCCGACCAGGCCGTCGGCGTTCAGCACGGTCATCTCCGGACGCACCCCGTCGGCGCGTCCCACGTCGAGTTCGACGGCGTCCTCGAAACCGGGGGCGCCGCGCCGGGCGATCACCTGGGTGGGCAGGATCCGGTATCCGCCGGTCCCCGCGACACCGAGCAGCCTGCGAAGCTCCCGGGATCGCCCCCGATCGAGGCTCTGCGCCGCCAGGTCGTGCCTGAGCCGCTGGTTCTCCGCGCGCAGCCGCTCGATACGGGCACGCGCCGAGGGAGCCCCGGCCATCGTCTCGAAGAACTCGCCGACCGGTCGCACGAACCCCGCCCCCGCGCTCTCCGCGGCGCCGAACAGCGTCGTGCCGGCCGTCCTGAGCGGGCCGAACGGTGACTCCGTGACCGAACGGTGGTCGATGGTCACGAGCACGAGGGCGGCGGCCAGCAGCAACCCCAGGTTGACCCGTGCCCGTCGGGTGTCCTTCATCAGTGCCGCGGCTCGGGAACCAGGACCTGCTGCAAGGCGTCGAAGTCCTCGACGCACTTGCCCGAGCCGAGCGCGACGGAGTCGAGGGCGTTGTCGACGAGGTGGATCGGCATGCCGGTCTCGGCCTTCAGCCGCTCGTCCATGCCCTTGAGGAGCGCCCCGCCCCCGGTGAGGGCGATCCCGCGGTCCATCAGGTCTCCGGAAAGCTCCGGCGGGCACTTGTCGAGAGTGGTCTTGACCGCGTCGACGATCACGTTCAACGGCTCCTCGATGGCCTTGCGGATCCCCGCGGCCGACACCACGATCGTCTTGGGCAGGCCGCTGACCAGGTCACGGCCCCGGATCTCGGCATGGCTCTCCTCGGGGAGCATGCACGCGGAGCCGATGGCCATCTTGATCTCCTCGGCGGTGCGCTCGCCGAGCATGAGCGAGTGTTCCTTCTTGGCGAAGGCGATGATCGCCTGATCCATCTCGTCGCCGCCCACCCTGATCGACTGGCTGGTGACCACGCCGCCCATCGAGATGATCGCCACCTCGGTGGTGCCACCGCCTATGTCGATCACCATGTTGCCGGTGGGCTCGTGCACCGGGAGCCCGGCGCCGATCGCGGCGGCCATGGGCTCCTCGACGATGTAGACCCTGCGCGCGCCCGCCTGGTAACCGGCCTCCTTGACCGCCCGCTGCTCGACCCCGGTGATCCCGCTCGGCACGGCGATGATGATGCGCGGCTTGGCGAAGTGGCGGCGCTTGTGCACCCGCTGGATGAAATAGCGCAGCATGCGCTCGGTGACGTCGAAGTCGGCGATGACGCCGTCCTTGAGCGGGCGGATGGCCACGATGTTGCCGGGAGTGCGGCCTATCATCCGCTTGGCCTCGATACCAACAGCCACGATCTTCCCCGTCGCGGTGTTGATCGCTACGACGGACGGCTCGTTGAGCACGATCCCGCGACCCCGTACGTACACGAGAGTGTTCGCGGTGCCGAGGTCGACCGCCATGTCGCGGCCCAGAAAAGCAAGATTGCTGCCCATGAGGAAGGCCGGCCTCCTTCCGTCAGGTCGTCGGCGAAAACTACGGAACGCACTCGAATCGTAACGTGACGTACCCACCATTGAGCGCAATGAGGCGGCCTGCCGCAGCAAAATCTTGGGTTGGCCGAATACACCGGGCCCCGCCGTCCACAAGGACGGCGGGGCCCGGCAAACGCGGCGAAAGCGTGCGTTTAGAAGCGGTCCGGGAAGAAGATCTTGATCTCCCTCGCGGCGGACTCGGGAGAGTCGGAGCCGTGGACGACGTTCTCGCCGATCTCCAGGGCGTGGTCGCCGCGGATGGTGCCGGGCGCGGACTTGACGGGGTCGGTGAGGCCGGCGAGACCGCGGAAGGCCTCGATGGCGCGCGGCCCCTCGAGCACCAGCGCGACCAGCGGGCCGGAGGTGATGAACTCCACCAGCTCGCCGAAGAACGGCCGCTCGGAGTGCTCGGCGTAGTGCACCTTGGCGGTGTCGACGTCCAGGGTGCGCAGCTCCAGCGCCACGACCTTCAGACCCTTGCGCTCGACACGGGCGATCACATCGCCGATGAGACCACGTGCCACACCGTCGGGCTTGATCAGGACAAGGGTGCGCTCGGACACTGAAGTTCTCCTTTGAACATGTATGGGTCGCGGACTGCGGTAATCGCGCGAAGTTTACCGTCCTTCGCGCGATTCCCCGTGGTCGGCGAGGTCACTGGAGGGCGGGCCCGTTCCCCGGGCCGTCCTCGGGCGAGGGCGCGGGTGGTGGCACCACCACGGGCGGCGCGACGACCTTCTCCTGCTCGGTCTCCGTCTCCGGCTCGGGGTCGCGCTCGGGGACGCGGTCGGGCTCGTGCCGGGGCCTGGGCCTGCCGCCCTTGCCCGCCCCGTGCCCGCCTCCGCCGACGGTCATGGACCCGCTCATGGATTCGGTCGCCGCCATGGGCCCGGCCTCGGGATCCGGGCGGATCTGCGGCTGCGGACCGGCCGCGGCCTCGGACCGCGGCCGCACCACCGCGTGTCTCACCTGCCCGGCCCGCCCGTCCCGTTCCGACTGCCCGCTCTGCCCGGCCTGGCCGACCTGCTTGGACTGCCCGGCCTGTTTCGGCTGCACGGCCTGTTTCGGCTGCCCGGTCTGCTTTGTGGATCCAGCCTGCTTGGGAGGTCCTGACGCCGTCGCGGCCGGCCACGCGCCGCCGGCGAGATCGACCTCCCCCGCCGGGGAGGGCACCAGCCCGGAGGCGGAACCAGCGCCGGACGAGGTGCCGAACGTGCCGTCCAGGGCGTCCCGCGCGTCTCTCACGTCCCCCGTGTCCCAGGTGCTCGCCGGGGTGCCGGGCCGGAGGCGTGCCAGGACGGCGCCGAGCACGATCACCACGAGCACCAGGCCGCCCCCGATCAGCGCCCACAGATGCAGGGCGTCCACGAACCCGTCGACCAGAGCCTGCGGGGTCGTGGCCTCCTCCAGGCGGGTGACCTGGACGCCGCTGCCCAGCAGGAAGCCCACGAGCACCGCGGGGAAGAACAGCGACAGCGCCAGGAGCGCGGCCCCCTCGCCGCAGGAACGCAGCGCGCCGGCGAGCGCCACCGAGGCACCGCCCGCGAGCAGCGCGAACGGGAGGATCAGCGGAAGCCCACCCGGAGCGGGAAGGAACAGCCGCACGGCGCACAAACCTGCGACCAGCACCACGAGCCCGCCCGCGGTGACCATGGGCATGGCCGGGTGACCCAACCGGTTCGCCAGCGTGGCGGACAGGAGACCCACCAGCGCGGCGATCGCGAAGGCCGGCCACAGGCCGGACAGGCCGGGGCCTCCCAGCCCGCCGAGCTCGATGTAGGTGATCTGGGCGGCGGTCGGCAGGGC
Organism: Streptosporangium sp. NPDC023963; assembly: GCF_040639135.1. Taxonomy (NCBI): domain Bacteria; kingdom Bacillati; phylum Actinomycetota; class Actinomycetes; order Streptosporangiales; family Streptosporangiaceae; genus Streptosporangium; species Streptosporangium sp. NPDC023963. The sequence continues at coordinate 740,784 of NZ_JBEZZK010000003.1, forward strand.
GACGACACCGACCGCGACCATCACGTAGGCCGGCGCCCGGCCGACGGCGCCCTTCGAGGCGCCGGAGGAGGCCAGGGCCAGCAGGACGATGACGGACACCAGCGCCGCTCGGATCACCAGGCTCGGAGACCAGTCGAACGTGCTGCCCAGGGCGAGGGCCGCGACACCCACGGCGGGCACCACCACCCACAGCGTGCGCCCGCGTTCCGCGACGACCCGCACGGGAGCGGCGCTCTCGCCTTCCCTCAGCCACAGCACCAGGTAGAGCGCGGCGAGCACGAGCGCGACCCCGGTGAGCATCGGGTACGGCTGGAGGGTGACCCGCCAGGAGTCGACCTGGTCGAGGGGCCACAGGGCGAGCGCCTGGGCGGCCAGGAGGCTCGTCGTCAACGCGGCCGCCCACACGGCCCTCAGGAGCACCGAACGCCCCCACACGGCCATCAAGGTGGCCGGGACCAGCAGGCCCGCACCGACCCCGTGCAGGACCCGCAGGACCCCCACCAGCGCCGTGGACCCGGCGTACCCGCCGGCCGCGTCGGCGAAGGCGAGCAGGGTCAGCCCCGCGACCATCATCGGGGCCGCCCTCGTCCGGTGCACGGCCACCGCCGCCACCGGCACGGTCAGGACCATCGCGGGAAGCGCCAGCCCGTGCGCCCTGATCATCGCTATCTGCGAGATGTCCGGCGGCAGGAGGGCGGCGACCACCGAGATGGTGTTGGGGATGGCGACGATCGCCAGCGGCAGCACTACCGCGACGAGCAGTCCGAGGACGACGTCGAGCATCAGGGAGACACGGAGTGCGCGCGCCAGGCCCGTGGGCCCGGTGGACACCGCCCGAGTCGGCTGGATGGGAGGGACGGCCATGTTGGCCGACTTTAGCGAGAAGTCACGCCCTCGACACGGCGAGCGACGAATATCGCTGTGATCCACAGCGCGGCGAAGATCGCTCCGAGGAAGAACATGGTTGGGACCATGAGGCCGGACGCGATGGCGAGCACCTGGATCACGCTTCCCGCGACATAGGCGAAAGGCCGTTTGAGCAGGCCTATCACCACCACGCAAAGGAACGCCAGGCCAAGGCCGACGGTGGCCGCGACGGCCGGTTCGATCCCCTGCGTGTTGATGGCGACCGGCGTGAACAGGCCGACGACTATCGCCTCCATACCGAGCACGCTGGCGCAGAGACGCCTCATCCCCGGAGTGACCGTGATCATTTTTCGCTCCTCCAGAGTCGCCTCGGCCATGTCCCACCCGCCGCGCCCACCGTGCCCGGCCGGCTCGTCCCGCTGTGTCGCTTCACTGCGCTTCGTTCTTTCACCGCGTCGTGTCCACCCGGCGCGTTCCGCGCGGGCACCGCGTCTCGTCGCTCACCCCGCCCCGGCCGCTCACTGTGCCTCGTCCGCCTTGAGCAGGAGCCGCGCGTCACCGGCGGTCACCACCGCTCACTGTGCCTCGTCCGCTTTGAGCAGGAGCCGCGCGTCACCGGCGGTCACCACCGACCCGGTGATCAGCACCCCCGCCCCGCTGAACTCGCCCATGGCGTCGGCCAGGCCGATCGCCCGGTCGATCGCACTGTCCAGCCGCTCGACCTGGTACACCCGGTCAAGACCGAAGATCTCCTCGGCCAGCGCGGCGAGATCGTCCACGTCCATGGACCTCGGCGAGGAGTTCCTGGTCACCACGATCTCGTCCATCATCGGTTCCAGCAGTTCCAGGATGCCCTGGACGTCCTTGTCCTCGAACACCGCCACCACGCCGATGAGCTTCGCGAAGTCGAAGGACTCCTGCACGGCCTCCAGGCTGGCCCGCATCCCCGCCGGGTTGTGCGCGGCGTCGACGACCACCGTGGGCCCCCGGCGAACCACCTCGAGCCTGCCGGGCGAGCGCACCTGCAGGAACGCCTGCCGCACCAGCTCCGCGCCGAGAGGCTCGTCCCCGCCGGTCAGCGCCTCCACCGCGGCCAGAGCGCAGGCGGCGTTGCTCGCCTGGTGGGCACCGTACAGGGGGAGCAGGACGTCCTCGTACGTCCCCTTGAGACCCTTGAGCCGGAGCAGTTGCCCACCGATGGCGAGCTCCCTGCTCAGCACGCCGAACTCCAGCCCCTCACGTGCCACGGTGGCACCGGTGTCGGCCGCCTGCCTCATCAGTACCGAGGCCGCGGGAAGCTCCTGTTGCGCGAGCACCGCGGTCGCACCGGGTTTGATGATGCCGGCCTTCTCCCCGGCGATCGTCTCGACGTCGGGCCCGAGGTAGTCGACGTGGTCGAGGGAGATGGGCGTGATGACCGCCACGGTGCCGTCGGCGACGTTGGTGGCGTCGGTGATGCCCCCCATACCCGTCTCGATGACCGCGACGTCCACCGGAGCGTCGGCGAAGGCGGCGAACGCCATCGCGGTGAGGGTCTCGAAGAAGGAGAGCCGCCTCCCCTGGGCGTCCACCATCTCCAGGTAGGGCGCGATGTCCTCGTACACCTCGACGAAACGCTCCTCGCTGAGCGGGGCGCCGTCCACGCTGATGCGCTCGCGCATGGAAACGAGGTGAGGGCTGGTGAAGCGGCCGACCCGCAGGTTGCGCTCGCGCAGGAGTGCTTCGATCATCCGGGTCGTACTCGACTTGCCGTTCGTGCCGGCCACGTGCACCACGGGATAGGAGTGCTGCGGAGAGCCGAGCAGATCCACGAGCGCGGCGATCCTGTCGAGGCTGGGCTCGAAGTTCCACTCGACGCCACGCTGCATGATCGCTTGTTCAACCGCTCGATAGTCCACGTCTCCAGCCTACTGACGTCCTGGGCGGGTTCCGGACAGGGCTGTAAAGGCTGGTGCAACGCGGACCCCGTGCCACATAAAACTCCACAGGCCGAGAAATCCAAGCGCGACACCATACCCTGACGGAAGCCGTTGGGAAGGCCCGGACAGGGCCGCGCACCATCCCCGCACCGCCCCATGAGTAGGGCGGGGAACCGGGTGCGGGACGGGCCCCGACAGATCCGGAAAGGATCCCGGCAAGCCCCAAAAGCAGCCCCCAGGAAACGGAAGAAGCTCCCGGAACAACAGGTCCGGAAGCTCCTGGAACAACAGGTCCGGAAGCCCCCGGGAAAAGGAGAGAAACTCCCAGGACACCGAGTCGGGAAGCTCCAGAAAACGGGGCCCGGACGCTCCCAGAAAAACCAGAAAACAGGGCCCGGAAAAAAAGGGGTCCGGAAATGCCTGAGGGCCTCCACCGAACGGTGGAGGCCCTCAAAAGATTGTCCGGCGGTGACCTACTCTCCCACACCGTCCCCGGTGCAGTACCATCGGCGCTGAAGAGCTTAACTTCCGGGTTCGGAATGTAA
>NZ_JBEZZK010000004.1:0-665520 GCF_040639135.1 Streptosporangium sp. NPDC023963
ACTTCTGTGCCGAGGAGCCGAACCGGATCTGGACCGCCGACATCACGTACGTGCCGACCTGGCAGGGCTTCGTCTATCTGGCGGTGGTGCTGGATATTTTCTCCCGCCGGATCGTCGGCTGGGCGATGGCCGAGCACATGCGCACCGAGTTGGTGACCGATGCGCTGGCGATGGCGCTGCACCAGCGCCGCCCCGAGGCCGGGGTGATTCACCACAGCGACAAGGGGGGTCAATCACCTCGATTGCCTTCGGCCAGCGCTGTGAGCAGGCAGGTGTCCGCCCGTCGACGGGCCGGACCGGGGCGTGCTTCGACAATGCGATCACCGAGAGCTTCTTCGCCTCGCTGGAGTGCGAGCTGATTGACCGGAGCACCTTCCGCACCAGGTCAGAAGCCGAACGGGCCCTGTTCAGCTACATCGAGGGCTTCTACAACCCGCGCCGCCGTCACTCCGCCAACGGCCAGCTCAGCCCCGCCGAATACGAACGCCGACACGCGCTCAAGAACGCCCAAGACCTCGACTATGCTGCCGCGTAGTCGCAAGCCCTGATGTGTCTATCGAACCGGGGCAACTCCAACTCTCAAGTCGACTCTCAAGATCCGCGCCGAACTCTCAAGTTCGACAGTGCCAGACACTCATCCCAAATGCTTCCGACATTGTTGACATATCAAATGAACGTTCTTTTAATTGGCGCATGGGGCGTATCGCGGGCGTCACCGCCACCGAGACCCGGGAGCGGCTGCTGCGCGCGGCGGCCGAGGCCTTCGCCCAGCGCGGTTATGACGGCACGCGCGTGGCCGACATCGCCGTGGCCGCGGGGGTGAGCAACGGCGCCCTGTACGCCCACTTCGGCTCGAAGGCCGAGCTGCTGGTGGCGGCGCTGCGCGCGCACGGGCCGCAGCTGCTGGCCAAGTTGTTCGCCGCCGACCCGGACCGGCCGATCACGGAGTTGCTGGCCGTCGTCGGCCGCGGGCTCCCGCGCCGGCGCGACGCCCACGGCTACCTCATCGTCGAGGCGCTCGTGGCGGCGCGGCGCGACGAGGACGTCGCCCGGCCGATGCGCGGCTACGTCGGCGAACGCACCGACTGGCTCGCCGGGCTCATCCGTGCCGCCCGGAACGACGGCGAGCTGGACGGCGAGCTGTCGCCGGACGCGCTGGCGCACTTCTGCCTGCTGCTCGCGATGGGCAGCGCGCTCGTCACACCCGATCTGCACCCGGTCGACGACGGGGAGTGGGCCGCGTTGCTCGCCCGTGTCGTCTCCGCCCTGGCCCCTGCCGGCACCGCAGCACAGACCTCGGCCCCCGGCACCACAGCACACAGGGGAGCGTCACAGTGAAAGTAAGGATCGACCCCGAGCGATGCCAGGGACACGGTCGCTGCTACGACCTCGCTCCCGGCCTGTTCGGCGAGGACGACGAGGGCTACGGGCTGGTCGTCGGCGACGGCGTCGTACCCCCGGGCGAGGAGCAGACCGCGCGCCTGGCCATGGCGAACTGCCCGGAAAGAACGATCGAGATCCTTCAGGAGGCGCGACATGACCGTCGATGACCGCTTCGACCAGCGGGAATTCGAGGAGAGGCTGCGAGAGCGCCCTGACGGCGTGCGCAACGAGGTCATCACCGGACCGGTCTCCGACTGGGCGACCGACTTCTCCCACACCGAGCCGGAGTGGGCGGCCGACCCGTACCCGATCCAGGACGACCTGCGGCAGCGCTGCCCGATCGCGCACACCGACCGGTTCGGCGGCGCGTGGCTGCCGACCCGCTACGAGGACGTCGCGGCCATCGCCTACGACACCGAGCGCTTCTCCTCCCGGTCGGTCGTCATGAGCAACTTCCGGCCGCCGCGCGAGGTGGCGCCGGTGGGCGGCACGCCGCCGATCTCCTCCGACCCGCCCTTCCACCACGACGCGCGCAAGCTGCTGCTGCCGATGTTCACCAGGACGGTGGTCTCCAGGCAGGAGGCGGCGACGCGGGCGTTCTGCCACTCGCTCATCGACGGGCTGGAGGGGCAGGACGTCATCGACGCCGCCCGCGACTACGCCCAGCACATCCCGACGCGCGTCATCGCCGACATGCTGGGCTTCCCGCCCGAGGACGGGCCGCAGTTCCGTGAGTTCGTCGAGAACGCGCTGGAGGGCATCAACCTGCCGCCGGAGGAGCGCATCCCCCGGATGGAGAAGCTGTTCAGCTACCTGCTGGCGCAGATCCGCGACCACGTCGACAACCCGCGGGACGACCTCACGACCTACCTCGTCAACGCGGAGCTGTACGGCAGGAAGCTGGAGTCGCTCCACGTGGCGGGCACGATGGCGCTGCTGCTCATCGCCGGCATCGACACGACGTGGAGCGCGATCGGCGCCTCGCTGTGGCACCTGGCCAAGACTCCGGCCGACCGCGAGCGCCTGGTCGCCGAGCCCGCCCTGCTGCCGACCGCGATGGAGGAGTTCCTCCGGGCCTACGCGCCGGTCACGATGGCGCGGCTGGTCAAGGAGGACATGCACTGGCGCGGCGTCGACATGAAGGCCGACGACTGGGTCCTGCTGTCGTTCCCGGCGGCCAACCGCGACCAGGCCCAGTTCGACCGGGCGGACGAGGTCGTCATCGACCGCGAGGTCAACCGGCACGCCGCGTTCGGCCTGGGCATCCACCGCTGCGTGGGCTCGCACCTGGCCCGCATGGAACTGCAGGTCGCCCTCGAGGTCTGGCTGGAGCGGATCCCGGCCTTCAGCCTCGACGACCCGGCGGCGGTGACCTGGGCGACGGGTCAGGTCCGCGGGCCGCGCACGCTCCCGCTCCGCATCGGCTGACCGGGCCCGGGGCGGGACGGATCACCTACGCGGGGCGCCACAGGGCGCTCCCGTCCCGTCACGGGCATCCGCGCGACCCGCGACATCGTCCGCGTCCGGTGTGGCGGCGTCGAACACGGTCCGGTCCGGGCGTGACGGATCGCGTGACCGCGGCGCGGGCCCGTGCTCAGCCGTCCAGCGGGAGCGCCCCGGCCAGGCGACGCCACGCGTCGCGCGGCAGGTCGTGGAAGGGGTCGTCGGTCACCACCTGGATCGCGAGGTGATCGGCTCCCGCGGCCAGGAAGTCCACGGCCCTCCCGGCGACGGCGTCGGCGTCCCCGAGCGCGAACACCGCGTTCACCAGCCGGTCGCTGCCGCCGTCACGGAAGTCGTCCTCCTCGAAACCCAGCCGGAGCAGGTTGTTGGTGTAGTTGGGCAGCTTCAGGTAGAGGCGGAGATAGCCGCGCGCGGTGGCGCGGGCGCTTTCGAGGTCGGGATCGAGGACGACCTTCAGCTCGGGGGCGAGCAGGGCGTGCTCTCCCAGGATCTCGCGGGCCCGGGCCGTGTGTTCGACGGTGACGAGGTACGGGTGCGCGCCCGCGGCCCTGTCCCGGGCCAGCTCCAGCATCCTGGGGCCGAGAGCGGCCAGAACACGCGCCTGCGCGGGCACCGCCTCGGCGGCGGAGTCCAGCGCGTCCAGATACTCCCGCATCGCGGAGTACGGGCGCGCGTACCGCTCGGTGAAGCCCTCGTGGCTCACGCCGAGCCCCAGGACGAAGCGCCCGGGATACCTTCGCTCGAGAGCGGCCCGCCGGGCGGCCACCTCGGCGGCCTCGTAGTCCCAGATGCTGAGGATGCCGGTGGCCACGGTGATGCGAGGGGCCGCCTCAAGGACCGGTACGGCATAGTCGACGGCCGGGCTCCCGCCGAGCCAGAGGGTGCCGTACCCCAGCGCGTCCAGCTCGGCCACCGCGTCGTCGAACTCGCTCGTGTCGGCCGGGCCGTCGCCGCGCGACGCGTTGCTCCAGGCCCCGCTCCAGATGCCGAACCTGCCCAACCGGCTGTCTCGCGGCATGACGACCTCCCTGAACACAGGCGAACTGAACATAGGCGAACTGAACATGGGCGAACATGTCTGCCGCCCTCGGTCCTGCTCGCGGGAGCGAGGCGCGGCCACCGGCCCTCCGATGACACACCGGTCCTCCCACCTGCCCCTTCATCTCCACCATGTCCCGCGGTCAAACCGAACGTTCGCCCACGCTCCCGGGCGATGCCGGGTACCCGACCCGATGCGAAGAAGTTCGCGAACGCTGCCGGGAACCGGTGAAGTGCCCGACCGGAGCCGACCGTCGCGGGCGCGGGGAGCGCGGGCGCCGGCCCTGGCCTGGAGGTACCGGCCCGCCGCCCGGGATCAGCGTGGCGCCCGGCCTTGACCTGGAGGTACCGGCCCGCGGCGCGGGATCATCCCTCCCGCGTGGCGCCCGGCTTTACCGGCCGGAACCGGCCGCGGCTGGACTAAGGTGGCGGTGCCCCTGTCGCGCGGCCGGCCCGCGACGCGGGATGACCTCCCCCCTCACGCTTCGGAAGCCGAGGTCGAGGAGAGACTCACATGTCCCGCAGCCACATCGCCGCCACGGGGAGCGTCCTGGCGATCACCGCGCTCACCCTGACAGCCCTCCCGGCCGTCGTCGCGCACCGGGCGGCGGGCGCCGCCCACGTCCCCGCGCCTGCTCTGACACCTTCTCCTGCCGTCACCACGCCCCGGCCCGCGGGCACCGCACCCACCCCGCCGGCACCGACCCCGACCGCCTTCGCCCCGACGGTCCTCACCCCGGTGGCCCCACCTCGGACGGCGGCGAGCACTCCCCCCGCGATAAACCTGCCGCGGGGCGTCATCGAGGCGCTCCAGCGCGACCTCGGTCTCACCAGGAGTCAGGCCGAGACCCGGCTGCGCAACGAGATCCGGCTGGCACCGGTCGAGGAGCGGCTGCGCGAGGAGCTCGGCGGCCGCTTCGGCGGCTCCTGGCTCACGGGAACCCTCGCGCAGACCCTCGTGGTCGCCACCACCAGCGCCGCCGACATTCCGAGGATCATCTCCGCGGGCGCCAGGGCCGAGGTCGTCCGCGCGTCGCTGGCGACGCTCAAGGCGATCAAGCGGAAACTCGACGAGGCCCTGCCCGACCGCCCGATCGGGGGAAGCGTCCGGTACGTCGACGTGCGGAGCAACAAGGTCGTCGTCCTGTCCAGGCACGCCTCGGTGACCCAGAACGTCCTCAGGTCCATCGGGGTGGACACGGACCTGGTGGTCGTGGTGGCCTCCCAGGAGAACCCGCGTCCCCTGCACCTCGTGGAGCGTCCCCCGTACGGCCTCAAGGGGGGCGACGCCTACTACGTCGGGGAGAACCGCTGCTCCGTCGGCTTCCCGGTGACCCGCGGGACCCGGAGAGGGTTCGTCACCGCCGGCCACTGCGGCAGGAAGGGCGACGTCACCACCGGCTTCAACCGGATCGCCCAGGGCACCTTCCAGGCCTCGACCTTCCCGGTCAGCGACTTCGCGTGGATCGCGGTGAACGACCGCTGGGCGCCCACGGCGGAGGTGCGCGGCGGCGGCGCGGGAACCACCGTGCCCGTCGCCGGCGCCAGGGCGGCCGTCGAGGGCGCCTCGGTCTGCCGGTCGGGCTCCACGACCGGATGGCACTGCGGCCTCATCCTGCAGCGCGACGTCAGTGTCGTGTACCCCATGGGGAAAATCTTCGAGATGACCCGTACCAGCGTCTGCTCGGAGAGCGGCGACTCCGGCGGCGCCCTCGTCTCGATCGACCAGGCCCAGGGGGTCACCTCCGGCGGTTCCGGCGACTGCACCCCGAACGGCACGGGTGGCGTCACCTACTTCCAGCCGATCCGCGAGATCCTCAAGACCCACCGGCTGACCCTGATGACCGCCGCCCCCGCCCCGCTCCCGGCCCCCGCCCTCGCCGGGCGGGTCCGGTAGCCGACCGGTCCGGCGGGCAGGACCGGTCGGCAGGCAGGACCGGTGGCAGGGCCGGTGGCAGGGCCGGTCCGGTGGCAGGGCCGGTCAGCCCGCGAAGAGGAGAAGCAGGCCCACCACCGTGTAGGCCACCATCAGGACGAGGAGCGGAATCTGCCCGATGACGGCGGTCCGCCGCGGGAACAGGGCCAGCGCGCGGTCGTGGGCGAGCACGGTGCCGAGCACGTGACCGACGACGATGACCGTCACCTGGAGCATGGCGATCCCGGCCGGGGAGGTGCCGATCGCCTGGACGGTCCACCCCGCGGTGCCCAGCCAGTCGGCGCCGGTGACCAGCGGATCGGAGAGCAGGGCGAGGGTCCGCTGCCCTTCGAGGAGGAGAAGCGTGTAGTAGTGGGCGACCACGTACCCGACGGCGATCGGGACCACCGCGTGGGCGAGCTCGCCCGCCGTCGTGCCCGGCTCCGCCGCGCCCCACCTGCCGGCCAGCGAGGTCGCGCCGCGGTAGGCCGCGAGCACCAGGCCGATGACGACGAGCAGGCCCACCGTCCCCATGACCGGGGCCGGCACCGCGCTCTCCTGCACGAAGCGCACCCAGACCGGGGCGTTGGAGAGGCTGTCGTACATGGTGGAGCCCAGGAGCACCACCACCAGCACCGTCAGCCCCGGCACCGGCCGCAGCCCTGCCATCCCGTCCAGCGAGTTGCGCCAGGTCACGACGCCGTCGGGACCTCTCACCACCGGCGCGAGCCGGCCGACGAGGGTGCTGTAGACCTCGAACGCGTCCGCGTGGTCGAACCAGCGCGACCCGAAGAGCACCGCTCCCCCGAGCATGAACACGACGTACACGGCGAGCCAGGTCCCGATGACGGGCAGGGTGGCCCGCTCGGGGGCGACGAGTTCCAGCCAGACGAAGGCGAGGAGACCACCGGCGGCGGGCCAGTAGCCGAGCCCGCCCGGCAGCGGGCGCAGCCCGGTGCCGGGATCGCGTCCGAGCCCCCGGCAGGCCAGCAGGTGCAGCGTCCGCAGCGGGTTGAGGACCGGCCACACCGGCCCGAACAGCAGCGAGAGCGGCACCAGGCCGACCCAGAACAGGACGTAGAACACCCCCGCCGTGGGGTTCTCGACCTTGTCCGGGCCGAAGAGCAGGCCCACGCAGAAGTACGCCGCGGCGACGAGCCCGGCGACGCGCCAGAACCACGGCCACGCCCGCGCGGACACCACCCCCTGGACCAGGGAGGCCAGCGGGCGGGGACGGCGGAGGTCACCGCCCAGCCGCGGCTCGGTCCACAGGGCGCCCAGCGCCACGAACGACACCAGCAGGGCGAGGATCGCGCCGGTCAGCGCGGCCTCGAAGGGGATCGGCAGATCCTGGCGACCGCCGATGCCGTGAGCCAGGAACATCACGCCGGCCTAACGCACCACGAGCTGGAAGAGCTGCAGCTTCGAGTGGTGGGTCTCGACCTCGAACAGCCCGTCCTGGTCGGCGACGAACTCGATCGTCGCGGGGGTGCCCGGCTTCAGGTCCGCCGCCTTGTCGTAGCCGTGGACGTGCGCCTCGTCGGCCGCGTCACCGGTCACCGTGATCCGTACCGTCTGGCCCTTGGCCACGTCGATCCGTCCGGGCGGGGGCGTCACCTGCCGTCCGGCGATGGTCACCGCGATCTCCTTGACCGTCGAGGCGCCGGGGGCCGCGCTGGGCGAGCCGCAGGCCGTGGCCGTCAGCAGGGCCGTCAGCATGGTCACGCCGAGCATGAGCGCGGCGAGCAGCGGGCGGCGGCGGGCAAGGGGGGGCGTCATGGCTGTTCTCCTGGGGTGGGGGTGTCAGGCCGGCGCGGAGGCGGCGGGCCGGCCTGGCGGCGGGGACGGCGAATCGGTACGGGGGGCGGCGCCGGCGGGGCCGGGGACGGGCCGGTCAGCGCCGTTTGGCGGTCTTGACCGGTTTGGCGCCCTTCGCCTTGCGCGACGCGGTCGCGGGCCGGCCCGGGGGCGTTCGCGCGGGCGGGCCGGTGGGACGCCGCCGGACCTGCGCGCCGCGGGGCGACGGCCGCCGTGCCGCCCGGACCACCATGAACCCCACCCCGACGACGAGGACGGCGGGCAGCAGCCACACCGACAGGTCGAGGCCCGAGGCGGCCTGGGGCGCGTTCGACGCCGCGGCCTGCGGCGTGGTCTGAGGCGTGGCCTGGGGGGTGACGGGCGCGGCCGCTCCGGCCGACGGTCCGGCGGCGCCGGGTTCCGCGGGGTTGAGCAGCGCGGGGTCGGGCTCGTTCACGGGGGCCTTCCAGCCCTTGGGCGGTCCCGACGTCTTGCCCTTGTAGGTGAACTTGACCTCTCCGGTGACCTTCTCGCCGTCCGAGGCGACCGACATGTAACGGGCGACGTACAGGCCCTGCTCCGGCCAGTACGCGACCGGGACCATCGCCGGGAACCCGGTGTGGTAGAGGTTCGGCTGCCAGGTGCCGTCCACGAGGTTGTACTCCGTGACCGGCTCGTCGAGGCGCTTGGGCTGCCCGTGCGACCACGGCTCGTCGACGCGGGCACCGCTGGGGGTGGTGACGGTGAAGTACGCGTTCGGGGCGGGCTTCTCGGTGAAGTAGAGCGCGAGCGACTCCAACGGTTCTTTCACCGTGCTGTCCTTGGCCGGCGTCGACATCGCGAGCTGGCCGTGCGCGGACGCGGGCGTCGCGAGGGCGGTCAGCGCGACGCCGGCGACGACGGCCAGCACGAGCAGCTGACCCAACCAGCGCGCCATCGCCACCTCTGCTCTCCACCGGAAAGGCCCACTGGCCCTGGAAACCGCGGGCGATCCCGACCGCTCAAGGTCAATTCCCGTCGAGAGTAGCCGCTTTTGTCCCATATGAACAGAACTTCGACGCGCATCCAACCAAAGAGCGTCAGGGACTGTGAGCCACGCCGTCCCGCACCCGTTCCGCGACGCGAGGCGGACTCCCCCTGACCTCGCGGCCGGGCTTTGAGAGCGCTCTCAGGCTTTTTCCGACGGAGGTGTTGACCAAACTTAACCTTCGCGTAACAGTGAAACCAATCGGTCTTTACGCTGCAGCGACGTTCGGCCGTCCTTCTCGTTCGCCCTGTGAGAGGTTCCGAATGAGCAACCCCCCGCGAAGAAAGCGCTCTCTCGGATGGATCTCGGTCATCGCCGCCGCCCTGGTGCCGACGCTGATCGCGATCACCGCCCACGCCTCCGTACCGTCGACTCCGTCCGGGTGGTCCCTGGTGTGGAGCGACGATTTCAACGGCGGCGCCGGATCGCTCCCCTCGTCCGCCAACTGGATCGTCGACACCGGCCACGCCTACCCGGGCGGCCCCGCCAACTGGGGCACCGGTGAGGTCCAGCGCTACACCGACAGTCCCGCCAACCTGAGCCTCGACGGCGGCGGGAACCTGCGCATCACCCCGATCAGGAGCGGGAGCGAGTGGACGTCGGGCCGCGTCGAGACCCGCCGCGCGGACTTCAAGCCCGCCGCCGGGCGCGTCCTGCGCATCGAGAGCCGCCTGCAGATGCCCAACGTCACCGGCAGCGCGGCCCTGGGCTACTGGCCCGCCTTCTGGGCGCTGGGAGCGCCCTACCGCGGCAACTACTGGAACTGGCCCGGCATCGGCGAGTTCGACATCATGGAGAACGTCAACGGCGTCAACTCCGTCTGGGGCGTGCTCCACTGCGGCGTGAACCCCGGCGGCCCCTGCAACGAGACCACCGGCCTCGGCGCCAGCAGGGCCTGCCCCGGCTCCTCCTGCCAGTCGGCGTTCCACACCTACCGCTTCGAGTGGGACCGCGCCGTCACGCCGAACCAGTTGCGCTGGTACGTCGACGGGCAGCAGTTCCACAGCGTCAGCCAGGCGCAGTTCGACGCCGGGACCTGGAACGCCATGACCGGCCACCAGGGCTACTTCCTGCTGCTCAACGTGGCCATGGGCGGGGCGTTCCCCAACGCGCTGGCCGGGCCGACCCCGACCTCCGCCACGGTCTCGGGACGCCCGATGCTCGTCGACTACGTGGCCGTCTGGCAGAGCGGCTCCGGCTCCACCCCCACTCCGACGGTCACGCCACCTCCGGGCGGGGTGGACGCCCGCTCGACCATCCAGGCCGAGCGCTACCAGGCGCAGTCGGGCACGTCGCTGGAGACCACCACGGACAGCGGCGGCGGGCAGAACGTCGCGCAGATCGGCAACGGTGACTGGCTGCGCTTCGACGGCGTGAACTTCGGCACCGCGGCGGCCACGCAGTTCAACGCCCGCGTCGCGTCCGGGGCGGCCGGAGGGGTCAGCGGGCTGGTCCAGGTGCGCCTCGGCAGCCCGACGGCCACCCCGATCGGCGACTTCGCCGTCGGCAACACCGGGGGCTGGCAGAGCTGGCGCACGGTCCCGGCCAACATCGGCGGGGTGACCGGGACCCACACGGTCTACGTCACCTTCAGCAGCGGGCAGCCCGCCGACTTCGTCAACCTCAACTGGTTCTCCTTCGGCGGCTGACCCCCGGCCACCGGGCCCACCGCGGCTCGCGCGCCCCCCGGGACGCGCGAGCCGCACCGCTCCGGATCACACCCGCCGCGCCCCGTCCCGCCGGAGAGACACCGGAGAGACACCGGCCCGCCGGGGAGACGTCAGCCCGCCGGAGAAACGCCGGCCCGCCGGGGAGACACCGGCCGACCGGGGAGACACCGGCCGGCCTCAGTCGTCGACCCAGCCGTGGGACCGGGCGAACGCCAGGAAACGGCTCCTGACCTGCCCGATCTGCGCGCCCGTCAGCGTGGGCGCGTGCTCGATGAGCAGCTCGGTCACCGCACCGCTGAAGGACTTCGCCGACAACACGTCGCACACACCGTCGTCGTCACCGAGCTGCTGGGGGGCGGCGGTGGCGACCGGGGACGCCGCCGCGACCGGCCGCCGGACCGGCGGCGGGTCCAGAAGGGTGACGGTCGAGACCTTCAGGCCGCGCTCGCCCTCCATGACCTCGTACTCCACCCGCAGACCGGGCTGGACGGCGTGCCGGCTCTCGCCGAAGTCATTGGCGTGGAAGAACACATCCTCGCCGCCGCCGACGGCGGCGATGAAACCGTACCCGCGCACCTCATCGAAACGAAGAATCGTACCGAGTGCCACAACAACACCACCTGCACAGAGAATCGCGCCGCTTCGCTACCACTGTCCGGAACTATCCGGACAGTGAGTCCGCCTGCCTGTCACACCGGACGACCTGATGCTAGACCGGACGGCGCGCCATGTCCGAGCCGATTCCATGACACCGCCCGGTCCACCGGCTGTCCGGCGGGGATGGCAGGCTTCGAGTCCGAAGCCGTGCCGACCGAGAAGAGGCAGCCGATGTCCCCGTCACCGACGCCACCGACCTACGACGACGTCCTGAGCGCCGCCGCCCACATCGCGCCGCAGGCCCACCGCACCCCCGTGCTGCGCTCGCGTCGCATCAACGAGAGCGTCGGCGCCGACGTGGTGTTCAAGTGCGAGAACTTCCAGCGGATGGGCGCCTTCAAATTCCGCGGCGCGTTCAACGCGCTGTCGCGCTTCACCCCCGAACAGCGGCGCGCAGGCGTGGTCACCTACTCCTCGGGCAACCACGCCCAGGCGATCGCCCTCGCCGCCCGGCTGCTCGACATCCCGGCCACGATCATCATGCCGCACGACGCGCCGGCCTCGAAGGTGGCCGCCACCGAGGGGTACGGCGGGAAGGTCGTCCGCTACGACCGCTACACCGGGGACCGGGAGGAGATCGGCCGCGCGCTGGCCGCCGACCACGGCTTCACGCTGATCCCGCCGTACGACCACCCCCACGTGATCGCCGGTCAGGGCACCGCGGCCAAGGAGCTGTTCGACGAGGTCGGCGACCTCGACGCGCTCTTCGTCCCCCTGGGCGGGGGCGGCCTGCTCTCCGGTACGGCGCTGTCGGCCCGGGCGCTGTCGCCCGGCTGCGCGCTGTACGGGGTCGAGCCGGAAGCGGGCGACGACGGGCGGCGATCGCTGCGTGAAGGCTCCATCGTGCACATCGACACGCCCAAGACCATCGCCGACGGCGCGCAGACCCAGCACCTCGGCGCCCACCCTTTCGAGATCATCCGCCGCGAGGTCGACGACATCGTCACCGCCACCGACGCCGAACTCGTCGGCGCCATGAGGCTCTTCGGATCCGTCATGAAGATCGTCGTCGAGCCCACCGGCTGCCTCGGCCTGGCCGCCGTCCGCAACCTCGCCGCCGAGCTGGCCGGGAAGCGGGTCGGTGTGATCGTCAGCGGGGGCAACGTCGACCTGGAGCGCTACGCGTCACTGCTGGCCTCTTGACCGTCCGCCCCGCACCCGAGGTCCCGGCCGCAGGGCGCGCCCGGCCGGGAGGCGAGCCGGGGTCGTGGTCAGCGAACGGGACGGTAGGCCGGGATCGTGACCATCGGGGGGCGTTCGGCGACGGCGACGTCCCGGACGCTCACCTGGTGGCCGTCCGCGCCCCGGCGGAACTGGGCCAGGCGGGGAGAGGGCCGGTGCAGGGAGACCATCATGTTCTGGCGTTCCAGGCGCGACCACGAGGTCTGCAGGATCTGGGCGGCCATCCCGCCGAGCGCCTCCGTCGACTGGTGGGAGTGCACCCGGCGGCCCAGGTCGACCTGGGCCAGGGCGTCGAGACCGGCGAGCTCGAGCAGGTCGATCAGCAGGGCGAGCTCCACCCCGTAGCCGGTGACGAACGGGACGCTCTCCAGCACGGACCTGCGCCCGGCGTACTCCCCCGCGAGGGGTTGCACGAACCCGGCCAGCCGCGGCCAGTGCAGGTTGAGCAGGGGGCGGGCGACCAGCTCGGTGACCCGCCCGCCGCCGCTCGGCACGTTCCGCAGGGGCCGGTCGTAGCAGCCCTTGACGTAGACCACCGCCGGGTCGGCGAGCAGCGGGCCGAGCAGCCCGGTCACGAAGGAGGTGCGGAACTCGCGCAGGTCGGCGTCGACGAAGACCAGCAGGTCGCCGGAGGTCGCGGCGAGGGACTTCCAGAGCGCCTCGCCCTTGCCGTCCAGCGGTTTGAGATCGGGCAGGACCTCGTCCTGGGCGATCACCGTCGCCCCGGCCCGCGCGGCGCGGGCGGCGGTGTCGTCGACGGAGCGGGAGTCGATGACCACGAGCTCGTCGACGAGCGGCACGGCCTCCATGAGATCGCGGCGGATCGCGGCGACGATCTCCCCGACCGTCTCCTCCTCGTCGCGGGCGGGCAGCACGACGCTGATCGTCGTCCCCCCCTTGGCCCTCAGCAGCTCCGGCAGCGCCCAGTCGGCCGAGGATGAGGTGCGCCCGCGTAGCCACGCCTCGACCTCAGGCAGCACGACCCGTCCTTTCCATCACCTCGGTGGTTAGGGGTATCACCTTATGTGGCGCCGATTCCGCACACCTACCGGCTCCCGCCCCCATCGCGCAGGTGGGAAGATCAGTCCAGTCCGGAACGAGGGGGGACGGCATGAACCCGGTAGCCGTGATGCGGGCGGCGCGCGGCGTCCGCGACGAGCTCGACAGCTTGATGGGCGGCGCCTCCGGCGAGCTTCGCGACCGGCTGGATCCGCTGCTCGCCGAGGCGGGCAGCCGGCCTCCCGGGCAGCTGGCCGACG
This sequence comes from Streptosporangium sp. NPDC023963, assembly GCF_040639135.1. Classification (NCBI taxonomy): domain Bacteria; kingdom Bacillati; phylum Actinomycetota; class Actinomycetes; order Streptosporangiales; family Streptosporangiaceae; genus Streptosporangium; species Streptosporangium sp. NPDC023963. The sequence goes on from NZ_JBEZZK010000004.1 coordinate 13,393, forward strand.
CGGTCATCATGCTCATCGCCGAGTACGGCCCCGCCTGGGACCGGCTCACCACGTTGCTGAGCCTGGACCGGGGCATCACCGCCGAGCAGGTGCTTCCCCTGCTCTCCCGGGGGGCGGGAGCCGAGTCCGGCTCGCACGGGAGCGGCCCCGGCTCGCACGGGGGCGGCGGGAGCAGCCTCAGCCCTCCGCCGCCGGGCGGCGCGGGTCCCACGCCGCCCTCCTGGGGCACGGCGCCGCCGACCGGTGCGGACCCCTCCGGCCGGGATCCGGCCGACGCTCCGCAGACCGCCGCCTACACCCCGGACTGGACGCTCCCCGGCGCGGAGGGGCAGGGGCATCCGGCGCCGGGTCCCGGGCGGGCACCGCGGGACCGGGGCGGGGACCCGCACGACGACGAGCGCGACAACGGGTACGGCGACATGCCGTCCACCGGCGCCATGAGCGCCGACTGGCTGCGCCCCGACCAGGTGCCGGACGCCGCGCCCCCTCAGTCCCCGCCGTCGCCTTCGCCGTCGCCGGGACCGTCGTTCGCGTCGCCTTCGCCGTCGCAGGAACCGTCGTTCGCGTCGCAGGAACCGTCGTTCGCGTCGTCGCAGGAACCGTCGTCCCAGGAGCCGCCGTTCCCCCGGCCGTCGCCGTCCCGGGAACCGCAGGACCCCCAGGTCCCGTCCCCGTCCCCGTTCCCCGGGACACCGCAGGCCCCCCAGGGGTCACCGCCGCCGGCGCCGGCCGAGCCGCCCGCCACGGCGGCGGCTCCCACCGAGGGGCGGGGGCCCTCGGTCCTCGACCGGCTGACCGGCGCCTTCCGCAGGCGGCGCAAGGAGACGCCCGCCGCGGCGCCGGGGCCCGAGTGGAAGGGGATCCCGCTGATCGAGTCCCCCGCCGAGGCGGTCGCGGGCTGGGGTGCCGAGGTGGCGATCGGCGTCGCCCCCGGCCAGGGGCAGGACGGCACCGCGACGCCGCGCGAGCCGCTCGACCTGGACATCCAGATCGTCGCCGAGGGCTTCGACGCGCCCGGCGGGTGGCGGGTGCGGCTGCGCGCGGACGAGACGGCACCGTACCCGCGCGCCTCGGTCAACCTGATCGCCCTCGCCCAGGAGGAGCCGGAGGTCTCCCGGCAGATCCAGGCGGCCTACACGGTACGCGGCCAGGTGATCGGGTTCGGCCTGCGCGCGATCACGGTCCACGGCTCGCCCGGCAGCCTGAGCGGGCACGAGGCGCTGGAGCCGGTCTCGGGTACCCGCATCCGCCCGGCCCTGATGGGCGAGCCCGCGGACGTCACGGCGATCATCGTGCACGGCGACAGGCCGGGACGGCTGTGGTGGACCTACCAGTCGCCGCACTTCGTCACCCCCGACCGCGCCGAGCTGTGCGACCTCGGCACGCGGGCCTCGGAGTTCGGCGGGCGTCTGACCGGGCGGGGCGGGCTCTCCGAGGAGCTGGGACGGGAGGTCGGCTCGCGCGTGCCGTGGGGTTTCTGGGAGTTGCTGAACGCGGTGGCCGGCCGGGTGGCGCCGCGCCGCCCGAGCGTGCTGATCCTCTCCCAGGAGCCGCACGTCCCCTGGGAGCTGGCCGTGCTGGAGCATCCGTACGACCCCTCGCTCCCCGGTTACCTGAACTGCCAGACGGTGACCGGCCGCTGGCCCCTCGGCGGGCGGCGTCCCGAGCTGCCCCCTCCTTCGAGCGCGCGCGCCGACCGCGTCGCGGTGGTGTACGGCGAGGCGCGGGCGCATCCGCTGGTGACGGAGTACGGCGCCACGCAGGTCTCCCCCGCGCTCGGCGACGTCCTGGGCGTGCTCGGCCAGGGCCCCGAGGTCGTCCACTTCACCGACGGCGGGGCCGCGTCCGAGGCGCTGGGCCACGAGCTGGCCGGGAACCCGTTCGTCTTCCTGGAGGAGCCGGGGGACGCCCGGGCGTTCCTGCTCGCGGGCGCGAGCGGGGTCGTCGCCCCGCTCTGGCCCGCCGGTGGCGGGCTGTCGCCGGAGTTCTACCGGCGCTGCTTCGCCGGTGAGCCGCCGGCCGAGGTGCTGCGGTCCATGCGCGGGCAGGCCCCCGACAGCGCGGGCGCCTACCAGTTCCACGGCCACCCGTCCCTGACGCTGCACCGGACGGCCCCGCCCGCGGGGTGAGGCCGGGTGCCCGCGCGTTCAGCCCGCGGCGTGGCGCTCCAGGAAGGTGTAGACGTCGGCCTCGTCCACCCCGGGGAAGGAACCGGGCGGCAGCGCGGCCAGGATGTGGGAGTTGCCGCGGGCCGAGGGCCAGGCGTACCCCTCCCAGCGCTGGGTCAGCTCGGCGGGCGGGCGGCGGCAGCAGTCGCCGGTGGGGCAGCCGGACTTGGTGCGGGTGGTGACCTCCCGGCCGCGGAACCAGCGCGACTCCCGGTACGGGACGCCCAGGGTGATGGCGAAGTCGCGCTCGCGCGAGATGTCGACGTGGGCGAGGCAGAAGTAGGTGCCGGTGGGCGAGTCGGAGTACTGGTAGTGGACGGAGAAGCGGTCGGGTGACAGGAAGACCTGGCGCCCCGACCACTGCAGGCACATGCGCTGGCCCTCGATCGCGCCCTGCTCGTCGGCGGGGAAGACGATGCCGTCGTTCTCGTACGCCTTGTAGATGATCCCGTCGGCGTTGTTGCGGACGAAGTGGCAGACCAGGTCCAGGAAATGGGTGGCCAGGTTGGTGAAGCGGTGCGCGGCCATCTCGTAGGAGACGGCGAACACGTCGCGCAGGTCCTCCACGCTCAGCGCGCGGTCCTTCTTGGCCTCCCGCAGGTACGGCACGGCGGCGGCCTCGGGCACCAGGACGGCGGCGGCGAAGTAGTTGGCCTCGGTCCGCTGGCGCAGGAAGTCGGCGAAGTCTCGGGGCCGGTGGTGGCCGAGGGAGAGGTGGCCGAGGGTCTGCAGCAGGATCGTCCGCGGGGTGTGCATGCCGACCTGCTCGTGCTTGACGTAGATGCGCCGGTTGCGCAGGTCGGAGATGGAGCGCACGGTGCGCGGCAGGTCCTGGACCGTCTGGACGGTGTAGCCGAAGTGGCCGACCAGCGCCTGGACCGTGCTCTGCGACAGCGCGCCCGAGCGGTAGCCGACCGCGGCGAGCGCCTCGGCGGCGGCCTGCTCGATCTCCGCGAAATAGTTGCCCTGCTCACGCTGCTTGCGGCGGAGCTCGGCGTTGGCGGCGCGGGCCTCCTCGGGGGTGGCGGTCCCCCTGGCCTGGCGTGAGCGCAGCTCACCGTAGAGGCCGAGGATGTGTTCGAGCACGTCGTTGGGGACGCGCGCGGAGAGTTTCAGCTTGGCCAGGCCGAGCCCGGCGTACAGGGGGTCGCGCTGCGCCTCCTCCAGGGCCATCTCCAGCTGGGCCCGCCGGTTGGGGGCCTGCCTGCGGAGCAGCTCCTCGATCGGCACGTTGAGCGCGGCGGCCAGGGACTTCAGCAGCGACAGCTTCGGCTCGCGCTTGCCGTTCTCCAGCAGGGAGAGCTGGCTGGGCGCGCGGCTCACGCGTTCGCCCAAATCGGAAAGGGTGAGGCCGCGCTGCTTGCGCAGGTGTCTCAGCCGCTGGCCGAACGCGATGAGATCGAGCTCCTGCGTCAAGGAAAGCGGTTCTTCACCCACCAAAGATGCCATGGCCCGATGCTAAACGAAATTTCCGAGGAAATTTCATCTCCTGGCGGGTCGTCCGGGCGAATGTCGCCGAGCCCGCCCCCGAAGCGTCGGACGCGCCCGCCCCGAGCCCGCCGCGCGCGCCGCCGGGGCCCGCCGGGCACGCCCGCGCGGCGGGGTCCGGCCACCGTCGACGATCACCGCGCCGGCCCGCCGGAGGCCCCCGCCGGCCCGGAACCGGCGCGCGCGACCCGGCGCGGACCTTCGCACACCTGATCCCAGCACAAGGATTGGTCTAGTCCATAGAGAAAACTATTAACTTCTTCCCTTCCAAATACCGATGAGTATTGATACGAGGAGAATAATCTCCATTCTTTCGTCCGAGTCGACCTTGTTTGCCCGTTTCGTCGAGGCACACACTCGAACTAGGCACCCAGGGGACGAAAAGGAGTCGCATCATGAATGATCGCCTCAAGGGAGCCGCAGACGAGCTGCGGCGCGAGTGGGAGAGCAACCCTCGCTGGAAGGGGACGGCGCGGACCTACACGGCCGAGGACGTGGTCCGGCTCCGGGGCTCCGTCCAGGAGGAGCACACCCTCGCCCGGCTCGGAGCCGAGCGGCTGTGGGACCTGCTGAACACCGAGGACTACGTGCACGCCCTGGGCGCGCTGACCGGCAACCAGGCCGTGCAGCAGGTCAAGGCCGGGCTCAAGGCCATCTACCTGTCCGGCTGGCAGGTCGCCGCCGACGCCAACCTCGGTGGCCAGACCTACCCCGACCAGAGCCTCTACCCGGCCAACTCGGTCCCGGCCGTCGTGCGGCGCATCAACAACGCGCTGCTGCGCGCCGACCAGATCACCTGGTCGGAGGACGACCGGGACGCGCCGCACTGGCTGGCGCCGATCGTGGCCGACGCCGAGGCCGGCTTCGGCGGCGTGCTGAACGCCTTCGAGCTGATGAAGGGCATGATCGCCGCGGGCGCCGCCGGGGTGCACTGGGAGGACCAGCTCGCCTCGGAGAAGAAGTGCGGCCACCTGGGCGGCAAGGTGCTCATCCCCACCGGCCAGCACATCAAGACCCTCAGCGCCGCCCGCCTCGCCGCGGACGTGCTGGGCGTGCCGACCCTGGTCATCGCGCGGACCGACGCTCAGGCCGCGACCCTGCTGACCACCGACGTCGACCCCCGCGACCAGGCGTTCACCACCGGCGACCGTACCGCGGAGGGCTTCTACCGGGTCCGCAACGGCGTGGACGCCTGCATCGCCCGCGGCCTGGCCTACGCGCCGCACTCCGACCTGCTCTGGATGGAGACCTCCACCCCGGACCTGGACGTGGCCCGTGAGTTCGCCGAGGCCATCAAGGCCGAGTACCCCGACCAGATGCTGTCCTACAACTGCTCGCCCTCGTTCAACTGGAAGAAGCACCTGGACGACTCCACCATCGCCAAGTTCCAGCGCGAGCTCGGCCACATGGGCTACAAGTTCCAGTTCATCACGCTGGCGGGCTTCCACTCACTGAACCACTCGATGTTCGACCTCGCCCGCGGCTACGCCGAGGACGGCATGACCTCCTACGTCGAGCTCCAGGAGGCCGAGTTCGCCTCCGAGGCGCGCGGCTACACCGCCACCCGCCACCAGCGCGAGGTCGGCACCGGATACTTCGACCTGGTCAGCACGGCCATCGCGCCGGACTCCTCCACCACGGCCCTGAGGGGGTCGACGGAGGAGCAGCAGTTCGCAGAGGCTCACTGACTCTCCGGACCGGGCCCGGCCGGACGGCTCCCAGGGCATGGGACGGTTCCCCCCGGACGAGCCCGACGACCAGGTCGACAGGCCCCGCCGCACGGATCTCCCGAATCCGCGCGGCGGGGCCTCCCCGTCTTCTCGGCCCCTCCCGCGCCGTGCGTCCCGCGCACCGGCCACGGCGGCCCCTCCCGCACCGATTCCCCACGGGTTCCCCACGGCCCGCGTCCCCGGGAGCTCTGCCCCCGGGGACGCGGACGGCGGACGGCGGGCGGCATCTCAGCGGCCGACGGCCTCGATGAGCTTGCGGCGCTGCTGGGTACCGAGACCTCCCAGACGGCGCGCCTCGTCCACGTCCGCCTGCGCCATCAGCTGCGCGGCCTTGACGGTCCCGACTCCGGGCAGGGCCCGCAGAGCCTGCGACACCTTGATGCGCTTGGCGATGTCGTCCTCACGGCCAAGCAGTTGCTCCAGGCTGAGCGCGCCGGTCTTGACCTCGGCGAGAAGCTTGGCTCGAGCTGTACGGGTCTCGGCGGCCTTGACCAGGGCGGCCTGACGCTGTTCGGGGGTGAGCTTGGGCAAAGCCATGGTGTTTTCTCCCTGATGACGGTAATTCCAGCGTCCTGCTACCCAAAGCCACCAGGTTAATCATCAGAGGACATACATATAGATCCACAGCCTCCATGCCGTGTAGCACGATATGCCCGTTTGGTTACCCCGCCCTTACCCGGTTCTCCGTAGCCTCGAGCTCATGGGTATCTGGCGAAGCCCCCAGGGCATCGAGGTCGAGGCGATCGTGGTCCGCGACGGCCCCTGTCTGCTGGTCACCCGCTGGATCGACGGGCGGCGGGTCCTGGTGGCGTACTGCATGAGCATTCGCGAGGTCGGAGAGCACGTCGACCTCGCGGAACTGGTCCCCGCGTAGCGAACCCCCGTGTATGCGAACGATCAACGGCCGATCACGTCCGAGTCTTGTTCGGTACGCGTGTCAACTCCCGCGACCCCTGAGGCGTCAAGTAGTCAGGGAGGCTCGATGGATGTTCTGATCGGCCTCGTTGACGAAGATCTCCTCCTGGAGCTCATCCTCGTCGAGGCACTGCACACGGAGGCGGAACGGCTGGCCGCCCAGCCCGACCGCTGAACGAGGCCGGGTGCCCGCCACCCGAAACGGCGGGCACCCGCGCGGCGAGCGGAAGACGGCCGGCCGCGCGGGGACCCCGTCACCGCGGAGACGTCACACCCGCGCGGCGAGTGGAGAACGGGGCTCGATTCACCGGGTGGTGATGGCGTTAACTGTTCCCATGAACAAGCGCGAGCTGATCGAGAAGGCCGCCGCCGAGGCCGGGCTCACCCGGAGGCAGACGGCCGCGGCTCTCGACGCGATCCTGGGGACGATCCAGACGGCCGTGGCGGCCGAGGACAAGGTGGCGATCCCCGGGTTCGGGTCCTTCGAGATGGTGCACAGGCCCGCGCGGAGCGGGCGCAACCCGCAGACCGGGGAACCGCTGGAGATCGCGGAGACCTGGACGGCGAGGTTCAAGCCCAGCCCGGGTTTCATGGGCCTGATCCGCCAGCGCAAGAAGGACTGATTCCCTCAGGCCCGTGTCGCCGTCCACAGCGTCATCGTCCCCGGCATCTCCGGACCGTCCACGACGTCCCTGTCCACGACGTCACCATCCGGGACGGGACGGGACGGATCGGAGGACCGCGGCGGGAGAGCGGCGGCGGGAAGGCGGCGGCCCCCGGGGAAGTATCCATTCCCCGAGGGCCTGGAGTGCCGCCATATCGCGGCACCGGCACGTTTAAGGATCCGGGTCACTCATGATGAGGTCGCACTCTGCCGTTAAGTTATAGACGCACGTGGAGCGTCCAGCGGGATTCGAACCCGCACTCGACCATCGTCGCCCGCATCCGTTCGATCCGGCGCCCGGCGGCGAATGCTGAATCTGGAGCGAGAGCCTGAGCTTGAGCGGCTGCCTCTACCGGTTGGGCTACCCCGGCAGGTGGTGCCGGGAGAGGGATTCGAACCCCCACTGTGACCGCGTGTCAGTCTGACGGTTTCAGTTTCAGCTTTCGCGCTTTCGCGCATCCCCGTGCTCCAACGGGGAGTCCTGTGATCTTACCCGAGCAGGTAGCCCAGCACCTTCTCACCGACGCGCTGGTAGGTGATCTCGGTGCCGTTGGCCTCCTCCCGGGCGAACTTCACCGCGTTCTGAAGCCTGCCGACCCGCTCCAGGAGCTCGTTGACCCGCTTCTGCGGCACGGCCCCCGAGAAGGTGACCTTGGTCCAGAAGCCGACGACGATGTCCTCGTGGTAGACCTCGACCTGGGCGGGGTGCTTGTCGGTGGCCTCCGCCTTGACGTGGTTGCGGGGCACCTTCTTGGTCCGGGTCGTCTTGACCGGCTCGGTCCGCCAGCAGTCGGTCGACTGGTCCAGCGTCCAGGCCTCGGCGGCGTCCAGGACGGGCAGCTTGGCGATGAAGGTGTGCAGGTCGACCAGCTGCTTCTCCAGGAACAGGAGATAGGTGACGGGCACGTCCTCCAGGAGGGTGGAACCGTCGACCTTCACATCGGCCCGCGCCGAGCAGTTGGCCCAGTCCTTGGTGGCGGTGACGTCGAACAGCCGGGTGAGCGCGGCGCCGACCTGCTTGAGCAGGTCCTCGCCCTGCACCTGGACCCGGGTCGACTCCGGGGGCAGTTGCTCGCCCTCGTCGTCGACGGGCTGGTAGGTCCGCGAGAGGCCCGACAGCAGGGCGTTCTTCTGGATCGTGTGGTAAGCGTCGGTCACCTTGCGCTGGGTGTCGGACTTGACGCCCTTCTCCACGGCGAGGATCTGGTTCAGCTTGGTCGCCATGCGTGACACCGTACCGGGAAGATCACCCGCATAACACCGCTTTTCCCGCAGATCGCCCCGTGTTCCGGCCGCTCCGTCACCGGCACGGCCCGCCCGGCCTCACGACCGGCCGGCGCCCCGCCCGCCGCGGCACCCTCAGCCGCGCACCGCGCGGGCGGACCAGCGACCGTCGAGGTGGTCGACGCGCAGCGGACGCCCGAAGCACTCCGACAGGTTCTCCGCGGTCAGGATCTCCGCCACCGGCCCGCCCACCTGGACGCGGGCGTCGCGCATCAGCAGGGCGTGGGTCGTGGTGGCCGGGACCTCCTCCAGGTGGTGGGTGACGGTGACCGTGGTCAGCGCCGGGCGGGTCGCCGCCAGGTCCTCCACCGCGGTGATCAGGTCCTCGCGGGCGGGCAGGTCGAGACCGGCGAACGGCTCGTCCAGCAGCAGGATCACCGGATCGGCCATCAGCGCCCTGGCGACGCGGACACGGGCCCGCTCGCCCTGGGAGCAGACACGGAAAAGCCGGTCGGCGAGGTCCTTGCAGCCCATGTCGGCCAGCAGGCGGTGGGCGCGCTCGTGCTCGGCGGGGCCGTAGCGGTCCCAGAGGGGGGCGCTGGTCCCGGTGTGGCCGGTCAGGACGACGGTGTGCGCGGTGGCGCCCTCCTCCTCCAGGAGCTCCTCGTCGACGAGCCGCTGGCTGGCCGCGACGAGGCCGATGTGGCGGCGCAGCTCCCGCAGGTCGACCCGGCCCAGCCGCTGGCCGAGCACGGTGACAGCCCCCTCTGTGGGGTGGCGTACGGCGGCGGCCAGCGAGAGCAGCGTGGTCTTCCCGGCCCCGTTGGGGCCGAGGACCACCCAGTGCTCCCCGTATCCGACCCGCCAGCCGATGCCGTCCAGCAGGGTACGGCCGACCACCCGGACCCCGACGCCGCTCAGTTCCACCGCACCGGACACAGGCCCGCCCATCGGTATCCCCCTCGCCTCGATTCGCGGCGCTCACTTTAACCGATGCACCGATACCTCCTTGTAAATCGCCCTAAAAGGATGACTCAGCCCATCTGTATGGAGGGACCGGTGGTGGGCTGCGGGGTGATGGTCGTCCCCGAGGGGGCGGGGGCGGTGGGCGTCGGGGACGGGCTCTCCCCGTCGCCGGTCTGCGGGATCTGGGTGAAGGAGGGCTTGGGATCGTTCGAGGCCGTCGGGCAGTCCCTGGCCCGGCCCTTGCCCTTGGCGGTCGTGTCCGCGCAGTCGCGCGGGTCGTCGCCGTCGTCCGGCAAGCCGCCCGAGCCGCGGGGTCCCCTGGGGCGCTCCGGCGGCGGGTCCTCCCGGCCGTCACCACGGCCGTCGTGGCCGTCACGGCCCGTGGTGGGCAGCGAGACGGTCCTGGTGGTGGTGATCTGGACGGTGGAGGGGGTGGTCGGCGTCGGCACCCGCGGCCTGCCGGCGGGCGGGCGGGTGCCGGCGCCGAAGACGGAGGCGGAGGGCGTGCCGTCGGCGGGGAGGACCAGCGGCACCGGCTCGGGAACGCCGGGGCCGCCGACGGGGCCGGGCCCGCCGCCACCGGTCGCGGCGGCCACGGTGACCGCCGCCATGGAGACCGTGGCCAGCGCCGCGAAGCCGGCCTGCGACAGGTGCGCGCCCTTACCCGGCCCTGCCCTGCGGGACCCCCTGCCGGGGATCCTCACCGGGACCGAGGGCTCGTCGTGGAGCGACGGGGACGAGAAGGGCGGCGAGGGTGACAGGGGCAGGGACGACGAGTACGGCGAGGACGACGAGGACGACGAGGACGACGAGGACAGGGCCGCGAGCCGGACCCTCCCGGCTCCCGGGGTGTGGGGCACCGGCGTCCAGATCTCCGCCAGCACCTCGGCGACCGCCTCGCGCAGGTCCCACGGGTCGCCCACGCCGCCCGCGGCGAGCAGCGCGCCGAGCAGGTCGGCGGCCCTGGGCCGCTCGGCGGGGTTCTTGGCCAGGGACGCCTCGACCGCCGGGCGCAGCAGCGCGGGCACCGAGGCCACCCTCGGCGGCTCGACCAGGATGCGCCGGGTCAGCACGTCCGCCTCCCCCGCGCCGAAGGGGTGGTGGCCGGTGGCCGCGTAGGCGATCAGGCAGCCCCAGGCGAAGACGTCGGAGGCGGGCAGCGCGAGCCCGCCGGTGAGCCGCTCGGGGGCGACCCAGCCGGGACTGCCCATGACCTGTCCCGCCTGCGTGTGCGCGGCGAGCACGTCGACGTCCCTGGCGATACCGAAGTCGATCACTCGGGGGCCGGTGTCGGACAGCAGCACGTTGCCGGGTTTGAGGTCGCGGTGGACCAGCCCTGCCTCGTGCACCGCCACCAGCGCGGCGGCCACCCCCAGGGCGACGCCGTACGCCAGGTCGGGGGTGAGGGGGCCGTGCGCGGAGACCACCTGGGACAGCGCGGGGCCGGGGACGTACTCCGACACCAGGTAGGGACGGTCCTTGTCGGTGCCGTCCTCGATCACCGCGGCGGTGCAGAAAGGCACCACTCTCCGGGAGAATTGCACTTCTTCGGCGAAACGGGCGCGGAGCGTGGCATCGTTGAGATGCACCGGGTGCGGCGTCTTGATCGCCACCACCCCGCCCTGCGGGTGTTCGGCCAGGTAGACGATGCCCATCCCGCCTACTCCGAGGCGGCCGAGCAGAAGGTAGCGGCCGATGATGACCGGGTCCCCGACGGTCAGCGGCCGCACACCGGTCGGCATGCCGTTCACGGGACCTGCTCCCCCACGTGCCATCCTCGTTGAGCCTCTCGTGCGCGGGCTACGGCAAGCACACTGTGGCGGGATTCGAGCGTCCTTCGCTCCCGACCGGTCAGAAGGGATATGAGAGGTAAGGCGAATGATCCCTCGGGGTAAGGAATTCGTGGTGTGCGGGATGCCCTTGGGACGGGGCGGAGCGGTGTGACCAGCGGGAAGGGCGCGCGCCCTCTCGCGGGCGCACGCCTCGGCACGCCTCAGGCGGCGGTGGACGCGGAGCGCGTGGAAGGGTTCCGCGGAGCCGGGGCGCAGGCCTCCTCGGCGGAGGGGACCGGCTGGGCGAGACCGGGGACGGCGAGACCCGGCAGGAGAAGGTCCGGTACGGAAAGGTCCGACACCGGAAGGTCCGAGGCCGAGAGATCCGGCACCTCCAGGACGGCCGGAGCGCGGCTCCGCTTCGAGGCGGCGCGGCCGGGCACGAGGTCCTGGGTCGCGGCGAGGAAGCGGGCGATGTGCGGGTACACCTCGCGGGCCTCGGGGATGACGTCGGCGAGGATCGCGAAGACGTGCGGCATGCGGGGCCACTCCTCGTACATGACCGGCACCCCGGCGGCGCGGGCCCGCTCGGCCACCCGGCGGCCCTCGTCGCGCAGGACCTCGGTGGAGCCCGTGACGATCATCAGCGGGGGCAGGCCGGTGTAGTCGCCGAGGACCGGGGACAGCAGGGGGTCCTGGGGGTCGAGCCCCGCGGTCCAGCGGCGGGCGAGCCAGTCGACACGGCCGGCCGGGATCATCGGGTCGAGCAGCCGGTTGACCCTGCGGGGCGCGCCGGTCAGGTCCGCCCACGGGGACAGGCACACGGCGGCGGCCGGCAGCGGCATGCCCTGGTCGCGGAGCGCCAGAAGGGTGGCCAGGGTGAGGTGGCCCCCGGCGGAGTCCCCGCCGAAGACGACGTCGCCGGGGCCGTAGCCGTGCTCCAGGAGACATCGGTAGGCGGCGATCGCGTCCTCGAGGGCCTCGGCCGGCCGGTGGACGGGGCCCTGGCGGTAGTCGACCGCCAGCACCGGGCGCCGGGTCGCGGCCGACAGACGCCAGGTGATCGGCCGGTGGGTCGCCGGGGAGCAGGAGAAGTAGCCCCCGCCGTGGAAGTAGAGCAGGACCTTGCCCTCGTCGAGCTCCTCCCCCGCGCGGACCCACTCCCCCGGGCACGCCCCCGCCTCGTCGGGGGTCACGCGTACGTGGACCGGCAGGCGGAACGGCACCCTGCCGGCCAGCGCGACGATGCGGGAGGCCGCGGCGAAACCGACGTCGTTTCTCAGCAACAGGTCGGAGATGGGCTTGAAGGTGCCTCGCATGATCGCGTTGAGGGTCGCGGCCTGCCAGCTGAAGGGGTAGGCCGGACTGACATCCATATTGATCTCGTCGCGCATGGGGGACCTCCACAAAAGGACATTCCCCCCAGAATGGGCTTTTATCGGCGATTGGACATATCGGAGAGATTACAACTATGTATCACGCGTGTATACCTCACCCTGACGACACGTCCGCACACCGAACGTCACCGGCCCGTGGAGCCCCGGAGCGGGCCGTGAATCACCAGCCCGTGGAGCCCCGGAGCGGGCCGTGAATCACCAGCCCGTGGAGCCCCGGAGCGGGCCGTGAAAACGACCGGTCCCGCCCCTTCCCCCTCCGGCGCGCCGCCGAAAATCCGTTGCCTCTCCCCGAAGCGCCCAGGAGGATAGGAGGGTTGTCCTGACACCCTCCAGGAGGCAGCCTTCCTGCTCTACGCGCGCATCGCCGGATACGGCTTCCGCCGCCACTCCACCTACCGCGCCGCCGCCGTCGCCGGAGCATTCACCAACACCGTCTTCGGCATCCTCCGCGCCTACGTCCTCATCGCCCTCTGGCAGGCCCGCCCCGGTCTCGCCGGGTACGACCTCGCCGACGCCGTGACCTTCTGCTTCCTCAGCCAGGCCTTCATCGGCCCCATGCAGGTCTTCGGCGGCGGCCTGGAGCTCTCCGAGCGCGTGCGCAGCGGGGACGTGGCCCTCGACCTGCTCCGTCCCGCGTCCCTGCAGATGTGGAACCTCGCCGACGACCTCGGCCGGGCCTGCTACCTCCTCCTCGGCCGCAGCCTGCCGCCCACGATCGCCGGCGCCGCCCTGTTCGGCCTCGTCGTACCGGACGACCCGCTGACCTGGCTGTCCTTCACGGCCGGCCTCGTCCTCGGGGTGATCGTCAGCTTCGCCCTGCGCTACCTGGTCGCACTGTCAGCCTGCTGGATCCTCGACGACCGGGGGGTGCACACGATCTCAATGGTGACGACCCTCTTCTTCAGCGGCATGGTCCTGCCCCTCAACCTCTTCCCCGGCCCGCTCGGCACCCTGGCCGAGGCCCTCCCCTGGTCGGCCATGGTCCAGATCCCCGCCGACCTCTACCTCGGCAAGCGCGACGTCCTGGAGGCCCTGGGCTTCCAGGCCATGTGGGCGGTGGCGCTGCTGGCCCTGGGAGCCCTGGCCACGAACGCGGCCCGCAGGAAGGTCGTGATCCAAGGTGGGTGACGACAACGGCCGGGACCCCCGGGACGGCGGGCCCGCCGCGCGGGAGAAGACCGGGGGAGGCGCCCGATGGTGAGGACGTACCTCCTGCTGGCCTGGACCTGGCTGAGGGCCTCGGCACAGTACCCGGGACCGTTGATCATGATGACGCTGGGCTCGTTCGCGGTCAACGCGCTGGACGTGGCGGCGATCTGGGTGATCTTCGAGCACACCGGGTCGCTCGGCGGCTTCGTCCTGGCCGAGGTGATGTTCCTGTACGGCACCGCCGGCCTGTCCTTCGCGCTGGCCGACATGCTCTTCGGCAACGTCGACCGGCTCAGCCAGCACATCAGGAGCGGCAGCTTCGACACCATGCTGATCCGCCCGGCGAGCGCGTTCACGCAGATGGCCGTCGACCGCTTCGGGGTACACCGCTTCGGCAGGCTGGCCCAGGCGGCCGTCGTGCTCGCCGTCGCCCTGCCCCAGCTCGGCCTGAGCTGGGGCAGGGCCTGGATGATCCCGCTGATGGTCGCGTGCGGGCTCGTCATCTTCACCTCGGTCTTCGCCCTCGGCGGGGCCGCGCAGTTCCTGCTGACCGACGCGCCCGAGGTGGCCAACGCCTTCACCTACGGAGGCGGCACCCTCACCCAGTACCCCCTGAGCGTCTATGGCTCCGAACTCGTCAAGGGCGTCACCTTCGTCGTGCCGCTGGCGTTCGTGAACTGGCAGCCCGCGCTGTTCGTACTCGACCGCGACGACCCCCTCGGCCTGCCGCACTGGCTCCGCTTCGCCTCGCCCCTGGCGGCCGTCCTGCTGGCGGCCGTCGCCGCCCTCGCCTGGCGGGCGGGCATCCGCCGCTACCGCTCGACGGGAAGTTGACACATGATCGAACTCGACCGGGTCGGCCGCTCGTTCACCGTGGGCCGCCGCAGGGCCAAAAAGACCGTGCACGCCGTACGGGATCTGTCGTTCACCGTGGAGGCCGGGGAGTTCGTCGGCTACCTCGGCCCCAACGGCGCGGGCAAGTCCACCACCATCAAGATGCTCACCGGCATCCTGGCGCCGACTTCGGGCAGCATCCGGGTGGCCGGGCTCGATCCGACCCGCCGCCGCGTGGCCCTGGCGCGCAGGATCGGGGTGGTGTTCGGCCAGCGGACGACCCTGTGGTGGGATCTGCCGCTGCGGGACAGTTTCGAGCTGGTCCGGCACCTTTACAAAGTAGATCAGCCGGTTTTCCGGCGGAGGCTGGCCGAGCTGACCGAGATCCTCGACCTCGCCGACTTCATGACCACCCCGGTCCGCCAGCTCAGCCTCGGCCAGCGCATGCGCGGCGACATCACCGCCGCCCTCCTGCACGACCCCGCCGTGCTGGTGCTCGACGAGCCCACGATCGGCCTGGACGTGGTGAGCAAGGCAGCCATGCGCGACTTCCTGCGACGCCTCAACGCCGACCGGGGCACCACCGTCCTGCTCACCACCCACGACATGGGCGACATCGAGAAGCTCTGCCACCGCGTGATGCTGATCGACCACGGCAGCCTGGCCTTCGACGGCACCCTGGACGACCTGCGCGCCACCGCCCCCGAGGGGGACTCCATCGAGGAGGTGGTCACCCGCCTCTACTCCGGCTGACCGCCGGACGTCCGGGGCGGCACCCCGGGGCACATCGCCGCGAGCGGCCGTGACCGGACGAGGGGGACGACCGCCTAGGCCCCCCGCGGCCGGGAGGTCAAGATGACCGCCCAAGAAGCTCCAGCGAGACATATGTGACGTTAGTCACATTTACGCGATCCCGACGGCGCGGAGGCCATCCTTCACTCGCGCTTTGAACCCTCTTGACCCCCGGGACCCCCTCCATACGAAAAACCGTTTCCCGGCGACCGTTCTCCGCCGCCCTTTACCCCCGGAATCCCCCACACGTAGCCGCGAATGGCACGGAGAGACAAAGGTAAAACACGACCGAACAAAGTTCGTCGATCATTCCCCCGGAGGGGGAAACGATCGGAAAGAAACCTTAGAAAAGGCTCCCACCAGGGAGTTCGTCAAGTCCGGGGAACGTTCGTGGGAGTAATACTGCCACCATGTCAAATGGGTTCTGACATACCGTAACGCTATGGACAGCGACAATCTCCTAGGTGAGTTCCTGCGCGCTCGGCGTGAACTCACCACCCCCGAACAGGTGGGCCTCCTGCCTGCCGGTTCCCGGCGCACACCGGGGCTGCGCCGGGAAGAGGTGGCGATGCTGGCCGGAGTCAGCACCGACTACTACATCCGCTTGGAGCAGGGACGGGAACGCCACCCGTCCGAGCGAGTGCTCGGCGCCCTCATGCAGGTCCTCAACCTCAGCACCGACGCCGCGGCCCACATGCACCAGCTGGCGCACCCCGGGCCGCGGCAGTCCGGAACCGCCGAGCGGCAGGCCCGGATCAAGCCGGCGCTGGTACGGCTGATACGGAGCTGGCCCTACACCCCGGCGATCGTGACCAGCCGCTGGATGGACGTGCTGGCCTCGAACCAGATGGCCGACGCCCTCTACAACGGGCTGAAACACCGGGACAACCTGCTCCGGCTGATCTTCCTGAACCCCGACTCCCGCCGGTTCTACCGCGATTGGGAGGAGTCCGCCCGCACCAAGGTGGCCCAGCTGCGCGCCATCGCGGGCGCGGACCTCGACGATCCCCACCTGACCGAACTGGTCGGCGAGCTCTCGCTCAAGAGCACGGACTTCCGCCGGATGTGGGCACGGCACGAGGTGTCCAGCGAGAACGTCGCGACCAAACGATTCCGTCACCATGACGTCGGCGACCTGACGCTCACCTACGAGGTGTTCAGCATCAACGGCTCTCCCGGCCAGAAACTGATCGTCTTCCAGGCCGAGCCCGGAAGCCCTTCCGCGCACGCTCTGGACCTGCTGGGCAGCCTCGCGGCGCTGACATCACCATGAGGGGGCCGCGCCCGCGCTCGATCCAAGCGCGCTACACGATCATCACGACGATGCTGTTGCTGGTCATCCTCGCCGTGGTGGGAGCGAGCATCGACATGGCGATCCGCTACCGGATCCAGGACGACGGCTTCGGCAACGCCGAGCGGGTCGCCAGCCAGTGGAGCGCGCTGGTGCGGATCGGCAGCATCCCCGAGCCGATCCCCGCCGCCGCCCCGGTCGACCTCGTCCAGCTGGTGAACTCCCGCGGCGTGGTCATCAACTCCAGCAGGCAGGCCGCGGGCCTGCCGCCGATCAGCACGAGCCGCCCCCCGGCCGACGACCGATTCCAGCAACTGACCGAGAAATCCGTCATGGTGATGGCCATCCGGGTCTCTCCCGCGGCCGACTCCCCCGTGGTCTACGCCGGCGTCGAGGAACCCGCCATCCTGCACAAGCACCACCTGGAGTACTTCATCAGCGCGGGTGTCCTCGTCCTCCTGGCCCTCGCGGCCTGGATGACCTGGTGCGTCGTGGGACGGACGTTACGCCCGGTGGAGGCGATCCGCGCGCGGATGTCCGAGATCACGGTGAGCGACCTGAGCCTGCGGGTACCCATCCCCCGGGGCGAGGACGAGATCGCCCTGCTCGCCTGCACCGCCAACCAGACGCTGGCCCGCCTGGAGGAGGCCGTGGAGCAGCAGCGCCGTTTCGCCTCCACCGCCTCCCACGAGCTCAGGACCCCGATCGCGGGCCTGCGCGTGCAGCTGGAGGAGGCCCTGCTCTACCCCGACGACGTCGATCCGCGCGACACCATCCGCGAGGCGCTGACGGCCAGCGGCCGGCTGGAGGCGATCGTCAACGACCTGTTGCAGCTGGCCAGGCTGCGCAACGCCGATCCGGCGCCGCAGGAGCTGATCGATCTCGGCGCCCTCGTGACGGAGGAGGCGGCCCAGGGCACCGGAATGCCCGTACGGGTCCAGGTGACCGCCCGCGTACAGGTCCGGGGCTCCCGGATCCAGCTGATCCGGGTGGTGAACAACCTGCTGAGCAACGCGCGGCGGCACGCCGACAGCCGCGTCGAGGTCTCCGTCGGCTTCGCGGACGGCAAGGCCGTCGTGGCCGTGGTCGACGACGGCGCGGGCATCGCGCCCGCCGACCGCGAGCGCGTCTTCGAGCGCTTCACCCGCCTGGACGACGGACGTCTGCGCGACTCCGGCGGCAGCGGGCTCGGCCTCGCCATCTCCCGCGACATCGCCCACGCCCACCAGGGAACCCTGCTGATCGAGGACTCGCCGCGCGGGGCGCGGTTCGTCCTCCGGCTCCCGCTGGAGGACGCGCAGCCGCTCGGGGCCGACCCGGAGGGCCGGCACGCCGGGGCGGGGAGGGCCGCCCCGCCCGCCGGGAGGGCGAAGGGCAAGGAGCCCGCCCGCGAGGAGGCCCCTCGCAAGGAGAACCCCTCCCAGAAGGAGGGGTCCCGGAAGGAGAACACCGGCACGGAGGGCCCCGTCAGCTCGGCCGGTCACCGCCGGCGGTGACCGGGGTGACGGCGCGGGGCCGGTGGCGGGGCCGGTGGACGCGCGGTGACGGGTGCGGCGATCGAGGGCTCAGCGGTAGCCCTGGGCGTCGGACTCCTCGTACTCCTCCTCGTCGCCCCGGAACCGCGGCGCCCAGCGGGAGGGCATCAGCACCGGCAGGAACAGCAGGATGCCGAGGAGCGCGTAGACGCCCGTGGTCAGCAGCAGGCCCATGCCACGACCGGCCTGCAGGAGCACCTCGTGGAAGGTCGGATCGTCGGGGACCAGGCCCATGGCTCGCCTGACGTCCAGGGCGTAGACCACCGTCCAGGCGAGCAGGACCATCGACGGGACGAAGGCCGCCAGCGGGGAGACGCGACCGGCGACCACCAGGCCGACCAGGAGGCCGATCCCGGCCATCACCCCGAGGGCGATCCAGGTCTTCGAACCGCTCTCCGCGGGAAGGGGCACCAGGCTCGCCCCCGCCTCCTGCACGGCCCAGCCCGCGCCGAAGAGAAGCACGGCCGCCACGAACAGCCCCACAAGCACCCCAACGACGTGCCGCATCGCCACCACCTCGGCTCGAAGGACCGGTCACGGTCGCGGCAACCATAGCGACAAAAACTCCAGAACGGCAGACATCCCAAGGCGTGAGAACATATGGGTCACCATGCGCGCCCGCCTCCCGTTACGCCTCACGCGCGCGGCCACCTTCTCGGCCGTCTGCCTGGCACTCGCCGTCCTCGGCCACGCGGCCGCGGGCGGTTCCTGGCCACGGCCGTGGGCGGTGGCCGTGGCGGGAGCGGCGGTCATGGTGACGGCCGTGCTGCTCGCCGGGCGTGAGCGGTCGATGGTGACGATCAACGCCGGGCTCGCCACCCTGCAACTGTCGCTGCACGAGCTGTTCGCGCTCGGTGGCGTCGCGGGGATCCCGCCCCCGCACCCGCACGTCAGGGGGCTGGGCGAGAACCTCGGCATGCTCGTCGCGCACCTCACCGCGACCTTGATCACCGGATGGTGGCTGGCCCGCGGCGAGAGCGCCCTGTGGGTGCTGCTCCGCTCGGCCGGTCGCCGCCTCGGCGCCCTGTTCCCGCTGTTCCCGCTGCTGCGGTCCCCCGCCGCGGTCGCCGTCCCGCCGGGTCCCGCGTACGTCCCGGCCGCGCCCGTTCCCGCCGTCCTCCGTCACTCCGTCAGCCGGCGCGGTCCTCCGCTTCCCGCCGCCTGACCCGACCCCGGAAAACCCGAAAACCCGAAGTGGAGAACCCCATGTCGCTCACGCACGCCTGCCGCCGCCTGGCCGCCGTCACCGCCGGTGTCACCGCCCTCACCCTCGGTCTCGCCCTTCCCGCCCTAGCGCACGTCACCATCAATCCCGGCAGCGCCCAGCAGGGCGGCTTCACCAAGGTCGCCTTCCGGGTCCCGAACGAGCGCGACGACGCCTCGACGACCAAGCTGGAGGTGACCTTCCCCACCGACCACCCCCTGGCCTTCGTCTCGGTCAAGCCGGTGCCGGGCTGGGACGTCAAGGTGGTGGAGGGCAAGCTGCCCAAGCCGGTCACCACCGAGTACGGCGAGCTCACCGAGGCGGTCACGAAGGTCACCTGGTCGGGCGGGAAGATCGATCCCGGCCAGTTCCAGGAGTTCGAGGTGTCCATGGGCGCGCTGCCCACCGACACCGACCAGCTCGTCTTCCCCGCCACCCAGACCTACAGCGGCGGCGAGGTCGTCAAGTGGGCGGACGAGCCCAAGGCCGACGGCTCCGAGCCCGAGCGCCCGGCCCCGACGTTGAAGCTCACCCCCGCCTCCGCCGAGGGAGACGGCCACGGCGCCTCCGCCACCCCCTCGGCCACGGCCCCGGCGGCGTCGGCGCCGTCGGTGGCTCCCGTCGCCGCCCAGGAGAGCTCGGACGGCACCGCCCGCCTGCTCGGCGGGGCCGGGCTGGTGCTCGGGCTCGCCGGGCTCGTGGTCGCGGCGTTCGGCCTGCGCCGGGGCCGCGCCTCCTGATCGCCTCCTGATCGCCTTCCGGCTGTCTTCCGGCTGTCTTCCGGTCTCCTTCCGATCGCGCGGGGCGGCCCCGGGAATCCTCCTTTCCCGGGGCCGTCCCGCGTTTTCCGTCACCGGCCGCGGCCGCCCGCCTCGCCGGGAGGGCGCCGCGTCGCGCACCCCCAGGCATCTCGCGGCGGCGCCGGCCCCGGCACCGTGCCGCAAAACGGGGCGGCGAGCCGCGCGTTTCGGAAATGTTTGCAGCTCAGGGCGGCGTTCTACTGTTATGCCCGTCACATCGCTTCCCTTATACCGGCCCATCACCTCCCCCTCCCGCGGCACCGCCCGTCCCGTCGGCCGGAGCCGCCGGGCAACGTTCTCCCGCCCCTCATGGAGGTCCTCGTCATGCGGCACAGCACGCGCGCCACAGCGCTCGCCGCGCTCTCCATCGTCCTGCTCGCCCTAGCGGCCTGCGGCGTGCCGCCCCGCCACTTCTCACAGTCTCCGCCACCCGAGATCAGAGCCGCCGACATCGAGAGGGCCCTGCGGACCAAGACCACGCTGACGTTCTGGTCGTGGGTGCCCAACCTTCAGAAGACAGTGGCGCTGTTCGAACGGAAATACCCCAAAATCAAGATCAATCTGATCAACGCCGGCCGATCCAGGGGTCAGTACGCCAGGCTCCGGGCGGCGCTGAAGACCGGCACCGGCATTCCCGACATGGCACAGATCGAGTACTTCGCGCTGCCCCGCTTCGCGTTCTCCGGAGTCGTGACCGACCTCAACCCGTACGGCGTGGAAAAGCTGACGAAGAAGTTCAGCCCCTCGGCCTGGGACCAGGTGGACCTCAACGGCAACGTCTACGCGGTCCCCCAGGACACCGGCCCGATGGCCATGATCTACCGGAAGGACGTCTTCGACCGGCTCGGCCTGACACCGCCGGAAACCTGGGCGGAGTTCGTGAGGGTCGCCGAGAAGATCAGGAAGAAGGATCCCCGCGTCTTCGTCACCAGCGTCGACCCGACCGACTCCGGCATCGCCGACAGCCTGATCTGGCAGGCGGGCGGGCGGCCGTTCGGCATCGAGAACGCCACGACCCTCCGGATCGACCTGCAGGACAAGGGGACCAGGCGGTGGGCGAGACTGTGGACCAGACTGACGCGGGAGAAACTCGTCGAGCCTGATGTGACCTGGACCAACGCGTGGTGGAAGAACATGGCGAGCGGCAGGTACGCGCTGTGGATAACGGGCGCCTGGGCACCCGGCGTCATCGAGGGCGCGATCCCGGAGACCAAAGGCAAGTGGCGCGCCGCACCCATCCCCCGCTGGGACGCCGGGAAACCGGTTAACGCCGAGAACGGAGGCTCCGGCGTGTCCGTGCTCTCGACGAGCAAGCACCGGCTCGCCGCCTTCGGGTTCGCCCGCTGGCTGAACTCCGACCCCGAGGCGGTCAGGTCGCTGAACACCGTCTCCGGGGTCTTCCCCGCGACGACCTGCCTGCTGAGGGACAAGGAGTTCCTCGACGTCGAGATCCCGGTCCTGGGGGGTCAGCGGGCGAACAGGCTGTTCAGCAAGGGCTCCATGCAGGTGGTGAAGGGCTGGCAGTACCTGCCGTTCCAGCTCTACGCCAACGGCCTCTTCGGCGACAGCGTGGGACGGTCGTTGTCGAACGCCACCGACCTCGACATCGGCCTGAGGGCCTGGCAGCTGCAGCTCAGCGCCCACGCGCGACGGCAGGGCTTCAGGGTCTCCCCCGGAAAATGAGTTTTCCCACCGCCTCTCCCCCGGTCGGAGACGTCGCGGGAAGCCCCGGCGATCCGGAACCCCGGCATCGCGAGAAGCAGGGGCGATCCGGAGCCCCTGCGTCGCGCGACGCCGGGCCGCCGGGCCGCCGGACCGCCGGACCGCCGGGGCACGGAAAACCGGCCGTCCGGCTCCCCGGGCGTCCGGCGCTCCCTCCGAACGACCCGGCGCGCCCCCGTACGACCTCCCGGACGGCCCGCGCCCCACGGGACGCGGGGACCGGTGAGGGGCGAGGGCCGGGACGAGGCCGGGGCAGGACGGAGAAGGCGCGCGGTGGGGTCAGGCGGTGATGTCCTTGCCGGTGAAACGCGCCCAGGCGATGGAGCCGAAGACGACGACATAGGCGGCGAAGACCAGCAGCCCCTGCCCCATGTCGCCGGTCGCCACCGGATCCCGCAGGACCCCGTCGAAACCGTTCCACCAATCGGTGAGCAGGTACGGCCGGATCGCCGACAGCTGCGGGATGACTCCCAGCACCTGGGCCACGATGACGACGACCACGGTCGAGGCGATGGCCCCGACGGACACCTCGGTCAGGGTCGACAGGGCCAGCGCGACGGCGGCCAGCGCGGCCATGCCCGCCGTGACGTACAGCACGACGACGCCGATTCGCAGCACGCCGTCGAGAAAGGGGATCGTCCCTCCCGACAGCAGCGTGATCGGACCGGCGGGGAACAGCAGCAGGCCGGTGAGCAGCGCGGACAGTGCCACGACGGTGACGGCGGCCAGGCAGAAGAGGATCACGCCGACGTACTTGACGGCCAGCAGGCGGGTCCGGCCGGCCGGGGCAGCGAGCAGGTAGCGCAACGTGCCGATGCCCGCCTCCCCGGCGATCGAGTCTCCGGCGACGACGGCGACGGTGACCGGCAGCAGCAACTGCACCAGGACCGAGAGCGCGGCGAAGGTGAGGAACAACCCGTTGCCGGTGACCTGCTCGAAGATCGCCGACCCGCCACCGGGCCCACCGGGCCCGTCGCCCACGGATCCGCCGAAGGTCAGCAGCACGATCCCGATCAGTACCGGGATCACGGCGAGCACCGCGAGCATGGCGAGGTTCCTCGGCCGCCGGAAGATCAGGCCGGCCTCCGAGCCCAGCAGCCGCAACCACGCCCGGGGCGCGCCCACCGCCCGCCCGGCGGGGGGCGGGCCCCCGGAGACGTGCCCGCCGCCCGCGAGAGCCGTTTCCGGCGCGAGGCCCGCCCCCGTGGGGGGCTCCCCGCCGGGAGTGGTGCGTGTGGCGTTCTCGGTGGACACGGCTTCCTTCCCGCTAACCGTCGACATCGAATCCCTCCCCGGTCAGGCCCACGAACATGTCCTCGAGGCTGGGCCGCTGGACGGCCAGGCCGCGTACGGCGACGCCGCCGCCGACCAGGGCCGCGCACACCCGCTCGGGCACGTCGGTGCCCAGCGCGGCGCTGACGTCGCCGTCGCCGAGACGCACATCCGGCAGGCCGAGCCCGGCCAGCACGGCCGCCGCCTCGACGGTGTCGGGGGTCTCCACCCGGATCCTGACCGTCTCCCCCGCGCGCAGCTCGGCGATGGACCCCTGGGCGACGAGCCGCCCGGTCCGCATGACGGCGATGTGGGAGCACATCTGCTCCACCTCGGCCAGCAGGTGGGAGGAGACGAACACCGTCGTCCCCTCGGCGGCGATCTCCTTGACCAGGCCGCGCACCTCGCGGGTGCCCTGCGGGTCCAGGCCGTTGGTCGGCTCGTCGAGGATCAGCAGCTCTCTCGGGCCGAGCAGCGCGGCGGCGATGGCCAGCCGCTGGCGCATGCCGAGCGAGTAGGCCCGGTAGCGCTTGCGGGCCGCGGCGGCCAGGCCCACCCGCTCCAGCGCGTACCCGATCCTGGCCGAGACGGTGCGCGGGTCGGCCGAGGGATCGGCGGCGTCGTAGCGGCGCAGGTTGGCCTCGCCCGACAGGTAGGGGTAGAAGGCCGGCCCCTCGACCAGGGCACCCACCCTGGGCAGCACGCCGCCCGCCCCGCCGGGCATCGGCGTGCCGAGCAGCCGCCAGTTCCCCGCCGTCGGGGTCACCAGGCCGAGCAGCATGCGGATCGTGGTGGTCTTGCCCGAGCCGTTGGGACCGAGGAAGCCGAACACCGACCCGCCGGGGACGGCCAGGTCGAGGGTGTCCACGGCCACCTGGCCGCCCCCGAAGCGCTTGGTCAGCCCGCTGGTGACGATGGCGAACTCCCCGCCGGAGGGGCTCGGGGCCGGTCTCTGGCCGGTCAGCACGGCGCTCCCGCCCGCCGGGGCTTCCCGGACCTCGCCGGCCGGGTCCTCCCCGCTCCCGCTGTTCCTCACGTTCTGGACGATCGGCACTTCTCCCCCACTGCTCGTCGGTTCCGGGACGGCCACGCGGCCGTCCCGGTCAGGGCTCGCGCCCTGGACGTTCACGAGCGCCCCGAGCGCTCATGAAGCGGCTGATACGTCGGATGCGCCGGATTTCCGGAACGTCGTGCGTGGCCCGGACGGCGTCCCCGATTCACGCCGCCGGACCATGACCGTGAGCCTCGGCCGCGGACCCTGACCGCCGGATCCTGGCCGGGAGCCTCGGCCGCGGACCCTGACCGGGAGCCTCGGCCGGGAGCCTCGGCCGTGAACCTCGGCCGTGAACCTCGGCCGTGAACCTCGGCCGCGGACCCTGGCCTCCGGACCCTGGCCGGGAGCCCGACGCCGCCCCGTGCGGGGGCGTCGGGCTCCCGGCGCCGGGCTCACTTCTGACCGGCCGCCTCGGACAGTTTCTCCGGGGTGACGGCGCCGACCAGCAGGCGGCCGTCGTCGGTCAGCAGCGCGGAGACCAGCTTGGTCTGGATGACCTTGCCACTGCCCCACGTGCCGCTGATCGGCTTGGCCGACCTCAGCAGGGTCTCGGTGACCGCGGCGGCGTCCTGTCCCGAGCCCTGCCCCGCGGGGCCCTCGCTCTGGGGTGCCGAGGCCAGTTTCGCCATCTCGGAGGCGGGGATCACCGCGACCGTGGTCCAGCCCGTACCGACGGTCCTGGCCTTCTCCCTGATCTCCTGACCCTCCTTCAGCTTCTCGTCCCGCCGCGCGCCGTGCTCCCCGGAGAGTTCGCCGATCGACGCCTCCTCGACCTTGGCCCCGGCGGGCGGGGTGAAGGTGAAGTTCTCCGCGGCGGGCGGGGTGAAGGTGACCGAGGTGAAGCCGACCTCGAAGGCGGGCTCGGCCGCGCTCCTGGCGTACACCTGGATCCGCAGCGGGACGAAGGTCTCCCCGTCCAGCGCCAGCTTGACCTCCTTGACCAGGGACGAGGTGTCCTTGGGCGCGAGGACGAGCTGGTAGGCCGCGCGGTCGGCGACCTTCTCGGTGTTGGTCACGCTGACCACGGTGTCGGCGCCGATCCGTCCCAGCAGTTCCTGGGCGAGCTGCTGGGGTGTGGTCGCCGTGGGCAGCGCCTTGTGCGCGTCGCCGGTGCCGACGCCCGGCTTGCCTTCTCCGAGGCCCTCGGCGCCTCCCGCCTTGACGCGGGTGGCCTTGTTGACGTCGCTCTGCCACAGCCATACCTGGTCGCCGTTGACGATCAGGTCGGTCTCGCTCATCCGTCCGGGGAGGGCGAAGCGGAACCTGTCCTCCCCGCCGTACCAGACCTTGAGCTCGTGCGAGCCCGCCAGCAGGGCGGCGGGCGAGGATCCGCCCACGCCCGGCACGCCGGGCAGTCCGGGCAGCCCGAGCGAGGCGGTCTGCATGACGGTGCCCGACATGGGCTTCAACCCGCTCCGGCTCGCCTGGGCGGCGCTCGCCAGCAGTTGCTCCGCGGTGCGCTCGGGCAGCGTGGGATCCCCCTGGACGGCGGCGATGACCGGCCCGGCTCCGATGGCTCCGGCGACCAGCGCGATCGCGGCGACCGGCACGGCCCACCTCACCGCGCGGCCCCGTCTCGCTTGCTCAGACATCTCATTCCTCCACGGTATGCCGTCGATCCCTGTCAACAGCAGACTGCGTGACAGGTCCTGTGCCGAAGCTGAGACAGACTGAGAGGGCTCACAGGCTTCTCAGCCGCCTCTCAGGCAGGGTGGTCGAGGATGGGCACGTCCAGGTGGCGACGGGTGGTGAAAGGGGCGGTCACATGCGGGTTCTCGTCGTGGAGGACGAGCGGAGGATGGCGGCCGCCCTTCAGCGTGGCCTGCAGGCCGAGGGGTTCGCGGTCGACCTCGCGCACGACGGGGAGGACGGCCTGCACCAGGCCCGACACGGCGAGTACGACGTCGTGGTGCTGGACATCATGCTGCCCAGGATCTCCGGCTACAACGTCTGCAAGCAGTTGCGGGCCGAGGAGAACTGGGTGCCGATCCTGATGCTGTCGGCCAAGGACGGCGAGTACGACATGGCCGACGGGCTCGACCTCGGCGCCGACGACTACCTGACCAAGCCGTTCTCGTACGTGGTGCTGGTGGCCAGGCTGAGGGCGTTGCTGAGGCGCGGGGCGAACCGGCGCCCGTCCGTGCTGAGGGCCGGGGACCTGGCGCTCGACCCGGCGCGGCGGCGGGTCACCAGGGGCGAGACGCCGATCGAGCTGACGCCCAGGGAGTTCGCGCTGCTGGAGTTCCTGATCCGCCACCATGACGAGGTGGTCTCCAAGACGGAGATCCTGGAGCACGTCTGGGACACCTTCGACACCGATCCCAACGTGGTCGAGGTCTACGTCGGCTACCTGCGGCGCAAGATCGACGTACCGTTCTCCCGGAACGCGCTGCAGACGGTACGGGGAGCGGGATACCGGCTGGCCGGCGATGGCGGCTGATCCGGCCCCCCGGGCCCGCCGGGATCCCCTGGCCCCCCGGGACAGGCCCGCCGCCGGGGCGGACGCGGGACATCCCACCGGAACGGCCTCCCCCGCCGACACCGCGTCCTCCGCCGGCACGGCCTCCCCGGCCGGCGCGGCCGCGCACGGGGGAGGGCGCGCGGTCGGCCGGTGGCGGCGCAAGAGCCTGCGCTTCCGGCTGACGGCGGTCGCCTCGGCCGTGCTGGCGGTGGCGCTGGTGGTCTCGGCCTACGTGATGATCACCGTGCTCGGCAACGCGCTGCTGGCCACCATCGACGACTCGATCTACCAGCGGGCCAGGGATACGGTCTCGCTGGCCGACGCCGGGCGGCTGCCCGACGAGATGACCTCACCTGACGGCACGCTCCTGCAGGTGATCGACGGCACGGGACGGATCACCCACACGACCACCGGCACCGACAGGCTGGTGCCGCTGCTGGGCGCCGGGGAGCGGGCGGCGGCGATCGGCATGGGCGAGGCGCGCTTCCTGGACGGGAAGCCGTACGGCATCCCGCACATGCTCCGGGTCCGGGTGCTCAGCGCCGACCGGGGGCAGACGGTGATCGCGGCGCGCCCCTTCAGCGAGGTGCAGACCAGTGTCTCCACGGCCGGGCACGTGCTGGTCATCGGTACGCCGCTGCTGCTGATCCTGCTCGCGGGAGCCAGCTGGGTGATCATCGGCAGGACCCTGCGGCCGATCGCGGCGCTGCGCCGGGGCGCGGACGAGATCACCGACACCGCCCGCTCGCGCCGCCTGCCGGTGCCCGAGGCACGCGACGAGGTGCACAGCCTGGCCACGACGCTGAACGCGATGCTGGCCCGGCTGGAGAAGGCCGGTGTCCGGCAGCGGGCCCTGGTCTCGGACGCGGCGCACGAGCTGCGCAGCCCGCTGGCGAGCATCCGGCTCCAACTGGAGGTGGCGCTCGGCCACCCCGAGGGGCAGGACTGGCGGGAGACGGCCGAGGGTGTGCTGGAGGACACCATGCGCCTGTCCAGGCTGGCCGAGGACCTGCTCTCGCTGGCCCGGCTGGACGAGCGCGGCGGCACGCCCGCGCGGGGGGAACCGGTGGAGCTGGACCAGCTGGTCGCGCAGACCGTCGAGCGGTACGGCGAGGCCGTCAAGGTGCGGATCGCGGGCGAACCGAAGAGGGGACCGGGGAGCGCACCCGGCACGGCCGGCGACAGGCCGGAAAGCGGACCCCGCACGGCCGCCGCACCAAGGAACGGACCCGGCAGGGCCGGCGGACCGGGAAGCGGACCGAGGAGTGCACCCGGCACGGCCGGCGGACCGAGGAGCGGGCCGGGAAGCAAGCCGGGCAACGGACCGGAGCGCGGGCCGGGCAACGGACCGGGAGGCGGGCCGGTCAGGGTCACCGGGGACGCGCTGGACCTGAGCCGGGTGCTGGTCAACCTGGTCGACAACGCGCTGCGGCACACCTCCGCCCCCGTGGTGGTCGAGCTGCGGGCAGAGGGAGCCGACGCCGTGCTGACCGTCACCGACGACGGGCCGGGCATCCCCGAGGCCGACCGGGAGCGGGTGTTCGACCGGTTCACCCGGCTGGACAGCGCGCGCAGCCGCGACGAGGGCGGAGCCGGGCTGGGCCTGGCCATCGTGCGCGAGACGGTCCACGCCCACGGCGGCGCCGTCCACCTGGAGGACGCCTCCCCGGGCCTCCGCGCGGTCGTACGGCTTCCGCTATCTTGACCGAGGCTTGTGATTCATCCGCTTGGCCGGGGGTCGATCGGGACCTAGCGTCACACTCATGACTTCCGTTGACGACAGCCGGCGGGAGCTTATCCTGCGGGTCGCCACCGGCCTGTTCGCCGCGCTGGGGTACGACAGCACGTCCACGAGCCAGATCGTCGAGGCCGCCGGGCTGAGCGTCGAGGCGTTCGGCGCGGAGTTCGGCTGCAAGCGAGAGCTCTATTTGGAGATCATGGAGCACGCGTACCGCATCGATCGGGCGTCCCTGGACAAGGCGATGGAGGGGGCGTCCACGGCGGCCCCCGAGCAGGCGGCGCTGGTGATCCACCGGATCGTCGACCACTACCTCGACCTGTGTCTCGCCCATCCCGAGTTCCCCTCCCATGGTGCACCGCGTCGCCGCCTTGCCCGGCTCCCCGCCCCTGCCCGGCTCCCCGCCCCTGCCCTGACCTCCGCCCGGCTCCCCATCTCCATCCTGGCCTCCGCCCCCGCTCTGACCCCCCGCCCTGGCCTCCGCCCGGTTCCCGGCCCCCTCCCGTATGCCGGGCCGGTGCGCGCCACCGGATCTCCGTACGGCACGATTTCGTGTTATTTCGTGTGATGCTGGCATTTCCCCGGCGGCCCTTGCGGGCCGCGTCCTTCCGGCCCGCGCGAGCCGTACCCCCGAGGAGACCGATGAGCCTGCCTGACAAGGGCCGCAGCACCGATGAACTGCTGGCCGAGATCGCCCGCCTCAAGCAGGACGACCTGCCGGTACGCGGCGGCAAGGTGACCGCGTACGTCTACGACACCGGACGGCCCGAGGTGCACGAGGCCGCCGCCAGGGCCTACTTCGAGATGCTGGAGGTCAACACTCTCGACCCGACGGCCTTCCCCAGCGTGGTGGAGATGGAGAAGCAGGTCGTCGGCGCGGTCGCCGAGCAGCTCGGCGGGGGGTCGGGCATCTTCACCAGCGGAGGCACCGAGTCGATCATGCTGGCGGTGAAGGCCGCGCGGGACTCCCGCGAGACGGCGGGCCGCCCCCGGATGGCGGTGCCGGTGACCGCGCACCCCGCCTTCCACAAGGCCGGGCACTACCTGGGAGTCGTGGTGGACGCCGTGCCGGTGGACCCGGTGACGTTCCGGGCCTCCCCCGCGGACGTCGAGGCCGCGATCACCGAGGACACCGTCCTGGTGGTCGCCTCGGCGCCGTCCTACCCGCAGGGCGTGATCGACCCGATCGCCGAGATCGCCGGGATCGCCGCCGCGCGCGGCGTGCTCTGCCACGTGGATGCCTGCGTGGGCGGGTGGCTGCTGCCGTGGCTGCGCGAGGCCGGGGCGGAGGTCCCGCCCTTCGACCTGTCGGTTCCCGGGGTCACGTCGCTCTCCTGCGATCTGCACAAGTTCGGGTACGCGCCCAAGGGCGCCTCGGTCGTGCTGTTCGCCGACCCGGCGCTGCGGCGCAGGGCGTACTTCGCCTCGGCGTCGTGGCCCGGCTACACGGTGATCAACGCCACCGTGCAGAGCTCGAAGTCCGCGGGCCCGCTGGGCGGCGCGTGGGCCACCTTCCAGGCCCTGGGCCGGGAGGGCTACCTGGAGCTCGGCCGCACCACCCTGGCGGCGGCCCGCGAGCTCCGCGAGGGCATCGCGAAGATCCCCGGGCTGCGGGTGCTCGGCGACCCGGAGTCGGCGCTGATCGCCTTCGGCTCCACGGAGGACGCGGACGGGGTGGACGTGTTCGTGCTGTCGGACGAGGCCAGGAAGCGCGGATGGTTCCTGCAACCGCAGCTGTCCTACGCGGGCATCCCGGCCAACATCCACATCACGGTGACCGGGGTGACCCTGCGGGGCGTCGAGGCGATGCTGGAGGTGATCGCGGAGGCCACGGAGGCGGCCCGCGAGCGGGGGCCCGCGGAGCTGCCGGAGGGGCTGGTGGAGCTGGTGGCGGGCCTGGACCTGGACGCGCTCGACGACGCCGCGTTCGGCGAGCTGGCGGCGGCGGTCGGGGTGGACCTGGGCGGCTCCGGGCAGCCGGAGATGGCCGTGGTCAACGCGGTTCTCGACGCGCTCCCCGCCGACCGGCGGGAGGCGATCCTGATCCGCTTCCTTTCCGTCATCTACGCCTGACCGCCGCCGTCCGCTCCCGGCCACCCGCGGACGACCACATAACAAATTGGTTTACCTCTGTCACGATATTGCAGTAAATATCACGCTGGCTGACGATGGGGACGCTCCACCGCCGCCCGGGATCCCCGACCGGGATGCCGGGCCCACCCCTCCAGGAGGTCCGCGAACATGAGCAAGACCCCCGCCCTCCGATTAGCGGGTTCGATCACCGCCGCACTCCTGCTCGCCCTCGTCTCGGTCACCCCGGCCTCGGCGCGGCAGCACACGGGATCCACGGGATCCACCGGTTCCATCGTCAAGGCCGACAGCGCGACCGCGCTCCCCGACAGCTACATCGTGGTCCTCAAGGGCCGGTTCAGCCGCGTCGACCGCGAACGCAGGGCACGCGAGGTCGCCGAGGGCGAGGGCGCGCAGGTCAGCGCCGTCTACCAGCGTGCCATCAACGGCTTCGCCGTCCGGGCGAGCGAGGAGCAGGCCCGGCGGATCGCCGCGCGGCCCGACGTCGCCTACGTAGAGCAGGACCAGGAGTTCACCCTGGTCGGCCAGGCCGTGTCCTCGTGGGGCCTGGACCGGGTCGACCAGCGGAACCTGCCGCTCGACGGCACCTACAGCGCGCCGAACAACGGTTCCGGCGTGCGCGCCTACATCATCGACACCGGCATCCGGGTCACCCACTCCGACTTCGGCGGGCGGGCGCAGGCCGGGCGCGACGTCTACGACGACGACAACGACGTGGCCGACTGCAACGGCCACGGCACCCACGTCTCGGGAACGGTCGGCGGCGGCCAGTACGGCATCGCCAAGGCCGTCACGCTGGTCGGCGTACGGGTGTTCGGCTGCGGCAACAGCACCTCCACCTCGATCATCATCGAGGGCGTGGACTGGGTCACCGCCAACGCGGTCAAACCCGCCGTGGCCAACATGAGCCTGGGTGGCAGCGCGAGCACCGCACTCGACACCGCGGTCTCCACCTCCATCGCCTCCGGCGTCGTGTACGCGCTCGCCGCGGGCAACGAGAGCACCAACGCGTGCACCCGCTCCCCCGCGCGGCTCCCCGCCGCGATCACGGTGGGCGCCACCACCAGCGCCGACGCCCGCGCGTCCTACTCCAACTTCGGCACCTGCCTGGACCTGTTCGCCCCCGGTTCGGGCATCACCTCGGCCTGGAACACGAACGACACCGCCGCCAACACGATCAACGGCACCTCGATGGCCTCCCCGCACGTCGCGGGCGCGGCGGCGCTGGTCCTGAGCGGCAGCCCCGCCGCCACCCCGGCGCAGGTCCGCGACACGATCGTCACCGCCGCCACGCCCGGCGTGGTGACCAACCCCGGCACCGGATCGCCGAACCTGCTGCTGTACGTCGGAGGCGGCCCCGG
Organism: Streptosporangium sp. NPDC023963; assembly: GCF_040639135.1. Taxonomy (NCBI): domain Bacteria; kingdom Bacillati; phylum Actinomycetota; class Actinomycetes; order Streptosporangiales; family Streptosporangiaceae; genus Streptosporangium; species Streptosporangium sp. NPDC023963. The sequence continues at coordinate 45,021 of NZ_JBEZZK010000004.1, forward strand.
ACCCGGCCCCGAGCCCACCGTGGTCTACTCCGACGACTTCGAGGCCGAGCGCGGCTGGACGGTCAACCCCGGCGGCACCGACACCGCCACGACGGGCCGCTTCGAGCGCGGCGACCCGGGACAGACGTCGAGCGGCGGCGTGACCACCCAGCCCGGCACCACCCCCAGTGGCACGTACGGTCTGGTCAGCGGCGCGGCGGCCGGGTCGAGCGCGGGTGACGGCGACATCGACGGCGGCGTGACGAGCGCGCAGTCGCCGGCGATCACGCTGCCCGCGAGCGGGACGCTCACGCTGTCCTTCTCCTGGTACCTCGGCCACCTGAACAACGCGAGCAGCGCGGACTACGTCCGGGTCCGCGTGGTCGGCACGACCACCACGACCGTGCTGAACCAGACCGGCGCCGCGTCCAACCGTGCCGCCGCCTGGGCCACCGCCACGGCCAACGTCTCCGGCCACGCCGGGCAGGTCGTCCGTGTCGTCGTGGAGGCGGCCGACGCCTCCGGAGCGAGCCTGGTGGAGGCCGGGGTCGACGACGTCAAGATCACCTCTCAGTAGACCTTCCCGGAGTGCGGGGCGCGCCCACGCCTCGCGGTCGGGCCGCCCTTCCCCCCGAGGGTGGCCCGGCCCCTCTCTCGCTCGGAGGTCCGGTCCGTCCCCCGGGAGCAGGCCCGTTCACCCCCGGAGCGGGTCCGGCTCGCCCTTCTCCAGGTTCGCCGCCTCCGGCCCGCTCCTCTCCCGGATCGGGGCCGGCCGGTCCTTGCGGATGAGAATCAGGCCGGGCCCGGCTCCGGCCCGTTCCCCGGCCGGTCGGGACGACGCTCTAGAGTTCCCCGGCCGATCGGGACGACGCTCTAGAAGAGCGTGACCCCGCCGACCACCGCCACCAGGCGGGGTTCGTCACCGGCGGCCACCTCCAGCTCGGCCCCGAGCGCGGCCAGGTCCGCGGTGACGGCCGCGGGGTCGGGGTGGCGGGCGGTGAGGGAGGTCAGCTCCACCACCGGCAGGCCGCGCTCGGCGGGGTGCGCCGTCGTCCCCCAGTCGATCAGGAACGGGACCAGGCCGTCGCCGGTGTCGTCGGGCGAGGAGGTGAGCCGCCATTCCAGCAGCTCGCCCTCCGGGGTGCGGCGCGACATCGGGTGGATCTCGCCCGGCTCGTACCCGCGCTCGCGGGCCCGCGCGACGGCCGCGTCGAGGTCGGCCGGGTGGATCGCCCAGGTGACCAGGCGCGGGCCGGGCAGCAGGTCGAGGCCGAACGGCCGGGCGAGGCCGGGATCAGGCTGGTCGGGGTCCGGGCCGATGATCTCCAGGTAACGGTGCCCGCCCAGGCCCAGCAGGTAGTTACGGGTGCCCAGGCCCACATGGCGTCCACCCTCGGCGGGTTCGGCGCCGAGCAGGTCGGCGATCTCCCGTACGGTCGCGTGCAGGTCGGGGGTGGCGTAGACGAGGTGGTCGAGTAGTTCTTCCGGCATGGGTCGGGCTCCCGTCCGTGTTCGCGGCGGGCGCGGCGCCCGCGGGAGAGGTGTGCCCGCGACGCGAGGCGAGGCGGGCGTCATCACCGGCACCGGCGTCGGCACCGGCGTCGGGGTGGCCGGGCGACGGCGTCGCGGGTGGCGCGGGTGTCGTCACCCTCACCCGCGCCCTCACCGCCACCGGCGCCGGAACGGTCGTCGTCACCGGCGCCGTCATCGTCACCGATGCCGTCGCCGTCGCCGGAACGGTCATCGGCGCAGCCTCGCGACGGTGGCCAGGGCGGCGCGGGCGGAGGTGGCGTCGTGGACCCGGAAGACCCGGGCCCCCTGCCAGGCGGAGACCGCCAGCGTGGCCATGGTCCCGGCGTGGCGCTCGTCCACCGGCAGGCCGCCGAGGGTCTCGCCGACGAAGTCCTTGTTGGAGACGGCGACGAGCACCGGCCAGCCGGTGGCGACCATCTCGTCCAGACGGCGGCTGACCTCCAGGGAGTGCCAGGTGTTCTTGCCGAAGTCGTGCGCCGGGTCGATGAGGATCGACTCCCTGGGCACCCCCGCGGCGACGGCGCGCTCGGCGAGGTCGACGGTGTAGCCGATGACGTCGGCGACCACGTCGGCGTAGGCGATGCGGTGCGGGCGGGTGCGCGGGGTCACGCGACCGGCGTGCGCGCAGACCAGGCCGATGCCGTGCTTGGCGGCGACCCCGGCCAGCTCGGGGTCGACCCCGCCCCAGGTGTCGTTGAGAAGGTCCGCGCCCGCCTCGGCGACGACCTCGGCGACCTCCGCGCGCCAGGTGTCGACGCTGACGATGAGCCGGGGGTGACGACGCCTCACCTCCGCGACCAGATCTGCCACCCGGCGGATCTCCTCCGCGGGATCGACCTCGTCGCCGGGACCCGCCTTGACGCCGCCGATGTCGACGATGTCCGCGCCTCCCGCGACGGCACCGTCCACCGCCTCCAGGGCCGCCGCGAAGCCGTACGTCCTTCCCCTGTCGAAGAAGGAGTCGGGGGTGCGGTTGACCACCGCCATGATCGCGAACTCGCCGGGCCGGAACTCACGGCCGCGCAGGCGCAAGATAGTCATCGAGACCGAGCCTATAGCCCGGTGTCGGAGAGGACGGCGCTCCCACCTGCGCCGCCTCTGGGGGAAAACTGGGGAAAACCGATGAGCCTCGGGGCTCCTACGCGGCCGACCCACTTTCGGCCACGGACAGGAACTCCTGGGCGATGGCGGGCAACCGCCGTCGCGCGTGAACGATGGCGATCACCCGGCGGACCGAGGGATCGAGGGTGCGGACCACGAGCCCGGCGCGGGCGGCCTGCTCGGCCATCCCCCGGTACCAGAGCATCGAGGCCGTACCCGAACGGACGGTGCTCAGCCAGTTGCCGCGCTCGTCGAGCTGCGTCGCCACCACGGGGGCCACACCGTGTTTGGCGAAGAGCGCGTCGAACTCCCGGCGCCGGGAACTGCCGGGAACCGGCAGCACCAGCCGCATGCCGTTGAGTCTCCTCATCGGCACCGGGTCGGGCAGGTCCACGCCGGGCGGGGAGATCAGCACGATCTCCTGGCGCTCCAGCGGATGACTGATCAGATCGGTGGGGACGGGAAGGTCCGTCAGGCCGAGGTCGGCCCGCTGGTCCCTGATGGCGCTCACCACGCCGTCCCGCCCGTCACAGCGGACGATGTGAATGCGTACCCCGGGATGTTCGGCGGTGTACGCGGGGAGGAGGCGTCCTGCCAGCCCCGGTTCGAGGCTGGGTATCGAGGCGATGCGAAGCTCCGCCTCGGACGCGTGGCCGTGCGTGGACAGTGATTCGATCTCGCGGACGGCGTCGAGCGCCTCCCGGGCCAGCTTGACCACCCGGCGTCCCTGCGCCGTGACGACCACGCCACGTCCGGAACGTGCGAACAACGTCATCCCGAGCTCTCGTTCCAAATCCCTGATCGCACGGGAAAGGGCAGGTTGTGCGATGTACAGCGACCTGGCCGCGTCGGTCATGGTGCGATGCTCCGCCGTCGCGACCACATAGCGGAGCTGCTGCAGATTCATGGTTTGAAGCTAGGTCACGAGCCCTGGATCGGTCCGGCACATCGCGGAGATCACCTCGGATGATTTCGGAATGTAATCGAATGCAGCGACATCCGTGACGGATGATAAATCAGTATGCTTACGCCCCAAATTCGGCAAAAGTCCGGACCTGTAGCTCACATCGGACGCTCGGGTCAACGGGGAGACAGCGTGACAGGCAACGGGCACCACCCCCCACCGCCCCCTCCACCTCAGGGGCGACCCCCTCAGCCACCTCCCGGGTGGACGGCTCAGGGCCATCCTCAGCCGCCACCCCCGGGATATCCGCAGCAGCAGCCACCACCACCGGGACAGGGATATCCGCACCTGCCCACGTATCCGGGGCAGGCGGGCCCGCCGGGACAGGCGGGGCATCCACCGGCACCACCGAGACAGGGGAACCATCCAGCGTCGCCGCCGGGGCACGGGAGCCACCCGGCGTCGCCGCCAGGACAGGGATTCCCTCCCGGATACGGGTACCCGCCCGCTCCCTCCCGGCCGCCGGTCCCACCCCCGCCCCCGCCCCCGCCCGGCCGGGGGTACCCGCCGGGACCACCGCAGGGCCACCCCCAGCCGCCGCCCCCGGGATATCCGCCGCGCTTCCCGCCCCCGCCGGCGCCTCCGCAGCCGCCGCCGCCGGGACAGGGATACCCGCACCTGCCGACGCAGCCCGGGGGCTGGGCGCCGTACGGGCAGCCGGCCCCGCCACCGCCACCGCCGCCGGACCCCCGGCAGCGGCACGCCCACCCGCCGCCGCAGTGGCAGCCGCAGCGCCCTCGCTCCGGCGGTGCCGGAGCGATCGTCGGCGGGATCCTCGGCGTGTTCGCGCTGGTGTTCGTCGGGCTCGTGGTGCTGGGCGCGGTGGCCAAGAACAGCCGCCGCTCGGACCCGGTCTCGCCGATCGCGATCCCCACCTTCGCGGACAGCAGGCCGTCGTACACGCCCACCGCGGAGCCCGCGCGCACCGCGTCCGCCGAGCCGCGGCGGACGACGGCCTCCTCCGACATCTCGGAGGACACGATCACGCCCCCGGTCAAGGTGCGGACGCTCAACACCAGCCTGGAGAACAACACGCTCTACCGGGCCGGCGGGCTTCCCCGGGTGAACTGCCCGGCGGGGTCGGCCAGCATCTACAGCCACAGCCAGCTCAAGGCGCTGATCCTCAGGACGTCCAAGTGCATGGACCGGGGCTGGTCGCAGATCATGCGCAAGCAGGGCATGGACTGGCGCCCGCCCGGCTACGCCCTCACCGCGACGAAGGGCCGCGGCGCCTGCGGCGACTTCCCCTCGCCGGGCAGCATGGTGCCGTACTACTGCCCGCGCAACACCACCATCTACGCCTCGACCAGGGCGATGGTGCGGGGGGTCGGCAACTCCGGCGGGTACGGCTCCATCACCGACTGGCACGGCGGGGTCATCAGCATGATGGCCCACGAGTACGGGCACCACGTGCAGCAGTTGTCGGGGCTGTCCAACACCTGGTGGCAGCGGTCGCTGAGGTCCAGCAGCCGGAGCGGGAAGCTCGCGCTGAGCCGCAGGTTCGAGCTCCAGGCGACCTGCTTCGGCGCGATGTTCATGCGCTCGGTCTCGGCCAGCTACCCGGTGACCCCGGCCCGGCGCAACACCCTCTACTACTTCTACTCCCGCGTGGGCGACTGGCCCGGCTACCCCCGTGACCACGGCTCCCCGGCGAACAACAACCGGTGGTTCCGCCAGGGCTACGAGAAGAACAAGGCGTTCCAGTGCAACACCTGGTTGGCGCCCTCCTCGTCCACGTCTTAGGCGACATCACGACTTAAGGGATCATTAACCACAGATTGGCTATCTGTCTGTCATGTCCAGGTATGGGGACTAGAATCCTGGCAAATTCCGTTCAATCGGGGAACCTTGGCTGTTTTGCCAGGTAGACCGGGGCAAAACGTAGTAGGAAGCGGTGTGACGATGCGCCTTGGGCAAGACTCGGGGGATCTCGCCGGCGACAGTGGGAAACGGCGCCCCCGGCGCCGCAGCGGAGGCCCGGCCGCGGGCCGCGGCGGCGCGCAAGGTCCGGCCGAGACGCGAATCCCCCCTGGCCCACCCGGCACGCCGCCGGCCCGGGACACTCCCGCCGGGGACGCGCACAACGGGAGCCGAGCGGTTCCCGAACTGGTCCAGGGCGTACCGGACGGGCGGGGGACGCTCCCTCCGCAGCCTCGGCCCGGCGCACGGGGCGCCGCCAACGGGCAGGAGGCGCGCTCCCTCCCTGACGCGCACAACGGACAGGGGATCAACGGGCAGGAGACACCTCCCCCGCACGGCGTACCCAACGGGCAGCCCTCGCACAACGGGCACGACACCCTCCCCCCTCAGGGCGCGCCCGACGGGCGGACGGCCTCTCCCTCGCAGACCGGAGCGGGCACCCGGCCCGGCCGCCAGACCGCCGGGCCGGGCCAGGGCTCAGGACCGGGCCAGGGCTCAGGACCGGGCCAGGCGACGGGGCAGGCCGGAGGGCCCGCCGGGTCTCCCCCCGGACCGCCCGGACCGCCCGGTCCGCCCGTGCCTCCCGGGAAGCGGCCGCAGTTCGCCAGGCCGCTGACGGTCGGCGCGCTCATCGGCTGGACCGCGCTGTCGGCGATCCTCCCCGGCGCGGCGCACCTGCGGTCGGGACACCGCCGCACCGGATACATCCTGCTCACGATCTTCGGTGCGCTGCTGCTGTCCGCCCTGGTCGGCTGGTTCGCCCTCGGCGGTACGGAGAACGCGGGTTTCGTGGCCCGCGACGGCATTCTGACGACCGCGGTGGTCCTGGCCGTCGTCGGCGCGATCGCCTGGTTCCTGCTGGTGCTCTTCTCCTACATCTCCCTCGGGCCCGACCGGCTCAGCGGCAGGGGGCAGATCGTGTCGGGCGTCGCGGTCGGCGTGCTGTGCGTGTCGGTGATGGCGCCGTTCGCGCTGACCGCGAGCACCGCGTTGACCGGCAAGCAGACGGTCAACGCCATCTTCGAGAGCGCCGCGAGCAACCCCACGGCCGTCCCCGTCAAGCACGAGGATCCGTGGGGCGGGCGCAAACGGGTGAACTTCCTGCTCGTCGGCGGTGACGGCGCCGGGAACCGGGAGGGCGTGCGGACCGACAGCATGACCATGGCCAGCGTGCACGTCGAGACCGGCAACACCGCCATGTTCAGCCTTCCCCGCAACCTCCAGCACGTCCGCTTCCCGCCCGGCACCGCGCTCGGCAAGCGGTTCCCCGACGGCTTCATGCGCGAGCTGCCCAACGGCGGCCTGCTCAACGAGGTCTGGCAGTACGCCGAGGACCACCCCGAGCTGATGCCCGGGGTCAAGAACGGGCAGCGGGGCCCCCGGGCACTCATGGACGCCATCGGCTACACGCTCAACCTGAAGATCGACTACTACGCCCTGGTCAACATGTTCGGCTTCGCCCACCTCGTGGACGCCATCGGCGGCCTCAGGATCAGGGTGGAGCGCGACGTCCCGTGGGGCGGCCTCTACGGCACCGCCGGGACCATCAAGGCCGGATACCGCAAGCTCTCCGGCGAGGAGGCGCTCTGGTACGGGCGTTCCCGCGTCGGCAGCGATGACTTCTCCCGGATGGCCCGCCAGCGCTGCGTCATCGGCGCCTTCGCCCAGCAGGCCACCCCGTCGGTCGTGCTCACCAACTTCGCCAAGATCGCGAACGTGGCCAAGAAGATGGCCAAGACCGACATCCCCCGAGAGCTGCTGGAGCACATCATCGACCTGGGACTGAAGGTCAAGGACGCCAAAATCGTCAGCCTCCAGTTCGTGCCGCCGCAGTTCTACACCGGCTCGCCCGACTGGCAGAAGATCCGTACGGCGACCGCCAGGGCGCTGCGCCGGTCGCTGCAGCCCGCCCGCCGCCCCCTGGCCGCGACGGCCTCGCCCGGCACGAGCGGCGCGACGCCCGCCGCCACCCCCACGGCCTCCAGGCCGACGGCGGCCAAGCCGAGCCAGACGCCCACCCAGAACGGCGAGGCCGAGTCCCTGGACGAGCTCTGCGGGTTCTGACCGCCCCGCGCGAGCGGCCTCGCCGCTGACGGCCACGCGCGGTCGCCACGCGCAGGTGGCCCGCCCTCCCTCGCGGGAGGACGGGCCACAACGCTTTTCCGGGCCCCCGGGACTTTCAGCACCCCGGGAGCGCAGAGCTCCGGGGCTCCAGGGCTCCGGGCTCCGGGGCCGCCCGGAGCCCGTCGGCTCAGCCGACCTTGACCGCGCCGGCGCCCCCGGCTCCCCCGCCGCCCGCGACGGTCCCGGAGGTCCTGGGCAGCAGGGCGAAGGCTCCCAGGTAGACCAGGCCCGCCACGATCAGCAGCGCCTGGTAGCCGATGACCAGCGCCAGGTACTCCAGGCAGCCGCCGACCATCGCGCCCAGCAGGTTCGCGCCGAAGGACACCGTGGCGTCCGCGGAGTCGGCGAAGCGCTTGGCGAACACCACGTTGGCCGCGAAGATCGGCAGGAACGCCACGACCACGGCGGTCACCGCGCGCAGCGGCAGCGGCAGGCTCAGCAGCCAGGAGTTGGGCACCAGCCAGGCCAGGACGAGCCCGGCGAGCAGCACGCCGTACATCACCGGCAGGGACGGCACCCTGAAGCGGCGTGTCACCTCCACCGCGGCGAGCACGGCGACCAGCACCCCGCCGAACACGATCGCGTTCACCACCCAGGTGGTGCCGAACAGCAGCGCGAACCCGGTGACGCTCTTCGTCTCCAGCAGCAGGAACGCCACCCCGAGCAGGAAGAGGTCGGCGTACGGGCGCATCCGCCGGTACGGACCGGCGACGGCGCGGACGGCGAGCAGGCTGACGATGAGGATCAGGCCGAGGGTGATGATGTAGATCTGCGGGATCGTCTGGTCCTTCAGGTAGAGGAAGGGCCGGTCGTCACTGGCCGGCGGCGGGGTGTCGGCCTTCGCCCCCGCCCACTCCGAGCCGCACCGCTGCGCCTCGGTGGTGAGCCCCGCGGTGATCACCGCCTGCTGGCCGGTCTCGCTGACGATGTCGACGCAGGGCTTGTGGCCGAAGGCGGCCTGCATGGTGGAGCCGAGGCGGTCCACCAGCCAGGTCTCGCGGTAGTAGTTGTACATCGAGAAGGCGCCGCCGGGCTTGAGGTGGTCCCTGGCCGCCTCCATCGCCTGCCGGGTGAACAGGTAGCTCTCCAGCCGCAGCGAGCTCGCCCCGGACACCAGGGTGAGCGAGTCGGGCAGCGCGAACAGGATCAGGTCGTACTTGTCGGAGGTCCGTTCCAGGAAGGCGCGGCCGTCGGTGACGTGGGTGGTGACTCGGGGGTCGGAGTAGGGCTTGTCCGGGTGGTAGGAGCGGCCGAGTTCGAGCAGCTTGGGGTCGATCTCCACGGCGTCCACGTGCTTGGCGCCCTTCGACAGCGCGATGGACACGTCGGTGCCGCTGCCCGCGCCCACGATGAGCACGTTGTCCAGCTTGCCGGAGGCCGCGCGCTCGTACGGCAGGGCGTACTGGCGCTCCCACTCCAGGCGGCTCTTGGCCGGGGTGGCCTGCTGGTGCGGGATGCCGTTGACGTCGATGTTCATCAGCGGCACGTCGTTCCAGTAGCCGCGCACGTAGGTCACCTTGTAGTAGGGCGACCACAGCGCCCCGGCCGTCAGCGACTCCGTCGCGAGGACGCCGACGACGATCAGCGACGGCACGAGCAGCGCCGCACGGGCCCAGACCTTGCGGGGCCACAGCAGCACCGCGTAGGCGATCGCGGCGATCGTCCCCCACACCACCGGGGGTGCGCTGAGGAACGACAGCGCGGTGAACAGCCCGATGCCGCTGAGGCTGCCGATCAGGTCGTAGCGGTAGGCCTCCAGCCGCTCCAGCTCGGGGAAGCACCGCCCGACCAGCTCGGCCGGGCCCATCAGCACTATCGCCGCCGCGGCGAAGATCACCGGCAGGATCAGCCAGGCGGGCGGCCCGCTCGCGCTCAGGCTCGTCCAGTACAGGACTCCCTCGGTCTGGCGGTCCACGGTGACCGGGAAGAGCCACACGACCACGACCAGGACGGCCAGCACGATCGGCGAGTAGTACGGCTGCCGGGTGCTGCGTCCCACCCGCAGGAAGCCGAGCCCGATGCCGAGGAAGGACCCCAGCAGGACGAAGTTCGTGAAGTAACTCAGATGAACGATGTTCGATCCGGTCCACCGGATCAGGGCCAGCTCCAGGAAGAGCATGAAACCACTGGCCACTATCAGCCTGGGCCGCGTGCTCAGCCAGTGTGCGTGCCGGACATCGGGGCTGGGGGATGGAGTCGTCTCCGCCGCTGCGGTCATGACGCCCAACGCTAGTGATCGGCAACCGCACAGGGAAGGAAATCCACGCCCGTCGTTTGCACGGGTTACATGCTGTGAGTCCGGATAGGGAGTGGTTTCAACGGCTGGACGCGATCGAGGCGGATGCAGGAACGTGGTGGGGCCCGATCCCCTCGAACCCCGGTGGTGCACATGCGGGTCCTGCTCCAGCTCCGTCCCTCCCCCGACGTCGTCGCGGCCGTGGCCGACCCCGCGGTGAGCACTCCGGCGGCCGCCGACGTCGCCGACGCGCTGCCCGGGGTCGTCGTGGACCCCTCCTTCACCCCGGTCGTCGCCCCCCGGCCGGTTCCCGTCGCCGGGGGCGACCCCCTCTCGCTCAACCAGCCGCTGACGTTCTCCTTCGCCGGCGACGAGGCCTCGGTCCTGGTCCGCGGGGAGATCTCCGACGACGAGATCTCCACCCGGATCACCCTGCTGCCCTCGCTCCGCCCGGATGTCGTGGGAGTCTTCGCCGACCCGGTGATCGAGCGGGGTCTCACCTGCGGCGGAACGCCCCCGGTGGGCGACTGGCGCGAGGTGGAGCGGCTGCTGAACGTCGCCGAGCTGGCCCGCGAGGGTCTCGACGGCTCGGGCGTCGCGCTCGCGGTGCTCGACACCGGCATCAACGCCGCGCACGTGGCCCGGCGCCTCGACCGCGCCGTGGCCCTCGACGCGCAGCGCAGCTGGAAGCCCTCGGGGGTACGGGGCACGGCGGGCGAGTTCCCCGTCGACCACGGCACGATGTGCGCCTTCGACGCGCTCATCGCCGCACCGAACGCGTCGCTGATCGACGTGCCCGTGCTGCTGTCGCGGCGCCCCGGAGGCAGCGCGCTGGACGGCCTGCTGTCGGACGCGGTGGCGGCCTTCGCCCACCTGCGCACCGTCCTGGAGGCCCAGCCCGCCGCCTCGCGCTCCCTGGTCGTCAGCAACAGCTGGGGCTCCTTCTCCCCCGACTGGGACTTCCCCGCGGGCCATCCCGGCAACTACTCCGACAACCCGGCCCACCCGTTCAACCTGATCGTCTCCAGCCTGGAGCGGGCGGGCGCCGACGTGCTGTTCGCCGCGGGGAACTGCGGGCGCGACTGTCCCGACGGCCGGTGCGCGTACCCCGACCGGCCGATCACGGGCGCCAACTCCCACCCGCGTGTCCTGTCGATCGGCGGCGTCGACGTCCGGGGCGAGCGGGTCGGCTACTCCTCCCAGGGCCCGGGCCGCCTCACCGCCCGCAAGCCCGACCTCTGCGCCTACACCCACTTCTCCGGCTCGGGGGCCTTCGGCGACGACGAGGCCGACTCGGGCACCTCGGCCGCGTGCCCCGTCGCCGCCGGGCTGGTCGCGGCCGTACGCACCCTGTGGCCCTCCTCGCGCCTGTCCCCCGCCCAGCTGCGCACCCTGCTCCGGCGCACCGCCGACGACCACGGCGACATCGGGTTCGGCCACGACTACGGCTACGGCGTCGTCGACACCGCCGGGATGCTCGCCTCGTTGCGCCGCCGCGCCAAACGCGTAGCGTGAGTGCATGCTCCTGATCACCGTACGGCTCCCGCCCGACGCGACGCTCGCGCAGGCCATGCGGCGCCTGGAGTTACCCGAGGAGGACGTCGACACCGACTACGGCCTGGTGCTCATCGACCCCGACCAGGGCCTGTACGGCCTGCGGGTGAGCGAGTCCGCCGCCCGCCGGGTCGCCCCCGAGGCGGACGGGGGCCCCTACTCCGACCCGAGGATCGAGCCGTACGGCCCCCCGGGTTGAACACCGCGCCCGCCGGGCGGGGCCCTTCGTTCCGACCCGGCCCCTGTTCCGGCCCGGCCCCTGCTCCGGCCCCTGCTCCGGCCCCTGCTCCGGGCCCTGTTCCGGGCCGGCGACGGCGCCGCGGCCTCGGGAGCCGATCGGCGGGAAGGGCGGTCAGGAGTTCTCGCGGTTGAAGACGCGGGTTCCCACGACGACGCAGAGCACCGACAGGATCACGGTCACCGCGACGCCGAGGCCGACGGTCCCGTTCACGTAGTGGCCGTTGAACAGCTCGCGCATGGCCTCCAGCACGTAGCGGAACGGCGTGACGCGCGACAGGAGGTCCAGCCAGCCCGGTGCCATCGACATCGGCAGGAACGCGCCGGACAACAGGACCAGCGGGACGATCGCCGTGCTCATGATCGGCGCGAACGCCTCGGGGTCCATCACGAGCGCGATCGCGTTGGACAGCGCGGCCAGGCTGACGCCGAGCAGGATCATCATCAGCAGCGCCACCAGCACGCCGGGAAGCGCGGCGCGCAGGCCGAAGGCGTAGCCCACCACGATCAGCATGATCGACTGGATCACCAGGGTGAGCGAGCTGGCCAGGACGCGGCCGAGCAGCAGGGAGGCGCGGTGCGCCGGGGTGACCCGCAGCCGCTCCAGCACCCCGGCCCTGGCGTCCATGACGATTCCGAACCCGGCCAGGCCCGCGCTGAACAGCGCCACCTGGATGAGCAGGCCGGGGATCAGCGTCTCCCAGGGGCCGATCGTGACGAACAGCGGGCCGAACAGCACCAGGTAGAGCAGGGGCTGCAGGACCCCGAAGACGATCCCGGCCTTCTGCCGCAGCGAGATCCGGACGTTGTGCCGGAAGATCAGCCAGGTGTCGCGGACGACGCTCATCCCCGCCCACCCGCCGGGTGAGCCGCCCGCCGCCCGCCGCCCGTTCCCGGTGAGGCCGGAGAACCCGGTGAGCCCGATGCGTCCGATGCGTCCGATGCGTCCGATGCGCCTGGTGGATCGTCCCTGAGAGAGCGGCCGGTGATGGACAGGAAGACGTCGTCGAGGGTGCCGGTGCCGCCCTTGAGCTCGGCCGGGGCGCCCTGGGCGACGATCACGCCGTCGTCGATGACGAACAGGCGGTCGGCGAGCGCGTCCGCCTCGTCGAGGTAGTGCGTGGTCAGGAAGACCGTGAGGCCGAGCCCGTCGCGCAGGCTTCTGATGTGGTCCCACAGCGCGGCCCTGCTCTGCGGGTCCAGGCCCGTGGTGGGCTCGTCGAGGAAGAGCAGGGCGGGGTCGTGGACCAGTCCGAAGGCGAGGTCGAAGCGGCGGCGCTGCCCGCCGGAGAGCGCGCCGCCCGGCCGCTCTCTCAGGCCGGTGAGCCCGAGCCGGTCGAGCACCTTCCCTGCCCGTTCGCGCGCCTCGGCCCGGCGCATGCCGTACAGCGTGGCGTGCAGTTCCAGCTCCTCCCCCACCGGGTTCGACAGGTCCGTCCCGCCGCCCTGTGACACGTAGCCGATACGCCGCCGCACGCCCCTCGGGTCGGTGAGCAGGTCGTGGCCCGCGACCGTGGCGGTGCCGCCGCTGGGACGCACCAGGGTGGTCAGCATCCGCATCGTGGTCGTCTTCCCCGCGCCGTTAGGGCCGAGGAATCCGACGATCTCCCCGGCCTCCACGGCCAGGTCGACGCCCCTGACGGCTTCCACGCCGCCGGGAAAGGTCTTGCTCAGTGCCGATGTCTTGATCATTTGATCGCCTCCATTTTTACAGTAACACCAATTTTAGAGTCACTGCAAAAATGTTCCGGCACCTAGAATGAGTCGCATGAGCGAGGGCCTGCGCGAGCGCAAGAAACGGGAGACCAGGCAGCGCATCTCCGACATCGCCACGTGGCTGTTCGTGACGAAGGGCTTCGACAACGTGACGGTGGCCGAGGTCGCCCGGACCGCCGACGTGTCGGTCAACACGGTCTTCAACTACTTCGGCACCAAGGAGGACCTGCTCTTCGACCGGCAGGAGGAGGTGGAGGACCTGCTGAGCAGGGTCGTACGGGAGCGGAGGCCCGGCGAGAGCCCGCTGGAGGCGCTGCGCCGCGACTTCCTGGACGCGCTCGACGCCCGCCACCACCGTTACGGGTTCCACGAGGGAAGCGACGCCTTCACCCGCATGGTCTCCCGGAGCCCGTCGCTCAACGCCCGGGTGCGGGAGATGAACGAGGCCCGGGAGAAGGCCCTGGCCAGGACGCTCACCGAGGAGGCCGGCGCCGATCCCGGCGACCTCACCCCCGTGTTCGTGGCCGCCCAGGTCAGCGCGGTGCTGCACCGGCTGATGACCCACGCCGTCGAGCGCATGCTGGCGGGCGAGACCATCGACGCCATCGCCCCCGACCTGCGACGGCACGCCGAGCGCGGCTTCGAGCTGCTGGAGTCGGGAATCGGCGGCCACCGCGCCCGCCGGCAGGACACCTCCCGGACCGTCGCGACCGAGGAATCTTCCTAGCGCCTTGTCTCTTTCGAAGGGTCAGATCAGGCGTGCCGTCCAGGGCCCGGCGGGCCGGTGATGGGCGGTGAGCGGTGCCGAAGCCTCCGTTCGCGCGGGCGCCGAAGGGCATGGTGGAGGAACGCGGGATCCGTAAGCCGGCCGGTGCCCCGCGCGTGCTCAGGCAACGGTCATGGGTGCGAGCCCGAGATCAGCCAGGACGGCGGCGCCACGGGTGGCATGCTCGCCACCGGCCAGCACCATCGTCCGCGCCACCTGGTAGCGGCAACCGGCGGCCTCGAACACGTCCGCGGTGGCGAGCAGGCGCTTGTGGTCCCGGTCGAGGAAGGCCTCTGCCCGCTCCACGATGGCGCCGGCGACCGGGTTGCCGGCGGTGACAGCACGGGCGTCGGCCAGGCGGTCGCGCGCGCCGGGGCTTCCGGCGAGAACGGTGGCCTCGGCGCGTACCGCCACGTACCAGTGAAGCCAGATCCAGGTCACCCACTTCCACACCTCGCCAGGTTCGGGCGCCATCCGCTCCATGGCCTCCCCGGCGTGCCCGTGATGGAGCATCCGCATCGCGTCGAAAAGCGCCCCGTAGCCGTACGTGCGCTCGGATGAGTCGCCGATCCGATCCAGGACCACCTGCCATTCGCGCTCGTCGTCGTGGTCGCCCCGGAAGTCGTGGATCATCGCCACCGCGGCGGCCGCCGGGCCGAGGGCCGCCTTGGCCGGGCTGCCGGCACGCCGCCACGCATCGAGGAAGCGCGCGCTGCCGGAGAGCAGTTCGTGGACGTTGCCCGCCAGCGCGTCGGCGACCAGCAGCCAGCTCGTGGCCCGATGGCCCACCTCGGCCAGTGCCGGATGGCCGGCCAGCTGCCGTCCCCTCCGGAGGGCGTCCGCCAGGTTCCCCACGCCGAGGCTGGTCTGAACGGCCATGCCGAGCCCGTCGATCAGTTCGTGGATACCGCCCGGCGTCTCCGGCCTGTCCGGCATGGAGGAGAGCAGCGTGATCCTGCGACCGGCCGTGGCCGCGCAGGCGAACATGTCACCGGCCCAGGCGTGTGCCGCGGTGAGCGCGTCGAGCGCCGCGGACTCCATGAGCGGGTTGCCGGTACGGCGAGCCAGCTCGACCGCGCGTTCGGCGCGCGCGAGCGTCTCCGGCACGGCGTTGTCGGCCGGACCCTGAACCGCGCCGAACGCGTCGCTGAGCACCCCGGCCTCCGCCAGCGCCACCGCCGCCTCGGCGGCCGGGTCGTCACCGGCCAGTTCCCGCGCTTCGCGGACCAGGGCGACCGCCTCCTCCTCGGACGGGATCCGCGCGAACGTGCTCGAGAACCGGTACGCGACGGTGGCGGCGGTGGCCAGATCCACGGCGGCGCCGGTGGTGTCCCCGGCACGGCGAGCGGCATCCGCGGCGGCGCGATGGAGGCGGTACATGTCATCGCCGCGCGTACGACAACCGGCCACCTCCGCGGCCCGCCGGAGCATGGACGCGGTGGCGGAGTCGTCGGCGAGCGCGGAAGCCTGCTCGTATCGCTGCTGCGATTCCCCGATCAGATGGCGGGTGAACGTCAGCTCGGCCAGGTGCCGGGCCAGGCGGTAGGCGTCCGCGCGCCGCTCCGGCTCGCTCGCCGCCCACCTCAGCGCTGCGCGGAGGTCATCGGCGACCGCGTCGAACCGGGCCCGCCAGTCCTGCCCGGCCACCACCAGGCCGACGGCCTGGGTGAGGCACCAGCGCAGGTGCCGGGCCCGGGCACCTGCCAGCTCACCGGCCTGATCGAGCCGTTCCGTCCCGTACTGGCGGATGGTCTCCAATGCCCGGTAGCGGGTGCCCTTCGGGGATGCCGTCACCCCCAGCAGGCTCTGCTCGGCGAGCCGGGCCAGCCCGTCGGCGACCACGTCTATCGCGGACCCGGCGACCTCGGCCGCGGCCGATGCGGTGAACGGCGCCACGAAGACCGACACTCGGTGCAGGAGCTCCTGGTCGGCCGGCTCCAGCAGGGCGTGACTCCAGTCCAGCACGGCCCGAACCGAGCGGTGCCGCTGATCGGCGCGGGAGCCGCCGGTGAGCATCCGAAGCGGGTGGGACACGGCGGCGGTGATGCCGTCCAGCCCGAGCGTCGGGTAGCGGGCCGCGGCCAGCTCGATCGCCAGCGCCATGCCGTCCAGCCGCGCGCAGATCGCGGCGATCTGGTCGTGCCGTGGCGGATCCAGCGGCCAGCCGGCTGCCTGCGCCCGCTCCATGAACAACGCGACCGCGTCCGACTCGCCCGCCAGCGACAGCGGCGGGACCTGGTACACCCGCTCGAACGGCACCATCAGCCGGGCCTGACTGGTCGCCAGCACGGTCACTCCAGGGCAGGCCGCGAGCAGCCGCTCGAGAAACAGCGCCACCCCGTCCACGACGTGCTCGCAGTTGTCGAACACCAGCAACGCCTGACGGTCGGCCAGCGCGGTGACCACCGACTCGGTCAAGTCGCGGCCGGGCTGCTCGCCGAGTCCCAGCGCACCCGCGACAGCGGTCGCGATCATGCCGGGATCGGTGACCGGGATCAGGTCGACGAACCACACCCCGTCGGCGTACCGGCCGGCCGTCTCCGCCGCCACCGCCAACGCGAGCCGGGTCTTGCCCACGCCGCCGGGACCGGCCGCGGTCACCTGGCGGTGCGCCATGATCATCTCGGACAGCTCCGCCCGCTCCCCGGCCCGGCCGACGAACGAGGTCAGCGGGGCCGGCAGGGGAACCGGTTCCCGATGGGGCCGATCGACGGTCGCGCGCTGGGCGAGGACTCGCCGATCCGGCACGTCCAGCTTGCGCAGCAGTGAGGAAACGTGGCTTTCGACGGTGCGTACCGAGATGAACAGCCGCGCTGCGATCTCAGCGTTGCTGAAGTGAGATCCGAGGAGCTCCAGCACCTCGGCCTCCCTCGGAGAGATATCACCCTCTGTCGCCATGGTCGCATTCTGTCGCATCCGCTCCGTGCTCCGTCCTGGCCTGCGATCCGTGGTCGGCTCCGTGCTCCGTCCTGGCCTGCGATCCGTGGTCGGTTCCGTGGTCGGTTCCGTGGTCACCACGGATGCTCACCGACCGGGCCGGGATGGAAGCTAGGAGCACAACAGATCGCGCCCACAGGAGAAATCATGATCAAGACCGTGCTGCACCCCGTGTCCGACCTGGCCAAGGCCAAGAAGGTCTACGCAGCCCTGCTCGGCCTCCAGCCGGATGACGACACTCCTTACTACGTCGGCTTCGAGACCGGCGATCAGCACATCGGGCTGGTGCCGAACGGTGGACCGCAGGGCATGACCGCCCCGGTGGCCTACTGGCACGTGCCGGACATCGAGGCGAAGCTCGCCGAGGTGACCGCCGCAGGGGCCACGGTGCGGGAGGCGGCACACGACGTCGGCGGCGGCCGTCTGGTGGCCACCTTCACCGACCCCGACGGCAACGTCCTCGGCCTCATCCAGGACTGACAAGAAGGAAACCGCAATGACCTCCATTCACTCCGTCACGTTCGAAGTCCCCGACCCCGCGGCCGCCGACGACTTCTACGCCACCGCTTTCGGCGTGGGGGGCCACGTACTCACCCGCGCTTCGCAGGCGCCCACGACCGGCTTCCGCGGATATCTCATGTCGCTGGTGGTGTCCCAGCCGAGCACGGTGGACAGCCTCTTCGGCACCGCTCTGCAGGGCGGTGCGACCACCCTGAAACCACCCACGAAGAGCTTCTGGGGGTATGGCGGTGTCCTGCGTGATCCGTACGGCACGATCTGGAAGATCGCGTCGTCGTCAAAGAAGGACACCGGACCGACCACCCGGAACATCGACGACATCGTGCTCCTGCTGGGCGTCGAGGACGTCGCCGTGACCAAGCGCTTCTACGTCGAGCGCGGCCTGTCGGTGACCAAGAGCTTCGGTCGCAAGTACGTCGAGTTCGCCACCGCGCCCGTCAGGCTGGCCCTCTACAGCCGCCGCGCCGCCGCCAAGGACGCAGGCGTTCCCCCCGAGGGAACCGGCTCACACCGGCTCATCATCGACACCGACGCCGGTGCCCTCACCGACCCGGACGGGTTCACCTGGGAGGCCGCCTCCCGCTCTGTCCGGTGAACCCACCACCGGCCGGACGGCGATGACGCCCGCCGTCCGACCGGCCCGCCGCGCGCCGGGGAGACGACGTGGCGGTGCCCGTTTTCGGGTCAGGTGATGTTTCCGGACAGCGAAGATCGAATGACCGGAATGTTTCATGACATCAACGGCGGATCCGGAACTTCACCAGTCCGTTATGATCTTGGCTTGTCCTTGGCCTCTCCGACCCCCGGGAGCCCCCGTGCCTCCGCGCGAGCGTCTCCGCGCTCTGCTCGAAACGCACCGTTTCCAGCAGTTCATCATCGCCGTCATCGTGATCAACGCGGCCACCCTCGGGCTGGAGACCTCCGTGTCGACCGTCGAGCGGTACGGCACGGTGCTCACCGTCGTCGACCACCTGGCGCTCTACATCTTCGTCGTCGAACTGGCCGCCAGGCTCTACGCCTACGGCTGGCGGTTCTTCCGCAACCCGTGGAACCTCTTCGACGCCGCGATCGTGACGGTCTCGCTGCTGCCCACGGCGGGCGGGCTCTCGGTGTTGCGGGCGCTGCGGATCCTGCGGGCGCTGCGGCTGATCTCCGTGGTGCCGAGCCTGCGCCGGGTGGTGACCGCGCTGCTCACCGCGATGCCGGGGATGAGCTCGATCGTGCTGCTGCTGGCACTGGTGCTCTACGTCACGGCGGTGATGGGCACGAAGCTCTACCACGTCACCGCCCCGGAGTACTTCGGCGACCTGCCCACCTCGCTGTTCACCCTGTTCCAGATGATGACCGGGGACGCCTGGTCCGACATCACCCGCGAGGTGATGGCCGTACACCCGTCGGCGTGGGTGTTCTTCGTGGCGTTCATGCTCGTGTGCACCTTCGTGGTGCTGAACTTGTTCATCGCGGTGGTGGTCAGCGCGATGGAGGAGGAGCACGCCGAGGAGTCCGTGCAGGCGACCGAGGACCTGGGCAGGGCGGTGCTCGCCGAGCTGGCCACGCTCCGGGCCGAGGTGCGGGAGCTGCGGGACCGGGTCCCGGTGACGCCGAACGGCGGTCCGGGCCCTGCCGCGAAGGGCCGCCCGCGCGCGGCGGGAAACGGCACCCCGGACCCCGTGCCGTCCCCCGGGAACACGGCGAACGGCGACGCCCGGGACACCACGGCGAACGGCGACGCGCGCTCAGACGTACGCTCAGCGGGAAACGGCGGCCCGGTCTCCGGGAACGCGGCGGCGAACGGCGACGTCCGGAACACGACGGCGAACGGCGACGCGCGCCCGGAGAAAAACGGCGGCTCTGACCCCAAGGGCGCGCGGAGGAACGGTGGCGCGAAGAAGCCCGCCACCCGGGGGGCGGCGGGCCGGCGCCGCGGATCGGCGTCAGGTCAGCGCGAGTAGAACTCCACCACGAGCTGCTCGTCCACCGGGACCACGATCTGCTCGCGCAGCGGGCGGCTGAACAGGGTGAACTTGAGCTCGGCGTGATCGACGTCGAGATAGGCGGCGACCCGATCGTCCGCGTAAACGCCCTCGGACGCGGCGACGAAGGGCTGCATCCGGCGTGACTTCTCGCGCACCGCGATGACCTGGCCCGGCCTGACCAGGTAGCTGGGGATGTCGACCTTGCGGCCGTCCACGGTGATGTGGCCGTGGGCGACGTACTGGCGGGCCGCGTAAATGGACGGGGCGAGGCCGGAGCGCAGGACCAGGGAGGCGAGGCGCGTCTCCAGCAGCACCACCAGCTCCGCGCCCGCGCGTCCGGTGCCGCGCAACGCCAGGTCCCAGTAGCGGCGCATCTGCCGCTCGGAGACGTCGTAGTACCAGCGGAGCTTCTGCTTCTCCATCAACCGCAGTCCATAGTCACCGGTCTGTCGCCGGTTGGTCTTGCGACCGTGCTCACCCGGCGGGTAGGGGCGCTCCTCGAAGTAGCGGACGGCCTTGCGGGTCAGCGGCACGCCGGCCCTCCGGGACAGCCGCACCTTCGGTCCGGTGTAGCGCATGCTCACTCCCTTGTGGTTAGGTCTACCTTAGTTAGGCAAGGCTAATCTTACACAGCAACAGCAGTATCTCCCGACCTCAAGGAGAGCCGGTCCATGCAGCCCGTCACCGCTCCGCCGATCCCCGAGCGGGTCCGCACCCTCGCCGCCACGGCCGCTCCCACCCACGTGTCCATCTCCGGGACCACCGGCCCCGCGAGGCCCGCCAGGGGCGGCGTGGACGGCGCCGGCCGGCCCGTGCTCCTCGTCCTGCCGGGCGACCCGCTCCATGACGCGCGGGACGAGCCTGTGGTGACCGTGGATCTGACGTCGAACCGCTCGCTGGGAGAGCACGAGCTGTCACGCGGCCTGCTCAAGGTGCAGGGTTGGCTGCAGGCCGTGCCCGAGGCCGAGGTGAGGGAGACGGCGGTGTCGATCGCCGAGCGCTGCCCCGACGAGGCCCTGTTCGAGGTGCTGGAGGGGACGGACGGCCCCCGGCTGCTCCGCGTCGACATCGGCAGGGTGATCTATCTCACCGGGCCGGAGTCGGGCGTGCTGGACGCCGAGGAGTATCTCGGCGCCGCCCCCGATCCACTGATGGGTGAGGCCGAGCGCATGCTCCACCATGTCAACGACGCCCACCGCAGGCAGCTGGAGACCGCGCTGGGCTCCCTGCTCGCCGCGCCGGTGCCGGAGGCCTGGCTCTGGGAGCTCGACCGCTTCGGGGCGACCGTCCGCTGCGGCGTGGACGACCCGACGCTGATCCGGCTTCCCTGGCCCTCGCCCATCACCGACGCGGAGTCTCTCGAACACGCCGTGCGCTGCCTGCTCTGCCACCACTGACGGGAGTCACCACTGACGGAGCCACCACAGGCGGGAGCCACCACAGGCGAAACCACCCGGAAGAAACCGGTACGGGCGGAACCACGCTGCCGGAGCCACCACGGGCGGCAGAAGACGGCCAGGGGGCCGGGGGCGGCGAGGGGAAGCGGGGGTCGAGGGGCGCGGGGCGGCGAGTGACCGGAGGACGCCCGGATGACGGCCGGAGGACGGCCGTTGAGGCGATCGGGCGGCAGCCGTTCAACGGCAGGCGGGGCGATGTTTTACCGCCGATGTTTTATCGCCGTGGCGTCATTTCCCACCTCAACGGGAAATGACGCCAAGCCATTCCGCGCGAAACAATCCCGGAAGCGTAATTATTCCCAGGATGCGATCATCCCGAGAGAAGGTCGCCTCGGGAACGGAATGTCAGCCCTCGGACACCACCTCGCTGGTGTTCCGGATGACCTGGTCGACGAAACCGTAGTCCTTGGCCTCGGTGGCGGTGAACCAGCGGTCGCGATCCCAGTCCTCCTCGATCCGCTCCAGCGGCTGGCCGGTGTGGAAGGCGATCCGCTCGCGCATCGTCTGCTTGGTGTAGAGCATCTGCTCGGCCTGGATGGCGATGTCGGCGGCCGTGCCCCCGAGGCCCCCCGAGGGCTGATGCATGATCACCCTGGCGTGCGGCAGGATGTAGCGCTTGCCCGGGGCTCCCGAGCAGAGCAGGAACTGCCCCATGGACCCCGCGATGCCCATGGCCACGGTGGCGACGTCGTTGGGGATGTACTGCATCACGTCGTAGATGGCC
Source organism: Streptosporangium sp. NPDC023963 (assembly GCF_040639135.1). Taxonomy (NCBI): domain Bacteria; kingdom Bacillati; phylum Actinomycetota; class Actinomycetes; order Streptosporangiales; family Streptosporangiaceae; genus Streptosporangium; species Streptosporangium sp. NPDC023963. Next base: position 66,764 of record NZ_JBEZZK010000004.1, read on the forward strand.
ATTCCGGCCGACACCGAGCCACCGGGTGAGTTGATGTAGAGCCAGATGTCGCGCCGGTCGTCGTCGGCGGAGAGCAGGAGCAGCTCCCCGCAGATCCGGTTGGCGACCTCGTCGTTCACCTCGCTGCCGAGCACGACGATCCGCTTGCGCAGCAGCCGCTGGTACAGCTGGTCTTCGGGGACGATCCGGGGACCGCTCATGTCTTCCACCCACTCCGAACCCGGGTTTGCGAATAACGAATACTCGCGACCATAGTCCCGTCGGAGACCGCGTTTTCCGTTCGTTCGCTGTCAGCGCTTTCCGCTGAAAGCGCAGCGTCCGTCATTCCGTTTTCCCGCCGGACCCGGCCGCCACGGAACCGCACCCGGCCGTTCCGGAACCAGCGCCCCGCGCCCCGCGCCCGGCGCCCATCCGAAGCCTGGCACGGCCGTTTCGCGGGCACGGCACTTCGCGGGCACGGCACGGGCGTTTCGCGGCCAGGGCACTTCCCCCTCCGGCGAGGAACGCGATCCCGCCGTGCGGGCGACGTCCGTCGGCGGAGGCGGTCCGGCCGACCCGCCGACCCGCCGACCCGCCGACCCGCCGACCCGGCCAGCGGTACCGGGAGTGGACATGACCCGCGCACCCGTCCTCCGGACGTCCTCGTCGGCCGGCCGCTTCCGGATCGGATCGGCCTCCAGAGCAGGCATGTTTACCCCCTCCTCTCTGGGAGAGGGGAAGCAGTGCATGGACAAGATTCCACAAACGGGAGGAATTGCACCATGGGTGCCGACGACAAGATTGCCAACAAGGCCGAAGAGCTCGGGGGCAAGGTCAAGGAGGGCGCGGGACGCGCCACCGGCAACGAGCGACTCGAGGCCGAGGGCAGGACCGAACAGGCCGACAGCCACCTCAAGCAGGCCGGGGAGAAGCTGAAGGACGGCGCGGAGAAGGTCAAGGACGCTTTCAAGAGCTGAACCTCGGCCACGTGGAGGGGGTCCCGGTTTTCCGGGACCCCCTCCGCCGCGTCACCGGACCTCCTCCGCCGCGTCACCGGGCCTCCTCCGCCGCGTCAGGGGGCGGCTCCCCGGAGGTCGCCGGGCCGGGAGGGAGGTCGCCGGGCCGGGAGGCTTCGAAGAGAGCGACTTCCAGGAGGCCGGGTAACCCCTCGGAAAGCCGCGTCAGGGAAGGCCGGGTCAGGTAACCCCCGGAAGGCCGGGTCAGGAGGCCGGGCCGACCTCCGGTTCCGGCGTTCCGTTGCCGGACGCGCCCTTCCTGTCCCCCTCGCTCTCCTCGGTCCCGTCCTCGCCGCCATCGTCGTCCTCGGCACCGACCCCGGCGCCGTCAGCCCCGTCGACCCCGGCGCCGTCAGCCCCGTCGACCCCGGCGCCGTCAGCCCCGTCGACCCCGGCTCCGTCGGCCCCGTCGTCGGCCCCGTCGTCGGCCACGGCCTCGGCCTGGCTCGCCCCCTCGGGGCTCTCCTCTTCAGGGGTGCGGCGCGCGTCGTCGGGGTCCGCCAGAAGCGGCCGCTCGGGGAAGGCCGTGTCCGACCCCGACCGCTCCGCCACGACCCGGCTCTCGCCGTCGGCCCCTCGCGGGCCCGCGGGCGGCAGGTCCTGCTCGGGGGTCTCACGCTCGGCCGTTTCTTCGCTCACCTCAGGAGTGTCGGTCATGCCGATCCACTCCCCCGGGAAAGCCCAAATATGTCGCGGGCAGGCATGGGTCCGGTCACCCGGGTATGGGGACCCTCGACGAAGGGAGCGAGATCATGACGGTCACCCGCTTTCAGGATCTGCCACTGGCCGATCACGACAGGACCTGGGACGGCGAAGCGGCCGAGAAGCGCGTCCGCTCGTGGTCGGGTGCCACGGAGGAGCCCAACGACCGCTACCGGGAGGCCCATCTCTGGTACGACGGCGACGAACCGGAGAACTTCGGAAGCTACAAGCTCCCCATCGCCGATGTGATCGACGGCAGGCTCAAGGTGGTGCCCCATGCCGTGCGGGCCGCGGGAGGGGTCCTCCAGGGGGCCCGGGGCGGGGTCAAGGTGCCGGAGGAGGACCTCGGCCGGATCAAGGCCCACCTGGCCAAGTACTACGCCAAGATGGGCGAGACCGCCCCGTGGGAGTCCTGACGAGATGACGCGCTTCGCGTTCGGCTTCGACCCGGCGTGGCGTATACCGCTGCTGCTGTTCGGTGTGAGGCCCGGCAGGGCCTTCGCCGAGGTCCGCGAGGACGAGTTCTCGGTCCGCTTCGGCTTCTGGTCGCTGCGCACGCCCCTGTCCAACGTCGCGGGCACCACCGTGACGGGCCCGTACGCGCCGTGGAAGGCCATCGGGCCGCGCCTGTCCCTGGCCGACCGCGGGGTGACGTTCGGCACCAACGCCAGGCGGGGCGTGTGCGTCCGGTTCCACATTCCGGTGCCCGCTCTGGCACCCGGCGGTTTCCTGACCCATCCGGGCGCAACCCTGACGGTCTCCGATCCCGAAGGACTGGTGGAAGCCCTCGAACAGTCACGTCGGACGTGAGGTGGACACATGACCGCCGGGCATCCGGGTAAAGGGTGCGTCTCAACCAAGGAGGGAAACATGACGGCCGAAGGACAGATGCCGGAGGAGACTTCGGCGAGCGGGAAGCCCATGGTCGCGGCCACCCCGCGCGACGTCGTTCACATTCGCCTGGGCTCGTTCGCCCTGATAGCGGTGATCGGCCTCGGGGTGCTCGGCGTCGTGGCCGGGATCACCTGGCTCACCGTCGCGATGGCCGTGCTGGCCCTGATCGCGATCGCGGACATCGTCCTGGCGATGCGCCGGCAGTCACGTACCGCTCCGGGCACGACGACGGAAGCGGGCTGAGCCGCCGCGAGCGGCTCCCGGGACGCGCCCGCCGCGCGTCCCCCCGGCCCGGACACCTTCCGTCCCGCGCGGGGCGGGACAAAGCGGGCCACCTCACGAATGACGTCCCCGTACGACGGAGGGCGTACGTGAGAGGCCAACCGGTGGAGGACGGCCCGGTGGACGTTCCCGGTCAGAGTGGAGTGGACACCATGACGATCCCGTCCCGCTCCCGCCGGGCCGTTTCGCCGGTCCTCCCCACGCCCCGGGCCCCCTGACGGCCCTCGCGGCAGGGGCCGGTACGCGGCGCGGCACGTGCCCGGAAGGCGCCCATGCCCCCGACCGCCCCATCCGACGACCGCACCGCGCGTACCGCCCGCCGCCCCGTGCCGGTCATGTCGCCTCCGGTCCGCAGGACCGTCCTGACCCTGCACGTGGTGATCTCGGTCGGCTGGCTCGGGCTCGACCTCGGCCTGCTCAGCCTCGGGGTCGCCGCGCTGACGACCGGGGATCCGGAGGTGCTGCGGGCCTCCTACCTGGCCATGGACGTCTTCGGTGACGTGCTGATCGTCCCGGTGAGCCTCGGCGCGTTGCTGACCGGCGTGCTGCTCTGCCTGGGCACGCCGTGGGGATTCGTCAGGTACCGCTGGGTGCTGATCAAGCTGGTGACCACGCTGGTGGCGGCCACCGCGTCCATAATCGCGTTGCGCTCCCACATCGAGACGGCCGCCGCCACGGTGTCGAAGGCCCTCCCGGGGGAGTCGCTCTCCCTGGATCTCGGCGGCGTGGACCGCGTCCTGGTCATCGCGCCGAGCGTCGCCCTGACCCTCTACGTGCTCAACGTGGCGCTCTCGGTCTTCAAACCGTTCGGCCGGACGGCGTACGGACGGCGGCGATCGGCCCGGCCGGATCGTGCGGCCGGACCGCGGCGGGCGGCGACGACACCACCGGTGCCACCGTCACCGTGACGGCGAACGGCGCCGGGCGTGGTCGGCCACGCCCGGCGCCGTCATACTCGGCCATTACCGTGCTCTACCGTTTTCGGGCTTACCAGTGGGTGTGGAAGACAAAAGGACGGTAGTAAGGCCGGAAGCCGAAAGGAACATATGTGTTGTAGACACCGAAGGGCGAATACCGGGGGTAGAAACCGAAGGGGTTGAAGGGGTCGAAGCTGCTGCCGCCCGCGGTCGCCGGGAGTGCCGACAGGGAGGCGACCTGCTGGGGCGCCGCACTTGCGCCGGCGGGCTGGGCCGCCATCGTCATGCCGACGATCAGGGTGGATGCCACCAAGGTTCCGGCGGCGAGAGCATGCTTGAACATGGAAAATCACTCCGTGTCTGATGGTTGAACCCGGCGTGCCGCCAGGACTTACAGGGCGTCGAACAGATTTCCAGGAAATATGCTGAATCGACGTCACGTAAGACGCTAGTTCACAGGCATAAGGACTTTCGCCCCAGAGAGGACAAAGCCTTGGTCCGGGATTGTCGCCGGAAAGGAAAGGCGGAGGTTACACCGGAGTGGAGATCACGAACCCGCCCACACCGGGGATCCGCACCCCGCCCACCGCCCCGCCTGTCATCCGGTCCGCCACCCCGCTCGTCGCCCCGCCCGGCCTGCCGCCCCGTTCACCGCCCTGTCCACCGCCCCGGCCGTCGTTCCTTCCGCCGCCCCGGCCGTCACCCGGCTGTCACCCGGCCTGTCGCCCCGTCCGCCGCGCGGTCCGGCGTACCGGCAACTGGAAGCGGCCGGTCCACTCCAGCCGGTCCAGCAGATAGGCCACCCCGCGCGCGGTGTAGGAGACCTGGAACCTTTCCGCGATCAGCGCGGCGACGCGTTCGGTGGTCCAGCGGCTGTCGGCCCATCCGTGAGCGGCGGCGCCCTCCTCCAGGGCCTCCTCCAGCCGCGCCAGTTGCTCGTCGGTGAGCTTGCGGCCACTACCGGTGCCCTTGGAGACCAGTGCCGCCCTGCCGCCCCGCCGCCAGAGCGCGTACCACTCGTAGGCGGACTTCCGGGTGACTCCCAGCAGCCGGGCCACCCGCACCGGCGCGATCTCCCCCGCGAACATGTCCGCGGCCTGGAACCGCAGCCTCTCGCGCCTGGCCCGCTCCTGAGCGGACAGCCCACCACCCCTGTCTGAATATCTCATACTTTAAGGCTCTCACCTGGGCAAATAGGATCTAACAGGCACCCACCTCATGTCACCCCCGCGTTTCCCGGTAAAAGCGAAATCGGTGAGCCCGGCCCGGCCCGCGAGGCCGCCCGGGGCGGCGGGAGCTCCGCGGAATCGGTGAGCCCGGCTCGGCCCGCGAAGCCGTCCGGGGCGGCGGGACCTCTTCCGGCCGGAAGGTTCCCCCGGGTCAGCGGGCCGCGGGGATCCGCGCGGAGGGATGGGCGTTCAGGAACTCGTCCAGGACGAGGGTGGCGGCCCCGTGGGCCACGGCGTCGGGGCCGAGGCGGCCCAGGACGATGGAGGTCGCCGCGTACGGCCGGGGCAGGGAGTTCTCCGCCGAGGCGGCGCGGATGTCGTCGAGCAGGTGCCTGCCGAGCAGGAGCCCGAGCCAGCCGCCGATGACGATCCGCTCGGGGTTGATGAGGTTGATCAGGTTGGACAGGCCGACGCCCAGGTAGGTGACGGTCTGGGTGATCACCGGCGACCTGGACTCCACCAGGGCGGCCAGCTCGGCCTGCCAGTCGGTCGTCCGGGTGGGCACCCCGGCGCGGTCGAGGATGCCCTCGGCCCCGATGTAGGCCTCCAGGCAGCCGCGCCCGCCGCACCGGCAGATCCGGCCGTTCACCACTATCTTGGTGTGGCCCCACTCCCCCGCGCTGCTGCTCACGCCGCGGAAGGTCACGCTGTCGGAGACGATGGCGGCCCCGACGCCGGAGCCGATCAGCACGATCACCGCGTCACCGGACCCGTGTCCCGCGCCGTCGCGGCCCGGGTCACCGGCCCGGCGGAGGGCGGGCCACAGTTCGGCGCGTCCCAGCGCCTTGGCGCCGTTCTCGACGAACAGCGGGAGCGCGGTGCCGGCCCGTAGGAGCGCTCCCATGGGTACGCCGTCCCAGCCGAAGGTCCTGGTGTGGATGAGCGCGTCGGGACCGTCCTCGACGATGCCCGGAACGCCCACCCCCACGCCGAGGGCCTGACCGGCCGGGATACCCGCGTCGTCGAGGACGACCTCGATCCCGGCGAGGATGTGGCGTACCACGAGCTCGATCTGGTGCCCGGCGGGACGCAGGGCGTACTCGACCCTCGCCCGCTCGTTCATCTCGAGGTCGAACAGCTCGACGCGCACGTGGGTCTCGGCGACGTCGACGCCGATCACGTGGCCGTACACGGGGTTGACGCGGAGGATCGCGCGAGGGCGGCCGCCGTCGGACTCGGCCTGGCCGGCCTCGACGACGATGTTCTCGGCGAGGAGGTCGCCCGTCATGCTGCTGACCGTGGCGGCGCTGAGGCCGGTGAGCCTGGTCAGCTCGTTGCGGGTCACGGGACCGCTGAAGTAGAGCGTCCGCAGCAGCATGGCCCGGTTGCCCTTGCGCACGTCGCGGACCGTCCTGCGCTCGGGCCTCACGATGGCCCACCTCCCCATGTCACGGCACATGGTAATTGAGAACTCGAAGATCTTCGCGCGGCCCCCGGACCCCCGGACGACCCCTGCCCCACGGGTGGCCTACGCCCGTCTCTCCTCCGTGTTACCAAAGCGTTTCTCAAGGGGACTGAACTTTTTTCACATCTTACATTATCGTCCGTTGCACCCCCCATCAGGAGGAAGAAATGATCAGGAGAGTCACAGGGGCTGCGGCCGGTATGGCACTGCTCGCCGGACTCGTCGCTTGCGGCGGCGACAACGGGACGGCCTCGGAGGCCACGACACTGACCTACTGGATGTTCCAGGACCGCACCCCGCAGGCAGGGGAGGTCATCGAGAAGCTGCGTACCGACTTCGAGAAGGCCAACAACGTCACCGTCAAGATCGTCAAGATCCCCAAGGACGACTACAACACCAAGCTGGGCAGCGCCGTCGCCGCCGGGACCGTCCCCGACGTGGGCATCCTGGACCAGCCGCTGGTCGCCAGGTACGCGCTGGACGGCACCATCAAGGAGATGCCCGCCGGCACGGTCGACGAGAAGATCTTCTACGAGGGCGCCCTCAACACCAACAAGGTGAACGACAAGCTCTACGGGCTGCCGCTCGACCACACCGCGGTGGCGCTCTTCTACAACAAGAAGCTGGTGCCGACGCCTCCCAAGACCTGGGACGAGCTCAAGGCGACGGCCGCGAAGATCCACCAGGCCGACCCGAAGGTCGCGGGCATGGTCGTGCCGAAGGGCGACGGCTACGGCGGCTGGATGTGGCCGGGCTTCCTCGGCGGCGCCGGAGGCTCCCTCGTCGACGAGAAGAACAAGAAGATCCTGTTCGACCAGCAGCCCGGAGTCGACGCGCTCCAGCTCTGGGTCGACCTGCTGCCCTCGTCGCCCCGGCAGATCACCGACTCGGACAAGCCCTTCGAGAACGGCCTCGCCGGAATGATGATCTCCGGCCCCTGGGACGTGGCCACCATCAAGGCGGACTTCCCCGACCTGGAGTTCAGCACCGCCCCGCTGCCGTACAAGACCGAGCCCTCCGGCAACATCGGCGGCGAGAACGCGGTGGTCTTCAGCAAGGGCAAGAACGCCGAGCTGGCGTGGAAGTGGCTGACCTTCCTGACGAACGCCCAGAACAACACCACGCTGGCGCAGGCGCTGGGCGGCTTCCCGACCAACATCGAGGCGGCCGAGCGGGACGCGGCCACGTTCGGGCCCGACCAGGCGGCGTTCCTGGAGCAGCTCAAGGTCGCCCAGGCCAGGCCGGCGCTGCCGGAGTGGATCCAGATCAACGACGAGATCATCGCACCCGCCATCGAGGCGGCGCTGAGCGGCAAGGTCACCTCCCAGCAGGCGCTGACCGAGGCCGCGGACAAGACGCGCGCGCTGCTCAAGTGGAACGGCTAACGCGAAAGCGAGGCAAACGTGGCATCTCCGGTGCTGGCTGACAAGCCCGCCGTGACGCCTCCTCCCGGGCGGCGCCGCCGTCGCCCGGGGTTCGGGCGACGCGACCACGTCATCGGATGGCTGCTGATCGCCCCCGCGGTGATCTACTTCGTCATCTTCCTGCTCTACCCCGCCCTGGCCGCCCTCTACTACAGCTTCACCGACTGGAACCTGCGGACGGCGCCGAACTGGGTCGGCCTGGCCAACTACACCGACCTGCTGTTCGACGACGTGAAGTATCCGCACTTCTGGAAGTCGGTCCAGGTCACCCTGCAGTACACGCTGATCGCCGTGCCGCTGACGCTGGGCACCGCGCTCGTCCAGGCGCTGCTGATCAACGCGATCCGCCGGGGTTCCAACACGTTCCGGCTGTTGCTGTTCCTGCCGGTCGTGACCGCCGAGGCGGCCGTGGGCGCCATCTGGCGCTGGCTCTACGACCCGCAGTACGGCCTGGTCAACACCATGATCGGGCTGGTCGGCATCCCGCCGCAGAACTGGCTCAACACCCCGGACCTGGTCATCCCGGCACTGTCGTTCATCGCCGCCTGGCAGTGCGGCATCTCGATGATCATCTATCTCGCCGGCCTGAAGGGCATCCCCGACTCGATCCGCGAGGCGGCGATCATCGACGGCGCGGGACCCGTCCAGCGGTTCTGGAAGATCGTCGTGCCGATGCTGCGGCCCACCACCTTCTACCTGCTGGTCACCGGCGTGATCGCGGCGCTCCAGGTCTTCGGCCTGGTGTACGTGATCTTCTCGGGCGGCGGCGGCAGGAGCGTCACCGGCGGCCCCGAGCAGTCGGGCCTGACCTACGTCCTGCACCTGTACCTGTTCGCGTTCCGCTACGACGCGATGGGCGCGGCCTGCGCGATGTCGTTCATCCTGTTTGTCTTCATCATGATCATTACTGCGTTGCAGTTCAAGTTCGTCAAGCAGGAGGCGTCGTGAAGGCCGCGAGGAAAGTACGGCTCGCGCCCATCTACATCGCGCTGGTGCTGCTGGCCCTGGTGTCGGTCGTCCCGTTCCTGTGGATGCTGGCGACCTCGTTCAAGCACGGCTCGGACGTCTACACCAAGGTGCCCAGCCTGCTGCCGCTCGACCGCAAGACCGGCGAGTTCTCCCCCACGCTGGAGAACTACGAGCACGTCCTGCAGGTCAGCGGGCTGGGCCAGGCGTTCGTCAACAGCGTCTGGGTCTGCCTGATCCTGGTCCCGGCCAAGCTCCTGGTGGACGCGCTGGCCGCCTACGCCTTCGCCAGGATCCCCTTCCCCGGCAGGGACAAGCTGTTCGTCGTCCTGCTCGCGGGCATGATGGTCCCCACGATCACGCTGCTGGTGCCGCGCATCCACGTCACCCAGGCGCTCGGCATGTTCGACTCCGGGTGGGGCCTGATCCTGCCCAACATCGCCTCGGTGCTGGACATCTTCCTGCTGCGCCAGTTCTTCATGTCGCTGCCCGCCGAGCTGGAGGAGGCGGCGCGCATCGACGGCGCGGGGCGGATGCAGATCTTCTGGCGCATCATCATCCCGCTGTCGAAGCCGGTGCTGGCGGTCGTGACGATCACCAGCTTCATCTTCCACTGGAACGACCTGGTCTGGCCGCTGGTGGTGCTCAACGACCCCGAGCTCTACACGCTGCCGCTGGCCCTGCAGCAGCTGGCCAGCAGCGAGTCCGGGCGGGCGTACTACATCATGGCGGGCGCGGCCCTGGCGGTCATCCCGGTCATCGTGGTGCTGCTGATCTTCCAGCGCCGCATCATGCAGGGGATCGCGTTCACCGGGCTCAAGAGTTGACCTCTCCACCGGGTGCGGGCGGGGCGATGCGCGGCCGCGAGGACATGCGCCGGCTCGTGGCCGAGCTGGCCGAGCCGCTGGTCCCCCGCTTCAGCCCCGGGCGGGCGCGCCTGCGGCTCGGGACCAACGCGGCCACCTACGGCGACGAGGCCGCCGAGCTGGAGGCGTTCGCCCGCCCGCTGTGGGGGCTGGCGCCGCTGGCGGCCGGAGGGGGGTCCTTCGGGCACTGGGAGCTGTGGCGGCGGGGTCTGGTCTCCGGGACCGACCCCGGGCACGGGGAGTTCTGGGGGACGGCGACCGACGTCGACCAGCGGCTGGTGGAGACCGCCGCGATCGGCCTGGCGCTCGCCCTCGCACCCGAGGCCGTGTGGGACCCGCTGAGCGGCCGGGAACGGGACAACCTCGCGGCCTGGCTGCTCCACGCGATGACCCGCGAGACCGCCGACAACAACTGGCGGTTCTTCCCCGTGCTGGTGGGGCTCGGGCTGGACCGGGTCGGGGTGCGCTTCGACCTCGGGCCCAACCACGCCCGGCTGGAGCGGCTGGAGTCCTTCGCCCTGGGCGGCGGCTGGTACGGCGACGGCCCCACCGCGCAGCGCGACTACTACGTCCCCTTCGCGATGCACTTCTACGGCCTGGTCTACGCCGCCCTGGCCGGTGACCGCGACCCCGGCCGGGCGGAGCGCCTGCGCGGGCGGGCGTCGGCGTTCGCGCTCGACTTCCAGCACTGGTTCACCTCGGACGGGGCCGCGGTGCCCTTCGGCCGGAGCCTGACCTACCGCTTCGCCCAGGGGGCCTTCTGGGGCGCCCTGGGCTTCGCGGGGGTCGAGGCCCTGCCGTGGGGGGAGGTGCGCGGCCACCTGATGCGGCACCTGCGCTGGTGGCTGCGGCGGCCGCTCCGCGACGCCTCGGGCCTGCTGACCCTGGGGTACGGCTACGCCCAGCCCGCCCTCGCCGAGCAGTACAACGCCCCCGGCTCCCCGTACTGGGCGATGAAGGCGTTCCTGCCGCTCGCGCTCGCCGGCGACCACCCCTTCTGGGCGGCGGGCGAGGAGCCCGCGCGGGAGCTCCCCGAGACCGGCGTGCAGCCCGAGGCCGGTGTCGCGCTGATGCGGTGCGAGGAGGGCCGGCAGGTCGTCATGCTCAGCGCGGGGCAGCACAACACGTGGGTGCGGCACGGCGCGGCGAAGTACGCCAAGTTCGCCTACTCGACGTCCTTCGGGTTCAGCGTGCCCGCCGGCTCGTGGGGGCTGGAGCAGGGCGCCTTCGACAGCACCCTGGCCCTGAGCGACGACGGGACGCACTGGCGGCCCTGCGAGGCGCCCGGGGACTTCTCCGCGCGTGACGGGGCGCTGCACGCCCGGTGGGCGCCGTGGCCGGACGTGGAGGTCGACACCTGGCTGCTCGCCCGCTCCCCGTGGCACGTGCGGGTGCACCGCGTACGGTCGGGGCGGGGTCTGCTGTCGGCCGAGGGGGCGTTCGCGGTCGATCGCGACCCCGTCGCCCACCGCGTCGCCGAGGGGCCCGGGCACGCCCGCCTCGACTCCCCGGCCGGGCTGTGCGTGATCGAGGACCTCGGCGGGACTCCCGGAGCGGGAAGGGCCGGGGAACTCGTCCGTGCCCTGCCGGGGACGAACGTCGTCGTCCCGCGTACGGTCATCCCCACGCTGCGCGGCGAGCACGAGCCGGGCGAGTACTGGCTGGCCTGCGCGGTCCTCGGCCTCTCCGGCACCGAGGAGCCCGCGGACTGGCCGGAACCGCCCGGCCTGGAAGGCGTCCTGGCGCTCCTCCCGGACGGCCACCCCTTCGGGACCGGTTGACCAGACCGGCAGGCCGGTCGATTCCAGAAGACAGGTCCGAACGGGACCCGACGGCACGCGACCCCCGGTACGACCGGGGGTCGCGGCCGTACGGGCGGAGGCCGTGGCCGAAAAGGTGTCGAAGCAGGTCAGAATGGGAATTTTCCTCCCAGACCTACCTTTTTCTCCCGGTCGCGCTCTCGACCGGGAGGGTGCCACGACGGCCGGGACGCCGAACGGAGCGCCGCGCCGTCGCGACGGCCCGCGAGCGCCGCGCGTCGGCCGCGCGCGTCACGGCCATGGATCTTCCAGATGCCCCACCGGGAGGAGGCGACCGTGAAGTCCTTCACAGACGGCGCGTTGCCCTCGGACGATGTCGTCGTCGCGGCCCTGCGCGCCGGGGATGAGGCGATGTTCACGGCACTGCTGGACACCTGGTCGCGGGGGATGCTGTGGCTGGCCCGCGCGCACGTGTCCACCAACGACTCGGCGGAAGAGGTCGTGCAGGACACCTGGCTGGCGGTGATCCGGGGCATCGAGGGCTTCGAGGGCCGCTCGTCGGTCAAGACCTGGGTCTACCGGATCCTGGTCAACACGGCCAGGAAGCGGGGCGTGCGCGAGAATCGCACGGTGCCCTGGAGCAGTGCCTTCGAGCAGGAGAGGCAGACCGTCGACCGCTCGTGCTTCCAGGGGGTGGACGACCCCCTCCCGGGACACTGGAAGGATTTTCCCGCCGCCTGGCCGACCCCGGAGAGCGAGGTTCTCGCCGCCGAGGTGCGCGGCCGGATCGCCGCCGCCCTGGCCGAGCTGCCGATCAGGCAGCGCACCGTGATCACGCTCCGCGACGTCGAGGGATGCACCTCCGAGGAGGTCTGCGAGATCCTGGAGATCTCCGCCGCCAACCAGCGCGTCCTGCTGCACCGCGCCCGCACGGCGGTGCGCGGGCGGCTGGAGGACTATTTCGAGACGGCGAGACGTCCGGCGTAGCGCCGGGCGGCGCGGCAGGTCAGGTCAGGTCAGGTCAAAGGGTCGATTACAGGTCCGGTCATCGGGACGGTGAGGTGGTCAAGGTTGTGAAGCGGTTCAGCTGCGAGGAGGCGGTGGAACTCGTCACCGCCTTCCTGGAGGGTGAACTCGACGAGCCCACCCGGCACCGGTTCGAGGAGCACCTGGGCGGCTGTGAGGGCTGCGAGCGCTATCTCGACCAGTTCCGCGTCACCGTCGAGGCCCTCGGCCGCCTCCGGACCGCCGAAGCCCCCGACCGTCTCCACGACGCCGTCGAGGCCACTGAGGCCACTGAGGCCACTGAGGCCGACGACCCGCACCCCGACAACGCCCGCACCACCGACACCGCCGACACTGCTGACACCGCCGACGCACCCGGCCCGCCGCGGCCGGGAGGCCTGCCGGAGGGCATGCGCGACCGGCTGCGGGCCGCCTTCCGCGCCGGGCGGTCCACCTGAGCCGGTGCGGACCCCGCCTCCCGCGACGCCGTGTCGGCCCGGCCACCCTCGCCACCCTCGCCACCCCGCCGCCCCGCCACCTCGCCTGTCGCGGCGAGGGCCCGCCCGGCCCTCCCCTCCTGCCCTCCTGTAACGCCTGAGCGCCTCGCGACTCTATAAATCCGTACACATCTGGATATTTCAGGCGAAAGGGGATGGGGATGACCGGTCTGGCGACCGAGAACACACTGATCCGGAACGCCTCCGATGTGGAGACCTTCGCGCGACGCTGTTTCCTCGGCTCCCCCGGTGATCGGGTGGGGATCGAGCTGGAGTTCCTGGTCTTCGACCGTACGGCCCCCGCCCGGCAGGTCCCGATGGCCAGGATCGCCGCCGCCCTGCCCCCGCTGCCCGGCGGGAGCCTGGTGACCTTCGAACCGGGCGGCCAGCTGGAGCTCTCCGGGCCACCCGGCTCGCTGCCGGGCGCGATCGCCCTCCTCACCGCCGACGTGAACGCCGTGCGCCTGGCGCTGCGGGACGCCGGCCTGGCGCTGTGCGGGGTGGGCCTCGACCCGCTGCGCCCGGCCAGGCGGCAGCTGCGCCTGCCCAGGTACGAGGTGATGGCGCGGTTCCTCGGCACGCCGTACGGATCGTTGATGATGTGCTCGACGGCGTCGATCCAGGTCAACCTGGACCTGGGCGACCGGCCCGCGGTGCGGTGGGAGCGCGCCCACCTGCTGGGGCCCGTCCTCGTGGCGGCCTTCGCGAACTCGCCGCTCAGCGAGGGCCGGCCGTGCGGGTGGATGTCGGGGCGCCAGGCGGTGTGGGAGCGGCTCGACCGCACCCGGACGGCCGCCGTCCCGGCGGGCGGCGACCCCGGCACCGCGTGGGCCGAGTACCTGCTCGACGCCCGTCTCATGGCCGTGCGCGACACCGCCGGGGACGAGAGCGGGGACGGCGCGGAGCCGTACCGCCCGATCCTCGACGGCTCGACCTTCCGCGACCGGCTGGCCTGGTCCGAACACCCGCCGACCCTGGCGGACCTGAACTACCACGCCACGACGCTCTTCCCGCCCGTACGGCCGCGCGGCTGGCTGGAGATCCGCTATCTCGACGCCCAGCACCCGGCGAGCTGGCCGGTGTGCGTGGCGGTGACCCACGCCCTGGTGACGGACGACCGCGCGGCCGACGCGGCGCTGGCCGCGGCCGGACCGTGCGCGGGGATGTGGTCGGCGGCGGCGCGCCACGGCCTGTCGGAGCCCCGGCTGCGCAGGGCCGCCGGAGCCTGTTTCCGTGCCGCGCTCTCGGCGCTGCCCCGGCTGGGGGCGGGCCCGGCCCTGGTCTGCGAGGTGGCCGCGTTCGCCGACCGCCACGTGACGCCCGGCCGTGCCCCCGCCGCGGACCTGCTGGACCTGGCGAGAGGACCGGGAGGGCGCCTGCCGGACTGGCTGGCCCAGGAAGGACGGATCTGAGCTCCCCCGGAACCGGGCCGCTCCTGGTCCGGCACCGGATCGGAGCCGGACCAGGACCGGACCGGTTCCGGACCGGACCGGCGCAGACGGGACCGGGAGCCCGGGCCGGAAGAGCCCGGGGTCTCCACGCTGGAGGTATTTGATGAGCGACTTCAAGGAACGGATCGCCGCCGAGCTGACCGCCGCGCGGAACCGCTCCACGGCCTACACCGACGCCGAGGACGACCTGCTGGTCACGCAGCACTCACCGCTGATGTCACCGCTGGTGTGGGACCTCGCCCACGTGGGCAACTACGAGGAGCTGTGGGTGCTGCGGCAGGTCGGCGGGATCACCCCGCTCCGCCCGGAGATCGACGACCTGTACGACGCGTTCAAGCACCCGCGCGCCGACCGCCCGTCCCTGCCCATCCTCGGACCGGTGGAGGCGCGCCACTACATCGAGGGCGTGCGCGGCCGGGTGCTGGACGTCCTGGACACGGTCGACCTGCACGACCCCGACCCGCTGCGGCGGTACGGCTTCGTCTTCGGCCTGGTGATCCAGCACGAGCACCAGCACGACGAGACGATGCTCGCCACCCTGCAGCTGTCGGGGCGGCCGGGACTGGTCCGCGACGGCGACCTGCCGCCCGGCGGGTCCCGGCGGACGCAGGGCGCCGACGAGGTGTTCGTCCCCGCGGGCCCCTTCATGATGGGCACCGACACCCAGCCGTGGGCCTACGACAACGAGCGTCCCGCCCACCGGCTCGACCTTCCCGGCTACTGGATCGACAGGCTGCCCGTCGGCAACCGCGCCTACGCGGACTTCATCGAGGACGGCGGCTACGACGACCCCCGCTGGTGGGCTCCGGACGGCCTGCGCTGGCTGCGGCGGACCCGCGCCTTCGCCCCGCTGTTCTGGACCAGGGACGGCGACACCTGGTGGCGTACCCGTTTCGGCAGGACCGAGCCCGTCCCCATGGACGAGCCCGTGCAGCACGTTTGCTGGTACGAGGCCGACGCCTACGCCCGGTGGGCGGGGCGGCGGCTGCCCACCGAGGCCGAGTGGGAGAAGGCCTGCGGCTGGGACGCCGAGGCCGGGCGGTCGCGGACGTACCCGTGGGGCGACGACGCCCCCGGGCCCGGCATGGCGAACCTCGGGCACCGGGCGGCACGGCCCGCGCCGCTCGGCGCCTTCCCCGCGGGAGCGAGCCCCTGCGGCGCGGAGCAGATGATCGGGGACGTGTGGGAGTGGACCGGTTCGTGGTTCCTGCCCCACCCCGGCTTCCGCAGCTTCCCCTACCGCGAGTACAGCGAGGTGTTCTTCGGCGCCCACTACCGGGTGCTGCGCGGCGGATCCTGGGCCTCCGACCCGGCCGTGGTCCGCACCACGTTCAGGAACTGGGACCGCCCGGCCCGCAGGCAGATCTTCTCCGGCTTCCGGTGCGCCCGCTCGGCCTCCCCCGAGCACTCCCCCGGACACACCCGGGACTCCACGAAGCGCTCCCCGGGCTCCACGGCGCGCCCCCCTGGGCACTTCCCGCAGCGTTCCCCGGGACGCTCGGCGGAGCGAGGATAGATGTGCCGCCACGCGTCCTGGCTGGGTACGCCCCGCACCCTCGCCTCGCTGATCCACGAGCCGGTCCACGGCCTGCTCCGGCAGTCCTACGCCCCGCGCCTGCAGCGTCACGGCACGATCAACGCCGACGGCTTCGGCATGGGCTGGTACGACGCCGCCCGCGCGGAGCCGGTCCGCTACCGCCGGACGATCCCCGCCTGGACGGACGCCAACCTGGCGGGCCTCGCGCGGACGGCCCGTTCCGGCTGCCTGCTGGCCGCCGTGCGGTCGGCCAGCGCCGGGATGCCGATCGAGGAGACCGCGACGGCGCCCTTCACCGACGGGCCGTGGTTGCTCAGCCACAACGGCCGTGTCGCGCGGGAGGTGGCCAGGGAACTCGCCGACGACGCGGAGAGCCCGTGCGACTCCGCGTGGCTCGCCGCCGCGGTGTTCCTCCGGCGCCGGGCCGGCGATCCGCTCGGCGAGGCCCTCGCGGAGGTCGTCACCCGCGCCGGGCTGAAGGATCCCCGCGCCCGCCTGAACCTCCTCGCCTGCGACGGTACGTCGATCGCCGCGACCGCCTGGGGCGACACGCTCTTCCTCCGCCTCGACGGCCACCCGCACGACGGCGTGATCGTGACGAGCGAGCCGCTGGACGACCGGCCCGGCTGGCAGGCCGTGCCGGACCACAGCCTGGTCCTCGCCTCACCCGACGGGGTGCGCGTCCAGCCCCTTTGACCGGGCGGAGCGAGACCGCAGGAAAGCACAGCACCCGGCCACGGACCGGCGAGCGGGACCGTGGCCCACACACCCAGGAGGCCCCGTGTCCGTCAGCCAGTCAGCCATCAGCCTGGTCAACCATCTCGGCCGCGACCATCTTCGCCAGGCACTCGAACACGACGTCCGCGCCGGGCTGACGTCGACGCCGAAGTGGCTACCGCCCAAGTGGTTCTACGACGAGGCGGGCAGCGAGCTGTTCTCCCGCATCACCCGGCTGCCCGAGTACTACCCCACCCGCCGCGAGCTCGCCATCCTGCGCAGGGAGGCCCTCGACATCGCCGTGCGCGGCGGCGCGGACACCCTGGTCGAGCTCGGCTCCGGGACCAGCGAGAAGACCGTCCTGCTGCTGGACGCCCTCTCCGCCACGGGAACGCTGCGCGTCTACACGCCGGTGGACGTCGACGCGGTCACCCTGGGCGAGGCCGCGCACCGGCTCGCCTCCCGCTACCGGGGCCTGACCGTGCGCGCGATCTGCGCCGACTTCGAGGTGCACCTGGCCCTGCTGCCCCGTACGGGACGGCGGATGGTGGCCTTCCTCGGCGGGACCGTCGGCAACCTGGCCCCGGCGGCACGCGAGGTGTTCCTGAAGGAGCTGCGCGCCACCCTCCGCCCCGGCGACACCTTCCTGCTCGGCGCGGACCTGGTCAAGGACACCGACCGGCTCGTCGCGGCGTACGACGACGTGAGCGGGGTGACCGCCGCCTTCAACCGGAACGTCCTGCACGTGATCAACAGGGAGCTGGACGCCGACTTCGAGCCGGACGACTTCGAGCACGTCGCGCTGTACGACGCGCGGAACGAGTGGATCGAGATGCGGCTGCGCGCGAGCCGCGCCATGCGCGTGCGGATCGGCGACCTCGGCCTGCGGGTCTCCTTCGCGGCCGGGGAGGAGATGCGGACCGAGATCAGCGCCAAGTTCCGCCCGGAAGGACTGCGACGGGAGCTCCTCGCGGCCGGTTTCGGGATGATCCGCCAGTACACCGACCCGACCGGCGACTTCGTCCTCGTCCTGGCCCACCCGTGATCCGTGACCGCCGTGACCGCCGTGACCGCCGCGACGCGTCCACGCCGCCCGTCGCCGCCGCCGTCGCGTCACGGTGAGGGTCGTCAGGGCACGGCTCCCGGCCGTCGTACGCGATGACGATCAGGGCACGGCTCCCGGCTCCCGGGCGGTGATCCTCCGGAAGACCGGACACGGTTCGGGAAGCCTGCCCTCCCGGGCCGTGCACTGCGCGGCGACCCGGGCGGCCGTATCCGGCAGGAAGGGCGCCAGCTGATCGCCCAGCGTCTGGCACGCCCGGACGAGGGCGGCGAGGACGGCGTCGAGCAGGGCCGTGGCGCCGGGGGCGCCGGGGTCGCCGTCGCGTTCGGCCCGGGCCAGTGCCCAGGGCCGGCTGTGGTCGACGTAGCGGTTGGCCTCGTCCACGATGGCCCAGACCGGCGCGGTGGCCCGGCGGAACTCGAAGTCGTCCAGGGCCGCGCGGACGAGCTCCGGCGCCCGGCGGCAGGCCTCCTCCAGACCTTCCCCTCCCGGGGCGCCGGTTCCGGGCTCCGGCCGGGGAACGCGCCCGTCGCGGTAACGGTGGACCATGGTGACGACCCGGTTGACGAGGTTGCCCAGCCCGTTGGCGAGCTCGTCATCGGCGCGGGCGACGAGCCGGTCGACCGTGAAGTCGGCGTCCCCGACGCGGGGCACCTCGCGCAGCAGCCACCAGCGGACGGCGTCGGTGCCGTACTGCCCGGCCAGGGCGGCCGGGTCGGCCGTGACCCCGCCGGACTTGCTGATCTTGCGGCCACCGGCGGTGAGGTAGTCGTGCACCACGATGTCCGTGGGCAGCGGCTGCCCGGCCGACAGCAGCAGCGCCGGCCAGTAGACGGCGTGGAAGCGCAGCACCCCCTTGCCGACCAGGTGGACGCGGCGGCCGGCGCCGGTCCACCAGCGCCGGTAGCTCTCACCGCCGGTGCCGTAGTCCAGGGCCGTGACGTAGTTGCCGAGCGCGTCCCACCACACGTAGACGACCTGGCCGGGATCGCCGGGAACGGGGATCCCCCACCCGCGGGCGCGGGCCGTCGACCGGGAGACCGAGAGGTCCTCCAGGCCACCGGCGATGAAGCCGAGGACCTCGTTGCGGCGTTCTGCGGGCTCGATCCTCAGGCGCCCGCCGGAGACGAGGTCGTGGAGCCGGTCCGCGTAGCGCGAGAGGCGGAAGAACCAGTTCTCCTCGGCGACCCGCCGGGGCTCGACGCCGTGTTCCGGGCAGCGTCCGCCGGTGAGCTCGGCCGGGGTGTAGAACTGCTCGCAGCCGACGCAGTAGAGACCCTCGTAGTGCTTGCGGTAGAGGTCACCGGCGTCGGCGCAGGCCCGCCAGAGCCGCTCCACCCCGACCCGGTGGCGGGGGTCGCGGCTGGTACGGATGACGTCGTCGACCGCGAGCGCCAGCGGCTCGCGCAGCGCGACGAACGCCTCGGCGTTGCGGTCGACGAACTCCTGGACGGGAACGCCCGCGGCCTCGGCGGCCAGCACGTTCTTCAGCGAGTTGTCGTCGGTGCCGGTCTGGAACCGCACCCGCTCGCCCCGCGTCCGGCGGAACCGGGCGAGCACGTCGGCCTGCACGAGTTCCAGCGCGAATCCCAGATGGGGACGGGCGTTGACGTACGGGATGGTGGTGGTGACGTAGGTGTGCGGTGCGGTCATCGGAACCTCCGGGAGAACGGGGGCTCCGACCGGTGAGCACGCGTCGAGGCCCCGTGAGCGGGCCTCGGAAACGATCGTCCGTGCGGCGTCAGCGGCCCCGTGAGCGGGGCATCATCACCTGACATGCGGACGCGTTCATGCGGTCAGGCTAACACCCGCCACCCGGCACGAGCCGGTGGTTTTACAGCGGGCAGTCATTGCCCGAGCACCGGCCGGAGCCGCCTGTCATACGAACGCGCCGAGTACCCGTTCAAGCAGGACACCCGGCAGCACGACACCCGCCGGCGCGGTTTCACCCTCAACCGGCTTCGCCGCTCCCGGCTCACTCACCTGGCCGAAGACGGCTACCCCGCTCCCGTGCTCATGACCCTGTCCGGCGATGAGACCGGCCTGGAGTCATTACGCCTGGAGGCCCTGCCGCCAGGTCGGGTGCGCCGGGCGCCAGCCCAGCTCGCGCTTGGCCTTCGCGTTCGACGCGCCGCGAAGCTCGGTCATCAGCACGACGCCGGCCTCCCCTGCGGCCAGCCTCCCGACGAACCGCGGCACGCGCATCGGCTTCTTGGCGCCCAGCATCCTGGCCAGCTCCGGCAGCCACTCGGCGACCGGGGCGGGGTCATCGTCGACGATGTTGTAGACACCGCGGGCGCCGTTCTCGACCGCCGCGACGGTCGCCTCAGCCGCGTCGGCGATGTGGATGAACGACCACACCCCGCCGCCCTCGCCGACGATCGGGAACCTGCGCCTGCGGATCATCTCGAGCTGCTCGGAACCCGGCTCCATCGAGGTGCCCGGTCCGTAGAAGGCGCCGTAGCGAAGCACGATCCCCTCGGTCCAGCCGGCACCCAGCACGGCCCTCTCCAGATGCCCGATCGCGGCGATCATCGGGGCCATCTGGCTGACCGGCGACGGGTCCAGCCGGTCCTCTTCGTTCTTCACCGGCCCACCCGTTCGGGCATAGGTGAACGCGCCATTGCTCTGCGCCACGAACCGCCGCACACCTGCCGCGCGCCCTGCCGCGCGCCCTGCCGCGAGGAGATTGTCGGTGCCCTCGATCCGCAGCCGGTTGGTGGCGGCGAAACTGCGATCGAAATGGCGTGTGTCCACGTGTCCGATGGCGGTCAGCTGATGAACGATCACATCCGGCTTCGCCTCGCGCACGGCCGCCTCGACCTGGCCGCGATCGAGCGCATCGGCGACGATCGGCACCGCGCCCGGCTCGGACAGCCTGGCCTTGTTCGACTCGTTCCGCGTCATGGCGAAGACCTCGTGCCCCGCGCCGATCAGACGCGGCACCAGCTGCTGGCCCATCGCTCCGGTCGCTCCTGCCACCAGCACTCTCATGGTCGGCTCCTGATTCAGGTGTTCCTGCTCTTCAAGGGTGGTGCCGTTCAAGGGTCACCCGCACCTGCGTGCGCCCCTTGTGTCGAGCCGCAGCCGAATCGCCGCGGCCACGCCCACATACCGGCGATGAGGGGATCAGCGAGGTCAGGTGTCCTCCCTCAGCTCTCCCACCATCGAAACGTAACGTTTCGTTTCAGAGAATATCGGCCGCAACCGGCTTGTCAATACGTAACGTCACGTTTCAGCGATAGGGTGGCCCCATGGAGAGCACGACCGGTCGTACCGCGCGCTCACGCGCGAAGATCCTCCAGGCGGCACTTGATCTGTGCGCGGAACGCGGCTACAACGCGGTGACGATGGAGGCGATCGCGACACGCGCCCAGGTCGGTAAACCCACGCTGTATCGCTGGTGGTCCTCCAAGGGAACGCTGTTCCTGGACGCGTTGACCGAACGGTTCGGTGATCCCTACTTCCAGATCGGCGACACCGGCGACCTCGTCGCCGACCTGCGCAACTGGCTGTACGGCATCACCGAACTGTTCCTCGACCCGGTTTCGAGCGACCTCGTCGTGGGGGTCGCCGGGACGGCACAGCACGATCCCGAACTCGCCGCGATCCTCCACCGGCAGATCCACCTCACCCTGTCCGGCCGCAACCAGGAACGGATCCGCGCCGGGCAACGGAACGGCCAGCTGATCGGCTTCGACCCCCTGCTGCTTGAAGACCTGCTCGTCGCGCCGCTGTGGTACCGGCTACTGATCACCGACCGGCCGGTCAGCCGGGCATACGCCGACACGGTCCTGAACACCGTCCTCGGTGCCGCCGCCTCGCCGTCCGGCGACGCGTGAACCCGACCACGCGGCGTAGAACCAACGCCGTGGAATAACAAGTCCGGAACCTGTCAATTTGATTGAGGCAGTTGAGCTGGGCTGATTCCGTGCCGGCCTGTCTGGCGTGTCCCTTGGTTCGTCGATCTCGGGCTTGTCGATCCAGGCCGGGCCGGGCGGATCGGGCGGGGTGGGGTACCGCCGCCGGCGAAGCGCTGGGGTGGGTGGCCTGTGCGGTGGCCAGATGAAGCGATCCGGGTTCGGTGGAGGCTCTGGTGTGTCCCGAGATTCCTGCGGATATTGGAATGCTGACGGATGAATGGCCATGCTAACGTCAGCCTCATGCCTGGTCCGGAGTTCCCGATTCTCGGGACGGAACCTCTTGCGGTGGAGTTGGCCAACACGCTCTACGGCAGCGGGAACGAACAGATCGACTTCTTACGGACTGTTCGATGGATCGACGAGTGGTTCACGCTGGTTTCCACAGAGCATGGGGTGACGGCTCCCGCCGGGATGGGACGTGACGCCGAGCGCGTCCGGATGCTGCGCGACTGTGTGCACTCCCTGCTTTCCGCGGCCGTCGACGGGCGAACACCCGACAAGGTGCCGCTCGAGCGGGTCAACGGCTTCGCGGCGGCGGCGCCGACGCATCTGCGGCTGGATTGGACCGGTGCCGGCGGACCGGTTTCGCGGTGGCTCGACACCACCACCGGCACTACCGCGGTGCTCGGCCGGATCGCCACCTGCTGCATCGAGCTGCTGACCGGACCCGAAGCGGGGAAAGTACGGCGATGCCAAGGCCCCGGCTGCTCGCTGATCTTCATAAAGAGTCACCCGCGTCGTCGCTGGTGCCATCCCTCGTGCGGCCACAGGGATCGGCAGGCCCGGTACTACCGTCGGCACCTCACCCCCGGAGCATTCCAATGATCACATGGCGTCGGCTCGATGAGCGGGACTTCCCGCTGCTGAGGGAGTGGCTGGAGCGGCCGCACGTGGCCCGGTGGTGGAATCACGAAACCTCGGCGGAGGCGGTGGCGCGCGACTTCGGCCCCGCCGCCAGGGGAGAGGAGCCGTCCGAGGACCTGCTCGTCTTCCTCGACGGCCGGCCGCTCGGCCTGGTCCAGCGGATGATGCTGGCCGACTACCCCGAGTATGTGGCCGAGTTGGCGCCCGTCGTCGCCGTTCCCGAGGGCGCGATGAGTATCGACTATCTGATCGGCGACCCGCAGCAGGTCGGTCGCGGCCTCGGACCGAGAATTATCCGCGACATCATCGAGCGAACCTGGGAGGAACTCCCGGCTGCCACCTGCGTCCTGGTTCCCGTGTCAACGGCCAACCGCGCGTCCTGGAGAGCACTGGAGAAGGCCGGGCTGCGCCGAGTCGCGGAAGGCGACCTGGAGCCGGACAACCCGATCGACGACCGCGCCCACTACGTGTACCGAATCGACCGGTCGACGCAGCCGGACCAGGACGGCCCTGCTCCACTCCGACGCGCGACGACGGGCTGACGCGAGGGCGGTCCTGGATCGCCATGCGTTCACCGTGCTACGGCGGGGATCCCGACCTCGTTGGCGGTACTTTCTTTCTGAGCGAGAACGAGCACGCTTCCGGGTTCGAACTGACCGGCTTCCTCCTCACCGATCGCCTTCGAGACGAGGGGGCGCCGGATCCGAACCGTGCGAGTGTCCCGTGCCTTCGACGAACGCGAGACCGCTGAGGCCGGATCGTTGGCCATGCCCTCGTCCGATGACCATCCTGGCCGGACCGCCCCGGCGCCGTAGTCCTGCCTGTTCCCGTCCGCCATCGTCCTCTTCGCATGAGCGGGCCGCCCCTGGCGTGAAGGTGCGAGCCCATCCCTTAAGGGCACACCCCATCCGCTTCTCTCTCCGGAGGGGCACCGGGCAGCGCCGGGAAGCCGGGGAATCAGAGGTCTGCACCCACCGCCCCTGGTCGTCCCCGACCGCGCCCCGTTGGAGGTCGACGCCGGGCCAGACGGCAATCAGCGGGTAACCACCGGTCAAAGACGGGCCCTTGACCTCCCCGTCCCCATCGATCGTTGGGGTGATCCGCTCCAGCGAAGCACCAGTTCACGGCCGGAACGACGAGTTCCGAGGGGGTACGGGGTATGGGGAGGCCATGACCGACAAGCGCAGGCAGGACGAGCCCGAGGTGGGCGACGACGTCACGTGGGAGAGCCACGGCTCGTCGACCTCGGGCAAGGTCGAGAAGAAGATCACGGAGCGTACCGAGGAGGCGGGACGCACCGTGGACGCCTCGGCCGACGATCCGCAGTACCTCGTGCGCAGCGACAAGAGCGGCAAGACCGCCGTGCACAAGGCATCGGCACTGCACAGGAAAGACCGCCATGACTGAGGACAGCGAGCGGATCGCCGCGGACTTCGGCCAGGCGGTCAACATGACGGCCGCGGAGCTGGAACGCTGGCTGGAGACCGAGGAGTCCAAGCGCGTGGGGGACAAGTCGGGCGGTGAGGAGTCGACAGGTCACCGGTCCGGCCGCCGGATCGCCGAGATCCTGCGGAAGCGGAAGGACGACCTGGACGAGGACGACTACGCCCACATGCGCAAGGTGACCGGCTACGTCCGCCGTCACCTGACGCAGCGTCCGTCCGGGGACGTCAAGGAGACCCCGTGGCGATACTCCCTCATGAACTGGGGACACGACCCGCTCAGGTGAGCGGTGTGTCCCGGCTTCGAAGGCCGTGCCGGCCATCACGAGCGGCATGCCGGTCAGTCCGCGGCCGACTCCGGTGGGGTTGCGGTTGAGCGCGTGGGCGGGCAACACGATGCGACGGTCTTCTCGGATACGTCGCTAAGATCATCCGCATCGTCACTCGAATCCGGGCCGCCGCCGGCCGATACCGCTTCGGGCGCGCGGCCGCGGTCGTCGTCGCGCTCTACCTGGCCGTCGTGGCCGTCGCCGCGTTGTTCGCCGTCGTGTCCGGCGAGGTGTCGGCGCTGTCGGTGGCCGCGACGGCCACGACCTGGGGACGCCTCATGCGGGGAGCCTGGGTGGTCCCCCTGCTCACCGGGATCTGCGGGCTCAACGCGTGGGCACTGTGGCAGGTGCTGCGCGGTCCCGCGCTGCCGCGCGCCGAGGGGCTGCCGCGCGGCGTGGTCTGGCTCCGGCGCCTGCTCTACGTGGGCGTCGCCGGTGACCTGGTGCTCTGGGAACTCGTCGAAGCGCTGTCCGACACCGTGGAGTACGTCGCGAGCCTGGTCCTATGGGTCGCCACGCTGATCCTGCTGGCGCGGGTCGTCTCCGGGGTCTCGGCCCGGTTCCGGGCGATCACCCTCGCGCTCGGCCTGATCGGCACGCTGACCCCGGCGCTGCTGCTCTTCCTCGACGACTTCAGCTTGCGGGTGTTCAGCCTGCCGACGGTGGCGAGCCTCGGCTGGACGGCGATGGCCCTCATCGGGCAGCGCCGCGACGGCCGATGGAGCGGCACCACGATCGGCATCGGGAGGATCGCCCTCACCGCCTCGCTGACCTTCTACATGCTCAACCTCGTCTTCTGGAGCGGTTGGCTGCTGTTCGACGGCTCGTTCCTCGTGGTGAACGCGTTCGGCGTGTTCACCGCGGTGTGGCTGGCGCGCACCGCGCACGAGCTCGCCGGGCCCGCCGCCGGACCCGCCGCCGAAACCACCTCCCGGTCCGCCACCGGCCGCGAGCCGCGGCTGCTCGTCGCCGCCGCGCTCGTGCTGCCGCTCGTCGTGGTCGGCGCCGAGGAAGGCGCCCGGTTCGGTCTCACCGGCCTGGACGAGGGCTGCCGCGAGCGGATCCGGGCCTACGCCGACACCCGGCCGCAGGACCGGCGCCGGTCGTTCGTCTGCCTCGCCAGGGACGACGGCCGCGGAGGGGCGGCGATGTTCCCCGGGAACCTGCCGGAACAGCGCATCCTGGCCCATGGCGAGGAACTGTGCGCGGTGCCCGGCGCCGAGGAGCGGCAGGCGCTGCTCCGGCGGGCGGGCGGGTCGGCGACCACGGACGAGCTCGGCGACGCCCTGGAGTTCCTGTGCCCCGGCGTCGTCGCCGGGCAACGGGCGGACCAGGCGCGCGAACGGGCGCGTGAGCAGGCCGAGCGGGAGCGGGAACTGGCCGCGTGGGAAGCCGGGATGAACGCCCGGTGCGCCGACCCCTGGCCGAAGCAGCGGGCCAGGAGGCAGGGCACGGCCGCTACCAAATGCGCGTCTACGCCCGCGAGCTCGAATGGGACGAGGACGACCCCGAGGCGCCCTCCGAGGAGCACCTGATCGTCGTCTATCCCGGCCGTTCCACGAAGAAGGTCATTCACCGCCCGTGGCGGTGACCGGTCATGAGCCGTCCGGACGCCGCGTCCGCGCAGGTGGGGGTAGGCAAAAGTACGTCTTGCCGACGGCCCGCGCTCCCCGTGAATCCGGTCGACGCCCTGTACGTTCGTCCTGTTCGACATCTCCGCCGACGGCAAGGACCTGTCATGCGCGCCATCACCGTCCGAGACCGCGCCGCCGGTCTGGCCGGGCTCTCCCTGACAGAGGAGCCGTACCCCCATGCCGCCGAGAACGACGTCGTCGTCCGGGTGCATGCCGCCGGGTTCACCCCCGGAGAGCTCGACTGGCCGGGAACGTGGACCGATCGCGCGGGCCGGGACCGGACGCCCAGTGTCCTCGGGAACGAGCTGTCGGGGGTCGTCGCCGAGCTGGGGTACGGGACCACCGGCCTGACCGTCGGCCAGCGGGTCTTCGGGCTGACCGACTGGACCCGCAACGGCTCGCTGGCCGAGTACGCGGCGGTGGAGGCCCGCAACCTCGCGCCGCTGCCGGCCGACGTCGACCACACCGTGGCCGCCGCGCTGCCGATCTCGGGGCTGACCGCGTGGCAGGCCCTGTTCGACCACGGCCGCCTCGCCGCCGGGCAGACCGTCCTGATCCACGGCGCCGCGGGCGGCGTCGGTTCCGTCGCGGTGCAACTCGCGCGCGAGGCAGGCGCCCGGGTGATCGGCACCGGCAGGGCCGGCGACAGGGAAACGGTACTCGGTCTCGGCGTCGACGCCTTCCTGGACCTGCAGGCCGATCCCCTTGAGGACGCCGGTCAGGTCGACGTGGTGCTCGACGTGATCGGCGGCGACATCCTGGACCGCTCGGCCGCGCTGGTACGCGCCGGCGGCACGCTCGTCACCATCGCCTCGCCGCCCACGGTCCGGCCCCGGGACGGGCAGGCGATCTTCTTCGTCGTCGAGCCCGATCGCGCCCGGCTCGCGGACCTGGTCCGGCGGGTCCGGGAGGGACGGCTCCGCCTGATCGTC
Organism: Streptosporangium sp. NPDC023963; assembly: GCF_040639135.1. Lineage (NCBI taxonomy): Bacteria > Bacillati > Actinomycetota > Actinomycetes > Streptosporangiales > Streptosporangiaceae > Streptosporangium > Streptosporangium sp. NPDC023963. The sequence continues at coordinate 93,598 of NZ_JBEZZK010000004.1, forward strand.
GGGGCCACGCGGACGCTCGCCGAGGCGCCCTCCGCGTTCGCGCCCGCCCGGCGCACCCCCGGCAAGACGATCATCAGGGTCGCGGAAGGGGAACAGCCGGGTGCGCGCAAGGCGATGAGAGCCCGGTAACCGGCCGGGTGCCGCTCGCCGGTGTGACGCTCGGTCATGGGTTCCGGTTTGAGCGGAACTTGAGCAGGCCATCGCCAAGGCTTGAATCCGCTCGTGTTAGACATCGAAATACTGCAGGACACGACACTCAAGCGACAACGCGGACCTCTCGGGCGGAAGCCGAGACACCTCGCCGTTCCCGTGCGCCCCGAAGGTCCAAGCAGGACAGGAGGGCTGTCATGATCCGGGTACGGATTGCCGGTGGCTTTCTCGTCGGCGGCATGGTGGCTGCGGCCGCCGCGTACGCTCCCACGGTGGAGCGCGCGACCGGCGAGACGCCCGTCGCCGCCGTGGTTTCGCAGCCGCCGTCCGACAAGCTGTCGCCTCTCCTGGAACAGGCGCTTCCGAATGTCAAGGGCAAGACGTTCACCTCGGCGGTCGTGGACTTCCCGCCCACCGCGCGCGCGGCGCCGCATCGGCACGGCAGGGCCTTCGTCTACGCCTACGTGCTCGAGGGCACCGTGCGCAGCCGGTTGGGTGGCGAGCCGGTGCGCACGTACCGCCAGGGCGAGAACTGGGTCGAGTCGCCGGGAGCCCATCATGTGCTCGCGGAGAACCCCAGCCGGACACGACCGGCGAAGTTGCTGGTCGTCTTCATCTCCGACACGGGAGACAAGATCAAGGTCGACGACCCGCCGAGGTAGGCCGTCGGGCGGACGTCGGGCCGGCGTTGGACCGGCGTTGGACCGGCGTTGGACCGGCACGGCCGGGCGTGACGGCGCGGTCTCACCGGCGAGCGGATACGGGGAGCGACGAACCCCGGGCGGCGGCGGACCCGAGCGGGACCGATTCGCCTGTTGACGGGCGGCACGGCATTTCGTACGTTCCGCGTGGGCCGTCTTCCGGGCGCCCCGGACCGGAAGGGGCTGCCATGACCGCCGAACCGGATCCGGACGGGGCCTGGCCGGACATCGTGCCGGGACCGCTCGCCACGCCGCCGCCGGAGTTCGCCCGCAGGCACGAGTCGGGGCCGCTGGAGCCGGCGGCCATGCCCAGCGGCGACCGCGTCCCGGTGGCCGTCAGGTACGAGGACGTCCGCGCCCTGCTGGCCTCGCCGGCCTCCAGCCGCAACCTGCGCCTGCCGGGGTTGCCGCGGCTGGTGAGCGGCATCGGCATCGACGACGACCCCGACGCGCTGATCAACCAGGACCCGCCGGAGCACACCCGCTACCGCCGGATCATGCACGGCACCTTCACCCCGCGCCAGATCGAACCGTGGCGCCCCCGCATCGCGAAGATCGCCCAAGAGCTCCTCGACGGCCTGGGCGACGACTTCGATCTGGTCGAGGGGTACGCGCTGCAGCTGCCGGGCCGTGTCATCTGCGAGATGCTCGGCGTGCCGATGGACCACTACGAGCGGTTCGTCCGGTGGACGGACATGTTCCTGACCACCTCCACGGCAGACGAGCGGGCGCGCTACGAGGGCTACACCGACTTCATGGCCTACGCCGCCGAACTGGTCGCCCAGCACCGCGCGGAGCCCGGCGGGGACCTCATCGACCTGCTCATCCAGGCCAGGGACGAGGACGACCGGCTGTCGGAGGGCGAGCTGGTCAACACCGTCTTCTCCCTCATCACGGCCGGGCACGAGACGACGGCCTCGATGATCGGCCGGGGTGTCTTCCGGCTGCTCCTGCACCCCGGCCAGTGGGCCGAGCTGGTCGCGGACCCGGCCCTGGCGGCCACCGCCGTCGAGGAGATCCTGCGCTTCGACGGGCCGCCCGCCAGCGCCTTCATGCGCCGGATCACCAGGGACACCGACCTCCCCGGTGGCTGTCTTCGCGCGGGGACGGTCGTCATGCCGAACCTGAACGCGGCCAACCACGACCCGCGGGCCTTTCCCGATCCCGGCCGGTTCGACATCCACCGCTTCACCGAGCATCCCCCCAACCCGCACGTGGCGTTCGGTTACGGCCCGCACCGCTGCCTGGCCGCCAGCCTCGCGAGGGTCGAGCTCACCGAGGCGGTCCGGGCCCTGGTCACCCGGCGGCCCGGCCTCCGCCTGGCCGGCCCGCCCGAGTCGGTGACCTGGACCGACGGCCTGACCCTCCGGCCGGTCGCCATGCGCGTCACGACCGGCGAACGTGCGTGACGGTGACCGCGGGCGCCGGTGGCCGATCGATCCCAGCCTCGGCGGGGCCGCGACCGGCTCCGCAAGACGGCTGCGCGCAGCCGAAGGCGCGGGTGGCCCGCGGTGCCGCGATCTCATGCCCGGCGGTGACTCACCCCGGAACCGGCCGGCAGTGACTCACTCCGGATCCGGCAGGTCCGTCGACGCGAGCCTGACCGGGTCGATCACGGTCGCGATGGCGACGATCCGGCCGTCGGCGACGGTGAACGCCATGACCGAGAGCGGAGTCCCGTCCTCGCGCCAGGAGACGAACCCGGGAAGGCCGTTGACGAGCACCGCCCGCCCTCGCGCGGCCGCGCCGGCGGCGACTCGCGCGGTCGCGCCGGCGGCGACCTTGGTGGCGCCGAGGACGACGACCACACCGCCGGGCGTGTCGACGGTCAGCCTCACCTCCGGATCGAGCACGCGCAGCAACCCCTCGAAGTCGCCCCGGCGAGCCGCCGCCAGGAAGGCCTGGACGACCTGTCGCTGCTCCCGTCCGGCGGCCGCCGGCCGCTCGGTCGCCCGCACCTTCCTGCGGGCGCGGCTGGCGAGCATCTTGGTGGCGTCGGTGGACCTGCCGAGGATCCGGCCGATCTCGTCGAACGGCACCGCGAACAGGTCGTGCAGCACGAACGCCAGCCGCTCGCTCGGTCCGAGCGACTCCAGGACGACCAGGAGCGCGAGCCCGACCGAGTCGGCGAGCGCCACGTCGTCCTCCGGCGCGGGGCCGTCGTCGACCGTCACGACGAGTTCGGGCAGCCGGTCGTCGTAGGAGGCCTCGGGGCGGGCCTGGCGTGATCGCAGGACGTCGAGACTGATCCGGCCGACCACCGTGGTCAGCCAGCCGGCGAGGTTGTGGATGGTCGCCGTGTCCTGGCGGGAGAGCCGCAGCCAGGCCTCCTGGACCACGTCCTCGGCGTCGGCGTGCGAGCCGAGCATGCGGTGGGCGACCGCGCGCAGCCGGTCGCGCTGGGCCTCGAACGCCTCGCCCACCGGGTCCGCCGGGCTGGTGTCGGACATGTTGTTACCTTCCTCGGATCCGCTCCGTCATAGGTCATGACGGGCCCGGACGGGCACAGGTAACCGATGAAGGGGCAAGACCGATGGAAGCACGCATGAAGAGCCGGGCGAACGCCGACGTGATGACGGCGATCCAGCAGCTCTACAAGGCGATTCACGCCGGTGGCGTCGACCCGCGCCTGCTCGGGCTGGTCCACGTGCGCGCCAGCCAGATCAACGGCTGCAGCCCGTGCGTCTTCGCCGGGGTCACGGCGGCCAGGAAGCACGGGGAGACCGACGAGCGGCTGCACAACGTGGCCGCCTGGCGCGAGACGCCGTTCTTCACCGAGGCGGAGCGGGCAGCGCTCGCGCTGGCCGAGGCCGCCACCCGGATCCAGGACGGCGCGCCGGGTGTGACCGACGAGATCTGGGACGCCGCCGTCGCCCACTTCGACGACGAGCAGCTGTCCGCGCTCAACCTGGAGATCGCGCTGACCAACTTCTTCAACCGGATCAACCGCACGATCCGGGAACAGGCCGGCAAGACCTGGTGAGCGCCCACCACCACGCCGCCGGAACGGTCCTGGACGGCCGTCCGGCCCGGGGCCCGTTACCCGGGGACGATCGGCAGGGTGACGTAGGAGTCGGGGAAGACGGTCTGGTGCTGGACGACCAGGTCGGCCTCGGTGGAGTCGGCGGAGGTCCGGCCGTTGCCGGGGTTGCGGTCGAAGCGGGGGAAGTTGGAGCTGGAGATCTCGACGCGGATGCGGTGGCCGGTCTTGAAGACCTGGCTGGTGGCGACGAGGTCGATCTCGTGCACCCCCGACGGGACGGAGGTCCGCACGATGCCGTCGGTCACGCTCATCGCCCGGCCGTCGGGATGGACGTCGACGAGCTTGGCCGTCCAGTCGGTGGAGAGCGCCGAGGTCTCGGCGTGCAGGGTGACGGAGAGGGGGCCGGTCACCTCGACGTCGGAGGCGAGCGCCTCGGTGGTGAAGCAGAGCACGTCGGGGCGGAGCTCGACGTCGCGCTGGTCCTGGGGGCCGATGTTCGTCACGTCGGGAAGCAGGAGGGGGCCACCGGTCGTGGGCACGGGATCGCGGGGGTCGAAGGTGAAGGTGGACGGCGCGGCGTCCGAGGGAGGCTCGGCGGAGAGCAGGCCGCCGGTGTGCAGGTGGTAGCGGGTGCCGACCGCGCGGGTCAGCGGCCATTCCTCCTCGTCCCGCCAGACGTCGTCGCCCATGACGAAGATCTTCACGGCCGGGCCGGTGTCCCTGCCCCGCAGAAAGTCCATCTGCCGCTGCGGCAGCATGGCCGCCTGCGCCGAGGCGGCGAACCCGAAGTCCAGGTGGCCGGTGCCCGTCGCGCCGGAACCGTGCGACCAGGGGCCGATGACGAGCGGGCCGCCCAGCCGCCGGTGGTTCTCCAGGGTTCCGGCGAGGAACAGGTCGAACCAGCCCGCGACGTGCATCACGGGCACCTCGATCCGGTCGTGCCGCAGGGTCTCGGCCAGTCCCTCCCAGTAGGCGTCGCGGGTCGGGTGCGAGATCCAGTCGTTCCACCACGGCACCCCGGGGATGTCGCGCAGCGGCAGCGTTCGCACGGCGGTGGCCTGGTCGCCCAGCACGGGCAGGAGCGCGCCGAGGCCGGCGCCCACGTCCTCGCCGGCCTCCATCCCGTGCATCAGGCCGAGCATCGCCTGCAGCAGGCCCCAGTTCAGCGCCGAGCCGAGCGCGAGAGCCCCGCCGTGGTACTTCAGCCCGTCGTAAAAGTCGTGCGGGGTCATCGAGGCGACCACGGCCTTGAGCCCCGGCGGGCGCGTCGCGGCGGCCTGGAGCGCGCATCCGGCGAGATAGGAGACCCCGAAGGCCACGACCTCGCCGTTCGACCACGGCTGGGAGGTGATCCACTCGATGGTGTCGTAGCCGTCGTCGCCCTCGTCCAGCCACGGCCGGAACTCCCCGTCGCTGCTTCCGCGCCCCCGGCAGTGCTGGAGCACCACCGCGAAGCCGGCCTCCAGCGCGGGGATCGTCGGCGCCATCGGGAACGAGCCCTCGCCGTACGGCGTGCGGACGAGCAGGGCGGGGAACGGCCCGTCCGAGGCGGGGCGGTGGACGTCGCCGCGCAGGATCGTGCCGTCGCGCACCGGCATCGGGGTGTCGTGCTCGGCGACGATGGGGAGCGGGAGGCGGTTCAGCTTCGGCATCGCGAGTTCCTCGGGTCGTCCGTCGGACCCCGGGGGTCATGCCGGGGCCGTGGTGTGAGCGGTGTGAGCGCCCGGAGCGCGGTGGTCCGGTTCGGGAGAGGTCAGGTCAGGGTGTAGGCGTCGTAGCGGACGGCGTCGGGCAGCCGGCCGGCCTTTCCCACGGCGAGGGTGCGGTTGAGCCACAGGTAGCGCTCGTCACCGGTCTCGAAACGGCAGAACAGCCGGAAGTAGTACTCCGACGGGTCCACCGGCTCCCCCTGGGCGAGGCGGGCCATGACCTCGGCGGGGCCGTGCCGCACGCCGGAGGTGGACAGGTAGAGGTGCGCGCCGTCATGGGTGCGCAGGGTGTAACGGGTGTCGACGCTGGCCATGCCGTCGGCGTGCACGACCTGCCAGTCGGCCCCGCCGGGCAGGACGACGCCGGAGAACCGCGGGCCCTCGAACGATCCGCCCACGATGTTGATCACCCGTCGCCGGCCCCAGTGGGTGCCGCCGAGTTCGAGGATCGGGTCCAGCATCACGGTGAACGTGGCGAGGTGTTCGAGGTTCATCGGATACCTCCAGCGTGGAGACCCCGGGCTTCGGCCGTGGGGAGGATGTCAACGGACGACGTTCCAGGACGGGGACCCGTTCAGCGAGGCCGGGTCGAACCCCGCCGTGCGCTTGTAGGAGGCGGCGATCTCGGCCCGCTCCGCGTAGGGGATGACCTGTTCGATGTCGTCGAACCCGCCGGGCGCGCGCTCGTGGGCGAGTTTCATCACGATCTCGGGGCCCATCCGCCGGTTGGACAGCTGCAGAGTGGTCGTGGCGGGCCGCCGCACGGCCTCGTACGCCGCCAGGTCGCCGTGCGCGAGGGAGTGGGCCAGCACCCGGGCGTCGATGATCGCCTGGGAGGCGCCGTTGGAACCGATCGGGTACATCGCGTGGGCGGCGTCGCCCAGCAGCGTGACGTTCCCCTCGGTCCAGTGCGGCAGCGGGTCGCGGTCCACCATCGGATACTCGTAGGCCGTCTCGGCTCCGGCGATGATCCCCGGCACGTCCAGCCAGTCGAACCGCCAGTCCGCGAAGTGCTTCTCGACCTCGGCGAGGTCCGCCGGCCGGTTCCAGTCGCCCCGGCCGGGGGCCGCGCCGCCGGAGGGCTTCTCGGCGATCCAGTTGATCAGTGTCCGCTCGCCGGTCTCGATCGGGTAGGCCACGAACTTCTGCGTCCCGTCACCGACCATGATCATGGACCGTCCGGTCAGGAACGGCGCGCCGTACGTGGTGCCGCGCCACAGGACCAGCCCGTTCCACGGAGGGGGTCCCTCGCCGGGGAACAGGCGGGCGCGGATCGCCGAGTGGATGCCGTCCGCCCCGATCAGCAGGTCTTCGCCGCCCGGGCCGGTGACGCGGCTGCCGGTCACGACCGACCGCGGGCCGAGCCGCTCGATCACGGCGTCCAGCAGCATCATCTGCAGCCGTCCCCGGTGGACGGAGTACTGCGGCCACCTGTATCCCGCGTCGACGCCTCGCGGCTCGGACCAGATCGCGGAGCCGTACCGGTCGAAGTAGGCGAGTTCGGCGGTGGCGACGCCGATCGCCGCCAGCCGGTCGGCGAGGCCGAGCTCCGTCAGTTCCCGTACGGCGTGGGGCAGCAGGTTGATGCCCACGCCCAGGGGGCGGATCTCGCGGGCGGCCTCGTGGACGGTGAGGTTCTCGAAGCCCGCCGCGTGCAGGCTGAGCGCGGTGGCGAGGCCGCCGATACCGCCACCGGCGATGACGATGTCCACGGGCGCCTCCCGCCGATTGTTATGGCCATAACAATATTCACGGTGAGGGTGCTCCTGCGCAAGACTTGTGCGGTGGAACCATCAGTGGAGCCGGCGGGCAGGGCGGATCTCCGGTATGCCGCGTACGCGCGGGAACGCCTGGCCGGCATGCCGCCGCCCGCCGACCCGGAGGGGTTCGAGCTCGCCTACAACCTGCTGCAGCTGGCCTACCTGCTGGTGACGGACCTGGAGACACGGATCCACCGCCCGCGCGGCTGGACGCTGCCCGGTTTCCGGCTGATGTTCAAGCTCTGGATTCTCGGGCCGACCCAGCCCGCCCGGCTCGCCGAGATCTCCGCCATGTCCCGCTCGGCGGTGACGAACGTGGTCAACACCCTGGAGCGCGACGCCCTGGTCGAGCGTCGCCCGATGCCCGGGGACAGGCGCGCGGTGGTGGTCGCGCTGTCCGCCAAGGGGGAGGCCGCCGTCCGCGAGGCGTTCGCCGAGCAGGCCCGCAGGGAGCAGGAGTGGTTCTCCCCCCTGAACGCGCGCGAGCAGGCCGATCTCAGCGGCCTGCTCGCCCGCATCCTCACCGCCCGCCCGGCCGGCACTCCGTAGACTCGCCCGGCCGGCACTTCGCGGAGTTCCCGCCGCACCGCTCGCCCCGCACCGCGCGCCCGGGCCGGCGGAAAGGCGGGGAAGGCGGGGAAGGCGGGGAAGGCAGGGAAAGCGGGCTACTCCCCGCCGCGCAGGTCGGACAGGCGCTTGGGCGAGTACTCGATGTTCTCGAAGCGCACGGTGCTGCCCTCGCCGGTGGGGCTCTGCGCGAGGAAGCCGACCTCCGGATCCCCGTCGAGCGCGAAGTATCTGATGAGGTTCCAGAACCCGGACTCGTCGGCGACGTGGAAGGCGAAGGCGGAGCCGAGGCGGGACATCCGCAGCCGGATGTCCCGGCCCTCCATGGTCACGGAGTTGCAGTCGTCGGACACCCCGCGGGTGACCACCGAGACGATCGTCGGCCTGCCCTGCGGGGAGAGTTCGAGGCCGCACTTGGCCCACCGGTCGTCGCCGGCGTACAGCAGCAGCGCGGCCGCGTCGTAGGTGGACAGCAGGTCGAGCCTGACCCGCGCGCTGAGCGTGAAGTCGCCGTCCAGACGGCCCACGAGGGCGGGAGCGTTGGCGTAGCGGTTCGGCTCCCCGGGGTCGAAGAAGAGGTCGGTGCCCGCTCCCGCGACGATGGAGAGCGTGTCGCCGTCGGCACTCCAGTCCTCGGGCCGGTTCAGCCAGCGCAGCGGCGTGGGGAAGGCGGGCAGGGAGACGGTTTCGCTCACGGGTGTTCCTCCAGACGGGTTGCGAACGCGTGGGCGTCCGCGACGAGACGGCCGACGACCTCGGCGTCGTGGACGGTACAGACCGGATCGCTCCCGCCCCTGACGCTACGGGCGAAGTCGGCCGTGAGGGAGGGAGACGGGCTCTCCGGCGGGACCCGCGTGGCGTCCCTGTCCCGCGCACAGGCAACGGTCTCGTCCAGAGGCGGCAGGTCAGGCAGGGCCTTCCCGCTGACGATGTCGCCGGATACGGCGATCCCCCGTCTCAGTCCCGGTCTGGACATACGACGATCTTAAGCGTTTCAGGGGGCGGAGTCTGGAAAAGCGCGGCGCCGGGCACGGAACCTGCCAGACGAAGGAGCGGTTCAGGAACGAGAACCGCTCAGGCGAGGGAGCGGACGGAGCGGAGCGGCTGCCAGCCGGCGGAGTCGACGGCCTCGGGCGACAGGATGTGGTCCAGGACCATGTGGGCGCAGCCGATGATCCCGGCGCTCGGGCCGAGCCGGCTGCGCTCGATGCGCAGGTTGCGGGTGGCCAGGGCCGTCGAGCGGCGGTGGATGACCTCGCGCACCCCCGAGACCATCGGCTGGAAGGTCTCCGCGACGTCGCCGCCGAGGACCACCACCGAGGGGTTGAGGAGGTTGACCGCGCTGGCGACGACCTCGCCGAGCATCCGGGCGGCGTTGCGGACCACGGTCATGGTCTCCGCGTCCCCGGCCCTGACCAGGCTCACCACGTCGGCCAGGGTGTCGACCTCGTGTCCCAGGTCGCGGAGCCTGCGCAGGATCGCGGTGCCGCTGGCGATGGAGTCGACGCAGTCGATGTTGCCGCAGCGGCAGAGGACTCCCCCGCCGTCGCGGACCGGGATGTGCCCGATCTCCCCCGCGGCGCCCAGCGCCCCCCGCAGGATCTCGCCCCCGGCGATGACCCCGGAGCCGATCCGGGTGGAGACCTTGATGAACAGCAGGTCGTCGGCCTCGCCCGCGTAGATCTCGCGGTGCTCGCCGATCGCGATGACGTTCACGTCGTTGTCGAGGAAGACGGGGACGGGGAAGCGCGCGGCGATGATCGGCGGGATGGCCACGCCGGTCCAGCTGGCCATGATCCGGGCGCTCTCGGTGCGGCCGGCCGCGAACTCCACCGTGGCGGGGACGCCCAGGCCGACCCCGCGGATCAGGGAGGCGGGACGGTCGCCGAGCAGCTCGCTCCAGGTCTGCATGACCAGGGGCAGGACGACGTCCGGCCCCTCCTCCACGTCCACGGACAGGGCGGCACTGGCCAGCACCTCGCCCGCGAGGTCGCAGACGGCGATCTGGGCGCGGCTCGCGCCCAGGGAGCCGACCAGGACGACCCCGCCGGAGGCGTTGAAGGCCAGGCGGGTGGGCGGGCGGCCTCCGGTGGAGGGGCCCTCGCTGTCCTCCACGACGAGGCGCCGGTCCAGCAGCTCGGTGACGCGCAGGGAGACGGCGGGTCTGGACAGACCGGTGACACGCCCTATGTCCGCGCGGGTGACGGCCTCACCGGAGCGGATGAGGCGCAGCACCTCACCGCTGGTGGCCAGCGCGGCAGCGGGACGTCGAGGCATCCGCCAAGTGAATCACACCCACTTAGGAAATGAAAACTTCCAACTTTCTCATCTCAAATTACAAAACTCCGCTTGTGTAGAGCGCAAGATCTAGCTAGTGTCCGATCTATACCCAATTTTGGTAGATCACTACTGGTAGATCACTACGGAGCGCCGCCCCATGTCTGAGACCCCGCAACCCGCCGACCTCATCGTCTTCGGCGGCACAGGCGACCTCTCCATGCGGAAGCTCCTGCCCGCGCTCTACCACGCCGACCGCGACGGGCGTCTCGCCCCCGAGACCCGCGTGATCGCGATGTCCCGCGGCGGGCTCGACGACGCCGACTTCCGCGGCAAGGTGGACGCCGAGGTGCGCGGCTCGGTGCCGGTGGACGACCTCGACACCTGGCAGCGCTTCCTCGGCCGCCTGCACCACGTCACCGTCGACATCGGCGGCCAGGACCCGACCGGGTGGGCCAGGCTCGCCGGGATGCTCGGCGGGCACGAGCACCGCGACCGGGTGTTCTACCTGGCCAGCCCGCCCATGACGTTCGGCCCGTTCTGCCGGGAGGCGCACCGCGCCGGCCTGGTCACCCCCGCCTCGCGGGTGGTGCTGGAGAAGCCCCTCGGCCGCGACCTGGCCAGCGCGCTGCGCATCAACGACGAGGTCGGCGCCATCTTCGAGGAGCGGCAGATCTACCGCATCGACCACTACCTCGGCAAGGAGACGGTCCAGAACCTCCTCGTGCTCCGGTTCGCCAACGCCTTCCTGGAGCCGATCTGGAACTCCCTCTGGATCGACCACGTCCAGATCACCGTCGCCGAGACCGTGGGCACCCCGGGCCGCCGCGGCTACTACGACCACGCGGGCGCGCTGCGCGACATGGTGCAGAACCACCTGCTCCAGCTGCTGTGCCTGGTGGCGATGGAGCCGCCGTCGCGCAACGACCGCGAGTCGATCCGCGACGAGAAGGTCAAGGTCCTCCAGTCGCTGCGGGCCGTCACCGGCGGCGAGGTGGACCGTTTCACCGTACGCGGCCAGTACACGGCGGGCGAGTCCGGCGGTGTCCAGGTGCCCGGCTACCTCGACGAGCCCGACAGCACCGCGCCCACCGAGGACTCCCGCCGGGTGGAGACCTTCGCCGCGATCCGCGCCGAGGTGAAGAACTGGCGCTGGGCCGGGGTGCCGTTCTACCTGCGGACGGGCAAGCGCATGCCGAACCGCTGCTCGGAGATCGTGGTGCAGTTCAAGGACGTGCCCCACTCGATCTTCCCCGGCAGCACGCCCAACCGGCTGGTGCTGCGGCTGCAGCCGAGCGAGGGCATCCAGCTGAACATCATGGCCAAGGAGCCGGGCGCGGGCGAGGTGGCGCTCAAGCCGGTCCCGCTGAGCCTCAGCTTCGCCGAGACCTTCACCGGCCGGGTGCCCGAGGCCTACGAGCGGCTGCTCATGGACGTCCTCACCGGCAACCCGACCCTGTTCATGCGGCGCGACGAGGTCGAGGCCGCCTGGCGGTGGATCGATCCGATCCTCGCCGAGTGGGAGTCCCAGGGCACCCCGCCCGAGCCGTACCCGGCGGGCAGCGCGGGCCCCGCCTCCGCCCACGAGCTGGTCGGCCGCAGCGGCCGCGTCTGGCACGAGGAGGGGCAGGCGTGAGCGCGCGAGCCGGGCAGCCGGACCCGAACGACCACCGCACCGGAAACGACGACGCAGATTACGACCGAGGAGGCCGGATGCATCCCGTGATCCAGGAGGTGACCGACCGTCTGGTCGAGCGCAGCCGCCCCAGCCGCACCGCGTACCTGAACCGGCTGCACGCCGAGGCCGAGGCGGCCCGCCTGCGCGGCCCCGCCAGGGCGAGCCTGGGCTGCGCCAACCTGGCGCACGGCTTCGCCGCCGTGGGCGAGAGCGACAAGCGGGACCTGCGCGCCAACGTCAAGCCGGGTGTGGCGATCGTGTCGAGCTACAACGACATGCTGTCGGCGCACCAGCCCTACGAGGCCTACCCGGCGATCCTCAAGGCGGCCGTCAGGAAGGCGGGCGGCGTCGCGCAGTTCGCCGGGGGCGTGCCCGCGATGTGCGACGGCGTCACCCAGGGCCGGGCCGGCATGGAGCTGTCGCTCTACAGCCGCGAGGTCATCGCGATGGCCACCGCGATCGCGCTCTCGCACGACATGTTCGACGCCTCCCTCATGCTCGGCGTCTGCGACAAGATCGTTCCAGGCCTGCTGATCGGGGCGCTGCACTTCGGCCACCTGCCCGCGATCTTCGTTCCCGCCGGTCCGATGACCTCCGGCCTGCCCAACAAGGTCAAGGCCCGCACCCGGCAGCTGTTCGCCGAGGGCAAGGTCGGCAAGGACGAGCTGCTCGACGCCGAGGCGAAGTCGTACCACTCCCCCGGCACCTGCACCTTCTACGGCACCGCCAACTCCAACCAGGTCATGATCGAGGTCATGGGCCTGCACCTGCCCGGCTCGACGTTCGTCAACCCGCGCACCGAGCTGCGCGAGGCCCTGACGAAGGCGGCGGGCAGGCGGGCGGTCGAGCTGACCGCGCACGGCCCCGAGTACACCCCCGTCGGCGAGGTCGTCGACGAGAAGGCGATCGTCAACGCCTGCGTGGCACTGCTGGCGACCGGCGGCTCGACCAACCACACCATGCACATCGTCGCCATCGCCGCGGCGGCCGGCATCGAGCTCCTCTGGGACGACCTGGCCGCGCTGTCGAAGGCCGTGCCGCTGCTCACCCGCATGTACCCCAACGGCCAGGCGGACGTGAACCACTTCCAGGCCGCGGGCGGCATGCAGGTGCTCATCGGCGACCTGCTAGACGCCGGGCTGCTGCACGGCGACGTGCTGACGGTCGCCGGGCGCGGGCTGGACCACTACCGCTCGGCCGCCGAGCTGAAGGAGGGCGAGCTGGTCTGGGAGGAGCGCACCGAGGGCAGCGCCGACCTCGACGTGCTGCGCCCGGTCTCCGACGCGTTCTCCGCCGACGGCGGCATCCACATGCTCGACGGCAACCTGGGACGCGCGGTCAGCAAGGTCTCCGCGGTCAAGGACGAGCACCTGGTCATCGAGGCCCCGGCCAAGGTCTTCGACGACCAGCTGGAGCTGCTGAGCGCTTTCGACGCGGGAGAGCTGGACGGGCAGGACTTCGTGGCGGTCATCCGCTACCAGGGGCCGAGCGCGAACGGCATGCCCGAGCTGCACAAGCTCACCCCGCCGATGGCGGTGCTGCTGGACAGGGGGCAGCGGGTGGCGATCGTCACCGACGGCCGCATGTCCGGCGCGTCCGGCAAGGTCCCGGCCGCCATCCACCTGTCGCCCGAGGCCGCCGACGGCGGTCCCATCGCGCTGGTGCGGGACGGCGACCCGATCCGCCTCGACGCCGCCGCCGGAACCCTGGAGCTGCTGGTCCCCGCCGCGGAACTGGCCGCCAGGCCCGTTCAGGGCGCGCCGCTCACCGACGCCCAGTGGGTGGGCACCGGCCGCGAGCTGTTCGGCGCCTTCCGCCGCGCGGCGGGCCCCGCCGAGCGCGGCGCGGGCGTCTTCGCCCTGAACGGCCACGCCGAGGCCGTCGCGAACGGCACCCGCCTGGCGACCGCCCAGAGCGGAATCCGTGCGTGAGGGAACACACCACCGTCTCCTTCGCACGATCCGCATTCGCACGATCCGCATTCGTACGGTCTCCGTCGGCGCGGCCCACGTCCGCACGGGTCGCGCCGGTCGCGCGGATCGCGCCGGTCGCGTGGCTTGTGGAGGTCGTACGGTCTCCGTCCGCGCCGGTCGCGCGGCCCGTGGAGGTCGTACGGCCGGTGAACCTCGGGCGGCCCGCCACGGCCGCACGATCCGCGAAGGAGATTTCGTGAGCCTTCCCTGGCTCGTCGCCGACATCGGCGGCACCAACGCCCGGTTCGGGCTGGTCACCGAGCCCGGTGGACAGCCCGAGGCGGTGGCCGTGCTCGCGGGCGCGGAACACGATGGCCTACCCGAAGCCGTAGCCGCCTATATCGCAGATCATGCGGGCGGAGTTCAGCCGGGAGCCGCGTGCGTCGCGATCGCGGGGCCCGTGAAGGGCGACCGCTACCGGCTCACCAACGCCGGGTGGACGGGGTCGATACGCGACCTGGGCATCCCGAACGCCTGGCTGCTCAACGACTTCGAGGCCCTGGCCGCGTCCCTGCCGCACCTGCGGGGCGACGACCTGGTCTCCCTGGGCGGCCCCGAGCCCTCGCACGGCGTCAAGGCCGTGCTCGGGCCCGGGACCGGTCTCGGCGTGGGCGGCCTGGTGCCCGCCGCCGAGGGCTGGGTGCCGATCCCCGGGGAGGGAGGGCACGTCACCGCGCCCGTCCTCGACCGGCGGGACCACGAGATCGTCCGGGCACTGCGCGCGGACGGCCTGGAGCACGTGGTGGCCGAGCATCTGCTGTCAGGGCCGGGACTGTCGCGCCTGCACCGGGGGCTCGCGCTCGTCCACGGGACCGACGCGCCGAGGCTGTCCGCCTCCGACATCGTGACCCGGATGGACGACTCGCTGTGCGCGGAGACCGTCGAGGTCTTCTGCGCCATGCTCGGCACCTTCGCCGGGAACGTCGCCCTCACCCTCGGCGCGCGGGGCGGCGTCTACCTGGGCGGCGGCGTGCTGCCGCGTATCGTGGACCGGGTCCGCTCCAGCGACTTCCGCCGTCGCTTCGAGGCCACCCCGACCCTGAACGACTACCTTTCCGGCATCGCCACGGCGCTGATCGTGGCCCCCCAGCCCGCCCTGACCGGCGCGGCGGCCTGGCTGAACCAGCGCCTGTCCACCCTGGAGTTCACATGAGTCTGCTCGACATCGCCCCGGTCGTCCCGGTCGTCGTGATCGACGACCCGGAGACCGCGGTCCCTCTGGCCCGCGCCCTGGTCGCGGGCGGCCTGCCGGTCATCGAGGTGACCCTCCGCACCCCCGCCGCCCTGGACGCCATCGCGCGCATCGCCGCCGAGGTCCCGGAGGCGGTGATCGGCGCGGGCACCATCCGCACCCCGGCCGACGTGGCGGCCTCCGTGGCCGCCGGTTCCAGGTTCCTGGTCAGCCCGGGGACCACGCCGGGCCTGGTCGACGCCATGGAGGTCAGCGGGGTGCCGTTCCTGCCCGGGGTGGCGACCGCGTCGGAGGTCATGGCACTCGCCGAGCGCGGGGTGACCGAGATGAAGTTCTTCCCCGCCGAGGCGGCCGGCGGCCTGCCGTACCTGAAGGCGCTCGGCGGCCCGCTGCCGCAGGTCAGGTTCTGCCCGACGGGCGGCATCAAGCTCGCGACGGCCCCCGACTACCTCGCGCTGCCGAACGTCGGCTGCGTGGGCGGGACCTGGCTCACCCCGGCCGACGCGCTCGCCACCGGCGACTACGCCAGGATCGAGAAGCTGGCCACCGAGGCGGCCGCCCTCCGCTGATCCTCCGCTGATCCTCACCCCTCGGCGGGACCTCGCGAGACCCCGCGGGCGCGCCTTCTCCTCCCTTGGCGCGCGCCGCGGCCATGAGTCGCCGTGACCCGGTGTGACGCTCATGGGATCAGGCCCGTGGCCGCCCCACCCGGCGGTCACGGGCCGCCCTTTCCGCCCTCCCGGCTCCTCCCGGGCCCGGGCCTTTCCGAAACGGACTGAACCGCGCACGAACCCCACGCGTATCTCGCGGCGAAAGGCACTCCCTCACAGAGGAGCCATGAATGCGAGTACGCATCGTCACGATCTGCGCCACGGTCCTGGTCATGGGCGTCGCCGGTACGGCGTCCGCCGGGACCCACCAGGCGCAGGCCGGAGCGAAACAGACCAAGGCCGGCAGCGGCCCGGAGAAAGCCGGTCGGCAGTCCCTGCGAAACCACTTCGCGGTCACCAACCTGGTCTCGGACGTCAGCGGACGGGCCGCGGTCACCGACCCCACGCTGGTCAACCCGTGGGGACTGGCCATGGGCAAGACCCTGTGGGTCTCGGCCGCGGGCACCGGCCTGGCCACGGTCTACTCCGGCGGCGCGGGCACCGTGAAGCAGGAGAAGACGCAGGTACGCGTCCCCGGCGGCAGGCCCACCGGGCAGGTCGTCAACAAGGGCGATGAGTTCGTCGTCAAGGGTCCCGGCGGTTCCGGACCGGCGACGTTCATCTTCGCCAGCCCCAGCGGGGCGATCACCGGCTGGAACGCCGAGGCCGACCCGGACGACGCGATCATCAGCGCGTTCGTCAAGGGCGCCGACTTCAAGGGCCTGGCCCTCGCCGAGACGAACCGGGGGGCGATGCTGCTGGCCGCCGACTTCGCCCACAACCGGGTCCACGTCTTCGACGGCGACTTCGACCGGATCTCGTTCGGCCGCCGCGCGTTCCGCGACCCCGGCCTGCCGGAGGACTACGCGCCGTTCAACGTGGAGGTCGTGGGCAACTCCATCCTCGTCGCGTACGCCAAGCGCGACCCCGAGACCGGCAAGTCGGTGGCCGGGCAGGGCAAGGGGTTCGTCAGCCAGTTCAACGGCTCGGGCCGGTTCGTCGGCCGCTTCGCCGCGCGCGGAGCCCTCAACGCCCCCTGGGCGATGACGCTGGCCCCGAAGGGGTTCGGCGCCCACTCCGGGGCCCTGCTGGTCGGCAATTTCGGCGATGGCCGGATCAACGCCTACAACCCGCGCAACGGCCGCCCGCTCGGCCCGCTGCGCTCCTCCGATGGCAGGGCCATCACCCTGGGCGGCCTGTGGGACCTGGAGCCCGGTACCGAGACCGTCGGCGGCACGAACTCCCTGTGGTTCAGCGCGGGCAGCGACGGCGGCACGCACGGCCTGCTCGGCCTGATCCGGCCTTCGGGAGCAGCCACCTCGACGAGCTCCCCCACGGGCAACGCCTCCCCCTCCCCCTCCTCCTCGCACCCGAGTTCCCACAACTCCGGGTCCAACAACTCCGGGTCCAACAACTCGGGATCGAACAACTCCGGGTCGAACAACTCCGGCTACTGAACCCGCCTGTAGTGCTCCGATGTTCATCCCGGAGGTGATGCGGACTTCTCCCTCGTAGCGAGGCAAGAGGCGCCGATTCGCCCTCACCGCGGATTGGCGCTCGGTGAGGCGCTCGCGCCAGGTACCGCCGGACGGGCGGGAACCGAGCTCGTGAGGGCTCGAAAGCCTGCGGAGACCCGGTAAGACCACCGTCTCGGTGGCCCAGGTCGGTGAAGCGGGAAGCCACAGAGGTGTCGCGAGAGCGGCACGGGCTGGATCCTTGGCCGTTCATTCCGAGGAGCGCGTCAAAATCACTGACGGACCACCGCCGGGCGCCAGGGCCCGGGGGTTTCTCCGGCTGCGCCGGCACCCCATACCGGCGGACCGCGATACCGAGCCGACAGGCCGGTCCGCGCGGACCGCCGGAGGGGTGCCGGCGCCGCGGCGCGTCCGGACCGGGGAACGAGGAGCGCTGAGCGGAGACCGGGAACCGGAGAGCGGGAACCGGAGATCGAGGACCAGGAAGCAGCGAGCGGGAAGCGGAGACCGGGAAGCGGAGAGCGGGGACCGGGAAGCAGCGAGCGGGGACCGGGAAGCAGCGAGCGGGAAGCGGACCGGGAACCGGAGATCGAGGACGGTCGACCGGTGATCTGGACTCCCGATTCCCCCCGCGGGCGCCCCGGCACGACGCCACCCGGGAGAGTCACCCGTCGGTGACCGCGCCACCGCCCGGTTTCCTTTAACCTTGAACGAACGAGGGGAGTACTTCCCAAGAACCGGCCCGGTCAATACGGACGCCCTGTGGCGTCCCCGGGCGGTCGCCCGCGAGGTGCGGGTGAAGGAGACCTCGAATGGCCGAGCGCATTCGAGGAGCGAGCATGCCCCTGACAGTCCCCTCCCCCTCCGGGCACCACCTCACAGGCGTTCCCCCACCAGGGCGCCCGCCCCTGCGGGGCCGTGTCTCCGGGGTTTCCCGGCCTTGCCGGCTTTCCCGGGTTTCCCGGGTTTCCGGAGCCTTCGAGGTCTCCCCGGCCTTCCGGCGCGACGCCCCACCTCGCCGCTCCCCCGCCGCGACCCGCCCCGTGGCCGTCGCCGGACCGTACCGTCCCGGCCGTCGTCCACCACCGTCTCCGGACGCGCCTCACGAGTAGCCCTCGGTCCGATCTTCGCCAGGTTCGTCCCCTCCGGTGCCCGCCGGACCGAAGGCGAACTCGATCCCGCCACTGGAAGGCCGCGAGACGCACTATGAGAGAAGTTCCCCATACCAGCGAGGTGCACGTGATGGCCACCACACCGGCCAGCCGGTCCTCCGTCGACGATCTGCACTACCCGGCGGGATCGCTGGTGCTCCTCGCAGGGCTCCCCGGCGCGGGCAAGAGCACCCTGCTCGACCGGTTGTACGGGCTGAGCGGCGACGAGAGGGAACCGGTGCGCGCCGGTGAGGCCCGCGTCATCGACTCGCGCCAGTCCCGCAACTGGTGGGCCCGCTACCTGGGCCCGGTCCCCCCGAGAGCCCGCATCCCGCTCGTGCACACCACTCACGTGGTGCGGATCGCCCGCGCCCTGCTGAAGGGGCACGCCGTCGTCGCGCACACCCGCGGCACGTGGCCGCACATCCTGTACGGGTTCGCCTGGCTGGCCCGCAGGGTCGGCAGCGAGGTCCACCTGATCCTGCTCGACGTGGAGCCGAGGACGGCCCGCGAGGGACAGCTCTCGCGCGGCAGGGTCGTCACGAGCGCGACCTTCGCCCGGCACTGCCGCCGCTGGCGAGTGATCATCGACCGGGCCCGGGGCGGCGCGTTCCCCCCGGCCGCGAGCGTCACGATCCTCGACCGTCCCGCCGCGAACCTGCTCAGGGCCATACGCTTCGACGAGCGGCCCGCCGCACGGCGGGACGGATGACTTTACCTTCGCCTGGCTCTGTGCCCCGCCCGCCCAGGGCAGGTTCAGAGCGACCGGAAGGAACCCAATGATCGACGTACTGGCTCTCGCCGAGGAACACCTCACCCTCGCCCGGGCGAGCTCGCACGGCCGCAGCGCCCACACCTACCTCAACGAGGGCACGCTGCGCCAGGCGATCATCGCGCTGACCGCGGGGACGGCCCTCGGTGACCACGACGCCCCACCGGCCGCGAGCCTGCACGTCCTGTCGGGGCGGGTCAGGCTCATCGACGAGGATCGGACCGTCGCGCTCGGCGCGGGCCAGACCGCTCCGATCCCGCAGCGGCGGCACTCGCTGGAGGCCGACGAGGAGTCGGTGGTCATCCTCACCAGCGTCGTCAACATCGGCGGCTGAGGACCCGCGGCCCGCCCCCGTCAGATCTGAGGGCCCGCGGCCCGCCTCCCGTCAGATCTGAGGGCCCGCGGCCCGCCCCGTCAGGTGGGGCGGTCCGGAACGGCCAGGGCGCGGTCGAGGGGGTCACGGCCGGTCCGCCGAGTCCCGCGCGGGCGGGGTCCGGCGCCCGCGCGACGGCGTGACGAGCCGGACCGTCTATCCCGCGAGGCGTCGCCCGTCCGTCGACAGCGGTCCCTCGCCGAAATGCGGCAGGTAGTGGCGGAAGAAGATGTCCGCGACGAGCGCGCGCCGGCTGCCCAGGCCGGTCTTGGCGAAGACGCTCTTGAGATGGTCCTGGACCGTGTGGGGGCTGATGTTCAGCCGGCCCGCGATCTGTGTCGTGGAGTGGCCGCGCATGACGTGCTGGGTGATCTGCCGCTCGCGCTCGCTCAGACCGTAGGCGCCGAGGATGACCGCGGTCAGCTCTCCCGGCTCGGGAGGGCTGAGGGAGACGGCGACGAGTCCTTCCTCCTCCTGTCCCATCGACCACGCCTGGAGAGCCACCCATCGGCCTGACCGGGTGAGCGCGCGGGAACGTGCCATTCCCGAGGCGAGCGCGGCGGCGGCCACCGCGCGCAGCGGCCGGGCGTGCTCCGGGGATCCGTCCTGGAGGAGCTCCAGCCAGGTGCGCGCCGTCGGCGACATCGACCTGGCGGTTCCCTCCCGGTCGACGACGACCAGGCCGGGCGCGTCCGGGACCGCGCCGGTGTCCACTCCGGACAGGAGCAGCGAGCGCCGCAGCGCGGCCGTCGCCGGGCGGCCCAACCTGGCGGCGGCCGCCTCGTCGGCGTCGGTGAACGGCGCGGCACCGTGCTCCCTGCACATCACCAGCAGACCCCAGACGTGCGGGCCGTCACGAAGGGCGACCCGTAGTTCGTCGCCAAGTCCCTGCGGGCGCAAAATGTCCTGATAGTACTTACTAGAGTGGATATTTCCGACTGTCGCGCGGCTGAGAAGACTCGTGGTGGACGCGCCATTCGCCAGCTCGCGAAGATTACCCGGATCATCCGCCTCGACATGTTCGATCTCGAACAGGCGAGGGAGATATTCCGGGGAAAAGCCCGCCTCGTTCTGCCCGCCGGTGTCCAGCAGGGTGGACGGATCTATCAGGACCGTGCACCACACGTCAGCGGGCACCCGCCTCAGGACCGCGGTGGCGGTGACGTCGAGCACGTCGAGGGCGCTGCGCTGCCGGGCAAGCCGCTGCTCGAAACCAACCGAATCAGGGAGCATGCCGCAAATCATAAAGCCGCTCCACCGCCCATCCCAGAAAGTTGGGATATACGGCGGCCCTCTTTCCCCGATACATCTGGTCACACATGCACTCGCATCAAACGACACAAATGGGGGAATCATGAAAAGAACGGGCTTCGCACACCTGGGAGCGACCGCGCTGCTGATTCTCACAACGGCGCAGTGGCCGGCGGCCCAAGCGTCGGCGGAGACCGCCGGCGCCCCGGTGACCACGGTCACCACGGTGAACTGCCGCTCCCTGGCCGGCTCGGGCTCCTACTCCGATCCGCTGCGGCTGGGCACCGTCCGCGGCACCGTCGTGGCGGTGGACTGCCCGCCGCTGACGTCGGGCGCCGGATACAACCACCGTTACTTCATCTTCTCCACCGTTCGCACCGCCGGCCGGAACTCGGCGGCGGGCGCCCGCTTCCGGCTGTCGGGCAACCTCTCCGCCGTCCACCCGCGCCTGGCGTCGGGACCCGTGACGGTCCTCCGCTCGCTGCAGCACGGCTTCTGGACCGGCAGCGCCTCCAACCTCACCGGCCGCTACCTGCCTCTCGGCGGGCTGAACCCCGGCACCTACCGGCTGGGCGTGGAGAAACTGCGCAGTCCGCTGTCGTCCCTGTCGACTCCGTGGTTCGATGCCGTTATCGTCATCAACTGACCACGGACCGGCACGGTGACCGCGCCTGCCAGCCCCTGAGCCGGAGGTCTCGCATGCCCCCCGAAGCGGAAGGGAACGCGCCCGATCCCGGCCATGCCGAGCGCTCCGGCGGCGTCCCCGCGGGTGACCGGAACGGCCGCCCCCAGCACGGCGCCGTGCGGTCGTTGCGGGCGAGGATCACGACCCTCCGCAGGGCCGGCGCGGCCGAACCGAGGAAGCCGCCCCGCAAGCGGCGCTTCCGCTTCCCGAGGCGGGGCGGCGGGGAGCGGGGCGGGGCCCGGCCGTACGAGCGGATCGTCGCGATCGCGATCGGCCTGTCCACGATCACCGGGGCGGCCGCCTCGTACGCGGCGGTGCGGCTGAACTCGCAGGCCATCGACACCGACCGGCAGGCCGTGGTGGAGACCATCCAGGTACGGACGGCGGGCGTGGTGGCGCACATGAGCAGCCGGTCGAGGGGCGGCCAGGTCGTGCACTACCGGGCCCTCCACGCCCAGGCCGACGCGATCGAGGCCGTCGACCCCGACGAGGCCAGGGCCCTTCGCGACATCGCCGACGGCTTCCTCGTCGACCAGTACATCGACCGCCGCCACCTGCCGGGCGCGGGCGCCTCCGCCAGGTGGGACTACGAGATGAGCGAGGCCGCCGTGATCCGCAACCACGAGATCTTCACGGTGCCGGGCGACCAGCCCGCCCGGACCGCCCGGCGCGCCGACGCCCTGCACGACCGGGTCGGCCATCTCACCCTCACCGTCGGCGGCACCCTCGCGATCGTGCTCCTGCTGACCGTCGCCCGCCTCGTCGCGCCACCGCGGCGCGACCGGCTCCTGCGAGCCTCCCTCTGCGGGTACGGGCTGCTCACCGCCCTCGCCCTGTGGCTCTCCCTGGCGCCGGTATGACAGAGGGACCCGCCATGACGGACGAGGAGTTCGACACCCCGTTCAAGCGCCGGCTCGCGCTCACGATGACCACGGTGGGCCTGCTCGCCGGAATGCTCACCTACCTCGGGGGGCAGGCGGGCGCCCAGGAGGACAGGAACGCCCGCGAGGCCCAGCGCGCCTCCGTCACCGCGCTGGCCGCCCAGGCGGGGGCTACGGCCGACTCCATGGAGAGCACCGCCAACCTCGGCGCCGCCACCACCGTCAAGCGCCGTCACGACCTCGAGTCCCTGCGGGCCACGCTGCTCGGCGAGCGGGAGCACGAGGCCGTCGCCGACCGGCTCCGGCAGGCGTACGGCAAGCTGGACGACTCCTCCCCGCTGCTGGGCGCCGACGCGGCCGCCGCCCAGCGCTACCTCGGCGACCTCAACAGGGAGGCGACCGTGGCGGGCCTGGAGCAGGAGGCGACCCAGGAGACCGCGAGCGCATGGGGCGACAGGAGCAACACCTACTCGGCGGGGACCGCCCTCCTCGCGGTCGCGCTGACCCTGTTCGGCCTGTCCCTGACCGTCGGCGAGGCCAACCGGAACCACCTGGTGTGGCCCGCCGCCGCGATGGTGGCCGTCACCGTCGCGGGCACCCTCGTCCTCCTCGCCGTACCGCCCGTCACGACGCCCCGGGCGGCCATCACGGCCGTGGCCGAGGGCGACCGTCTCGCCGGGCTGCGCGAGTACGAGAGCGCGATCGCCCACTACACCCGCGCGATCGCGCTGCGCGACGACTACGCGGTCGCCTACGAGCATCGCGCGAGCGCCCGCGTGATGGCGGCCAGCCCCGAGCGCGCCACGTCGGCGTACGTGTTCAGCACGGCCTCACGCAGCGCGTACGAGGCCGCGGTGACGGACATGGCCAAGGCGGTCGAGTACGGCGGCGACGAGAAGTACACCGCCCTGGTCAACCTGGGGGGCTTCGAGATCCACCTGGCCGACTACGAGGCGGCCGAGGAGCACAGCCGGGCCGCCGTCGCGCTCAACCCCGGCCCGCCGATACCCCGGATGAACCTGCTGCTGGCCCTGCTCGGCCAGAAGAAGACCGCCGAGGCCAGGCGGGCGGCCACCGAGCTGCTCCGGGTGATCAGGAGCCGCCCCGACCCCACCGAACGCAACGAGCTCTACGCCGCCACCCGTACCACCCTCGACCTGGTGGCCGCCCAGCGCGACCACGCCCGGCCCCTCGCCCAGGAGATCAAGGGTGAGCTGGTGCGCGCCCAGGGCGAGGAGCTCGCCCCGAACGCGCGGCCCGCGCCGTCGGCCCGGATCCCGGCGGTCAGGGTGGCCGCGCAGGGTGCCGTCATCCAGGCGAGGCTCTCCTACGAGGGCATGTTCAAGGGCGCCAGGATGGCCTCGATCGTCTACTACCGGGCACGGCCGGGCGACGAGTGGCTGCAGCGCTCCGACCTGGTCAGCATCCAGCCCTGGCCGCTCGAACAGCCCTCGGGCACCGCCCCCTGGACGGTCGTCGACGCCGCCTGCCCCGCGAGCGGCGAGTATCGTGTCGAGTTCTACGCCGAGGGCCGCCTGCTGGCCGGCGCGGGCGCCACCCTGTCGACCGGCACCGGCACCGGCCTGACCGGGTACGCCGACTGGGCCGGCGGCATCGCCCTCTGCCGCCCCGACGGCTGGACCCTCTCCCACGACCGGGCCGGCACCGCCGACCTGACCTCCCCGAGCAAGCTCCACCACCTGGCGGTCAGGGTCCTGCGCATCGCCCCGCCCGCCTCGGCCGCGTCCCGCGCCCGGATCCTGAGCACGGTCCGCGAACAACTGGAGCGCACCCTCCCCGCCCGCCCGCTGAGCACCCGGCCCCCGGCCGACGCGATCTTCGGCGGTTTTCCCGGTACCGCCTGGTCGATGACGCTCCCCGACGCCGAGGTCGCCTACCTCTGGGCGGCCCTCGACGACACCGGCAGGCTCCGCACCTTCGTCGCCCGCTTCCCCGAGAACGACCCGGAGATGCTGAACAACGTCATCGGCTACCTCCGCTTCGTCTGATCCCGCACCCGGGAGGCGCCTCTCCCGGGTGCGGGATCCCGCGGGGCCGGAACGACCTCGCGGTCACCAGGCCGCCCCCAGCGCCTGCCGCGGCGAACTCTTTGAGCGTGGGTCCCCGGGACCGCGGTGGACCAGGGCGGTGATCTTCCAGTCGTCCCATCTGCTCAGCGGGAAGACGTCGCCCATGAACAGCACGTGCCGCCCGGTGATGTCGTAGCGGATCAGCCGCCATCTGGCGGCGGTCCTGTCGCCGAGGCTCGCGGCGACCAGCCCGCTGATCTTGCCTCCGCCCGTGACGGGGTACTCGTCGATGCGGTAGTGGCTCACCCGGCCCATACGCGACTGGGTGCGGCCGACCAGCATGGTGCGCCCGTCCGGGCTGATCGTCGCGGCCGTGACCTCCTGCCCCCCGGCCACGACGCGAGCGGCCGCGAGCGTGGTGCCGGCGGCGGCCGTGTCCAGGACCCGGGCCTCGGACTTCGCCACGAAACCGAGCGTCCGGCGATCGGCCGCCCACGACAGGTGCTCGATCCGTTCCACGGCGTCCGTCGTCCAGACGCGTGTCGTCCCCGCGAGCAGATCGACGACCGCGAGCCGGGCCCCGGGGCAGAGGAGCGACGTCCTGTCCTCGCCGCACGCCCTGCCGTCGAGGCTGTAGGCCAGGCGGGCGCCGTCACCGCTGACGGCGAGGGAACTCGCGGCCGTACCGGTCACCGCGGGGATCACATCACGGGTCAGATCGGCCACCTTCCCCATTTCGTCGACCCGCACCCGGTGAAACCGGGTGGTGCTCACGTGCGTCCGGCGGGACGTGACACTCCGGGCGACGTAGAACGCCGTACCCTCGCCGGTCCCGGCGAGCAGGTACCCGCCGGGATCCCGGAAGCTCCCCTCCGGGGTTCGCGGCACCCCGACCCGGTCGATGACCGTCCCGGTGAGCGCGTCGCGGACCGTCACCCCGTCGTCGTCGGCGACCAGCAGGAAACGCGGTCCCGGGGAGACCTCCGTCGTGGGCTTCGCTGTGGGCTCCACCGTGGGCTCCACCGCGGCCGGGCCGCGCATCCACGCCGGGACGGCCACGCTCACGGCCACGACGAGGAGGGCCGCCACCAGCGGGACGGTCAGGGCGAGCCCGCGCCGGCGCGGGGCGGTCTCCACCCGCACGGCGTCCTCGTCGGGACGCAGGGCCTCGGCGCGTACCAGTCCGGCACCGGCGGCGAAGGCGTCACGGAGCCGGTCTTCGATCCGCGGGCTCATCGGGTCTCCTCCAGTTTCACGGCGAGCGCCCTGAGGGCTCGAAAGGTGGTCGACTTCACCGTTCCGCGGCTGACCCCCATGGCCTCGGAGATCTCCGCCTCCGACAGGTCGAGGTAGTAGCGCAGCACCACGGCCTCGCGCTGGCGGCGCGGCAGCGCGCGTACGGCCACCAACACCTCACGACGCGTCTCGCCCAGCAAGGTGGCGGCCTCCGCCGACCAGAACGGAATCTCCCGGTCACCGGTGAACCGGCCGACGATCGCCCGCCGCCGGTGGACCATGCGGCACCCGTTCACCACGGCCACCCGGAGGTAGGGCAGCATCCGGTCGTGGTCGGCCAACCGGCTCCACCGGCGCTGGAGCGCCGCGAAGGCGTCCTGAACGATGTCCTCGGCCGTCTCCTGGTCCCCCACCAGCAGGAACGCCAGACGAACGAGGCCAAGCCGGTGGGCCAGGAACAACTCGGCCACGGCGGCGTCTCCGGAAACCCCGCCCACCGGCCGCTCCGCCGCCGGCGGCGGTTCCACTACCGCTCGTCGAATCTGAGATCGCATACCTCTTCCATGCACGACTCACCGTCCAGGTTGCCTCACCGGTCCCGATCTCTTCGAGCGGTCGAACGGTGCCCCGGTGTTTCCTCTGGGAGGACGGTCGGCTGACCGACCTGGGGACCCTCCCCGGTGGTCGGCGCAGCATCGCCACGGGCATCGACGACGAGGGCCGGATCACCGGAACGTCCACTGTCGCCGGTGACGTCAGAGACCACGCATATCTCTGGCAGAACGGGCAGATGCGCGACATCGGCGCTTTCCTCCCCGACGCGATCAGCCGCGGCGTGGTGGCCGGCGCGTTCATCGACACCACCCAGCCCGTCGGCACCAACCGGCGGCGGTCCCTTCACCGTCGTGGTGTGGCGTCCCAGGGGCTGACCCTGTTCGGGGCGACCCGCGTACGGGTGCCGCGGCCTGGTGCGGAGCCTCACCGGGAAGGAGCCGCGGGCCCGTCCTCGTCGTCGATCAGCAGGAAGTCCGGCCGGTTCTCGCGCCACTCGGGCACGTCCATCGAGTTGAGCACGGAGATCAGCTTCTTCTCCTCGTAGATGAAGTGCGTCTGCATGATCGCCGACAGCGCCGTCACCTCCTCGCGCACCTTGGAGGCCGTGGCCGGGTCCGGTTTCTCCGGGAGTGACTCGAGCAGTTTCCGCAGGTTCCCCAGCAGCCAGTCCAGCTGGTTGTGGTCCGCGCGCAGTTCGGAGAGCACCTTGCGCAGCTCGGGGAACTCCTCGGCGATCGCCGGGAACGCGCCCCTGTCCTCGCCGGTGTGGTGGCGCGTCAACGCCGTGCAGAAGGAAAGACAGTGGGCACGCAGGTCCCGCGGCGGAAGCCCCTTGCCGTCGAAGTAGGCGTCGACGCTGTCCTGGAGGTCCTCCAGCATCTCGCGAAGCCAGATGTGCACTTCGAGCAGCTGTGTGCCCATGGCGGTGAGACGGCCGCCCGCCTCGGAACGTGCGTTCATGCTCTTCCTCCGGATGGGGTACCCGGCCCAGTGTCCCCGAAGTCCCGGGGAGCGCGCACGGCGGGCTCCGGTGCGGCCGGGACGGCGCGGACGCCGGGGCACCGGTCCAGGACACCGTGGCCGACGCGGGCGAAGCCGCCACGGGCCTCCCCCGCCCGTGGCATGACCCGGCCGGGGTACGGCGCCGCGGCGGGCGCCGTACCCCGGCCGGGGACACGGACACGGATCAGGAGTTGGTGATGGTGATGTCGTCGATGTAGGCGGTGAAGGCGCCGGCCGCGCCGGCGCGGTCGTAGCCGACGAGGATCCTGTCGATGGTCTTGCCGTTCAGCGCGGAGCCGAAGTCGCTCTGGATCCGCGTCCACGAGCCGATCGTGCCCTTGGCCGCGCCCGGGTGCATGTCGGTGCCGGTGGTCGTGGCGGCGGCGCTGTCGCGGAGCGTGGTGCCGTCCGTCATCACGAAGTCCACCGCGACGTTGCGGCCGCCCGCGTCCTTCGGCAGGAAGGAGTACTGCAGCTTGGTCGCGGCGGTCACCGGGATGTTCACGTCGAACACCTGGAAGTAGGCGTGCGAGGCCGCGGTGGAGGCGGCGCTGCCCCGGATGCGCAGGGCGGACGCGCCGATCTGGTTGTCCTCGCCCGTCGCGACCGCGAGCGACTGGCCGGTGACGTTGGTGGTGCCGCCGCCGCCCGGGGTGTTCGTCCACGTCGGCTGGGCGTCGGTGCCCTGCTCCACGCTGGTGCGGAAGAAGACCGGACCGGCGCTGAGCGGGATGGGCACCGTGGTCACCAGCGGGTCGAGGCCGGTGATCATGCGGGTGGCCCTGCCCGCCAGGCGCAGGTAGAAGTCGGACGACACGTACTTGCCGTCGGCGCTGGTGGTCAGGAAGTACTGGTCGGTGGGCACCTGCGAGGAGTCCTCGGCGCCCGGCGCGAGTGCCGTGCCCTCGTCGTACTCGTCGAACATCGCGATGAACGCCTGCGGCACCCCCGCCCGGCGCACGCCGACGGCCTGCTCCCACATGAAGTCGCCGGACCGGCGCGGGATCATGTTGCGCGCGCCGCCGTTCCAGTTGGACCAGGCGAAGCCCGGGTAGATGACCGGCTGGTAGGCCTGGCCGGTCGCGTTCAGCGCGTCGCGGTCGCCGGCGAGCAGCCCGCTCGTGTCGCCGACGTACCCCACCATCCACGGCGAGATCATGTCGAACGCCCGGTACACCGGGCCGAACCCGGGCTTGCCGTCCGCGCCCGAACGCCACTCACGCGGCACGCCGCCGATGACGTACAGGCCGCGGTCCTTGAACCAGCGCACGATGCGCTCGGCCTGGGCGGCCGTGCCGGGGCGGTCCGAGAAGCCGAAGCCCCAGATCTCGACCACGGGCTTGCCGTTCTCCCTGGCGTACGCCGGAGAGTCGGTGAGGCGGAGCTGACCGGTGACCACGTCGGTCCAGTCCCGGGTGAGGACCTGCTCCACGTTGGCGTCGGTCAGGCCGCTGACGTCGTACTCGACGTAGAACCCGCGGCCGTGCTTCTCGGCGGCGTCCCTGGCCCTGGAGGTGATCGTGTTGCGGACCTGGGCGTTGGCCGAGCCCGGCTCGACGACGTCGGCGCCGAAGCGCTGGATCGCGGCGCCGTCGATGCCGTGCTGGCTCATCCACTGGAAGTGCTGGTCGATCACGGCCGTCGGGTAGGAGGAGAAGAGCGTCGCCGGCTGGCCGTTGCCGAGTGCCGCGTACCCGGTCTGGTATCCGGCCGAGGCGGGGTACCTGCTCATGTCCGGGTAGAGCTCGAAGGTCTGGTTGCCCGGTGAGGGCTGTGTCCCGCGGGACCAGTGCCGCCAGTGGTTGAGCGGCGAGCCGTCGCCCTGGGCGTTGAACCACCCCTGGTAACCGGCGTACACCTTGTTCTTCACGGTGGGCGGGGCGGCGGCCTGCGCGCCGAGGGCCGGGGTCGCGGCCGACCAGCTCAGGGCGGCCGCGAGGAGGGAGACGGCCAGCGCCGCCCTCAGGAGGGGTTTGTGGCGGTTATTCACGAATTAGCCTTCGGTGGGGGGTGACGGAGGTTACGGATATGTAAATCCATTGGATTGACTATGTCAATCCACGTGGAATCCCGGTCACCGTCTCTGTAAAGTCCCCGCGCCCCCGGCGGGGGCGGTCACACGGCGTCCGGGTGCGCCGCTCGCGCCCGTGAGCCCAGGCTGGGCGTGAACACCTCGTGGAACACGCTGGACGCGGCCCCCACCGCCGCCGCGGCCCGGTTGAGGTGCGACTGGGCGACCTCCACCTCGCGCAGGTGCCTGGCCATCGGGAACCCGTTGACGGCGGCGGCGATCTGCCCGTGGTAGATGTCGGCCACGGCGGGCAGGACGGCGGGCCCGCCGATGATGAGCAGCTCGACGTCCAGCAGGTCGATGAGCCCGGCGGCGCCCAGGCCGATCACGCGGGCCACCTCCTCGATCACCGCGACCGCCCGCCGGTCACCGCGCGCCGCGGCCTCGCAGACCCACTCGTAGGCGGCGTCGCCCGGCGGGACCACCATGCCCGCGGCGCCGGCACGGTCCACCACCGCGGACGTCGGGGCGCACTCGGGGACGAGGTCGGGACCGCCCTCCGGGGTGAGCCGGCCGGTCGCGATCGCGCACAGCTGGCCGACCTCGCCCGCGTTGCCCGTACGTCCCCGGTAGACGTCGCCGTTGAGGAAGGCGCCGCTGCCGACACCGGCGCCCAGGTAGAGGTAGACGAAGTCGTCGGCGCGGTCGGCCGCGCCCAGCCAGCGCTCGCCGATCGCCGCCGCCGTGGAGTCCTTCTCGACGATGACGGTGACGTCCAGCCGGGTGGCCAGCTCGGCCTTGAGCGCCACGTGCTTCCAGTCCCGGAACAGCGGCGGGTCGAGCAGCAGGCCGGCGCGGGGGTCGAGCGGGCCCGGCACGGCGACCCCCACACCCAGCAGGGCCTCGGAGGCGGGGTGGGCCGCCTCGGCGGACTCCAGTGCCAGGCGGGTCATCTGCGCCAGGCACCACTGCGGGTCGGCCTGCTCCGGCAGGGGCAGGTGCCGCTGGTCGAGCAGGTCGCCGCACAGGTCGACGGCCACCACAGTGATCATCTTCGGGTCGAGGTGGACGCCGATGGCCGAACCGGCGTCAGGGCGCAGCCGCAACGGCACGCGCGGCTTGCCGGCGCCCGCCGACTGGCGGGCGTCCTCGGTCAGCAGGCCCGAGGTGAGCAGGTTACGGGTGATCCGCGACACCGCCTGCGGCGTGAGACCGGTGCGCTCGGCGATCTCCACCCTGCTCGTGGACACGGCCTGCCGGATGCTCTCGATCACCAGCTTTTCGTTGTAGGAGCCGAGGGCGAGCTGGTTGAAGGCACGAGGCGCCGGACGCGTCCCGGCCTGCGGCAGGAGCCGGCCTCCCCCACCCTCGCGCCGGCCCGGCATCGGCCCCTGTATCGGCCCTGGTATCGGCCCCGGCATCGGCCCGGCCTGGAGCGGGCGCCCGGCGCGCGAACGGCGCTCGGGACCGTCTCCGGGGGGCTGCCGCGTGCCGGGACCGCTCACCCCGGGAGCGGGCGTCCCGCCCGGCACGCCACGGGTGGGGCGCCACTCCCCCGTGTCGCGGGCGTGGGGCGGAAACGACGGCGCGTTCCACGGTGAGGTGGACGGGCTCTCCGAATCCGCCGCGGTCCGCACCGGCTCGTGCTCTCCGTCCACTTCACGCATGCACTCATCCAACACCCTCCCCGCGTCGGCGAAAAGCGCCGGCTCCCGCGCGGGCCGCCCCGCCCGCAGCGGGTCCGGCCGGGTTCCCGTGATGGTGCGGTGTGAGCCGGCTATGCCTGCGGTGTGAGCCGGCTATGTCTAAGGTGATCTCGTGCCTGCCCCGCTGAACGTCGCGAAGACCCGCACCGCGCTGCGCACCTCGGCGCGGATCTCCCTGCAGATGCTGCTCGTCGTGCTGATGGCCGCGGTCATCCTCTGGATCCTGGGCCAGATGTGGTCGATCGTCTGGCCCCTGGTGATCGCCCTGCTGCTCACCACCTTGACCTGGCCCATCACCCGCTTCCTGCGACAACACGGCTGGCACCCCACCCTGGCCGCCTCCGCCGTGACCGTTCTGTTCCTGCTGGTCGCCGCCGGCACCCTGGTCCTCATCGCGGTCCCGGTCGCCTCCCAGGCCGGCGAGCTGGCCACCGGCGTCGGCAACGGCATCCAACGCCTGCGCGACTGGGCCGCCGGACCACCCCTCAACATCGGCGCCGACCAGCTCAGCACCGCCCTCGACACCGCCACCACCCGCATCCAGTCAAGCGTCGGCAGCATCGTCACCGCCACCGTCACCGGCGTCGGCACCATCCTCAACGGCCTGGTCACCACCGTCCTGGCCCTGTTCCTGATGTTCTTCTTCCTCAAGGACGGCCCGCGGTTCCTGCCCTGGCTCACCCGCCAGCTCCCCGGCCGCCTGGCCACCGACCTGCCCACCGTGGCCGCCCACAGCTGGGACACCCTGGGCTCCTTCGTCCGCTCCCAAGCCTTCGTCGGCCTGCTCGACGCCCTCTTCATCGGCCTGGGCCTGTGGATCGTCGGCGTCCCCCTCGTCCTGCCCCTGGCCGTCCTGACCTTCGTCTCGGCCTTCGTCCCCATCATCGGCGCCCTGTTCGCCGGCTTCGTCGCCGTCCTGATCACCCTGGTCTCCAACGGCCCCACCGACGCCCTCATCGTGCTCGCCATCATCGTCGCCGTCCAGCAACTCGAGGGAAACGTCTTCCAGCCCATGGTGCAAAGCCGTGGCCTGGGCCTGCACGCCGCGGTGATCCTCCTCGCGGTCACCCTGGGCGGCAACCTCGCCGGCATCGTGGGCAGCCTCCTCGCCGTACCCGTCGCCGCCCTGATCGCCGTCGTCTGGAACTACCTGCGCGACCAGCTCAGCGACCCGCCCCCGCACCCGCGAACCGACCCGCCCGACACCCCCGCCCCCAGCCCCGCCCCCAGCCCCGCCCCCGCGGAGAAACCCGCCTGAGACACGAACCACCCGGCGGCGAAGGCCCCGGGGCCTCCCCTGCGGGGAAGACGGGACCCGGATCGCGGGACGCGCCACGGGTCCGAACGCCCTCCGGAACGCCCGCGACGATGGAACGCCCTGGACGGGAACGCCCGCGACGGCGGGATCACCGTCGCAGGCGTCGTACGACCTCCTCGGCCCCCAGGGCGTGGGCGACGGCGGCGAGGTCGGGGCTGCGGGTGGCTCCGGTCAGCGCGACGCGGACGACCTGGGAGGCTTCGCGGATCGATCCGGGGTGAACGCCGGGGTCGGCCTTGTGCGCCTTGGGGGTGGGGGCGAAACCGTGCCGGGCGGCGAGGTCGCGCACCTGGTCGAACCAGCGGCCGGGGTCGGCGTGCGGCCGGTAGCGCTCGGCGAGGTCGTCGAGCATGGCGTGGACCAGCCGCGGGTCCAGGCCGCCGAAGCGGGGGTCGCCGTCGTCGGCGCGCTCGAACAGCGAGGGGAAGAAGAAGCCGTAGGCGGTCCGGAAGTCCGACCATCTGCGCAGGTCCTTGCGCGGGTTCGGTACCCCGTCGCGCTCGACGGCCAGCGCGCGCAGTGCCAGGTCCCGGTCGCCGTCGAGCACGGCGGCCAGGTCCGGGTCGTGGTCGGCGGCCCAGGCCGCCAGGCGGCGCAGGATCTCCTCGCCGGGCAGGGTGGCGACGAAGTCGGCGCTGATGTCGTCCAGCTTGGCCATGTCCACCAGAGGGCCGGCCGCGCCGCATTCCTCCAGCAGGATGGGCGCGGCCAGCGCTTCGGCCAGGGGCAGCTCGGCCAGGCGCCCGTTGGCCAGGCCGCGCAGGTAGTACAGGACCGCCTCGACCGGGTAGCCCGCCTGGAGGTAGTGGTCCACCGACGCTTCGGGATCCTTGCGCTTGGACAGCTTGCGGCGGCTGCCGCCCTCCATCTTCATCAGCGGCGCGATGTGGGCGTAGCCGACGCGGGGAAAGCCGAGCGCGTCGAACAGCTGCAGGTGCAGCGGAACCGAGGAGATCCACTCGTCACCGCGGATGACGACGGTGACACCCATGAGGTGGTCGTCGACGGCGTGGGCGAAGTGGTAGGTGGGCAGGCGCGGGTGCTGGTCGCTGCTTTTGAGGATGACGGCGTCGTTGAGGTTCGCGTCGGCTTCCAGCTCGCCCCGGATCAGGTCGTGGTAGCCGATCCGATCGCCGGGGGAGGCGGGAGAGCGAAACCGCACCACGTACGGCCGGCCGGCGGCCAGGTACTCGCCGACCCGCTCGGCCGGGGCGTCCCGCCAGATCGCCCACCGGCCGTAGTAGCCGGTGGGGACCTTCGCGGCCCGCTGCGCGGCGACGTTGGCCGCGAGCTCGTCGCGGGTGGCGAAGCACGGGTACGCCTTGTTCCGGCGCAGGAGTTCCCGCACGTGGCTGAGATAGACGGGCGAACGCGCCGACTGGGTGTAAGGGCCGTAGGCGCCGCCGGGGTCGGTCTCGTCGGGGGAGACGCCGAAGACGGAGAAGACGCGGTCGAACTGGGCGGCGGCGCCTTCGACCTCGCGCAGCCGGTCGGTGTCCTCCACCCGCACGAAATAGGTGCCGCCGCTGTGACGGGCGACGTCGGCGTCGATCATGGCCACGTA
Source organism: Streptosporangium sp. NPDC023963 (assembly GCF_040639135.1). Classification (NCBI taxonomy): domain Bacteria; kingdom Bacillati; phylum Actinomycetota; class Actinomycetes; order Streptosporangiales; family Streptosporangiaceae; genus Streptosporangium; species Streptosporangium sp. NPDC023963. The sequence goes on from NZ_JBEZZK010000004.1 coordinate 127,248, forward strand.
CACGCTGCCGATGTGGGCGTGGCCGGTGGGGCTGGGGCTGACCCGGGTGACCTGGGCTCCCTCGGGCAGCTGCCGGGGCGGGTAGCGCCGCTGCCAGTGGCCGACCTCGGGCAGGCCGGCGGGGAACAGGGCGTCGACGGCGGCGCGGTCGAGCGGAGACATCGGTGGTCCACTCCAGCGGGCAGATGGCAGGTGAGGACGGGCGGGGCTCGCCGGTGGCGGGCCCTGTCCCGCAGTATGCCCGACGGACCGGAGCCCGAGCCCGCCGATTTCTCTCCCGTCTCGCCGAGTTCCTCCCCCGTCTCGTTCCTCCCCCGTCTCGCCGAGGCCGGAAGTGCGGGTCACCCGGCGCGGGTCACCCGGCGCGGGTCACCCAGCGCGGGTCACCCGGCGCGGCGGGAGCGGGCCAGCACCAGCCCGCCGAGGGCCGTGCCGATCAGCCCCACCACCAGGGCCATGACCCCTCCGACTATCCCGTAACCGGTGCCGGGGCCGCCCTCGGCGGCGGCCACGACCAGCCCGCCGACGACCGCGCCGGCCAGCCCCGCCGCCAGGGCCACGAAGGCCCCCCTTCTCCCGGAGCCGGAGCCGATCCGGCCGGTGGAGCGGGCCAGCGCCAGCCCGCCGGCGACCACGCCGGCCAGCCCCACCACCGCGGCCACCAGGGACCAGAGCCGTCCGGCGGTCATGGTGTAGGCACCGACGGGGTCCAGCTGGACCGAGGCGTGCGCGGCCACCGGTACGGCGAGCAGGGAACCTCCGATCAGGGCGGCTCCGGCCACGGCAATCACACGTCGGACTGACATGAGGTGCTCCTTTTCTCCTACGACTGGCTGATAAGACTCGACATCGCCTGATCATGTCCGCCGGACCCGCCGCCGGTCGTCCGGCGGACGCGGACACTTCGCGCTGCCGCCGGTGCCGCAACCGGCTGCCGCGGACGCCGCAGGAACCGCGGGGATACCGCGGGCGCGGTAGCCGGCCGATCGTCCGCGCGCCGGAGTCGCCCGCGCGGACATCCGGCTAGGGTGCCCGCATGAGTACAGGACGGGCCGGTGTCCGGGCCGGGGTCCAGGACTGGGCGATCGCCGTCGGCGTGGCGGCGACGCTGCTGGTCACCGGGCTGTCCGGGCGGCACTCCGCCACGGACCTCGCCCTGCTCGGTCACGCGCTGCTGGCGGCCGGCGGCCTGGTGCTGGCCGCGCGCCGCCGGGCCCCGCTTCCCGTCCTGGCCGTCACCGGGCTGTGCGCGGTGGGTTACCAGGCCGCCGGTTTCGACGTGCCCGCCGTCGCGTACCTGTTCGCGGTGTACGCCGCCGTACGGGCGGGACACCGCACCGTCACGGTGGTGGCGAGCGTGGCCATGCTGGCCGCGCTCCCCCTCGCGGCCCTGGTCTCGGGCCCGCACGACCTGGGCGAGGCGCTCGCGCAGGCCCGGGGCGCCCTCGAGCTGGCCTGGCTGGTCGCGGCCGGCGCCGCGGGTGAGGCGCTGCGGCAGGCCGAGCGGCGGGCGGACGAGGCCGAGCGCACCCGGGAGGAGGCCGCGCGGCACCGCGCCGACGAGGAGCGGCTGCGCATCGCGCGGGAGCTGCACGATTCGCTCACCCACCAGATCTCGATCATCAAGGTGCAGTCCGAGGTCGCCGTCCACGTGGCCCGCAGGCGCGGCGAGCAGGTGCCGGAGGCCCTGCTCGCGATCCAGGAGGCCGGGCGTGAGGCGACCCGGGAGCTGCGCGCGACCCTGCAGGCGCTGCGCGACGACGACACGACCCCGCCGCGTGGGCTCGACCACCTCCCGGAGCTGCTGGAACGCGCCCGCACCATCGGCCTGGACGCGACGCTGACGATCGAGGGGCAACGGCACGACGTGCCGGCCGCGGTGAGCCGGACCGTCTACCGGATCGTCCAGGAGTCGCTCACCAACATCTCCCGGCATGCCGCCACCGCCACCGCGTCGGTCCGAATCGACTACCGTCCCGACACCCTCGTGATCCGCGTCGACGACGACGGCAGGGCCACACCGGACACCGCCCCGGTGCCCGGTGTCGGGCTGCTCGGGATGCGCGAGCGCGTCACCGCCCTCGGCGGCCACCTGCGGGCGGCACCGCGCGGCGAGGGCGGCTTCACCGTCCAGGCCGAACTTCCCGTGGAGCGAACGTCATGATCCGCGTCCTGCTGGTCGACGACCAGCCTCTCATCCGCAGCGGATTCCGCGCGCTCCTCGACCTCGAGGACGACATCGAGGTGGTGGCCGAGGCCGGCGACGGGTCGGAGGCCCTGGCTCTGGCCAGGGAGCACCTGCCCGACATCGCCCTCATCGACATCCAGATGCCGGTCGTCGACGGCATCGAGGCGACCCGGCGCATCGCCGCCGACCCGGCCCTGGCCGGGGTGCACGTCGTCATCCTGACCAACTACGGCCTCGACGAGCACGTCTTCAACGCGCTGCGCGCCGGCGCGGCCGGATTCCTCGTCAAGGACATCATGCCCGAGGACTTCCTGCACGCCGTACGCGTCGCCGCGCGCGGCGACGCCCTGCTCGCCCCGTCGATCACCCGCAGGCTCATCAACAGGTACGTCGCCCAGCCGCTCGACGGCGGCACCGGCACGGGGCTGGGAGAACTGACCAACCGCGAACGCGAGGCCGTCGCCCTGGTCGCGCGGGGCCTGTCCAACGACCAGATCGCGGACCGCATGGTGATCAGCCCGCTGACCGCGAAGACCCACGTCAACCGGGCCATGGCCAAGCTCCACGCCCGCGACCGCGCCCAGCTCGTGGTCCTCGCCTACGAATCCGGCCTGGTGGTCCCGCGCGACTCTCCCGACGTCCTCTGACGCCGGGATCGAGCGTCCCGGTGTTTCGGCGCCGGGACCGTCGCGGAGTCCGCACCGCGCGGACCGGCACCCATCATGCCGACGCGCCCGAGGCGTCGAAGGCACTCCCGCGCGAGGAGCCGGCCCGGAGGCCCGGCGATCGCGCCGCGCCCCCGGCGGGCGGCCGCGGGCGAACGCCGTGCCCGGGCCGTCAGGCGGCGTCCGGGCGCCTGCGCTCCCACCAGAGCGCGGCCCCGGTGACCACCGCGCCGGCCCCCTCCCAGAGACCGACGCCGATGAACCGGGCGGGGGCGGCGCCGGTCACCACCAGCAGGGTGAAGACCGTGAACGTCAGCAGGCGGAACGGCACCGTCCACAGGAAGAAGGGCCGGTAGTCGGCGGCGGCGGCCAGGAGGTAGTAGACGCCCATGTTCACCGCGGCCATGGAGGAGGCGGCGAGGTACACCTTCGTGTAGTCGCCGGGGTCGCGCGTCTGCGGCACCTCGAAGCCGAGGAGGGCGAGCATGGTGTCCGGCGACACCAGGCCGACGACGCCGAGTGCCACGGCGAGAAGGCCGAAGACGGCCATCGTCCAGCCGGAGAGGGAACGAGGGAGTCGCATGACGGATCCTCCGGATACCAGGTCGTCGATCGTGGGGGGTGGCCTCCCAGCGATCTTAGGATCACCGCATGCGCCGGCCGAAGCCGGTGATCGGATGAGGGGAATCCGGCCTCGCGGCCGGCACGAGGTACCCCGGCGGACCGGAGGTGCCCGAAGGCCGAGGGACTCGCGGGCCCTCTCTCAGCGGCGGCGGGTCCGGGGCGGGCTCGGCCGCTCGGGGGGCAGGACCTCGACGGAGGTCTTGCGGATGTGGTCGTAGACCAGCGAGGTGCGTACGTCGGCGATGTTGCGGTGCCGGGAGACGTGGTCGAGGACGAAGTCGCGCAGGTGGCCGGTGTCGCGTACGGCCACCTGGATGATGAAGTCGTCGCCGCCGGACACCACGAAGACCGCGAGGGTCTCGGGGAGCGCGGCGACATGGTCGCGGAAGCCCTCGACCGCCTCCCTGATCTTCGGGTGCAGCCGGACGTTGATGAGCGCCTGGACCGGGCGGCCGATGGCGGCGAGGTTGACCTCGGCGTGGAATCCCTCGATCACCTCCCTGCTCCGCAGGGAGCGCACTCGCTCCAGGCAGGTCGAGGGCGCGATGCCGAGCCGCTCGGCCAGCTCGCGGTTGGTCTGGCGGCCGTCGCGCTGGAGCTCGGCGAGGATGGCCGTGTCAAGTTCGTCCACGCGTACATCTTCCCAGAGATTTCCGAACTTTCTTCGGAAGGAGTCAGATCGAGTTGTGATTCCTGCGCTTCAGATGCGAACGTCCTCTCAGAAATTCGGAGAGGGGAACACGGATGACCATATCGGCCGACTGGATCGACACCCTGGACCGCCGGACCGACCTGCCCACCCGGCGGCTTCCGGTGAAATGGGCGATCGTGATCGACCATGATCTGCCCCGCGGCCTGCAGGCCAACGCCGCGGCCTGCCTGGCCGCGTCCGTGGGCAACGCGGTGCCCGCGATCCTGGGATCGGCGGGCACCGACGCCTCGGGTCACACCCACGCCGGGCTGCCCTGGACCGGGTGCACGGTGCTGGCCGCGCCCGCCGACGTCGTCCGCCGGATCAGGGACGAGGCGGCGGAGGAGGCGGGGCTGGTCGTCGCCGACATGGCGGCCATCGCGCAGCGGACCAACGTCTACGACGAGTATCTGGCCGGGCTGGCCCGCTCCGGCGGCGAGGACCTCTCGTACTACGCGGTGAGCCTGCTGGGCCCGCGCCAGACCGTGGAGCGCCTCACGGGCAGGCTCCCGCTGCTGCGCTGAGGCGGCGGGGGCGCGGTCAGGTGGCGGGAAGCCTCGGCACGCTGTCGATCAGGCGGCGGGTGTAGGGGTGGCTCGGGGAGCCGAGCACGGCGGCGGTGTCGCCCTGCTCCACGATCCGGCCGCGTTCGAGGACCGCCGTGTGGTCGCAGAGCATCGCGACCACGGCGAGGTCGTGGGAGACCATCACGACGGTCAGCCCGTGGCTCTCGCGCAGCTCGGCCAGCAGGTCGATGACGCGTACGCGCGTGGAGACGTCCAGCGCGCTGACGGGCTCGTCGGCGAGCAGGACCCGGGGCTCGCACACGATGGCGCGCGCGATGGCGACCCGCTGGCGCTGCCCGCCGGAGAACTCGTGCGGGTAGCGGCGCGCGGCGTCGGCCGGCAGCCCGACGGCTTCGAGCGCGGCGGCGACGCGCAGGTCCGCGGCCGAGGCGTTCCACCGCGCCGCCGGCACCAGGCCGAGCGAGCGGAGCGGCTCGGCGACGATCCTGCCCACCCGCTGCCGCGGGTCGAGCGAGGAGTACGGGTCCTGGAACACGGTCTGCACGCCGCGGCGGAACGCGCGCATCCGCCCGCGGTCGCGCGGCGAGAGCGGCGTCCCGTCGAAGAGGATCCGCCCGGCGGTGGGCACGGCCAGGCCGAGCAGCAGTCGCAGCAGCGTCGTCTTGCCCGCACCCGACTCCCCGACCAGGGCCGTGCTGCGCCCCGGCAGCACCTGGAAGGAGACGTCGGAGAGCACGGGGGCCGCCGCCCCGCGGTAGGCGAAGCCCACCTGGCGCGCCTCCAGGACGGGCCGGGCCACCCCGTCCCGGACGGCCCCGGCCGGTCCTGCGGTGTTCGGGCCGGGCCCGCCCGCCGCGTCGGGAGCGGGCGCGACGGGCACGGCGGGCACGGCGGAGTCGGCGGGCGCAGCGGGCACGGCGGGCTGGTCCGGGGTGGGCCGGGTCAACGGTTCGTCCAATCCAGTGCGCTGTCGAGGTGCCGGGCGCCCGCCACCAGTGACCGGGTGTACGGGTGGCGCGGCGCGTCCACGATCTCCCTGACGGTCCCCGACTCGACGGCCTCGCCGTCCTTGAGGACGAGGACGCGGTCGGTGATCCCGGAGACGACCGCGAGGTCGTGGCCGATGAACAGCAGGGCCATGCCCCGGGCGGTGACCAGGCCGCCGAGCAGGGCGAGCACCTCCGCCTGCACCGTCACGTCGAGGGCCGTGGTCGGCTCGTCGGCGATGAGCAGCGCGGGCTCGCAGGCCAGGGCCATCGCGATGGCGACGCGCTGGCGCTGGCCGCCGGAGATCTCGTGCGGGTACGCCCGCGCGACCCGGCCGGGTTCGGCGATCCTGACCTCCTGGAGGGCGGCGGCCACGGCGGCGCGCAGGGCGGCGCCGCGCAGCCCCCGCCTGCGCCTGATGGGCTCGGCGAGCTGGCGGCCGACCCTCATGAGCGGGTCGAGTGCCGTCAGCGGCTCCTGGAACACGACCGACACCGCCCGGCCGCGCAGCCCGTTCAGGCGCCGCTCGGGGGCTCCGACGATCTCGGACGGGCCCGTACCCGGCGCGTCCAGCACGACGCTGCCGGACGCGGTCATGCCGGACGGCAGCAGGCCCATGACCGCGAGGGCGGTCAGCGACTTGCCGGACCCGGACTCGCCGATCAGGCCGAGCCGCTCGCCCGGGCCGATCGTGAAGGACAGGCCTTTGACGAGGTCGTGGCCGTCGGCGGAGCGCACGCGCAGCCCCGAGACGTCGAGCAGGCTCATCGCGTCCTCCGCCGGGTCGGGTCGGCCACGTCCCTGAGGCCGTCGGCGATCAGGTTCACGCCGACGACGAGCACGACCAGCAGCACGCCGGGGGCGACGGCGCCGAGCGGCGCGGTGAGCACGGTCGCCTGGGCCTCCTGCAGCATGCGCCCCCAGGAGGCGTTCGGCGGGGGCGGGCCGAGCCCCAGGTAGGACAGGGACGCCTCGGCCAGCACGGCGAGCCCGAGCTGGAGCGCGAGGTTGACCAGCAGCGTCGGCCAGATGTTCGGCAGGACGTGCTCGGTCACCACGCGCGGCCAGGAGGTTCCGGAGGTGCGCGAGGCCGTGACGAAGTCCTGGGCCAGCACGCGCTTGACGAGCACCCGGGTCAGCCTCGCCACGATCGCGGACATGCCCAGCCCGATCGCCAGGATCGCCGAGCCGAGCGACGCCGAACGGACCGCGACGACGAGCATGGCCAGGAGCAGGGTGGGGAAGGCGATGAGGATGTCGAGCAGCACCGAGAGCGTGTCGTCGAGCCACCGGGTGGCGAACCCGGCCGCGAGACCGGCGAGCAGGCCGAGGACGCCGCCGAGCAGGACCGACCCGGCCCCGACCGTCAGCGCGATCCGCGCGCCGATCATCAGCTGGGTGAGCAGGTCCCGGCCCAGCTTGTCGGTGCCCAGCGGGTGGGCGGCCCCCGGCGGCATGAGCCGGTCTCCCGAGGTGTCGTCCGGGGCGTACGGGAGCCACAGGAGGGAGACGACCGCGACGGCGACGACCAGGCCGGCGAGCACGCATCCGATCACGAGCGTCGTGGACCGCCGCGACCGGGGACGGGCACCCGGTACGGGGGCCTTCGGCGGGGAGGCCGCGGCGTTCATCGCGGGCCTCCGGAGACGGTGCCGCGCAGCCGGGGGTCGATGAGCCGCTGGGCGAGGTCGGCGGCGAAACCGATCAGCAGGACCGCGAAGGTGCTGACGAACAGGATGCCCTGGATCACCGGGTAGTCGTGCTGGGCGATCCCCTTGACCAGCATGCCGCCGAGACCGGGGAGGGCGAACACGCTCTCGACGACGACGGCCCCGAGGAAGGTCGTGGCGAGCTCGATCCCGAGGACGGAGACGACGGGCACGGCCGCGTTGCGCAGGCCGTGCCGCCACATCGCCCCGGTGAAGGAGGAGCCGAGCGCACGGAAGGTCCGCAGGTGGTCGCTGCCGAGCACGTCCAGGGTGGCGGAGCGGACGTAGCGGACGAGCGAGGCCGACATGACGAGGGCGACCGTGACGACGGGCAGCGCCAGCGAGGTGAGGGCCGCGACCGGATCGGCCCAGTCGTCCCTCGGGAAGCCGCCGGCCGGGAACACCCTCAGCCGGAGCGAGAACACCGTGATCAGCAGCATTCCCACCCAGAAGGCCGGGACCGCGATGCCCAGCTGGGACAGCCCGCTGAGCAGGGACCCGTACCAGGTGCCCGCGCGGTGGGCGGCGACGAAGCCGACCGGTACGGCGACGGCGACGGCGAGCAGGAAGGACAGCAGGGTCAGCGGGACGGTGACGGCCAGGCGGGAGGCGATCTCGGGGCCGACCGGGAGGGTGCTGACGAACGACTCACCCAGGTCGAGGGCGGCGAGCCGGCCGAGCCAGGTGGCGAACTGCTCGGGCAGCGGGCGGTCGGAGCCGATCTGGTGGCGGGCGGCCTCGATCTGCTCGGGGGTGGCCCCGACCGACAGCAGCGCGTTGGCCGGATCGCCGGGCAGCAGGCGCAGCAGCAGGAACAGCACGACGCAGGCCAGCAGGAGCGAGACGACGAGGAACGCCGCCCGCCGCAGCAGGTAAGTGATCATGGGGAACCGGGCAGCGGACGAGTGTTCATGAGAGAGGACTCCGTACCGGCGGGCAGGCGCGCCGGAGCCCGGCCGGCCGCGCGGGGCGGCGGGCCGGGCCGGCGGGGTGCGACGCCTGGCCCGCGAGGTGGCGGGCCGGGCAGGCGGAGCGCGGTGCCGGACAGGCGGAGCGCGGTGCCGGGCAGGCGGAGCGCGGTGCCGGACATCAGCCCTTCTTGATGCCGTAGGCGTGGAACTGCGAGTTGAGACCGTTGACCGGGTAGCCCGACAGCGACGACGAGGCCACCACGATCTGCGGGTAGAGGTAGAGCCAGTCGCCGGCGGCGTCCTCGGCGATCTTCCGGTTGGCCTGCTTGAGCAGCTCGGCCTGCTTCTCGACGGTGTCGGACCGCTCGGCCTCGTCGACCAGCCTGGTCACCTCGGGGTTGTCGTAGCCCCAGTAGAAGTCGGGGTTGCCGTACCAGACGACGTCGCGGTCGTTGACGTGCTCCTGCAGCGTGGCGGCGAAGTCGCGGTTCTTGAACACCTTGGTGTACCACTCGTCGGCGGTGATGACGTTGATCGTCACGTTGACGCCGATCTTGGCCAGCTCGCCCTTGATGAACGTGGCCGCGGTGGGGTGCGGGTCGTAGTTCGGGGTGTCGAGCGTGAAGGCGAACCCGTTCGGGAAACCGGCCTCGGCGAGCTGTTTCCTGGCCAGTTCCACGTCGTAGGGGTCGAGCGAGGTGAGGTCCTCGTACCACGGGTCGGTGGGCGGGACCATCGAGCCGATCGGCGTCCCGTAGCCGCCCCAGACGGAGTCGAGCAGCTTGCGGTCGTCGATGGCGGCGCCGACGGCCTTGCGGACGAGCTTGTCGTCGAACGGCTTGACCCTGTCGTTGAAGGCCAGCAGGAGCTTGGTCGTCGACCGGCCGTCGTTGACCTTGTAGTTCGGGTTGTTCTTGAACTGCTCCAGCGCGTCCGGGCTCTGCTCGCTGGTCACGATGTCGACGGCGTCGGTCAGCAGCGCGTTGTTGAGCGCGGTCGCCGAGGTGAAGTAGTGGAACACCACGCCCTTGTTCGCCGGGGCGGTGCCCCAGTAGCCGTCGAACGGCGTCAGGCTCAGCGTGGAGCCGCGCTTCCATTCGCCGAGCCGGTACGGGCCGGTGCCGTCCTCGGACTTCGCCAGGTCCTTCGCCGCGTCGTTGACGATCCAGACGTAGCTGAGGTTGTAGACGAACGAGATCGACCTGTCCTTCAGCTTCACCACGACCGTGCCGTCGTCGGGGGTCTCGATGCTCTTGACGACGGCGAAGGCGCTCTTGCGGGCCGACTGCGACTTCTTCGCGGTGACCTGCTCGATGCTGTGCTTCACGTCGGCGGAGGTGAGGGGATCGCCCGAGTGGAACGTGACGCCGTCGCGCAGGGTGAAGGTGTAGGTGAGGCCGTCGGCGCTGACCTTCTGGCTCTCGGCGAGCAGGTTCTCGACCTTGCCCTCGTCGGTGAGCCGGAACAGGCCCTCGTAGACGTTGCCGTTGAACGCCTCGGTCACGCCCTGACCGCCGCCGCCGGTGTTGTCGAGGTTCTGCGGCTCGTAGAGCGAGCCGACCTCGATCGTCGCGGCCGGGTCGAAGGCGGCCGCCGATCCCCCGGGCGCGGCGCTCCCCCCGGGGGCGGAGCCCGAACCGGAGTCCGGGCCGGTGCCCGAGCCGCAGCCGGCGAGGGCCAGCGCGGCCGCGATCACGGCTCCGATGAGGGGCGTCGTCTTCCTTTTCACTGTCTCTCCCGATGACCGTCCGCGCCATCGGGCCGCACGAGAGGCGTGGGGGCCGTTGCGGGCATGGTTTCGGACGGTTCACTTCGTCGCGGTCGGCGAGGGCACGCCGGAAGGGGTCGCTGTGGTACGCCACCGGCGACGGGCTGGGAACACGTCGTCAGCGGCTTCTCGGCTAACCCTACAGAAATAGTAGGCTTTATTCAATTTCCGACAAAACAGGCTTTACGGACACCCTTATCGGCGGGGCGGCCCGGGGGCCGGGCGAACGGCGGCCGGGACGAGGAAGCCCTCCGGACGGGACCGGCTCACACACGGCTCCCGCCGGACCCGAGAGGCACGGCGCACCTCCGGGAGAGGCGCCTCCGGAAGGGGGGCGGCTCCAGGAGGAACGGCTCCGGGAGGAACGGTTACAGGGGCAGGACGCCGCCGGGCTTGAGGGCCTTCATGGCGATCTGCGAGGTGAGCTTGTCGAGGCCGGGCAGGCGGCCGAGCCTCTCCAGGCAGAGCTGGCTGTAGGCGTCCATGTCGGGCACCGCCACCCGCAGCACGTAGTCGGGGCGGCCGAACATGCGCAGGCACTCCACCACGTCGTCGATCTCCATGACGGCGGCCTCGAAGGCGGTGACCGTCTCGGCGTCCTGGCCCTCCAGCTCGACGTAGGCGACGACCTGGAAGCCCCGCCCCACGGCCGTCGGGTCGATCACGGCGCGGTAGCCGGTGATCACTCCGGCCTCCTCCAGGTTGCGGACCCGGCGCAGGCACGGCGAGGGGGTCAGCCGCACCCGCTCGGCCAGCTCCAGGTTGCTCAGCCGCCCCTCCACCTGCAGGAGACCGAGAATTGCGCGATCTGTCACATCCATGACATCGGATGCTAACGAGGGGGGCCAACCTTGGAAAGTTTGACATCGAGTTTTGTTCTACCTGGCATAACCTTGCGGCAACGCAGGAGCGCCGACGACGGGACCAAACATGACGATCTTCGCAGACGCCCGGGAGATCTCCCCCGACGACCGCTACCTGCTCGACGAGGGCCGGGTCTTCATGACCGGAACCCAGGCCCTGGTCAGGGTGATCATCGACCAGATGCGCGCCGACGGGGCGGCGGGTCTCCGTACCGGCACGATGGTGTCCGGCTACCCCGGCTCCCCCCTCGGCGGCTTCGACCAGGAGCTGGCCCGCTCCCGCCGGCACACCGAGCCGCTCGGCGTGGTGCACCGCCCCGGGCAGAACGAGGAACTCGGCGCCACCGCGGTCTGGGGCAGCCAGCTCGTGCCCGCCCTCCCCCGCCCGCGCACCTCCGGCGTGCTGGGCGTCTGGTACGGCAAGGCGCCCGGCGTCGACCGCGCGGCCGACGCGTTCCGGCACGGCAACTTCGTCGGCGCCCACCCCGAGGGCGGCCTGATCGCCCTCTGCGGCGACGACCCGACCTGCAAGTCCTCCACCCTCCCCTCGGCGACCGAGGGCACGCTCGCCACGCTGGGCATGCCGATCGTCCACCCCGGCAGCGTCCAGGAGCTGCTCGACCTGGGACGCCACGCGATCGCGGCGTCCCGGGCCAGCGGCCTGTGGGTCGCGGTGAAGGCCGTCTCCAACGTCGTGGACGGCACCGGCACCGTGGACGTCGGGCATGACCGGGTCGTCCCGGTCATGCCCGTCGTCGAGTACCAGGGCAGGCCGTACCGGCACGTGCCCGACGCCACCCTGCTCACCCCGTGGTCGCTGGAGATGGAGCGCACGCTCGTCGGCCCGCGTCTCGACCTGGCCCGCGCCTACGCCCGCGAGAACGGGCTCAACCGCGTCACCGCCGACCCCCGCGACGCCTGGCTGGGCGTCGTCGCCTCCGGAACCGCCTACTACGACGTCCGCGAGGGCTTCCGCAAACTCGGCGTCACGCCGGAGCAGGCCGGTGTCCGCCTCCTGAAGATCGGCATGCTCTGGCCGCTGGACCCGGAGATCGTCCGGACCTTCGCCCGGGGACTGTCGGAGATCCTCGTCGTGGAGGAGAAGGCCCCGCTGCTGGAGACCTCGGTCAAGGACATCCTGTACGGGACCGCCGACGCCCCCCGCGTGCTGGGCAAGCTCGACGAGAACGGCGCGCGGCTCATTCCCCGGCACGGCGCCGTCGACGCCGACCTGGCCGCCAAGGCCATCGCCTTCCGGCTGCGCCGCCGGGGCCTGACCGACCTGGACGGTTCGAACGGCCTGACCGGCCTCGGCGAGCAGGTGACGAAGGGGCTCTCCGTCATCTCGCGCCCGGCGCCGCTGACGCTGCTCACCCCCAAGCGCACCCCCTTCTTCTGCTCGGGCTGCCCGCACAACCGTTCCACCGCCGTCCCCGACGGCGCGCCCGTCGGCGCCGGGATCGGCTGCCACACCATGGTGGTGCTCAACCGCGAGGGCAAGGGCACGCTCACCGGCCTGACCCAGATGGGCGGCGAGGGCGCGCAGTGGATCGGCCAGGCGCCGTTCACCGACACCCCGCACATCTTCCAGAACCTCGGCGACGGCACCTTCCACCACAGCGGCTCGCTCGCGGTCAGGGCCGCGGTCGGCGCGGGCGTCAACATCACCTACAAGTTGCTCTACAACAGCGCGGTCGCGATGACCGGCGGGCAGACGATCACCCCGGCGCTGTCGGTGCCCGACCTGACCCGCTGGCTGGAGACCGAGGGGGTGCGCAGGATCGTCGTCACCACCGACGAGCCGGAGCGCTACCGGGGGGTCAGGCTGGCGGGCATCGCCGAGGTGCGCGACAGGACGGCGCTGGAGGACGCCCAGCGCGAGCTGGCCGCGATCCCCGGCGTGACCGTGCTCATCCACGACCAGCAGTGCGCGGCCGAGAAGCGGCGGCTGCGCAAGAAGGGCGACCTGCCCGACCCCGCCAGGCGGGTGGCGATCAACCAGCGGGTCTGCGAGGGCTGCGGCGACTGCGGGCAGAAGTCCGAGTGCCTGTCCGTGCTGCCGGTGGAGACCGAGTTCGGCCGCAAGACCGAGATCCACCAGTCGTCCTGCAACAAGGACTACTCGTGCGTGGAGGGCGACTGCCCCTCCTTCCTGACCGTCCTGCCCGCGAAGGGGAAGGCGGCCGCGAAGAGGCGCGCCGCGGTGCCCGCGCCGCCGGAGATGCCCCTGCCCGAGGCGCGCACCGGGGAGACCTCGATCAGGCTGGTCGGCATCGGCGGCACCGGCGTGGTGTCGGTCGCGCAGATCCTCGGCACCGCCGCGATGCTCGACGGCAGGCGGTCGCGGGGGCTCGACCAGACCGGCCTGGCCCAGAAGGGCGGCACGGTCGTCTCCGACATCCTCATCTTCGACGGTGACGGCGACCGCTCGGCGCGGGGCGGCGCGGCCAGCGTGGACGCCTACCTGGCGCTGGACCTGATCGGCGCCACCGATCCCGCCCACCTGGCCGCCGCCGACCGCGACCGTACCGTGGCGGTGGTCTCCACCAGCCTGGTGCCGACCGGTTCGATGGTGCTCGACCCGGCCACCCACCTGACCGACGTGGCCTCGCCGATCGGCGCGCTGGAGTCGCGGACCCGGCGCGAGCTGAACGTCTACCTCGACGCCGAGGAGATGGCCCAGGCGCTGTTCGGCGACCACATGCCGGCCAACACGATCATCGTCGGGGCCGCCTGGCAGCGCGGGCTCATCCCGCTCGGCCTGGAGTCGATCGAGCGGGCCATCCGCGCGGGCGGCGGCCGGGCCGCCGAGCGGACCGTCGCCGCCTTCCACTGGGGCCGCGCGGTGGTGGCCGCCCCCGAGGCCGTGGCGGCGGCGACCCGCCCCGCCGCCCCGGTCGCGCCGCCGCCCGGCCCGGAGACGGCAGGCCTGGTCGACGCGGTCGCCGAGCCCGGCACCGAGCTGCACCGGATCCTCACGGTCCGGGTGCCCGACCTCGTCGCGTACCAGAACGCGCGCTACGCCGCCCGGTACGCCGACGCGGTCCGCGCGGTCCTCGCCAGGGAGCGGGAGGTCTCCCCCGGGAGCACCGCCGTCACCGAGGCCTACGCGCGGCAGCTGCACCGGCTGATGGCCTACAAGGACGAGTACGAGGTGGCCCGCCTGCACCTCGACCCGGCCGAGCGGGCGCGGATCGCCGCCGAGTTCGGCCCCGGCGCGCGGGTCTCCTACAACCTGCACCCGCCGTTCCTGCGCGCCCTGGGCATGAGGCGCAAGCTCCGCCTCGGCGCCTGGTTCGACCCGGCCTTCCGCCTGCTGTACGGCATGCGCGCGCTGCGCGGCACCCGCCTGGACCCGTTCGGCCTGGGCGGGGTGCGCGGGACCGAGCGGGAGCTCGCCGCCGAGTACACCCGCGACGTGCACAGCGCGCTGGACCGCCTGCGCCCGGAGACCGGGGAGCGGGTCCGCGAGCTGGCCGAGCTGCCCGAGGTGATCCGCGGCTACGAGCACGTGAAGCTGCGCAACGTGGACGCCTACCGCGCCTCCGCCAGGGCCGTCCTCGACGAGCTGACCGGCGAGTAGGATCCGCGCCGCCGCCGCCGGCTGCGTCGGTGCCGGCACCGACGCAGCCGGCGGCGGTGGCGTCGGTGGCGGTGGCGTCGGTGGCGTCAGTGCCGGTGTCGGTGGCGGTGGCGTCAGCCGGTGCGATCGTGGTCGGCCAGGACCTCGTCGATGACGCGGCGGTGCTCCGCGGCTCGCCTCTCGTCCCCGTCGAGGTCCCTGACCAGGGTGATCAGGGCCTTCCACAGCGCCCAGCCACGAGCCCGCGCCCACGTGGCGGGCTCCTGGCCGACGGCGCTGCGGAAGGCCTCCCGGCTCTCGCCGGAGAACATCGTCCACGCGATCACCAGGTCGCAGGCGGGATCACCGACGCCCGACGTCCCGAAGTCGATGACGGCGGCCAGCTTCCCGTCCCTGACCAGCAGGTTGCCGCTCGCGATGTCGCCGTGGAACCACACCGGCGGCCCGGACCAGGTCGCCGCGAGGGCGGCGTCCCACACGGCCGACGCCCGGACGGTGTCGACGTGGCCGTCCAGCGCGGCGAGGGAGCGGCGCGTCTCGTCGTCGTAGTGGGCCGGTGACGCACCCCGGTGGAAGCTGTGCGCGCCCGCCGGCGGCCCGCCGGTCGCGTCGGCGCGCTGCAGGGCGAGAAGGAAACCGGCGACCGAGACCGCGAACCCGGGCAGGTCGCCGATGCGGTCGAGGCTCGCGGTCTCGCCGTCCAGCCATCCGCGGATCGACCAGCTGAACGGGTATCCCTCGCCCGGACCCCCCTTGGCCAGCGGCACGGGAATGTCGACCGGCAACGACGGGGCGAGGATCGGCAGCCATCGATCCTCCTTGTCGACCGCCGGGACGTAACCGGCGGCGGTGGGAAGGCGCGCCGTCATCTCGTCACCGAGACGGTAGGTGCGGTTGTCCCACCCGTCGACCTCGACCGGGGTCACGGGAAGGGCGCTCCACTGCGGGAACTGGGCCGCGACCAGTCGCTTCACCAGCGCCGCGTCGATGCCGGCGCGCCCGTCACCGTGCAGGCTCTCTACCACCCGGAGAGTGTGTCGGCCCTTCCCTCCGCCGCGCAAACGGTTTTCGGCGCCCCCCGGACCCGGAGGACGCCGTCACGCGGCGGCCGGGCGGGTGGGGTCGGCGCGCCCGCGCGAGGGCTACGGGAGGCGGACGGGTTCCCCGGGTTCCCCCGCACGGCCGGGTCCTCCCGCACGGCCGGGTCCTCCCGCGCGGCCGGGTCCTTCCGCGCGGCCGGGTTCTCCCGCCTCTCCGGCGCGAAGGAGGAGGTCCGGCTCGCCGACGGGGTTCTCGTGGGTGCCCGCCGACGTGCAGGCGTGGGCTCCGGCGACGGCGCCGAGGGGGATGGAGTCGTCGAGGGAACGCCCGGAGAGCAGCCCGTACAGGACCCCCGAGACGAACGCGTCGCCCGCGCCGTTGCTGTCGACCACCGGCCCCGGCAGGGGAGCGGCGGGGAAGCCGCGGAAGCCGTCCGCGTCCAGGACGCGGCAGCCCTCGGCGCCCTCCGTGCAGACCACGGCCCTCGCCCGGCCACGTCCCAGGATGTCGCGCATGACCTCGTCGCGACGCGGGCCGAGCGCGGTGGCCGACAGGAAGACCAGGTCGGAGGAGTAGGCGAAGTCCCGATGGTGGTCGTTCTCGCCGTCCCAGTCGTGCAGGTCGGTGGAGACGGAACCGGTACGCAGGTCGGGGTAGACGTGCCGGGAGAAGTCGGTGATCGACACGTGGACGTGCCGGGCCCCGCGGACCGCGTCCAGGTAGAGCTCCCTGGGCAGCCGCTCGCCCGGCGCCGCGCGCGGGTCGAACAGCGAGGTGCGCCGCCCGTCCGGGCCGACGAGCAGGATGCTGCGCCGGGTCCCCTGCGGCGCGAGCGCCCAGCCGGTGTCCACCCCCCTCTCCGCGAAGTGGGCCCGGATGAACCGGCCCTGCGGGTCGTCGCCGATCAGGTCGACCAGCTTGACCCTCAGCCCGAGCGCGTGGCAGCCGAGGGCGACGCCGCTGCCGGTGTTGCCGATCCGGTCGACCACCGGCGGGACCGCGTAGGTGTCGGCGTACGGCAGGGGCAGCGCGGGCACGTAGGCGGTGGTGTCGACTCCGGTGCCGCCGATGACGACGACGTCGTGACCGATGTTCATCGGGCCATGCTTCCACCTGCTCCCACCTGCTCCCACCTGCTCCTACCGGCTCCCACCGGCTCCCACCCGGCCGGACGCGTGTCCCTAGCGGCTGACCAGGGGGCCGGAGCCGGTCGAGCGGCGGACGACGAGCTCGGGCTGGAACATCAGCTCGACGTGTTTGGCGCGGACCCCGTTGATCTCCTCCAGGAGGGTCGCCACCGCCGCCGAGGCCATCGCGCCGATGGGCTTGCGCACAGTGGTCAGCGGCGGGTCGGTGAACGCGATCAGCGGTGAGTCGTCGAATCCCACCACCGACACCTCCCCCGGCACCGACAGCCCGCGGTCGCGGCAGGCCCGGATCGCGCCCAGCGCCATCAGGTCGGACGCGCACACGATGCCCGTGCAGCCGCGCGCCAGCAGCTGCGCCGCCGCGACCTGGCCGCCCTCCACCGAGAACAGCGAGTGCGAGATCAGCCCGTCGACGTCCGTGACGCCGAGCAGCTGGGACATGGCCTGCCGGTAGCCCTCGATCTTCCTGATCACCGGCACGAACCGGCGCGGCCCCACCGCCAGGCCGATGCGCTCGTGCCCGAGGTCGGCCAGGTGCTGCACGGCCAGCCGGGCCGCGGCCCGGTCGTCCGGGGAGACGAAGGGCGCCTCGACGCGCTCGCTGTAGCCGTCGAGCAGGACGATCGGCAGCCCGCGCTCGATCAGGCGCGTGTAACGGTCCATCTTGGCCGTGGTGTCGGCGTGCAGCCCGGAGACGAAGACGATGCCGCTCACCCCGCGGTCCATCAGGAGTTCGGTGAACTCGTCCTCCGGGGCGCCCCCGGGCAGCTGGGTGCAGAGCACCGGCGTGTAGCCGTGCTGGGTGAGCGCCTTCTCGATGGCCTGGGCGAAGGCCGGGAAGATCGGGTTGTCCAGCTCCGGGGTGACCAGGCCGACCAGCCCGTTGCTGCGCTGGCGCAACCGCTGCGGACGCTCGTAGCCCATCAGGTCCAGCGCCGTCAGCACCGCCTGCCGGGTCGACTGCGACACGCTGGGCTTGCCGTTGAGCACCCGGCTGACCGTGGCCTCGCTCACCCCGGCCTGCGCGGCGATGTCGGCCAGCCGGATCGTCGTCCCGTCGGAGCGGAAGCGTGAGGGCTGCGCGAGCTCACCGTCCATCAAGCAGTCACCCCACCGTGCGGCCGAACCGGACGCGAACCGATCGGCATCCGGCGTCCCCTATGAAATTCGTTTCTGCAACTTTTCGCAAATTGTAACATTTCAACCTTCGTGCTGGCACTCGGGTAAAGGTTTGTTGTCACGACTGACCGTCACGCCCGGGAACGGAGAAGTAACCATTAGATGAGCGATTTCTAACGACATCTATGGACACACGGGCAAGTGTCGCGATGTACTACCTCATCAATCACACAGCTGGGATCCGGGCGGGGGCGTCCGGGAGGAACGAGCGCGCATGAGTACCGTCGTCCTCGACAACGTGAGCAAGGTATACCCGGGTGGATACCTCGCGGTCGACCGCATGAGTCTGCGCGCGGAAAACGGGGAGTTTCTCGTTCTGTTAGGCCCTTCCGGCTGCGGCAAATCCACCCTGCTCCGGATGATCGCGGGTCTGGAGGAGGTCACCGAGGGGGACCTGTGGCTGGGCGGCACGCTCGCCAACGAGCTCGCTCCCCGCGACCGCGACGTGGCCATGGTGTTCCAGAACGGGGCGCTCTATCCGCACCGGACGGTACGCGGCAACATCGCCTTCCCCCTGGAGATCGCGAAGGCCGACCCCGCGATGGTCAGGGAGCGCGTGACGGAGCTGTCCAAGGCGCTGCACATCGACGAGACCCTGGAACGGCGCCCTGGAACGCTCTCCGGCGGCCAGCGCCAGCGCGTGGCGATGGGCCGCGCGATCGTCCGCCAGCCCTCGCTCTTCCTGATGGACGAGCCGCTCTCCAATCTGGACGCGGGCATGCGCACCGAGCTGCGGATGGAGATCTCGTCGCTGGTCCGCTCCCTCGGGGTGACCACGATCTACGTGACGCACGACCAGGTCGAGGCCCTCACGCTGGCCGACCGGATCGCCATCATGAACCGCGGCGTCCTGCAGGACGTCGGCACTCCCGGCCAGGTCTACAACGACCCCGCGACCGCCTTCACCGCGGCCTTCCTCAGCTCCCAGCAGATCAACCTGCTCGCGGCCACCGTGCGCACCCCGCAGAACCAGTTCATCCTGCTGGACTTCGGCCCGCACCAGATCATGATCCCCTGGACCGATCCCAGGGCGTACGTCATCTCCCAGCACGTGGGCCACCAGATCATCGTCGGCCTGCGCCCGGACTGCCTGGCCCCGGTCCCCGACAGCTTCGAGGGGCCGACCTTCCTCGGCCGCGTCCGCGCCCTGGAGTACCACGGCCACGAGTGGCTCGCCTACGTCGAGAGCGGGCTGGCCTCCGTGGCCGTGCCCGAGCCTCCCGACCCCCGGCACAAGGCCAACGGCCTGGGCGTCCCCCTCGTCGGCGGGCGGATCCGCTCGGTCCTGCGACGGATGATGCCCGGCGGCGTGTTCGACGAGGACGCCGAGCCTCAGCAGCAGCAGGAGCACGTCAGCGGCCACCACCGCCGGGCCGACCTCATCGTCCGCCTGGGCTCCCGCCCGGTATGGCGGTCCGGAGAGCCCGCCAGGGTCGGTGTCGACGTCACCCGCCTGATGCTCTTCACCATGGACGGCGCCCGCATCGACCCGCCGCAGCGCTGACACGGCGTTGACACGGCGTTGACACGGCGTTGACACGGCGCCGCCCCGGAGCCACCGCCCCGGAGCCACCGCGACGGCGCCGGTGCGGCGGCCGGCCGTACGGGCCGGGCTCCCGCCTCGGGAGGCGGGGCGGTCAGACCGGCCTGATCGTCTCGCCGATCCGGTCGAACAGCTCCTGCTTGCCCCCGGTGTCGGTGCTGAGCGTGACGATGCAGGTCCTGTCCTCGACCGGCACGTAGTACTGGGTGCCCCGGACGTTGACGCCGTCGGTCTCGAACGAGTAGACGAGCCGCGCCACCTCCCTGGAGCCGATCCGCACCTTCCCCGTCTCGATGACCTTGGCGTTGAGCTGCTCCAGCTGGGATCTGGTCTCCCTGAGCAGCTGTTCCGTCGAGATCTGCCGGCCGGCCTGGCAGAAGGCGTTGAGGT
Source organism: Streptosporangium sp. NPDC023963 (assembly GCF_040639135.1). Classification (NCBI taxonomy): domain Bacteria; kingdom Bacillati; phylum Actinomycetota; class Actinomycetes; order Streptosporangiales; family Streptosporangiaceae; genus Streptosporangium; species Streptosporangium sp. NPDC023963. Next base: position 147,065 of record NZ_JBEZZK010000004.1, read on the forward strand.
TGGTGGGGAAGCCGTTCCTGGAGGTCTTCACCGAGTCGGTGTCCGACGCCCAGATGCCGTTGTTGTCGACCAGGGTCTGCAGGCTCTTCTTCGCCTGTTCCAGCGTGGGCCCCGACAGGCCGCTGCTCTTCAGCCCCTTGTCGAGATCGTCCTTGGTCAGGTCGAGTGCCACCCATTCCTCCGGGACGGCGACGGTGACACCGTTGGCGGGTCCCCCGATCCGCTTGAACCCCTCCGGCACGGGTGCGGCGCTCCCCGGGGAACCGGTACCGGGGGTGGCGCCGGGAGTGGCGCTCTGCCGGGGACCGGGACTTCGCTCGATGCCGGGGTCTCGCACCGGGACCGCGGCGGTGTCCGTGACGGCCGGGCTCCCCCCGCAGGCCGTACCGGCTCCCAGGCACAGCCCCAGCAGGATCATCGTCACGTGGTGGCGCTCAGGCATCAGGCTGCCCTCCTCGCGGACCCGCGAGGGCCCGGTACCGATACGACCAGCGGCGTCTATCGGGGGGAGATCTGATGCGGGTGGGCGCGACGGCCACCGTCCCGCCGGGCGGACCCGGCCGCCCGCGGTGGGCGGGACCGGGCACGACGGACAAAAGGCGCGGTCACGAAAGGTGGCGCCGAGCCACTCCCCGCCTTCCTACCCAATAACCGACATATCGGAAACGCGGGGACTTAGGAGGATCGGCTCATGGTGGAGACGATCTCCAGGACGCGGGTGGCACGGTCCAGCTCCGCGCGGTGGAAGGGCGGGCCGTCACCCCTGGCCAGGACCAGGTGCCGGCTCGTGTCCGGCACCGGGAGGCTCATCAGCCGATGCCGCCCGGAATCGAGGACGGCGGGGCGCAGCGTGGCGAGGTCGGCCGCCTTGACGCCGACGAGGCCGCCCGTCTCGTCGAGGGCCACCGGAGCCTGCCAGCTACGGTGGAGGAGATCTCCGCTCTCCGGCGACAGGATCACCGCCCACTCGGCGCTCACCAGGTCGGGCATGGCGTCCACGAGGGTGGCGAAGGCCCTGCCGGGATCGGCGGCGACGTGTTTCAGCAGGTCGTAGTCGGGCGCGGTGCCGGGTATCTCGCGAGTGGGCCAGACACCCTCGACGCGCATCCCGGGGACGCCGGAGAGGCGGTCCCTGACCGTCTCCGCGTCCACGGTGCCGGGCCAGGAGACGGTGAAGTCGTCCACCGCCCGGCCGAGCTCGCGTTCCAGGACCGTCACCTGGAGGATGTCCGCACCCAGCGTGCCGAGCACCCGGGCCGCCTGGCCCAGTGCGCCCGGCCTGTCCGGGAAGGAAACACGTAGCCGCAACATCATGCCGATCACCTCGCTCTGCGCACCAGACTGTCCTAGCCAGGTTTCACGAAGGTTCCGGGGAGATGTCCAGAATAAGACCCAAAGTGCGTAAAAATCAGGACTGGTAGGCCCCGGCGGCGGGGGTCGCGGACAGCGCGGCACCGGAGAGGTCCCGGGCCAGGCCCGCCCCGCCGTACCAGGTGGGGCCGAGCTTGACGCCGCGGCCGAGCGCCGGGGAGCCGGGGCGCAGGCGCAGGTCCGTCCGGCTCCTGAAGCGGGGATCGGCCATGATCGACCGGGGGCCGAGCTTGAACTTGCGGGAGCGGCCCTTGTAGACGCCGGCGTCCTCGTCGGCCCCCTTGCCGTCCTCGAAGCCCACCTCGCCGCCGACCACGATGATGTTGTTGCGCAGCTTCAGGATCGCCGGGGAGCAGCCGTCGTGGCAGGCCCAGCCGAGGGTCTTGCGGGCGGGCAGGTAGACCGAGTTGTGCACCGCGACGGTGCCCTTCACCGGCCCGACCACGTGGCGGGCGCCTCGGGTGACGAGGAAGGAGCCCCTGCGCGAGGAGGTGACCACGTTGTGGGCGAAGATGTTGCCTCCGGCGGTCTTGCCCTTCTGCGCGCCGAGCTCGACGAAGGTCTCGTTGTTCCTGGCGACGTTGTGGGTGATCCGGTTGCGGTCACCGTTGAACACCTCCACGGCGGCGCCGTCGGTGCCGTAGTCCTTGCTGCTCGCGTAGCTGCCGGTGATCACGTTTCCGGTGACGAGGTTGTCGTCGCCGTTGAGCAGCACGCCGAACGCGCCGGAGTCGTCGTCGCCGCCCTCGTCGTTGACGCTCATGCGGTTGTTGTCGCTCAGGACGCTGTTCTTGACGACGTTGCGCGCGCCGACGAAGTGGACCCCGGTGACGTTGCGGTCGGCGATGACGCGGTCGAGCTCGTTGCGGCTGCCGCCGACCTCGAAGCCGGCCCACTGGCAGTTGCTCGCCCGCACCCCCACGACCCGCACGTAGGAGCCCGAGATCACCACGCAGGCCGCGTCCCTGCCGCTGATCCTCGGGGCCGCGCCCTCGCCGTACGGCTCGACCGAGATGGGGCTGGCGGCGGTGCCCCGGCCGGACAGCGTCAGCGCGCCCGGCCAGCTGCCGCCGCGCTTGAGGCGCACGGTGTCGCCGGGGCCCAGGGTGGCGGCGTTGACGTTGTCCAGGCTGCGCCAGGCCGCCGCGGCCGAGGTCCCGGCGGCGGAGTCGTCTCCGGACCTGGAGTCGACGTAGTAGACGGTGCCCGCCGCGGCCGCGGCGGCTCCGGGCACGGCGACGAGCATGTTTCCCGCCACGAGAGCCCCCACCACGGGAGCGGCCCACAGCCTCGTCGAGTTCATCCTGGCACGCTCCATCGCCGTCACCGCCTGTACGTCAGCGCAGATCTTCGCACACCCGGGGTTCCCCCAGCGATCCGAGCGAAGGACGCACAGCCGGTCGTTACCTTCGCTTCACTCCGGCGGGCCGGGAGGCGGCGGCTCCGCTCCGGCGGGCCGGGCGGGCCCGGTCGCCGTCCGCGCGGCTCACGCCCTGGTGGCGATGGTCAGGAGGTGGGCCGGGGAGCGCGTCAGGACATACTCCTGCGGCCCGTGACAACCCGCCTCGGCGAGCCACCGGGTGATCGTCTCCGGGGAGTACAGCCGCCCGCCCTGGGTGTGGTGCAGGTTGAGCTCGAAGAGCGGGGTGAAGGCCCGCGCCGCCGCGTCGCCCGGATGGCCGGGATCCCGGTCGAGGACCAGCACGACCCCGCCGGGACGCAGCGTGCGCGCCGCGGCCCGCAGCAGGGCCGAGGCCTGTTCCTCGCCGAAGCCGTGCAGCAGGTTGAACAGCAGCACGGCGTCCTGGTCCCGGTACGGGAGATCGGCCAGGATGTCCCCGGCGAGGAGGGTGACGCGGTCGGCCATCCCCGCCGAGGCCACCGCCGGGCGGCCCGCCTCGATCCCCGAGGGCAGGTCGACGACGGTGGCGCGCAGATCCGGCCGGTCGCGGCAGTAGGCGATGCTGTAGCGGGCGTGCCCGCCGCCCAGGTCGAGCAGCCGGGAGGCGCCGCCCGGCAGGGGGGCGACGGCGGCGATCTCCTCCGCCAGCCACCCCGCCTGGTCCTGGAGCAACCGCTGGAAGCGGGCCAGCACCTCGGGGCGCCCGGCCAGCCAGGCGTAGAAGTCGGCGCCGCGCCTGCCCGAGCGCACCGACTCCTCCAGCCCGCCCCAGAGCCCGGCCAGGACCTCCTGCCAGAACAGCAGCGTGTTGCCGTACCCGCCGAGCAGCGGGCGGGACACGGCGGTCAGCGCGTACCCGCCGGACTCGGAGGTCACATACCCGGTCGCGGCGAGCGCGCCGAGCAGGACGCGCAGGCCGTCCCGGTCGGCGCCGAGCCCGGCGGCCAGCTCGGGCAGGTCCCTGGGCCCGTCCGCCAGGGCCTCGAACAGGCCGAGCCGGAGCCCGGCCGCGGCGGCGTGCGCCGACATGGCGCCGATCACGTCGAGATGCGGACCGGGCGCCTCTCCGCTCTCCAGGTAGCGGCGGGCGTCCTCGGGTGTCAGGTGCAGCGGCATCGGACCTCGTTCGTAAGGGTCGCGGTTCGTATGGGGCGCGGTGCGTGAGGGTCGCGGTTGTGAAGGTTTCTCACGGGAGTACGGTTCCGAAGGTTTTTCACGGGGCGCGGTCCCGGGGCGGGGTCAGGGGGCAGCGCCGGGGCGGGGCCGGGAGGCAGGGGCGGGGGTCAGGAGACCGGGGCGGGTGCGGTGTCCGTTCTGGGCGCGTCGGGGATCTCGCGCTCCAGGCGGCGGAGCCGGGGAAGGACGAAGGTCGTGACCGCGAGGGCGACGAGCAGCAGCCCGTCGACCAGGAAGATCAGGGCGGTGCCCCTGCCGGGACCGGTCCCGATCAGTTCCCCGACGCTCCCGGCGAGCGCGCCGCCCGGCATCAGCAGGGGCCCGGTCAGATGTTCGGCGGCGGGCGCGGCGCTCAGGTAGGCGATGGGCATCGCGCACTGGGACAGGGTGCGCGCCGTGGCGAGCACCCGGCCGAGCGCCCCCGCCTCCGTCTTGAGCTGCAGGACCGTCATCACGCAGCCGTTGACCACCGGCAGGACGAACAGGAAGGCGGGGGCGACCACCGCGATGAGCACCACCGAGGGCGACAGGCCGTGCGCGGCCAGGGCGAGCCCGCCCGCCGCCATGAAGAGGCTCATCCCGGTGATCCTGCGGCGCGGTCCTCCCCACAGGCCCATGACGAGGCTTCCCGCGAACAGCCCCGCCCCACCGGCGAACACCAGCACCCCGAGCGTGGCGGGCCCGGTGAACGACAGGATGAGCGGGCGGATCAGCACCCCCGCGACGGCGAACACGAGGTTGAACGCGGCGAAGACCGCCACCAGGGGGAACAGCCCGTGGGAGCGCAGGTGCCGCAGCCCGAAGAGCAGGTCGGTGCCCAGCGACGGCGGGCTCGCGACGGTCTCGGGCCGGGTGACCGACCTGGGCAGCCTGGTCGCCAGGACCACGACCGTCGCGACGGCGAACGACAGGAGGTCCAGCAGGAGCACCCCGCGCAGTCCCACCACCTCCAGCAGCGTCCCCGCCGCCACCGGGGCCGCGATCTGCAGCCCCCAGGTGGCCTGCATCAGCCCGTTGGCCCGGCCCAGGTGGCGTTCGGGGACCAGCAGCGGCGTCATCGCCTGGTAGACGGTGAGGTGGAAGGTCGCGCAGATCGCGCCGACCGCGGTGGCGACGTAGACGTGCCACACGGCCAGGCTCTGCGCCTGGACGATCAGCAGCAGCGCGGCCGTCGACAGCGCCGCCCCGCAGTCGCTCAGCACGAGCACCCTCTTCCTGTCGAAGCGGTCGACGATCACCCCGGAGAAGGGGGTGATGAGGATGCCGGGCAGCGTGGCGCAGAGCAGGGTGAGGGCGAACTGGGTCTCGGATCCGGACTCCTGGTAGACCCAGACGCTGAGCACGAAGCCGGTGAGGCTGGAACCGATCACCGACACCAGCTCGGCGGACCAGATACCGGCGAACCTGAGCGCGTCGGCTCTCAACGGAGCCCTCCTTCGGCGGACGTTCCGGCGGACGTCCCGGTCTCGGCGGACGTCCCGATGGGTTTCCCGGTGGCTTTCCGGGCGGGTTGCTCGGCGAAGGCGCCGGTGGAGGCTCCGCAGGACGTCCGGGGAGACGTTCCGGAAAGGGGCCCTGGGCACGTTTCGAGGAACGCGAGATAGCGGCCGATCAGGGCGGCGTCGGGCGGCGGGCAGGTGAACGAGGTGTCGAACCCCGGTCCGCGCGGTCCCGGTGGCTCCTCGCCCAGACCGGCGGCGAACGGCCCCATGGCGACCGGCTCACCCGTGGCGGAGCGACGAAGGATCTCCGCCCGCCAGCGCTCCCAGGGGACGAGCTCGACGTCGTACCCGTGATCGAGCAGGGCCGCCGCCATCTGCCGGTAGGTGATCCCCTCGGCGTCGAAGTAGTGGAAGTCGCGCCCCGCCGACGCCGGGTCCAGCAGCCTCGCGGCGATGGCGGCGGCGAGGTGGTCGACGGGGACGACGTCCTCGGTGACCGGGATGTCGGGCACCATGCGGAGCTGGACGAACGTGGCGAGCAGCCGGTTGAGGTAGTCCGCGGGGTCACCCCCGCCGGTGAGGCTGTGGCCGCCGACCCGCGCGGGCCGGTAAACCGTCACGGGCAGGCCGTGCTCGCGGGCCCGCCGCGCCACCGCGTCGGCGACCCACCTGCTCTGGTAGTACGGGGAGTCCAGCCCCGCGGGGTCGTCCGGGGCCTCGTCCTCGGTGATCGGGCGGTCCCCGCCCGCCCGGCCCAGGTACACGCCGAGGGTGGAGACGGTGTGCAGCGGCGTCGGCCGCAGGTGCGCGGCCAGCCGGACCATCTCCACGGTCCCGCCGACGTTCACGGGGCCGAGCATCCGGTACGGCTGGACGAAGCTGACGATCCGCCCGGTGTGGCAGATCAGGTCGCTCCCCTCCGCCACGGCGTCGTAGCGGCCGGGCTCCAGCCCCAGCCTGGGCGCCGCCAGGTCCCCGGCCAGACCGGTGACCCTCTCCCGGTAACCGGGCCTCCAGAGGCCGTGCCGGGTCAGGACGTCACGGACCCGGCCGGCGGCGGCGTGCTCGTCCCCCGCCCTGACCAGGCACACCACCTCGGGAACGCCCCGGTCGAGCAACTCGGCCAGCAGGTGTGCCCCGAGGAGGCCCGTCGCCCCCGTCAGCAGCACCCGCCCCGGCCACCCCGCCGCAGCCCCGCCCTGCGCGGAGCCGGCCGGGCGGGGGACGCCGCGCGCGTTCCCCGGTGCGCCGGACACGGAACCGGGCGCCCCGCCCCCGTCCCCCGGTACGCCGCGCATCGAGGCGAGGGCGTCGCGCACCTCGCCGGGCAGCACGGCCAGCGCCCTCAGGTCGTCGTCGCCGAGGGCCGGTTCCGGCGTGGCCGCGGAGGCCGCGAACTCCGCCAGGTCGGCCGTCTCGAAGAGACCGCCGAGGGAGAGCTCGGCCCCGGTCTCCCCGCGGGCCTCGCCGAGCACCCTGGCGGCCAGCAGCGAGGACCCGCCGAGCGCGAAGAAGTTGTCGTGGCGTCCCACCCGGGGAAGGCCGAGCGCCCGGGCCCACACCCCGGCCAGCGCCGTCTCCAGCGGGCCGCGCGGCGGGACGTATCCCGGCGCGTCCCGCGAGGCGTCCGGGAGCCGCCCGGCGTCGACCTTCCCGTGTGGCGTGCGCGGGATCTCGTCGAGCGGTACGAGCACGGCGGGCACCATGTGCCGGGGCAGCCGCTCGCGCAGGAAGCCCCGGAGCTCCTCGGGGTCGGTGGTGCGCGGCGCCACGTAGCCGACGAGCCGGTCCCCCTCGGGGGAGGCCACGACCGCCGCGTCCCGCACCCCCGGATGTGCCGCGACGGCGGACTCGATCTCGGCGGGCTCGATCCGGTAACCGTTGACCTTCAGCTGCCGGTCGACCCGCCCGAGGAACTCCAGCGTCCCGTCGGGCAGGTATCTGGCCAGGTCCCCGGTCCGGTACATGCGGGCCCCCTCGCGCCCGGCGTGGGGGTCGTGGACGAACCGCGCCCCGGTCTCCTCCGGCCGGGCGACGTAGCCCCGGGCCAGGCAGTCACCTCCCAGGTGGAGCTCGCCCGGCGTGCCGGTGGGCGCCAGGCCGCCCCTGCGGTCGAGGACGTACGCGCGGACGTGCGGCAGGGGGCGCCCGATCGGCAGGTGTTCCCGCCCGGCCGCCTCGGCGCCGTCGCGGGTGCGGTGCACCGTGGCGCACACGGTCGCCTCGGTCGGGCCGTAGTGGTTGAACAGCTCGACCCGGCCGCCGGTGGCGGCGGCCCAGGCGCGGACCGCCCAGAGCGGCACCCGCTCCCCGCCGACCATCATCGTGGTGACCGGCCAGTCCGCGGGCACCGCTCCGGGCGCCAGTCCGGCCGCCCACCCGCGCCACAGGGAGGCCGCGGTGTCGACCGCGGTCACGCCGTGCCGCGCGCAGAAGCGCACCAGTTCCGGCCCGTCGAGCAGGGCGGGGTCGGGGTGCAGCACGAGGGCGGCCCCCGAGCACAGGGCGGGGAACACGTCTCCCACCGAGGCGTCGAACGTCAGCGGCGGCAGCATCAGCACCCGCCCGCCGGGCCCGAACCCGTGGATGTCGCGGAACGACCCGGTCAGCCGGGCGAGGGTCCCGTGGGTCACCATCACCCCCTTGGGCCGCCCGGTGGACCCCGACGTGTAGATCACGTACGCGAGGTCCTCCGGTCCCGCGGGCGACACCTCGCCGGGGTTCCCGGGGTTCCCGGGGTCCCCGGGGTCCCCGGCCTCTTCCGCGGCCCCGGCGGTGAGAACCGCGCCGGGGTAGCCCGCGAGCGCGTCCCGGTGCTCGTCGGAGGTGACGGCGGCGACCGCCCCGGCCTCCAGGAGTATCCCGGCGATCCGGTCCGGCGGGTCGGCCGGGTTGAGCGGCAGGTAGGCGGCCCCCGCCCGCAGCGCGGCGAGCAGGGCGACGACGGCGTCCTCGCCGTTCGGCAGGACGACGGCGACGACGGACTCGCGCCGGGCCCCCGCCTCCCTCAGCCGCGCCGCCAGCCGCGCCGAGCGGCGCTCCAGCTCGCCGTAGCCGATCGTCCCCGCCTCCGAGACCAGCGCGGGAGCGGCGGGGGCCTCGGCCGCCCGCCGGACGATGAGCTCGTGGACCGCCGTGAAGTCCCCGGCGGGCCGGGAACCGGGAGCCTCCGTGAGGTCCCCGGCGGGCCGGGAACCACGGACCGCCGTGAAGTCCCCGGCGGGCCGGGGGTCTCGGGGCTCGGGACCGCCGTCGGGCGTGCCCCCGTCCAGGGGCCGCTCACCCCCTGGAGAGCCGCCGTACGAGGCGTCCGGCGTACCGGCGTGGATCCCGTCGTGGAGCGGGATCTGCCAGACCCGCAGGTCCGGCGTGGCGGTGAAGGCGGACAGGAAGACGACGACGTGGCGCAGGAACCGGTCGGCGGTGACCTCGTCGTAGAGGTCGGCGGAGTAGTCGGCGTGCAGCTCGATCCCCCTCTCGCTCACGCTCACGACGAGGGTGAGGTCGAAGCGGGCGCCGGGCGAGGACTCGTCGAGTTCCCAGGTCTCCGTGGTGAGGTTCGCCGCCCGCTCGGTGGACCGGCCTCCCTCCCCCATGACGAGCAGCGTCTGGAAGACGGGGTTCCTGCGCAGGTCCCGGGGGGCTCCGGCCAGGTCGGCGATCTCCTCGAACGGCGTCGCCTGGTGCCCGAGCCCCCTGATGACCGAGCCGCGCACGGCGCGCAGGAGTTCGGCCAGGGTGGGGTCGGCCCGCAGGTCCGTCCGCACCGGGATGAGGTTGATGTAGCAGCCGACCGAGCCCTCCAGCTCGATCAGGTGCCGGTTGACCAGGGCGGTCCCGACGACCACGTCCTCCTCGTCGGAGTTCCTGGCCAGGGCGGCGGTCATCGCCGACATCGCGATGACGAACAGGGTGCAGCGCCGCGCCTTGACGAGGGCGTACAGGTCGGTCACCAGGGTGCCGGGCAGGCGCAGGGAGCGGCGGGCCCCGCCCCGTACGGGTTCGCGAGGCCGGGGCCGGTCCTGCGGGAGGGTGGTGACGGCGGGCGCGCCGGACAGGTGCTCGCGCCAGTGGGCCAGGCCCGCCTCGCGCCCCTCCGCCCCCTGTTCGGCGAGCCAGGCGGCGTAGTCGGGGAACTGGGCGGAGACCGGCCCCGGCGGCTCCGCGCCGTCGGCCAGGGCCCGGTAGCAGGCCCAGAGGTCCTCCTCCAGGATCCCGAGCGAGGGCGCGTCGCACATGATGTGGTGCAGGCACCAGCCCAGGACGTGTCCCCCGGACGCGAGCCTGATCAGCACGGCCCGGTGCAGCAGGGCCCCGTCGAGGGTGAACCTGCGCGAGAGCACGTCCCTGACGATGTCGCGCGCCCGTTCCTCGTCGGGCGCGTCCACCACCCGCAGTTCCGGCCCGCTCTCCCGCACCACCTGGGCAGGTCCCTCGGCTCCTTCGACGATGACCAGGCGCAGCGCCTCGTGCCGGCCCACGACGGCGGTGAAGGCCGCGCGCAGCGCGTCCGTGTCGAGCGGCCCGACGAGGCGCTGGAAGGTCCAGCAGACGTAGGACGCCCCGCCGCCGGCCCCGGCCCGGTCGAGGAACCACAGGCGTGCCTGGGCGGGGGTGAGCGGGATGGGCGCGGCGGGGTCGCGGCGCGCGGGCGGTATCACTCGGTCCCCTCCATGACGGCCTCCATGACGATCTCTCGCAGATGGGCGGGCACCCTGCCGTCGAACCGGGTCAGGTACGCGCGCCGGTGGGCCGGGTCCCCCCACAGGAAGGGGAGGTCCGTGGCGACCATGTGGCGGATCGCGAGCAGCGGCACGGGACCGGCCAAGGGGCGCAGCGACGGGTTCCACAGCCCCGGCTTGTCGGGCGGCCCGTCGTGGAACTCCCCGATCATCAGGCCCTCCTCGACGAAGGCGTCCTTCAGCGCGTTCTGCGCGCCGTCGACGAGCGCCAGGCGGTCGCCGAGCCCGGGCAGGAGCAGCAGGATCGTGGTGAACACGGCCTCGGGCCCGTCCAGCGGCGCGAGCCGGACGAACCAGGCCCGGTAGGGCTCCACCGCGGCGACGATGTCTTCAATGGTCTCGACGGTCTCGGCGGCACGGGGTCCCGCCTCGGGCACCGCGAGGTAGAACCTGTTCCGGCTCAGCGAGCCCTGGGCGTACGGGCAGACCGGGCCGTTGCGGCCCAGGTCGGGGTGCGGGCGGCACAGGTAGGTCCCGGCCCAGTCCACGACGGCCCGCAGCGCGTCCCGGTGGGCGAGGACCTCGGGCGGCGGGGACGGGGCGTCGAGGTCGGCGGTCTCGATCAGGCGGAGCGACGGGTCGTCGGGGTGCGTGATCACGGGGCCGTCCCGCGCGGGGAGGAGCCGGGGCGTACGGCCGCGAGGGCGGCTCCCGTCGCCAGCCCCGCGGCCAGTGCCGCGCCCGACCAGCGCAGCACGCGGTCCTGCCGGCGGGCCCGGCGCAACGCCTCGCCGTAGGGCATGTCGGTGTGCGAGACCATGGTGTAGAGCGGCCGCCACAGGGTGGGGAAGGCGCGGTTCAGCGCGAGGTCGGCCTGCCTGCGGGCCAGCCGCAGCGGCGATCGGGTGCCGTCGCGCAGGTCGGCGAAGTTCCGCTCCGACAGGTCGGCCAGGATGTCGGTGTGCGGTTTGCGCAGCCGTTGGTACTCCTCGAACGCGGCCGCGCGGTCGCCGGGATGCCGGGCGAGGCAGCCGTCGAGCACCAGGCAGTCCTCCAGGGCCGAGTTCATGCCCTGGCCGTAGAACGGGTAGACCGCGTGGGCGGCGTCACCCGCCAGGACCACCCGGTCCGCGTGGTGCCAGCGCGAGGTGCGGATGGTCACCAGGTTCCCGACCGGGTTGGCGGCGTACTGCGCGGCCAGGTCGGGCACGAGGTCCACCACGCCGGGGAACGTCCGCCGGAAGAAACGGGTGACGTCCCGCTCCCCGGCGAGTTCGGCGAAGCCGGGGGCGCCGGAGTGCGGCAGGAAGAGCGTCGCGGTGAGCGAGCCGTCCACGTTGGGGTGGGCGACGATCAGGGCGTTCTCACCGGGCCAGACGTGCAGCGCCTCCAGCGGGACGCGGGAGCCGCCGCCGGGGGCCGCGGGGATCGTGAGCTCCTTGTACCCCCATTCGAGGAACTCCTGGCGGTAGTCGGCGGCGAGCCCCCGCTGCATGGCGGCGCGTACGGCGGAGAACGCTCCGTCCGCGCCGGCCACGAAGTCCGCGCGGGCCTCGCGCGTCTCCCCGGTGATCGCGTCGGCCAGGGTCAACGTCCCGCTCTCGCGGTCGACTCCCGCGCAGCGGACGCCGAAGAGGTGCCTCACCCCCTCGTGCGCGGCGGCGCTCTCGACGAGGAGGGTGGTCAGCTCGTCCCTGCGGACCGAGTAGAGGATCTCCCCCGGGTCGGTGCCGTATGCCTGGAAGGCCGCGGGCCTGCCCGGACGGTGGATCATGCGTCCCCGCATGGGCACGAGCCTGTCCCCGAGAGCGTTCCACAGGCCGACGTGCCGCAGGGCGCGGATGCCGCGGGCCGACAGGCCCAGGTTGATCGAGCGTCCCTCGCCGTCGCCCTTGCCGTCGCGCGGGTCGGGGCGCATGTCGTAGACGTCGACCGGGTGGCCGCGGCGGGCGAGGAGGACGGCGAGCAGCGATCCCGCCGGGCCCGCCCCGACGACCGCGGCCCTGTCCCCGGAGGCGGGGTGGACGGCGGCGGGGTGGGCCTCGTGGCGGCGGGGGCCGCCGGGTAAGCCTGACAGGTCAGGTGTGTCAGGCGTACCGGGTAAGTGGGATGCGTCCGTCACGGCGTCTCCTCCGGTCCCACGGCGCGGCACGAGGGCGTGCCCGCGCGGTCGTGGATCGGGACGGTGAGCCGGGAAGGATCGGCAATCATGGCGAGCTGAGCGATCTGGGCGAGGTCGTGCACACTCAAACCGGCCTCCTGGGGCGGGCGCGCGAGATCGACGGATCGAACGAGAATGAGGTCCCGGACCGCGGGCGGCCCGGATCGGAAACGTGCCGAGCGGAAGAACCGGCGGCTCTGACGGCCTTCGCGATGTTCGAGGGGACCGGCGGCTCTGGCGGCCTTCGCACTGCCCGGGAGGACCGGCGGCTACGGTCTTCTCGGTGTTCCGGAGGACCGGCGGCTGCGGCGGTCTTCTCGGTGTGAGGATCTCGGAGTATAGAGATCGGCGGGCACGCCGGGGAAGCCCGTGACGGCGGCGGAAATGGATCGCCGCGAAATGCCGGCGGGCGGGGACGTTCAGCGAACGATCTTGGGGCCGGAGCCCGTCGAGCCCCGCACGATGAGTTCCGGCTGGAAGATGAGCTCGGAGTGCCCGCCGGGCGCCCCGGCGACGGCCTCCAGGAGGGTGTGCACGGCGGCGGTGACCATCGGCTGCACGGGCTGGCGCACGGTGGTCAGCGGCGGGTCGGTGAACGCGATCAGCGGCGAGTCGTCGAACCCCACCACCGACACCTCCCCCGGCACCGACAGTCCCCGGTCGCGGCAGGCCCGGATCGCGCCCAGCGCCATCAGGTCGGACGCGCACACGATGCCCGTGCAGCCGCGCGCCAGCAGCTGCGCCGCCGCGACCTGGCCGCCCTCCACCGAGAACAGCGAGTGCGAGATCAGCCCGTCGACGTCCGTGACGCCGAGCAGCTGGGACATGGCCTGCCGGTAACCCTCGATCTTCCTGATCACCGGCACGAACCGGCCGGGGCCGACGGCCAGGCCGATGCGCTCGTGCCCGAGGTCGGCCAGGTGCTGCACGGCCAGCCGGGCCGCGGCCCGGTCGTCCGGGGAGATGAACGGGGCGGGCACGTCGGCGGCGTGCCCGTTGAGCAGGACGATCGGCACACCCTGCCCGATCAGCTGGGTGTAGCGGTCCGAGCGCGCGGTGATGTCCGCGTGCAGCCCGGAGACGAAGATGATGCCGCTCACCCCGCGCTCCACGAGGATCTCGGTGAACTCGTCCTCGACCGCCCCGCCGGGCAACTGGGTGCAGAGCACCGGGGTGTAGCCGTGCTGGGTGAGCGTCTTCTCGAAGGCCTGGGCGAAGGCCGGGAAGATCGGGTTGTCCAGCTCCGGGGTGACCAGGCCGACCAGCCCGTTGCTGCGCTGGCGCAACCGCTGCGGACGCTCGTAGCCCATCAGGTCCAGCGCCGTCAGCACCGCCTGCCGGGTCGACTGCGACACGCTGGGCTTGCCGTTGAGCACCCGGCTGACCGTGGCCTCGCTCACCCCGGCCTGCGCGGCGATGTCGGCCAGCCGGGCGGTGCCGGTGCCGCCGGCACCGGCACCGGCACCGAGCTGCCCGGTGCTATGCGGCATCGGGTTCCCACCAGACGGCGGAGTCGGGGGCGAGCCGCACCGTACCGCCCGCGACGGCCGTCTCCGCGCTGGCCAGCAGGATCCGCCCGGGGGCGGGCAGCTCCACGGGCTCGCCGGTGAGGTTGACCGTGCAGGCGAACCCGTCGCCCCTGGCGAAGGCCAGGGTGCCCTGCGGGGAGTCGAGCCAGGTCAGCGGGGCGCCGTCGGGGGCGTCGTCGAAGGAGCGGCGCTCGCGCCTGATCCGCAGCGCCTCCCGGTAGAGGTTCAGCGTGGAGACCGGGTCGCCGAGCTGGGACGCGACGCTGAGCGGCCCCCAGGAGGGCGGCATGGGCAGCCAGGTCTCCTCGGCGCCGGGCAGGCTGAAGCCGAAGTGCGGCTCGCCGTCGGCCCACGGGAGCGGCACCCGGCAGCCGTCGCGGCCGTCGTCGGGGTTGCGCAGGCGCTGCGGGTCGCGCTGGAACTCCTCCGGCAGGTCGAGGACCTCGGGCAGCCCGAGCTCCTCCCCCTGGTAGATGTAGGCCGAGCCGGGCAGGGAGAGCGTCAGCAGGGCGGCGGCGCGGGCGCGGCGCAGGCCGACCTCGCCGCCGCCGTACCGGGTGAGATGGCGCTTGACGTCGTGGTTGGACAGCACCCAGGTGGAGGGCGCGCCGACCGTCCCGGCCGTCGTCAGCGACTCCTGGATGACCGCGCGGAACGCGGCGGCCTCCCAGGGGGCGACGAGGAAGTGGAAGTTGAACGCCTGGTGCATCTCGTCGGGGCGGACGTAGTTGGCCAGCCGCCGCGAGGAGGGCGCCCACGCCTCCGCGACGCCGATCCGCTCCCCGGGGTAGGAGTCGAGCAGCCTGCGCCAGGCGCGGTGGATCTCGTGCACGCCGTCCTGGTCGAAGAACGGCACCACCTCGGTGCCGATCATCCCGACCTGGTCGGGGTGGCCGACGTCGGGCAGGCCGTCCGCCTTGACCATGCCGTGGGCGACGTCGACGCGGAAGCCGTCCACCCCCATGTCGAGCCAGAACCGCAGGATCGACTCGAACTCCGCGTGGACCTCGGGGTTCTCCCAGTTCAGGTCGGGCTGCTGGGGGGCGAACAGGTGCAGGTACCACTCGCCGTCGGGCAGCCGGGTCCACGCGGGCCCGCCGAAGACCGACTCCCAGTCGTTGGGCGGCAGCTCCCCCGTCGCGCCCCTGCCCTCGCGGAAGACGTAGCGCTCCCGCGCGGGGTCTCCTGAGGGCGCGGCCAGGGCCTCCAGGAACCAGGCGTGCCGGTCGGAGGTGTGGTTGGGCACCACGTCCACGATGACCCGCAGGCCGTGCCGGTGCGCCTCGTCGATCAGCGCCCCGGCGTCGGCCAGCGACCCGAAGATCGGGTCCACGTCCCGGTAGTCGGCCACGTCGTAGCCGAAGTCGGCCATCGGCGAGGTGTAGAACGGGGTGAGCCAGATCGCGTCGACCCCGAGGTCCGCCAGGTACGGGAGCCTGCCGCGCACGCCGAGCAGGTCCCCCACGCCGTCGCCGTTGCCGTCGGCGAAGCTGCGCACGTAGACCTGGTAGATCACCGCGTCGCGCCACCATCGGGTGGCGGTCCCGGCACCCGGTTCCGCCCGGACAAGCTCGGTCATATTAAATCCCCCGATCAGATGACATATCAGGACGTTTTAGCACGGTGGTGTTACGACTTCGTGGCACCGGCGGTGAGCCCGGTGACCAGATGCCGCTGGACGAGCAGGAAGACGACCGCCGCCGGAACCGCGATCAGCACCGCCGCCGCGGTGAGCAGGCCCCAGTCCGACCAGTGCTGGCCGACGAACTGCTGGAGCCCGATCCCGAGCGTGCGCTTCTCCTCCTGCGACATGAACACGGTGGCGTAGGCCACCTCGCCCCAGGCGGTCATGAACGAGTAGAACGCGGTGACCGCGAGGCTCGGCCTGGCCAGCGGCAGGATGACCCGCCAGAACGCGCCGAACGGCGTCAGGCCGTCGACGAGCCCCGCCTGGTCGATCTCGCGCGGGATGGAGTCGAAGTAGCTCTTCATCATCCACGCGCAGAACGGCACCGCCACCGTCATGTAGGCGATGACCAGCCCGGGGATCTGGTTGAGCAGCCCGAGGCCCGCCATCAGGTTGTAGAGAGGGACGATCAGGATCGCCACCGGGAACATCTGGGTGACGAGCAGCATCCACATCACCCCGCGGTAGCCGGGGAAGCGGAAGCGGCTGATGGCGTACCCGGTCGTGGAGGCCAGGAAGACTCCGATGACCGTGGTCAGCCCGGCGACGATCACCGAGTTGAGCAGCCAGGTCGGGAACCGCGTCTCGGTCAGCACCCGCACGTAGTTGTCCAGCGAGGGCTGGTTGAAGATCTCCAGCTCGCTGGAGAGCCAGCCGTCGCGCGGCTTGAGCGAGGTCAGGACCAGCCAGACGATCGGGAACAGCGAGGTGACGACCGCGGCGAGCAGGGTCGCGTGCAGCAGGATCGACTTGCCCACGCTGCGTTCCCCGCGCCCCCGGACGCGTCCGGTGGCGGCTGTGGTGGCTGTGCTCACCAGACCTCCCCTTGCTTGCGCAGCGAGCGCCGGTAGACCACGGCCAGCACGACGAGGAGCAGGAGAATGATCACTCCCCACGCCGCGGAGTTGGAGTAGTTGCGGACGCCGGTGAAGGCCTCGCGGAAGGCGTAGGTGACCAGGATCTCGGTGGAGCTGCCCGGCCCTCCCCCGCTGATCAGATAGATCACCGGGAACATGTTGAACGTCCAGATCGTGCCCAGCAGGACAACCGTGCTCGACACGGTACGCAAGCCGGGAATCGTAATGAAGCGGAAGCGCTGCCACGGCGTGGCGCCGTCGACCTCGGCCGCCTCGTACAGCTCGCCGGGGATCGACTGGAGCCCGCCCAGCACGGCGACCATCATGAACGGCACGCCCATCCAGACGTTGACCGCGATGACCGCGATCTTCGCCGTGGTCGGGTCGTCGAGCCAGCCGACCGCGCCCAGGCCGGCGGCCCGCAGCATCGCGTTGATCACGCCGAAGTCGCTGTTGTAGAGGTAGCGCCAGATGAACGCCGAGACGAAGCCCGGGATCGCCCACGGCAGGATGAGCAGCAGCCGGTAGGCCGAGCGGAACCTGACCTTGCGGTTGAGCAGCATGGCCAGGCCGAGACCCAGGCCGTAGTGGAACGCCACGCAGGCGACGGTCCACACGACCGTCCAGGTCAGCTTCTCCCAGAACAGCCCGCTGGTCAGGATCGCGACGTAGTTGTCGAACCAGGTGAACTCATACGTTGAGGGGATGACGTTGACGCCGATCGTGCGGCCGATGTTGGCCTCGGTGGCGTCGGTCAGCGACAGGTAGACGCCCCTGGCCAGCGGCCAGCCGACCAGCAGGCCGGTGACCAGGATCACCGGGGCGACCATGGCCCAGGCGTACCAGTGCCTGCCCAGCGCCCGCCGGAACGGGCCTCCAGGGGGGCGGCCCCGGCCGCGGGCGCCGTCGGCGCCCGCGGCCCGGTCCCTGGCCGTGCTGTTCACACGCCCAGTCGAGAGCGCCACGGGTCAGCTCCAGTCCTTGAAGATGCCTCGGTACTGGCCGTCGACCTTCTTGAGCATGTCCTCGGGGGTCGCGGTGCCGCCGACGAGCGACTGGTAGCCCTCCAGCAGCGGCTGGAAGAGCTGGCCGCCCTCGGGGATCCACGGCCGCGCGGTCGCGGTCTCCATGATCGGCTTGAAGACGGAGACGTCCTTGTTGGCCTGCACGTCGGGGTTGTCGTACGCCGAGACGCGGGTCGGCAGGAGGCTGATCTCCTTGGCGACCTTGGCCTGGGACTCGGGGGTGCTCATGAAGCGGACGAACTCGTAGGAGGCGTCCAGGTTCTTGGAACCGGCGTAGATGGCCAGGTTCCAGCCGCCGGTGGGGGCGCCGGCCTTGACCGAGCCCGCCGGGACGGGGGCGATGCCCAGGTTCTCCTTGTCCTTGAACTCCTTGCCCTGGTAGATCTCCGACAGCGCCCACGGGCCGTTGTAGATCATCGCGGCCTTGCCGTCCTTGAGGGCGGTCATCGCGTTGGCGTAGCTGTCCTGGATGGCGGGCTTGGGCGCGGCGCCGGAGGTGATCAGGTCGGCGACGGTGGCCATGGCCTTCACGTTCGCCGGGGAGTTGACGGTGATCTTCTTGTTCTGCACGTCGAGGAGGTCGCCGCCCTCGCCGTACATGAAGGGCAGCAGGAAGTAGGAGTCGACGTTGAGCGCGAGGCCGGTGGCGCCGGTCTTCTCCTTGACGTCGAGCGCGGTCTGCTTGAGCTCCTCGACCGTGGCAGGGGCCTTCTCGTGCCCGGCCTCCGCCAGCAGCCGCTTGTTGTAGATGAGCGCGAGGGTGTCGGTGACCTGCGGGACGGCGTACGTCTTGCCGTTGTACTTGGTGCTGCTCAGCGGCCCCGGCAGGAAGTCCGCCTCGTTCTCCACGGCGCGCGTGCCCTCCAGCGGCTGGAGGTAGCCGAGCGAGGCGAACTGGGAGGTCCAGGCGACCTCGGAGCGGATCACGTCCGGCGCCCCCGCGCCCGCCTGCGCCGCGGTCTGGAACTGGTTCTGCGCCTGGTCGGAGGGGACGTTGACGTACTTGACCTTGATGCCCGGGTACTTCGCCTGGAAGTCCTTGATGAGCGCCTGGAAGGTCGGGCCCTCGCTGTCGGGCCTGACGGTGTCCCACCAGGTGATCTCGCCGGTGATCTTCGACGGGTCCGACGCCGCGGGCTGGGTGGGGGCCGCCGTACCGGCGTCACCGCCACCACAGGCGGAGACCGCCAGGGCGAGGGCCGCGACAATCGTCGCGGCCGAGAGGGCTCGCCGCATGTTCTTCTCCTCGTGTTCAGGGGGCGGCCGGGACCGAAGAGCCGTCCGGCCGGGTCTGGAGTACGCCGGACGTTACGCCGACGTGAACCTCATTGGAAGAAGTTTCTGCAAGAGTCTGCAAAGTCGTTACAAAGCCCCTCAAAGCCGGAGAGCCGCACCGCCATCTCCCTCGACCGGCGAGCAGCCATATCGCCCTCTTAGTGATGAAAAATCATCGTTTGTACGTTTTGGGCAGCCGATTGGGCCCCCTTCCGGACGACCGCGAATTGCCGGGATTCAGAAAATTGCCGCAAGGGATTGCACAGACCATTCCCAATGAGTAACTTCCGGGCAATACCCTCGAAACAACTCCCGTGGAGGCCCTCCGTGGTCTGGCCGCTCCCCCCACGGCGCGCGAGAACGACCTTCCTGACGGGGGCCGCGCTCGCGGCGACCCTGATCGCCACCCCCCTCGCCGCCACCCCGCTCCCCGCCGCCGCGTCCACCTCCCCCGCGCCCCTCTCAGCACCGGTCCCGGCCTCCACGAGCTCCGTGCCGGCCTCCACGGCGCCCTCCGCGTCCGGTCCCGTGGTGTCGGCGCTCAGCCGCACCGCCGAGCCCTCCGACCGGGACCTCGCCCGCGACGCGCTCCGCGCCGACCTGAGCCGCGAGCGCTTCTACTTCGCGATGACCGACCGGTTCGCCAACGGCGACACCGGCAACGACCGGGGCGGCCTGTCGGGCGACCGGCTCGCCACCGGCTTCGACCCCACGCACAAGGGCTTCTACCAGGGCGGCGACCTCAAGGGCCTGCTCGGCAAACTCGACTACGTCGAGAACCTGGGCAGCACCGCGATCTGGATCACCCCGGCCTTCGTGAACCGCCCCGTGCAGGGCACCGGCGCGAACGTCTCGGCCGGGTACCACGGCTACTGGATCACCGACTTCACCAGGATCGACCCGCACCTGGGCACCAACGCCCAGATGAAGGAGCTGGTGCGCGAGGCCCACCGGCGCGGGATGAAGGTCTTCTTCGACATCATCACCAACCACACGGCCGACGTGGTCGACTACACGGAGAAGACGTACTCGTATCGCTCCAAGGGCGCCTACCCGTACGTCGACACCAAGGGCGTGCCGTTCGACGACCGCGACTTCGCGGGCAAGGACACCTTCCCGAAGGTGGACACCGGCTCGTTCCCGTACACGCCGGTCGCGCCGAGGAACGCCAAGACCCCGTCCTGGCTGAACGACCCGACGATGTACCACAACCGGGGCGACTCCACCTTCAGCGGCGGCGAGAACGACGAGTACGGCGACTTCTTCGGCCTCGACGACCTGTGGACCGAGCGTCCCGAGGTCGTCAAGGGGATGACCGACATCTACCGGACGTGGGTGCGCGACACCGGCCTCGACGGCTTCCGCATCGACACCGCCAAGCACGTGAACATGGAGTTCTGGGAGAAGTTCTCCCCGGCGCTGCGCGGCTACGCGGCCCAGCGGGGCAACAAGCGGTTCTTCATGTTCGGCGAGGTCTACTCCGGCGAGCCCGCCTTCACCAGCCGCTACTCCACCCGGGGCGCCATGAACGCCACCCTGGACTTCCCGTTCCAGGAGGCCGCCCGCTCCTTCGCCGGCGGCACGGCGGACGCCTCCAGGCTCGCCCGGCTGTACGCGGGCGACGACCACCACACCGACGCCGACGGCAACGCCTCGTCGCTGCCGACCTTCCTCGGCAACCACGACATGGGCCGCATCGGCCGCTTCGTCGCCCAGGACAACCCCGGCGCCCCCGACTCCGAGCTGCTGCGCAGGGACCTCCTCGCCCACGAGCTGATGTACCTCACCCGGGGCCAGCCGGTCGTCTATTACGGCGACGAGCAGGGCTTCACCGGCAAGGGCGGCGACCAGGACGCCCGCGCGTCCATGTTCGCATCCAAGACGGAGAGCTACCTGAGCGACGACCTGATCGGCACCGACTCCACCCACGCCAGGGACAACTTCGTCCCCTCCCACCCGCTCTACCGGGGCATCTCCGCCCTCGCCGCGCTGCGCGACGCCCACCCGGCCCTCGCCGACGGCGCCCAGATCGAGCGGCTGGTCTCCGGCGGCGTCTACGCCTTCTCCAGGATCGACGCCACCCGGCAGGTCGAGTATCTGGTCGCGGTCAACAACGCCGAACAGCCCGCGACCGCGAGCGTGCCCACCTTCTCGGCGGGCGCCGCCTTCACGAAGGTGTACGGCGAGGGCGCCGCCACGCTCACCACCGGCGCGGACACCAAGCTGGCGCTCACCGTCCCCGCCCTGTCGGCGGTGGTCTACAAGGCGCCGGCCAGGCTCAAGGCACCGGCCGCCGCACCGGCCGTCTCGATCGCCCTGCCGGGGACCGAGATCAGGGGCACCGCCGAGGACGGCCGGATCCCGGTCGTCGCGACCGTGCCGGGCACCGGCTTCGACCAGGTCACCTTCGCCGCCAAGGTCGGTGACGGCGCCTGGAGGGCGATCGGCACCGACGACGCCCCCTCAGGCTCCGTTTCAAGGACGTTCAGGGTCTTCCACGACCTGCGCGGCATCGCGGCGGGCACGAAGGTCTCGTACAAGGCCGTGGTGAAGGACTCCGCGGGCCGGTTCGCCTCGGCGTCCGCGCAGGCGACCGTCGGCGCCGAGCCCGCCCCCGAGGAGCCGGGCGCGGTCAAGCGCGACTGGCTGGTCGTGCACTACCAGCGCCAGGACGCCGCCGACTACGACGGCTGGGGCCTGCACGTCTGGGGCGACGTGGAGAACCCGACCGAGTGGGCCACCCCGCTCCCGCTGACCGGCGAGGACTCCTACGGCCGCTTCGCCTGGATCAGGCTCAAGCCGGGCGCCACCAGCGTCGGGATCATCGCCCACAAGGGCGAGGAGAAGGACGGCGGCGACCGGATCGTGAACCCCGCCAGGAACGGCGAGGTCTGGCTCGCGAAGGGGAAACCCGAGACGCACCTGTCCCGCGCGGCGGCCCAGGGATACGGAACCGTCCACTACAGCCGCCCGGACAAGGACTACGACGGCTGGGGGCTGCACCTGTGGGGCGACGGGCTCGCCGACGGGGTGCCCACCGACTGGGCCGCGCCGCGCCCGCCGGACGGCGTCGACTCCTACGGCGCGTTCTGGAAGGTGCCGCTGAAGGACGCCTCCCTTCCGGCGAACTTCATCGTGCACAAGGGCGACACCAAGGACCCCGGGCCCGACCAGTCGTTCACCCCGGCACTGCAGCCCGACGCCTACGTCGCCTCGGGCGTGGCGAAGGCCCATCCGACCCGGGCGGCGGCCGAGAACGTCGCGATCCTGCATTACCACCGGCCGGACGGGAATTACGACGGCTGGGGACTTCATCTGTGGGGCGACGTGGCGAATCCCACCGAGTGGGGCGCGCCGCTCCAGCCCGCGGGCGAGGACGGGTTCGGCGTTCACTTCCGCGTCCCCCTGACCGAGGGGGCCAAGACCGTGAACTACATCATCCACAAGGGCGACACCAAGGACCTGCCCGACAACCAGTCGCTGGACCTGACCGCGACCGGCCACGAGGCGTGGCGGGTCGCGGCCACCGAGGGCTACCTGCTGCCCCAGCCCTCGGCGCGGGGGTCCGACGCCGACCTGTCGAAGTCGTCGGCGCACTGGATCGACCGCGCCACCGTCGCCTGGAAGATCGACCCCGTCGCCGCGAACCGCTACTCCCTCGCCTTCTCCGCCAAGGGCGGCATCACCTACTCCGGAGACGACCTGACCGGCGACCTCAGGCTGATCCGCCTCGCGCCCGGCGCGCTGGCCGAGGCGCAGAAGGCGAAGTGGCCGCACCTGGCCGGACACGCCGCGTTCACCGTCGACCCGCGCGACGCCGACCTGGTGCGGGAGGCCACCCGCGGCCAGGTCGTGGCCGTCGAGCGCGACGCCTCGGGCGCGCTGCTCGCCGCCACCGGCGTGCAGTTCCCCGGCCTGCTCGACGACCTGTACCCCAAGGCGGCGACCGCCGAGCTCGGGCCCTCCTGGAGCGGCGGCACGCCCAGGCTGTCGGTCTGGGCGCCGACCGCGGGCAAGGTCGAGCTCGCCCTCTACCGGAACTCCTCCGGCGGCGGCCGTACCGTCCACCCCATGCGCCGCGACGACGACACCGGCGTCTGGTCGGTGCGGGGACAGCGCGACTGGAAGGACCGCTACTACACCTTCCTGGTGACGGTCTACGCGCCGGGCGAGGGCAAGGTCGTCGTCAACGAGGTGACCGACCCGTACAGCCTGTCGCTGTCGGCGGACTCGGGCCGCAGCCAGCTCGCCGACCTGTCCGACCGGGCGCTGCGGCCCGACGGCTGGTCCTCCCTGGCCAAGCCCAGGGCCGTCCCCCAGCAGAAGGCGTCGATCTACGAGCTGCACGTGCGCGACTTCTCCGCCTCCGACACGACCGTCCCGGCGGCGAAGCGCGGCACGTACGCCGCGTTCACCGGCGACTCGGCGGGGATGGGGGAGCTGCGCGGGCTGGCGAAGGACGGGCTCACCCACGTGCACCTGCTGCCCGTCTTCGACATGGCGACCGTCCCGGAGAAGAAGGCCGACCGGACCGAGCCCGACTGCGACCTCGCCTCGATGCCCCCCGACTCCGAGGAGCAGCAGGCCTGCGTCGCGAGGACGGCGGCGAAGGACTCCTTCAACTGGGGCTACGACCCGCTGCACTACACCGTGCCCGAGGGCTCCTACGCCGCCGACCCCGACGGGTCGTCGCGGATCAGGGAGTTCCGCGGCATGGTCGGCGGCCTGAACAAGGCAGGGCTGCGGGTGGTGATGGACGTGGTCTACAACCACACCCACGCCGCCGGCCAGGACCCCGCCTCGGTGCTCGACCGCATCGTGCCCGGCTACTACCACCGGCTGCTCGACGACGGCACGGTGGCCACCTCCACCTGCTGCGCCAACACCGCGCCCGAGCACGCCATGATGGGCAGGCTCGTCGTCGACTCCGTCGTCACCTGGGCCCGCGAGTACAAGGTGGACGGCTTCAGGTTCGACCTGATGGGCCACCACCCGAAGGCGAACATGGTCGCGGTCCGCGCGGCCCTCGACAGGCTCACCGTCGCCCGCGACGGCGTCGACGGAAAGTCGATCATCCTGTACGGGGAGGGCTGGAACTTCGGCGAGGTGGCCGACGACGCCCGCTTCGAGCAGGCCACCCAGGCCAACATGGCGGGCACCGGGATCGGCACCTTCAGCGACCGGCTGCGCGACGCGGTGCGCGGCGGCGGCCCGTTCGACGCCGACCCCCGCGTGCAGGGCTTCGGCTCGGGGCTCGCCGGGGCGCCCAACGGCTCACCGGCCAACGGCGACGAGGCGCAGCAGAGGTCCCGGCTGCTGAACTACCACGACCTGATCAAGGTCGGGCTCGCCGGCAACCTCCGTGACTACACCTTCACCGCCTCCGGCGGCGAGCAGGTCAAGGGCTCGCAGGTGAGCTACAACGGCTCCCCCGCCGGGTACGCCGCCGCGCCGGGCGAGATCGTCACCTACGTGGACGCCCACGACAACGAGACACTGTTCGACGCGCTGGCGTACAAGCTGCCCCCGGCGACCGCGATGGCCGACCGGGTGCGCATGCAGTCGCTCTCGCTGGCCACAGCCGTCCTCGGGCAGGGCACCTCGTTCATCCACGCGGGCAGCGAGCGGCTGCGGTCCAAGTCGCTCGACCGCAACTCCTACGACTCGGGCGACTGGTTCAACCGATTGCTGTGGGACTGCTCGGCGGGCAACGGCTTCGGCGCCGGGCTCCCCCCGAAGCCCGACAACGAGGACAAGTGGCAGTACGCCAGGCCGCTGCTCGGCGACCCGGCGCTGAAGCCGGACTGCGCTGCGATCGGCGCGGCCCGCGCCCGGTACGGGGAGCTGCTGAGGATCCGCTCCTCCTCGCCGGTCTTCGGCCTCGCCACCCTGGCCGAGGTGCAGAGGCGCGTCACCTTCCCTGTCGGCGGCGCCTCGGAGACCCCGGGTGTCGTGACCATGCACCTGGACGCCACCGGGATCGACCCGCGCTGGAAGTCGGTCACCGTCGTCTTCAACGCCACTCCCGAGGCACGGCCGCAGACCGTCGCCGCGCTGAAGGGCGCCCAGGTGACGCTCCACCCCGTCCAGGCGGCCGGCGACGACGCCGTCGTGAAGCGGTCGGCGTTCGACTCCGCCACGGGCACGCTGACGGTCCCGGCCCGCACGGTCGCCGTCTTCGTCCAGCCCTGACCCCGCACACCCCGGAAAGGCTTCGTCCAACCCTGACCCCGCACACCCCGGAAAGACGGCCGGGCCAGGTGTTGCAGCACCCGGCCCGGCCAGGGAACCCGTCCATCGATCCTGGAGGCCCCCCACCGTGAAACCCTACAGAGTCGTCATTGCCACGGCGTTAAGCGCTCTGGCAGGCGCCGCCACGCTGGTGCCCGGCGCGCTCAGCGCCCCGGCGCAGGCCGCGCCGCCCACCCCCGGCCCGATCGTGAAGCTGTGGAACTGGAACTGGAACTCCGTCGCCAGGGAGTGCGTCGACGTCCTCGGCCCGGCCGGGTACGCCGCCGTGCAGGTCTCCCCGCCCAGCGACTCGATGTCGCGGGGCGGCGCGGTCTGGTGGGACGTCTACCAGCCCGCCCGCTACACCCTCACCAGCAAGTTCGGCGACGAGAACGCGTTCAGGAAGATGGTGAACGCCTGCCACTCCGCCGGGCTCAAGGTCCACGCCGACGCCGTGATCAACCACATGACCGGCCAGGGCAGCACCAGCTACGGCGGCTACACCTTCGGCAAGTACGACTACCCCGGCCTCTACTCCGCCGCCGACTTCCACTCCCCCACCTGCGGGATCAACGGCTCCGACTACGTCAACGACGGCCGGCGGGTGCAGAACTGCGAGCTGGTCGGCCTGGCCGACCTCGACACCGGCTCCGAGTACGTCCGCACCCAGATCGCGGGCTACCTCAACAAGCTGACCTCCCTGGGCGTGGACGGCTTCCGCGTCGACGCCGCCAAGCACATCAACCCCGGTGACCTGGCCGCGATCAAGGGCAAGCTCACCGGCTCGCCGTACATCCACCAGGAGGTCATCCAGGGCGACGGCGAGGCGATCAGCCCGAGCCAGTACACCGGCGTCGGCGACGTGCACGAGTTCGTGTACGGGCGCAAGCTCAAGGAGCAGTTCAACGGCGGCCAGATCAGGAACCTGCAGTCCTTCGGGCAGAGCTGGGGCCTGTCGGTGCCCGGCGACAAGGCCGTGGTGTTCGTCGACAACCACGACACCGAGCGCAACGGCTCGACCATGAACTACAAGTACGGCGACGCCTACCGGCTGGCCAACGTCTTCATGCTCGCCTGGCCGTACGGCACGCCGAGGGTCTACTCCGGGTTCACCTGGAGCGACGCCGAGGCCGGCCCGCCCTCGGCCGGCGGGGGCTTCGCCACCGACGCCGACTGCGGCAACGGCCGGTGGACCTGCTTCCACCGCCAGATGAACGGCATGATCGGCTTCAACCGCGCCGTGCAGGGCACCTCGGTCGGCAACTGGTACGACAACGGCAACAACGTGATCGCCTTCAGCCGGGGCGCCAAGGGCTGGGTCGCGATCAACAACGAGGGCGGCGCCGTCACCCGCACCTTCGCGACCGGCCTGCCCGCCGGGACCTACGCCAACGTCGCGGGGAGCGGCTCGGTGACCGTCGGCTCGGGCGGCTCGGCCTCGGTGACCGTCCCGGCCAGGGGCGCGGTCGCCGTCCACACCGGCGCCTCGGGCCCCGGCCCCAGCCCGACCCCGACGGTCAACCCCGGCCAGGTCGCCACCACGTTCAACGCCACCGTGACCACGAACTGGGGCCAGAACGTCTTCGTCGTCGGCGACGTCGCCCAGCTCGGCTCCTGGAACCCGGCGAACGCCGTCGCCCTGTCGTCGGCCGCGTACCCGGTCTGGAGGGCCACGGTGAACCTGCCGTCCGGCACGGCGATCCAGTACAAGTACATCAAGAAGAACTCCGACGGCTCGGTGACCTGGGAGAGCGATCCCAACCGCTTCTTCACCACCCCCTCCGGCGGCACCGCGACCCGCACCGACTCCTGGCGCTGACCTCGGGCCGGCCCAGACCGGCGCGGCCCGGAAAGCCGTGCCGGTCGGGGCCGGGCTCCCGGCCCCGCGCGAGGGCCCGGCTACGGTATGCCGGGTGCAGTCGGTTATCGCGGCATTTATCCCCATATGGTGTATCGGCGCCCTCGGCTGGCTGGCCGCCCGGTTCGAGTGGGCGAGCGACCAGGCCCGGCAGGCGCTGACGCGGTTCGCGTTCACCGTCGCGATGCCCGCGGTGCTGTTCACCACGCTCAGCCGTACCCCGCTCGACCGGATCCAGCCCGGCCCGCTGCTCGCCTTCGCGATCAGCACCTTCGCCGTCGGCCTGCTCGCGCTCGCGCTGTTCCGCGGCGGGCTGCCCGAACGGGTGCTCGCCGCGATGTCGTCGTCCTACGTCAACGCCGGCAACCTCGGCATCCCCGTCGGCCTGTACGTCCTGAACGACGCGACGTTCGTGGTGTCGGTCCTGATCTTCCAGGTCCTGATGGTCTCCCCGCTGATCTTCCTCGGCCTCGGGGCCGGGCGCGCGTCCTTCCTCGCCCCGCTGCGGACGCCGATCGTGATCGCCTCGTTCCTCGGCCTGGGCGTGTCGGCCCTCGGCCTGCGGCCGCCCGACCTCGCGCTGAGGCCACTGGAGATCCTCGGCGGCGCCGCGGTGCCCCTGGCGCTCTTCTCGCTGGGCATGTCCCTGAACGGCTCCGCCGTCTCCTGGCGCAGGACGGCACCGGCGGTGATGTTCAAGCTGCTGCTCCAGCCGCTGGTGGCCTTCCTCGTCGGGCGCTTCCTGCTGCACCTCGACGGCCCGGCGCTCTTCGCTGCCGTCCTGTTCGCCGGGCTCCCCACCGCGCAGAACACCTATGTGTACGCCGCCGAGTACGGCCGCCCCACCGACCTGCCCCGCGACGCCATCCTCGTCTCCAGCGTCCTGTCCCTGGGCACCCTGTCCGTCATCGCCCTGCTGGGAGCCGCCTGATCCGAAGACGGGACTACGGGCGCGTCCGTTCCACCAGGGCGGCGAACCCGTCGAGGTGGCGCGCGAGGCTGTACTCGAACAATCCGTCCACGTCCGGCACCTCCTCCCCGGTGAGCGTGGCCAGCAGCGGGAATCGTCCGGAGCCGAGGAGCTCGTCGGCCCGCTCCCGCTGTGCCAGCCACCACCGGTCGAGCGTCACACCGGTCTCCTGCTCGGCCTCGGCCTCGTCCGCCATGGACAGCGCGACGCTGAGGACCAGTGCGGGCAGCGTGAGCGCCTCGCGGATCCGTGTCGTCATGGGCAGTGCGAGCCCGTCGAGCGCGCGCAGGGTCCACTCGGTGTGCCTCATCACGTTGGGCGCCAGCGACGGGCGGACGAGCGAGACGGCCCTGGGCAGCCAGAGGTGTCGCCGGCACAGCTCCCACTGCAGGCGGGAGATCAGTTCGAGCTTGGCCCGCCAGCCGTCCGGCCCCGGGACGGGAAGCTCCGGTTCGCCGAAGACCTCGTCGGTCATCTGCGTCACCAGTTCCTCCTTGCTCGAAACGTGCCGGTACAGCGACATCGGGCCGACACCGAACTCGGCCGCGAGCCGCCGCATGGACACGGCGTCGAGTCCCTCGGCGTCGGCGATCGCCACGGCGGTGCGGAGAGTCCGCTTCCGGTCCAGTGCCCGCTTGGGAACGCCGGCCCGCCGTGGTCTCGGGGGAGGGGTCACACCGACCGGCTGCTTCCGGCCCGTGAGGGCGCCGACCACCGTGCCGGCGCCGACCCTCGTCTCGACCAGCCCGTCGTCGCGGAGGGTGGCCATCACCCTGGTCGCGGTCGCGACCGCGACACCCCATCGCCGGGCGATCTCCCGGACCGAGGGCACCCGGTCTCCTGGCCGCAGGTCTCCGGCCAGGATCCGGGCACGGATCTCCGCGACGATCTGCCGGTACGGCGGTTCCGCTCGCTGCGTCGACGACGGCATGGAAAAGTCCCCGATCTCCTGGTGAGGTGGCCACTCGCCAAAAGTGTACTAGTTCAATCTCTCCGTACCAGTTCACTTCAACGCGCTGAATACTCGAAAAATGACCGTTTTCCAGGCTGTCTCAATACGCTGTACCCATGACAGTCGATACACCGTATGCATCAGTGCGACGGGCGGATGACACGGACCGGCAGGCGGTGATGGACGTCCTGACCGAGGCGTTCACGGACGATCCCCTTGTCCGCTGGCTCTTCCCCGAGGCGGGCAGGCGCGGCCCTCTCCAGGTGCGCCATTACCGCTCCCTGCTCGCCCATCCCACCGCCGAGGCCTACCTGGCCGGCCGTCGCGAGGGCGCCGCGGTATGGCTGACGCCGGCCGCGGGCCGGACGCCCTACCAGGAGCACCCGGACGCGCCCGAGGCGGGCCGGGAGACGGCCTCCGGTGAGGACGGGGCACGTCTGGCGGTCCTGGGCCGGGCGCTGGCCCGGCGCCACCCCGATCGCGAACCGCACCTCTACCTCCCGTGCATGGGGGTGGTCGGCGGGCGGCGGGGCGCCGGGCTCGGCTCGGCGATGTTGCGGCACCGGCTGGAGCGAGCGGACGCCGACGGGCTCGCCGCGTATCTGGAGGCGAGCTCGCCCCGGAGCCGCGCCCTCTACCTGCGGCACGGATTCGAGGACCTCGGCGAGCCGGTTCGCGTGGCGGACAGCCCGCCCCTGTGGCCGATGTGGCGCCCGCCGCGTCGTTGACCGTCACCCCGCACATCACCCGTCCGACGAACAGAAGGAAGAACGTCGATGACAACGAACCGCGACGCCGACCGGCGACCGGCGACCCTGGTGCTCGTCCACGGCACCCACTCCTCGTCGGCCTGGGCCTCCGGGCTGACCGCCGAGCTCACCCTGCGCGGGCACCGGTGCGTGGCCGTCGACCTTCCGGGACACGGCGCCGAGGCGTTCTATCCCCGTTCGTACCAGGCCCCGCAGGACCTCGAGGAGCTGGCGACCGAACCGTCACCGCTCGCCGAGATCACCATCGACGACTACGTCGAGCGCGTGGTGGACGTGGTGCGCCGCGCCCGCCGCCACGGGCCCGTGATCCTGGCGGGCATGAGCCAGGGCGGCGTCACCGTGAGCAGGGTCGGCAACGCCGTCCCCGAACTGCTCGAGCGGGTCGTCTACGTCGCGGCGTACTGCTGCGTGGACCTGCCGAACATGGCCGCCTACCTCGAGACGCCGGAGAACGGCGACAGCCTGCTCCCCCGGATCGCCGCGACCGTGGTCGCCGATCCGGCGGTCCTGGGGGTGACCCGGCTCAACTGGCGCTCGGCCGACCCGGCGGTGTTCCACGCCGTCAAGGACACCCTCGCCGGGGACTTCACCGACGAGGGGGTACGGCGGCTGCTCGGCGTGCTGGAGCCGGACGAGACCGCCGGCATCCCGCTGGCCGAGGCCCGGGGCGAGGCACACACCTGGGGCCGGATTCCCCGGACCTACGTGCGTTTCACCCTCGACCGGCTGATCCCGCCCGCGTTGCAGGACCGGTTCATCGAGGAGGCCGACCGCCTCACCCCGGACAACCCCACCGACGTGCGAAGCGTCGCGGCCCCCCATGTCGGCCCGTTCGACCGGCCCGAACTGGTGGAGATCTTCTCGGAGCTCGCCGCCGGTCGCTGACCCGGCGCGGCACGTTCCTGGAACAGTCGCGTACGGGAACAGTCGCGTACGGCCGGTGATCGGGAGTTCCGGCGAGGCGGAGCGGGCCCCCGGAAACCCGGGGACCGTAAGCTCAGGGACCAGGCACCCGGAGCCCAGGACACCAGGGCACCGGGGCGCCGGTCAGCCCAGGCGCCAGACGCGGACGGTGTCGTCACCGCCTCCGGTGACCGCGACGGGGCGCCCGCCGAGCTCGGTCACCGCGGCGGCGAACACGTTGTGGTCGTGGGCCTTGAACGGCCGCCCCGCCGGCTTTCCGGTGTCGAGGTCGTGGACCCGCGCGGTGGAGTCGTTGCTGCCGGAGACGACGACGGTGAGCGACCCCACCCGGCCGACGGCCAGGGAGTAGACCCAGCCGCTGTGGCTCCGGATGGGCGGGCGTGCCTCACCCGCGCCCGCGGCGTCGTCGATGTGGATGTCCTGCGCGCCGCCGGCGGACAGCACCACGAGCCTGCCGTCCAGCTCGGCCGTGGTGACGACGGTGACCTGGCCCCGCTGGGTGAGGATCGTCTCGCCGGGCCCGGAGCGGAGCGGCCAGCGGCGCACCGTGCCGTCGCCGCCGCCGGTGAACACGACGGGCTCGCCGTCGAGCTCGGCGACGGCCAGGCCGAACACGGCGCCGTCGGAGGCACGGCGGGCCTTGCCGATCGCGGCGCCTGTCCTCAGGTCCCACACGCGCAGGCTCCCGTCGCGGCCCCCGGTCACCACGACGGGCTCGCCGTCGAGGGTGGCCAGGGCGAGGGAGAAGACGGGCGCGGCGGCGTCGATGGCCCTGCCGACCGGCTTGCGGGCGGCGAGGTCCCAGCGGCGTACGGTGCCGTCGTCGCCGCCCGACACCGCGATCGTCCTGCCGTCCAGCTCGGTGACCGCGACGGAGCGCACCCAGTTGGTGTGCCCGGCGAGCGTGGCCAGCGGCCTGCGGGTGGCCAGGTCCCACAGGCGGACGGTGCGGTCGTTGGCGCCGGAGACGATCACGGACCTGCCGCCGACCCGGGCGATCGCCACCGACTGCAGGTCGTCGCGATGGCCGCGCAGCGGGCCGCCGACCGGCGCGCTCCTCCAGTCCCCGGTGACCGAGGTGGGGGTGGCCGCGGGGGACGCCGATCCACCGGGAGAGGGGGAACCGCCGGGAGACGGCGAAGTGCTGGGCGGCGCTGATTCGCCGGGCGAGGGGGAACCGCCGGAGACCGACGGGGATCCGGTCAGCGCGACGGGGGTGGGGTCCGCGGGCTCCTCCCCCGTACCCGCCAGCAGTGGCGGGAGCACGAAGACCCCCGCGGAGACCGCGACGGCGGTGGCGGCGACGGCGACCCCGATCCGCCACGGCCGCGACCGTCCGGACCCACCGGGCACGGTCGCGTCGGCGAACCCCTCCCGCGCGTCACCGGGAAAGGCCGGTACCCCGGGATCCGCCGGGCGCCACTGCCCCGGCGCGGCGCCCGGGCCGATCGGTGACGGCCCGGCGTACGACGGCTGCGGGGGCGCGGTGCTCCGCCCGGGTGGCGGCAACGGCGGGGACGGCGGCTCGGACGGCGACCGAGAGAGCGGCTGCCGGGACGGCGGGAGCCGGGTGGGCCGCCGGGAGTCGGCACCCCACCCGGGAGACGGCTGCCCGGACTCGCCGTCCCGACCGGGGGGCGGCTGGGGCGACGGTGGCCGGTCCCGTACCGGGTGCCCGGCCTGCGGCGGTGAAGGTGGCGCGACGGCGCCCGCCGACGGCTGGCGGATCAGCCGGAACAGCAGGTCGGAGGCGACCGGCCGGTCGCCGGGGTTCTTGGCCAGGCAGGTGCTCAGCAGCGGCCGAAGCCCTTCGGGCACCCCCGACAGGTCGGGCTCGGCGTTGAGGATGCGGTGGAGCACGGCCGGGATGGAGTCCTGGCCGAACGCGGGGCTGCCGGTGGCGGCGAACACCATCGTCACGGCCCAGCTGAACACGTCCGAGGGGGCGGCGACGAGCTGACCGTGCACCTGCTCGGGTGACATGTAGGCCGGGGTCCCGATGGCGCCGCTGGTCTGGGCGGACCCGGCGTCGAGCGCCTTGGAGATGCCGAAGTCGATGACCCGCGGGCCGTCGAAGCCGAGGAGCACGTTGGCCGGTTTGAAGTCGCGGTGCGCGATCCCCGCCTGGTGGATGGCGACGAGCGCGGTGACCGTGCTGATCGCGACGCGCTGCAGGGCGGCGCCGTCGCGCGGCCCCTCGCTCTCGACGGACTGTTGCAGCGACGGCCCGTCGATGAACTCGCTCACCACGTAGAGGTGGTCGTCGCTCTCCCCCGCGTCGAGCACCCGGGCGGTGCAGAACTCGGCGATCTGCCGGGCGACGGCGATCTCCCGCTGGAAGCGCGCCCTCGCGACCTGGTCGGCGGCGAACCTCGGGTGCAGCACCTTGACCGCGACGCGCTCACCGGCCGGGTCACGGCCGAGGTAGACCGTGCCCTGCCCGCCCTCGCCGAGCCTGGCCTCGATCGCGTACGGCCCGAAGGCGGTGGGGTCGCCGGATCTGAGCTTCGTACCGGCCATCGTGCTCCTCCCCACCGCGAACCCGCCCGAGTGGTCCGGCGGCCGACGCCCTGCCGCGCGCCGGGTTCCGGGCAGCCGAGTCCCGGAAAAGAGCATGCCAGTATCGGCAAATTGCACCAAATGACGGCTGACTACTATCAGTCGAGGATGCTGGCGTGCAGGGCGCGCAGCACCGCGTTGGTCCGGTCGCGCGCCCCGAGTTTGAGCAGCACGGTCGAGACGTGGTTCTTCACCGTGCCTTCCGCCAGGAACAGGGCCTGGGCGATCTCGCGGTTGCTGTATCCCTCCGCGACGAGCCGCAGCACCTCCACCTCCCGTTCGGTGAGCTGCTGGATCGCGGGCAGATCGTCGTCATCCGCCGGCCGGCGGCGGTGCACCGCGCGCAGCAGCCGATCGGTGATCGACGGCGAGATCAGCGTCCCCCCGTCGGCCAGGACGCGGATGGCCCGGGTCAGCCGTTCGAGCGTCACGTCCTTCAGCAGGTAGCCGCACGCCCCCGCCCGCATCGCGTCCAGCACCAGGGTGTCGTTGTCGAACGTGGTCAGCACGAGCACCGGCGGCGAGCCGTCCGCGCGCTCCTGCAACGCCCTGAGCACCCAGATGCCGTCGTGGCGGGGCATGCGCAGGTCGAGCAGGACGACGTCGGGGGCGTGCTCCTCGATCGCCGCCAGCGCGGACATGCCGTCGTCGGACTCCCCCACCACCTCGATGTCGTCGGTCAGGTCGAGCAGGCTGCGGATGCCCTGCCGCACCAGGGTCTGGTCGTCGACCACGATCACCCGGATCATCGCGCGGGCACCCTGGCGGTGACGCGGAAACCGTCGCTGCCGTCGAGCCGCACGTCGCCGCCGATCGCGTCGATCCGCTCGCTCAGGCCGCGCAGCCCGTTGCCCGGTAGCAGCTGGGGACTGCCGCGCCCGTCGTCGACGGAGGTGAGCCTCACACCCCGGTCCGGTGTGCTCTCGATCCGGATGCGCAGCGAGGTCGCGTCCGCGTGCCGGACGGTGTTGGTGACGATCTCCTGGACGACGCGGATGAGCGTCATGGCCACCTCCTCGGTGGGGCGTACGTCGTCGTCGATCCACACGCCGATCTCGAGGCCGGGGATGTCGCGTACCACGGCGGTCAGGGACTCGCGCAGATCGGGTGCGTCGGCGCGCAGCTGCCCGACGGTCGTGCGCACGTCGCGGAGCAGGTCCCGCGCCACCCGGTCGGCGCGTTCGATGTGCACGCGCGCGCCGGGGCCGTCGCGGTGCCGGGCGACCTCCAGCTCCAGGGTGAGCGCCGTGAGCTGGTGCCCCATCAGGTCGTGCAGTTCCCGGGCGATGCGCAGGCGTTCGTGGGCGCGTGCGGTGTCGGCCAGGATGACACTCGCCGCCCGCAGCTCCAGATGCGCCTCGCTCAGCTCGCGGCGCATCCGCTGCTCCCGGATGATCGCCAGCGAGCTCAGCAGCGTCGCGGTCTGGATCAGCAGGTACAGCAGCGCGCTGAGGCCGATCTGGGGGAAGGCGGCGCCGGCGAGGCCCGCCGTCACGGCGATGACGGCGGTGTTGAGCACGACCACCAGCGGGCCCGCCCACGGCGGCGCGATGTACGCGCCCAGGGCCGCGACGAAGACCAGCAGGATCGGCAGCCACCCGGCGCCGGGCGCCGTCAGGATCGTCAGCCACCCCAGCACGACGGCCGCGCCGTAGCAGGCCCACGCCCGCCTTCGCCGGCAGTCCTCCCAGAGCACGGCGGTCAGCGAGGTGACCAGCAGCGCCACGAACAGCGCGCCCCACACCGGCCGGGGCACCCACGTCCCGGCCGCGCCGAGCAGTATCGGAGTGCCCACCGCGAGGCACACCAGCAGCACCGCCAGCCCCGCCCACACGTCCGGCTCGATTCGCCGCATACCACCACTTTACTGGCGCTCGCATCCGCGCCGAGGTGCCGAAAGTCATGGGTGCCGATGCTGACCATCGGCACAGGCGCCAGGGGCTCGCCCTTCCTAACGTCGACGGCATGCATGCGACAACGTCATCTCCCGCCGTCGAGGCGGACCGTCTGCACAAGCGCTACCGCTCCAAGGTCGCCGTCGAGGAGGTCAGCCTCTCGGTCACCACCGGCGAGATCTTCGGCATCCTGGGACGCAACGGAGCCGGCAAGACCACCACCGTCGAGCTGATCGCCGGGCTCAGGCGGCCCGACCGCGGCACCGTCCGCGTGCTCGGCCTGGACGCCCGGCGCGACCGGGCCCGGCTGCGCCAGGTCCTCGGAGTCCAGTTGCAGGAGGCCACCTTGCACTCCGCGCTCACGGTCACCGAGCTGGTCCGCCTGTACGGGACCTTCTACCGCGACCCGCAGCCGACCGGCGACCTGATCGAGTCGGTCGGCCTGACCGCCTCCCGCCGCACCCGCTTCGAGAATCTCTCCGGCGGCCAGCAGCAACGGCTGTCGATCGCGCTCGCCCTCGTCGGGCGGCCCCGGGTGGTGATCCTCGACGAGCTCACCACCGGTCTCGACCCCGAGGCACGCCGCCAGATGTGGTCGACCCTCGAGCGGCTGCGCGAGTCCGGCGTGACCGTCCTGCTCGTCAGCCACTCCATGGAGGAGATCGAACGACTGTGCGACCGGGTCGCGCTGCTCGACGAGGGACGGGTCATCGCCCTCGACTCGCCCTCCGGACTCGTGCGAAGGGCCGGGTTCGCCCAGAGGGTCACCTTCCGCACGGCCGCCCCCGTACCGGGCGGGCTGCTCGAAGGACTCGACGAGGTCGAGCGGGTACGCGCCGACGGCGACCGCGTCGTCGTCGAAGGCCGTGGTGACCTGCTCCAGGCCGTCAGCGTCGCGCTCGTCCGCGCCGGCGTCGTGGCGACCGGGACGCGCAGCGAACAGGCCGGCCTGGACGACGCCTTCGCCGTCCTGACCGGGCACCGGCTCGACACCAGGCTCGACACCGAGGAGGGGACGGTCCGATGACGGACATCGTCGTCCACCGCCCCGGCCCGCGCGCCTGGGCCGAACTGCTGATCTGCGAGCTCAAGGTGGTCGCCCGCGACACCGCCGGGCTGGTCGTGCCGATCGGCATGCCCATGCTCATCCTGGTGATGAACGCCTCGTCCGCCGGCCGGGAGACGGTCGCGCACGGCCGCACGGCGTTCGACGTCTACGTACTGCCGCTGGTGTTCACGATGGTCGTGGCCACGACCGGCATCGTCAACATGCCGAGCTTCCTGGCCTACTACCGCCGTAGCGGCATCCTGCGACGCCTCGGGGTGACGCCCGCCTCGCCCGCGCTGGTTCTCGTCGCCCAGGCGGCCGCCGGCGCGCTGCAGATCACCGTCGGCATCGCGGCCGCCTGGCTCCTGGCCCTGCTGGCGTTCGACGCCAACCCCCCGGTGCGTGTCGGCGCGGCGCTCGGCGTGCTGGCGCTGACGGTGGCCGCCATGTACGCCGTGGGCCTGATCGTCGCCGCGCTGTCGCCCACCCCGAACTCCTCCGTGGCGATCGGCCTGAGCGTCTTCTTCGTCCTGGGCGCCACCGGCGGCATGTTCGGCGGGCGCGACAGCCTCCCGGAGGTGATCACGACGATCGGGCAGTGGCTGCCGTTCGGCGCCGGGAGCCAGGCCCTGTCGGCCGCCTGGATCGGCGCCCCCGTCGAGGCCTCCAACCTGATCGGCCTCGCCGCCTGCGTCGTGTTCGGCAGCGTCGTCGCGGCCGTGTTCTTCCGCTGGGACTAGCCGGCCGTACCCCCGCCCAGCCCCGGCCCCGGCCCCCGGGGACGGCCGGACGGGACGGTCCGCGAGCCGGCCCCCGCCAGGCTCGCGGCTTTCCCGGCAGCCGGTACGACACCCACGGGGAGCGGCACCGGCGTCATCGAAACGATGACGAGGACGGATCCAGCGCTTGCACACCCGCCCCCGGTGGATCGGTCAGGACGGGTCTTTTTGAACGTTAGGCAGGACGGCGGCGGAAATCACGAGTATCCCCTACTCATCCCGCGGGATCCCCGCCCAGCAAAAGCCGCGAATCCTCACGTCATGGGCCGGGGAGCGGTCGATGACGGGGCCGGGGTGTTCCTCCGCGTTCCGCGGGGAACCAGGGCCCCGCCCGCTCCCTAGCCGAGCGGCAGCGTCTCGCCCGATTCCAGCAGGGTCTTCAGGTTCGACAGGATCTCGGGCCAGCCCTCGCTGACACCCTTGATCATCTCGCTGCCCGCGACGAGGCCCTCGTGGGTCACGGTCAGCTTGACCGTGGCCCCGCCGGCGGGCTCGATCTCGAAGGTGATCTTCGAGATCGGCTCCTTCCTGAGCTCGGCGAGCTTCTCGTCGCTCCAGCCGAACATGTCGGCCACTTCCTGCTCGTAGTTGTGCCAGGTGTACGACAGGCGCTTGCCGGGCTCGGCCTCGAGCACCCGCTGGCCCCAGTCGTTGTACTCGCCGTCCGCGGTCACCTTCCACTCGATCGGGGCCCCGGGCGTCCAGTCGGATCGCGGGCCCCCGCCACCGAAGTAGCGGCTGATGAAGGCCGGGCCGGTCAGGGCCTCCCACAGCCGGTCGGGAGTGGTCCTGATGTAGCTGATGTAGACGAAGCTGGTCTCGGACACGTCCGTACCCTCCAGGGCTCGTTTCAGGTCGGCGAGCGCGCGCGCCCGCTCGCGGTCGTAGCGGCCGATCCACCGATCGGCGATCTCGTTGATGGGCGCGGCGTTGAGGTAGTGCAGCTTCTCCCTGCCACGCCTGACCGTCTCCACCAGACCGGCCGCCTCCAGGACGGACAGGTGCTTGGTCACGGCCTGCCGGGTCATGTCCAGCCCCTCGCACAGCTCGCGCAGGGTCTGGCCGTTGTCCCGGTTGAGGCTGTCGAGCAGCCTCCGGCGACTGGTGTCGGCGAGGGCTTTGAATACCGCGTCCATGCTGTCTCACAGAGTTAGGCAACCATTCGGATGCATGTCCGAATATAGGCAACTTTTTGGTTGCATGTCAACACGTACGTCGCGGCCCTCGCCTAAAGATCTTTCGCGGGGTGACGAGCACGGCGGCCGTGACGACGCCGAGGAGCGATCACCGAGGGCGCGCGACCGCGGGTCAGGGCATCGCCGAGTTGGCGTCCCGGCTCACCACGGCGAGCACCCCGTCGATCTCGGAGAGCGCCGTGGTGAGCTCCGCTATCGAGCCGGCGCCGTGCACCGTGAGCCAGAGCGAGACGGTCGCCGGGCTCTGCCCCTCGGGGCGCTGGCCGACGGACAGCTCGTCCACGCCGAATCCCCGCCGCGTGCATTCGGCCAGTGCCCGCCGCAGCACGCCCTGCTCTCCGAGGTAGGTCAGGTGGAGCCGCGAGGGTGCGTATTTGGACCGGGGAAGCCGGTCGGCCAGCGGCGTGAGGACGAACACCGTCGCGAAGTACCCGGCGGTCACGATGATCGCCAGCAGCCACAGCCCGGCCCCCGCCGCCATGCCCACCCCGGCGGTGAGCCAGACCGCCGCGGCGGTGGTGAGGCCGCGGACCGCGTCACCGCGGACGAATATCAGTCCCGCGCCCAGGAAGCCGATGCCGGACACGATCTGGGCGGCCACGCGGGACGGATCGAGATTGACGTCCTTGCCCAGGACATCGGTGAAGCCGTATTTCGACACCAGCATGATCAGGGCGGCGGCGAAGCCGACCAGGGTGTGGGTGCGCAGGCCCGCGCTCTTCTGGCGGACCTCCCGCTCAAGGCCGATCATGGCCGAGAGCGCGAAGGCCAGGCACAGTGCCCCTATCTGCGCCCAGCCCTGTCCGGCGAGTTCACCGAGAGGCGCCATCCCCATCACCCCCGGTCCTGGTCCCGGTCCCGTGTCCCGGTGAAAACGTCCCCGACCCCTGGCCCGGTGAAGGCACCCCGGGTCCGATCCCGATCCCGGTGAAGGCGGCCTCGATCCCCATCCCGGCCCCGGTGAAGGCGCCCCCGGTCCCGGCCTCGGTTACGCCGCCTCGGCGGCCAGCCCGGCCTGCCGCAGGGCGGGGAACCGCCGCTGTTCCGACAGGTAGTGACCGAATCCGACGACGAGCGCGACGGGCCATTCGATGACTCCAAAGGCTCCCAGCGCGCCCAGCACCCCGTAGAAGACCAGCCGATCCGGCGGCGGCAGGGTCAACGTCCCGATCACCGGCACGTCGATGTGCGGCGGCAGCCGTTCCTCCTTCGCCCGGACACGCGTCCTGCCGTTCGAAGCGGTGGTGGTTGTCCTGGCCATGGCAGCCTCCGTGAATCACGACACACCCCGCCAATCCCCGGCCACGCACGACCCGTAACGTCCTTTGGCCAGGACTTTGCCCACCCGATCCGCTCTCGGCCCATCGGCCCGCGAACCGTCGAGCCGTCGGTCCACCGGCCCGTCCCCCGGTGGCCCGTGGAGCACCTGGGACGAGCACGGCCCGTCCCGTGGGGAAGACGGGACGGGCCGGTGGGGGGTTCAGGCCACTACGGGGTGGCCTTGTCGGGGCGCTCGGAGATACGGACGCTGTTGAGCACGGTGTCGCCGGTCCGCTTGGCGAACCGCACGTTGAGCTGGCCGTCGGTGACCTTCACCGTGTACTGCCGGGTGGTGGCGGTGTACGCGCCGGTCTCCAGGGCGAGGTCCAGCGCGGGGATCGCCAGCTGACCCTCGACGATGACGTCGAAGACGCGCTGGCCCTCACGCTTGCCCCGGGTCTCGGCGAAGCCCAGCTCGACGGCGTAGGTGCCGTTGGGCACCTGGTCGAACCGGTACTCCAGCATCCCCTCGCGGACGCTCCTGAACAGCGCCTGCTCGGTGGTGCCGGTGATCGTCCTGCTCGTCGTGTTCGTCTTGGTGCCGGTGCCGACGTAGCCGTGACCGCCGGTGCCGTGCTTGCGGTCCGCGGTCCAGCGGTCACCGGCGGCGTCGACGACGTCCCTGGTGCCGCCCACCTCGACGGCGACCTGGTGCTTGGGCACCACGACCGTCACGACGATCTCGATCTGCGGGTTGCGGCCGCTCGCCGAGCGCACCAGCAGCTTGCCGGTGCGTACGGTGCCCGGCGTGACGCCCGCGCTGGAGGCTGTCACCTTCAGCGTCACCGACGCGCCCTTGGCGAGCTCGCCGGTGGCGGGCGCCACGCTCAGCCACCCCTGGGCGGGGTCTGTCAGCACGGTGTAGGCCGTGGTGACGCCCAAGTTGGACAGTTCGACCGTGCCCGTCCTGGTGGTCTCCGCCGGTTGCACCAGGGTCAGCTCGGCGGCCGAGGCCGTCACCCGGCCGGTGGCCAGCGCGGTGTCGGCCCGGGTCACGCCCCCGGCGGTGACGGTGACCTCCTGGGTGAAGGTCCCGTAGTTCTCCTTGGAGACCTCGACCCGGTAGTCGCCCAGCAGGATCTGCCCGAGGAAGGTGCCGTCCGCCCCGGTGGTGAAGGTCGCCACGTCGCCGACCTTCACCGTCGCGCCCGCCAGCGGTTCGCCGTCGTTGGCGTCGGTGACGACGCCGGTCAGCAGGCCGTGCCGGCTCGCGGTGAAGGTCAGGCTCTGGCCGTCGCCGATCGCGGCGCCGTTGAAGGAGTACTGCAGCGCGTCGGTGCCGTCGGCGTTCTCGATGCCCACCGTGGCACCGATCCCGGCGTCGCGCTCGCTGTCGACGCTGTCGTAGCGGTACCCGACCGACCCGTTCTCGCCGAGCAGCGCCGAGAACGAGACGCGCTGGGTGGCGTCGGCGTAGAAGCGGGCGTTGCGCCACTCGACGACGAAGGTCCGGTTCGGCGCGGTCCCGAC
This sequence comes from Streptosporangium sp. NPDC023963, assembly GCF_040639135.1. Lineage (NCBI taxonomy): Bacteria > Bacillati > Actinomycetota > Actinomycetes > Streptosporangiales > Streptosporangiaceae > Streptosporangium > Streptosporangium sp. NPDC023963. The sequence goes on from NZ_JBEZZK010000004.1 coordinate 187,644, forward strand.
GGTGGCGGTGTAGACCCCGGACTGGTCGTCCAGCACGAGGTCGTCCCAGAAGGCGTAGAGCGCCGCGTTGGGCGCGCCGGCGGCGGGCAGGGCCACGTTGGCCGCCAGGGCGGTGCTCTCCCTGAAGGCCAGGAACCCGTTGCTGCTCACCCAGGCGCCGGTGTAGCCGGTGCCGTAGAACGGGAAGGTGAACGGCAGCGCGATCTGCTGGACCGCGTCGTCGCCGGTGAGCGTGCTCCTGGCGGTGCCCGCGACGTACGCCTCGGCGGCGCTGTCACAGGTGTAGCCGAAGGAGTCGGCGCGGCGCGGCAGGTCCACGTCCTTGGTGAGGTCGCCGTTCACCGTGATCGGCACGGTGAGTTCTCCCGCGCACCGGGAGCCGGGGGTGACCTTCAGCCGGTGGTCGCCGTCGGGCAGCGTCAGCCGGTACCGGCCCGCCGCGTCGGCGACCGCGCTGACCGGGGTGCCCACCGCGGTCAGCGTGGCGCCCGGCTCGGGGGCTCCCGCGGCGGTGACCGTGCCGGAGACCGTGCCCGAGGACAGCCGCGTCACCGACACGTCCTGGGTGACCGTCCGGTCGGACACGACGGTGACGGTCTCGACGGTGGCGTCGTCGTACCCGAACTTCTTCACGGTGAGCCGATAGTCGCCCGCGAGCAGGCGGGGCAGCTCGTACGTCCCGTCCTGCGCGGTGGTGGTCGCGCGGTTCAGCGGCCCGGTGACGGTGACGGCCGCCGCGGCCAGCGGCTCGCCGCCTGAGGTGACGGTGCCGCTCAGCCCGCCGAGCTCGGCGGTGGGGGTGGCCTGGACCGCCGCGAACGCGTCGAGCCTGCCCTCGCCCCAGATGTTGTTGTCCGCGGCGGTGCCGCCGCAGCGCGTGTCGTCGACGTCGATCGCGGTCCGGTCGAGCAGCTCCCGGGTGGTGGCGATGTCGCCCAGCAGGGGCGGGGAGGCCGACCACATCAGCGCGACGGTGGCCGCCAGGTGCGGCGCGGCCATCGACGTGCCGGAGTTGGACCCGTAGCCGCCGTTGGTCACGGACGAGCGCACGTTCACGCCGGGTGCCGCGAGGTTGGGCTTGATCTCGCCGTTCTCGCCGGCGCCCCGGGTGGAGAAGGTGGCGATCGCGTTGTTGACGTCGAACGCGCCGGCGCTGTAGCCGGCGACGTACTGGCCGGGCGAGCCGCTGGAGTTGCAGCCCGCGTTCGTGACGTTGCCGTTGGCGAAGACGGGGAAGATGCCCGCCGCGACCCACGCGTCGACGGTCTCCTTGTACCAGGGGTCGAAGCCGTCGCCGCCCCAGGAGTTGTTGACGATGTGCGGCGCCAGGTCGGGACGCGGGTTCTCGCCGTCCAGGTCGGTGGGCGCGAGCACCCACTGCCCGGCGGCCAGCAGCGAGGCGTCGGAGCAGGTGGTGGACTCGCAGCCCTTGGCGGCGATCCACTTCGCGCCGGGGGCGACACCGATCGTGTTGGCGCCTCCGTCGTCGCCCACCATGGTGCCCATGGTGTGGGTGCCGTGGCCGTTGTTGTCGCACGGCGCGGTGCCGGAGCAGACGCCGGCCGGGTCGAACCAGTTGTGGTCGTGGTCGACGACGCCGTCCGCGCTCCTGCCCCGGTACTTGGCGGCCAGCGCGGGGTGGTCGAACTGCACGCCGGTGTCGATGTTGGCCACGACGACGCCCTCGCCGCGGACGCCGAGCTCGCCCCAGACCCGGGGGGCGTTGACCCGGTCGATGTTCCACTCGATCGCGTTGATCCTCGCCACCTCCTTGCCGGGCAGCGGCTCGGGCACCTTGGTGACCCGGCTGGGCTCGATCCGGTCCACCTCGGGCCGCTCGGCGATCTCCTCGGCCAGCTTGGCGTTGCCGGTCACCCGGATGGCGTTGACGATCCAGAAGGAGGTGAAGTCGGCGTTCTCCGCGGTCAGGAGCTTGCGCAGGCCCGCCTGCGACGAGGTGGCGAGTTCGGTCTTGGCCCGGAAGACCTGCGCGGCCTTCTCCGTCCTGGCCTTCGCCCTGCGGGCCGCGCCGAGGTCGGCGTCGCTGTTCAGGCGTACCCAGAAAGTGGCCTTGTCGTCGGTGGCCAGATCCGCCAGGACGGCCTTGTGGATCTTGTCAGGGGCGGGTGCGGCCTGGGCCACCCCCTGCGGGAGGACGAGCATCAGGGCGGTGGCGATCCCGGCCAGGACCGATCGCCGGTGTCGAGGGGTGTTTGACACACGATCTCCTTCACTCACTCCGGGCGGGAGTCTCCCGCCCGGCAGAGCGACGCGGGGTGCGCACGATCTTTACAGCCCACGTGGAGAATCTTGAATAGATCTTGTGTAATTTTCAAGCTTTCGGATTACTAAAAGGCCATATGTCACCAGAATTAACATGAATGGACCGGCCCAAACAGCGGGCCGTACCGGCCATGAGCTCCCGCGCCCGCACCGGACACGCCGCCTCACCACCTCCTCCGCGGGGCCGTTACGGCATGTGGGCTTCACGCGATCAGCGGGACGCGGGAGGATTGACGGCGTGAACCGCACCGCTGTACGTCTGGGAGTGCTCCTGCTGGCCGCCGTCGCGGTCGTGGCGGTGATCCTCGCCCTGCTGCCCCCGTCCTCCACCGGCACGTACGGCAAGGAGGACGCCCGAGCCTCCGCCGTCGCGGTGAAGAAGCTGGGCGAGCGCGACCACGAGCTCACCGTCACCTCCGCCTCGCTCGGCCGCGAGGGCAAGGTCAGGGTCCTGCTGCCCGCCGGGTGGGAGCCGGGCTCTGGTCCGTGGCCGGTGCTGTATCTGCTGAACGGCTGCTGCCAGTCCGGATACGACACCTGGGTGACCAAGGGGGGCGCAGCGGAGCTCACCTCGGGCTACCCCGCGCTCGTGGTCATCCCCGAGAGCGGTCCCGTCGGTTTCTACTCCGACTGGCGGGAGGGGCCCGGCTGGGAGACCTTCCACCTCACCGAGGTGCGGTCCGTCCTGGAGCGCGACTACGGCGCCGGGGACCGGCGGGCGGTGGCGGGACTGTCCATGGGCGGGTTCGGGGCGATGTCGTACGCGGCCCGCCACCCCGGCATGTTCCAGGCTGCGGCCTCCTACTCCGGGGTGCTGCACACCCGCGACGGCAACGGCGGCGTCGACTGGCTGCTCGGGCAGTACGGCGAGAAGTCCGTGAAGCTCTGGGGCTCCCCCCAGGATCCGGAGTGGGCCGCCCACAATCCGGCCGACCTCACCGGCGCGCTGCGCGGGGTGCGGCTCTTCGTCTCCAGCGGCGACGGCGCCCCCGGCCCGCTGGACGACGCCTCCGAGGCGCGGGACGAGGGCGAGGCGTCCCTGCTCCTGCAGGCCGTGACCTTCGTCGAGCGCGCCAAGGCGAGCGGCGCCGACGTGGCGGTCGACTTCTACGGGCCCGGCACCCACTCCTGGCCCTACTGGCGCCGCGGCCTCGAACGCTCGCTCCCCATGCTCATGGGCTCCATCGGCGCGTCCGTCTGAGGATCTGCGGGTCACCGGCGGACCGGTGACTAGGAAGCCGGTACCCCGCGGGCCACCGGCGGGCCGGTGGCCGAGGGGCCGTGGAGCACCGGCGAGCCGGAGCTCCCGGTCGCGCGGAAAGTTAAGACGGGCGACTCTGGGCGTTCAGCTCAGACACCCCTTTCCGGTCACCCCCGTGGCTAGGTTCCTATGACACCCCAGCTCAGGGGCGTTCGCCGTATGTCATGAGGAGCCACCTTGCGAGTCCTGGCCGTTGTCCCCGCCCGTGGAGGTTCGGTGGGGGTCCCCCTGAAGAACCTGGCCGCGGTGGGCGGCAGTCCCCTGGTCGCCCGTGCGGTACGGGCCTGCGTGCGCGCCGAGCTGGTCGACGAGGTCGTGGTCAGCACCGACCACGAGGGGATCGCCGAGGCCGCCCGCGCCGCGGGCGCCACCGTGATCCACCGGCCGGAGGAGCTGAGCGACGCGAGCGCCTCCAGCGAGTCCGCCGTGCTGCACGCGCTGGACCACCTGTCCGAGGTCCCCGACGTGGTCGTCCTGGTGCAGTGCACCAGCGCGTTCATCGACCCCGCCGACCTGGACAGCGCGATCGCCAAGGTCCTGGACGGCAGCGCCGACGTGGTGTTCTCCGGGCTGGAGACGCACGAGTTCCTGTGGAGCGCCGCCGGCGCGGGCGTCAACCACGACCCGTCCCACCGCCCCCGCCGCCAGGACCGCGAGCCGAACTTCCGCGAGACCGGCGCGTTCTACGTGATGCGCGCCGAGGGCCTGCGCGAGCACGGCCACCGCTTCTTCGGCGCCGTCGCCGTGCAGCAGGTGCCCTCGCGCCACGCCATCGAGATCGACACCCCCGAGGACCTCGAGATCGTACGGGCGCTCGCGCCCTTCGTCGACGAGCCCGAGCCGATCGACGTGGACGCGGTGATCACCGACTTCGACGGCGTGCACACCGACGACCGCGCCTACGTCGACCAGGACGGCCGCGAGATGGTCGCGGTCAGCCGCTCCGACGGCATGGGCATCTCGCTGCTGCGCCGCTCCGGCGTCAAACTGATGATCATGTCCACCGAGCACAACCCGGTGGTCGCGGCCCGCGCCCGCAAGCTCGGCGTGCCCGTCCTGCAGGGCCTGACCGACAAGCGGACCGTGCTGCGCGACTGGCTCGCCATCGAGGGGATCGACCCGTCCCGCGTCGCGTACGTCGGCAACGACGTCAACGACCTGGGCCCGATGAGCGACGTCGGCTGGCCCGTCACGGTCCCCGACGCCCACCCCAAGGTCCGCGCCGCCGCCAGGACCGTGCTGACCCGGGCCGGAGGGGCCGGGGCCGTACGGGAGCTGTGCGACCGGGTCCTCGCGGCCCGCCCGCTGGAGGAGGCCGTCACCGCTCCCGCGCCCCGCGCCGAGCTGCGGCTCACCCCGGTCGCCAAGCCCGTCCAGATCGGCGACTCGCTGGTCGGCGCCGGCCAGCCGGTCTACATGATCGCCGAGATCGGCATCAACCACAACGGCGACCTGGACATCGCGCGCAGGCTGATCGACGTGGCGGCCGAGGCGGGCTGCCAGGCGGTCAAGTTCCAGAAGCGCACGCCGGAGATCTGCGTGCCGCTGGAGCAGCGCGACCAGATCCGGCAGACGCCCTGGGGCGAGATGACCTACATGGAGTACAAGATCAGGACCGAGTTCGGCCTGAAGGAGTACACCGAGATCGCCAAGCACTGCCAGGAGCGCGGCCTGGACTGGTTCGCCTCCCCGTGGGACGTGCCGTCGGTGGAGTTCCTCGAGTCGATGGACGTGGTCACCCACAAGATCGCCTCGGCGAGCGTGACCGACCTGGAGCTGCTGCGCGCGCTCGCCTCCACCGGCAAGCCGCTCATCCTGTCCACCGGCATGTCCACGCTGCAGGAGATCGACCAGGCGGTGGAGATCCTCGGCACCTCCAAGCTGGTGATGATGCACGCCACCTCCACCTACCCGCTTCCCCCCGAGGAGGCCAACCTCCGCGCGATCGTCACCCTCCAGGAGCGGTACGGCGTGCCGGTCGGCTACTCCGGCCACGAGCGCGGCCTGCAGATCTCGCTCGCGGCGGTGACCCTGGGCGCGGTGACCGTGGAGCGGCACATCACGCTCGACCGCACCATGTGGGGCTCCGACCACGCCGCCTCGCTGGAGCCGGCCGGGCTGGAGCACCTGGTCCGCGACATCCGGATCATCGAGACCGCCCTGGGCGACGGCGTCAAGCGGGTCTTCCCCGGCGAGGAGGCGCCCAAGTCGCGCCTGCGCCGCGTCACCGTGTGACCCTCCGGCCGGAAAGCCGCCTCGTACGAACCTCCGACCGGGAACGGGAAGAACAACTTGATCAAGCTGTCCGTCGTCGTCCCGGTGCGGGACGCGGAGGCCTACATCGGTGACGCGCTGACCTCGCTGGTCAGGAACGCGCGCCGGGACTTCGAGTTCATCGTGGTGGACGACGGATCCGCGGACGCGACCGGGCAGATCGTCGAGGACTTCCGCGACGACCTGCCCGGTCTGGTCGTGCTGCACAACGACGCGCCGGTCGGGCTGGCCGACGCGCGCAACCTCGGGGTCGCCCTGGCCTCGGGCCGCTACCTGACGTTCATGGACGGCGACGACTGGCTCGCGCCCGGCTACCTGGAGGACCTGGTCGGGGCGATCGAGCGGCTCGGCTGCGACTTCGTCCGGGTCGACCACGTCCAGGCCGAGGGCAGGAAGCGGGTGATCCACCGGGCGCCGCTCGCCACCCGGGAGGTGGTGCTGAAGCCGCGCGACCACATCCTGCCCGCCCGGTCGAAGACCATGGTCGACTACCCGTACGCGTGGGCGGGGATCTACCGCCGCGACCTCGGCGAGCTGCTGACCTTCCCCGGGCACCTGCACACCGCCGAGGACAGGCCGTGGATCTGGCGGCTGCACCGCGCCGCGAGCTCGTTCGCGGTGGTGTCGCTGGCCGGGCTGTTCTACCGGCGGATGGTGGCGGGCTCGCTGACGCAGATCGGCGACGCCAGGCAGCTGCACTTCTTCGACGCCTTCGACCTGGTCTTCGAGGACCTGGAGGAGGAGTTCGCACCCAAGGCGGTGCGCATGTTCCGCGCGCTCCTGGCCCACCACCTGGAGATGGGCGAGCGGTTCTCCCCCGAACTGCGCGCCCGCTTCGAGGAGCGCGGCGCCGCCACCCTGAGGCGGTTCCCCGCGGACCTGCTCGCCGAGACCCGCCTGGACCCGGAACGCGACCAGATCCTGCAGAGACTCCTGGAGGGCCGATGACGCAGCTGTTCTACGCCTCGACCCTGTTCGGCGCGATGACGCTGGCGGCGGCGATCGACGACGGCCGCTTCGGTCCCCGCGCGGGGCGCCGGATCCTGCTGGTGTCCAACAACGCGGCCATCCCGGAGATCACCCCGTCCCTGGACGAGACCCCCGGTTTCGCCGCGCTGCGCCCGCGCTTCGACGAGGTCCACTCGTGGAACGAGATCGTGGCCCCGCTGCACCCCTCCGACTGGAAGGCCCGCGTCATCGAGGTGCCGATGCTGAGCCGCCTGGTCGGCTCGCACCTGTCCCTGGGCGACGGGCCCGCCGAACTGGTCCTGGAGTCCGTCGCGGTCCCCCCGGCCAGGACCCTGGCGGGGCTGGTCAAGGACTGCCCGATCTCGGTCTACTCCGACGGCCTGATGAGCTATGGCCCGACCCGCGACCCGCTGCCGCTGGAGATCTCCGGCCGGATCACCCGGCTGCTCCACCTCGACCTGGTCCCCGGCCTGACGCCGCTGCTGCTGTCGGAGTACGGGGTCCCCGCCGAGATCATCCCCGGCCGGGCCTTCCTCGACGTGATCGGAAGTGTCGGCGGGGAGACCAGCGACGCTCCCCCGGGCCGGGCGATGATCCTCGGGCAGTACCTGTCCGCCCTCGACCTCGTCACCCCCGAGGAGGAGTCGCGGCTGCACGACGACATGCTGCGCGGCCTCGCCGCGCGGGGGTTTCGCGGCGTGCTGTTCAAGCCCCACCCGGCCGCCGGGCGCGGGCACGCCAGGCGGCTGCGCGAGACGGCCGCCGAGCTGGGCGTCGAGCTCGAGGTGGTGGCGGAGACCGTACCCGCCGAGTCGTGCTTCGCCGCGCTGCGGCCCGAGCTCGTGGTCGGCTGCTTCTCCACCGCCCTGATCACCGCGAGCCGCTACTTCGGGCTCCCGGTGGCGACGGTGGGCGGCGAGCTGGTCCTGGAGTGGCTCACCCCGTACGAGAACAGCAACCGGATCCCGGCCACCGTCACCGACGCCCTGCTGCCGCGCCTGTCGGCGGACGGCTCGCTGGAGGAACCGCCGCCGGTCGACCTTCCCGCCCTGGTGGGCGCGGTCGGCTACTGCATGCAGGCCGAGGTCCATCCGGGGCTGCGCGAGAGCGCCGCCGCCTACCTGGAGGCGCACGGCCCCGCCCGCTACTTCAAGCGCCAGCGCCTCGGCGCCCTGGACCTGATCGCCCCGCGGGCCGCCGCCGCCCCCCGGGAGCGGAGTCCCCTGGGCAGGCTCCGCGACCGCCTGTCGAAGGCGTTCCCCTAGACCCGCGGACCCGGTAGACCCGCGGACCCGGCCCCGCCAAGGCAGGGCCACAGCAGGGCCACGGCAGGGCCACGGCAGGGCCACGGCGGGGCCGGTGAACGGCCGCCGTCGTGGCGGGGCCGGGCGGGACCCCGGCCCGGCGCGGTGGCCGTTCACATCAGGTTTGCAGGCGGGGTCCTAGCTTCGCCCTCATGCGAAAATCCTTTCCAGCGATCGCCGCCGTCGCGCTGATCGCGACCCTGGCGGCGTGCGACGCCGGCCCGGCCGGCCCGGCGGGCCAGGAGCCGCGACGGACCGCGGACGCCGGCGCGACGCGGTGCGACCACCGGCTGGACACGGCGTTCCGCGCGTGGGCGAGGGCCGGGTTCAGCGGATCGATCGCGATCACGAAGGGCGGCAGGGTCGAGTGTCTCGCCGCCTACGGCACGGCCGACGACGCCACTGCAAGGCCGAACACGCCGGAGACGGTGTTCAGCATCGGATCGGTCACCAAGGCCTTCACCGCGGCGGCCGTGTTCGCCCTGGTGGAGGAGGGGAAGCTCTCGCTCGACGACCGGGCGGGGCGGATCCTGCCCGAGCTGGGCGGCGCCGCGGCCAAGGCGACGGTCAGGCAGCTGCTGCTGCACACCGGCGGGCTCAACGGCTCGCACGCCGGCGGCGACCACGAGCCGCTCGGCCGGGACGCCGCGGTGGCGGCGATCGGCGCGCTGGAGCCGGCCCACAAGCCCGGGCGCGGCTACCTGTACTCCAACGCCGGCTACACGTTGCTGGCGCTCGTCGTCGAGAAGGCGTCCGGCCGGAGTTTCCGCGCCTACCTGGCATCGAGGATCCTGCGGCTGCCCGGCGGACGGGTCGCGGGGGGATTCTGGGACGGCGAGCCGGCTGTGGCCGGCCCCCGGGCCGCCGGCCGCCTCGAGAACGGCACGACCGGCCACCCGGGTGGTTTCGAAGGGCCGTACTGGGCCGTGGAGGGCAACGGGGGCCTCGCCATGACCATGCGGGATCTGGCGGCCTGGACGCACGCGCTGTTCACCGGGCGGCTGCTCTCCCGCGAGTCGGCCAAGACCATCGGCAGGCCGGGGCACGACCTGGGCGGCGGCAGGTCCGAGACCCCCGGCTGGGTGGCGTTCGACGAGTCGCTGTTCGGCGAACCGTTCCTCGCCACGGCCGGGGGCGGCGGCGAGATCGGCCACAACACCACCGTCGCGTGGATCCCCGGGCAGGAGCGGGTGGTCGCGATAGCGGCCAACAGGCCGGAGGTGAGCGCCGAGGACCTGCTGCGGGCGGTGGGTCCGGCACTGCTCGGCGGCGGCCCGCTGCCCACCCCCACCGTCGCGGCCCGCGACGGCGGCGATCTCGCCGCTATCGTCGGATCGTATGAGCTGGAGACGGGGGGTTCCTTCGACGTGAGCGCGACCGCAGGCAAGGTGACGGTCTCCGCCACCGGCCCCGACGCCGTCACGGCGCTGTTCCCGCCGAGCGGTTCCACCGCCGGTGACATGCGCGGGCACGACGAACGCGTGCTGGCGCTGCTCGCCGGCCGGACGCAGGAGGGCCGCAAGGAGCGGGAGTCCCTGACCGCCTCCTTCGGGCCCGTGAGCGACGTCGCCCTGGCCGGCACCGTGACCGTCGGCGGCGAGGTGCGCACCTACGTCACCGTCACCGCGGGAACCCGGCCGGTCCTCGGCTGGTACACCGTGAACGAGCGAGGGGGCGTCCAGGCGGCGGAGGTCCCCACGAAACCCCCGAGGCTGGCCTTCGTCCCCTCCGGGGACGGCCGCTACGTCCCCGACGACCCGACCGGCACCGGGCCGCGGGTGAGCCTCTCCCTCCGGGACCGGAACCTGGTCGTCTCCCGGGCGGACGGGACGTCGACCGCCCGGCGGACCGGCTGACCCGCCGTGCGCATCCTGATCGTCGAGGACGACCCCGACCTGGCCGAGCTGGTCGCCCTCGGCCTGCGCAACGAGTCGTACGCGGTGGACCTGGCGGCGACCTACCGCGAGGCGGAGGAGGCGCTGCGGACCACGGCCTACGACGTGGCCTGCCTCGACCTGTCCCTGCCCGACGGCGACGGGCTCGACCTCGTGCGCCGGCTCGCCCGCGATCCCGACCTGCACCGCCCCCGGCGCACGCTCGTGCTGACCGCCCGCGACGCCGTCGCCGACCGGGTGGCCGGGCTGGACGCCGGTGCCGACGACTACCTCGTCAAGCCGTTCCACTTCGCCGAGCTCGTCGCCCGGCTGCGGGCGCTGGGCCGCCGCGGCGACGACCACGGCTCGATCCTGCGGGTGGGCGAGCTGACGCTCGACCTGACCGCCCACCGGGTGTGGCGATCCGGCGTCGAGCTCGGCCTCACCTCGCGCGAGTACGCGCTGCTGCGCTACTTCATGCACCACCCCGGTGCGACGCTCTCGGCCGAGGACCTGCTGGAACACGTGTGGGACGCGCACGCCAACCCCTTCACCGCCTCGGTACGGGTCATCCTCAGCCGGTTGCGCAGGAAGCTCGGCGATCCTCCCCTGATTCTCACGATCACCAATGCCGGCTACCGGTTGGAGGTGCCCTCGTCATGACCCGTCCCTGGTGGTCGCTGCGCGCGCGCCTGGCCGTGCTCGGATTCCTCGCGAGCTACCTGCCGGTCCTGCTGCTGTTCGGCGTGATCCTGGTGACCGACACCGAGACGACCCTCCGGACGCTCGACGGCGCGGAGGTCGTCCGGAGCACCTCCACGCACAGGTCGGCGTGGGTCAGCTGGACCATCCTCGCGCTCGCTCCTGCCGCCGCCGCGCTCGCCTGGTGGTGGGCGGGCCGGGCGACGGCCCCGATCGAGCGGGTCCGTGCGGCGGCCGACGACATCGGCGGAACGGACCTGAGCCGGCGCATCGCCATGGATCGCGGACCGGCCGAGATCGTGGCGCTGGCCGCCTCCTTCGACGCCATGCTCGACCGGCTGGAACAGGCCGCCGCGACGCAGTGGCGGCTGATCGACGAGACCAGCCACGAGCTGCGCGTGCCGCTGTCGGTCCTGATGACCAACGCCGAGGTGCTCCTCGATCACCCCGCGCCCACCGTCGAGATCTACCGGCGAGGGCTGCAACGCTCGCGGGCGGCGTCCGAACGGCTCCAGACGACGATCGACCATCTGCTGGTCGACGCCCGCGCGCGGGCCCGCGCCGTCGACCGGCGGCCGGCCGACCTGATGGCCCTGGTACGCGGCGTCGTCGAGCACGCCGGCGTGCTGGCGGCCGGCAAGGAGATCGGCCTGTCGGTCACCGGCCCGCCCGCCGCCGTGTGCTCCGTCGACGAGCCCACCATGAGCCGGGCGATCTCCAACCTCGTCGACAACGCGATCAGATACGCCCCGGCCGGTTCGACGGTGGAGATCGACGTCGAGGTCACCGGCGCCGAGGCCGCGGTGACCGTGACCGACCACGGCCCCGGCATCCCCGCCGGCGAACGCGAACACGTCTTCCAGCGCTTCTGGCGCGGCCGGCGCGACGTCCCCGGCACCGGGCTCGGCCTGCCGATCGCCCGGCAGATCGCGCTGGCCCACGGCGGCGACCTCACGCTGGACCCTTCCCGGCCCGGCGGTGACGGCTGCGCCTTCCGGCTCACCCTGCACCGCTGACCGGTCTCGAGGACGGTCCCCGGGCCGTGGCTAGCCGAGCGCCTTGAGATAGCGGCGCATCCGGCGCTTGGCGCGATAGCCGACGCGCAGCACGTTCGGCGGGACCTCCACGCGCATGCGGGCGCGGCGGCGGGCCGCGGCGAACTCGGGGCCCTCGAGCAGGGACCTCGCCGGGACGAGGCGCCCGGAGCGGGCCTGCCCGACCAGGGAGACCATCCGCGACACCCAGTCGCTCTCGCCGCCGGGGTGGAAGTAGTTGACCTTGCACCAGGCGTCGTCCGGGTCCAGGAAGCGACCGGCGGAGAGGTCGTCGAGGGTGCCGAGCAGGCCGCTGTCCTCGAAGACCAGATTGATCATCTCGGCGCCCACCCCGAAGTCCGACAGCACCAGGAGCGGCACCTTCTGGGCGATCGCCTCCAGCGCGGCGGTCGAGCTGACGGTGACGAACCCCGCCGCGTGGGCCAGGTGCTCGTGCATGGGCCCCACCGCGAAGCGCACGGCCCCGGCGTGCACCCGGCCCTCCTCGGCGAGCGACTGCCACAGGCGCTGGTAGTGGTGGCGCTCGTTGTGGGTCTGGCGCTCGGTGTCCAGGGCGCGGAGCTTGACGACGACGTCGAGGTCCGGCCGCCTCCCGGCCAGCTCGGCCAGGGCGAGCAGGACGCGCTCGCGCTCCTCCCTGCGCCTGGGCACCTTGGCCTGGGTGGCGAACACCACCCGGTCGCGCGGCCCGGTGGCGGGGACGTCCACGCCGTCGCGCAGGAACGGCAGCCGGGCCAGCCCGACCTGGCCGCCTCCGCCCAGCCTGCGGCCGATCTCGGAGAACTCCTCGACCTCCCGGCCACTGTGCAGCACGAACAGGTCGCACCCGCTGCGGAACAGCCACGCCTTCTCGGTGGCCGGGACGGAGATGCCCGGCAATCCCGAGACGAACACCGGCCGGGGCCGCAGCCCGGCCAGCACCTCGCCGACCAGCACGTCCACCACGGGCCCCGTGCAGGCCACGAGCACCACGTCGGGCCGCAGACGCTCCGCGGTCCTGCGCAGCGCGCGGGCCGACAGCACGGGCGGGTCGGCCGCCGAGCCGGCGACGGCTGCCTGGATCTGCGCCGGCGACGGGGTGATGGGGGTGCGGATGACCGCCAGCTCCGTCTCGCAGCCCGAGGGCAGGTCCCTCAGCAGGCAGGCCGCCCACTTCAGGTAGGAGTCGGAGTCGGCCACGGCCAGGACCTTCAAGGAGAACCTCCGGCGGGGAATCCCCGGTTTCGCGCGGTTTTCGTACGGTTTCGTGTGGAGAGAAGTGCGGCGCGCGTCCCGCGAGCGGCGGGCCCGCCGGGCGCCGGCCGCGGGGTCATGGCCCGGTGACTCCCGTGTCGTGATGGGCGAACCTCGACAGGTGGGAGCGGAGGGAGGGAACCGCCTCGGCCGTCCACCACTCGTCGGGGACGTCCACCGTCTCCACGGCGACGCCCCGGGCCGAGAGCAGCACCCGCAGGGAGGTGACCGCGGTGGACGGCAGGCTCAGCACCCGCTGCTCGGCGGCGAGCCCGCGCAGGGTCATCTCTGCGGGGGTCCCGCCGTCGTAGACGGTGATCCCCGGCTGCTCCCCGACCCGGGCGAGGTCGTCGGGATCCTCGCGGCGGTGCGGGAAGTAGGCCACCGGACCGTCCGAGCCGAGCCCGGCCAGCCAGCTGAAGTAGCGGTCGCGGTGGATCAGGCCGTTGCGGACCAGCGAGGTGCCGAGGACGACGGTGCGCTCCTCGGGACGGGGCGCGCGCAGCGGCTGGGAGCGCAGCCAGGCGAAGTCGTGGGTGACCAGCTCGGCTCCCCCGGCGCGTACGGCCTTCGCCAGGTCGGGGGGCACGGGCAGCGCGGTGAAGATCGACAGCCGCCCCGAGCGGGCGGCGGCGCGCAGCCTGAGCCCGGCCGCCGCGCCGAGGGCGGTCCTGAGCCTTCCGGCCTTCCCCCTGGCCCTCAGCAGGGGCGTTCCCATCCTGCCGGTGAGCAGTTCCAGGAGCCGGATGGTGGCGAGCCCGTCGTCGACGATCACGATCCGGCCCGGGAGCGCGGTGAGCCAGCGGAACTGGACCTTGCCGGAGAAGGCGTCGCCCACCACCCAGGTCTCGCCCCGGCGCGGCCGGGGCATGTCCGGCCTGGCCGCGGTGAGCTCCAGCCCGCTGGGCAGGGCGAGACGGCCCAGCTCGCGGCCCGTCACGGCCAGCGGGCGGAGTTTCGCCCTGGGCACGAGATGGCTGCGGGCACCGAGCAGCCCGGCATGATGGGCCTCCACCGCGCAGAGCATCTGCAGCGGGGACTCCACCCAGGCAACGGCCGAACCCTGTTCCCGCGCGTGGTCTCGGCCGTCCTCCACGCCGGGCGATGACCCGTTCACGACTGCCACAACCTAACCCGGTGTCCTTAAGCGCCCGGGAACTGCGGATGAACAGCCGACCACGCGTGCTTGTGGGTGATCTTTCCGGCCTTTACCGTGGTGTACGGAACGGTTTCGTACACTTCGTGGTCCGGTACGGATCCGTCCTTCGATTCGGAAGATCCGTCAATCCGGAAGAGGAGCGAGCGATGTGGACAGCTGACGAGATCCCCGACCTGACCGGCTCCGTCGCGGTGGTCACCGGGGCGAGCGGCGGCATCGGCGTGCCGACGGCGCTCGAGCTGGCCAGGCACGGCGCCCGGGTCGTCCTGACCGCGCGCGACGCGGACAGGGGCCGGGCCGCGCTCGACGCGGTCAGGGCGGCGGTGCCGGGGGCGGCCGCGGAGGTGAGGGCGCTCGACCTGGCCGACCTCGGCTCGGTGCGCGCGTTCGCCGAGACGGTCGACGGGCCGCTCGACCTGCTGGTCAACAACGCCGGGGTGGGGCCGATGCCCCGGCGGACCACCGCCGACGGTTTCGAGACCCAGCTCGGCGTCAACCACCTGGGGCACTTCGCGCTGACCGGGCTGCTCATGCCACGCCTGCTGGCCGCCCCCGCCGCCCGGGTGGTCACGGTCTCCAGCGACGCCCACGCCGTCGGCGCGATCGACTTCGACGACCTGGCTCTCGACCGCCGGTACGGCAGGTTCTCCGCCTACGGCCGTTCCAAGCTGGCCAACCTGCTGTTCGCCCTGGAGTTGCAGCGCCGCGCCGACGCCTCGGGGACGGCCCTGCTGAGCCTGGCGACCCATCCGGGCATGACGGCCACCGGCATCATGAAGGCCGGCGCCCTCTCCCGCCCCCTCAACGCCCTGCTGCGCCTGGCGCTGCAGCCGCCCGCCAAGGGCGCCCTGCCGTCCCTGTACGCGGCGACCTCCCCCGAGGCGAGGGGCGGGCAGTACGTCGGGCCGGGGCCGAAGGTGCTGCGCCCCTCGCCGAGGGCGCTGGACGCGGCCGTGGCGGCGAGGCTCTGGGAGAGGTCGGAGGAGCTGACCGGCGTACGATTCTGGGAGATCAGGCAGCACTCGTGAACCACCGGAGGCACCTTGCGTCTCGATCCCGCGCGGGAACGGGCGATCCTCGACGCGACTTCGGGCCTGCTGTCCGAGGTCGGATACGACCGGATGTCCGTCGACCAGATCGCCAGGCGGGCCAGCGCCAGCAAGGCCACGATCTACCGTCGCTGGCAGGACAAGGAGGCGCTGGTCGTGGACCTGATCTGCAACCACCTTGAGATCGAGGTCGCGCCGCCGCCCGACACCGGGACGATGCGCGGGGATCTGATCGAGGTCGTGGACGGGTTCTGCCGGATCCTGGAACGGAGACACTCGATGATCTTCGGCCTGTTCCCCGCGCTCCTCACCTCCCCCGACCTGGCCGCCGCCCTGCGCGACAACGTGCCCCGCGCCGACATCACGGGCACCACCCCGCTGCTCGACCGCGCCAGGGAGCGCGGCGAGCTTCCGGGGCCGGTGGACGCGGCGGAGCTCAGGAAGGTCACCGAGGCGCTGGTGTGGTACCGGCTGTTCTTCACCGGAAAGCCGCTGGACCGGGAGTTCGTCGAGGAGACGGTCGACCGCTTCCTGCTTCCGCTGTTTCGCGCGTGGTCCGGCCCCGCGACCTGAGCGGACACCTTCCCGGAACGCGCTCCCCTGCGCCGCGCGCCTTTACCTTCGCGGACGACGAGGCCTCCTGGAAAGCGGGTTCCTTTACCTCCCGCCTTTACCTTCGCGGGCGTCGGGCCCCTCCGGGAGCACGTTTCTTTACCCTTCGGGCGGCCAGTCCCGCCGACGGCCCGATCGCGCCCATCCCCACCGCCCTGAGCTGCGGAAACCCCGTCAGGCACGGGCAAGCGGCCGCCGGATCCCGCGCGCCCCGCCCTGACCCCCATGGGAGAACCCCTACCATCCGAATACTTTTTACCATCGAATGCCTGTTCGATAATCCGAGAGCACGCCACCTCGGACCAGGGGGCTCGCCCGCACGTCACAGCACCTCCCGGCCGGCGGCTCGCAGGCGGGTCCGGAAACCCGGGATCGCCGCGAGGACAGGGGATCCCGGCCTCGGCGAGGCGCCCTCCCGCCCGCCGGGAAGGGGCGCGGCCGGCACGGTCCCACCCCGCCCCCCGGGCCGGACGGCACCCCGCGACACCGGCCCGGTTCGGACGTATTCCCAAGCCAGGGCAATATGTCCTACTTGTAATCGTCTGTCCCCCTGGCGTACCTTCGTCCTATTCATGGCAATTGCCTAGGTCTATCCAGGTCTGTGCATTGCCGTCACATTGCCCGACTGTGTCCCACCTGGCGGAGACCTTCCGCCGCTGGTGGGCGCGGCCGCCGAATCCGCGAGGTCTGCGGAACCGGGGAACCACGTTCCTGGGGTGAATCAGCGCACTCGTGCGCCGTAGGGCACTTCCCAGCCCGAACCCGTCAGCTAACCCGGTAGGCGGAATGGAAGCGAAGCAAGGAGTCGAACCCCCGTATGGCTAAGCATCGCCTCATCTCCACCCCCCGCGCGGCATGCGCCGTCCTGGGTGCCTGTATCGCCCTGACGACCGGCACCACCGGCGTCGCCCTGGCCGACGGCCACGGCGTCGTGAACGCACCCCCCGTCGACACCAAGGCACAGGATTCCAAGGCCGCCAAGACCCCGCTCCAGATCGTGGCCGAGAGGCTGCCCAAGGTCTCCGCGGCGAAGGTCCTGGACATCGCCTCCAAGCAGATCGGCATCCGCGAGAACTCCCAGGGCGGCGGGACCAAGTTCCACTCCTGGTACATGTCGAGCCCTCGCGCCAAGGAGACCCTCGCCCGCGACGGCGGCAACACCGTGTACGACTACGCCAACGCCCCCTGGTGCGCGATGTTCGTCTCCTGGGTCGGCGAGATGGCCGGCATCCGCCCCACCATGGGCTGGGACGCCTACACCGTAGCCCACGCCGAGTGGTTCAAGGACAACGGCCACTGGGGCACCATCCCCACCCCCGGCGCCGTCGTCTACTTCGACTGGGACGGCGGCAAGAGCATCGACGGCATCGACCACGTCGGCTTCGTGAAGAAGGACAACGGAGACGGCACGATCACCACGATCGAGGGCAACACCGGCAACGGCGACGTCGAACAGCGCGTCCGGCCCGTCTCCCAGGTCGTCGGCTACGGCTACCCCGTCTACTCCAGCTGACCCCGCACCCGCCGCCCGCGCCCGCCGTCCCCCGCGGCGCGGGCGTCCCGGCCCCCCGCCGGTGAACGGCCGCCCGATCCCCCGCTCCCGGGGGCGCCGCTCGAACGAGCGGCGCCCCCGGGAGCTTTCCGCGTCCTCCCCATCCCCATCCCGGCGACGCTCGCCGCAGCGCCCCTCCCCCACGCCCGCCCCGGCGGCCCCCCTCTCGCGTCCCTCCCCCACGCCCGCCCCGGCGGTCCCCCTCTCGCACCCCTCCCCCACGCCCGCCCCGGCGGTGGCGGCACCCGCGCTCGCGCCTCTTCCCCGCGTTCCCCGCGTTCCCCGCGCTTGCCCTGACACCCCCTTGACAGCCTTCCGCCGCCACCGCCGAGGGCGCCCGCGGCGGCCACCGTCCCGCACGGACACGAAATGCCCCGACTGTATGTCCGTGAGATGGGAGCGCTCCCAATCACCCTGATGAGGCGTTTGTGCACCTTCGATACCGATAGTCCTGCCTAAAACAGCCGGATGTAACGGTTGAGTTTCGGCATATTGACGTCCTGGTTGCCTATCGTCCACTCTTCGTGGGAGCGCTCCCAAAGCACATTGAGGAACGACCTCGTCGCGAGGACCGCGTTTGTCGGGGACCGGCCCGCGATGTCGCCTCCCAATGATTCGGGCGACCACCTGAGAGGGGTCCGTAATGTTGAACAACAAGCGGCACGGCAAGCTGGCCGCCGTCGCGGTCATGGCGGCCACCGCCCTGGCCATCACGTCGTGCAGTTCCAGCGAGCCGCCCGCGCCCGCAGCCGGCACCGGTTCCGCCGCTCCGGCCGAGCCGGTGACCATCACCGTGCACACCTTCGGCGGCGGCGAGAACTTCGGCTACGACAAGGCCGTGGAGAAGTGGAACGCGGCGAACCCGAACATCCAGGTCAAGTACCAGAACCTGACCGACCGTTTCGAGGACGTCTACCTCCCGCAGCTGCTCCAGCGCCTGCAGGCGGGCAGCGGCGCGGCCGACATCATCGCCCTGGACGAGGGCGCGATGGGCCTCATGAAGGCCCGCCCGCAGTTCTTCACCGACCTGGCCGAGTACGGGCTGGACAGCCGCAAGGCCGACTTCCCCGCGGCGAAGTGGGACAACGGCATCAACGCCGACAACAAGCTCTTCGCCCTGGGCACCGACATCGGCGGCATGACCATGTGCTACCGCAAGGACCTGTTCGAGAAGGCGGGCCTGCCCACCGACCGCGAGGAGGTCGGCAAGCTCTGGCCGGACTGGAACGCTTTCAAGGCGATCGGCGAGAAGTTCAAGGCCGCCAACCCCGGCAAGACCGATCCCAAGTTCATTGACGGCCCGAACACGCTCTACAACGTGATCCTGTCGCAGGAGGCGCCGAAGAACGGCAACATCGCCTACTTCGACAAGGAGAACAAGCTCGTCATCGAGACGAACCCGGCCATCAAGACCTCCTTCGACACGGTGAAGGCCTTCAGCGAGGCGGGCCTGACCGCCAAGCTCGCCTCGTTCAGCCCGCCGTGGAACGCCGCGATCAAGAAGGGCGCCTTCGCGACCATGGGCTGCCCGGCCTGGATGCTCGGCGTGGTCTCCGGTGCGGCCGGTGACGGCAACAAGGGCAAGTGGGACGTCGCGTCCGTGCCCGGCGGCGCCGGCAACTGGGGCGGCTCGTACCTGGCCATCCCCAAGCAGAGCAAGCACCCCAAGGAGGCCGCCGAGGTCCTGAACTACCTCACCGGCAAGGAGGGCCACGTCATGGCCTTCCAGGAGGCCGCGGCCTTCCCGAGCTCCATCCCCGCGCAGCAGGACCCGGCGGTCGCCGACCTGAAGAACGCGTTCTTCAACGACGCGCCGACCGGCCAGATCTTCGGCGCCTCGGTCAAGGACCTGCTGCCCGTCTTCCTCGGCGAGAAGCACGCCCAGGTCAAGACCTCGGTGGAGAAGGTGCTCGAGGGCATGGACCAGGGCTCGGTCCCCTACGACCAGGCCTGGACCAAGTTCCTCGAGGCCGGCGTCAAGGCAGCGGGCTGATCCCCGTACCGACCCGCATCGGCCCGGCTGCGGTTATCCCGCGGCCGGGCCTGTCGCCTGCCCCCGCTGAAAGGCTCTGATCGATGACATCGTACGTCGGCTCCCCGGCCGGGCGCCGCGGACCGAGTCGGGGCAACGGGTGGGCCCGGTTCGACCTCCGGGCGACCCCCTACTTCCTCGTCTCCCCATATTTTCTGCTCTTCGCCGTCTTCGGCATCTTCCCGCTCGGCTACACCCTCTGGGTCTCGCTGCACGAGTGGGAGCTCGCCGGGGACAAGACCCTCGTCGGCCTCGACAACTACATCGAGCTGATCACCGACGAGGCCTTCTGGAACGCGGTTTTCAACACCCTCGGCATGTTCGTCATGTCGACGATCCCGCAGCTCGTCCTGGCCCTTCTGCTGGCCAACGCGCTCAACAAGCGCATCCGGGGACGGCTCTTCTTCCGCCTCGGCGTGCTGCTGCCGCTGATCACCTCCGTCGTCGCCGTCGCGGTGGTCTTCACCCAGCTGTACGGGCGCGACTACGGCATGATCAACTGGTTCCTGAGCTTCTTCGGGGTCGACGCGATCAACTGGCAGAACGAGAAGTGGTCCTCGTGGATCGCGATCTCCACGATGATCGACTGGCGCTGGACCGGCTACAACGCGATCATCCTGCTGGCCGCCATGCAGACCATCCCCAAGGACCTCTACGAGGCCGCCGCCATCGACGGCGCCACGCCCAGGCGGCAGTTCTGGCAGATCACCATCCCGATGCTGCGCCCGACGATCGTCTTCGTCGTGTTCATCTCCACCATCGGCGGCCTGACGCTGTTCACCGAGCCGGTCATGTTCGACGGCAACCCGACGATGAGCGGCGGCGCCACCGGCCAGTACCAGACCGTGGCGATGTTCATCGTCAAGGAGGCGTTCCGCGACTTCGACTTCGGCTACGCCGCGGCCGCCTCGTGGCTGCTGTTCGCGCTGATCCTCATCGGGACACTCATCAACTACTCCTTCACCCGCCGTATCGGGGGTTCCAAGTGACGGTCACCCAGATCCGGCGACCGCCGGCGCAGCACGCCCGGCGGCGGCCTCCCGGCCCGTCGGCCGCACGGAACCGCATCTGGGACGCCGGTCCCATGACGAAGGTCGTGCTGGCCTTCGCCCTCGTGCTGTCGGCGTTCCCCATCTACTACATGTTCATCATGGCCACCCGGACCAACGAGGAGGCCATCGACGTACCGCCGCCGCTGCTCCCCGGCGGCCACCTCGGCGAGAACATCGCGCGGCTGCTGTCCACCGAGGACGCCTACTTCATGACCGGCCTGGTGAACTCGGCCATCGTCTCGGTCACCGTGACGGTCTCGGTCGTGCTGATCTCCACCCTGGCCGGCTTCGCCTTCGCGAAGCTGCGCTTCCGGGGCAGCAAGATCCTGCTGGGCCTGATCCTGGTGACGATGATGGTCCCGCTCCAGCAGATGGGCGTCGTGCCGCTGTACGAGCTCATGGTCACCCTCGGGTGGACCGGCCAGCTGAAGGCGGTGATCCTGCCCTTCCTGGTCAACGGCTTCGGGGTCTTCATGATGACCCAGTACGCCACCCAGGCGGTGCCGGACGAGCTGGTCGAGGCGGCCCGCGTCGACGGCGCCTCCACCATGCGCATCTACGTGAGCGTCATCCTCCCCGCGCTCCGGCCGGGCATGGCGGTCCTCACGCTCCTGGTCTTCATGCAGACCTGGAACGAGTTCATGTGGCCGCTGATCGTGCTGAACCCGGACAACCCGGTGGTTCAGACCTCGATCGCGGCACTCAACCAGGCCCACGGAACCGACTACGTGATGCTGTTCACCGGCACCGCGGCGTCGGTCCTGCCGCTGTTCATCGTTTTCATCGCGTTCGGCCGCCAGATCGTCGGCGGACTCATGGAAGGTGCGGTCAAGGCGTGA
The DNA here is from genome assembly GCF_040639135.1 of Streptosporangium sp. NPDC023963. Taxonomy (NCBI): domain Bacteria; kingdom Bacillati; phylum Actinomycetota; class Actinomycetes; order Streptosporangiales; family Streptosporangiaceae; genus Streptosporangium; species Streptosporangium sp. NPDC023963. The sequence continues at coordinate 208,894 of NZ_JBEZZK010000004.1, forward strand.
CGACGCAAGAGACGCGGATTCAGACCCCGGAACTGATCTTCCCGACGAACTTCGTCTGGGGCGCGGCCACCTCCGCCTACCAGATCGAGGGCGCTGTGTCGGAGGGCGGCCGAGGCCGCTCCATCTGGGACACCTTCGTCAAGCAGCCGGGACGGGTGGTGAACGGCGAGCACGCCGACATCGCCATCGACCACTACAACCGTTACCAGGACGACGTGCGGATGATGGCCGAACTCGGCCTCGGCGCGTACCGCTTCTCCGTCTCCTGGCCCCGGATCCAGCCCGAGGGGCGCGGCGCCGTCAACCAGGAGGGCATCGACTTCTACAGCCGCCTGGTCGACGAGCTCCTCTCCCGGGGCGTCGACCCGTGGGTGACGCTCTACCACTGGGACCTGCCCCAGCCCCTGGAAGACGCGGGCGGCTGGCCGGCACGGGACACGTCGAAGCGCTTCGCCGACTACGCGGCGGCCGTGCACGACGCGCTGGGCGACCGGGTCCGCAACTGGAGCACGGTCAACGAGCCCTGGTGCTCGGCGTTCCTCGGGTACGCCTCGGGCGAGCACGCCCCCGGGCGCCGCGAGCCCGACAAGGCCGTGTACGCCGCCCACCACCTCCTGCTGGCGCACGGCCTGGCCGCGCAGGCGATCCGGGCCCAGCGGCCGGAGACCGTCATCGGCGGCTGCGTCAACCTGTACGCGATCTCGCCCCAGACCTCCTCCGAGGCCGACCAGGACGCCGCCCGCCGCATCGACGGGCTGCAGAACCGCTTCTTCCTGGACGCCCTGCTCAAGGGCGAGTACCCGGCAGACGTCCTGGAGGACCTCGGCCGCCCGGCGGGGCTCGTCCACGACGGGGACATGGAGATCATCTCGACGCCGCTGGACAAGCTGCTGATCAACTACTACAGCCGCTTCACCGTCTCGGGCACCCCGGGCGGCGCCGCGTCGGCCGCGGCGGCGCCCACCGACACCGGGTCGCCCTGGGTCGGCAGCGAGCACGTGTCGTTCGTCGAGGGCGGGCGGCCCGTGACGGCGATGGGCTGGGAGATCGACCACTCGGGGCTGCTGGAGATCCTGCACCGGCTGGCCTCCGAGTACCCGCGCGTCCCGCTGGTCATCTCCGAGAACGGCGCGGCCTTCGACGACGTCGTGGGCTCCGACGGCGTCGTCCACGACCGCGACCGGGTGGACTACATCGACGCCCACCTGCGCACCTGCCACGCCGCGATCGAGGCCGGGATCCCGCTGGAGGGCTACTTCGCCTGGTCGCTGATGGACAACTTCGAGTGGGCGTGGGGGTACGGCAAGCGGTTCGGGCTGGTCCACGTCGACTATGAGACCCAGGCGCGAGTTCCCAAGGAGAGCGCTCTCTGGTATGCCGGGACCATCAGGCGTGGAGGCCTGAGCGGTCCGGCAGAATAGGGGCCGGGAAATTCACCACTGGGGGCGTGCACACATGAACGGCGACCGTCGTCCGACGCTTGAGGCGGTCGCGGCCCTGGCCGGTGTCGGCCGGGGCACGGTGTCGCGGGTCATCAACGGCTCACCGAAGGTGAGCGAGAAGGCTCGCGACGCCGTGCTGCGGGCGATCCAGGAGCTGGGCTACGTGCCCAACCGGGCGGCCCGCGCGCTGGTCACCCGGCGTACCGACACCGTGGCGCTGGTGGTCTCGGAGTCGGAGCACCGGGTCTTCGACGAGCCGTACTTCGCCGGGACCATCCGCGGCATCGGCTCGGCGCTGTCCGAGACCGGCCTGCAGCTGATCCTCACGATGGCGCAGTCGGCGCAGGATCACGAGCGGCTGGAGCACTACCTGACCGGGCAGCACGTCGACGGCGTGCTGCTGATCTCCCTGCACGGCGCCGACCCGCTGCCGGGGCGGCTGGAGGCGATGGGCGTGCCGACCGTCATCGGCGGCCGCCCGGTCGGCCTCACCCCCTACAGCTACGTCGACGTCGACAACCGGGCCGGGGCCAGGCAGGCGGTCAAATACCTGCTGGCCAAGGGCCGCCGCAGGATCGCCACCATCGCGGGCCCCCAGGACATGGGCGTGGGCGTCGACCGGCTCGCGGGCTACCGCGACGCGCTGCTCGCGACCGGCGTGAGCGAGATGGTGACGTACGGCGACTTCAGCGAGGAGAGCGGCATGGAGGGGATGCGCAGGCTCCTCGCCGAGCACCACGACGTGGACGCCGTCTTCACCGCCTCCGACCCGATGGCGCTGGGCGCGATGCGCGTGCTGCGCGAGGCGGGCAGGTCGATCCCCGGCGACGTCGCGGTGATCGGCTTCGACGACTCCCCCGCCGGGGCGCACTCCTCCCCCGCCCTGACCACCGTGCACCAGCCCACCGAGTCGATGGGCCGGCAGATGGCCCACCTGCTCGTCGCCCGCATCAACGGCGAGCAGCTGGAGCAGCCGGTGGTGATACTGGACACCCACCTGATCGAGCGCGGGTCGGCCTGACCCGGCCCGCCCTCGTCTCCGCACCCGGCTCACCCTTGCCCGGCGCGCCCCGTCCCGGGCGCGCCGCCGTTCCCCCGAGCAGCACCGAGGCAGGACAAGGCAGGAAATGGACAGCAGGACGAAACGCCCGCTCGCGCCCTCGGAACTCGACGCGCTGGCGCGGCGGGCCCTGGGCGCCGGCCTCTCCTCCGCCACCGAGCTGACCGACGGCTTCGCCAACGCCGTGTGGCGGCTGACCCTGCTGGACGGGCGCGAGGTGGTCCTGAAGCTGTCGCCGCCGCCGGAGCTGGAGCAGCTGCGCTACGAGCGCGACCTGCTGCGCACCGAGGCCATGGTCTACGACCTGGCGGGCCCCGCCGGGGTGCCGATGCCCGAGCTGCTGCGCGCCGGGTTCGACGACCCGGTGCTGGGCGGCGACTACCTGATCCTGTCCGCCCTCGACGGGGTGCCGTGGAACCGGGCGGAGCCTGCGGAGGCGGACCGGCGGGCCCTGCGCCGGGAGCTCGGCGGCCACCTGGCCCGGCTGAACGCGATCACCGGCGACGTCTACGGCTACCCGCACGCGGGCCTGACCGGCGGCACCTGGCGGGAGGCGTTCCTGACGATGACCGGCGCGCTCCTGGCCGACGCCGGCCGCTACGCCATCCCGCTGCCGAGGCCGGTGCCCGAGATCGCGGCGGCGATCGCGTCGGGCGCGGGCGCGCTGGACGAGGTCGTGACCCCCCGCCTGGTCCATTTCGACGTGTGGCCGGGCAACGTCTTCCTGACCCGCGACGAGACGCCGCGCATCCAGGCGATCATCGACCACGAGCGGGCCTTCTGGGGTGACCCGCTGGCCGACTTCGTCACCCCCACGATCTTCGGCAGGCTGGACGAATCCGACCCGATCGTCGCCGGGTACCGCGACGCGGGCGGCGTGGTGGAGTTCACCGGCCCCGCCCGCACCCGGATGGTCCTCTACCGCCTCTACCTCGCTCTGATCATCCTGGTCGAGAACGGCCCCCGCCAGTACCCGGAGAGGGAGTACGCCTCTCTGCGCGACCGCTCCGCCGCCGTCGTGCTCGAAGCCCTCGACGTGCTTTCCGCGACGCGGTGACCTGAGCCGGCCGCCGTCACCGCCCGCCGGGGCGGGGGCGCGGCCCCGGCTGTCGAGGCCCTCCTCGTTCTCGCCGCCCTCCAGGTTCAGGGCGCCGAGGCGCGCAACGCCGTCAGGGCCGCGTCCAGCGCGGCGCGCAGCGGCTCGATCGACTGCATCGTCTGGGTGAGCAGCAGGCCTCCCTGGAGCGCCGCGAAGACCGCCAGGGTCAGCGCCTCGGGGTCGGCGTCGGCGCGCAGCAGGCCGGCGGCGCGCATGCGGGTGAGCCCCGCCCGCAGGTATCCGCACCAGCGGGCCATGTGCGCGGCCACCTCGGCCGCACGCTCGGGATCACTGCCGATGAGCTCGCTCGCCATCGCCCCGATCGGACAGCCCCAGTGCGGCTGCGAGCCGTAGTGCGCGAGGACGGCGTCACGCCAGCCCTCCCACGCCTCCCAGGTGTCGAGCGTGTCCAGAAACGGTCTCTGCGCCTGGAGCACCCGCTCGGTCTGGAACGACGCGATCGCCGCGACCAGATCGCGCTTGCCGGCCGGGAAGTAGTGGAACAGCTGGCTCTTGCTGGTCCCCGTCCCGGCCCGGATGTCGTCCAGGGTCGTGCCACCGACCCCGCGGGCCAGGACCAGGTCGGCGGCGGCCTCGACGATGCGGGCACGCGTGAGCGCCCCTTTGACGGTGAACTTCGCCGTGCTCGACATGCCCCCAGCATAGCTTCCTGGACCGTACGGTCCAATCGACTGATACAGTCTGGACCCGGCAGTCCAAAATGGGGTGCCGACGGACCATCGCGACCCGGTGGCCCATCGTGCGAGAGAACGGAAGTACCCCATGGGTGAAAGGCTTGACGGCAAAACGGCGCTCGTCACCGGCGCCACGAGCAACATCGGGCGTGCCGTCGCCACCGCGTTCGCCGCCGAGGGGGCGCACGTGGTCGTCACCGGCCGCGACGCGGCACGGTGATCGACGTCGACGGCGGCCGCGTCGGCGTGGCCGTCATCGCCGGGTAGGGGCTCCCGGGCCGGCGGTGACCGGCCACCAGGTCACCGGCAGGGCCCCAGGCCGGAGAGGGCCGGAGAGGGCCGGGATCCGGCACTTCCGTGGGGTCGCGTGATGTCCGCACACACCGCGATCCGACACTGAATGAGGGATGGATCGCCGTCGAGCCTGTTTCCTTCCGCCGGATCCCGTGCCAGAATTTCACTGGGTGATGAATTATGAGACGGAACACATGCGTGATCGCCGGGGGCGGCCCGGCGGGGGCGATGCTCGCACTGCTGCTGGCCAGGGCCGGCGTCGAGGTGACGCTCCTGGAGAAGCACAACGACTTCCTGCGCGACTTCAGGGGTGACACCATCCATCCCTCGACCCTGCAGATCCTCGACGAGCTGGGCCTGGCCGAGGAGTTCCACCGGCTCCCGCACCGCAAGGCGTACGGGATGGAGATCCACACCGACGACGCCACGGTGCCGGTCGCCGATCTGAGGAAACTCAAGGGCAAATATCAGTACATCGCCTTCGTCCCGCAGTGGGAGTTCCTCGACCTGCTGACCACCGCCGCCAGGCGGTATCCGAACTTCCGCCTCATCATGGAGGCCGAGGTTCACGGGGTGATCCGCGAGGGCGACGCGGTGCGCGGGGTGCGCTACCGGGACGCCTCGGGCGAGCACGAGCTGCGCGCGACGCTCACCGTGGCCGCCGACGGCCGCCACTCCGACGTACGCCGGGCCGCCGGGCTCGTCCCCGTGGAGCACAGCGCCCCCATGGACGTGCTCTGGTTCCGGCTGCCGCGCGAGCCCGCCGATCCCGGGGTGACGTTCCTGCGGATATCCAACGGGCACCTGATGGTGGCGATCAATCGCGAGATCTACTGGCAGCTCGCCTACCTGATCCCCAAGGGCGGCTTCGAAACCCTGCGTTCCCAGGGGATCGAGGCGGTCCGCGAGCCGGTCGCCAGGCTCCTGCCCTTCCTCGGGGGCCGGGTCGGGCAGCTGCGGGACTTCGAGGCGGTCAGCATGCTGTCGGTCGCGCTCAACCGGCTGCGCCGCTGGCACCGCCCCGGCCTGCTGGTCATCGGCGACGCCGCGCACGCCATGTCGCCGATCTTCGGCGTCGGCATCAACCTGGCCGTGCAGGACGCGGTCGCCGCCGCGAACCTGCTGGCCGCGCCGCTCGCCGCCGGGGCCGAGATCCCCGAATCACTGCTCGCGAGGGTCCAGCGGCGGCGCACCCCGCCCACCGCCGTCACCCAGTTCGCCCAGCGCGTCGTCCAGAGCCGGCTGATCCGGCCGGCGTTGAGCGGGCGCCCCGGGCCGGTGCGGCTGCCCCGCGACATCTCCCGGCTTCCCTTGGTCGGCTTCCTGGCCAGGCGTTTCGTCGGCCTGGGCGTCCTTCCGGAACATGTTTCCAGTCCGGTTGAATCTCACCAGGTATAAAGACCTTCTCACTACGTGGACAATCAGGTCTGTTCGAACAGCCGCTTGCAATAGCCTGGTATGTCGTGAGCATCAACCTCGATTCCTGGCGGCGGCTGCCTGCGGCGCAGCAGCCCGAGTGGCCCGACCGCGGCGAGCTGGACAAGGTCGTCGGCGAGCTGAAGGGCCTCCCGCCCCTCGTCTTCGCGGGCGAGTGCGACAACCTCAAGGCGGACCTGGCGGCGGTGACGCGGGGCGAGGCCTTCGTCCTCCAGGGCGGAGACTGCGCCGAGACCTTCGGCGGCGCCACCGCCGACGACGTGCGCAACAAGCTCAAGACGCTGCTGCAGATGGCCATCGTGCTGACCTACGCGGCGAAGGTCCCCGTGGTGAAGATCGGCCGGATGGCCGGGCAGTTCGCCAAGCCGCGCTCGAAGAACTTCGAGACCCGCGACGACGTCGAGCTGCCCGCCTACCGGGGCGACATGGTCAACGGCTTCGACTTCACCCCCGAGTCCCGCGTTCCCGACCCGTGGCGGCTGCTGCGGGCCTACCACTCCTCTGCGGTGACGCTCAACCTGATCCGCGCCTTCACCAAGGGCGGCTACGCCGACCTGCGCCAGGTGCACGCCTGGAACCAGGACTTCGTGATCGAGTCCCCGGCCGGCAAGCGCTACGAGCAGCTCGCCCGCGAGATCGACCAGGCGCTGGCCTTCATGCGCGCCTGCGGCGTGGAGCCCGAGGAGTTCCACACCGTCGAGTTCTACTCCTCGCACGAGGCGCTGATCCTCGACTACGACCAGGCGCTCACCCGGATCGACTCGCGGACCGGCCGCCCGTACGACGTCTCGGCGCACATGGTCTGGATCGGCGAGCGCACCCGCCAGCTCGACGGCGCCCACGTGGAGTTCTTCGCCAGCATCCGCAACCCGATCGGCGTCAAGCTCGGCCCGACGACCAGCGCCGAGGACGCCCTCGCGCTGATCGAGAAGCTCAACCCGGACAACGAGGCCGGGCGCCTGACCTTCATCACCAGGATGGGCGCGTCGAAGATCCGCGAGCACCTCCCCGAGCTGGTGGAGAAGGTGACCGCGAGCGGCGCCCAGGTGGCGTGGATCTGCGACCCCATGCACGGCAACACCTTCGAGGCGCCCAGCGGCCACAAGACCCGCCGCCTGGACGACGTCCTGAACGAGGTGGCGGGCTTCTTCGAGGTGCACCGCGCGCTCGGCACCCATCCGGGCGGCGTCCACATCGAGTTCACCGGCGACGACGTCACCGAGTGCGTGGGCGGCGGCGCCGAGATCGTCGAGGATGACCTGGCCAGGCGCTACGAGACGGCCTGCGACCCGCGCCTCAACCGTGGCCAGTCGCTCGACCTGGCCTTCCGGGTGGCCGAGCTCTACCGCTCGGTCTGACCTTCCGGGTCACGGGCCCCGGTCACGCGAAAGCCCCGCTCCATCGGATTTCCTCTCTCCGGCGGAGCGGGGCTTTCGCGATCCGGGCATCAGCCCTTCTGGGCGCCCAGCTCGTTGGCGAGCTCGGCGCGGATCGCCTCCATGTCGAGCGCGCGAACCTGGCCGATGAGGTCCTCAAGGGCGGGCTCGGGCAGCGCGCCCGGCTGGGCGAAGACGACGATGCCGTCACGGATGGCCATGATCGTCGGGATCGAGGTGATCTCGAACCCCTGCGCGAGCGCCTGCTCGGCCTCGGTGTCGATCTTGCCGAACTTGATGTCCGTGTGCTTCGCCGACGACTTCTCGAAAATCGGCCCGAAGGTGCGGCACGGTCCGCACCAGGCCGCCCAGAAGTCCAGCAGGACGATCCCCTCATCGGCGATGTCGTTGAAGTTCTTCTCGGTTACCTCGATGGTGGCCACCGGTGGCTCCTCCTGTCGTTCACGTCTGTACGGCTGGCATAACCACTTCCCTCCCCCGCGCATTCCATCCCGCCGTCCCGCCGGGTCGCGGGAACCCGCCGGACCGGCGGACACGGCCGGGGCGGCGAGCCCGGACGCCGTCCCCGTTCTCGATCGGTGCGCCGGCCGCCCCGAACGCGGCGCGCCACTCCGAAACTTTCTGATCGACAGGCCTCGCAGGGGAAACAGGGCTTTCTTTCAGCTAATTTCCGAAAGTTTTACCGAGAACATAAGAATATTTCCAGCTCATAGGCGGGGGAAAAGATCGCTTTTCGAAATATTTCGGCATCTGTGTTGACGTCTTTCGGTCGCGTTCCCAAACTGATCGCCAACACCCCCACCCGGAAGGGAGAGCCCTAGTGATCATCGGATTGACCCGCTTCAAGATCCCCTCGAGGGCCGTCGCGCCGGCGGTGGCGGCGATGCTCTCGATCACCGGGGCCGTGACGGTGACCTCCGCCACCGCCACCACCGCCGCCGTCGCCGCTGTCGCCGCCGGAGTCGAGAACGAGGGTGCCGACTGCGCGGTGACCGGCCTGCCCGACACGGGATCGCTGCCCACCGACTCCAGGCTCCCCGACCCCTTCAGGAAGCTGAACGGCACGCGTATCTCCACCACATCCGAGTGGCGGTGCCGGCGCGAGGAGATCAAGAAGCTGGCGGAGAAGTTCGTCTACGGCGAGAAGCCCGTGAAGCCGGCCACCGTCACGGGGACGGTCTCGAACAGCAGCATCACCGTGAACGTGAGCCACAACGGCAGAAGCTCCAGCTTCTCCGCGGGTGTCTCGCTGCCGAGCGGGTCCGGCCCCTTCCCCGCGGTCGTCGTCCTGGGGGGATTCGGAGCGGACACGGCCGCCATCAGAGCGGCCGGTGCCGCGGTCATCAGCTACGACCCCTACGCGGTCGGCCGGGAGGGCACGCCGCGCACCAACAAACAGGGCGCCTTCTACAGCGTCTACGGCTCCTCGAGCAGCACGGGACTGCTCATGGCCTGGGCCTGGGGGGTGAGCCGGATCATCGACGTCATCGAGCAGTCCGGCGGCGGTGTCCTCAAGGCCGACGCCACCGGCGTCACGGGATGCTCGCGGTTCGGAAAGGGCGCCTTCGTGGCCGGCGCGTTCGACCAGCGCATCGCGCTGACCATGCCGATCGAGTCGGGGAGCGCCGGCGTGCCCATCTTCCGCGGGATTCCCGGGGAAGGCGCCCAGAGCCTGAGCAGCGCCTACGGAGAACAGCCCTGGCTGGGCGACGCGTTCGGCTCCTTCACCGGCAGCCCGGCGCGGCTGCCGGTGGACACCCACCAGATGGTGGCCATGGTCGCGCCGCGCGGGCTGTTCATCATGGACAACCCTCACATCGCCAATCTGGGCCCCAGGTCCGCGAGCGTGGCGGCCCTGGGCGGGGCGGAGGTCTACAAAGCGCTCGGCGCGGGAGACGACATCACCTACTGGTCCGACGTCCAGGACGGCAGCCACTGCGCCAACCGGTCCGAGTGGAGGACCCCGCTGCAGCAGAACATCCAGAAGTTCCTGCTGAGGACGGGCAACGCCCCCGGCGCGATCAGGATCTCCTCCAGGGCGTCCGGCAACCTGGCCGAGTGGAGGGACTGGCAGACCCCGGCCCTCGGCGATTCGGGCGACAGCACCCCGCCGAGCACGCCGGGCACCCCGGTCGCGTCCGGCGTGACCGCCATCGGCGCCACGCTGACCTGGGCCGCGTCCACCGACCAGGGCGGTTCCGGCCTGGCCGGCTACGACATCCTGCGCGCGCCCGGCGCGAGCGGCGGCGCGTTCACCCAGGCCGGCACCTCGGCCACGACCTCGTTCACCGACACGGGCCTGGCCCCGAGCACCACCTACCGCTACCAGGTCAGGGCACGGGACGCCGCGGGCAACACCTCGCCGGTCTCGAACACCGCGGAGGTCACCACCCGGCCCGGCACGTCCACCGGAGCCTGCACGGCCGTTCCGACCGTGCAGACCCAGTGGAGCACCGGGTACGTCATCCAGCCGCTGACCGTCACCAACACCGGCACCTCGGCGATCACCGGATGGACGGTCACCTTCACGCTGCCGGCCGGGCACACGCTGACCGGCTCGTGGAACGGCACCACCACCGTCAGCGGGCAGACCGTGACCGTCAGGAACGTCGGCCACAACGGCGACCTCGCCCCCGGGGCCGCCACCGCCGGCGTCGGCTTCCAGGTGAGCCGCCCGAACGGCGACACCGCGCTCCCGTCCGGATACGCCTGCGCCTGACGGGCCGGCCCCGGCTCCGCGCCCGACGGCCGGGCCCCGGCCCACCCGTCCCTCGACCGGGCGGGTGGGCCGGGGCCCGGCGCGCGAGAACGAAAGATTTCTTTTGCCTATTTCTCCCGCTTTAGCATCATTTCTTATGACTGTTCATTCATGCCGGATACCTCAGAACTGAGACATTCGGCGCCTACAAGGCTACGCTCTGCACGGCTTGGTGCCATTCTTTTGTGCCGGGGAGCGTTTGTGAAGATCAGGGAACTGCTCAGCCATCTGTGGTGGCAGGGAGTCGCGGCCATCGTGGGGGTCTTCGCGCTGATAGCCGCGATCATGGCTTTGCTTCCGGATGATCCACCGCCCGCTCCTCCTCCGTCGGTCGAGGTGCGGAACAACTCGATCACCGGCGACAACAACCAGTGCAACGCCCAGGGAGAGGACATCCGGTTGAGTTGCGTCCTTCCCGCTGCCCCGATCCGCTTCGGGGACGTTTCCATCGCCTGGCCGTACTCCTCCTACTACGTGTTCGCGGGAAACGCGACGGCCCTGCCCACGCCACCGCCGTACGGCAAGGAGGACCGCGCCAATCACTGCGACAAATGGGCCGACTGGCTCGCGAGCACACCGGGGATGTACGCCATAGGACCAGGTGTCGAGGTCGGCATGACCTCCAGCGAGACCGAAGTCGTGGCCATCACCCGCATCGAACCCAAGGTGTTCGAGCGGAAGCCGCTGCCGGCCGACCACACGGTCATCAGGTGCCAGTTCGGTTCGGGCGGCGATGCGGGCTTCATCGCCTCCGTCGACACTCGAAGACTCAGCACGAAGGTCGAGGACTACAGCACGGGAAAGCAGTTCAGCATTCCTCCCGGTTCTCTTTACCTCAGTGGCCAGGAATCCGCATCCGGCCAGATAAAATTCAGATCCGAACCGCGTTTCCTCTACGAGGGCGCTCTGGAGATCACGGCAAAGATCAATGGCGTGGAGAAAAAGATCACGCTCGGCGAGCCGGACCGCCCCCTCCGCTGGATCACCGACGAAGAGGAGACGGCTCCCTGGCGTCCGGAAGACGAGCACGGCTGGGACATGAACACGCGGGCGTGGAAACGAGGACACCAGGTATTCCAGGGATAGCTCGCACAGGGGCCGGCTGACGGCCCGACCGCCTCACGGCCCCTGCGGGTCACCTGCGGCGTCGTGCCGGCTGCTCCACCCCGCCGTCCCGGAAAGGCGCCGCGAGCGAAAACCGAATGCGCCGCGAAGCGACGTGGAAGGTCCACGGCCGTCGCCGGGGGCGTCGTGCGTCGCGGGGATGGATCTCTTGTCGCGTCGCCCGCGCCCAGGGCAGAAGCGTTCTCGGCCGGCGGGACACAAGCGAGACGGGCCGGGATGCGTGACCGACAGGCCCGGTTCCGGTGCCGGCGTCCGGGGAGACGGACCGGGCGCGGGGCGGACGACAAGACGGTGCAAACTTCTCCGAAGTTTTCGTTATCCACCCGCGGCCCGCGGGTCTCCTGTGTAGCGGTGCTTGTGAGCGCCGCCAGAAGTCCCCTGCACGACTTCCCAACAGGACAAGGACTCCATTCACTATGAGCACAACCGCCTCGCGCGGCATCCGAGCCGGACGCGCGTCCGTCGGACGTCAGGTCCGCCGCCTGTCGCTGGCCGGTGTTCTCGTCGGCCTCCTGAGCACCTCCGCGGTGAGCGTCGCCTCCCCGGCCGCCGCGGCCGAGGTGCCCCTCTCGCAGGGCCGTAACGCCACCGCCTCCTCGGCGGAGCGCGGCGACCTGTCGGCCGCGGCCGCCGTCGACGGCAAGACCGGCACCCGCTGGGGCAGCAAGTTCAGCGACCCGCAGTGGCTCGCGGTCGACCTCGGCAGGTCCACGGCCATCAAGAAGATCGTCCTCAACTGGGAGAACGCCCACGCCACGGCGTTCCAGATCCAGACCGCCACCGGCGGTAACGGCCCCTGGAAGACGGTGTACAGCACCACGGCGGGCAAGGGCGGCGTCCAGACCGTCAACCTGTCCGCCACCGGCCGGTTCGTGCGGCTGTACGCGACCAAGCGGTCCGGCCAGTACGGCGTCTCGCTGTGGGAGTTCCAGGTCTTCGGCACCGGCTCGGGCACCACGAACCCGACCCCGACGCCGACCACGAAGCCGACTTCGACCCCGAAGCCGACCTCGTCCCCGAGCTCGACGCCCAAGCCGACGCCCAGCGCCACCCCGACCACCGGCACGCCCGCCGGCGGCTGGGTACCGGTGAACCAGGCCGCGTGGAAGAAGACCCTGGACGCCTACAACAAGGTCGCGCCCCAGGCGGTCCCCGCGGGGATCGTGAGGGTCCCCGAGTTCCACACCAACTGTGAGGTGGCCAACGAGGCCAAGGACGACCCGGTCGTGCTGCCCGGCCTGGTCGGGGCCTCCCACATGCACACCTTCTTCGGCCCGAAGGTGACGGCGAACACCACGGTGGAAGACCTGTTCACGAGCGCCACGAACTGTGACGCGCCCGGGGACCACAGCGCCTACTGGGCGCCGACCCTGCTGAAGAACGGCAAGTCGGTCCCGATGAAGAACTTCCGCGTGTACTACGGCTCCCGGCTCAAGGACCCGTCGGAGGTCGTGCCGTTCCCGCCGGGTCTGGTCGTGGTGCAGGGCGACGCGAAGCGGCAGGTGGCGACGCCGAAGGGTGCCTCCGGCCAGTTCTGGTGCGCCGGCAGCGCGGAGATCGGCCGTAGCGCCGACGGCAACTGGCCCGTCTGCGAGAAGGGCGGCAACCTGATCTACCAGCTGACGTTCCAGGACTGCTGGGACGGCAAGCACATCGACTCGCCCGACCACAAGTCGCACATGGGACCGGCCAAGAACGGCACCTGCTCCGGCGACTACCCGGTCGCGGTCCCCAACCTCTCGTTCATGCTCGGCTACGACTCCCTCGGCGGTGACGGCCTGGCGCTGTCGTCGGGCATGCCGTCCTCGATCCACGGGGACTTCATGAACGCGTGGAAGCCTGAGGCTCTCGGCGCGCTCGTGAAGGTCTGCCTCAACGCGAAGGCCAAGTGCGGCACCACGCCTGGCTGGGGCCGCTGACCGATCCCCGCCACCACCTCGCATGACATGCCGTGCCGGTGATCCCGCGTTTCGCGGGGCCACCGGCACGGTGCGCGTGGTCGTGGTCGATCAACGGCACTGCCCGCCGGGCAGGGTCAGCGCCTCCCGCCGGGCAGGGTCAGCCCGATGACCACGGGGTCGTGGTCGGAGGAGCGGAACGCGTCGGGCTCGTAGAGACCCGGCGGGTTGAACTCGGTGTTGTAGTCGAGGATCCGGCTCTCGTCGGCGTTGATGTGCCAGATCGTCGCGCTGGTCACGCGCTTGAGCAGGTCCTTGCCGACCAGTGCGTGGTCCAGCTCGCCGACCAGGCCGTCGAAGAGGTAGCTGTAGCGCAGCGGTGCCGGGACGAACCTCTTGGTCACGCTGGTCAGGCCGGCGGCCTCCAGGGTGTCGATCGGGTCCTCCTCGCCGTAGGCGTTGAGGTCGCCGAGGACCAGCGGGTTGGTCAGGTCCAGGCTGTCGATCAGGCCCAGTGTCGCCTGTGCCTGGCGTACGCGCTCGCCGTTGTAGCAGCTCTGCCCGTCACCCTGGTCGGCGTCCGGGCCCACGGCCTGCTCGTCGCAGCCCTTGGACTTGAAGTGGTTGACCAGCACGGTGAAGGACTGGCCGCCCTGGACCCGGCGGAAGGTCTGGATCAGCGGGGGCCTGCGGAAGACCGGGTCGGTGGAGGAGCGGGCGGCCCCCACCGGCTGCACCCTGCCCGGCTTGTAGATCGCCGTCACGTGGATCAGGTCGGTGCCCGGGTAGGGGTGGGCGACCGCCGCGTAGGTGCCCGCGCCGACCTCGGCGTTGAGCGCGTCGACCAGGGCCTGCACCGCGGTCTGGCCGTTGTTCTGGACCTCCATCAGGCCGACGACGTCGGCGTTCATGCCCTTCAGCGCGGCGACCAGCTTGGCCAGCTGGCGCTGCTGCTCGGCGGCGTTGCTCGCGCCGCGCGAGCCGAGGGTGGTGAACCAGTTGAGCGTGTTGAAGCTGGCCACCTTGACGTTGCCGATGACCGGGAACGGCGCGGGCAGGCGCGGGTTGGTCCGGAGGAAGTCGATCTTCTTGGTCGGCTGGAGCCGGTACTTGCCGAAGCCGTACCCCAGCACGCCGGTGACGCCGAGCGCGGTGTCGCCCAGGCGGACGGTGCGCGGGTCGGTGTAGGGGATCGTCGCGGGGTTCTCCACCGAGGAGCCGTCGTCCACCAGCAGGGTGCGCCGCGCGTTCCTGGCGGCGTCCACGCCCGGCCGGTCGGTCGGCTGGAACATGCGTCCCTCGGAGGCGACGGTGACCTCGCCGTAGCGGCCCAGGTTGTAGTGGTCGTTGAGGGTGAGCGGCTCGGGGAAGGTGACGAGCATGCTCTCGACGGGTTCGAAGGTCGTGCCCTCGGCGCGCGGCAGGTTCTGCCTGGCGGGCGCGACGGTGCCCTTTCCGCAGACGTCCACGGCGGTGACCGGCGACAGCTCGGTCCAGCCGTTGAACTCCACGGCCCTGCCGGTGACCAGGACGCGGTCGCCGACCTTGACGTCCTTGAAGGAGTCGCGGGCGAAGGCGAACAGGGCCTCGGAGGTGGCCGGGTCGGCGTCCGGGGTCGGGTCCTGCAGGAAGAAGCCGCCGAGCTGCGCGGTCGCCTGGAAGTCGGCGGTCACGACGCCCTCGACGCGGACGTTCTGGCCCGCCAGCGGGCTGACGTCACCGCTGCCCTGCACCTGGGCGATCTGGTGGGTGGCCGGGGTCTCGCACGGCTCCCCCGTCGGCGTGGGCGTCGGGGTGGGGCTCGGGGTGGGCTCCACGGTCGGGGTCGGCGTGGGCGTCGGCTCGACGGCGCCGCAGGGCGCGGCGGCGGTGGCCCGGTTGCGCGGCGCCGGGGCCGCGGCCTCCACGTCGGTGCCGTTGACGTCGGTGTCGGCGCAGCCGTGGTCCCTGCGCACGCCGGCCAGGGTGGCCGAGAGCGCGGGGGCGGCGGTGCCCTCGAAGTAGTTGGCGGTGCCGTACCCGACCAGGTCGGCGATGAGCGCCGTCTGCTCCGGCGCGCAGGGGGCGGAGCCGCCGTTGCACGCCAGCCCCTCGGCCGAGCGGACCAGGGCCGCCTTGCCCGCGGAACCGCTCAGGTTGATCGTCCCGGTGGTGTCCGCGGCGGGCAGCGGGGAGCCGTTGGCGCCTCCGGCCAGCTGGACCAGGTGGTACTGGCCGGGCGCGAGGGTGCCCGCCAGGGGCACGACCGGGTTGGCGCCGAAGTTCCCCGTACCGGTGGCGCTCGCGTACTGGACGGACCAGCCGTCCAGGGCGACGGGCGCGGTGCTGCGGTTGAACAGCTCGACGTAGTCGTTGGCGAGCGGCGCTCCGGCGTTGCCGCCACCGCCGTAGACCTGGCTGATGACGACGGTGCCCGGTTCCGCCAGGGCCGGGGCTGAGGCGAGGGCCGCGACGCCGGTGGTGGCGAGGCCGGCGGCGACAAGGGCGGCGAACGCCCGGGATAAAGCACGCATGAACCGGAGCGTAAGGCTCTATGCATTGCAGAACACTCACATATAAGTGGATAGACGGTGAAATCGAGAATGTTGACACTTCATGTCTATCCAGCCTGGCCAGATATGGCTTTCCTTGACCTAGAAGTCGCTTGCTCCGGCGCCTGCGGGTATCACTTGGACATGAGAACTCTGGACGTGGGTTGGGTGACCTGCGCCGCCTCCCCGGAGTGCGCCGGATCCGCGCGGCAGCCGTACGGCCGGTGCCTGGCCCATCTGGACGCCGCCGAACTCGACGAGGTCGTCCGCGGCCTCTCCCCCGGCTCCGCCGTCGACCTGCGGGCCACCGTCGTCGGCAGGGACCTGCTGGAGCGGATCCTCGGCGCGACCCGGGGGCGTCTGGGCCGGGCCCGGTTCGACTGGGCGACCTTTCCCGAGGGCGTGCGGTTCGGCGACATCGCGTTCGGCGGGGACGTCTCGTTCGACCACGCGCACTTCCGGCGTCTCGCCTCGTTCTTCGACGCCCGTTTCGCGCGCAACGCCTCCTTCCGGGAGGCCAGGTTCGACCGGGGGCTGTCCCTGCACGGTGTCGCCATCACCGGGCACGCGGCCTTCGACCGGGTCTCCATCGACGGTGACGCCCTGTTCGGGGGCGCTCTCTTCAACCGGACCGCGTCGTTTGAATGCGCGGATTTCCATGGTTTTGTCACCTTTGACGGCACCGGCTTCGCGGGCGACGCGACCCTGAGAGGGTGCAGGTTCCGCCGTACGGTGTCCTTTCGCAAGACGAGTTTCGGCGGGCTGGCCGGGTTCGACGGGGCGCGTTTCTCGGCGGGCGGCTACCTGGCCCCGATCTCGGTCGGCCGCCACCTCACCCTCGCCGGGGCGTGGGCGGGCAAGGGCCTCGACGTGACCACGAGCGGGTGCTCGGTGGACCTGCGGCACCTGGAGGTGGGCGGGCGGCTGAACGTCCGGCTCGACGACGCCGAGGCCGACCTGGAGGGGGCGACCCTGCACGGCCCCGCCACGGTGCGGGGCCGCGACGGCGCCCGGGTGACCTCGCTGCACGAGGTGGACGCCGAGGAGCTGGAGCTCGCCGACCTGGACCTCAGCACCTGCCTATTCACCGGCATCCGCCACCCGGAAGGGCTCAGGATGAGCGGTTGCGCGCTCGCCGTCGTCCCGCGCGGTGCCCGGCTGGGGTCGCGCTGGTGGTCCCTGTGGCGCGCCCCCGACCACGGGTGAGACCCCCGCCCCGGGCCGCGCGGCCCGTCAGGCCCCGGACCGCGCGGCCCGTCGGCGAACCCGGGGTGGCGGTGAGGCCAGGAGTGAGGCCAGGAGGCGGTGAGGCTAGGAGGTCGCGCGGGTGCTCTCCCCCGGGCCGATCCCGGCCAGGAAGGCCGTGACGTCGGCGGCGAACCGGCCGCTGCGGAACACTCCCAGGTGGCCGAGGCCGGGATAGGTGATCAGGCGGCCGTCGCGGACCCCCTCGGCGGTCTCCCGGAAAAGCTCGACCGGGTAGTCGAGGTCCCTCTCACCGCCCAGGACCAGGGTGGGGGCGACGATGTCGGCCAGGCGCCCGCCCAGGTCGAACCCGTCCTCCGCGCGGGCGAAGGCGAGCATGTCACGGGGGTCGCCGGGACGTACCAGCGGGTCCAGCAGCCACAGCAGCACCCTGGCCAGAGCCCGCCCGGCGGGCGAGGCGGCGGCCGTGATCGCCTGGTGCTGCAGGCCGCGCCGCCCGGCGGCGACCTCCTCGGTGTAGCGGCGCTGGAGCCGCCTGACGTTCGGCGTGAGCCGGTGCGCCGCCCCGGCCACGACCAGCGCGCGCACCACGTCCGGATGGTCGGCCGCCAGCTGCAGCGCCACCGAGCCCCCCGACGACAGGCCCAGCACGTCGACCGGCCCGTCGAACTCCGCGTGGAGCGCCTCGGCGTGCCGGGCGGCGATGTCGGCCATCGTGGTTCCCAGAGCCATGCCGGGAGCGCGGCCCACGGCGTACAGCCGGAAGTGGCGGGCCAGCGGGGCCAGCACCCGCAGTTCCACACCGCGCGCCGGCCCCGCCGGGTTGGCGTGGGCGGGGGTGAACCAGCGCAGCACGACGAGCGGCGGGCCGTCGCCGAGGGCGTAGTACGGCAGGTCGTTGGCGAGCGTGCCCTCCCGCACCTTGAGGTCCCTGAATCTCACGACGAAGTCCCCCTCCCGCCGGTGTCGCTGGATTCGAGAGTATTCGCAGGTGAGCGCGGGTCGACTCGGGGTCTTCTCAGGGTCGTCCCCGATGCGCGGCTCCCGGAGGGGAGACCAGGATGGGGAACGCATACCCTGGACGGGAATCGGGCGACTGGAGAGTACATGGCAGGCACCGGGGTCATCGAGGACTACGTGACCGGGCTCAGCCGTACTCTCAGGGGTCCTCGGAGACCGAAGCTCGACCTGATCACCGAGGCGCGCGACAGCCTGCTCGACACCGCCGAGGCGCTGGAGGGCGACGGCCTGAGGCGCGACGAGGCCGAGCGGGCCGCGGTCGAGGAGTTCGGGCCGATCCGCGAGATCGCGCCCGGCTACCAGGAGGAGCTGTCCAAGTCGGCGGGCCGGAGGCTGGCCGTCCTGCTGTTCGTCGGCGTGCCGCTCACCGCGATCATGTGGAACGTGATCTGGAAGATCTTTCCCAGCGCCCCGGCGTACGAGACCATGCCGGACTGGTTCATCCTGGTCGCCCGCGGCGTGGACGCGCTCCAGATGTTCATCGGCCTGGTCGGCGGGCTCGCGTTGCTCGCGCTGGGCCGGGGACTGCGCAGGATCAGGCGGCCCCGGCTCGTCACCCGGGCCCTGGGCCTGTTCGTCTGGGCCATGCTGCCGGTCATGCTCGTGTCGTGCGGGGCACTGATGTTCGGCTCGCGGAACTCGGCCGGGTTCGAGGACTACCCGCCGGGGACCGTCGCGTCGCTGGTGAGCTACGCGATCTGGTCCGTGCAGCTGTACTGCGCCTTCCGCTGCCTGAGCATCACCCGGCGCGAGCCCGCCGTCGCGACCGCCTGAGCCCCGTAACCGCCTGAGCCTCGCGGCCGCCGAGCCTCGCGACCGTCCGAACCCGGTGACCGCCTGAGCCCGGCGGCTCCGGGAGGCGTCAGCGGTTGGCGCGCGGTTCCAGGACGCTGCCGATGGCTCCGGCGAACTCCCGCCAGGCGGAGCGTTCGCCGGCGAGGGCCGTGCGCCCCGAGGAGGTCAGCCGGTAGGTGCGCCGCCTGCGCCCGCTCACCGTGGCCCACTCGCTGGCCAGGTATCCCGCCTGCTCCAGCCGTCGCAGCGCCGGGTAGACGGTGCCCGTCGGCACGTTCAGCGCGCCGCCGCTGCGCGCCTGGAGCGCCTCGATGATCGCGTAGCCGTGCAGCGGCTCGTGCTCCAGCACGGAGAGCAGCAGGGCGTCCATGTGACCGCGGAGCGCGTCGGTGTTCACCCGGCCACCCCCGCCCGCCGGACGGATCCCGCGTCACCGCACCCGGCGGTTCGTTCGCTTCGCTCGCTCACGTCGTCAGCCTACCTCTCGTATAGGCATGCTACATGTAGGCGTCCTACATGTAGAGTGTCTATAGGTAGACAAACATAACAATGGAGGTGAGACCGTGGACGTGCTCGACCTGGCCCGGACACAGTTCGCCGTGACAGGGAGCCTCCACTTCCTGTTCGTCGTGCTGACCCTGGGCCTGGCCCCCCTGATCGCGATCATGCACACCCGCTACGCCGTCACCGGCAAGCCGGTCCACGAGCGGGTGACCCGCTTCTGGGGCCAGATCTACGTGATCAACTACGCGCTCGGGATCCTCACCGGGCTGGTGATGGAGTTCCAGTTCGGCATGAACTGGAGCGGCCTCTCGCACTACGCCGGGGACATCTTCGGCGCGCCGCTCGCGATCGAGACGCTCGGCGCGTTCTTCCTGGAGTCCACCTTCCTGGGCCTGTGGATCTTCGGCTGGCACCGGCTGCCGAAATGGCTCCACGTGGCGTGCATCTGGGTGGTGACGCTGACCGCCTACCTCTCCGCCTTCTGGATCATGGTGGCCAACTCGTTCCTGCAGAACCCGGCCGGAGCCGTGGAGCGCGACGGCCACCTGGTCCTGACCGACCTCGGCGCGCTGCTCACCAACCCGACGCTGACCATGGCGCTGCCGCACGTGCTCGGCGCGGGCCTGTGGACCGGCGGTTTCGTGGTGATGGGGGCCAGCGCGTACCAGCTGTTCCGGCGCACCGCCGAGCGGGAGTTCTTCACGAGCTCGCTCCGCACGGGAGTGATCACCTCGCTGGTCGGCTCGCTGCTCACGGTCGGCTTCGGCTACGCCCAGTTCGGCGCGATCGGCGTGGTCCAGCCGGGCAAGTTCGACGACGGGGGCCTGGCCGGGCTGGGGCTCGGCTTCATGATCCTGATCGGCCAGCTGATCCAGCTCCTCATCCTGTTCGTGCTGGCGCCGACCGTGTACTGGTTGCCGCGCTGGCGCTGGACGCACCCCGTACTGATGGCGATCACCCCGCTGCCGTTCGTGGCGGCGATCCTCGGCTGGCTGGCCAGGGAGTCCGGCAGGCAGCCCTGGCTGATCAACGGGAAGCTGACCGTCGCCGACGCCATGTCCCCCGGCCTCACCTCCGGGATGGTCACCGTCTCGCTCATCGCCTTCGGCGGCGTGCTCGCCCTGCTCGCGGTGATCGACTACGTGCTGATCGCCCGTACCGTGCGGCGCGGGCCCGCCGCCGTCACCCTCGGCGCGGACGCGCCGGCCGACCCCACCGAGCGCGCGCACGCGCTCAGCCACTAGGGAGAGACCGTGGACATCCTCTGGCTCGGCGTGTTCGCCCTCCTGCTGATCGGCTACTTCGCCCTGGAGGGCTTCGACATCGGCGTGGGCATGCTGCTGCCCGTGCTCGCCAGGACGCGGAAGGACCGGGACGAGGTCGTCGCCGCCATGGCGCCGTTCGTCCTGGCCAACGAGGTGTGGCTGGTGGCCGTGGCGGGCGTGCTGTTCGGCGTCTTCCCCTCGATCGAGGGGGACGTGCTGTTCGGCCTCTACCCGCTCGTGGTCTCCCTGCTGGTGTCGTGGATCATTCGCGACGCCGGGCTCTGGTTCCGCCGCCGCGCCGACGGGAGCGCGTGGCGGTCGACCTGGGACTGGGCGATCGTCGTCGGCTCGTACGGCCTGGCCCTGAGCTGGGGCATGGCCCTGGTCGCGGTGGCCGGCGGCCTGACGGGGCCCGCGATCGGCCTGCCGGGACTGGCCGGCGGGCTGGTGGTGGCCGCGCTGCTCGCCTTCCACGGCTGGACGTTCGTCGCGTGGCGGCTGGCCGGGCGGGTGACCCGCGCGCGCCGCACCGGCCGGGCGTTCCTGCTCTCCGCGTGCGCCGCCGCCGCGCCCGTCGCGGTGCTGCTCGCCGTACTCGCCCCCTGGCTGCTCGACCGCACGGCGCCCGCCGGGACGCTAAATGTGCTCAGTGTCATGATTCTGCCCTTCGCACCGGTCATGGTGGGTGCGCAAGTATGGGTATGGCGGACGTTCGGTCCCGGGCGCGCCGCCTCCGATCGGGTTCCGTCGTTCTTCTGAGCTCTCTAGGGTTGGCATGCACAAGGATCTTGTACGGCTGGCACTGGGCGAGCGGGCCGTCCGCCGCCACCTGGCCGTGTGCCTGGCCGCCGCCGTCCTGACCGGGCTGCTCGTCCTCGTCCAGGCGGAGCTGCTCGCCGGGGTGCTGTCCGGGCGGTTCGCGGCCCCGGCCCTGATCCTGCTGGCGCTGGTCGTCGGGGTCCGGGCGCTGCTCACCCTGGGGCAGGGGGTCGCCGCCGGGCGCATGACCACCGGGGTGAAGTCCGCCCTGCGGCACCGCCTGCTGGCGCGGGTGCGGGACCTGGGGCCCGTCAGGCCGGCCTCCCAGCGCTCGGGCGAGCTGGTGACGCTGACCGGCCGGGGTCTGGACGCCCTCGACCCCTACCTGACGGGCTACCTGCCCGCGGTGGCGGTCGCGGGCGTCGTGCCGGTCGCGGTGCTCGTCCGGCTGTTCGCCGCCGACCTGGCCAGCGCGGTGATCGTGCTGGTCACGCTGCCGCTCATCCCGATCTTCGGGGCGCTGGTCGGCATGCACACCAAGGCCGTGACGGAACGCCAGTGGAGAGCCCTTTCCCGCCTGGGCGGGCACTTCCTGGACGTGGTCAGGGGCCTTCCCACGCTGCGCGCCTTCGGCAGGGCCCGTTACCAGGCGGAGGTGATCCGGCGGGTGGCCGACGCCCACCGGGCGGCGACGATGCGCACGCTGCGGGTGGCGTTCCTGTCCTCGCTGGTGCTGGAGCTGGCCGCGTCGCTCTCGCTGGCCCTGGTGGCCGTCCCGGTGGGCCTGCGGCTGCTGTCCGGTTCCCTGGACCTGTCGGCCGCGCTGCTGGTCCTGCTCCTGGCGCCGGAGGCGTACCTGCCGCTGCGCAACATGGGCGGCAGGTTCCACGCGGCGATGGAGGGCGTCGCCGCCGCAGACGAGGCGTTCGGCGTACTCGACGGCCGGGCGGAGCCGGCAAAGGCGGGGGCGCGGCTCTCGCGCGACGAGCGCGACGAGCACGACGAGCACGACGAGCACTCAGCCACGCGTACGGCGACGGCGAGCGCGCCGGGACAGGGACCGAGCCCGGGCAGGGCCCCGGAGATCCGGCTGGAGCACGTCACGGTGCGTTACCCGGACCGTGAGGAGGCCGCGCTGGAGGACGTGTCGCTGGTGATCGCGCCCGGTGAGCGGGTGGCGCTGGTCGGCGAGAGCGGAGCGGGCAAGAGCACCCTGCTCCACCTGCTGCTCGGCTTCGTCACCCCCTCTGAGGGCAGGGTGCTGGTTGACGGCGCCGAGATCGGCGATCACGACTCCTGGCGCGCGCGGCTGGCGTTCGTACCGCAGCGCCCGCATCTCTTCGCCACCTCGGTGGCCGACAACATCGGGCTCGGCGCCCCCGGCGCGACGATCGGCGAGATCAGGGCCGCGGCGCGGGCCGCGCAGGCCGACGAGTTCGTCACGGCGCTGCCGGAGGGCTACGACACCGTGCTCGGCGAGCGGGGAACGAACCTGTCCGCCGGGCAGCGGCAGCGGGTCGCGCTGGCCCGCGCGTTCTGCCGCCCGGACGCCGTGCTGCTCCTGCTGGACGAGCCGACCGCGCGGCTCGACGGCCGCAGCGAGGGTGCGATCGTGAGCGCGACCCGCGACCTCGCCGAGGGCCGCACCGCCGTGATCGTCGCCCACCGGCCCGCGATGATCGACCTGGCCGACCGGGTGATCCGGATCGCCGACGGCCGGGTGGTGGCCGAGGACGCCAAGAACGCCGAGGACGCCGAGGACAGAGCACCGGCGGGGACGCGAGAGGAGATCACCTCGTGACCGACGTCAGCGGGATCCCGGCGGGCCGGACCGATGAGCGGCCGGCGAGCCGGGCGGGCGGACGACCCGCGGGCCTGCCGGAGGAGAGACCGGCGAGCCGGGCGGGCGGACGACCGGCGGATCGCACGGATGGGCGACCGGCGGACCGGGCGGGCGAACGACCGGCGGGCCGGACCGGGGGGCGGCTGGCCCTCGCCGCGGCGGGGGCGGCGGCGGCCGAACTGGCCGGGCTCGGGCTGATCGGGTCCGCCGCGTGGCTCATCACCAGAGCGGCCGAGCAGCCGCCGCTGGCGGCGCTGAGCGTGGCGATCGTCGGGGTGCGGGCGTTCGCGACGACCAAGGGCGTCTTCCGCTACGGGGAGCGCCTGGCCGGTCACGACGTGGCGCTGCGGGCTCAGGCGACGACCAGGGAACGGCTCTACCAGGCGCTCATCCCCGCGGGACCGCTGAACCAGCGGGGGGCCGACCTGCTCAGCCGCATGGTCGACGACACCGACGCGGTACAGGACCTGCTGGTGCGCTGCCTGCTCCCGGCGGTCGCGGCGCTGGTCACCGGGGTGGCCGCGGTGGTGATCGGGCTGTTCCTGCTCCCCGTGGCGGCGCTGGCGCTCCTGGCCGGCCTGCTGGTGGCCGGGGTGCTGATCCCTGCGGGCACGGCAGCCGCCGCGCGGCGCTGGTCGGCGCGGATCGCCCCCGCGCGGGCGGACCTGGCGGCCCGGGTCGCCGACCTGGTGCACGGCGCGGCCGACCTGGCCGCCTACGGGGCGGACGGGCGGGCGCTGGCCGCCGCGGCCGAGACCGACGCCCGGCTGGCGGCGCTGGAGCGCAGGCAGGCGCGGGCGAACGCGGTGGCCTCGGCCCTGGGCCTGCTCACCCAGGGACTCACCGTGGCGGCCGTCGTGCTGCTGGCGATGAACTCCGGGGCGGGGGCCGTGGCCACCGCGGTGCTCGCGCTGGTCTCGCTGGTGTCCTTCGAGCCGGTGCTGCCGATGGCCGCGGCCGGGGAGCGGCTGACCGGGGTGCTCGCCGCCCTGCGCCGCCTGCGGGAGGTGGGCGCGACCCCGCCGGCGGTGGCCGAGCCGCCCGTTCCCGTCGCGGTCCCCGCCGGGCCGCCGACCGTCGAGGTCGAGGACCTGGTGGTCCGGCACGGCGCCGGCCTTCCCCCCGCGCTGGACGGGGTCAGCCTGACCCTCACCCCCGGCAGGCGCGTCGCCCTGGTCGGCCCCAGCGGCGCGGGCAAGAGCACCCTGCTGTCGGCCCTGATGCGCCTCGTCGAGCCCGAGTCGGGGACGATCCGGGTCAGCGGGGTGGACATCCGGGAGCTGGCGTCCGACGACGCCCGGCGGGTGATGACCGGGCTGACGCAGGATCCGTACGTGTTCCAGACGTCGCTGCGGGACAACCTGCGGCTGGCGGGCCCGGAGGCCGGTGACGAGGAACTGGCCGGGGCGGTGCGGCGGGCGCGCCTGGACCGGTGGGTGGAGCGGACCGGCTGGGACGCGGTGCTTGGGGAGGACGGGCGCACGGTGTCCGGGGGCCAACTGCAGCGGCTGGCGCTGGCGCGGGCGCTGCTGCACGACCCGCCGGTGCTGCTGCTGGACGAGCCGGCCGAGGCCCTGGACGAGACGACGGCGGACGCGCTCATGGCCGACCTCCTGGACGCCACCCACGGCCGTACGACGCTGCTCGTCACGCACCGCCTGCGCGGGCTGGAGCCGATGGACGAGATCGTCGTGCTGGAGAACGGCTCGGTGACGCAGCGGGGCACCCACGCGGAGCTGGTGTCCTGCCCCGGCTACTACCGCGACCTGTGGCGGTCGGAGGCGCTGACCGCCGGCCGGTGAGCGCCTTCGGGGCGCTCCCTGACCACGTTCGGGGAGCCTCGTCCGAAACCACCCGGGTGGGAGCGACCATGGACGATACCCGCGACGTGGAGAATCAACGCCAACCGAGCAGGTGGCGTCTGTGGCTGCATGTGATCTTGCATTGTCCTACGCTGGGTCTGGACAGACTAGACAGGAGATCCTCATGGGCGGCTGGCAGGTTCAGGAGGCGAAGCAGCGCTTCAGTGAGGTCGTCCGGCGGGCGATGAGCGAGGGTCCCCAGGTGGTCACCCGGCACGGAGAGGAGGTGGCCGTGGTCATCGACATCGCCGAGTATCGACGTCTCAAAGGTGAGGACCCAGACTTCGGGCGCTTTCTTCTCGCCGCCCCCGACTGGGACGATGACATCGAGTTCCCCCGAAACCGAGACCTCCCCCGAGAGGTGGGTTTCGACTGATGGGCATCGGCTACCTGCTCGACACGAATGTGGTCTCCGAGGTGCGCAAGCGAAATGGGAGCCCGCACGTCAAGGACTGGATAGGCGGGGCTCACGGACCCATTCTCTACATCAGCAGCCTGACCGTCGGTGAGATTCGCTGCGGAGTCGAGCGTCGCCGGCACAGCGACCCCGCGCAGGCGACGGTTCTGGAGCGCTGGCTCCATGGGCTTCACCGGCAGTTCAGCGACCGCATCGTTCCCATCACCTCCGAAGTCGCGGAGGAGTGGGGGCGGCTGAACGCCGTCCGCCCGCTCCCCACGGCGGACGGCTTGATCGCCGCGACGGCCAGGGTGAACGGATGGACCCTGGTCAGCAGGAACGTCAAGGATTTCGAGGGAACGGGCGTGTCCGTGGTCAACCCCTTCGAGCTGCCGTACTGACGAAAGAACGTCCTGGTGTGGCGATGTTCGGCGCGGATGGAAGACACTCGGGGTTGCCCGCCTCCCGGAGACGGACGAACCGGGGGTTGTCCTCACCATGAGGGCGTGGCCGGCGGACTCGCTGTCGAGGCGACGCGGCCGGATCAGGACCGAGAGCCCGACGAGCTTCGCGGCCTCATCGAAGTTCACAGGCCGGGCATCGACTCGACCGTCACGGCCGGCTGCCGGTCGCGTTCGGTGTCCCCGGTCACCTCCGGCACGAACCTGCCGGTAACCGGAGTGTTGACCTCCGGCTGTCGCAGACCGATCGCGATGTTCTCCGGGTACAACATGAGTTAAGGCTGTGATTCACCACAGGAGGGCTCATGACCCCGGTCGTGTCGTATGCGCGGATCTCGGTAGACGGCAGGAAGGACGAGCACGGCGTCCAGGACCAGCACGCGGTGAACCGGGAGACCGCCGCCCGGCACGGCTGGACCGTGGTGCACGAGTTCACCGACAACGACAAGTCCGCCGCGAAGGCGCACGTGGTCCGCGACGCCTTCGAGGCGATGGTACGGGCGCTGAGGGCCGGGAGACTCGACGACGGCACGCCGGTTCGGGGAGTGGTGGTCGTGGCCGATGACCGCCTTGCCCGGCGGCCCGGTGACTACGAGCGGTTCGTGGAGGCGTTCACCAAGCGTGATGGCCTGGTTTTCGCCGACTCCAAGCAGACCAAGAACCTCTACAGCGAGGACACCGAGAGCATGGGCCTGTTCGGTGTGGTGATCTCCAAGATGGAGGTCCGCAAGATGCAGCGCCGGATGCGCCGTTCGCACCGGGCACGTGCCGAAAGCGGGACTCCGGTGGGCGGTGCTCGCCCGTTCGGCTGGCAGGACGACCGGGTGACTCTGAACCCGGTGGAGGCGCCGCTGGTCCGGCAGGCCGCCCGTGACTTCATCGCCGGGCGCTCCCTGCACTCCATCGTCCGGGAGTGGCAGCGCAACGACCTGAAGACGCCTCGGGGTAACAAGTGGCAGAGCGTGACTTTGAAAGCCGTGCTGTCGGCTCCCCGGCTCTGCGGGTGGCGTCGGCTGGACGGTGAGATCGTGCGCGACGGTGAGGGAAACCCGGTCGTCGGCAAGTGGGAACCGATCCTCACCCCTGAGGAATGGCTCGCTGTTCAGGCCATCATCGATGCCAGGAAAGGCGGGCTCGTCCACAACGACGGCAGCGTGGTTAGGCTCGTCTCTCCGCAGGAAAGAGAACGTCAGTATCTTCTGTCCGGCATTCTGCGCTGCGGGCGTCCGACTTCGGAGGGCGGAATATGCAACAAGCCGCTCCGGGTGACGCGCCGCCAGGAAATCGAGTACCACAGCTATTCCTGCTCGTCCAAGGCTGCGGGCGGCTGCGGTGGTATTTCCCGCCGGGGCGATGTGGTCGACTTCTTCATCTCCGAGCTGGTGATGAAGAAGATGGAGGAGGCCACCTTCTTCGAGTCGGCGGACGGCTCCGAGTGGACGGGAGAGGAAGAACTGGAGACCGCCGTGCAACAGCTCGACGAGCTGACCCGCCGGTGGCGGACCAAGGAGATCAGCGCGGAGCTGTACTTCAGGGTCGCTCCGGAGCTGGAGGCGACCATGGCACGCCTGCGGGCGGACAGGGCCAAGCGCGCGGCCTCGGCGGAGGTTCGACAGGCTCGGGCGTTGCTGGGCATGGAGGAGATCCGGCGACGCTGGTACCTGCCCGAGGAGGACGGCGGGCTCCCGCTGTCCAGCAAGCGCGCCCACATCACCGATGCCCTGCACGCGGTCATCGTCCATCCGAGAGGCGGCGGTCGCGCCCCCTTCAACCCCGATCTCCTCGAACCAATCTGGCGCGAGTGACGGAGAAGACGTCTCAGGACGTCCTCGACGGCCAAGGGAGTTGCTCGCCTTACCTAGAGGCGACAGCTCCCTTACTTCTCATCGTTGATGACCATATGCAGCCGTATGCGGCTGGACGCCATGGGACGCCACCGTACGTCAGTGGACGTCCTGGGACGTCTGAGGGGACGCGGCGGGCGGAATTTACGCCCGCATGATTTCGCCACCCCGGTGGTACAAAGAGAGATACCAAAAGCCCCGTCATTTCCGGGAAGACAGCGAGAAACCAGCCGCGACAGACACGAGCGAAGAAAGCCACCGGGCACCCGACCACCACACGCCGTTCCGCTGGGGAGACCCGGCCAGCGGTAGGCCAGCACCACCGGCATCGCTCGCTGCTCACCAGTCGCGCAACCCTTAACACTCCGAACTCTCGCTGATAAGTACCACCGCTCAACAGACATGCGACTTCCGCATGCCTGGCGATGGTGCGCGCCTTCTTCCTGGACATGAGCGGCGGCTCCCTACGAGGAAAGGAGCTGTTTGGTTCCCAAAGAAATGGGGCCGTACGTCGCGCTCGCCGAGGAGTGGTGCGAGCGCATGATCGCCGACTCGCCCCGGTGGTCCGCTGATCGATGGCGACGCATCGCTGCCATCCACGGCATCGAGTTCGTCGAGGAGACGGCTCATGCCATCGCAACACGACGCAAGGAGACCGAGAAGAAGGAGAACGCCGCGTGAGAGAGGTTCCGTCCTTTTCCTCCGACGTGCTCGCCGCCATGCAGCGCGCGGCCATGCCGGACTTCGGACGGTGGCAGCGCATGGTGTACGCCACCGGCGGTTGTGCCCAGCCCGTCCGGCTCCACGGTGAACGGATCACTGTGGACGCCGGAACGGGTGAGGTCCTGGACGTCTACCGGACCGCCGACGAACCGACCGGCTTCCTGCTGACCGCGTGCGGCAACCGGCGCGCGTCGCGCTGCCCTGCCTGCTCGGCGACCTACAAGGACGACACCTACCACCTGATCATTTCCGGCCTGCGCGGCGGCAAGGGCGTCCCCGAGGACGTCAGCGCTCACCCTCGCGTGTTCGCCACCTTCACCGCCCCCTCCTTCGGCGCGGTCCACGGCCACCGGGAGAAGGACGGCAAGACCCTGCCGTGCCGCCCCCGGCGCGACCTCCCCGTCTGCGAGCACGGACGTCCCGAGGGGTGCGGCGCCCGCCATGACCGTGACGACCCCCAGGTCGGACAACCCCTCTGCATGAGCTGCTACGACTATGAAGGCGCGGTGCTGTGGAACGCCCACGCGGGTCGGCTCTGGCGAGAGTTCATCAAGACCGTCCCGTCCGTCTTCGCTCGACTGCTGGGCATAAGCCGTACCGACCTGCGGAGCATGCTCCGGCTCTCGTACGCCAAGGTCGCCGAATATCAGGCGCGCGGCCTAGTCCACTTCCATGCGGTGATCCGCCTCGACGGCCCGGACGGCCCGGCTGACCACCCGCCGGACTGGGCGACCGTCCCGCTGCTGGATGAGGCCATCCGCCAGGCGGCTCACCAGGTCGTCGTTCCCGTGCAGGGCGAGCGTCCTGTGTCGCTGCGATGGGGTGACCAACTCGATGTGCGCCCGGTCTACGTCTCCGCCGACCTCGACGGCGTGAGCGACCGGCGTGTGGCCTCCTATGTCGCCAAGTACGCCACCAAGGGCGCGGAGTCGGCTGGAACCGTTGACCGTCCCGTTCGTCACATGTGGGAGGTCCGGAACCTGGACGTCACCGAACACGCCCGACGCATGATCTACACCTGTCTTCTCCTCGACAACCTTCCGGAGTACCGGGACCTTCCCCTCCGCCAGTGGTCCCACATGCTGGGGTACCGTGGCCACTTCTCAACCAAGAGCCGTCACTACTCCACGACCCTGGGAGCACTGCGCCAGACGCGTGCCGATTACCGCGCCGTACGGGCTCGGATGCTTCTGGGCCTGCCTGATCCTGACGAGGGCAACACGCTCACGGTCTCCGAGTGGACGTACGGCGGTAGCGGTCACCGGCACGGAGAACCGTTCTGGGCCGAACTCGCCAGGCAGGGCATCGCCGCTTCTCGCCGGATCGCCCGAGAGAAGGAACAGTGACGGGTGGCATCCCCGCGGCGAGTGGTGTGGCCGGCGGAATGCCGCAGGCACCCGAAGGGATCGCGAAGCGAGTTCGGCCGGCGACACCACGACCGTCAGTCCACTGCTGACGCTGGCTCAGATCAGGGCGAGGACGCCGTGAGTCCACCTACTCTGTCTCGTCGGTGGGCGTAGCCTCCTGGCGCTCCTCGGGTGTGGTCACGAAGCTGCCCATGCCGGGCTCGGTGCGAATCAGGCCGTCAGCACGAAGAGCGCGCATGACCTTCTGACCGGTGGCGTTGGCGATGCCGAACTCGTCGACGAGATCGAGAAGAGACGGGATGCGTTCACCCGCCTCGTACTCACCAGAGCGGATGCGCTCCGCGATGATCGCGTGCACCTGTCGCCACCTGGGCTGGTTCGCCTTCAACTCCACCACGGTGATCACGGTAGGGAGCTACTGCGCGCCATGGCGATGGACAGCGCGCTAGGTGCGCTATAGCGCGCTATAGCGTGGATGGTTTATGGTGTGGTCATGGTCGAGCAGAACACACACCTGCTGCTCGACCAGTGCATGAGTCCTCATGTGGCCATGGCCCAGCGGGATCATGTGCGCCTGGACTGGCGACCGCCGTACCGCACGCTTGCCCGCGTACGGCCGGTGGCCTGGACCTGTGCATGCCGAGCAACGCTCTACGAGCTGTGCGAGGGCGGGGGACAAGCGTTCATCCGCCGGACGGTGCAGCTCGACGGCAAGCCGCAGATCTTCGAGACCTGCCGCTGGTCGATCAGCGAGGCACGGCTCACCTGGACGGCTCTGCTGTCGGGACGGGTCCGATAGACGGGCGTGGCGGCGTGGGACCGGAGGGACGGCGCCGCCACGCCTCTTCATGTGTCGGGCTAGTCAAGTTAATCCGCGAGGCGGGACGGCCGCCTTGCCGATGGCGTCTTCCCTGATTGGGCTGGTTGTGGCCTTACAGAGTGTGATCGCTTAAGGCGGCATATGTATGCGGCTGCTGTACAAGCACCCCGTGCGGTGACTTGCCCTGTTATCCGATGGCAAGTGGATCCGTACCGCAGGGCCGTCAGGCCCGAGGAGCGGAAGCCGCGCGGCAGCATGTCTTCTTGATCTTCAGACGTGCCGGTCAGCCGGTTCCCTTGCAGCGAATAGCGGCAAAACGTCCGAGCAGGAGCTGGTGACAGATTTTGCTGTCATGTCTGACCAGGGCGGAGTGCAGAAACTGGGCATACCAAGCAGACGGCCCAGACACGTTGAGGCGGGCTCGACTGTGAGCAACGACACAAATCTACTGAAGATCACTTAACGGTTCGACTCACACGCAGTGCTGCATGTGGTACAGAATGGCGGGATAGCAAACGAAGGCGAGCGAGCGGGCCCCGTCCTCAGGCGACCAACCTCAAAGGGGCCCTGCTCCGCTCCTGAACCTCGGGAGGTTCTGATGAACAATCCGCCGGAACGGCGTCTCCTCACCCAAGCTACCTCACGTGCTAAGTACATGTACAGTTTGAACGCTAAATGGTTGTACGTCAAGCGGCGCGCTGACCAGTGGCGGTGCTCCCAGCCCGACCTCGTTGGGCCCAAGAGTCCGCTCATCAACAGCCTCCTCACGGTCCTGATCGTGCTGGGACTGCAGTCGCTCCCACCCGTCATCAGCATGATCGCGATCGTTGGATTGGTCTATCGGCTCGTGTATCAGTCGCGCCTCTGATCTTGAACGCTAGCGGCGGCGGAGTGCACTCTAGGCTCCGCCGCCAGCTCCTGCTCTCGACGCCGTGTCAAGCCTGAGACGACTGTCGCTTTGTCGTACCGTGTGACGCGCATCGCTCGTCTGACTGTTCATGATGATGGTCTGAGCGCGTGGGTGGCGCTGGCCGCGACCGGCCGAAGAGCCGCAGCGCGGCCAGCGACCGCCCAACGCGCGCAGGCCGCCGCAGGCGGGCTGCCTTGACCATGTAGAGATAGTTGTCGCGTTTCAAGATCGAAAACCGTTGGCCATCTCCCCGTCGCGAAAGGCTTCTAGCTTGCAGATCTGTGTTTCCCCAGGTCGGAGCTAGAGACCCGCTCCTGCCATGCAGTCCTGGCGATCCTCGCGCCAATCGGCGATCTTGAAAGAATGGTTGCCTGAACCGATGTTCTCCGGATACTCCGTCGCGATCGGAAGGACGGCTCAGAGGGTGGGCACGATCGGGCGGATGGTGCCGTCCGCGTTGAACTCCATCCGGTCGACGGCCACCTCCCGGTTGGTGCCGTTCCCCGCCGGTACGGCGAACCGGTGGTAGGCGACGTACCACGTGTCGGTGCCGGGGGCCCGGACGACCGAGTGGTGACCGGGGCCCTTGATCCCGGCGTCCAGCCGCTTCTGCAGCACGACGCCGCGCTTGGTCCACGGCCCCAGCGGGCTCGTCCCCGTGGCGTACGCCACCCGGTAGTCCTCGCTGCGGGTGTCGTTCTCCGACCACATGAGGTAGTAGGTCCCGTTGCGCTTGAACACGAACGGCGCCTCGTTGTAGCCCGACGGGGTGATCACGCGCACCTGCGCGGGATCGAAGGAGGTCATGTCGGCGTTCAGCGGCACGACGCGGGCGGCGCCCTGGCCCCAGTACAGGTAGGAGCGGCCGTCGTCGTCGGTGAAGACCATCGGGTCGATCGCCTGGCCGGAGTACTGGCCGGCGGCGACGAGCGGCCGGCCGAGCGCGTCCCGGAACGGGCCCGTGGGCGAGTCGGACACCGCGACCCCCAGCTGCTTGGCGGTGTTCCCGGAGGCCGCGCCGCCGCTGAAGTACAGGTAGTACCGGCCGCCCGCGGCCGCGACGGCGGGCGCCCAGGCCGAGTCGTCGGCCCACGACACGTCCGGGCCGTGGTTCAGGACGACGCCGTGGTCGGTCCAGTTCACCAGGTCGGCGGAGGAGAACGCCTTGTAGTACGTGCCGCCCCAGCCCGCGTAGCCGTCGGTCGTCGCGTACAGGTAGTAGCGGCCGCCCGCGGCGATGACGTGCGGGTCGGCGAACAGGCCGGCGATCACCGGGTTGCGGTTCGTCCTGGGCGCCCACGGCGAGACGATCTTGAACGAGCTGTCCGCGCGGAACCCCGCGGTGTCCTGGTAGGTGTCCAGCCAGAGCCCGAAGTCGCGGTGCCTGATCCGCCGGCCCGGATAGTTGTAGGAGGTCAGGGACGTCGACCCGGCGACCGACCCGTCCACGGCGCAGAACGTGGCGTCGGCGCGGAAGGTCGCGTCGCCGGCGTTGGCGTCGACGCGCAGCCGATAGTCGTAGTGCCGCAGGAACAGGCCGTCCTTGGTCTGGAAGGAGTAGCAGGACGGCGAGGCCAGACCGTTGACCACGGTGAACGTGGCGTCGAGCTTGGTCTGGGCCGGGCTCGCGGAGGTCACCGGGTCGAGGCGGCCGAGCGCGCCGGTGTGCCGGACGTAGTGGCCGGGGTAGTTGACCGCCTCCAGCGACCGGGCGCCGGTCGGCAGCGTCGCGGCGTAGGCCGGGGAGGCCGTCGTCACCAGGGCGGAACCCGCGAGCACGAGCGCGGCCGTCCCTGCCGCCCATCTGCCGACCATCATGGGGACCTCTTTTCGAGCACTGAAATGTTATCGCTAACATTCATCGGCGGAGAAACGTCACGCGAGGAGGCGGGGAACGCCGATGCGCGTGGCACACCATCCGCGAGCACTGCGGAGCGGCAGGTCAGGTCGGCGCCACATCAGTGTGTGCGCTCACATTCGATCGGTCAAGCCTGTCAGATCCGGCGAATCCGCGTTCTGAGACCCCGCGGATCTGTTGACATCCGCGATGGCGGCGTAAACACTCTGCGGAAACACAGTGGAAACATCGACGCGCTCCGATCGTCCCCGCCCCAAAGGGGATCCGCCCGTTTTCACGGGTCAAAGTGGACCGTCAATTGTTAGCGCTAACATAATCGCACGCCATTCCGCCCCTCGCAGAAGGGTGCCTGCCGTGTCCCTGCGCCGGACGGTTCCCCGGGCGTCGCGTCACTCCCCCCGGGCGTCGCGTCACCGGCGACCGCGCCGAGCCGCGTCGTCGCCCTCGCCGCCGAACGGCGGCCCACAGCGGCGGCCCACAGCGGCGGCGAACCCGACCGGCTTCACCGGCCACCGCCAGATGCGTCCAGATCACCTACCGGGTCCGACCACCTGCCAGGAGGCGTAGATCACCATGAGAACAGGCTTACGCGGGGCGATCGGCAGAGCGGCCGCCGCCGTCCTGCTCATCGCCGGCGCCCTCGTCGCCCAGCCGGTGGCGCCGGCCCGGGCCGCCGAGGTCACGATCACCAACGGGACGCAGTTCCGCGACACCGCCGGGAACCCGCTGCAGGCCCACGGCGGCGGGGTGCTGAAGGTCGGCACGTACTACTACTGGTTCGGCGAGAACCGCAACGCCGACAACACCTTCCGCGCCGTCTCGGTCTACCGGTCCACCGACCTGCGGAACTGGGAGTTCCGGCGCGACGTCCTCACCCGTACGTCGGCCGCCGAGCTGAACGTCTCCAACATCGAACGGCCGAAGGTCATCTACAACAGCTCCACCGGCCGCTACGTCATGTGGATGCACAAGGAGAACGGCGTCGACTACGGGCAGGCCCGCGCCGCCGTCGCCTCCTCCGCGACCGTGGACGGCGACTACACCTACCACGGCAGCTTCCGTCCCCTGGGGCAGCACATGTCCAGGGACATCACCCTCTACAACGACAACGGCACCGCGTACATGATCTCGGCCGCGAACGAGAACTACGACCTGCACATCTACCGCCTCACCTCCGACTACCTGAACGTCGGCGCCCTGGTCGGCGACTTCTGGCCCGGCGGCCACCGCGAGGCCCCGGCCATGTTCAAGCGCGGCGGCACGTACTTCCTGCTGACGTCCGGGGCCACCGGGTGGAACCCGAACCAGGCCAGGTACGCGACGGCCTCCAGCGTCTCCGGCCCGTGGAGCGGGTGGACCAACGTCGGCGACGGCACGACGTTCGGCTCCCAGCCGGCGTACGTCCTGCCGGTGCAGGGCACCTCGACGACGAGCTACCTCTACATGGGCGACCGGTGGGCCGGCGCGTGGGGCGGCCCGGTGAACGACTCCCAGTACGTGTGGCTGCCGATCACGTTCCCGTCCGCCACGAGCATGAGCCTGAGCTGGAGCCCGCAGGTCACCATCGACACCGCCACCGGCGTGATCTCCGGTTCCGCCGCGCCGGCGTACCGGATCACGGCCCGGCACAGCGGCAGGGTGATGGACGTCGTCAGCGCCTCCACGGCGAACAACGCCGAGGTGAAGCAGTATCCGTGGAACGGCGGCGGCAACCAGAGGTGGCAGTTCCAGGACACCGGCGACGGCTACCTCCGCCTGGTCGGCCAGCACAGCGGCAAGTGCCTCGACGTGGCCAATGCCTCGACCGCCGACGGCGCCAACGTCATCCAGTACACCTGCGGCACCGGCGCCAACCAGCAGTGGCAGTGGATCGCCACCGGCGGCTACCACCAGCTCAGGGCCCGCCACAGCGGCAAGTGCCTCGACGTGGCAGGCGCCTCGACCGCCGACGGCGCCGACATCCAGCAGTACGCCTGCGGCACCGGCACCAACCAGCAGTGGACCCGAAACCAGTCCTGACGGAGCGCGCTTGCGGACGGTCTCATCAGGAAATCCTGGATTCATACCGCAGCGGCGCCTCCTGGAACCGCCAGGGTCTGGCCCGCATTGATTGCGTCTCGCAGATTTTCAGCGAGTGTGCTTTCGAGCATGTCGACGTGTTCGGTGAGACTCTGGAGGCCCTGAGCATCGTCGGTCCGGGCCAAGAGGTCTCGATACTTGTCGTTGCTCTTCAACAGCTCATGAGCCCGAAGTGCCGCGTCGGCCTCCTGAACACGACTGGCGTAATCTTCGAGTTCGACCACCTGCTTGGTGACTGAGATCATCGAGCGATCCAGGGCTTCCCGCTGCGGGGTGATGACCGCCACCAGTTCGGGCGTCACCATCTCGCTCATCGCCTCTTCCTGCTCGGCCCGCAACGCCACCTGGGTGCGGAGAAGGCGAGCGATTTCCCAGAGTCTTTCCGGAAGGACGACGTCGTTGGCTATGTCGTCAAGCAGGCCCAAGCGATTCACCCTGGACGTGGACACGATCTCAATCGCTTTCCGTGCACGCCGGATCAGACCCAAAGCGTTGTCATCCAAATCTGCCGGAAATATACAGCAGTCCCCGTAGAGACGCCGCATTCGCGCGGCGAGACCAGGGCGCGCATGGCCGGCGAACAGGGCGGCGATAACAAAGGAAAAGATAGATAAAATGGCCGCGACCTGCGAGCCGGACTGAACGGCAAAGCCGACCAGAAAGGCTCCGATCACTCCGGCGACGGCTCCGTCGACGGCAAAAAAGAGTCTGGTTCGCGAGGAAGGCTCGGGGAATCCGTCCACGAGGACGGGCATTCTGATGATCTTCTGTCGATCCGCTTCCGGAACGATCGGATCCACGACCGGCTCATCGATCCAGCCCTTCATCTGTGGCTCACTCCTTGCCGGGAAGCAGATATGTCGAACCTGATCATAGGATCAAATAGGCACAAAAGGGTGCAGTTCATCGTCTGCCACCTCACGTCACAGCCTGCTACCCAGCCAGTCGCGAAGCTTGCCGACTTTTATCCAAAAAGTCCGCATTCGGCATGTTCGTACGATTATTTCATCGTCGGTTTCCATGCGGCGACTTTCATATCCGAAGGTCCCTCCGGCGGCCGGTGCGGCGGAGCGGTGACACCAAGACCGCCGAGTCCCGCCGGACCTTCGAGCTGCCGCAGCCGCGGGATCTTTGGGATCGTGAGGGGCTCACCGGTGAGGCCGCCGGAGGCTTACAGCTCCTGGCGGAATGACTTTCGCTGTGCCCCCTGCCCGTCTCGACGCCGGGGAACTTCTCAGCAGGATCACGCATCTAACAGCTCATGATCGAAATGTCGGGCAAGAGAGCGACGGTATCGGTGATCGCAACGGCGGTCATGGTGGCCTCGGCGGTCGGCGCGGCCGGTACGGCCCAGGCGGAGACCGTCAAGATCCCCAAAGGGTTTCTGCTGACCGAGGCCGAGGCGACCAAGCCCCTCACCGAGGATCAGGCGGCCGACAGGTGGTGGACGGTCAGCGACAAGCTGACCAAGCCGCTTGAGCTCAACCCCTGCCGCTCCAAGGAGAAGCCCCGCGACGGCCGCATCGCGATGCGGACCATCATCGGGGGGACCAGCGCCCCCTCGTACGTCACCGAGCAGCTCGTGCTGTATCCCAGCGCGAAGAACGCCGGGACCGTGTTCCGCAGGCTCCGCGCCGACGTGAAAAAATGCGCCAAGGCCAAGGCTCCGCAGACGGCGAGCGTGGCCGGGAGCTTTCACCGCTACACCGGCGAGAAGGTGAACATCGCAGACGAGGCCCTGCTGGTCAAGGGAAGCTCCTACGAAAGGGGCACGGAGGAGCCCCTCAAGGGCGAGCTGTACGTCTCCGGCGGGGAGCGGTACGTCGTCGTCCGCCGCGGGAGCGCCCTGGCCCTCTACACCGCCGACTCCTACTGGGCCGGCGAGGACACGACCAAGATACTCGTCAGCAGGGCGAAGAAGATGGCCAGGAAGGTCTGCGGCCTTCCCGGCGTGTGCACCCGGCGAGGATGATCGCCGGCTCTCGGCCGATGTCCGGCGATGCTCGTGGTGGGCATCGCCGGACATCGAGTCCCTCCGCTCCCGTGGAAAGAGATCCTCGAAGGCAGTGCGGCAGGCATTCCGTCAGGCGCTCTCGGTCACCCGGCCAGTCACTCACGCCCGGTTTCCATGATCACAGACTGAGCGTTTCCACAGGTGGAGCCCAGGAGATTCGAACTCCTGGAACTCCTGCCTGCAAAAGCATCCCGGAATCCCCGGACTCGGGACACACCAGCGACTCCACCGGACTCGGGACACACCAGCGGGTCCGGGACACCGGGTCGTGGAGAGCCGTGGAGATGGGCGCGCCGCCGGGGTCGTGGAGATGTCCACGACCCCGGCGGCGCGCCCGCCCCTGAGCCTTACGCGCCGAGACTCACTCGCCGGTCTTCTCGGCGAGGGTCACGGTGACGGTGCCGGGCTGCCCGTCGCGGACGTAGGCGATGGCCACCTGCTGGCCGGGCTTGAAGCCGCGGACGGCTCCGACCACGGTGGCCGCCTCGTCCACGGCCGTGTCGTTGATCTTGGTGATCAGGTCGCCCTGCCGGATGCCCGCCTTGGCCGCGGGGCTTCCCTCGGTGACCTGGCCGACCAGGGCGCCGCCCGCGTCCCCGGTGGCGTCGGTCACGCTCACGCCCAGGAAGGCGTGGGAGACCTTGCCGCTCTCGATGAGCTGCTGGGCGACCTGGTTGGCGGTGGTGATGGGGATGGCGAAGCCGACCCCGATGCTGCCCTCCCCGCCGTTGGTGGCGATGGCGGTGTTGATCCCCACCACCTGTCCGGCCGCGTTGACCAGCGCCCCTCCCGAGTTGCCGGGATTGATCGCCGCATCGGTCTGGATGGCGCCGCCGATGGTGGTGCTCCCGCCTCCGCTCTGCCGCTGGTCGCCCCAGCCGGGCGGGAGCTGCTGCCGGCCCTGGTCGCCGCCGACGGTCAGGGTACGGTTCAGCGCGCTGACGATCCCCGCGGTGACCGAGCCGGACAGGCCGAGCGGGCTGCCGATGGCGAGGACGGAGTCCCCCACCTTCAGCCGGTCGCTGTCGCCGAGCGTGGCCTTGGTGAGACCGGAGACGCCCTCCGCCTTGATGACCGCGAGGTCGGTGGCAGGGTCGGTTCCGATGATCTTCGCGGTGGCGGACTTCCCGTCGCTGAACTTGACCGTCACCTGGCTGCCTGGACCCCCCTGGCCCCCGGCCTCCACCACGTGGTTGTTGGTCAGGATCAGGCCGTCGTCCGACAGCACCACCCCGGACCCCTCGCCCCCACCGGCGGCGGTCCTGACCTCGATCGACACCACGGAGGGCTGGACGGCCTGGGCGATGTCGGCGACCGTGGTCGCGTTGCCGACCGGGCTGACCACCGGAGCGGACGACGAGACCTGGGCGGTGGCGCCGCTGTTGAGACTCGTCGCGACGAAGGCCCCCGCGACCCCGCCGCCGACGGCCATGGCCGCCAGCGCGAGACCGGCACCTACCTTCTGCCCGGCGCTGAGCCGCCCGCGCCGCGGGGGGACCGACCCCGGTCCCCCGTGGTGTCCCCCGGGCCCCCCGGCCCCTCCGGCTCCCCCGAGCCCCTCGGCGGCGAGCTGCTCCGGCACCGGGTGGATCAGCGTCGGCTGCGGTCCGGTGTCGGCGGCGGCGCGGTAGGCGCCGGCGCGCGGCGGCACCTTGCCGAACTGGGTCCAGCCGTCGTTCCCGGGGGTCGCCTCGGCCGGTGTGTCCTGCTGCTCATTCCTGTTCGGGTCCATGTCTTCCCCCACGTCCTACGTCCCCCGATCGAACGGGGTGGCGGCCGGCGGTCACCGGCTACTGAAAACAATGCCCGACCGCGTATAAGACCTGGTTAAGAGCCTGATCGCGGTGATCGGGATCCTCTGACAACGGCTTTATCCGCCGTGCTCAGCGAGGGTCCCGATCACTCGAAATCACCGGGCGGACACTTCGCGGCTACTTCCCGCCGCCGACCCCGAAGACCTCCGCCTGGTTCTCGATCAGCAGGTTGCCGCCCTTGATCTGCGCGGCGGCGGGGCCGTCGAGGACGCCGTCCTGGCCGGGAAGCTGGCCCGAGCCGCGCTCGGGGCCGAGCGGCACCACGATGACGGGCGGCATCGGCTCGTACGCCCCCACCTCTCCCTCGCCGGTGATGAGGGCGCGGATGTTCGCGGCGACGACCTCGGCCTGCATTCCCGCGTGCGCCGCCATCGGCGGGCCCAGGGTGGTGATGTCGCCGAGCGCGAAGACGCTGTCCTGCCCGACCACCCGCAGCTCGGGGGTCACCTCGACGAGCCGCCTCGCCGTGAGGGCGGGGGCCAGGTCGTCGGCGAGGTAGCCGGTGAGGGGCATGGCGCCGTGGCAGCGGTACCAGATGTCGGCGGTGACCTCCGTGCCCGCCTCGGTCGTCACGGTGAAGGTCTCGGCGGTGCCGGGCTCGGTCGGCGGCGCCTCGCGCAGCGGGCTGCCCAGCAGCAGCTCGATGCCGAGCTCGTCCAGCTGGCGGCGGAGCTCGACCCGCAGCTCGGGCTTGAACGGGCCGGGGAGGATGTCGTCGCCGATGTCGGCGACGGTGATGCGCTTGCCGGGCCAGACGGCCCTGATCTCTCCGGCGAGCTCCAGGCCCACCGGGCCCGCGCCCAGCAGCAGTACCCCGTCGGCCGCGGCGAGGGCCTGGTGCGAGGCCCGGTAGCTCTGGTGCGCGACCTCGGTCTCGACGGCGTCGCTCTTGCCGGGGAACGGGTAGGAGGAGCCGGTCGCGAGCACGATGTAGTCGGCGGCGATCTCCTCGCCGGAAGCGAGGACGACGCGCTTGGAGTCGACGCTGACGGCCCGGTCGCGGACCACCCGGCCCCGGGTGAGCAGGGTGTCGTACGGGAAGTAGATGCGCGGCAGCCAGGCCGGGTCCACCAGGGCCCGCAGCGCGGCGACGTTGTGCACGAAGGCGTCCTTGGGGTCGACGAGCACGACGTCGGCCACGTCGTCGAGCGCCTTGGCGACGCGGACGCCTCCGTAGCCTCCGCCGACCACGACGACGGTGGGCTGCCAGGCGGGTGCGGTATCGCTCATCACAGGTTCCCGATCTCTTTCTGGTGCGTAATCACGGTGATCCGGCACGGGTCGCGGACCCGAACGGCCGTCGGTCGAACCGGGTCACCTCACGGCGGGCACGCCGACCGGGACCCGGAAAAGGGCTCTGAGCAGGCCGTACGTGCCGATGCGGGCGTCCGGCATGTCGTTGACACTAACATATCGTTGAACCCAATCAACTATCTATGTGCTTCGATCATTTAGCCCGTGTTACGGTACGAGCATGGAAGTCGAGGACATCCGGCCATCCAGGGCCGTGGATCGCCTCGGCATGCTCCTGGCCCGCCACGGCACCGTCACGAACATCCGCATGCGTCAGGCGCTCGGGGTGACCGGCCTGACCCCCAGGCACGCCGTCGCGCTGATGAACCTCGACGACAACGGCCCCATGGGCCAGCAGGCCCTCATCGAGGCGCTGGCGGTCGATCCCAGCGTGCTGGTGGCGATCCTCAACGACCTGGAGCGTGACGGGCTCGCCGAGCGCCGCCGCGACCCGGCCGACCGGCGCCGCCACATCGTGGAGATGACCGCCGCGGGAGCCGACGCGCTCACCAAGGTGCAGGAGGCGCTCACGGCGATGGAACGGGAGCTGTGCTCCGGCCTCGACGAGGAGGAGATCGTCCAGCTCTACGGGCTTCTCAGCCGCATCAACACTTCGGCCGAGGAAGAGAAACAGGCCTGCACCGAGGAGTGATCGCCCGGGGCACGGATCGGGGACCGGCCGCACGGGTTCCCCGGCGGCCGCCGCACGCGAACCTCACCCGTCGCGAGCGAGCCCGTCGATCAGGCGCCTGAAGGCACCGCCTCCGGACGGCTCAGGAGCCGGCGGACCGGTACTCGTCGCGCAGGAGACGCTTGTAGAGCTTTCCCGTGGGGTGCCTGGGCAGTTCCTCGCGGAAGTCGACCGACCGGGGACACTTGTAGAGCGCGAGCTGGGACCGGCAGTACTCGATCAGCTCGGCCTCCAGCCCCGGGCCCGCCAGGTCCATGGAGATCGGCTGGACGACGGCCTTGACCTGCTCGCCCATCTCCTCGTCGGGGATGCCGAAGACGGCCACGTCCGCCACCTTCGGGTGGACGGACAGGACGTTCTCGGCCTCCTGCGGGTAGATGTTGACCCCGCCGGAAATGATCATGTAGGAGCGGCGGTCGGTGAGGTAGAGGAAACCCTCCTCGTCGAGGTAGCCGATGTCTCCGAGGGTGGTCCAGCCCCGGCCCTGGGGGTCGCGCGAGGCCCGCGTCTTGTCCTCGTCGCCGTGGTAGACGAACTGGGGGCCGTCGGAGAAGTAGACGGTGCCGTGCTCACGCGGCGGCAGCTCGTCGCCGTCCTCGTCGCACACGTGGATGACGCCGAGCAGCGGGCGGCCGACCGTCCCCTTGTGGCCGAGCCAGTCCTGGGAGCCGACGTACAGGAAGCCGTTGCCCTCGGTCCCCGCGTAGTACTCGTGGACGATCGGGCCCCACCAGTCGATCATCCGCTCCTTGATGGGGACGGGACAGGGGGCCGCGGCGTGGATCGCGCAGGTCAGCGACGACAGGTCGTGGCGCGCGCGGGTCTCCTCGGGCAGCTTGAGCATCTTGATGAACATGGTCGGCACCCACTGCGAGTGGGTGACGCGGTACTTCTCGACGAGCGCGAGCGCCTGCTCGGGGTCGAACCTCTCCATGACGACGAGCGTGGCGCCCAGGCGCTGGAAGGTCATGCAGTAGCGCAGCGGGGCGGCGTGGTAGAGCGGCGCCGGGGAGAGGTAGACGCTGTCGGCGGAGGGCGCGAACAGGAACTGGATGAGCTGCAGCAGCGGCCCGGGCGTGTCCAGCGGGGCCTGGGAGAGGGTGGGCTTGACGCCCTTGGGCCGTCCGGTGGTGCCCGAGGAGTAGAGCATGTCCACGCCCTGGCACTCGTCCTCGACCGGGGTGGCGGGGTGGGCCGCGACGGCCTTCTCGTACGAGTCGAAGCCGGGGGCCACGCCGTCCAGCATGAGCCTGAGCCCGACGCCCGGGGTGCGGTCCGCGATGGAGACGGCCACGTCCGCGAGGGCGGCCGAGGAGATGAAGATCCGGGCCTCGCAGTTGTCGACGATGTAGGCGAGCTCGTCGGTCTTCAGCCGGGGGCTGATCGCGGTGTAGTACAGGCCGGAGCGGTGCGCGGCCCACGCGATCACCA
The DNA here is from genome assembly GCF_040639135.1 of Streptosporangium sp. NPDC023963. Taxonomy (NCBI): domain Bacteria; kingdom Bacillati; phylum Actinomycetota; class Actinomycetes; order Streptosporangiales; family Streptosporangiaceae; genus Streptosporangium; species Streptosporangium sp. NPDC023963. Next base: position 251,586 of record NZ_JBEZZK010000004.1, read on the forward strand.
GGAACAGCGGGTGGTTCTCCAGCATGAAGGCGATGTGGTCGCCCGGTCGCAGCCCGGCGGCGCGGAAGAGGTGGGCGAGGCGGTTGGACTCCTCGTCCAGCTCGCGGTAGGTGACGACCCGTCCGGAGCCCGCCATGATCACAGCGGGTTTGTCGGGCGAGACTGCTGCGATCGCTCCCGGGTGCATGAAACCGAACATTACTCGGCGGGAAGTTCGGTGAGAAGTGCCCGCACGCGACTGGGCCGCGACCTCGCGTGAGGTCGCGGCCCAGGGGTGCTCAGGCCTCGGGAGAGTCCTGGCCGGGTGGATCTGAGGTGGCCGTACCCGGGAGGGTCCCGGCCGGGTGGATCAGCGTGGTCGTACTCCTGGGAGCTCGGGCCGTGCGCAGCGTGGCCCGAGCTCCGGGGAGCCTCGGCCGTGCGGATCAGGCGTGGCTGTAGATGTGCTCCCAGCCACCCTGGTAACCGTTGGGGTGGCCGTGGTTGCCCCGGCTCACCTTGACGTAGATGTGCTCGGCGTCCGTGCCGGAGAAGGAGTAGTAGGCGGGCTTCTTGGAGCAGTTCTTGAAGCTCTTGAAGGTGGACGAGCCGTCGAAGCCCACGACCCTGAAGGTCTCCCACGCACAGAAGTGCCTGGGCTTGCTCCACCACTTGTGGTTGGTGAGCTTGCTACCGACGGTGTAGTGGTATTCGTGCTCCCACTTCCACGCGCGCTTCTTGAACCACTGCTTCACCCACTTGCACTTCTTTTCACCCTTGTGCCAGTAGCACTTCTTGACGATCTTGGAATACTTCTTCCAGTACCAGTGCTTCTGTGACTTCTTCTCCACGGCGACCTTGCCTTCGGCCTCCGCCTTCTCGTCACCGGAGTAGTACGGTCCCCAGGAGTCGACGAAGTGGGGGGTCGCGGCGGCGGTCTGGACGGGGGTCGCGGTCTCGGCGTTGGCCATCGCCGGGGCGCCCGTGGCAAGAAGGGCGGCCATACCGGCGCCCAACAGGATTCGGCTGGCGAATCGCATTTTGAGGGGTTCCTCTCGGGAGTGAGGATTCTGACACACATGTTGTACGATGCGCCGATTGCCCCTGACTTTCACTTCACTTGAAACACCAGGCCACGCCAATGATCAAATCAGATTCCTTACCGGATAAATCATGAAATGAAGTTAAATGATCAGCGTGGAAATCCGGTCAGTTACGCGCGAGACGGCGGGCGACGGTGTCGCCCAGGGTCTGCACGATCTGCACGACGGCGACCAGCACCACCACGGTGACGATCATGAGCGTGGTCTCGAAGCGCTGGTAGCCGTAGCGGATCGCCAGGTCCCCGAGCCCTCCCCCGCCGATCGCCCCGGCCATCGCCGAGTACGAGATCAGCGCGACCACGGTCACCGTGAGCCCCGCGACCAGGCCGGGCATCGCCTCGGGCAGCAGGACCTTGCCGACGATGGTCACGCGTCCGGCCCCCATGGCCTGGGCCGCCTGCACCTTGTCCCTGCCGACCTCGCGCAGCGCGGTCTCCACCAGCCGGGCGAAGAACGGCGCCGCGCCGAGCGTCAGCGGGACCACCGAGGCGATGGTGCCGATGGTCGTGCCGACGATCAGCCTGGTCAGCGGGAGAATCGCGATCATCAGCACGATGAAGGGCAGCGAGCGGCCGATGTTGACGACCAGCCCGAGCACCCGGTTGAGGGCGGGCGAGGGGAACAGCCCGCCCCGGTCGGTGGCGACCAGCGCCACCCCGAGCGGGAGGCCGAGGATCACCGTGAACAGGGTCGACCACAGGACCATCTGGACGGTCTGGCCGGTCGACTCCATCAGCAGCGGGAACATCTCTTCCCAGGTCATCGGGCCTCCTCGACGAGCAGGCCGCGTTCGGCCAGGTAGGTGAGCGCGGCGGCGCGCTCGTCACCGGTGACGAGCAGGCGCAGCCGTCCCGTCGAGACGCCCGCCACCTCCTCCAGGGCTCCGCCGAGGATGTTGACGTCCACGTCGAACTTGCGGACCACCTGCGACACCACCGGCTCGTCGGCCTGCCCGGTGAAGGTGATCGTGACGTGGCCCGGCTCCGGCTCCGGCAGGGGGAACAGCTCCGCGGCGAGCCTGGATCCGGGCCTGGAGATCAGTTCGGGGATGGTCCCCGACTCCTCGACCAGGCCGTCCCGCATGACGGCGACCGAGTCGCAGATCGACTTGACGACGTGCATCTCGTGGGTGATCAGCAGGATCGTCAGGCCGAGCTCGCGGTTGAGGCGCTTGAGCAGGGCGAGGATCGACTGCGTGGTACCGGGGTCGAGCGCCGAGGTGGCCTCGTCCGACAGCAGCACCGGGGGGCTTCCGGCCAGCGCGCGGGCGATGCCGACCCGCTGCTTCTGCCCGCCCGACAGCTGCGCGGGGTGCGCGGCGGCCTTGTCGGCCAGCCCGACCAGCTCCAGCAGCTCGGCCGTACGCCTGGCGCGCTCGGCCTTGGCCACCCCCATGACCTCCAGCGGGAAGGCGACGTTCCCGGCGACCGTGCGGGAGGAGAGCAGCGCGAAGTGCTGGTGGATCATCCCGATCCGCTGCCGGGCCCTGCGCAGGTCGCCCTCGCGCAGGGAGGTCAGTTCCTGGCCCGCCACCGAGACGGTGCCGGAGGTGGGTCGCTCCAGCAGGTTCACGCAGCGCAGCAGGGTGCTCTTGCCGGCGCCGCTCTGCCCGAGCACGCCGAATATCTCACCCTCGCGGACGTGGAGATCCACGCCGTCGACGGCGACCACCTCTCGGCCCCGATCCTGATAGACCTTCCGCAGGCCAGACACATTGATCACAGCTGGTCCTCAACGCACTCTTTCTTTACCCTCATTCCCGATATGTTAGGTGAAACCGAACACACGTCCCCCACGAGACCTCCCGCGACCGTCCCCGGTCACCGCCGGTGACGCCTGGTCATCACCGGTACGGGTCCCGCAGGGGGACGATCCGCTGGGCGAAGTCCTCCTTGATCGCCCGCATCCTCTCCCCCGGCGCGTAGAAGCGGCCCTTGGTCTCCCCGTACGGCGTGAGCCACCCCTTGGCCGCCAGGTCGCGCAGGTCCCTGGCCGCCTGCCCCTGGCTGAGCGACTCGTCCAGCTGGTATCTGCTCCGGCGCAGCCGCCGGTTGACGAACACCTCGTAGAGCGCGGAAACGGTGCGGGTGTTGAGCCCGTCGGCGTCGATCCGCTCCTCCAGGAGCATCCACACCTCCCCCGCCTCGGAGAGCCTGCGCCCGACCCGCTGGGCCTGGAGGTGGTGGGCGCGCAGGCAGAAGCGCACCCAGTGCAGCATGTCCCCGTGCGGGTTCCAGTTCCGCCTCTGTATCCCGGCCAGGGCGTCGTAGTAGTCATAGGTGTTCCTGGCCTGCCCCAGCCACTCCTCGATGGAGGAGAACTCCGGGGTGGTGATCCGGTCCCTGCCGAGCACGAGCGTCTGCAGCGCCCGCGACATGCGGCCGTTGCCGTCGCGCCAGGGGTGGATGCTCACCAGGTTGAAGTGGGCCATCGCCGCCCGCACGTAGCTCGGCGCCTCGAGGTCGCCCTCGTTGAGCCAGGCGACCAGCTCGGCCATCAGCTCCGGCACCCGCTCCGCGTCCGGGCCCTCGTAGACGACCTCCCCGGTGGCGGAGTCGCGGACATAGATGCCCCCGGGCCGCACCGTGCCCGGCGTCTTGTCGAGATGGTGGCCGATCATCATGAAGTTGAGCGCGTGGAGCAGCCCGGCGTCGAACGCGAACACCGGCGCCCGGGAGAGCAGCTGGATGTAGGTCAGCGCCTGCTGGTAGCCGGAGATCTCCCTGGTGACCGCGGCGGAGGTGTCCAGCGGCTCCTCACCGGCCATGATGGACTCGATGTCCTCGACGCTGGCCCGGTAGCCCTCGATCGAGTTGGAGCCCTGGATGGCCCGCGCCTGGAGCTGGCGCCGGAGCTGGCCGTCCCAGCGGTGGGTCTCCGCGAGGCGGTATTTCAGGTCGCGGCGCATCTCCTCGATCTCGCCGAGCACCACTTCGTCGACGGCCTCCAGGGGAGGCGTTCCGTAGAGCATGGAACCCATGTCACCATGACCGGATCATTCAGTCAATCGACCTGATGATTCGTCCATTTATATTCGCTAGGTCCGTTCCGTACCGGAACGACGACGGCCCGCCCTCTCCTTGGAGAGGGCGGGCCGTCGCGGGGAACGCGGATCAGGCCACTCAGGCGGCGGTGTGCTGGGCGACCTTGGCCGGGGTGAGCGCGATCTCCAGGACCTCGCGCACGTCGCTCACCGTGTGCACGGTGAGCTCGTCGCGCACGGCCTGCGGAACGTCGTCCAGGTCGGGCTCGTTGCGCGCCGGGATCAGCACGGTCGTGATGCCCGCCCGGTGGGCGGCCAGCAGCTTCTGCTTGACCCCGCCGATCGGGAGCACCCGGCCGGTGAGGGAGACCTCACCGGTCATGGCCACGTCGGCGCGGACCTGACGGCCGGAGAGCAGCGAGGCCAGGGCCGTGATCAGGGTGACGCCCGCGGACGGGCCGTCCTTGGGAACGGCTCCGGCCGGGAAGTGGACGTGCACCGAGCGGTCCTTGAGGGAGGCGACCGGCAACTCCAGCTCCGCGCCCCGCGAGCGCAGGTAGGAGAGCGCGATCCGGGCCGACTCCTTCATGACGTCGCCGAGCTGGCCGGTCAGGGTCAGGCCGGTGTCGCCGGTCTCGGGGTCGGCCAGGGACGCCTCCACGTAGAGGACGTCGCCACCCGCCCCGGTGACCGCCAGGCCGGTGGCCACGCCGGGCACCGCCGTACGCTGGCTGGACTCGGGGAGCGAGGACTCCGGCACGTTGCGCGGGCGGCCCAGGTAGGGGACCAGGTCCTCCACCGTCACGGGCAGCTCGCTCTCGCCGAGCGCGACGTTGGCCGTCACCTTGCGCAGGATCCTGGCGATCGAGCGCTCCAGGGACCGGACTCCGGCCTCCCTGGTGTACTCGCCGGCGAGCTTGCGCAGCGCGTCCTCGCCGACGGTGACGTCCTCCGCGGTGAGACCGGCCTTGTCGAGCTGGCGCGGGAGCAGGTGGTCACGGGCGATGGCGACCTTCTCGTCCTCGGTGTAGCCGTCGAGCGTCACGATCTCCATGCGGTCCAGCAGCGGGCCGGGGATGGCCTCCAGCACGTTGGCGGTCGCCAGGAAGAGCACGTCGCTGAGGTCGAGCTCCACCTCCAGGTAGTGGTCGCGGAAGGTGTGGTTCTGCGCCGGGTCGAGCACCTCGAGCAGCGCGGCCGTCGGGTCGCCCCGGTAGTCGGAGCCGACCTTGTCGACCTCGTCGAGCAGCACGACCGGGTTCATCGAGCCGGCCTCGCGGATGGCCCGGACGATCCGGCCGGACTGGGCGCCGACGTAGGTGCGCCGGTGACCGCGGATCTCGGCCTCGTCGCGCACGCCGCCGAGGGCGACGCGGACGAACTTGCGGCCCATGGCGCGGGCCACGGACTCGCCGAGGGAGGTCTTGCCGACTCCGGGGGGACCGGCCAGCGCCAGCACGGCGCCGCTGCGGCGCCCGCCGACCACGCCGAGGCCCTTCTCGGCCCTGCGCCCGCGGACGGCCAGGTATTCGATGATGCGGTCCTTGACGTCGTCGAGGCCGGTGTGGTCGGCGTCGAGGACGGCGCGGGCCGCGGCGATGTCGTACGAGTCCTCGGTCCGGTCGTTCCACGGGATGTCGAGGACGGTGTCGAGCCAGGTGCGGATCCAGCCGGTCTCGGGAGACTGGTCGGAGGTCCGCTCCAGCTTGTCGACCTCCTTGAGCGCGGCCTCGCGCACCTTCTCGGGCAGGTCGGCGGCCTCGACGCGGGAGCGGTAGTCCTCCTCCTCGGAGGAGGTGTCGCCGTTCAGCTCGGCGAGCTCCTTGCGGACCGCGGCGAGCTGCTGGCGGAGCAGGAACTCGCGCTGCTGCTTCTCCATGCCCTCCTGGACGTCCTTGCGGATCGTCTCGGCCACGTCGAGCTCGGCCAGGTGCTCGCGGGACCACTCGACCAGCTTCTCCAAGCGGTCGGCCGGGTCGGCGGTCTGGAGGATCTCGGCCTTGCGCGGGGTGCTCAGCCAGGGGGCGTAACCGGAGTTGTCGGCGAGGATCGAGGGGTCGTCCATCTGGTTGACCGCGTCGACGACCTGCCACGCGCCCCGCTTCTGCAGGATCGTGGTGGCCAGCGCCTTGTACTCCTTGGCGAGCTCGTGGGCGCGCTCACCCGCCGCGACGGCGGGGATGCGGGTGGCCTCCACCCACAGGGCCGCGCCGGGGCCGGTCGTGCCGGTGCCCACCCGGACCCGGTCGACACCGCGCACCACGGCCGCGGGCTCGCCCCCGGGGAGCCTGCCCACCTGCTCGACGATCGCCCGCACTCCCACCGAGCCGTATCTGCCGTCGATCCGGGGAACGAGAAGGACCTCCGGCTTGTTGTCAGCGAGAGCCTGCGCCGCGTCGATCGCGGCCCGGACTTCGGTCTCCGACAGGTCAAGCGGGACCACCATGCCCGGCAGCACGACCTCGTCGTCGAGCGGCAGGACCGGGAGGATCAAGCTCTCACTCATGTGAACTCCAAGGGTTGAGTTATACACACTCAATTAATGGGAGCCTGAGAATGTTCCCGAGGTTGAGCGAGTTCGCTGTGAGCGATCGTAATCGTGTAATCATGCCTGTTCGGATGGATCGGCGACCCCCGGGAGCGCACCTGTTCCGGGTCCGTCCGGGTGAGGCGCACGCCCCCGCAGGGGGACGGACAGCGCGCCTTCACCCGGCCGGACCTCCGGTTCCGCCATAGGACAGGCCCTGACCGTTCAGCGAGGACGGGACGTCGGGCCGGTCCCCTTCCTCACTCCTCGAAGCACGGGATCCCGTTGACCCGGAAGAGGGTCGGGGTGGGGTCGGCGCCCGTGTGGGTGCCCTGGAAGCCGACGACCAGGGATTTCCCGGCAGCGAGGTCCTTGTTCCAGGGCAGGCTCGCGGCCGTCACCGCATTCCCGGTCTGCGACCAGGTGGCCCCCCAGCCCGAGGTCACCCGCTGTCCGGAGTCGGCGAAGGTGAACGTGAGCCGCCAGTCGGCGAGGGGCACGAGGCCGTTGTTGGAGATCCTGATGTTCGCGCTCATCCCGTTGCCCCACTTCCAGGAGTCGTACTTCACCCTGCAGGTGCCGGGCTCCGGGGGGAGGTCGTTGTAGATCGTGACGGCCGTCGTCGCGGATGGGGGGCTCACCTCGCCCTTCGTGTCGACGGCCACGACGTACACGTGGTGGACCTCCGACGGGATGCCGCGCGGGGGGAACGGAAAGAAGATCATCGTCTCGGTGGCCGCTGGCTGGAGGGTGGCCAGCCGGACGGCCGTGCCGTTCCTGTTCTCGTACACGTAGTAGCAGGCGATGCCGTGCGGGCTGGTGGAGGCGGCCCAGCTCAGGTGCGCCTGGGTGAGTATGACCCTCACGACCGTCGGCGCTCCCGGCGCGGTCGGCGGGCTGCTGGAGGGCGCCGGGGTCTGCGGCGCCGTACGGCACGGGGGGGCGGGGGACGGAGAGGCCGCCGGCGCCGATGACGGCGCGGCCGTGGCGTTTCCGGCCGCCAGGAAGACGAGAGCGACGGCCGTCACTCCCCCGCCGACCCAGCCGGCCAGCCATGTCGTTACCCGCATCGATGTGCCCCCTTCAATGATCGATCCTTTCCACGAAAATCACACTCCGGACGGGACCGGTCAACGTCGCGCCGCCACCACGGCCGGATGTCCTGGTGAACGGTGCCGGCCGATGAAACGTTCAGCGACGGCGGGCGCACGGGGAATCATCCGTCCCCGGTCGCGTCCCGTGGCACCAGGGGGTGACACGGAAGGTCACCCCCTGGCGGGATGCGGGTCACGGGCGGGCCGCCTACGCTGATCCGGGTGATCCCCGCCGGCCCCGCGCGACAGTTCCTCGTGCGGCGCGCGCGGCGAGTGCGGGAGACCGCCGCACACCTCGCGCGCCCGCTCACCGAGGCGCTGGTGACCGGGGTGCCCGACCCGGCCCGTCCCCGATCACGCCGCCTCACCCGCCGCGTGCCGCGCGCCCTGGGGCTGCTGCCGTTCCGGACGATCGACCTGGTCCTGCTGGGTGACCTGGCACTGACCTTCGTCCTGTTCGGCGGCGGCCTGTCCTACCTCGAGACCGAGGCGGCCGCGGCGCGTTCCCCCCTCGACCAGGAGGGGCTCATGTTCGCGGCCCTGGCCTTCTCGCTGCCGCTCGCGCTGCGCGACCGGTGGCCGCTGGCCGCCTGGCGGTCGGCGTTCCTGCTCGTCCCCCTGGGGACGGTCGTCTCGCGGCAGTTCCTCCACGAGGTCCCCTACACCGCGGCCGCCTCGATCACGTACACACTCGTGGTCTACGCGGCGGCGGTCCGCTGCGAGCGGCACATCGCCGTGGGCGTGTGGATCCTCTCGGTCCTCGGCGCCTGGATACTCCACCCCGACTCGATGGTCCTCGTCACCGGCGTGGTCACGGCGAGCGTCCTGTTCGGCTACAACGTGCGTACCCGGCGGCTGGCCGCCGGGCTGCTGGCCGAGGAGGAGCGGCGCAGCGAGCGGGCCCTGGCGGGCCAGGCCGCGCTGGAGGAGCGGGCCAGGATCGCCAGGGAGCTGCACGACGTCGTCGCCCACCACATGTCGGTGATCGCCATCCAGGCCGAGGCCGTCCCGCTGCAGGCGGCCGGGGACGCCCGGCGCCTGGAGGAAGGACTGAGGGAGATCCGCGCGCTCTCCCTCGCGGCCATGACCGAGATGCGCCGCGTGCTGGGCGTCCTCAGGGAGGGGGACGGGCTCGCCGACACCACGCCGCAGCCGGGCCTCGGCCGCCTGGAGGAGCTCGTCGACACCGCGCGCTCCGCCGGGCTCGTCGTGACGCTCAAACTCATCGGCGACCTGGCCGGGCTCCCCACGGCGGTGAGCCTGTCCGCCTACCGGATCGCCCAGGAGTCGCTCAGCAACGCCATGCGGCACGCCCCCGGTTCCACCGTCTCGCTGAAGGTCGCCCGGTACGGCGCCGAGCTGCACGTCCAGGTGACGAACAGCACCGGGCACCGCTCCCCCGAGGAGCCGGGACACACAGGGCACATGGGACACGGCCTGATCGGGATGCGGGAACGGGTGTCCGTGCTCGGCGGGAAACTCTGGGTCGGCCCGACCGGGACGGGCTTCGCGGTAACCGCCATACTGCCGATCACCGAGGACGCATGACCCCCCTCCCCGTTCAAGGAGCTTCGATGACGATCCGGGTGCTCATCGCCGACGACCAGGGCATGGTACGGACCGGTTTCACGGTGTTCCTGAGCTCGCAGCCCGACATCGAGGTCGTCGGCGAGGCCGCCAACGGACGCGAGGCCGTGGCGCGGGTGGCCGAGCTGCGGCCCGACGTGGTGCTGATGGACGTGCGGATGCCGGTGATGGACGGCCTCGCGGCGACCCGGGAGATCATGAGGTCCGTCGATCCCGCGCCGAGGATCCTGATCCTGACGACGTTCGACCTCGACGACTACGTCTACGAGGCGCTGCGGGCCGGGGCGAGCGGGTTCCTGCTCAAGGACGCCTCCGCGCAGCAGCTCGCCGAGGCGGTCCGGGTGGTGGCGGCCGGGGAGGCGCTGCTGGCGCCCTCGGTGACCAGGCGGCTGATCGCGGAGTTCGCCCGCATCGGCCCGAGCCGCCCGCGCGGGCGGCTGGACGACATCACCGAGCGCGAGACGGAGGTGCTCGCCCTCATCGCGCGGGGCAGGTCCAACCAGGAGATCGCCGAGGAACTCGTGCTGTCGGAGCAGACCGTCAAGACCCACGTGGGCCGGATCCTCGCGAAGCTGAACCTGCGCGACCGCGCCCAGGCGATCGTCCACGCCTACGAGACGGGCCTGGTCCGGCCGGGAGAGTGAACCCCGGGGGGCGGCCTTTCGCCCGGGGTCCGGTGCACGGCGAAAGGCCAGGACCCCGAGCCGAGCGGCAACGGAGATCGCCCGGAGCACCCGGCCCGTTTCCTCGCTACACGGTGTCCAGCCAGATGCGCGCGGTCTCCGCGAACAATTGGAGCTGCGTGTCGGAGGCGGTGCCGCCGAGCACGATGAACCTGTCCTTCGACATCGCCGCCACCTCCACCTCGCCGTCGTGGCGCGCCACGTTCTTCGGCCCCACCGCTGAGTCGACGCTGCCGACCGCGCCGCATTCCGCGTAGAAGAACTTGAACGCGTCCATGGCGTCCACCCCGCTCACCACGACCTGCGTCACCGTGGCCCCGTCCGTCGCCGTGAAGGATCGCCACTGGGTCGCGGCCCCCATCGGCGCGATGTCCCGTTTCCCGCAGGGCACCAGGCCCGTGTCCAGGTCGCGCCACGTCCCGTGCGAGGTGCCCGCGATCGTCCACGTGCGGCCGTCCGTGAGCTGACCTGGTTCGAGGAGGAGCGAGGGAGGATCGGTCTTCTGCTCCGTTGCCGTGCCACAGGCAGTACAGAGCAGCGCGATGATGATCACGATTGTGCGGTTCACGTCCGGTCCTCCCTGGGGGTTCGTCAGAGTGATTACTGCCCGTGGGCCGTGGAGGTTCCCTGAAGATCGGCCACTTTGTCGACGATGATCAAAAACCCCGCCGTGAAGGCGGCCAGCCCGCAGACGAGCAACCGTGCGATCATCTCAGCCGGTATCGGCGGCCATCCTGCGACGAAGGGTGCCGTCGCCAGAGCCAGCAGTACGGCGCGGGCGACCTTCACGGCCGACGCCGGGCTGGTCTCGTCCAGACATCCGCACGGTACCCCGCCCCTGCGCCGCAGCAACACGGCCAGGTAGACGGCCAGCGCCAGATACCAGAGCGCCACGGCCGCCGCGGCGAGCCGCAACAGCCCGGCTGCTCCCGTCACCCAACCGGCCAGTACGGCCGCGCCGGCCAGTCCCTCGGCAGGACCGATCAGCGGCGCGAACCGTACCAGCGTCACAGGAAGCAGGCCGTGTGCTTTGATCACCACGGCCAGGTTGCCGCGGCGGCGCACCGCGGCAACGACCAGCAGCACGCTGCCCGCCAGAGCGAAGCAGGCAGGCAGCGTGTCATAGATGCTCATCTATACGGCCACAGGAGCGCGAGCGACAGCAGGAACCCGGTGGCGCACAGGCGCCCCACCCATGCCGTCGAGGCCAGCAACTTCGTGTCCCACCGGCGCGGGTCGCCGCTGAGCGCGCGAGAGAGCGGCATGAGCACCCTGCCCACGCCGAAACCCAGCCCGGCCAGCAGGCCCGGTCCCAGTCCTCCGGCCAGCACGATGACCAGGACGAGCATCTGGGGCAGCGCCGTCGGGGTGAAGGTGCGCACCCCCGTACCCATCTCGAAGCCGAACTGCAGCGGCCCCGAGAAGTCGGCGCGAGGGATGACGTCCTGCGGTACGAGCCGGCGGTTCTGCGGCAGCGACAGCGGCCGCCCGGCCAGTTCGAAGAGCAGAATGATGACGACGACCGGTGCGAGCGTCCACAACCGCACCGTTTCCGGGATGACCGAGGCCAGCCCGCCGAGCGCCCCGGTGATGAGCCCGGCCATCAGCGCGCCGAGCATGAGCCCGAGGCTGAACACCGGCAACTTGCCTCGCCAGACCGACGAGGTCAGCAGATCCGCTGAGTTGAGGCTTCAAACGGAGCCGGACAGCGAGAACCCGGCGCTCACCCCCATCAGTGCCCAGGCGAGCGGGGTGAACGACAGGGTCCAGACCTCGTGGGCGGCCACCACCAGGGCCGTGCTCAGCGCGATGCCGAGCGCGACCCTGGTGGCGGAGTAGGTGTTGTTCATCCTTTCGCTACAGGGCCCAGGAGCAGATGTAGAAGGTGGTTCCGCCGCAGACGGCGACGTATCCGTCGGCACAGCGGTACTTGGTGCCGCTGTGCGTCCACCGCCAGGCGTTCCTGTCGGCCAGGCTGCCCGCACCGCACATCTTGACCGCGTAGCTGTTGTAGCAGGTGCCGGAGGAGCGCAGGAACCAGCCGTCGGAGCCGCAGTAGCTCCTGGAGTAGGGGGCGCCGACGCAGGCCTTGGTGTTGTTGTTGTAGCCACTGGTGCTTGAATAGCCGGCGCAGTCGGTGTACTCGGTGCCCACCGCCGCGTAGGCGCTGTTGTTCCTGCCCGGCAGGGCGGACAGCACGTTCAGGGCCAGGGCGCCGCCCAGCACGCCCATGGTCTTGAAGACGGTTCGGCGGGAGGGAGCCGACGCTGTCAGGCTGCGGCGCCCGCCGGTGTCGGGCTCGTCTTCCACGGAGGGCACGTCGGCCCAGTAACGGTCGACATCGACTGTCATGCGTTTGACCTCTCTTGGGGGCTGACGGCGAGAAAGGCGTCGAGGTCGTCGTCGGAACCGACGACCCTGCGCCATTCCTCTGTCCCGTCGGCGGAGTACTTGACCAGCGTCGGGGTCGCGCCGACGGCGACCTTGCCGAGCAGGGCGGCGTCGATGACGGGCAGGACCTGGCTGCCGGCCACCCACTCGGCGCAACGGTCGGCGGAGGCCAGCAGCACGGTGTGCCCGGGCAGGTCCGGCCCGGCCACGGCGGCGAGGCGGCGGGCACGCTCCGTGCAGTTGGGGCAGTGCTCGGACACCACTAGCACGAAAGTGGGCAAACCATCGTCGGAGCCGAACCTGGCCACCGATCTGACGGCAGGCGCCGCCGGAGTGGCCGCCTGCGCCTGGAGCAGTTTGCCTTGCAGCTCGCGAACCATGTTCAGCAGCGTGGCGAAGGCGAAGAACAGCAGCACCGTCCCCAGGAAGGACAGAACCGCCAGCGAATCCAGAAAAGCCCTCACCGGTCTAGCTCAGCCTGCACGAGATGGACTCCACGACGCCGATGAAGCGCGCGTCGTCCGGACGGGCGGCGACGACGGTCGTCGCGGCGGTGTCGTTGACCATGAAGGCGGAGCGAGTCTGCACCTTGCCGGCCTCGTCCTTCTCGTCGACGCGCCACATCGAACCGCCGCGCACGCGCTTGCCCGCGGAGCGCGGGATCGACTCCGATGCCTCCGCGACCGGCTTGACCTGCACGCTGCAGACCTGGTCGATGGTGTTGACCGCGAGCAGGTTGCCGAGCGTCAGGCCCGATCCCGCCCGCGGCAGCATGGTCAGCCCACCCGGTGTGTCCTGGATGTCAAACTTGGCCAGGATGTCCATGAAGGCCTCGAACGGGACACCCGTGCCGTTGAAGAAGGTGGAGACCTCGTTGTGCGGTCCCACCCACACCATGTTGGTGCCGCTCGCCGGGTCCTCGAGCGACAGGATCCGGCCGCCGTTCCACTGGGCCTCACGCACGGTGTGGCGGGCCCAGTCACCCAGCTGCTTGGAGACGATCTCGGCGGATCCCGCCGGTGCGACCTGGAACCGGATGCCACCGGTGGGTCCGTGTGCCCAGATGAGATAGGCCCAGCCGCCGATGAAGGGCTGAGAGTTTCCTTCGACGGTGAGACTCTGTCCGTTCGGTGCACGTACTTGCATGGCATTGCCTTCCACGAGGGAGAAACGGGCACGCCGGAATGGCGCCTGCGGGGGCGTTGTCCTGCGAGGTAGGGATGGACGTGCCGGGCACCTCGCCCAGGCACTATCAAGATCGATCGGAATATCTCACGACGCTCCGCAAATGGTCAAGATCACGCTCAAGCGATAGATCGGGGGTTACCTCCCGGAAAGGTGCGTGGGTCGCAGGGGGGCGGTGGCCTGTGCCTGCCGAGATCGCGTCCCTACAGGTCAGGCGGCATGTGATTACTCGCGGACCGGCGCGACCCCGATGCGCTCGTGGACGAGCACGGCGCCGCCGCGGTGCCCCGCTGAAGGAGCCCGGCCGATGCTGCCGATCCCCTGTCCGTGGCCCGCCGTCGTCCAGACCTTCGCCGAGCCTGACCGGGCGCGTACGCGTACGCGTACGCGTGGGAGATGTCTCCTTGCGGTAGCCGGAGCGGGCACCTCGGCGTACACCGAGGCGGCCGCCTGCCGTGCCGCCCCGGGGTGCGGTCGCCCGTCGTGAGAACCGGCTACCGGGAGCTCACTCCCCCGGCCCGCGCGGGACCGTGGGCCGGGCGGGGTGGACCGTCGGCAGGCCGGCCTCCACCCAGGCGTCGACCCCGCCGATGACATCGGTGGCGTTGTACAACCCGAGCTCCCGCAGCGCCGCCGCGGCCAGCGAGGACGAATACCCCTCGGCGCAGATCACGATCCACTGGATGTGGCGGGAGCCCGCCTCGGGAATGCGGGAGTCGCACGTGGGATCGAGCCGCCACTCCAGGTGGTTGCGTTCGATCACGACGGCTCCGGGGATCTCTCCCGCGATCCTGCGCTGATGCTCGGGCCGGGTATCGACGATCTTCGCGCCACGGCCCGCGGCTGCCCACGCCTCCACGGGCCGCAGACGCTCGAACCCCGCGCGAGCCTGCGCCAGCAGCCGGTCGACTTCAGCGGCGCGGGCGCAATGCTCGCCGGTCGTTGTCGACACGCTCGGTGATTCCCCGGACATCGAGACACTCCAGGAGAGGCAGGGCGACGCGGCGGCTGGTGGCCAGGGCGACCCGCGCGTCGCTGACGGTGAAAGGGGAGGGAAGTCCCGCGAGCGTGTCCGCGGCCTTGTCCGGCGCGTCGGGCATGAGCACGACGTTCTTTCCGATCGACATCACCGCGCCCGAACGGAGCGCGGCCGCCAACGCCTTGCCCGTGAGACCGAGCTCGTCCAGGCGTTCGGCGGTGGGGGCGTCGAAGGGACGCTCGGCAAGGTGGGCGGCCAGCTCCGTGACCGCCTTGGCGATCGCGGGAGGCAGCGACCTGCCCGCGGGAAGGACCCGCCCGCCCTCGACCACCAGCGGCGGTACGACAAGTGCCTCGGCGAGTCGCCGATCGGGCAGCCCGAGCAGCTGGGCCGCGGCGTCCACGGTGATCCCCGGATCGAGCGCGGGCCGTCGCGAGACGTGGTCGGCGAGACGGCGTGTCAGCGACGACCAGTGCCCTGGGTCGGCGTACCAGTCGCCGGCCACCGGCGACCCGCCGGGGGGGCATCCCATCGCCCTGAGCTCACGTCCCGTCAGCAGGCCATGCCAGCGCAGCAGGGCCGCGGAGTCGGGCAGAGTCACGTCGTCGAGCGCGGCCCCCCTGGCCGCCGCGGCACCCCGGCGCCGCAGCGCGGCGGGACGGACGTCCAGCACACGGAGTCCGGCGACGATCTCTCGCCTGCCGGGGTCGCGGAGCAGACCCCGGTCTCCGGTCCTGAGCGGCAAGGGACGGCTGAGGACGAGCCTGGCGGTGTCAGAGCCGAGGGCGCGGATCCTGACGGGAACGGCGGCCGATCCAAGGTGGAGAACCGCCTCCCTCCGGTGATCCATGGCGGGATTCAGCCGTACGTCGATGACCTGGGCCGGTATCCATGCCCCCGGTGTCACCAGCGCCATGCCGCGGGACAGGTCGTCACGCTCGACGCCCCGGAGGTTGACGGCGACGCGGGCGGTCGCGGAGACCTGCTCCGTTTTCTCACCAAGTGTCTGGAGCCCTCGGATTCTGACCCGCTTTCCGTCCGTCTCCAGTTCGTCGCCGACGCGGAGCGTCCCCCGGGTCAGGGTTCCGGTGACGACGGTCCCGGCCCCTGTGATGGTGAACACCCGGTCGAGCCACAACCGGACGACATCCTCGGTGTCCGGCTCGGGAAGCGCGGCGGCGAGCCTGGCCAGGGCGGCCTCCAGCTTGTCGAGCCCCTGCCGGGTCCGCCCGCTGACGACGACGCTGTCGATCCCCGCCAGCCCGGTCTCCCGGAGGTGGCCGTGAACCTGCCTCAGGGCGGGTTCAGGATCCGCGAGGTCGGCCCGGGTGATGACCGCGAGGCCGTGCCGTACGCCCACGGCCTCGAGTGCCGCCAGATGCTCGGCCGACTGGGCCTGCCAGCCCTGGTCGGCGGCCACGACGATCATCACCGCAGGACATGGCCCGACTCCGGCCAGCATGTTGGTGACGAACCGCTCGTGCCCGGGGACGTCGACGAACGCGATCCGCTCACCCGATTCGAGCGTGGTCCAGGCGAACCCGAGGTCGATGGTCATGCCGCGGCGGCGTTCCTCGGCCCAGCGGTCGGGCTCCATGCCGGTCAGCGCCCGGACCAGCGTCGACTTGCCGTGGTCCACGTGCCCGGCCGTCGCGATCACTTGCATGCGTGCTCTACGGCCGCGGCGACGACCTCGTCCTGACCCGGTTCCACCGCACGCAGGTCGAGCACCAGCCGCCCGCCCGTGATCCGGCCGATCACGGGCGGGTCGTAGGAGCGCAGGCGTGCGGCCAAGTTCTCGTCCACGGCGATCCCCGCGCTGGGCAACTCCACTCCCGGTGCGCCTCCGCCGCCGACTCTGGCGACGGTCGGCACGGCTTCCGCACGGTCACCGAGCCGTCGCGCGAGGCGTTCCGCGCGTTCCCTGAGCTCGCCGACGCTCGTGTGGAGCGACCGGTGCACCGGCGGTCGCGGGCCGCGCAGGGTCGCTTCCAGCGCGGCCAAGGTGAGCTTGTCCACCCGTAGCGCGCGGGCGAGAGGGTGGCGGCGAAGCCGTTGCACCAGTTCCTCCTCGCCCAGCAGGAGGCCCGCCTGAGGGCCGCCGAGGAGTTTGTCGCCGCTCGCGGTGACCAGCGCCGCTCCTTGACGCAGCGCACCGGCCGCATCCGGTTCGCCGGGCAGCAGCGGTTCCGGGCGCAGCAGCCCACTGCCGATGTCGGCCACCACGGGTGGCCCGATCGTGGCGAGCTCCTTGATGGGAACGTCGGAGGTGAAACCCTCGATCCGATAGTTGGACGGGTGCACCTTGAGGATGAAGCCGGTGTCCGGGCCGCAGGCCTTCTGATAGTCACGCAGGGTGGTCCGGTTCGTGGTGCCGACCTCGCGGAGCCGGCAATGGGCGGACTCCAGCAGCTCGGGCAGGCGGAATCCGTCGCCGATCTCCACCAGCTCGCCGCGGCTGATGACGATCTCCCTGCCCGCCGCGAGCGCCGTGGCGGCGAGCACGAGTGCGGCCGCGTTGTTGTTGACCACGTGCACGGCCCGCGCCTCGGGAACCGCCTGCGCCAGCGCGGTGAGAGCCGTACGGCCGCGGCGGGCGCGCTGCCCGCCGGCGAGATCGAACTCGACGTCGGTGTAACCGGCGGCCGCGGCGACCGCCGCAACGGCGGCGGCGGAGAGCGGAGCCCGGCCCAGATTGGTGTGGACGAGCACTCCTGTGGCGTTCACGACGCGTTTGAGGCCGCCGGCGGTCGCCGGCAGGAAAGCGAGCGCGGCGTCCACGGCGTCGTCGGGGTCGGCCAGGCCCTCGCGGACCCGTTGCTGAGCGTTCGCCACCGCGGCCTTGACGAGGCTGCGGCCCAGCATCTCCTGCGCGGCGGCCAGCCGGGGTTCTGCCAGCATGGCGTCGGTCCGCGGCACAGAACTGCGTCGATCCACTCGCAAACCATTCCCTGATGAGCGGAGGCGGACGGGAATCGAACCCGCCGCGCCGAGATACTCGGCGCCACTGGTTTTGAAGACCAGGAGGGTCACCAGACTCCTAAGCGCCTCCGACGTAGATCATAGACCCATGAACAGCATCAGGCTTACGCAGTACGGCACCGGTGGCGGCTGCAGTTGCAAGATTCCTCCAGGCGAGCTGGAGACTCTGGTCGCCGGACTCTCCCCGGCCTCTTCTCCGGCGACAGGCCGGTTACTGCTGGGCATCGACCAGGGGGATGACGCCGCGGTGCTCCAGGTGGAAGGCCACGGTCAGGCCATCGTCGCGACGACGGACTTCTTCACTCCTGTCGTCGACGATCCGTACGACTTCGGCAGGATCGCGGCCACCAACGCGCTCTCCGACGTCTACGCCGTCGGCGGCGAGCCCGTCATCGCCCTGAACCTGCTCGGCTGGCCCCGCGACGTCCTGCCCCTCGAACTCGCTCGCGAGGTGCTGCGCGGCGGATCGGCGGTGGCACAGACAGCGGGCTGCCATCTCGCGGGGGGCCACAGCATCGACGATGCCCACCCCAAGTACGGGCTGGCCGTAACCGGCCTCGCCGATCCAGGCCGCCTGCTGCGCGTGGACGCCGGCAAACCCGGCATCCCGCTCACCCTCACCAAACCTCTGGGGGTCGGAGTGCTCAACACGCGGCACAAGGCGACCGGGGAGGTCTTCCCGGAAGCCGTCGCCACAATGACGACGCTCAATCGCGACGCCTCCCGGATGGCGCTGGCCGCGGGGATCGTGTGCGCCACCGACGTCACAGGTTTCGGCCTTCTCGGCCATCTCTACAAGCTCGCCAGGGCCAGCGGCGTCTCCGCCGTCGTCGACAGTGCCGCCGTGCCGTACCTGGAGGGAGCCCGGGAGGCCCTCCGCGACGGATACATCAGCGGCGGATCACGCCGCAACCTCGACTGGATCGCCCCTCACTGTGACTTCCGCGACCTGCCGGAGAGTGAGCGGCTTCTGCTCGCCGACGCGCAAACCTCCGGCGGCCTGCTCGTCGCGGGCGAGATCCCAGGCTTTCCGGTGATAGGCGAACTCGTCCCGCGCGGCGAACACGTGCTGATCGTGAAATAGGCAGGGGCCCGGGCGTCACCCGCCGTAGCGGGAGTGCGGGACGGTGGCGGGTCGCCATGGCCGCCGGAGCCGGTACAGGACGTGGGGACGCAACGGGTGGCTGCTGGGCACCGCCGGGTGGTCGAAGTCGCAGGACGGGTCGCGGGTCATGCCCAGCCGTTCCATCACCGCGCGCGAGCGCGCGTTGCGCCGGGTCGTCATGGAGACGATCTCGTCCACCCCGGCCACCGCGAAGCCCTCGGCGACGGCCCGTCCGGCCGCCTCGACGGCGTACCCGTGCCCCCAGGCGTGCCTGGCCAGCCGCCATCCCACCTCCAGGGCGGGGGTGAAGGGCGCCTCGAACCGCTGCCACGCCAGCCCGGTGAAGCCGATGAACCGGCCCGTCTCCCTGACCTCCAGCGCCCAGAGCCCGTAGCCGTGCTCGTCGAAGGCCAGCTCGATCCTGTCGACCATGGCGTCGCTCTGCGACCTGGTCAGCGGGGCCGGGAAGTGCTCCATCACCTCGGGGTCGGCGTTCAGGGCCCCGAACGGCTCCCGGTCGTCCTCCCGCCATCTGCGCATGATCAACCGTTCCGTCTCCATCCGGCCGAGTTTATCGCCGGGCCCGCGCACGGCGGCGGCGTCCCTCGCCCCGGAAGCGGCACGGGAACGGACCGCCTCGGACCGGGAGCGGACCGCCTCGGACCGGAAGCGGACCGCCTCGGACCGGAAGCGGCACGGGATCGGCGCGGGAGCGGTCCGGGAGCGGTCCGGGGATCACCCTCCTCGCTCCCGAGGGGGACGGGGAAGGTGACCGCCTCGGGGTGACGCGGGTTACGGACCGTGATTCCTAGCGTTCTGTCCGGTTCTTCAGACCGGACAGGAGGCTCCCATGTTCCGCCGCTCGCTCGCCGTGGCCGTCGCCGCGGCGCTCGCCTACGTGACGGTCCCGCCGCCCGCGGGCGACCGGGTGGTGCGGGTCTACGGCGACCTCGGCACGGCCGAGCACGTCGCGGTCGTCGTCCCCGGCTCCGACACCACGGCCGCCACCTTCGACGGCGGCAGGGCCAGGCCGTACAGCACGCCGGGGGGCGGGGCGCGGGCGCTGCTGGCCGAGGCTCGGGCACTGGACCCGGGGGCGAGGCTGGCGGTGGTCGCCTGGCTCGGCTACGACAGCCCGGCGACGCTCAGCCTCGGCGTGCTGACCGGGGAGGCCGCGGAACGGGGCGCGGTGGAGTTGCGGCGCTACGTCACCGGGACGCTCGAAGGGAAACGGGTCAGCCTGCTGTGTCACAGCTACGGCTCGGTGGTGTGCGCCGGGGCCGTGCCCGGTTCCGGGGTCGCGGACACGGCCGTGTTCGGCAGCCCGGGGCTGGGCGTCTCGTCGGCCGCCGAGCTGGGCGGCACCCGGTTGTGGGCGGGCAGCGGCGCCCGCGACTGGATGCGCGGGGTGCCCAAGCTCAGGATCGGGCCGCTCGGCTTCGGTCCCGATCCCGCCGCCCCGGCCTTCGGCGCCCGCCTGTTCGGTACCGGCTCCGCCGGGCACAGCGAGTATCTCGAACCGGGCGGCGAGTCCCTGCGCAACCTGACCCTGATCGCGCTCGGCCGTGGCGGCGAGGTGTCCCGTGGCTAGCCTCACGGCCGGGATCGAGGCGGCCACCCCCGAAGGCAGGGACCGGGGGGTGGACGCGCTGCGGGCGCTGGCGATCGTGGGCGTGGTGCTGGGGCACTGGCTGGTGACGGCGTGGGCGCCGGGCGCGGCGGGAGCGGTTCACCTGTCCAGCCCGCTCGCCCACCTGCCGGGGTTCACGCCGCTGTCGTGGGTGTTCCAGACGCTGGCGGTGTTCTTCTTCGTCGGCGGCTACGCGGCGGCGCGCGGCCTACGTTCGGCGGCGGCGCGCGCCCCGAGGGCCCGCGAGCCCTTCCGCTCAGCGGTGACGCGCGGGCCGGAGACCCGCGGAGCGGACTCCCCGTCACGCGGTACGGGCCCCGGGGCGGCCCGCGGTTCGCGCCGGGAGGCCGGGGGCGGCGCGTACCGGGCCGGAATCTGGGTGCGGGCCAGGATGGGGAGGCTGCTGGGGCCGGCGGTGCCGCTGGTCCTGGTGTGGGCGGGGATCGCGGCGGGGATGGCGCTGCGCGGGACCTCGGCGGGAACGATCAGGGCGATGCTGGTCCCGGCGATCGGGCCGCTGTGGTTCCTGGCCGTCTTCGCCGCGCTGACCGCCGCCGCCCCCCTCCTCCTGCGCGCGCACCCGGGCGTCACGGCCGCCGTGGCGTTCGCCGTCGTGCTCGGGGTGGACCTGGCGAGGTTCCGGCTCGGCGCCCCCGCCTGGATCGGGTGGGCGAACCTGGCGGCCGGATGGCTGGTGCCGTACGCGCTGGGGATCGCCTGGGCTCGCGGGATGCTCGGCTCGCGCCGGGTGGCGGCGGGTCTGCTGGCCGGCGGGGCGGCCGGGGCGGCGCTGCTGGTCGGCGGGGCCGGGTATCCGGCGAGCATGGTGGGCGTGACCGGGGACGCGGTCTCCAACCTCAGCCCGCCCAGCCTGGCCGTGGTCTGCTTCGGCCTCGCCCAGGTGGGGCTGGCGCTGCTCGTCCGCGCGCCGCTGGCCCGGCTGATGCGGCGTCCCCGGCTGTGGGCGGGGGTCGCGCTGGCCAACCTGTCGGCGATGACGCTCTTCCTGTGGCACCAGAGCGCGGTGGTCGTGCTCGCCGTCGCCGCCCTGCGCTTCGGCGGCGTGCCCGGCCTTCTCGCGGTGCCCGACGAACCGGCCTGGTTGCTGCACCGGCTGGGCTGGTTCCCGGTGTTCGCGGCGGTTCTGGCGCTCGCCTGGCTTCCCCGGTCAACGCGCAGGCGATTTAATGACAGGGTGTCGTCATCGGCTTGACGAGGTGGCGTGGTTTTTGTGACACTGCGTCATAAAAGGTTTCCTCGTCGCGGAGTGATCATGAGCGAAGCGCCCTTCTCCGAAGTCCTCAGGAACGCCACCTGGGGTGATCACGAGTCCGCCGAGGACGAGAGCTACCTCAAGGCGCTGATGGCGGGCGACCTCAGCCCCGAGGCCTACGGCGAGATGGTCGCCCAGCACTACTTCGCCTACGTGGCCCTGGAGAGCGCCTCCCGCTCGCTGGCCGCGGATCCCGTCGCGGCGCCGTTCGTCATTCCCGAGCTCTACCGGGAGGAGGCGCTGGTCCGCGACCTGGAGACGATCTACGGGTCCGGCTGGAGGTCCAGGATCGAGCCGTCCAAGCCGACCCTGACCCTGGTCGCCCGCATCAACCAGGCGGCCACCTGGCCGGGCGGCTACATCGCCCACCATTACACCCGCTACATGGGCGACCTGTCCGGCGGGCAGTTCATCCGGATGGAGCTGCAGAAGATCTACGGCTACCAGCCGGGCGGCGGCGTCGACTTCTACCTCTTCGACGGGATCGGCAGCCTGCCCCGCTTCAAGAACGAGTACCGGGCCCGGCTGGACGCGCTCCCCCTGAACGAGGCCGAGAAGGGGCGGCTGATCCGCGAGACCAGGCTCGCGTACCAGCTCAACACCGAGGTCCTGGGCGAGCTCGGCCGGGTGGCCCGGTCCGGGCTCGCCGCCTGACCTCGCCCGCCTCGCCTCAGGACCTCGCCCGCCTCGCCTCAGAAGGAGTAGGGACCGAAGCGGCCCCAGGCCACGAAGGCGGCCAGCACGAGGAGCACCACGTTGACCACGATCCCCGGATACTCCTTGCGCCGGAGGTGCACGACGAGGGCGCCGATCATCGTGACCACCAGGGCCGCGGCGGCGATCGGGGTCAGGACGGGCAGGACGCCGGTGACGGCGGGCAGGACGAGGCCGATCCCGGCCAGCACCTCAAGGATGCCGATGATCTTGACCTGGCCGTCCGAGAAGTCCTCCACCCAGGGCATCTGGCCCGACAGGCTCTCGCGGGGCTTGGTGGCCTTGATGAGACCGGCGAAGAAGAAGGCTCCGGCGAGCAGGATCTGCACGACCCAAAGGGCGATGTTCATGGTGTTCTCCGAGAGGATAAGTGAAGGCAGCCCTTCGCTTGGGGGGCTACCGTAGCATAACCGCAGGATGGCCTTCACTTTGTAGAATCTGTTCATGGACGCGTGCAAGAGGCGGGGATTGCGCAAGGACGCCGAGATCAACCGGGAGCGGATCGTGGCGGCGGCGCGGGTCGCGTTCCGCGAGGGCGGGCTCGACGTGCCCCTGGAGGAGATCGCCCGCCGGGCGGAGGTGAACATCGCCACGCTCTACCGGCGCTTCCCCGACCGCGAGGCGCTCATCGAGGCGATCCTGGCCGACCGCATGACCGAGTTCGTCGAGGCCGCCGAGGCGGCGGAACTCGCCGGCGACCCGTGGGAGGGGTTCGCCGGGCTGGTCGAGCACATCTGCGGCATGCAGGCCGCCGACCAGGGGGTGACCGAGGGTCTCACCTCCTGCTTCCCCGGGGCGGCGCTGGAGGCGCCGAGGGCACGGGCGCTGGCGGCGGTCGACCGGGTGATCGAGCGGGCCCGCCGCTCCGGGACGCTGCGCGCCGACTTCACCGGCCAGGACCTGATGCTGATCATGATGGCCAACGCCGGGGTGCTCGGCTCCACGCGCTGCGCCGCCCCGGAGGCGTGGCGGCGGCTGATCGGCCTGATCCTCGACGCGTGCCGCGCCGGCCGCGCCGACCGGGCCGCCCCGCCGCTCCCCCCGGCCCCCAGCGCCGAGGACATGCGCAACGCGATGCTCACGGCCCGTCTCCATCGCTGACCCCGCCACGGGCCCCGCCTGACGAGGTGCCGGCGCTGTGCGACCATGGGGCCATGCCCCGGATTTCGGCCGCGACCATCGGCGAGCACCGCGTCCAGACCCAGGATCGCATCCTGCGGGCGGTCTCGCGTCTCTCCCGGGACCAGGGCATCGACGCCATCTCCATGACCGACGTGGCGAACGAGGCCGAGATCACCCGCACCGTCCTGTACAACTACTTCCCGGACAAGGCCGCGCTGCTGCTCGCCTTCACCGAGCGGGTGACGCACTACTTCATCGACAGCTACGAGCGGGAGCTGCCCGGCCGGGCCTCGCCCGCCGAGCGGCTGCGGGTCTTCGTCAGGCTCCAGCTCGACGGGCTGCTCGCCCACCCCCACCCCGGCCCCGCCGACCTGTCGGCGGCGCTGGGCCCCGACGCCTACCAGCGCCTGGCCGACCACGTCGAGCCGATGCAGCGCATCCTGACCGGCATCATCGACAGCGGCGTGTCGTCGGGGGACTTCCGGGCCCCCGACGTGGCCGCCGCCGCCCGGATGATCCTCTCCGTCATCGGCGCCGAGCGGATGCCGCTGCTCCGCGGCGAGGTGACGCCCGAGGAGGCCGAGAGGATCGTCTCCGGTTTCGTGCTCCGCGGCCTGGGCTCCGCGAGCGTCCCCGACGGGATCTGAGTCCCGGCCTGGGCTCTCCGAGCGTCCCCTGACGGGAGCTGAGCCTCCCCTGGCCGTACGCGTGCCGGCGGCCGGGACCGTCCGGCCTCTCCGACGTCCGGCCCTCCGGCGGAGCGGGACTCCCCGAGGTCAGCCGGTGCGGGAGAGCCGGCGCGGGCCACCGGGTGAGCGGCGGCCGACGGCCACGTGTCGTGCGGGCACACCGTGGGCGACCATCAGGCCAACACTCGCCGGACCGCCGTTCCCGGTTGCTAGGGTCCGCCCATGTCAGCAGCGAAGGCAGAGATCACCCCGAAGTCACTCGACCGGATCCCCGGTTGGTTCTGGGGCACCGACCAGCGGCTCTTCGAATGGATCCTGTCCGGGCAGGCCACGGAGAACTCCCCCGGCGACCTGCTGGAGCTGGGAACGTACCTCGGCAAGAGCGCGGTCATGATCGGGGCGCACGCGCGTCCCGGTGAGGTGTTCACGGTCTGCGACCTCTTCGAGTCCGAGGCGCCCGAGGCGGCCAACGACGCCGAAACGAGCCGGTCCTACTCCGCGCTCACCCGGGACAGGTTCGAGGAGAACTACCTCACCTTCCACGACGCGCTCCCGCGGATCGTGCACGGCCCGACCTCGATCGTCCTCGACCACGTCGCGGCCGAGTCGTGCAGGTTCGTCCATGTGGACGCCTCGCACCTGTACGTACACGTACGACAGGACGTCATGTCGGCCAGGAAGGTCCTGCGTCCCGACGGGATAGTCGTCTTCGACGACTACCGGAGCGTGCACACGCCCGGGGTGGCGATGGCCGTCTGGGAGGCGGTGGCGAACCTGGGCCTGGCGCCGATCTGCGTCAGCACGCAGAAGCTCTACGCGACCTGGGGGGACGCGGCCCCGGTCCGGGAGCGCCTGCTGCGCTGGCTGGAGTCCCGCGAGGACCTGTGGCACACCACGGACGCGTTCGACGGCTGGGAACTCGTCCGGGTCAACCAGATCAAGAAACCCGCGCCTCCCGCGGGTGACGCCGCCACGCTGAGGAAGCTCGGCGAGGAGCTCCAGCGCACCACGGCGGAGCTGAGGAAGGCGATGGCGGAGTCACGGGCCGCGACCCAGGCCCTGAAGAAGGCCACCTCGGAGATCAGCCTGGCCGGTCCCGTGGTGCGGCGTGCCGTGCGGTGGACCCGCAGGGTCGCCCGGCGCGGACGCGCCTGATCCGGACGTCGCCCCTGTCGCCCCTGTCGCCGCCGGATCGCTCACGATCGCCCGGCCTGCCCGCGCGGGTGCCTCCGCCCGGCGGCGTCGTCACGGTCGGCCGGCGCCCGGAACGCTCCCCGTAGGATCAGTCTGGTTCAGGCGGATCAGGGTGACGCCGTACGCGACGATCCAGACGACCCACATCAGCCAGCCGGCGAGGCCCAGGAGACCGAGCGGTCCGGCGCGGTCGATGACCAGCGGGGTGAGGGTGGCCGAGCCGAACAGCAGCGCGGCCGAGATCAGCCCCACGGTGCCGTGCCACGGCCGGATGAGACCGGCGCGCAGGCCGGCGACGGACAGGCCGATCAGGGCGAGGGCCAGGAAGGTGCCGTTGAGGGTGAACAGCGCGTCGTGCAGGACCCGCAGTCCCCCGGTCGCGGGGCTGTGCCGCGCGGTCGTCGACGTGAGCGCGAGGCGGATCGCGATGACCGCGGCGAAGGTGACGTTCTGCAGGGCCAGGCCGGTGAATCCGAGCAGTGACCACGCCTCGTCCCGGCCGCGCTCGAAGCGCCGCAGCGCGGAGACGGCACCCGCGCCGAACAGCGTGGCCAGCAGCCAGGCGGTGGGAGTGAGCGCGGACGCGACGGCGACGACGCCGCCCCGGGTGCCGAAGAACGCGTCGACCTCGCCGATCTCGGCACCGGTGAGCGGCAGGCCCGCGGGCACCATGATCGCGTTGGCGAGGACGATCGTGGCGGCGAAGCCGATGGCGGCGAGGCCGGTGATCCGGGGGAAGCCGAGGGCGGTCTCTCCGCGAGATTTACGCAACATATATTCATTATAAGCCTCGTAAAGTCATTGAGGGGGAACCGGTGAACGCAGAGCCGGACCGGCGCCGTTACGACTCGTTGCGCCGGGCGACGCAGGCGCGGGAGACCCGGGTGGAGATCGCCGTCGCCGCCCGCAGGCTGTTCGTCTCCCAGGGGTGGGCGGCGACGACCGTGCGGGAGGTCGCCCGCGAGGCGGGAGTCTCGGTGCCGACGGTCTACGCGGCGTACGGGAACAAGGCAGGGCTGACCCGGGCTCTGGCGGACGCGGCGGACCTGTCGGCCGACGTACCGCGGATGCTGGAGACGCTGGAGGCCTCGGCGGCGGATCCCGGGCGGCAGCTCGCGGCGATGGCCGCCTACGACCGGCGGCTGTTCGAACGCGCCGGTGACGTCATCGCGCTGGTCCGCGAGGCGGCCCGCACCGAGCCCGAGCTGGCGGCGGCCTACCGCGAGGGCCGCGGACAGGGTGACAGGACCCGCGAGCTGGTGTTCTCGTCCTGGCCGGACGGCGTCCTGCGACGCGGCCTGGACGTGCGCTCCGCCGTCGACGTCTACGCCGCCCTGTGCAACATCGACGTCTACACCACGCTCACCGTCGAACGCGGCTGGTCACCCGACCGCGTCGAGCGGTGGTGGAGCGAGGCACTGGCCCGCGAGCTCCTGCGCTGACGTCCCCTCCGCGACGGCCCGGCAGCCGCTCAGCCCGGCGGGAGGCGGGCGGGGATCCGCTCCAGGATCCCCCCGGCGAAGACGTCGTAGAGGCCGGTCGTCTCCAGATGCACGTAGCCGATGTGGCAGTCGCACATCGCCGCCGGACATGCCGCGGCCCTCGGGCTGAACGTGCCGTCGTAGAGGTTGCCGAGCACGGCCGGGACGAAGTGGCAGCGCCGCACGGTGCCTTCGCCGTCGACGGAGATCACGCTGTCTCCGGTACGGCAGGGCAGGCCCGCGCTCCGGTGCGGCGTCCGGCTGTGGTGGAACAGCGGGTCGATCGCCGTCCAGGCGCCCGCCTCGTCGTCGGTGTAAACGGCGCCCTCCGCGGCGTTCACCCAGACGTACACCTCCCCCGGCAGGTCGGCCCGGACGCGGCGGGCCTGGCCGAGGTGCTCGGGCAGCCCGACGACGCCGACGCTGAAGCGGACCCCGCGCGCGACGAGGTCACGGCAGCGGCCGAGGAAGCGCTCGTACGGGACCTGGCCGGGATGGTAGGTCACCCAGAGGGCGAGCGTGTCCAGGTCGGCCTCGGCCAGCCATCCGGGCCGGCAGCTGAAGTTGGTCTGGATGGCGACCCGCCGCACGTGGGGCAGGTGGCTCAGCTCGACCATCGCCCGGCGGTACCAGGACCGGACGAGGCCCTCGCCCCAGGGGGTGAACAGCACCGAGACCGGGTGGTCCCGCCCGGCCACCCACGCGGTGAACCGCTCCAGCGCCGCCCGGTCCCTCGCCAGCCGCCCGCGATCGTCGCGCCGCTTGGCGAACGGGCAGTAGGGGCAGTCGTAGTCGCAGCTCGCCAGCGGCCCCCGGTAGAGGATCGTCAGCTCGCCCGCCTGCGTCGTCACCGGTCCTCGTATCGGGCCATCAGGGCGCGGACCCTGCCGGAGAACAGCGCGGGGCCGATCGCGTCGGAGTGGGCCAGGCCCTCGGCGGTGAGCCGGAGCCGGCCGGGCTCGCCCCTCCCGCCTCCGGGCGGCGGGGCGTCGCGCTCCAGCAGGCCCCGCGCCGCCAGACGCTCCAGCTCCGCGCCGAAATGGGCCTCGGGACCGGCTCCGAAACGGTCGCGGTAGGCGACGGGGTCGAGACCGTCGGCCTGGAGCAGCGACTGGATGAGATGGCGGCGGCGCCGGTCGTCGTCGTCCAGCCGGAACCCCACGTTGGCGACCGCGAACTCCCCGGGGGCCAGGCGCACGTAGTCGTCGATGATCGCGCGCACCTGGCCGGCGCCGACCGCGTACTCGTAGGAGTAGTGCAGGCCGGAGGTGTAGGAGCGGGCACCGCAGCCGAGGCCGACCATGCCGTCGCTCTGGCAGGTGTACTCGGCGGGGCTCGCGCGCCCGGGGAGCCGGAACATCCGCATCGAGACCTGCTCGTACCCGGCGGTGAGCAGGTGGTCGCGACCCTGGCGGTAGAGGGTGAGGCGGTGGTCGTCCCAGTCGCGGGCACGGCGCCCGAGGCCGGTGAGCGGGCGGACGTACAGGGGGTAGAGGTAGATCTCCTCGGGCTTCCAGGCGAGCGCGGCGTCCAGCGAGTGACGCCAGGACGCCTCCGTCTGCCCGTCGATGCCGTAGATCAGGTCGATGTTGAGCGCCTCGAACCCGGCCTCGCGGATCCGGCCGAGCGCCGTCTCGACCTCCCGCCGCCGCTGCGGCCTGACCGCCGCGCGGGCCTCGGCGTCGACGAAGCTCTGCACGCCGATCGAGACGCGGGTCGTCCCCCGCTCGGCGAGGACGGCGAGCCGGTCGGCCGTCGCGGTCGCCGGGGAGGTCTCCACCGACATCGGCACGGCCCGCAGGTCGGCGCCCGTGATCCGCTCGGTGAGGTCGAACATCCGGGTGAGCTCGGCGGCGCTCAGGTAGGTCGGCGTGCCGCCGCCGACGGCCGCCGCCGCGAAGCGGGGATCTCCCAGGGCGTCCCGTACGGCGCCCGCCTGGCGTTCCAGCGCGTCGAGATAGGCGGCGACGAGCTCCTCGGGGGCGCCGGTCCTGGTGAACAGGTTGCAGAAACCGCAGCGCATCTCGCAGAACGGGATGTGCAGGTAGAGGAAGAGGCGTTCGACGGCCTCTCCCGCCCACACCTCGGCCAGCGACGGCCGCGGGTCCAGCGGCCGGTAGGCCGTCTTGTGCGGGTACGCGTAGACGTAGCCCTGGTACGGGCCCGCCTCCGCCGGGGCACCGGCGGCCGGGGGCGCCGTGGAGAGGGGCAGGACGGGAGGTGCGGGAGGTATGGGAGGTGCGGGAAGCACGGGAAGCACGGGAAGCACGGCGCGCCCGCCGTCCGCCGTCCGCGGCACCCGGCCGGAACCTGTGCTCATCGCCATTGCCCCCGCTCCATCGTGAACTCCCCGTAGGGCACGGTCCAGACGACCTCGTGACCGATCCTGTGCCCGGTGTATCCGTCTTCACCGTAGGCGGTGCCGTGATCGGAACAGACGATCGCGAACCCCGGCCGCCGGTCGCTCATCAGCGCGAACAACCTGCCGATGTGCCGGTCGACGTATTCGAGCGCGGCGGCCTGGCTCCGGCGGCTGTCGCCGTGCTCGCGGGTGGCCCCGGGCAGGTGGAACCAGTTGGGCTGGTGCAGCGCCGAGACGTTGACGAACAGGAAGACCGGCCGGTCGGCTCCCGCCACCGCCCGCTCCGCGCGGGCGATCTGCGCCTCGAAGGAGGCGGGCGCGGTGACCCCGAACCCCGGCTCCCAGTGGCTCTCGGCGAACATCCCCGGCAGCGCGGACCCGAGCGGGGTCAGCTTGTTGAAGAACCCGACCCCCCCGACGCAGACCGTGTGGTAGCCCGCTCCCGCCAGCCCCGCGGGCAGGTCGGGGGCGTCGAACACCCAGGTGCCCGGGGCCGTGGTCTCGCTGCCGGGGAACGCGGCGGCGAACGGGCGGGGGTGCGGTCCCGGCGCGACGGGGGTCGGCAGGAAACCGGCGAGGATCGCGGCGTGCGCCGCGTAGGTGAAGCTCCCCGGGCTGTGCCGGCGCTCCCATCGCCCGCCGGGCAGCGCCCGCGCCAGGGTGGGCAGCCGCCCGGCGGCCATCAGCTCCTCCGCCACGTCGTACCGGAGGGTGTCGAGCGTCACCAGCAGCAGGTCGTGGCTGCCCACCACCTCGTTCATGTCACGCACGGGGCCTCCCGCTCCCCTGCCGGGGCGGGCCTGCCTCTCGCGGGGCATACCGGTCTCCCGCCGGGGTGCGCCGCTCTTTCGCCGATACGTACCTGGCTCCCGCCGGGGCGTACCGGTCCTTCGCCGGCACATGCCGGTCTTTCACCGGGGCGTGCCGGGCGAGAATCGCGCGGACCTGGGCGCCATAGGTGTCGAGGCCCTCGGCCCCGCTACCGGGCAGGCCCTCCAGCCGGGGGAGCAGGTCGCCGAACGCGTTGACCTCGGCCACCGCGAACTCCCGCCAGTCGACCCCGATCATCAGATCGACCCCGACGGCCAGGCTCCCGGGGAAGCGGGCCGCCGCCCGCGCGCAGATCTCCAGGGCCCGCTCCCACCCGCGGGGGCCGAGACCGGCGACAACGGTGCCCAGGTCACCCCGTACGCCACCGAGGTGGAGGTTGGTCATCGGCCCGCGGCTCGCACGGACGACCGCGTGGGTGGGCGTGCCGTCCACGACGACCACCCTCAGGTCGATCGCGCGCCCGCCGACGCTCGCCTTGGGGAACCAGCGCTCGACGTGGAGGCCGTCCCGGGCCAGCAGGTCGACGATCGCCGCCAGGTCGGCCTCGTCCTCGTAACACCTGAGCCGCAGGGAGTTGTGCAGCTCGCCGGAGGCCGGCTCCGCCGAGGTCACCGCCCTGACCCGGCGGCCCGACGCGTGCAGGGCGATGATCCCGGAGGCCGACGAGCCGTGGGCCGGTTTGACGAACACCCGGCCCCAGCGGGCCTCCCCCATCCGCTCGCGCAGCTCGGCGTAGCCGCCGACCGGCCCGGCGAGGGCCGGCGGCACCGGCACCCCGGCCGCCGACAGCCTGGCGTGGCACAGCCGCTTGTCGAACATCACCGCCACGTCCTCGACGTCGGCGAGCAGCACGGCCTCCGGCGTCGCGGCCACGGCCCGGCGGACCCGGTCGGCCCCGGCGACGAACCCGGCGTGCCAGCGGGCGCCGCCGCCGACCCTGGACGGCTCGCCGGGGCCACGCAGCAGCGCGTCCGCCTCGGCGTCCTCCCCGGGCGAGTCGATCCGCACCAGCGTCCCCGGCTCGATCCCGATCTCCTCGCCGCGCAGCACGGACGTCCACGGCACGACGGCGGGCTCGGCCAGCCCCTGCCGGGCGCAGGCGTCGGCGAACATGGTCACCCGCCGGTCTCCCGGCGTGCCGACGACGGCGATCGTGGGGACTCGACGGTCGCCGTCAGTGCCACCGGCGGCGATCGCGGGCACCCGCCGGTCGCCCGGCCTGCCACCGGCGGCGATCGTGGTCACTCGGCGACCGCGACGTAGCGCCACTCGCCGTCGGCCTCCTTCTGATCGGACACGTCGAGCTCGACGCCGGAGCCGGAGAACGCCGCCGTGAGACGCCCGACCATGGCGTCGGTCAGGTAGTGGTGGTGCAGGTCCAGGCGTGCGAGGTGGGTCAGGGGCCGTCCCGACAGCAGGGCCTCGGCGCCCCGGTCGGTGAGCACGCCCATCGACTGGGAGAGCGACTCCAGCCGGGCCACGACGGGGGCGGAGGCGACGAGAGCGGCGACCTCGTCCTGGATCTCGCTGTTCTGCAGCCCCAGGTGCCTGAGCGCGGGCAGCCGCTCGCCGGACAGGATGTTCTCCAGGTCGGCGGCGGTGGTCTCGCCGCCGTACTCGCTCGTGCCGAGCCAGGCCTCCAGATACTCGAGCGCGGGGAACTCGCTCATGCCGACCCCCCTGACCACGGAGGCGGGCAGCCCGCCCGCCTCGAAGCGCAGCACCCTGAGGTGCTCGTGCCGGACCGGCCGCAGCTCCAGGCCCGTCCCGCCCCGGACCTCCAGCCGCTCCAGCAGCGGGAAGGCCTCCAGCAGCGGCGTGACGTCGCTCTGCTGGATCCAGGAGATCTCGCACTCCTCCTGCGGCATCGCGGCGAAGAAGAGCGAGCGCAGGGCGGGGAAGCGCGCCGCGCTCTCCGACAGCAGCCGGACGGGAGCCGACGCCTCCTTCTCGTAGGCGTCCTCCCAGCCTCCGACGATGAGCGCCCTGACCTCGGCGGTGTCGACGGTCTCGATGAAGCGCGCGAAGTGCTCCTCGAAGGTCTCCTTGGCGTCGTAGACGCGGACCGAGACGCGCCACGCCGCCTCGCCGGCCGGGGGGTGGGGGGCGCCTGGAGGGCGCAGGCTCACGATGGGCAGGCCCGCGTAGTCTCCCCGGTAGAGACCGTCGACGTGGTCGTTGAACTCTGTGTGGTCCATCGGAGGCTCCCCGTCAGGCTCGGCTGTGTCACGACTGTCCTACCAGAGGCGCGCGACGCTTCCGGCCGTACCGCCGAGGTCACTCCCCTGATCCTCCGGAGCCCTGCCCGGATCCTCCGTCCCCATTTCCGAAAACGCCCACGGGATTACCGGCGAGATCCTTCCCGGGCCGCTCGCGTGATCGCCTCCGGAGGCGATCACGGGGGCTCTGACACCGGTCAGGCCAGTACGCGCGGTCGGCGATGATGAACGGCATGGACAATGGTCACATCCGTTTCGCCTCCGCGAAGGGCCGCTGGGTTCTCCTCACCACCGTGCTCGGCTCCGGCATGGCCATGCTGGACGGCACGGTCGTCAATGTGGCCCTGCCCTCGCTCGGCGCCGATCTCGGCGCCGACATGGCCGGCCTGCAGTGGACGGTCAACGCCTACACCCTCACCCTGGCGGGCCTGATCCTGCTCGGCGGATCACTCGGGGACCGGTACGGCAGGCGCAAAATCTTCCTGGTCGGCGTCGTCTGGTTCGCCGTCGCGTCGGCCCTGTGCGGCCTGGCGCCCAACGTGGAGACGCTGATCGCGGCCCGCGCCCTGCAGGGCATCGGCGGTGCGCTGCTCACCCCGGGATCCCTCGCCATCATCCAGGCCTCCTTCGACCGCGGGGACCGGCCCAGGGCGATCGGGGCGTGGTCGGGCCTGGGCGGGGTGGCCGCGGCCATCGGCCCGCTGCTCGGCGGGTGGCTGGTGGAGACGGCCGGATGGCGCTGGGTGTTCCTGATCAACCTGCCGCTCGCGGCGCTCGTCGTGGCGGTCGCCGTACGGCACGTCCCGGAGAGCAGGAACGCCTCGGCAGGCGGCCGGTTCGACGTCCTGGGCGCGGTGCTGGCGGCGCTGGCGCTGGCCGGGATCACCTACGGCCTGATCGACCTGGAGATCGTCCCGGTCGCGGCGGGCGTGCTGCTGGGCACCGCGTTCGTCTGGCTGGAGATCAGGCGCTCGCCCGAGGCGCTCGTACCGGTCGAGGTCTTCTCCTCGAGGGTGTTCACCGCGGTCAACGTCGTCACCTTCATCATGTACGCCGCGATGGGCGTGGTGTTCTTCCTCCTGGTCGTCCAGCTGCAGGTGTCGGCGGGCTTCTCCCCGGTGGTGGCGGGGACCTCGATGATCCCGGTGACGATCCTGATGTTGCTGCTGTCGTCGCGCGCGGGCGAGCTGGCCAAGCGCCTCGGGCCCCGGCTGCCGATGACGGGCGGCATCCTGCTCTGTGCCGGGGCCCTGCTGCTGATGTCGCGGATCGGCCCCGGCTCGTCGTACGTGGTGGACGTGCTGCTTCCGGCGACCCTGTTCGGGCTGGGCCTGTCGGCGGCGGTCGCGCCGCTCACCGCGACGGTGCTGGCCACCGCCGCCGAGCGCCACGCGGGGGTGGCCAGCGGCGTCAACAACGCCGTCGCCAGGACCGGCGGGCTGCTCGCGGTGGCCGCGATCCCCCCGCTGGCCGGGCTGACCGGCGACGCCTTCGACTCCCCCGAGATCTTCACCGCCGGATTCCACACGACGATGCTGATCAGCGCGGCGATGCTGGGCGTCGCCGCCCTGATCACCTTCCTCACCATCCGGGAGAACGTGCTGATCCAGGAGGAGACGAAGCTGGGCTGCCCGGTGACGGCCCCCCAGCCGGGCAAGTGAACCTCAGAAGGTGAACGCCTGGCTCCGGACGCTGTTGTCGAAGTTGGACACCAGCAGCTCGGGCTCGCCGACCGAGCGGATCTCCGGCAGCCGGGTGAACAGCGCGCGGAACATCGCCTTGATCTCCTGCCTGGCCAGGTTGGCGCCCAGGCAGAAGTGCGGCCCGGGGCCGCCGAAGCCCACGTGGGGCTTGGTGTCGCGGGTGATGTCGAACCGGTCGGCGTCGGGGAAGACCGTCTCGTCGCGGTTGGCCGAGCCGTAGAAGAGCACGACCTTGTCGCCCGCCTTCAGCTGCAGGCCGCGCAGGTCGTAGTCCTCGGTGACGGTACGGCGGAACTGCATGATGGGCGAGACGTGGCGGACCATCTCCTCGATCGCGCCGCCGATGTGCGCGTCGAAGTCGCCGGCCAGCAGGCTCCGCTGCTCGGGGTGGTCGGTCAGCAGCTTGATGCCGTGCGCCATGGTGTTGCGGGCCGTCTCGTTGCCCGCCACGAGCAGCAGCGTGAAGAACGACCCCAGCTCGCGGTCGGTCAGCCGCTCGCCGTCGACGTTGGCGGTGACGAGCGCCGAGACGAGGTCGCCCTGCGGCTCCCGCGCGCGATCCTTGCCCAGGTTGATCACCAGGCGCTGCAGGGCGAGCAGCGCGAGCGTGTTCTGGGCGGCCATCCTGACGGTGTGCGCCAGGCTGGGCCGCACGCCGGAGTAGGCGGTGGAGATGTCGACGTGCTGGTGGACCTTGGCCCGCACGTCGTCGGGGACGCCCATCATGTCGCAGATGACGTGGATGGGCAGCTTGGCGGC
Organism: Streptosporangium sp. NPDC023963; assembly: GCF_040639135.1. Lineage (NCBI taxonomy): Bacteria > Bacillati > Actinomycetota > Actinomycetes > Streptosporangiales > Streptosporangiaceae > Streptosporangium > Streptosporangium sp. NPDC023963. Next base: position 286,161 of record NZ_JBEZZK010000004.1, read on the forward strand.
CACCTGGCCGACGAAGTCGCCGGGCCCCGAGGCGATCACGTCGTCGACGATCCGCGCGCAGGCTGCGTCGATGTCGCCCTGCAGGTTGGCCAGCATCTTCGGGCTGAACGCGCGGGAGACGATGCGGCGCAGCCGGGCGTGCCGGGGGTCGTCCATGTTGACCATGGACTCGCCGAACACGTGTTTGACCCAGCCGGGCGGCTCGGGACTGGTCACGCCGGGCTCGCTGGAGAACACCTTGGCGTTGCGGCTGGCCTCCACCACGTCGGCGTGCCGGACCAGCGCGTAGAAACCCTTGCCCGAGCGGAGCAGCGGGACCCGCTTCTCCTCGAAGAACACCGGCTTGTCGAGATCCCGAAGCCGCGCGAACGCCTCATGCCGCTCCTTGAGCGGCCGCCGCCAGAATCCCAGGTCGGCCAGGTCGATTTCCATGCCGTCAATCCTGGCATGCTCTTTATGCGTACCGGCCACGCGGATTTCATGTCCCGGTGGGCCACGTGTCCGAATCACCGGAAACCATGACAGGTATGAGAGCCTCGCTCCTCACCTCCGCGGTCCTCGCGTTCCTGCTGGTCCCCGCCTCCCCCTTCCCGGCCCACGCCTCGGCCGCCGCGTGCTCCGGCGTCCCCTCCGACCTCGACGGCGACGGTCGGGCCGATCTCGCGGTCGCCGCTCCCTACACCCGCACCGGCGGCCACGCCCGCGCGGGGGCGGTCACCGTGCTGTACGGCATGCGCACCGCCGGGAAGCTGACCCAGGACGACCCCGGGGTGCCCGGCGAGGCCGAGACCGGCGACTCGTTCGGCTCGGCGCTGGCGACCGGCGACTTCGACGGCGACCGCTGCGCCGACCTGGCCGTGGGCGTCTCCGAGGAGGACCGCTCCCGGCCGGGAGAGGACGGCGACGGCGCCGTGCAGCTGTTCCACGGCTCACCCGGCGGCCTGCGGCCCGGCGAGCTGATCGACGCCGGGGACCTGGGCCGTAAGCGCGAGCCTGGGCGGTTCGGCGCCGCGCTCGCCGCGGGGGACCTGGACGGCGACGGCGACGACGAGCTGGTGATCGGCGCTCCCGGGCTGGGCGGCGGCGCGGTCGGGGTGTACGGGCTCAAGGGGCGTAAGCCGTACATGATCACGCAGGAGACCGGCTGGGTGGGGCAGCGCGAGCGGGAGACCGACCAGTTCGGCGCGGTGCTCGCCACCGGGGACTTCGACGGGAACGGCCGGGCCGAGATCGCCGTGGGCGCGCCCGCGGACACGCTGCTGAAGAACGGTCAGGGCTCGGTCACCGTCCTCGACCTCCGGCGCCGCAGGGCGACCGCGCTCACCCAGGACACCCCCGGGATCGGCGGCCTCGCCGAGGTCTGGGACTTCTTCGGCACCGCCCTGACCACCGGCGACTTCGACGCCGACGGCCGCGACGACCTGGCGATCGGCGTGCCGGGCGAGGGGCTCAGCGACAACCAGCGGGCGATGGACTACGGCGACGGCACCGTGCACGTCGTCTACGGCTCCGGCTCGGGGCTGCGCACGGCGGGCTCCGAGTCCTGGTCGCAGCGCTCCCTGAAGGGGGAGCCGCGCTACTTCGACCGCTTCGGCGCCGCCCTCGCGGCCGGGGACCTCAACGGCGACGGCGACGACGAGCTGGCGATCGGGGTGCCGGGCGAGAACGCCGTCCAGGTGCTCGCGGGAACCCGCTCCGGCGGCCTCACCAAGAACCACAACCTGCTGGTCACCGGGAAGGGCGGCGATTTCGGCGGGGCCCTGGCCGCGGTCGCGGGCCGCGGCCTGGTCGTCGCCGCCCCGGGCGACGGCAGGCTCACCCTGCTGCGCGGGACCGTGCGGAAGGGCTCCTACCCGGGCGTCCGCCCGTCGACGGCGAGAACCCTGGACAGCGCTCCCGGCGACACCCTGTTCGGCTACACCTTCGCGGGCCCGTCCTCCCGGCGGTAGAGGCCCGCGACTCCCGGCGACAGAGGCCCGCGACGGCGGAGGCCCGCGGTGGCGGGACCTCCACGTCCCGGACGACCCGGGCTACCTCGCCTGGACGGCGGCGAGGCGGTCCAGCCACTCGGTCAGCAGACGCTGTTCCGCGCCGCTGAGGATCGTCTGTTCGGGCAGCGCGGCGCGCAGGGCGCGGGCCGCGCCGGCCGGGCCCGGGTCCCGCACGGCGGGCTCCCGGGTGGTCACGGCGGCGATCATGGATTCCCGGAGAGTGGTCAGCAGGGCCGGGTCGCGCCGGTCTTCGGGCAGGGTCAGCCAGGTGAGCACGGCACCGCGCGCCGTGGCGTGGATGAGCGTGACCGCGAGTTCCTCGTCGACGCGGAGCCAGCCGCCGACGGCGAGACGCCGGATACGGCCCATCAGGATCTCCATGCCGGCCTTGAAGGCGGCCGACGTCTCTTTCGCGGGCTCGCTGTACATCAGCGTGTACAGCGCGGGATTGGCCAGGCCGAACTCGACCGCCAGGTCCCAGCCGGCCCTCAGGTCCTCGACGGGATGACGCGGCTCCGGATCGACGTGCTTGGTCTTGAGAAACGCGGCGAAGCCGTGCTCGGCCACCGCGTCGAGCAGCCCGTCCTTGTCGCCGAAGAGGCGGTAGATGGCCGGTGGTTGCACTCCCGCCGCGACCGCGACCGCGCGGGTGGTGACCGCGTCGCGCCCCTCGCGCGCCAGCAGGCCGGCGGCGGCCTCGATGATCCGCTGCCGGAGCTGCTCGCGGCCCAGGGCCGCGGTGTCGGACCCGTCGTCCTCGCCTTGTGAACTCGATGCCATTTTCCAACGATACCGCACTGATGGTTCCATCGATAATTTCAGTGATACGGTGATAGTGATTCCAATGGAAACAACAGGTGAAGAGGCGCGGAATGCCGGACAAGATAAAGATCGTGGCACTTGAGGAACACGTCGTCCTGCCCTCGCTGCTCGACGCGTGGGCCAGGGCGGGTGTGCCGCGAATCCCGCAGCTCGGCTTCGGCGACGAGCCCTTCGCGCGGCGGCTGCGGGACGTCGGGGAGGCGCGTCTCGCCGACATGGACGACCAGGGCATCGATGTCGCGGTCCTGTCCCTGGCCTCGCCGGGCGTGCAGAACCTCGCGCCCGAGGACGCCGTCGGCGTGGCCCGAGAGGTCAACGACACGCTGGCCGAGATCGTCACCGGGCGGCCCGACCGGTTCCAGGCCTTCGCGGCCATCCCCACCGCGGCGCCCGAGGCCGCCGCGGCCGAGCTGGAACGCGCGGTGACCCGGCTCGGCCTCCCCGGTGCGATGCTGTACGGCCGCACGGGGGACAAACTGGCCGACGCCCCGGAGTTCGACGACCTGTACGCCACGGCCGAGCGCCTCCGGGTGCCGCTGCACTTCCATCCCCAGACTCCGGTCCCCGAGGTGCTCAAGGCCTACTACTCGGGCTTCGACGACGGGGACGGGCCGGCCCGCGGTACCGGGATGGGGCTCGCGACGGCGGGCCTGGGCTGGTACTACGACCTGGGTGTCCAGTATCTACGGATGATCTTCTCCGGCGTCTTCGACCGGCATCCCGGATTGCAGGTGATCGCGGGGCACTGGGGCGAGGTCGTCCTGTTCTACCTCGACCACACCGGGGTCATGGCGCACAACGCCAAGCTGGAGCGCCCGCTCGCCGACTACTTCACGCGGAACTTCTGGGTATGCGGCAGCGGGACGGTCAGCGAGCGCTACATGAGGTGGACGTCGGAGGTCGTCGGGACCGAGCGCATGATGTACTCGACCGACTACCCCTACACCTTCGGGACCCGGCCCGGCGGATTCCCCTTCCTCGACACGGCCGGCGGGGTCGCCCGCTCGTTCCTCGAGCAGGCCCCCTTCACCCACGAGGAGAAGGCCGCGATCGGGTCCGGCAACTGGGAGAAACTGACCGGGCACGTCAGGGCGGTCACGGCGCGCGGCGAGCACGGCCCGGCTCGGCGGTCCGCCTCGACCGGCCGCTGACCACGACGACCGGCCGCTGATCACGACGACCGGCCGAGGTGCGCGGGGAGAGGCTCGGACCGGCCTGATCGACATGAGCCGCCACCGGCGGGAGGAGGCGGGAGAAGGATGTCGGCCGCTTGATTCACGCCGCTACCTAAGATGATGGGCATGTTCGACGCACAGCAGAGGACCGTCCGCGATCTGCGCCGGGGGAATCGGGCGATCGTGCTGCGCGCCCTCTACTTCGAGGGGCCCGCCAGCCGCCAGGAGCTCAGCGAGACCATCGGGCTCAGCCCCGCCACCGTGAGCAACGTGACGGGAGACCTGCTCGCGAGCGGGATCATCGTCGAGGCCGGTCTGGCGGACTCCGACGGGGGCAGGCCCCGGGTGCTGCTGCGGGTCAACACCACCCACGGCTACGCCGTCGGCGTCGACGTCGGCGAGACGCACGTGCGCGTCGAACTCTTCGACCTGGACATGAACCGGCAGGCCAGGGCCGAGTATCCGCTGCGCCCGGCCGGGCACGACGTCGATCAGGTCGTCCGCCACATCCTCGCGGGCATCGACGTGGTCCTCGGCGAGAGCGGCGTGCCCAGGGAGCGGGTGCTCGGCGTGGGGGTGGGGGTTCCGGGAGTCGTCGAGACGGGGCCCGACGCCCTGATCCACGCCCCGACCTTCGGGTGGGACGCGGTCCCGCTCGGCAGGCTGCTGCGGGCGGGCACCGACCTGCCGCTCTTCGTGGACAACGGCGCCACGTCGATGGGACAGGCCGAGTTGTGGTTCGGCGTCGGGCGCAGGGCCAGGCACGCCGTGGTGGTGCTGATCGGCTCGGGGGTCGGGGCGAGCATCATCACCGACGGAGCCACCTATTTGGGGGCCAACAGCAGCGCCGGCGAGTGGGGCCACACGAAGATCATGATCGGCGGGCACCGGTGCCGCTGCGGCGGGGAGGGCTGCCTGGAGGCGTACGTGGGGGCCAGGGGCATCCTGGAACGTGCCGGGGTCTGGACGGAGGCCGTCGACGAGCAGGCCGAGCTGGCCGCGCTGGTGGCCGCGGGCTCCCCGGTCATCGACGAGACCGTCACCTACCTGGGCGTGGGGCTGGCCAACCTGATCAACCTGTTCAACCCCGAGCGGATCATCATCGGCGGCTGGGCCGGCGTGCTGCTCGGCGAGCACCTGCTGACGAGGATCAGGAAGGTCGTCGCGGACAACTGCCTGGCGCAGCCGTACAAGACGGTCTCCATCGGCCTGGGCCGCCTCGGCGTCGACTCGGTGGCGCTGGGCGCCGCCACCCTCGTGATCGAGGATCTCCTGCAGGCGAACCCGGTCGCGAGGCCGAACGGTCTCTCCCCGCGCCCCCGGAACCGGGCCGGGATCTGATCCCCGGGCTCCCGGGACAGGGGGCGGGGCCCGGTCAGCGGATGCGCGTGCTGGCCTTGATCTTGCGGCCGATCTCCTTGCGGAGCTTGCGGATGTCGGCGTCGGCGTCGGACGTGACGATCACGCCGAACGTGGCGGTGGCGGTGCCCCGGCGCGAGCCGGCCCAGGCCCGGATCCGCACGGTCGTCGAGTCACCCCGGTCGAGAGAGGTGATCCAGCAGGACAGGCTGCGGCCCTTGACGGAGCATTTGACGCTGCGCGGCTTGGAGATCACCCGGATCTTGCGGAAGCGTTTCGAGAAGTCCCCGACGAGCGCCACGTAGTGCTGGCCGCGGGCCTTCCTGTTGCGGACCTTGACGGAGTAGACGAGGGATCCGCCCCGGTGGACGTGCTTGGGGAAGGTGATCACGTACCCGAAGTCGGAGGACGCCGCGGCGGCGGGCGCGACCGCGGGTGCGGCGGATGAAGCGGATAAGGCGGATCCGGCGGCTGTCGCAGGGGTCGGGGAGAGGAGGGTACCGCCCAGCGCCGCGGCGAGTGCCGCGGCGGTGAGCCTCGTGGCGAGGGGACTCATAAGCGGCATCATCCAATAAATCTTCCAGAATTCCTCTCACGTTTCAGGTCAGGGCCGCCTGTCCGACGGGACGTTTCAGGTCAGGATCGCGTGCCCGGGCGACTCGTTTTCAGGTCAGGGCCGCGTGGCCTGACGGCACGGTGAACCGGGCGCCGGTCTTGGCGGGGGCGCCGCGCCTGCTGATGTAGTCGAGCGTGCGGAAGTCCGCGCGCAACTCCTCCTGGGTGACCCGGCAGACGATGTAGCCGCGCCGCTGGTCGAGATAGGAGATGTGCGGGTTCTCCGCGACCGTCTCGGCGATCCGGCCCTCGTCCCGGTAGCCGTCGCCGTCGCTGGCGATCGAGGAGGTGACGAGTTCCACCGCCACGCGGGGCGAGTCGGGGTCGTCGAAGTCGAGCCTCAGGTCCGCCGCGTGGTGCATGTGCGCGTCGCCGGTCAGCACGACCGGGTTGGAGGCGCCCGAGTCGCGGAAACCGGTCAGCAGGCGGGTGCGCTCGGCGGCGTAGCCGTCCCAGGAGTCCATGTTGACCTCGGTCCCCGGCCCGACCTTGGAGTCGCGCTGGGCCATCAGGATCTGCTGGCCGACCAGGTTCCAGTGGGCGTCCGAGCTCGCGAGGCCGTCCAGCAGCCAGCGCCGCTGGTCCTCGCCGAGCAGGGTGCGGCCGGTCGCGAGCCGGTCGTCGCAGCCGGACCTGAGCCCGTCCTCGCACGCCTGGTCGTCGCGGAACTGCCGGGTGTCGAGCAGGTGGAAACGGGCCAGCGGCCCCCAGTCGACCCTGCGGTGCACCCGCATCGACGCCCCGCCGGGCACGCTCGTCCTGCGCAGCGGCATGTTCTCGTAGTACGCCTGGAAGGCGTTGGCCCTGCGCCGGGCGAACGCCGGGGCGCCGGAGCTGGAGACATCCCCCGCCCAGTTGTTCTCGATCTCGTGGTCGTCGAAGGCCACCAGCCACGGCGCGACCGCGTGCGCCGCCTGCAGGTCGGGGTCGCTCTTGTACTGCGCGTGGCGCATCCGGTAGTCGGCCAGCGTGGCGCACTTGCCCCAGGTGTGCTGCCGGACGCTGCCGCCCAGCGCGGTGTACCCCTGGGGGCCGTACTCGTACATGTAGTCGCCCAGGTGCACGACCAGCTCCGGGTCCTGCTCGGCCAGCCTGCGGTACGCCGTGTAGAAGCCGTGCTCGTAGTGGGCGCAGGCGGCGACGGCGAAGGTCAGCGAGGACGACGCGGCCAACGAGGACACAGCGGACGGGGCCGTACGGGTGCGGCCGGTCGGCGACAGGTGGCCCTCGGCGCGGAACCGGTAGAAGTACTCCCGGCCGGGCTCCAGCCCGTCGATCTCGGCGTGGACGCTGTGCGCCCGCTTCCAGCGCGCGCTCTCGGTGCCCTCGCGGACCACCTGGGAGAACCGCTCGTCGGTGGCGAGCTGCCATTCGACGTCCACGTCCCTGACCGGCATGCCACCCCGGCCGTTCGGGCCGAGCGGGTCGAGGGCGAGCCTGGTCCACAGCACGACGCCGTCCTGCGACGGGTCGCCGGAGGCGATGCCGAGGGTGAACGGGTCACGGGCGAGGGCCCGGGAGGGCATCCGGGAGGGGCCGAGCCCCGCCCCGGTCAGCAACAGGCCGCCCGCACCCGCGGCGGCGACGGAAAGGAACACTCTGCGTGACGGCTTCTGCTCCACGCCATCAGTGCAACCGTTCCAGCTTTCCTCGCCGTGGCCTGCGAATCAAGGCGAGATGAACAGCCGCCGCACAGACGAGTGCCTTACCCAGGGTGATTGAACAACGGCCGACCTCCGGGCGACAGCACGGCGAAGGACCGGCCTCCCGCCGGTGGCCGCGCGGCAGGGAGGCGGGCGCGGCGGGGTCAGCCAAGGTAGGGCTTGAGGTGCGGGGTGAGGGCGCCGCAGCCCAGGTATTTCTCCACGGTGTGGAAGTCGATCCAGTCGAGATCGACCAGGGCCTCCTGGTCCACCCCGGTGAAGCAGGCCCTCAGGCCCGGCGGGATCGCCGCGATGTCGTCCTTGTCGGCGATGTTGACCCACCTCTTGACCTTGCGGGGACGCTCGCCCCAGCCGTTGACCGGGGCGGGCACCAGGCGCTCGAAGATCACGTTGCGCATGCCGAGCGGGCTGCCGAGGGTGATCAGCAGGTCGACCTCCAGGTCGGGGTTGGCCCAGAGCGTCTCGTACGTCACCACGCTGCCCAGCGAGTGCGCGATCACCACCTTGGGGCGGTTCCGCCTGATCACCTCGGCCACGGCCGCCCGGCACTTCGCGCGCGTCTCACCCCCGGCGGCCAGGTAGGCGGCGACCTCGGGGCAGAAGAACGCGGCGAAGTCGGCGGCGTTGACCTCCAGCCGGTCCAGCAGCCAGCCGGTCATCCGGTGCAGGGCGCCGGTCAGCCCCTCCCCCACCGCGTCGAGCTGCTTGGCCCAGGCGACGAAGACCTCCTGGGCGCCGACGTCCATGCTCCGCACGGCGCGTACGGAGTCGTCCTTGCTCTCGCCCAGCAGGTGGGCGTAGTAGGCGATCTCGGTGACGTAGCGCTCCTTGGCGTGCGGTTTTCCGCCGGTCAGGCCCTTGTGCAGGTAGCGGTCCCACTTGTCGCGCATCGCGAGGGCGGCGCCGCCGACCGAGTTACCCGCGTCGCGGTAGTAGCGGTACTTGCCGATACCGTGCACGCCGACGATCGTGTCCATGCGCCCCCGCCTCCTGCTTCGGATGCCCTGCCATCGCGGATGTTTGACCACATGTGCCTTCGGGCAGATGTGTGCCCCCCGGGCAACTGTGGCGGAAGGGAACCCCGCGCCACAAGGCCGATACGACTCCGGCCACGACGCGAAAATCCTCAATCTGGACCAAACTGGGCATAAAACCATTTGATCCACGCTTATGGCTCCTCGGTACCCTGGAAACCCGCACACCCCAGTGAGAAGGAAGTCACCGCCATGCCCGGTCCGCTCCAGATCAGCGGCTCGGTCTCGGTCCCCGAGGCCGAGCTCGGCTGGCGGTTCTCCCGCTCCTCCGGTCCCGGCGGCCAGGGGGTCAACACCACCGACAGCCGGGTCGAGCTCAGCTTCGACCTGGCCGCCACCGAGACGCTGGGCCCCGTCTTCAAGGCCCGCGCCCTCGAACGCCTCGGCCCCCGCCTGGTGAACGGGGTGATCACCATCGCCGCCTCGGAGTTCCGCTCCCAGCTGCGCAACCGCGAGGCCGCGGAGATGCGCCTGGCCCAGATCCTGCGCGAGGCGATCGCCCCGCCGCCCAAGAAGCGCCGCCCGACCAAGCCGAGCAGGGGCGCGGTCGAGCGGCGGATCGCCGCCAAGAAGCAGCGTTCCGACCTCAAGCGGCTGCGCAGGGACCACCACTAGAGCCCGCTCACCGCTTGTTGCGAGGGTTCGCTTCCGGTGCGAGCCCGCTCAGCGCTTACAGCGAGGATCCACTTCCGGTGCGAGCCCGCTTCACGCCGGGTGGCGGGTCGCCCGTGCCGTACGAAAATCACGGATCCGAGCCCGGATGCGGGTCGTGCCGCCGCAGCGGTGACACAGCAGCGGTGACACAATGGCCCCATGTCTGCCGTGCCGAGTGTCCGCGCCGTCCTCCTCGACGACGACCGGCTGGTGGTGTTCCGGCGCACGGTTCCCGGCAAGGAGCTGTACTGGTCCATTCCCGGCGGCCACGTCGAGCCCGAGGACGCCTCCCTGGAGCACACCCTGCACCGCGAGGTCATGGAGGAGCTGGGCGCCGTCGTCTCCGGCGTCACCCCGCTGACCACCCTGGAGTGCCTGCGCGACGAGGGGGTCAAGACCCAGCACGTCTACGGCTGCCGCCTGGTCTCGATGGACCCCGCGCTGCGCTGCGGCCCCGAGTTCGACGACCCGGCCCGCGGCGAGTACGAGGTGGTGCGGCTCCCGCTCGACCCGGCCGAGATCTCCGCCATCAACATCGTCCCCCCGGAGCTCGGCGCCTACCTCGCCGACGCCGCCACCCGCCTGCCCGGCCTGATCGCCTGACCCTCCGCGCCCGAAGGCCCGGGACCGGGATCAGCGCCGCTTGCGGACGTAGAGGCCGAACCACGAGTAACCGAAGTCATCGGTGGATTCCAGGGTGAAGTCGCGGTTGGCCATCAGGGCCAGGTAGCGCTCGTCGTCCTCCACGAAGTCCCTGCTCTTGTGCTTCCTGCCACCGGTGACCAGCCAGACGCGCTCGACACCTTCCAGGGCGGCCGTGAGCTGCGCGGCGGTCCTCGGCGTGCGCCGGCCGGGAGCGTGGGTGAGGTCGCGCAGGTTCCGGTACGCGTCCTCGTACACGGCGGCGAACAGGCGCCGGTTCTCCCCCACGTAGAGCACGGCGTCGCCGGGGCGCTGCCTGGCCAGCAGCGTGGCCGCCATGTCGCGCAGGTTGTCGGGCCGCCTGTCCGGCTCGCGGATCGTCAGATGCGTCGGGACGGTCAGCGCCGCGACGAGGACCAGCCCGATCCAGCCCAGGGCCCGGGGTCGCACGGCGCTCAGGCCCGCTCCCGCCAGCAGCGCCGTCGCGGGGACGGCGAAGAGCACATATCTCGGGTTGAAGACGGGATGAACGATGGAGATCGCCATGGACACGAACGGCAGCAGCGCCCAGGGCAGCGCGACCGCCGTCAGCCGCCCATCGGCGAACGTCCCGAGAAGCACGAGGGCGACCAGGAGCAGCGCCACCCCCACGGTGCCCGCCACCTCCTCGCCGAACCAGGCGACGTCGGTGAGCTTCGACGGCTTCAACCACGACAGCTGCGCCTCGCGCTGACCGGCCGCCAGGAACGCGAGCGGGGCGATCCCGGCCACGGCCACGGCCAGCCCTCCGGCGAACCACGCCACATCGGGCCGGAACGGCGACGGCGACGGCGACGGCGACGGCGACGGCGACGACACACGCCACCACAGCACCGTCCCCACGTGCGCGAGGACCAGGAGCAGCGCGTAGACGTGGAACCAGCCGAGCAGCACCAGGCAGGCCCCGTAGGCCAGATACCACCGGCGGCCCGACCGCCGCGTCGCCTCGACCAGCACCCAGGTGGCCAGGACGGCCACCGCCGTCACGATCGCGTAGCTGCGCGCCTCCTGGGCGTACCGGCTCACCATCGGCAGCGCGACGTAGAGCAGTCCTGCGAGAAGGCCCGCTCCCGGAGTGGCGAGCGTCCTGCCCAGGACCGCGATGCCGTACGCGGCGGCGGCCGTGGCGACGACCGAGGGCAGGCGCATGGCCAGCTCGCCGGTCGAGAACGCGGCGACCGGCCGGAGGATGAGGTAGTAGAGCGCGTGCACCCGGTCGATGCTGTCGAGCAGGTGCCACAGGTCGCCGATGGGCATCGCGGCGGCCAGCGTGCTGACCGACTCGTCACGCCAGAACGAGGGCGTGGTGATGCCCCAGAGCCCGACCAGCATCGCCGCCACCGCCGGTATCGCCTCCGGCAGGCGGGACCGCTCACGGGGCCGGACCCCGTCCTTTTCCGCAACACCCATCACATCGCGCTATTTCACACCATGAACGCGACTGACGTGGCAGTTCAACGGAGCCGGCCCTCGCGCCGGAGAGCGGGACGGGCCGTGGAGCCGGCGGCCGGGCAGTCGCGTTCGGACCGGCCGGGCCGCCGCGCCCCGCGATGACGTTCGGGACCGTTGCCGGGACGTCCCCTGCTCGTCACGGTCGACGGTTCCTCCCTGCCCGCCTCCACGCGCGGAATCCTCTCCGGCCGCCCGACGATCCTGAGGAGCCGATGATCCTGAGGGACCGCCTAGTCATCAAGACATTCGGCGAGGACATCGAGGTCCGGGACTCTCGGGATGGTGATGATCTGGCCTTCACTGAGGCGGTCGGATCGGGAGAGGTGGTTGAGCGCGATCAGATCCGACACCTTGGTCGCATAGGAGCAGGCGACATCCTGAACGCTGCCCTCTTCCGTGACTGGAATTTTCCAATACAGTTCGCCGCCTCCCGGCAGGGATGACGAATCCGGGTAGGGAGGCGGGAAAGGCGAGGGCCGCACAGGGGTGAGGGTCGTGGGCTGCGTATGGACGGGCATGCCGACCGGGGGCGTCGAGGATCTCCCCGGGCCGGACAGGGAAGCCAAATTAGTCCATCCCCAGACAAGGATCGCAAAAACGATCGTAATCGCGGTCGTCGCTGATATCGATCCGGATTTCCGGTCGACGACCAATGTCAGACGATCACTGCGCAGGTGCCGCTGCACGGCCTGGAGGAGGTTGTTCCGATCGAGGAGCAGGGTCATCGCTGACGTCGGATCGACCTCTTCCCGGCCGTCGGGATATCGGTCGATCCACTTGAGGCGTTTCACCAAACTCGGATGCGAGTCCCGCCATTCGGTTTTCTCGACGGGCGGATTATCCCTCAGCTCGGCCAGCCTGCTCCGGGAATCGGGGGCGTCGAGAAGTCTCCTGTAGTCGTCGAACACATCCTCGGGAATTCCCTTACGCCTGCGCATCGGATCGAGGTGATCATTTTGGAACTCCGCCCAGAGAACACCCAGGGCGTACGACATCCGAAGCGCCCGGCCGGCGACCTCTTTCCCGACGACCTCCACCATGGCGGCGTCGGCCTCGATTTCCTGGCGTCGTCGCACCCCGAACGAGATCACACCGTACAGAAACGCGAGCGCGCTGACGATACCGATGACGACAATGGCGTAGAACCTCGTCAGGCGGTTGTTGTGAACCATGTCGGTAAGGTCCTGGAGGACTCTTCTGAGCGCGAGGCCACACCGATAGGTGATCGCCGTGAGCCGGGTGTGCCTGTGCGCGTAGTGTCCCAGCTCGTGGCAGAGGACGGCCTGGAACTCGTCAACGGACATGCCGATGAGGAGGGGGACCCCGATGTGGATGCGTCGCCGCCCTCCCACCAGCCCGAGCATCCGGGTCTGCTCCTCCACCGAGGCGTTGGCCTGCCCGTCCAGGTAAACCTCTTCGGGAGGCGCCGTGCCGACTTTCCCGGCGAGGGATCCGATCATCTCCCAGAGTGCCGGCGCATCGTCAGGTGAGACGCGTACGGCGTGCTCGCGTGGCGACGTCGAGACGCCGACGAAGAAGACAGCGCGCAGGGTGCCCAGCACGACCGGCAGAAAACTCAGCGTCATCAGGGCCGGCACGATCGTGCGCGAGCCGGAGAGCGCCGGATAAGCGGTCATGACGAGCAGGAAGACATAGCCCACGACCAGCAGGCCGGACAGCGCGTACAGCCCGGCGAGGAGCGAGAGGGAGAGCAGAGCTCGCAAGAGGATCACGGTCGTCCGCCTTCCGCCGTGGACATGCCGGCACCGAGCCGTTCGCACATGTGCTCAAGCGCGCGCCCGTCGGCTTCGATCGCCTCGGCCAGCCACTTTTCGGCCATGTCGAGCACCACGAGAAGGGGATCGTCGTCACTGAGCACCACCGAGACCAGGCTCTCGTTCGGCTTCGACTCGGCGATGCCCAGGCTTCGGGCCAGCTTGCGCCTGGCGAGGTACACGGCGCCGGCGATCGTGTTGCGTTTCCCCTCGAGCTTCTGCGCGACCTCGTCCTGGGTGTGTCCCTGCAGGCAGTGCAGCGCCATCACCACCCGTTGTCCGTGAGGCAGGAGGGACAGCTCGTCGAGGACATGACGCACCCACACGGTTTCCTCGACGGTGGCCTGATTGGACACGATCCCATCCAACTCGTCGATGGACGAGACCTTCCCGTCTTTACGCCCCTTCCACGCTCGCTGCCGCAGCACCAGGAGAATCAGACCTTCGGCTTCGTAGAAGGTGGTGATTCGATCCCATCTCTTCCAGGCCGTGACGTAGGCCTCCTGGAGTGCGTCTTCGGCGTCCTGGATGTTTCCGACATAAAACATGGCTCTGGCGAGCATTTTCGAGAAGGTCGCCCTGTGAAAGGTCTCGAAGTCTCCGGCAGGTACGCCACCGTCGCTCATCGGCCCGCTCCGGAGACCGCACCGTGAGACGAGGCGGCCCCCATACGGACCGACAGAACTCCGCCTCCGGCCCCGCGATCCTCGATCTCGCACTGTCCGGCGGAGGACCTCACGGCCTCCACCATGACCCGGGCGCGAACCCGGTCGCGACTGAACGTCATCAGGGCCGAGAACGCCAACCTCACCGTCACGACGACGGCTACGACCACCACCGGATCGAGCATCGACATGGTCAGACTCCCTTCACCACAGACCCTTGCGACTGACTGCCGACTTCCTACACATAAGGAAAGCCCGCGAGCGTCGAAAGCGTTGACCAGAGAATCAAGATCCTTTTCATCCGATCCAGGAGTGGGCATTTACTCACAAAACGGATGTTTCATGCTGATATTGGGGTTTTACCACTACAGAAACCAGTTTTAATAATAATCGAAAAAGGCTTCGCCGAGCCTTGCCCTCGCGGAGACCAAGGGACCGCACGGTTTTTCGGCTTCCTCTCTCCTCCGGCGGTGGCGGAGCAGTGCGAAGCCTGCGCGGCCGCGCGTCCGGCACGTGGCGCGTTCGATCCCGGCGTTCCCGCCTTCGGTGCCGTCGTTGCGGCAGGGCGAGGCCGGTCGTTGCGGCAAGGCGAGGGCGAGGGCGCGCGGACGGCATCGCGGACGGCGTCGCGGTCCTGATCGAGGTCGCGCGCCGAAAGCGTGCGGGCGGTGGCGATCCACGTGTCGAGACGGCCGGCGTCGCCGTCGCGTGGCCGGCGGAGGCCGATGGAGGCCGATGGAGGCCGATGGAGGCCGATGAGGACGCGGGCGAGTCCGGCGGGGTCGATCTGGGGGCAGGTGGAGGTGAGGCCGTACGGCAGGCGTCGCCGCCTGCCGGCGAGGTTGCGAACGACGACGCCTAGGAGCGGCGATCCTCCATCTCCCACAGGTGGTCGACGACGTGCCAGGCGATCCGGCGGGCGGCGTAGCGGGCGGGCCAGCCGCCGGGGACCGGCGGACGGCCGTCGCAGGGCCGGGACAGCACCTCGACGAGGTCGGCGCGCATCGCCACCAGGGCCGAGGGCTCGCGGATCGGCTTGTGGCGGACACCGATCTTGCGTGCGTACGCGCGCTCGGCGTTGACGACGTGGGCGGCCATCTTGTCGCGGTCCCTGCCGCCGCCGCGCGGGCCCTTGCGCAACTCCTCCGGCGAGGTGGCGGTGGTCTCGCCGAAGAGCTCCCAGGCCGCCCTCAGCAGCGCGACGGTGCGGCCCGCCTCGGTCCCGTCCACCGGCTCCGCGTCGAGCGAGGGAATCGCCTCGATGGCCCCGAAGTCCGTGGTGGTGCCGCCCTTGGCCCGCTCCACCACCACCGGGTCCCCCGGCTCGAAGGCGAGCCCGGCCCGCTCCGCGACCACCCGGTAGCGCGGCGCGTACGTCATCAGCGCCTCGAGCGCCGCCTCCTCGGATCCGCCGATCCGGCACCATCCCGGCCACTCCACCGAGCAGGCGAAGACCTTCTTCGGGCCGATCTCCAGGTAAACACGCGTCATGGGCGACAGCATGGCACCCGTACCTGACAGTCCACGGCAGGTATGTCCCCGGGAGAACCCGGGAACGTCCCGCCGGGGACTTCGAGCGGTGCTTCCGGCCGGGCGGGACCCGCCCTAGTCGACCAGGTCGATCAGGTCGGCGACCGAATCGACCACCATGGAGGGACGGAACGGGTAGCGGTCGACCTGGTCCCTGCTGACGACCCCGCTGAGCACCAGGATCGTGTGCAGCCCGGCCTCCATGCCGGAGACGATGTCGGTGTCCATCCGGTCACCGATCATCGCGGTGCTCTCGCTGTGGCCGTCGATGGCCCGCAGCGCGCTGCGCATCATCATCGGGTTGGGCTTGCCCACGAAGTAGGGCTCCACCCCGGTCGCCTTGGTGATCATCGCGGCGACCGCGCCGCAGGCGGGCAGCGACCCCTCGTTCGACGGGCCGACCGGGTCGGGGTTGGTGGCGATGAACCGGGCGCCGCCCTCGATGAGCCGGATCGCCCGGGTGATCTGGGTGAAGCTGTACGTGCGGGTCTCGCCGAGGACCACGTAGTCGGGGGCGATGTCGGTCAGGACGTAGCCGATCTCGTGCAGGGCGGTGGTCAGCCCCGCCTCCCCCACCACGTACGCCGAGCCGCCGGGGCGCTGGCCGTCCAGGAACCTGGCGGTGGCCAGCGCGGAGGTCCAGATCGACTCCGGCGGGATCTCCAGTCCGGCCGCGCGCAGCCGTACGGCCAGGTCGCGCGGGGTGTATATCGAGTTGTTGGTCAGCACCAGGAACCGTTTGCCCGACTCGCGCAGGCGTCGGATGAACTCATCGGCACCGGGCACCGGGTGTCCTTCGTGGACGAGGACCCCGTCCATGTCCGACAGCCAGCACTCGATCGGCTTGCGCTCGTCCACCGTTCTCCTCTGTTCCCGCCGGGTACCTACCGGAACAAGGATGACAGGACCGGTCCGGTCATGTGCCATCAGACCCGTACATCCACGGGAAGGCCGGTCACGCGGGACCTCCGGCGCACCGCGTGGCCCGCCGGGCCCGTTCGCGGACCGGCTCCCTGCGCCTCGAACCCCGCACGCCCGGTCAGGGCGCGAGCGCCTCCAGCGCCGCCTCCGCCCTGCGCATCGACTCCCCGGGGTCGGCGTCGGGCGATCCGATCTCCGGGTCGAAGTTGAGGTCGTGGAAGACGTCGGTGACCCCCCGGTCCGCGAGGTCGCCGACGTCGCGCCGGATCTCCTCGAACGAGCCGGTCAGCGGTTCGCGCCCGGCCGCTCCCGGGGGGCGGACGCGGGTGACGCCCCGGGTGACGAAGCGCAGCGCCCCGGGGTCGCGCCCGGCGGCACGAGCCGCCTCCTTGACGACGGAGATCTTCTCGCCGATGCCGTCGAGGTCCTCGCGGCTCGAACTGATCCAGCCGTCCGCCAGCCGCCCCGCGCGTCTCAGCGCCACCTCGGCGGAACCGCCCAGCAGGATCGGCGGCACGACGGACGGTCTGGGATCCTGCTGCACCGGGGGCAGCTCGTAGAACTCGCCCCTGTGCTCCACGGTCTCCTCCGTCCACAGGCGCCGCAGCAGCGGGACGTACTCCTCCGCGCGCCGCCCGCGCCGCTCGAACGACACCCCGGAGGCGGTGAACTCCTCGGGCAGCCACCCCAGGCCGAGCCCCGCGTCCAGCCGCCCGCCGGAGACCGCCTGCAGGCTCGCGAGCTGCTTGGCCATCAGCGCGGGCGAGGCGAACGGCAGGTTGAGCACCGCCACCCCCAGCCGGACGCGGCTCGTCAGGCCCGCCAGGTAGGCGAGCGTGACCACCGGGTCGTGCACGCTGCGGTAGGTCGGGCCCATCGCGTGGCCCCGCGGGTGGAGCAGGCGCTGGAAGGTCCACAGCTCGTGGTAGCCGAGTTCCTCGGCGCCCCGGGCGACCCGTGCCATGTTCTCCGGCGTCGCCCAGGACCCCGACACCGGCACCGCGAAACCGATCCTCATACCTCGCACTTTATGCCGCCGGTCCGGCGGGGGCGGCGACCGGTGGTTCACTTGCCGGATGGACAGCGAGGACCTGATCGACGAACTGCGCCGGATCGGCGCCCGATACGGCGGCGCGCCCGGCACGGTGCTGCCGACCAGGCCGGACGTGATCATCGTGCGGGCCGGTTCCGTCGTGGTCAAGGCGCACGCGCCGGGGGCGGAGCGGGAACCGCTGGTGGAGCGGATGCGGGCCACCGCGCACCCGGCGCTGCGCGGGATCATGCTCGAACCGGTGACCGAGGAGGTCATGACCGTCGGGGACCGGCTGGTCACCGTCTGGCCGGCCGGGACGCCGGTGGACCACGCGGATCCGGACGCGGCGCCCTGGGAGGCCGCCGCCCGGCTGCTCGCGCGGCTGCACGCCGTACCGGCGCGGGCGCTGCCCCCGCTGCGGGCCGCGGGGGGACCGGCGCGGGTGGCCTCGACCGTCGCCCGCCTGGGCGACCGCTCCGCCGCCGAGCTGGCGGTGCGCCGGGCCTTCACCTGCCTGCCCGCCCCCTCCGCACCCGCCCCCTCCGCACCCGGCGCGAACCCGCCCGGCTCCTCCGGCACGGATCCCGGCGATTCCTCCGGTGTCACTCCCGGCGGCTCCTCCGGTGCCGCTCCCGGCGGCCTGACCCACGGCGACTGGCACATGGGCCAGATGGTCCGCGCGCCAAAGGAGTGGATCCTCATCGACGTCGACGACCTGGGCGTCGGCGACCAGGCCTGGGATCTGTCCAGGCCCGCCGCCTGGTTCGCGGCCGGACTGCTGGAGCCCGAGGTGTGGCACCGCTTCCTGGGCGCCTACCGCGCCGCGGGCGGGGTCGCCGTCCCGCCGGACGGCGACCCGTGGAAGCGGCTGGAGATCCCGGCGCAGGCGATGACCGTGCAGCTCGCGGCGGCGGCGGTGGCCGCCGCGGGACGGGAGGGGCGTCCGCTGGACGAGGTGGAGGAGGTCCTGGTCGAATCCTGCCTGAGGATTGTCCGGCATCGAAGCGCCTGCCATGGTGTGCCCACGCAGTAGGTTGTGGTTACTTGGTTACCACGCCAGAACAAGGAGACCAGCCAGATGCAGTGTCCCAAGTGTCGGGGCGCCATGCGCACCTACGAGCGCAACGGCGTTCACATCGACCAGTGTGAGAGCTGTCGCGGAATCTTCCTGGACTACGGCGAGCTCGAGACGCTGACCCGCATGGAGAGCCAGTGGTCGCAGCAGTCCCACGCAGCTCCGCCGCCGCCCCCGCCGCCGCCCGTGCACGGCGCTCCCGGCTACGGCGCTCCCGCCTGGGGTGCGCAGCACCACGGCGGCCACTACGGCCACCACCGCCAGCGCAGCTGGGTCGGGATGCTCTTCTCCACCTGATCGGCCGAGGTGACACCGGGACCGCGGCCTCGTCACGAGGTCGCGGTCCTCGCGTTCCCGGCACCTCCGGGAGAGCCGCGCGTCAGGTGGGGAAGTCGCCCGGCTTGACCTTCTTGGGCTTCACGGTGCCGCCGCTCACGGCGTGCAGGGTGATCGTCCAGTCGGTCCAGCGGATCTGGGTCGCGGTGTGGACGGTCCTGAACCGCACGGACTTGCCGAACTGCTCGAAGGCGCACGAGCGGGTGAAGGTACGCGCCTTCGCGTCCCAGTCCTGACCGAGGGTGTAGTAGATCTTGTAGCTGCCGTCCCGCACACCCCGGATCTTGAAGTTCGACTTCTTGCGGACGTACACGGTGACGGCCTTCTTCTTGCCGCGCACCAGGACGACGACGGCGTCCTGCCTGGTGCCGTTGCGCAGCTCGAGGTAGGCGCGGCCCGTCCGTCCCTCGGAGGCGATGAACCTGCCGTTGGACAGCCGGCGGTCGCGCTTCTTGGCCGCCTTGACCGGGATGACGCTCGTCGGATACCCGCTCAGCGTCTTGGCGACGTCTTCCACGTCGGACAGCTGGTCGGCCTCGGCCATGCCGGTCAGCACGGCCGGGCCGGTGCACACCCGCTGCTCCTCGGCGTCCTGGCGGGCGGTGTCGAAAGAGGTCCGCAGCCGTCCCAGTGCCTCGACGTAGCTGTCGTGCTGGGCCTTCACCTCCGCGGGAGGCGCCAGCGCGGACAACCGGGTCACCGCGCCCTCCACCGCGCCGGAGGTCTTCTGCAGCTGCTTGCCGAGGGTCTTCAGCCCGCCGGTCGCGGCCAGCTTCTTCACCGCGTCGCGCACCGGGCCGCGCGCCTCCTCCAGCTCGGCCCGGTACTCGTCGGGCGTCAGCGTCACGGCGGCGGGCGGGCCGGTGGGAGATGAGGAGCTCCGGTCACCGGATCCCTGTCCCGTTCCCACCGTGCCGCCCGCGGTGGCCGGGCCGACCACGGGGTCGCCGGGAGACGGGGTGCAGGCGGTGAGGGCCACCAGGGTGACCACGGCACAGGCGAGCAATCGGGGGGTAGTCACCTGCACAACTATCGCCGGATCGATCACTGGGCGTCAAACAGTGCCCGGGAATCGGCAATCTCTGACAGCGCCCCCTCCCGGTCCGCGGACAGCCACCGGGTGATGCCGATCGACCCCAGGAACGGCAGGTCGTGGCTGACGACGACGAGCGCGCCCCGGTAGGCCTCCAGAGCCTGGGCGAGCTGCCGGACGCCGGCCATGTCCAGGTTGTTGGTCGGCTCGTCCAGCAGCAGGAGTTGTGGCGGCGGCTCCGCCGACAGCAACGCGGCGAGCACCGCGCGGAACCGCTCACCGCCCGACAGGGTGCCCGCCGCCCGGTCGGCGCGGGCGCCGCGGAACAGGAACCTGGCGAGCCTGGCCCTGATCTCGTTGACCGGGACCGACGGCGCGAAGCGGCGGACGTTGCCGACCACGCTGAGCGCGTCGTCCAGCAGGTCGAGCCGCTGCGGCAGGTACCGCACGCCGGGCACGGACACCGTGACCGAGCCCTCGGCCGGTTCGAGCTCCCCGACGACGGTACGCAGGAACGTGGTCTTGCCCGAGCCGTTCGGGCCGACCAGGGCGATCCGCTCGGGTCCCCTGACCACGAGGTCCGCGGGCGCCGCCCCGCCCACCGTGCGCAGGCCGTCGGCGATCAGCACGGTCCGTCCCGAGGGGACGGCCGTCCCGGGCAGCTCGACGCGGATCACGGCGTCGTCGCGGACGGCGTCCTCGGCCTCGGAGAGCCGCTCGCGGGCCTCGGCGAGCTTGCCGGCGTGCATGGTGCGGTGCTTGCCGGCCGCCACCTGGGCCTGCCGCCTGCGCGCCTGCATGATGATCTTCGGCTCGCGTTTCCGCTCGTACATCGTGTTGCCGTAGCGCACCCGGCGGGCCAGCTTGACCTGGGCCTCCTCCCATTCGCGTTTCTGCCTGCGCACGTCGGCACCGGCGACCCTGACCATCCGCTCCGCGACCTCCTTCTCGGCGGCGAGCGTCTCCTCGTAGCCGGAGAGGGTCCCCCCGTACATCCGCACGGTGCCGCCGGTGAGGTCGGCCACGTTGTCCACCAGCTCCAGCAGGGTCCGGTCGTGGCTGACGACCACCAGCACCCCCGGCCACGACTCCACCGCGGCGTAGAGCCTGCGCCGGGCGTCGAGATCGAGGTTGTTGGTCGGCTCGTCCAGCAGCAGGACGTCGGGCCCGCGCAGGAAGAGCGCCGCCAGCCCGACCATGACGACCTCGCCGCCCGACAGCGTCGCCACCGTACGGTCGAGGTCGACGTGTGCCAGGCCGAGCCGGTCGAGTTCGGCGCGGGCGCGCTCCTCGACGTCCCAGTCGTCGCCGACGGCGGCGAAGTTCTCCTCGGAGACCTCCCCGCGCTCGATGGCGAGCAGCGCGGCCCTGCGCTCGGCGACGCCCAGCAGCCGCTCGACGCTGCGGCCGGTGTCGAGCGGCAGTCCCTGCGGCAGGTGGCCCACCTGCCCGGCGACGCCGACCGAGCCGGAGAGCGGGGTGAGCTCCCCCGCGATGAGCCTGAGCAGGGTCGACTTGCCCGAGCCGTTGACGCCGATCAGACCGGTGCGCCCGGCGGGAAAGGCGGCGTCGAGGTCGTGGAGGACGACGGTGCCGTCCGGCCAGGCGAACGACAGGCCGTCGACGACTATCGAAGAAGACATGGGGCGGCTCCCGAAAAGTGTCGAGATGGAACAGGACACGGGAGACACCGCGGGCGCGCACGCGCTCAGCCGGGATTCACCAGGAAAGCGTCATCGCGACGATGACGAGATCCGCCGAGGTCAGACGCGCGCCGGGCCGGAAGGACGGCTCGGGGGGCGCGGTGTCGGGACCTCAGAACTTCAACGGACTCTCCCACGGACGGTGACGGTGCGGTTGAAACCTAACCGACGCGCCGCGGGCCGCGTCAAACCTTTTTCCGCGCCCCGCGTCCCCGGCCGGTGCGCGCGTCCACCCCGCGACGGCGGGCGGACCCGCCGAGGGCGGCGCGGTCACGGCCGGGTCCCGGCCGGCCACTGCCGGGGCCCGGCCGGAGGTCAGCCGCGGGCGGGCCCGCCGGGGGCGGCGCGGTCACGGCCGGGGCATCGCCCGTAGGTCAGCCGGCCGGCCGGATCACGAGGAGCGACCGCGGGCGCTTGGTGAACTCCACCTCGCCCGTGACCGTGAACGTCTCGCCGTCGCGTGCCAGCCGCAGCCTTCCCGAGGGCGCGGAGACGCGCAGCGTGTCGGCCTGCCACTGCTGGTAGTGGCGTGACAGCTTCACCCGTCCCGCCAGGAGGCTGAGGAACACCCGCAGCCGGGGCAGCCGGTCGGCGGCGGCGAGCACGCGGATGTCCAGCAGGCCGTCCTCCAGGCGCTGCCGCCTGGAGGGGGCTCCGCCGCGCGCCTCGTAGCGGCAGTTGCCCACGAACACCATCCAGACGCGCCGGGGCACCCCGTCCACGACGAGGTCCACGGGTTGCGCGCCCCCCGGGCCGAGCACCTCGGCCATGGCCCAGAACAGCGCGGGCCACTTGCCGATCCGGCCCTGCCGCCGCTCCCTGCGCTCCACCAGCGCCGGGTAGACGCCCACGCTGGCGGTGTTGACGAACGTCCGGCCCGCGACCTCGCCGACGTCGACGGCCACGAGGTCGCCGCTGTGGTAGGCCGTCACGGCCTCCTCCGGGGTCTCCACCCCGAGCGCGCGGGCGAACCGGCCGTGGGCGCTCGCGGGGACGACCAGCAGCGGGGTCGCCCCGCCCGCCGTCTCCTGGGCCGCCAGGTTGACCACGGTGTCCCCCCCGGCCACCGCGAGCACCTTGGCCCGCGAGGCGGCGTCCCGCACGGCGGCCCCGAGGTCGGCGCCCGGCGCCACCTCGACGACCTCGGCCCGTGGGAGGGCCTCGCGCAGCGCCTCGGCCGCTCCCGCGACGGCGTCGGCGGAGCCGTCGACCACGGCGACCGTCCCCTCTCCCTCCTGGTCGAGCAGCACGGACGGCGCCGTGAGGGCGGCGCGCGCCTGCCCCGCCTCACCGGCGTCGGGCCAGATGCGACGGGTGATCAGCCCCGCCGCCACGCCGATCCCGGCCCCGGCGAGCACGTCGCCGGGATAGTGCACGCCGGTGTAGACGCGGGAGAAGCAGACGGCCGCCGCGAGGAGCGCGACGGGGACCGCGACCACCCGGGGCGCCTCCAGTGCCACGGCCGCGGCGAAGGCGCCGGCCGTGGCGGAGTGGCCCGAGGGGAACGACGCCGACGCGGGCATCTTGATCAGCCGGGCGAGCGGGAGCCCCTCGGCCGACGGCCTGTTCCTGCGGAAGGCCTGCTTGCCGACCAGATTGACCAGCGGGCTGGCGAGGCTGACCGCGAGCAGCCCCCTGGTCGCCGCCCGGCGCAGCGGCCGCCGCCCGCTGACCGCCAGCGCCCCCGCCACCCCGGCCCACAGGAGCGAGTTGTCGGCCGCGCGCGACAGCGCGGGCACGACGCGTTCGAGACCGGGCAACCTGGCGCCCGCCACCATGGCGAACACCCGCCGGTCCAGCCTGCTCAGCCGCGAGCCCAACCGCATGCGCCGCACCTTCCTGCGTTGAAGAGAAGCAATGACGAACAGCAACGACCAGCTGCCACGACGAGCCGCTCACGACGAGCGAAAGGACAGCCATTCGATTCTGCCGCGTGCCCCCGCGCCCGGGGCGTCTCCGCCGCTCCCGTACTTCTCACCGGAAGGGCGACATCGACAACACCGACAACACCGACACCGGCGCCGACCGTGGGGGCGGCGCGGCCTCGCTACTCGTCGGCGGCGCCGCCCGCCGGGGAGGAGATCACCGGTTCGTGGCCCCTGGCGGCGAGTTCGGCCTCGATCGCGGCGCAGACGGTCTCCACGACCGTGACGCGGGCCAGGCGCTTGTCGTCGCCGGGGACCACGTGCCAGGGCGCCTTCGGGTGGTCGGTGCGGGCGAGCATCTCCTCCACCGCGACCTCGTACTGCGGGCGCTTCTCACGGTTGCGCCAGTCCTCGTCGGTGAGCTTCCACGCCCGCAACGGGTCGCCGGCCCGATCCCGGAAGCGCCTGAGCTGCTCCTCCTCGGAGACGTGCATCCAGAACTTGACCATGATCATGCCCTCGGCGGCGAGGGTCCGCTCGAACTCCACGATCTCCCCGTACGCGCGGGACCACTGCTCCTCGGTGGCGAAGCCCTCGACCCGCTCCACCAGCACCCGGCCATACCAGGAGCGGTCGAGCACGGCCATCCCGCCCCAGCCGGGCAGGACCGGCCAGAACCGCCACAGGAAGTGGTGGCGCTTCTCGTCGTAGGTCGGCGCGGCGAACTGGGCGACGCGGACGTGGCGCGGGTCCAGCGGGCGCACCAGCCGCTTGATCGCCCCTCCCTTGCCCGAGGCGTCCCAGCCCTCGAAGACCACGCACAGCGGCGGGCCGATGCGCTGCTCGCCGACCTGGCCGCCGAGCGTGAGCCGAAGGCGGAGCAGGCGATCCAGGGCGGCGTCGAGACGCTCGGAGGCGTCCTTCTTGGAAAGCTTCCGCGACAGGTCGACCTCATACAGGCGGTTCATGCCGACAAGCCTCGCATGCCCCCGCTCGCGGGCGGTCCAGGCGGGCGGTCCAGGCGGGCGGTCCAGGCGGGCGGTCCAGGCGGGCGGTCCAGGTGGGCGGTCCGCGTCCCGCCGCCGCGCGGTCCCGGCCGGGGCGTCCCCGGCCCGGCTCCCGGCACGGGTCCCGGCGTCACGGTGGCCGAGCCGGACGGGTACGGGAGCCGCCGCGCGCCGTCAGGCCAGGCGGTCCCGGTAGACCTCCCTGGCCCGGCCGATCAGGGCGAGGTGGTCGGCGAGCTGCCCGCCGGTCTCGAAGGTGCCCTCCTTCCGCAGCAGCGACTCCAGGGCGTCCAGCCATTCCAGGCACCAGCCGACGTCCTCGGCCCTGGCCACGTGACGGCCGCCCACGTCGAGATAGACCGGGCTGGTGTGGGCGTACACCTCGCCGGTGAAGGACCGCTCGTGCCGTCCGCCGGTGGCGAGGGCGACGACGTAGGTGGGGTCGCCGGCGGCCAGTTCGGCGGTCAGCTCGCCGGGCGGCCCCTCGGCCAGCACGCCGTCCGCGGTGCGGATCTCCAGCCGTTCCACCTCCGGGCCGACCGACCGGACGGTGACCGTGACCCGTTCCCCCGGTGACAGGTCCAGGGTGGCCCCGGGGCCGTGGCCCGCGACCGACAGCTCCAGCCAGGGCCCGGTGGTGCCGAAGGTACGGCCCCGCCTGACCGCCTCGGCGAACGACGCGGCGGTCAGCGGCCCGTCCACCCGGGCGTAGACACGTGCCCAGCCGGGCGGGTTGGACTGGTTTCCCCGCCGGGCGAAGGAGACCATCGCGTCGGTGCCCGCGGTGACCGCGACGCGGTTGCCCGCCCCGATCAGGCGCCGGTAGACGGCGGCGGTCGCGGTGATCGAGGTCTGGCTGAGCACGTCCAGGGTGTCGACGAGGCCGAGCGCCGCGTCGGCGACGATCTCCCGGGAGGAGCAGTTGCGCCCCCACCGCAGCGCCTTGTCGGGTCCGTCCATGTCGGTGAACGGATTGTGGAAGGGGTGGCTGTAGCCGGTGACGGCCCCCAGGCCGCGAAGCTCCTCGCAGGCGACGCTGTTGGGCGGCCAGTCGGCGGTGCCGAGGAAACCGGTGTGGAAGCGCGAGGGCGGGGCCGAGACGCCGAACGCGTAGAGGTGGCCGAGCAGGTCGTTGCGGTACTCGACGCCGATCCTCGCCACGTGGGAGGCGTCGGACCAGGGCAGGTCCCGCCCGGCCCAGTGCTCGAGCGCCTCGAGGTCGTAGACCCGCTCGGAGGAGACGTTCCCGGCGACGAGGTTGAGGACGTGCAGGTCCTCGCCGTGCTGCATGATCCCCGCGAGCCCGGGCGTGCCGACCATGTCGCCCGCCCAGTTGAGGTGGACGTGCATGTCCCCGCCGTACCAGCCCAGGGCGGCCGCGTCGTAGAGCCGCTCGGGGGTCAGCTCGACGAGGGTCTCCCCGTCCGGCGCCGGGGTGAGCGTGACCTGCGCGGAGCCGTACTCCATGCCTCTGGAGACCCGCACGGTCAGCGTCTCTGCCGGGACGTCCAGGACCAGGTCGTCGCCGTGGAAGTAGGGCATCACGTGGTAGTCGCGCCGGTCGGGGGCCCCTTCGGGGTACCAGCCCTGGCCGTGCTCGCCGTACACGCTCCACTTGCACGGGAAGCCCGCGCGCACCCGCAGGCGGGCCGCGGGGGCGGGGCGGGCGAGGGGCGACAGGTCGACCGGCACGCCGTCGGCGACCACCTCGCTCCGGCTTGTGATCTTGATGAGCCGTGCGCCGCCGGGTCCGACCACGTGCGCCCGCCCGTCCACCAGCACGGTGGCCGGCCCGGACCTGGTGGAGTCGACCAGCAGCGTCGTGCGCAGGGGCCTGCCGTCCAGCACGGCCTGCGCCCGTGCCCGCAGCGCGACTCCCCCGTCGGCGAGGCGGAGCGCGGCGAGGTTGTCGAGCACCCGGCCCGCGAGGACGCCCCGGACGACCTCGTCCATGTCCAGCTCGTCGAGATGGTCCCTGAGCTCCTCGAACGGCACCCCGGGATAGCGGGTGCCGAGCATGTCGTAACAGACTTCCCAAAAGCTCGTCGTGCCCATCAGGTAGGCGTCGGCGGCCATGGACCTGACGTAGAAGATGGGATCCTCGCCCCAGGTGACCCCGTGCTCGTCCAGCAGCGCCCGGTACTCCCCGAGCGCCCGCGCGACGGTGAGAGGAAGGGTCGGATCGTCACACATAGGTCTCCCCGAACGGTAGGACGCCGGTGATCGCCGCTATCGTGACACGCCGGATACGGGGTGTTGTTGCAAGGCGTCCGACGGTGAGGGATTCGTCCCTACCGGAGGGGTAAAAACGCTCCCGGGGCGGTGATGACCCGCCCCGGAAGGGCCCGTCGTGTCCGCGGGCCGCCGCCCGTCCCTCGAGGGGTCAGGTGCCCGACGGCTGGGACGTCGTGCCCAGCCGCATCCGCATCGCGTGCTCGACGAGGGTGATGAGCACCTCCTTGCCCGACTCCCGCCGCCTGGCGTCGCACAGCACGATCGGGATGTCCTCGTGCAGGGTCAGCCCGAGCCTGACCTCGTCGAGCTCGTAGCGGCGGGCCCCGTCGAAGCAGTTGACCGCGACGATGAAGGGCGTCTCGCGCCGCTCGAAGTAGTCGAGCGAGGGGAAGCAGTCGGCCAGCCTCCGGGTGTCGGCGAGGACCACCGCGCCCAGCGCGCCCAGCGCCAGCTCGTCCCAGAGGAACCAGAAGCGCTCCTGGCCGGGCGTGCCGAACAGGTAGAGGCGGTAGTCGTCGCCGATGGTGATGCGGCCGAAGTCCATGGCGACCGTGGTGGTCCGCTTGGTCTCCACGCCCGACAGGTCGTCGACACCGATGCCCCGGTCGCTCAGGGTCTCCTCGGTGCGCAGCGGCTCTATCTCGGAGACCGCGCCGACCAGCGTGGTCTTGCCCGCGCCGAACCCGCCGGCGACCAGGATCTTGATCGCCTTGGGCAGCTTCACGCGCCCGGCGTCGCGACTAGAGCGCACGGAGTCCATCGAGCACCGCCCTGTACAGCCTCTCGTCGTGCATGTCCGTCTCCGAATGCGGTTCTTGCATGGCGATGAATCCCTGGTCGAGCAGGTCGCTGAGCAGGACGCGGACCGTGCCTGCCGGAAGGTTCGTGTGCGCCGCGATCTCCGCGACCGACTGGGCCTGCCGGCAGAGCCGGACGATGGCCAGGCACTCCGGGTCAAGCCCCGGTTCCCTCGACGAGACCTGCCGGATGGTCACCACCAGGGTGATGAGGTCGAACCGGCCGCGGCTCGGTTCGGTCCTGCCCCGCGTCAGGACGTACGGCCTGACGATCGGCCCCGCCTCGTCGCCGACCCACTGGGTGTCGGGCTGCTCGTCGAAGACGCTCATCGTGTGCCGTCGCCTCTGAAGGAGCCGGCCCGGGGGGAGTCGCCCCTGAGGGAGTCGCCTTTGAAGGAGGACTCGGCCGTCCTGGTGGGCGAGGTGAGGTACTGCCCCACGCGGGTGACGAGCATGGCCATCTCGTAGGCCACCAGGCCGACGTCGGCCTCGGCGCCGCAGAACACCGCCAGGCAGGCTCCCTGCCCTGCGGCGGTGACGATCAGGTACGCCGTCCGCATCTCGATGATGGTCTGGCGCATCGGCCCGCCACCGACCCTGTCGCTGACCCCGCGGCCCAGGCTCTGGATCGCCGACCCGACGGCGGCCAGGTGCTCGGCGTCGGCCGGGGAGAATCCCGCCGACGCGGCCAGCAGCAGGCCGTCGGTGGAGAACACGATTCCGTGCTGAGCTTCCTCCACCCGCGAGACCAGGTCGTCCAGCAACCAGGCCAGGTCCGTGAAGGATCCTGTTCCCTGCACCACTCGTTGTCCTCTCCTTCTGCCTGCCGACATCACGTCGCCGGTTCCCGGCGGCTCATCGGCGCCTGCCTGGCACACGCGACTTGAGATCATTCACCGGGATCACACGGCGGGCCCGCCCTCGTCCACGGGATCGCCGTCGTGATCGAGCAACTGGGCGGCGTCGTCGCGGCCTCGGCGCGTACCGGCCTGGAAGGACGACATGGCCGCGCGGATCATTTCCGGCGAACGCTCGCCGGCGTCGTCGGCCGGGGGCGGGGCCGCGGGCTCGTCCTCCTGCAGGGGGGCGGCGAGGTGGGTCTGCGGAACGCGCCTCGGCAGGCCGCCCGGGGTGTGGCTGCTGTCGGGCGGGGGCAGCACGGGCGGCAGCGACGACGTCCCGGAGCCGCCCGGACGCCCGTGGGCGCCGGAGCCGTCGGGGCCCAAGCCGGGAGCGCCCGGCGAGGCGGGGTTCGTGAAATCGGGCAGCCGGCCGGGTGCCCCGGTCTCGGGCATCTGCCTGAGTGCCGAAGGGTCGGCGAAGCGGCCGGGAAACGTCGGATCGGTGAGACCCTCGGCGGGCGCGGGACCCGCGGAATGCCGCCCGGGGGACGTCTGGTCGGCGAGGCCGGCAGGAGGACCCGGATCCGTGGAACGGCCGGAGGGCGACGGGGTGACGGGACGGCCGGGGTCGGCGAAGCCTCCGGAGGAGCCCTGGTCGGCGAGAAGACCGGAGGGCCCGGGACCCGCCGGGTGCGACCGGCCGTTGGCGGGCGACGAGGGCTCCCAGACCTCGGAGCCGCTACCGGGAAGGTGCTCGCTGATGACCTCTCCCTCCGCTCCGGCGGCCCGCACGGGACCGCCGGTGATGCCCAACGGGTCGCCCACCCTGCCGCGGACCGCGGCGACCGCGGAGGTGGCGCCGTTCATCTCGCCGCTCGCCGGGCGTGCCTGCGGCACGCCGACCCCGACGGAGGGGCCCGGGTCCTCCTCGCTGATCAGTTCCTGCGGGATGAGGACGACGACGGTCGTGCCCCCGTACGGGGAGGACTTGAAGGTCACCCGGATGTCGTGCCGTTCGGCCAGGCGGCTGACGACGTACAGGCCGAGGCGGGCGTTGCCGGAGAGCTTGAGCTCCGGGGGGTTGGCGATCCGCTCGTTGGCCTCCGCGATGTCCGCGGGGCTCATGCCCAGGCCGCGGTCCTCGATCTCCAGCGCGTAGCCGTGGGCCACCAGGTATCCGCCGACCTGCACCGTCGTGTAGGGCGGGGAGAAGGAGGCGGCGTTCTCGACGAGCTCGGCGATCAGGTGGATGACGTCGCTCACCGCCCGGCCGTCCAGCGAGACCTCCCCCAGGGGCATCACGTCGACCCGGGTGTAGTCCTCGATCTCGGCGAGGGAGCCGCGGACCACGTCGATCATCGGGACCGCGTCGCGCCAGGCGCGGCCCGGCGCCGCGCCGGAGAGCACGAGGAGGTTCTCCGCGTAGCGCCGCATGCGGGTCGCCAGGTGGTCGAGCCGGAACAGGTCGCGCAGCTCCTGCGGATCGTTCTCGCGCCGCTCCATGACGTCGAGCACGCTCAGCTGGCGGTGCACGAGCGACTGGGTGCGGCGGGCGAGGTTGCGCAGGATGTCGGCGATGTCGCGGCGCAGCTGGGCCTGCTCCGCGGCGACCTTGATGGCGGTCCGCTGCACGGCGTTGAACGCCTGGCCGACCTGCCCGATCTGGTCGTCGCCGAACTTGAGGGGGGGCGCCTCCGCCGCGACGTCCACCGCCTGCCCGTGGCCGATCCGCTCGACCACGGCGGGCAGCCGCTCGTTGGCGAGCTCCCAGGCGGCGGCTCGCAGCTTCTCCAGCTGCTGGACCAGGGCGCGGGCCGTGGTGATGGCCAGGACGACCGAGGCGATGACGGCCACGAGGCCCAGGCCGCCGGCGAGGGCGAGCCGTACGATGACGCCGGCGGCGACCGGACCCGACCGCTCGACCACTCCGCTGCCGGCCGCGAGCACGGCCTGCGTGAACTTGGTCTGCGCGGGCTGGGCGTCGGAGCTCCACCGCGTGACGTCGATCACCCCGGCCTGCACCACGTTCGGGTCCTCGATCAGCTGGTCCTCCATGGTGCGCAGCCGGACGAACTGCTCGCCGGCGACCAGCCGCCGGTAGGCCTCCTGGTCGGCGGCGGGCAGCTCGGCCACCGCCTGGTCGGTGACGAAGCGCCGCGTGCCGACCATCTGCGTGAACCTGACCTGCTCGCCGTCGGCGAACCGGCCCGCCGTCAGGGCGCCCATCACCAGGGCGTCCTCCTGGGCCAGGATGTCCCGGGCCCGGTTCATCCCGATGAGTGTGCGGGTGTCCTTGGCGAGTTCCTCGTCGTCCAGCGTCGCCAGGGAGTCGTAGACGCGGAAGATCGAGTCGACGATGGCGGTGAATTCCGCGGCCGCCCAGGTCCGGTTGACCCGGCCGGCGTCGATCGCCTTGCGCGCGGCGGGCAGGTCGTCCATCAACCGGCGGGTCTCGTCGAGCCGGCGCTCGAGGGCGGGACTGCCCAGCAGGGCCACCCCGCTGCCGCCGGTGAGCTTCCGGAAGTGCGCGTCGGCGGCGTCGGTGCGCTTGCGCTGGGAGGCGATCGCCTCGCGCCGCGGGCGTTCCGCGCCGGTCGATCCCAGGGTGATCGCGGTCAGCCGCCGCTCGGCCTGCAGCTCGACGATGAGCCGCTCGCTCGGGTCGGCGACCTCGGTGTTGAGGGTCGCCACGCCCAGCATGTTCAGACCGTCACGGACCGTCACCCATGCCGTGAACGCCCAGAGCGCGGTGAGCGACACCAGAAGTGCCGTGACCTTGGTCCGCAAGCTCGCGTTACGCAAGCGCATGGTATCCACCCCGGGAAGCAGAAAGAAAATAGACGGCATTCTTCATGGCGGTTGACATGAACTGGTCAAACAAGTTAGACAGCCGCCGCATCGCTGGGATCAGCGGGACA
Source organism: Streptosporangium sp. NPDC023963 (assembly GCF_040639135.1). Classification (NCBI taxonomy): domain Bacteria; kingdom Bacillati; phylum Actinomycetota; class Actinomycetes; order Streptosporangiales; family Streptosporangiaceae; genus Streptosporangium; species Streptosporangium sp. NPDC023963. Next base: position 317,343 of record NZ_JBEZZK010000004.1, read on the forward strand.
CCTCACGTCACACCCGCCGAACCATAGCAATATCACTAAAAACCCTCAAGCGGGCAGGTAAATGCACCCTGGTGTCCTGTTCTGAATTCACGGTCAATTCTCAATACGAGTGATCCTCGGGAATGGAGAGCGCGCGTCGCGCCAGGTGGAGCGCGCCCAGAACGGCCGCCCTGACGATCGCCACCGGCAGGTACAGGTCCTTGTCGACCCAGAGCGACGGCGTCGCGCCGTCACGGGCGGCCAGCAGGTGGCGGTATCCGCGCTCCACGGTCTCCCGCCACAGCCCGTCCCGCCGCACGCCGGTCAGCAGCAGGGTCTGCAGGGCGTAGGCGGTCTCCTCCGGGGTGCCCTCCCAGAGGCCCCACGACCCGTTCCCCCGCTGGGTGCCGAGCACCCACTCCACGGCACCGCCCACCGCGCCCGCCGACTCCCCGCCGCCGAACTCGTGCAGCGCTATCGCGCAGCAGGCCGTGGCGTAGTACGGCGAGACGTGCCAGCGGTCCGTCCAGCTGCCGTCCGCCTCCTGGCGGTCACGCAGCCATGCCGCCAGCTTCGCGACGACACTCGTGTGACGGGGCTCTCCCCCGCACCGGCGCAGGTACTCGCCGAAGGCGTCGAGCACGTGCGCGTTGGTCGTCGGGGACATCCCCTCCTCCCCGCGCCAGGTGCAGAAGTGGGTCTCCAGCTCGAACGGCCACAGTCCCTCCGGCTCGCGCGGCTCGCCGAGCAGCGCCAGCGCGTACAGGGCGACGGAGGTGGTGTCGGCGTCGGCGGGCAGGCCGGGACCCGTGGCGATCCCGTCGGGGCCGAGCCCGTCCCGCAGGCTCGCGACCAGCTCCGGCGGCGCGTCCACCGGGATTCCCGCGCGCCGCAGCCAGCTCAGCGTCCAGCCGCGCTCGAACACGGTGATCGGGAGGGTGCACGGCATCGGGCCGCCGGAGGAGGCCACGACCGCCTCCAGGTACCGCCGTACGGCCGCCTCGTCCCCGGCCCTGCGCGCGTCGCGCGCCTCGGTTCCGGGCCCCGGCTCGGGCGGCGCGGCCAGCCAGGCGGCGCTCGCCCCGGGCGAAGCCCCGACGGCCGCCATCCCGCCGGGCATCGGCGTGGGGAGGATCCCGGAGACGGCCGTCGCCTCCGGGCCCGCCACCTCGAGGGCGTGGACCAGTTTCTGCGGGATCTCCGCGCCCGACATCAGCCACGCCCTGACGGCCGCCAGCTTGGCGCCGCCCATGCCCGGGGGCGGTTCCGGCCCCTCCCCGCCGAGGTGATCGTCGATCAGGGCGAGCAGGGACGCCACGATGAGCTCGATCGCGGGTGTGTCCGGCAGCCAGGCGGCCTGGAAGGGCCATTTCCGTACGGCCTCCAGCCCGCGGCCGGCGGCCTCGGCGAGGAGGTCGCGGCTGGAGGAGGTGTCGCGCCCGAGCTCGGCCAGGAGCGCCTCGACCGCGCTCAGGGTGGGGACGAGGGCGTGGTCGACGGAGGGCGACCAGCCGCCGTCCGGCCGCTGGGTGGCGAGCAGGTACTCGACCCGCTCGGCGTGCCCGGCCAGCCACGGCGCCAGGCTCACCACCCGGCCGGTCTCGTACGGAGAGGCGGACACCTGGCCCCAGGGCTCGGCCAGCAGCCCGGCGACCAGTTCGCGCGCCGCGGCGGCCACGTCGATCCCGGCGCCGGTCCCCGAGCGGCTCTCCGTACGGTTGCCGGCGCCGGTCTCCCCGCCGAGTTCCGTGAAAGTGGACAGGCCGTCGACGCTCACAACGTCCCCCAGTAGTCGCCGACCTGGTAGAAGCCCGCGCAGAAGTCCATCTGCCGTTCCATGTAGCCCGCCAGCTCCGGATGGGCGGTCCGCAGGGGGGCGATCAGCTCCCGGCTCCGGGCCGCGAGCCCGGCGATCCGCCGTTCCACCTCGGCGCGGTCGATGCCGAGCAGCAGGACGTTGAGGTCTCCCCAGGCGACGTCGCGCTCGTAGGTGCCCAGGTCGTTGAGCAGGCGGATGACCCGCTGCACGGCCCAGCCCGCCTCCCGCAGCGCGCCGGTGTCCGCGACCGCGCCGGAGCCCGTGACATGGATCCAGTGGGCGGCGAAGACGTAGGAGAAGCCGAGGTTGTCGGCGTTGCCGAGATACTCCTCGTAGGCCGGCATGACCTTGTCGGTCTTCCAGCGCCACTCCGTGAGCATCCCGTCCAGCATGCGCTTCAGCTCGTCGCGCCAGACCGGGCCGAGCTCGGGGAAGGCGGGCGAGGACGCGAGCTCGTCGCGGATGTCGCCGAGCATGCGGGTGAGGTCGTCACCGGGGACCGGCGGGGCGCCGCCGGCCACGTCCAGGCACCGCCGCGCGATGTCCTCCACCTCGGACGACGAGGTGGCGACGTAGTCGACGAGCCAGTCCAGGCCGAACGCCCACAGGGAGACCTTGTTCGCCATCCGCAACTGCCCGGCGTCGAACCAGGGGCCGCCGAACGCCATGGCGAGCGAGAGCGTGCTGTACAGGGCCGCGTCGAACGGCTTGGCGGAGAACAGGCCGGGATAGGTCTCCGCCCACTCGCGCATGTCCCGCTGGGACCGCCCGGCGCGGGCGCAGATCGCCCCGGCCTCGACGGCGTCCGGCCGGGCGCCCGGATCGGGCCGGCCCGTCATCGCAGGGCCCCGCTCCGGTCGCGGCCGTTGAAGGACACGCCCAGCGCGACCTTCTGCCGGGGACGCAGCGAGGCGGCCCAGCCGGTGTCGAACGGTCCGGGGGTGCGCACCGACATCCGGAACCGGCTGAGGATGCTCGCGACCACGAGGGGCGCCTCGACGTAGAACAACGGCTCGCCCAGGCACCTGTGCGGGCCGCCGCCGAAGGGGAAGTAGGAGTACCGGTGCCTGCGCTCCTCGTTCTCCTGCCGCCCGGGCGCGAACCGCTCGGGGTCGAACTCGTCCGGGCGCTCCCAGAAATCGTCCAGCCGCTGGGTGGCGTACGGGGTGACCAGCACCGAGGATCCGGCCTTGATCCGCACACCGCCGATCTCGGCGTCCTCCATGACCTTGCGGGGCAGGAACCAGCCCGCCGGGTACAGGCGGAGGGTCTCCTGCAGGACCATGCGCGTGTAGACGAGGCGGGGGATGTCCTCGGGCACGGCCGGTCCCTCGCCGACCACCTCGTCGATCTCCGCCTGGAGCCTGGCCGCCACGTCCGGGTGCTCCTCCAGCAGCAGCCACAGCCAGGTGAGGACCATCGCGGTGGTCTCCGAGGACGCGGCGTACACGCTGACCAGCGCGTCGCGGATCTGCTTCTCGGTGAGCCTGTCACCGTTCTCGTCGACGGAGCGGCAGAGCACGGAGATGACGTCGAGGTTGTCGTCGGGGTTCGCCATCGCCTTTCTCACGATGGGGAACACCACCTCGTCGATCGATTCGACGGCCTTCAGGAAGGTCCGGTCGCCGGGAATCCGCATGAAATACGGCATGAACGGCATGAGGATCCGGTAGACGAGCGAATAGGACGCCTGTTCGAAGGCGGGGATGATGCGTTCCCCGTCCTCCCGGTTCAGCTTGTCCCCGAACAGCACCCGGTTGACGATGTAGCTGAGGATCCGCGACATCTCCGTGGCCGCGTCGAAGTCGCGTCCCGACCGGACGTACTCGTCCCACTCCTCGACCCGCCCGGCGACGCGCCTGGACACCTCGTCGGCGATCGTGGCGATGTACCGCGTGGTGAACAGCGGCTGCAGGACCTTGCGGCTGTTCTGCCAGTGCTCGCCGTCGCTCATGATGCTGTGCCCGAAGAGCCGCTCCAGGGGGCGCCAGAACATGCCCAGGCGCTGGTGCTTCGTCCATTCGAGACGCATCACCTTCTGGACGTGGTCGGGATGGCTGACCAGGTAGGGGCGGAAGGGCCCCAGCTCCAGCCGGAGGACCTCCCCCCGGGACTCGCGCGCGAACTCGGCGAGCGCGCCCGCCGGTTCGCGAAGCAGCTTCGGCAGGGCCCGGTGCATCGGAACGGATCTCGCCCGGCGGCCGGTACGGGCGTGCACGTCCATGGACATAGGTAAGCGTCTCCCACCTCGCGTGACGTGAATTCGCGCAGCACGAGACAACCGCCCGCACGGGGTGGGTGCGGCGGTGTTCGGAAACGGGACATCCCACCTGTCCCGCGCCCGACCGGGGCGTGGATAAGGACTGGTCAACCGACGGATGGGGAACCGGCGGCCGACAATCCCGCGACGCTCCGGACCTCCTCGCCTGTCTCATTCTGTGTTTTACACGCTAAAGCGCATCACATCACAGCATTAGTTAATCTTCGCACGAAGTATCACATGACTCACTAGAATTGATCAAGCTCGCATAGAGCATAAATCTTGCCACTTCCGGACACACGCCTTGTTAACCTGCGCTTAACACCGGCGCTTTAATAGCGGATCAGCCGCCGGATCGCGCGATGACATTCGGTGACCAAGAGTGACGGAGGGCTCGCGCCCGGAGCCGTCAGCCGTCCGTGGCGAACATCAGCCGTCCGTGGCGAAGGTCAGCCGCCCTTCGAACGTCAGCCGTCCGTGGCGAACGTCAGCCGTCCTTGCCGAAGGCGGCGAGGACGCGGTCGGCGGCCAGAGACGGGGTGAGGGCGCCCTCCTGGACTTCGCGCTCCACCTCGGCGACGATCGCCGCGACCTCCGGGTGCTCGCGCAGCCGGGTGAGCAGCCTGTCGGTGATCAGGGCCCAGGTCCAGCGGACCTGCTGGCGGCGGCGGCGCTCGGCGAGCTCCCCCGAGGCCTCCAGGGCGTCGCGGTGCCTGACGACCTGCTCCCAGAGCTCGTCCAGCCCGTTGCCGGTCAGCCCGCTGCAGGTGAGCACCGGGGGCGTCCGCTCCGCGCCCAGCAGGCGGAGCGCCCCGGCGAGCTCCCTGGCGGCCTTGCGCGCGTCCAGCTCGTGGGGGCTGCCCTCGGACCCGTCGGCCTTGTTGATCGCGATCACGTCGGCCAGCTCCAGCACGCCCTTCTTGATGCCCTGGAGCTGGTCGCCCGTCCTGGCCAGGGTGAGCAGCAGGAAGGTGTCGACCATGTCGGCCACCGCGGTCTCGGACTGGCCGACCCCGACAGTCTCCACCAGGACGACGTCGTACCCGGCCGCCTCCACCACGACCATCGCCTCGCGGGTCGCCCTGGTGACCCCGCCCAGGGTGCCCGAGGTGGGCGAGGGGCGGATGAAGGCGTCCGGATCGACCGCCAGGCGGGCCATCCTGGTCTTGTCGCCCAGGATGCTCCCGCCCGTACGCGTCGAGGAGGGGTCGACGGCGAGCACCGCCACCCGGTGCCCCTGCCCGGTCAGCCGGGTGCCGAGCGCGTCGATGAACGTGGACTTGCCGACGCCGGGCACGCCGGTGACACCGACCCTGCGCGCCGCGCCGCCGAGCGGGGTCAGCTCGGCCAGCAGCCGCTGGGCCAGGTCCCTGTGGTCGGCCCGGGAGGACTCCACCAGCGTGATCGCCCGCGCGATCCACGCCACGGACCCCTCCTTCACCCCCTGGACGTAGTCCTCAAGAGTCCGCGTCATGGCCCAGCCGGGTGAGCAGGTCCGCCAGCAGCCCGCGGGCGGCGTCGGCGATCACGGTGCCGGGCGGGAAGATCGCGCTCGCGCCCGCCGCGCGCAGCGCGTCGAAGTCGCCCGGCGGGATGACCCCGCCGACCACGATCATGATGTCGTCCGCGCCCAGCGCGGCCAGCGCCTCGCGGAGCGCGGGCACGAGCGTGAGGTGCCCGGCGGCGAGCGAGTTCACGCCGACCACGTGCACGTCGGCCTCGACCGCCTGGCGGGCGACCTCGTCGGGCGTCTGGAACAGCGGGCCGACGTCCACGTCGAAGCCGAGGTCGGCGAACGCCGTGGCGATCACCTTCTGGCCCCGGTCATGGCCGTCCTGGCCCATCTTCGCCACCAGGATGCGGGGGCGGCGGCCCTCCAGGCGCTCGAACTCGGCGCAGGCCGCGCGGACTCCGTCCACGCCCGATCCCACCTCCTCGCGATAGACCCCGGTGATCGTACGGATCTGCGCCGCGTGCCGCCCGAACACCCGCTCCAGCGCGTCGGAGATCTCCCCGACCGTGGCCATCGCGCGGGCCGCCTCGATCGACAGCGCGAGGAGGTTCCCGTCGCTCGCGGCGCCCTTCGTCAGCGCCTCCAGCGCCTGGGTCACCCGGTCGGGGTCGCGCTCCTCGCGCAGGCGGCGCAGCTTGTCCAGCTGCTGGGCGCGTACCGAGGTGTTGTCGACCTTCAGCACCTCGATGGGCTCGTCGACGTCGAGCCGGTACTTGTTGATCCCGATGACCGGCTGGCGCCCGGAGTCGATGCGCGCCTGGGTGCGGGCGGCGGCCTCCTCGATGCGCAGCTTCGGCAGTCCCTGGTCGATCGCCCTGGCCATGCCCCCGGCCGCCTCGACCTCCTCGATGTGGCCCCAGGCCCTGGTGGCCAGCTCGTGGGTGAGCCGCTCGACGTAGTAGGAGCCGCCCCAGGGGTCGATCACCCGGCAGGTGCCCGACTCCTGCTGGAGCAGCAGCTGGGTGTTGCGGGCGATCCGCGCGGAGAAGTCGGTGGGCAGGGCGAGCGCCTCGTCGAGGGCGTTGGTGTGCAGCGACTGGGTGTGGCCCTGGGTGGCGGCCATCGCCTCGACGCAGGTGCGAACGACGTTGTTGTAGACGTCCTGGGCGGTGAGCGACCAGCCGGAGGTCTGCGAGTGGGTCCGCAGCGAGAGCGACTTGGGGTTCCTCGCCCCGAACCCGGCCACCAGCCGCGCCCAGAGCAGCCGCGCCGCCCGCAGCTTGGCGACCTCCATGAAGAAGTTCATGCCGATGCACCAGAAGAACGACAGGCGCGGCGCGAAGGCGTCGATGTCCAGGCCTGTCTCCACGCCCGCCCGCAGGTACTCCACCCCGTCGGCGAGGGTGTAGGCGAGCTCCAGGTCGCAGGTGGCCCCGGCCTCCTGGATGTGGTACCCGGAGATCGAGATCGAGTTGAACTTCGGCATCCTCTCGCTGGTGTACGCGAAGATGTCGGAGATGATCCGCATCGAGGGGCCCGGCGGGTAGATGTAGGTGTTGCGGACCATGAACTCCTTGAGGATGTCGTTCTGGATGGTCCCGGCGAGCTGCTCGGGGGCCACCCCCTGCTCCTCGGCGGCCACGACGTAGAGCGCGAGCACCGGGAGCACCGCGCCGTTCATGGTCATCGACACGCTCATCCTGTCGAGGGGGATCCCGTCGAACAGCTGCCGCATGTCGTAGATGGAGTCGATGGCCACGCCCGCCATGCCGACGTCCCCGGCCACCCGCGGGTGGTCGGAGTCGTAGCCCCGGTGGGTGGCCAGGTCGAAGGCGACCGACAGGCCCTTCTGCCCGGCGGCCAGGTTGCGCCGGTAGAAGGCGTTGGACTCGGTCGCGGTGGAGAATCCGGCGTACTGGCGGATGGTCCACGGCTGGTTGACGTACATGGTCGGGTACGGGCCGCGCAGGAAGGGGGCCGCGCCGGGGTAGGTGTCCAGGGAGTCGAGCCCGGCCAGGTCGGCGGCGGTGTAGAGCGGCTTGACGCCGATCCCCTCGGGGGTCTCCCACACCAGCTCCCCGGGGTCGCTCCCGGTGGCCTCCCGCACCGCTCGCGCCCAGTCCTCCAGGCCGGGGTCCGGGTCCGCCGGGCGGGCGCCGAGTTCGATGCCGGAGAAGTCGGGAATCATCGAGCCACCCCCAGGTCCTCGAAGGTCGTCCGGAGCACGCCGAGCGCGTCGCACCCCGCGTAGAGGTTGGCGTCCACGCCCTCGAACTCTCCCTTCCCCGCCAGCCAGACCTTTACCGCCCCCGCGCCCCTCAGCGCGGCGGCCACCGCCTCGGCGTGCCCGGCGTACAGCCGGTCGCTGGAGCACAGGCACGCGACCTTCGCGCCGGTGGCGAACTCGGCGGCGAACGCGGCGGCGATCTCGCCGGGATCGGTGGCGGCGCCGCCGGTCACGGTGGCGATGCCGCCCGCCTGGAACAGGTTGGCCGCGAACGACGCCCTCGCGGTGTGCGCGGCCACCGGGCCGATGGTCGCCAGGAAGACCTTCGGGCGGGTCTTCTGGGCGTCGGCCAGGTCGCGCAGCGCCTCGAACTCCTGCGCGTAGTGCACCCCGGCGCTCCCCGCGTCCGCTCCGGCGGGCCTGGGCCGCCTGCTGAGGGGTTTTTCGGCCAGGTCGGGGAACTCGCTGACGCCGGTGATCGGGTCGCGGCGCCTGGCGATCGCGGCCGCGCGCCGCTCCCAGGTGGCGGCGAGCCGTTCCGCGACGAACCCGGAGGCGAGGGCGTCTGCCATGCCCCCGCCGCCCCCGGCGCGCTCGATCTCCTGGAACCACGCCCAGGCCCGGCCCGCCAGGTCCTCGGTGAGCCGCTCCACGTAGAAGGAGCCCCCGGCCGGGTCGATCACCCGGGCCACCCCGGCCTCCTCCACGAGCAGCGACTGGGTGTTGCGCGCGATGCGGCGGGCGAAGGCGTCCGGCAGGCCGAGCCGGGCGTCGAAGGGCTGCACGGTCACCGCGTCGGCCCCGCCGGCCCCGGCCGCGAAGCAGGCGAGCGTGGTGCGGAGCATGTTCACCCACGGGTCGCGGGCGGTCATCATGGCCGAGCTGGTCACCGCGTGCTGCCGCTGCGCCGCGCCGGGGACCCCGGAGACGCCGCACACCTCGGCGACGCGCGCCCAGAGCCTGCGGCCGGCCCGGAGCTTGGCGATGGTGAGGAACTGGTCGGCGGTGGCGGCGTACCGGAACTCCAGCTGCCCGAACGCCTGCTCCATCGTCAGACCGGCGCCGACCAGGGTCCGCAGCGCGGCGACCCCGGCGGCGACGGAGCAGCCGAGCTCCTCCGCGTCGCCGCCCCCCGCCTCGTGGTACGGGGTCGCGTCCACGACGACCGCCCGCAGCCCCGGGTGGTCCCTGACGCAGCGGCGGGCCAGCTCGATCGCGGTCCGCGCGTCGGCGAGGGCGTCGGCGCCCAGGTTCCCGGTGAGCGTCACCGATCCGCCGGGCGCTCCGGCCGCGTCGGCGGTGTCGGCGGTGTCGGCCGTGTCGCCGGCGGGCGCCTGGGCCCCGCCCTCCCCGGCCAGCGCGAAGAGCACCTCGGCAGCCTCGCGGGTCCGCTTGCCCGCGTCGAGCGTGACCGAGATCAGATCCAGGTAGACCCGCTCCAGGGCGCGGGGCAGGTCCTCGGGGGCGAGGGTGAGCCACAGCGAGGTGACGCCATTCTCCAGATCCGCCAGGATCGCCTCCGGATCGGGCACCTCGTGGCGCTGCCGCACCTCCCAGCCACCCTCGGGGCGGGAACCGCGGACGTAGGGGGCGGCTCCGGGAAGGCCCGGGTCGCCGGGCAGGTCGGACGCGTCGTAGATCGGTGCGATCGTCACACCGTCATGGGTGGTGGAGGCCAGCTCCTCCTCAGGGGAGCCGGTCTCGACACCGGACTTACGCAACACCCCGAGCGCCAGCTCCCGCCACCGGTCACGGGTGACCGGTGGGAACTCGGCGGCCGATCGAGGTTCCTCAGGCGGCACCGTCATGCACCGGATACTAGGCGCCGTCCCGCCGGGCGCCTCCCCCGGGTTCATCCCGGATACCGATTGTGGGGTCGATAGGGGGAGTCCGTGGACCGTTCCGAACAGGGTCAGGCGGGAGGGAGGGGCCGGCGGGCGACGCAGGGGGGTCCTTGCGGAGCAGCCTGAGGTATCCGTACGAGAAGGCGACGAGCACGTCGACCACCTCCTCCAGGTCGGGGTAGCGCCCGTCGATGTGGCCGATCGCCATCGCGTCGCTCAGCGCGCCGATCCCGTCGGCGACCATCTCCAGGCGGCGCCGGTCGCTCTCGCGGCCGGCCGGGAAGCCGAACGAGGCCAGGTCCGCGACCAGATGCGCCCGGTAGGCGGCCGCGCTCTCGACGGCGAACTCGTGGAACGGCGACGAGGGATCGTGCCGGGCGCGCAGGCCCAGGCGGAACAGCGCGGGGTGCCGGCAGATGGCCTCCAGCGGTATCCGGAAGGTCTCGCGGTGGCGCTCCCTGTCGCTGGGGGCCTCGCGCGCCCGGCGCCGCGCCTCGCGCATCGCCCCCCGCAGGCGCTCCCCCACCCGGTCGCCGAGCGCGCGCAGCAGCTCCTGCCTGTCCTTGAAGTGCACGTAGAAACTGGACTGGGCGATCCCCGCCGCCCGGGCGACCTTGACCGTGGTCAGGCCCGCCTCCCCCTCCTCGTCGAGGATGGCGAACGCCGCGCGCATGAGACGGCGCCTGGTCAGGTCCTTGGCCTCGCTCCTGGTCAGGGGTGTGCTCGTCACTGCCGCCTCGCTTCCCGTTCACCGATAAGCCTACCGGCGAGCTTCCACGGACATCCGGCGCGAACAATCGCCTCAAGGGACTTGTGCGATTTTTCGCCGATAGTACTATCGGTGAAATTGCTCTCGGGGGGATCTACCGGGAGGAGACGTACGTGAAGCGTCTGACGGTTTCCACGGCGTTGCTCACCTCGCTGGCGCTGGGGCTGGTCCCGGCGCTGGCCGGGTGCAGCGGCGAGCGACCCGTCGCGCCCTCGGACAGGGCGGCGGCCCCGGGTGGGACGGCCACCGGGGCCTCGCCGGTGAAGGGCGGGCGCCTGGTGTACGGCCTCGGCGCCGACGCGGCGGGCTTCAACCCCGTGACCGACCAGTTCGCGGCCGTGAGCTACAGCATGGCCGGGACGATCATCGAGACCCTGGTCGGCGTGAGCGCCTCCGGCGAGTGGAAACCCGTGCTGGCCGAGTCTCTCACCCCCAGCAGGAACGCCGACGAGTGGACGATCAAGGTGCGCCCGGGGATCACCTTCTCCACCGGCGAGCCCCTGGACGGCAAGACGGTCAAGGCCAACCTGGAGGCGCAGAAGGCGTCCCCGCTGACCAGCGCGGCGTTCACGCCGGTCGGCTCCTTCGAGCTGGTCGACCCCATGACGGTGAAGGTGAAGCTGACGGGCCCCTGGGTGGCCTTCCCCTACCACCTCGCCGCGCAGATCGGGATGGTCGTCCCCCCGTCCTCCCTCGCCGACCCCAAGGCGGCCAGCCGCAAACCGGTGGGGACCGGGCCGTTCATCTTCAAGGAGTACACGCCGGGCAGCCGCATGGTCGTCACCCGGAACCCCGCCTACTGGCGCAAGGGGCTGCCCTACCTCGACGAGGTCGAGTTCCGGATCCTGCCCGACACCCAGACCCGGGCGCAGACCCTGGAGGCGGGCGGGATCGACGCGATGGGCACCACCCGCGACGACGACATCCTCAAGTTCGGCGCGCTCAAGGACACGTACACGGTCAAGCGGGCCGCGGGCATGTCGGTGCCCGAGTACATGTTCATGCTGAACACCGCCGCGCCGCCCTTCGACGACCTGCGGCTGCGCCGGGCGCTGGCCCACGCCACCGACCGGGCGGCGGTCATCTCCACGCTGCGCGGCGGGCTGACCGAGGAGGCCGACGGCCCCTGGTCGAAGGACTCCGGGTGGTACGCCCCCGGGGGCGACTACCCCGCCTACGACCTGGAGAGGGCGAAGGCCCTGGTCGCCGAGGTCGAGGCGGAAAAGGGGCAGGTCTCCTTCGAGGTGATCACACCGCCCGACCCCAACACCATGCAGGGCATCGAGCTGGCCCAGGACATGTGGCGCAAGGCCGGGGTCGAGGTGCGGATCAGGCAGGTCGACCAGGCCGACCTGGTGAACCGGGCCGTGACCGGCGACTTCCAGGCCACCGTGTGGACGCAGTTCTCCGCCTCCGACCCCGACGGCGAGTACGTCTGGATGCACCAGAACTACGCCGGGCCCGTCGGGAGCATCGCCCTGAACTTCAGCCGCCTCAAGGACCTGCGACTCAGCCAGGCCCTCGACACCGGCAGGAGCAACCCCCAGGACGACGTCCGCAAGCAGGCCTACGCCACGGTCCAGCAGCGACTGCGCGAGCTCGTCCCCTACGTCTTCGTCGACCACCTCAGCACCGGGGCGGTGATCGCGAAGACCAAGGTCGGCGGCATCGGCGAGCACCTCCTGCCCGACGGCGACAAGGGCGTGCCGCTGACCGGCGCCCCCATCCCCTACCACCCGTTCTCCCAGGTCTGGGTCGGCAACCCGTGATCCTGGCACGGGCGGCCCGGCTGGCGCTGGTACTGCTCGTCGTCACCTTCCTGTCGTACGCACTGCTCGACCTGCTGCCGGGCGACCCGACCACCCAGATCCTGGGCCTGTCGGCGAGCGAGGAGGCCCGGGAGCGGCTCCGCGCGGAGCTGAGCCTGGACGACCCGCTGATGGTCCGCTACCTGGACTGGCTCGGCGGCCTGGTCACCGGCGACATGGGGACCTCCCCCATCACGAGCGTCCCGGTCGCCGAGGCCCTCGCCGAGCGGCTGCCCGTCACCTTGGAGCTGCTGGTGGCCGCGCAGCTGATCGCGCTCGGGCTCGCCGTGCCCGTCGGGGTCGCGGCGGCCCGCCGGGCGGGCCGGACGCTCGACCAGGCGCTCACCGCGCTGAGCTTCGGCCTGCTGTCGACCCCGGTGTTCGTCCTGGGCGTGGTGCTGATCCTGGTGTTCGCCGTCGAGCTCCGGCTGCTCCCCGCGACCGGCTGGACCCCGATCTCGCTCGACCTGGGCTGGAACCTCACCTCGGTGCTGCTGCCCGCCGTCACCCTGGGCTGCGGGCAGATGGCCGTCTACGCGCGGCTGCTGCGGACCGACCTCATCGCCACCCTCCAGGAGGACTACATCACCCTGGCCCGCGCGCGGGGCCTGTCGCCCCGGCGCATCCTGTGGCGGCACGCGCTGCGGCCGTCCGCGATCTCCCTGATCACCGCCGTCGGGCTCAACCTCGGCGCGCTCATCGGCGGAACGGTGATCATCGAGACGCTCTTCGGGCTGCCCGGCGTCGGGCGGCTCATCGTCGAGTCCATCTTCTCCCGCGACTACCTGACAGTGCAGGGGGGCGTCGTGCTGATCTCCATCGGCTACGTGCTGGTCAACTTCGCGGTCGACCTGGTCTACGTGGCCGTCGACCCCAGGATCCGGCGTGCCTAGGCGGCTGGGCCGGGGATTCTGGATCTCGGCGGCCTGGATCGCCCTGGTGCTCGCCGCGGCCCTCGCCGCCGACCTGCTGCCGCTGCCGCGCTACGACGCGACCCTGGCCGGGCCGCCCCAGGCGGGACCGAGCCCCGCGCACCCGTTCGGCACCGACGGGCTGGGCCGCGACATGCTCAGCAGGGTCGTCCACGGCGCGCGGGTCTCGCTCGGCGTCGGCGTCGGCGCGGTGCTGCTCGGCCTGCTGGTCGGCGCGCCGCTCGGCATCGTCGCCGGGTACCGCGGGCGGGCGACGGACGCCGTGATCATGGCGGTCAACGACATCGCGCTCGCCTTCCCCGCGCTGGTGTTCGCGCTGGCCGTGGTCGCCTTCGCCGGGGCGAGCCTGACCAACGTGCTGATCGTGCTGGGCGTGCTGGGCGTGCCCGCCTGGACCAGGCTGATCCGCGGCGCCACCCTGTCGTTCGCCGGGCGGGAGTTCGTGCTCGCGGCCCGCGCCCTGGGCGCCCGGGACCGGCGGATCCTGCTGAGGGAGATCACCCCCAACGTGGCCGTGCCGGCCGCCTCCTACGCCTTCATCGGCATGGCGGTCGCCGTGGTGGCCGAGGGCAGCCTCGCCTTCCTCGGACTGTCGGTCCAGGCGCCCACCCCGACCTGGGGAGGGCTGATCAACGAGGGCCGGGCGGTGATGGACGGCGCCCCGCACGTCGTGCTCGCCCCCTCGCTCGTCATGTTCCTGACCGTGCTGTCGTTCAACGTCGTCGGCGACCGGCTCAGGGCGCTCACCGACGTGCGGCAGAGCGGCCTGGAGCCCGCGCGCCGCGGCACCGCGGTCATCGGGGATCCGCCCGCCGCAGAAGACCTCTCCGGCGGTACCGACGGCGAGGGGGCGCTGCTGCGGGTCCGCGACCTGCGCACGCACTTCGTGACCGGGCGGGGCGTCGTGCGGGCGGTCGACGGCGTCTCCTTCACCCTGGAGCGCGGCCGCACGCTCGCCGTGGTGGGCGAGTCGGGCTCCGGCAAGACCATGCTGATCCGCTCGGTGCTGGGCCTGCTGCCCGGCGCGGGCGTGCTGCGCGGCGGCCAGGTGCGCCTGGAGGGCCGCGACCTCACCACCCTGTCCCCCAAAGAGCTGCGCGGGGTGCTCGGCACCCGGCTGGGAGCCGTCTTCCAGGACCCGATGACGGCGCTCAACCCGGTCAGGACCGTGGGCACCCAGGTGATGGAGCCGCTCAGGGTGCACCTGGGCCTGAGCCGGAGGCGGGCGCGGGCGGCGGCCGTCGAGCTGCTCGCCTCGGTCGGCATCCCCGAGCCCGCGCGGGCGCTGCGCCGCTACCCGCACCAGCTCTCCGGCGGCATGCGGCAGCGGGTGACGATCGCGATGGCGCTGTCCTGCGGCCCCGACGTGCTGTTCGCCGACGAGCCGACCACCGCGCTCGACGTCACCGTCCAGGACCAGGTGCTGCGGCTGATCCACCGCCAGCGCGAGGAACGCGACATGGCCATGGTGCTGGTCAGCCACGACCTGGCCGTGGTGGCGCGCTGGGCGGACGAGGTCGTCGTCATGTACGCGGGCAGGGTGGTCGAGCGCGGGCCCGTGGAGGCGTTGTTCGAGCGCACCCGCATGCCGTACACCGAGGCCCTGCTGCGGGCGGTGCCCCGGCTCACCGACCCCGCCCACCACCCGCTCCACCTCATCCCCGGCCGGCCGCCCGACCTGGCGGCCCTGCCCCCGGGATGCGCGTTCCACCCCCGGTGCCCGTACGCGCGGGAGCGGTGCGCGGCCGAGGCACCCCCGCTGGCCGAGGCGGAGACCCCGGGCCACATGTACGCCTGCTGGTACCCGGAACAGGTGGGGAACACGAGGATCGAAAGGGTGGACACCCGTGGCAGGTAGCGGAAGCGCCCATCTCCGTCCCCCCGAGCAGGTGCTGCTCCGCGTCGAGGACCTCGTCGTGGAGTTCCCCGCGGGGCGCGGGCGGCGCGTGCACGCGGTCTCCGGGGTGAGTTTCGACGTGGCCAGGGGAGAGACGCTCGGCATCGTGGGCGAGTCGGGCTGCGGGAAGTCCACCGCCGCGCGGGCGCTGATGCAGCTGCCCGCGCCCCTCGGCGGGTCGGTCCGGCTGGACGGCGTGGAGCTCACCGGCCTGCGGGGCGAGACGCTGCGCAGGACCCGCAGGCGGCTTCAGATGATCTTCCAGGATCCGATCTCGTCGCTCAACCCCCGGCGGCGGGTCCGCGACATCGTCGCGGAGGGGCCACGCGTCTGGGGGACGGGCCGCGACAGGGTCGACGAGATGCTGGAGGCGGTGGGGCTCGACCCGGCCACCGCCGCGACCCGGCGCCCGCACGAGTTCTCCGGCGGGCAGTGCCAGCGGATCTCCATCGCGCGGGCGCTGGTGCTCGACCCCGAGGTGGTGATCTGCGACGAGCCGGTCTCCGCGCTCGACGTGTCGGTGCAGGCCCAGATCCTGAGCCTGCTGGAGGACCTCAAGAGGCGCTACCGGCTGACGCTGGTGTTCATCGCCCACGACCTGGCCGTGGTCAAGAACGTCAGCGACCGCGTCCTGGTGATGTACCTCGGCAAGACCTGCGAGCTGGCCTCGGGCGACACCCTGGTCGGCCGGCCCGCCCACCCCTACACCCGGGCGCTGCTCGCCTCCGTCCCGCGCGGCGGCCTGGACCTCCCGCCCGCCGACCGGCTGATCAGCGGGGAGCCCCCGTCCCCGGTCACCCCGCCCAGCGGGTGCCGCTTCAGGACCCGCTGCCCGGCGGCGACACCGAGGTGCGCCGCCGAGGAGCCGGTCATGCGGCGGATCGGCCCCGACCAGTGGGTGGCCTGCCACCACCCGCAGGGGGTGACGGCCGGCTAGAGGCGTCCCAGGTGGCGGGCGGGCCACCGCCCGCGGGGGCCGCGGTCAGCTGACGGGCTCCCGCGCGCGGCGTCCCCGGCTCCCGGGGGCGGAGGTCGGCTGACGCGCTCCTGCCGGGTGGCGTCCCGGGCTCCCGGGGGCGGAGTTCAGCTGACGGGCTCCTGCCAGGCGGCGTCCCGGGCGGAGTTCAGCTGACGGGCTCCTGCCGGGTGGCGTCCCGGGCGGAGTTCAGCTGACGGGCTCCTGCCAGGCGGCGTCCCAGGTGGCGCGGTCGACGGCGCCGGTGACGGGCAGGTCCTTCTCCTTCTGGAACCTCCGGCAGACCTCGCCGGAGCCGGGGCCGTACAGGCCGTCGACGTCGATCGCCCAGCCCCGGTCGCGCATCTGCCGCTGCCAGGTGCGGACGTCCTCGCCCTTCATGACCGGCGGCTGCTTCAGGACGCGGCCGGGGAAGGAGGGGTGCGGCTCCGGCGGGTCGGGAGCCCCGCCGGGGCGGGGGGCGCCGCGCTTGACCCAGGCGTACAGGGGCTCGCCGGGGCAGCTGGTCGAGTAGCCGTCGCGGTGCCCCTTGATCTCCTTGCCCGCGCCGCCCTTGTCCCTGAGGTATTCGATGGCGTCCAGGATGCCGTGCAGGACGCCGTCGGTCGGCTTGGTGAACCCCGAGGAGCCGACCAGGCCGAGCACCGCGTAGTGGCCGCTGTTGAGCCCGGCGCCGTTGGCGGCCGGAACGTGGTGCGCGCCGCGGCCCTCGAAGACCTTCCGATGCGGACAAACCAGCATTGAATATCCCACATCGATCCAGCCGTTGCCGTCCATGTGATGGTTCTGGATGGACTTCACCAGCGCTACGCACTTGGCGTGGTCGTTCACGATGTCGGGGCTGACCTGGCCACCCGTGTAATGGACCTTCACCCCCTTGGTGGAGGTGAGCCTGCTGTAGGAACCGCGCGGCTGGCGGGCGCCCCACTCACGGCGAGTAACGAGATCGATGGCCACGAACGTCTCCACTGTCTGAGTGATATTGCCCTACCGGAGCGTAATGGCTGACAAGGCACCAAATGAGGCCGTTAAACCAACTGATTCCTTGGCACGGTGTGGTGCGGAAGCGCTCCTGATGGTCGTCGGGCAGCGGAACAGCCGTCCCCCTAACCCTGGCCGGATGCCCTAAACCGGTCGTCCATCACACCTCTCATCCCATAACAAGACGGATAGCCTTGCCTCCATGGTCGCGACCCCCCTCATCCCCGGCGATCCGGACCGGCTCGGCGCGTTCCGGCTGGCCGGAAGGCTCGGCGAGGGCGGCCAGGGCGTCGTCTACCTCGCGCACGCGCCCAGCGGCGAGCGGGTGGCGGTGAAGGTGCTGTTCCGCGGCGACACCGCGTCGCGGGCGCGGCTCGCCCGCGAGCTGTCCGCCCTGGAGAGCGTCGCCCCCTTCTGCACGGCGCGCGTGCTGACCGCCTCCGTGGACGGCCCTCTCCCGTACGTGGTCAGCGAGTTCGTCGACGGCCCCTCTCTGGAGGAGAGGATCCGCGAGCGGGGCCCGCTGCGGGGCGGCGAGCTGGAGCGCCTGGTGGTCGGTACGGCGACCGCGCTGGCGGCCATCCACGCCGCCGGGGTGGTGCACCGCGATTTCAAGCCCGCCAACGTGCTGCTCGGCCCCGACGGCCCCCGGGTGGTCGACTTCGGCATCGCCAGGGCGGAGAGCGCGGCCACGACCGCCTCCGGTCTCATCGGCACCCCGGCCTACCTGTCCCCCGAGCAGATCAACGGGGCTCCCGCCTCGCCGGCCTCCGACGTGTTCGGCTGGGCGGCCACCATGCTCTGCGCGGCGAGCGGCAGGCCCCCCTTCGGCGCCGACACCGTGCCGGCCGTGCTGAACCGGATCGTCAACCACCACCCGGACCTGTCGGTCCTGCCCCCCGCGTTCGCGGGGCTGATCGCCTCCTGCCTGGACAAGGATCCCGCGCGCCGCCCGACGGCCCGCGCGCTGATGGTCGGCCTCGTCGACCCGGGCGCGGCCGACCCCTCCGCCGAGTCCATCGAGAATCTGGCCAGGCTCGGCAGCCGGATCGCCGCCCCTCCGGGACGGTCGGCGCTCACGACCCAGGAATCCCGTCGCGGCTCCCGGGGGGTCGTCGTCGGCGCGGTCCTCGCCACGGTGTCCCTGCTGGTCGCCGCGGGCATCGCCGCCTGGTTCGCGCTGAACGCCCCCGAGACCGTCGTCGGGGACACCGGCCGGGCGACGCCGTCCCCCTCGACGCCCTCGTCCTCCCCCTCCCCGTCCGGGAGCGACGTCCCGTCCACCCCGGAACCCTCCGGCACGAAGGGGCCGGCCTCGCCGGGAGGCGGCGGGAAGGTCCCCGCCTCCTTCGCCGGAGCGTGGGCCGGCGACGGCGTCACCTCCACCAACCCGTTCTCCCCCGGCGAGAAGCGGATCGAGGTCACGCTCAGGGAGGGCGACGACGGAGCCGGGTGGGCGGAACCGGTCAACGGCTGCGAGGGGCGGATCGCCCTGACCAAGGTCACCGCCGACGAGCTGACCTTCACCCTCGGCTCCGGCACCGGCTGCGTCCCCGGCACCGTGTGGCTCAGGCGCAAGGGCGGCGCCCTGACCTACACCTGGAAGGACGTCCCCGGTCCCGGACTGGTCACGGAGACCGGCGACCTGACCAGGAACCGATGACGCCCTGGCCGGTCATGATGCCGGCGACGACGATCACCGCCCCCAGGGGCTGGTTCCACGTCAGCGTCTCGCCCAGGACGGCCACCCCGAGGACGACGCCCACCAGCGGGGTCAGGTAGGTCACCGTCGAGGCGGTCGCCGCCCCCCAGCGGGCGATGACCGAGGTGTTCCACACGTAGGCGAGACCCGTGCCGAAGACGCCCAGGACGGCCATGCTCGCCACGACGGGGAGGTCCAGGCGTACCGGGCCGGTGGCCAGCAGCGGGCTCAGCGCGAGCATGACCAGGGCGGCCACACTGACCTGGGCGGCGGCGACGGTGGGGGCGTCGTGGCCGTACGCCAGGACGAAGCGCCGCGTGTAGGCGAAGGAGAGGCCGTAGCAGAACGTCGCCCCCAGGCAGGCGGCCTGCGCCCACCAGGGACCGGTCTCCGCGCCCAGGTCCCACGGGGCCAGCACGACGACGACACCGGCGGCGCCGAGCAGCAGGCCGAGCACCCCGGCTGTGCCGAGGCGCTCCTGCCGGAGCGCGGCCAGGGTCACGAGCATCGTCATCAGGGGCGTCGTGGCGTTGTAGATGCTGGAGAGCCCCGAGGGGATGTACTGCCCGGCCCAGGCGAACAGCAGGAACGGCACCACGCACAGCATCAGGGCGATCACCCCCATGTGCGCCCAGAACACCGGCCGTCCCGGCCATCTCCGGCGGGTGACCAGCATGATCACATTGAGGGCGAGCGCCCCCAGCGCGAGGCGTCCCAGCACCGTCTGGGCGGGCGACAGGCCGGTGAGGGCCACCTTGATGAACAGGAAGCTGGCCCCCCACGTCAGGGCCAGGGCGAGATACGCGGCGAGGACGGACCGGCCCGCGGAGGACGGCGCGGCGCCGGTCGTCGGCGGGGACGGGGGTGCGGAGACGGTTCCTTCACGGGTCACGGGAGCAGTCTCGCCATCACCCGGATCATGCGTCCAATGAGTTGCCCGCCGGATGTGATGAGATGTCCTCATGGGTGCGACGGTCGCGCAACTCCGGGTCTTCACGGCCGTGGTCGCGAACGGCGGCTTCGGCGTGGCCGCCGAGGAGCTGGGCATGTCCCAGTCGGCGGTCTCCCACGCGCTCGCCGCCCTGGAGCGCGCCCTGGGCGCCCCGCTGGTGCTGCGGCACGGGAGCGTGCGCCCCACCGCGCTGGGCGCGGCGATCCTGCCGCACGCCCAGGCCGCGCTCGCCTCGGTCACCGCCATCGACGAGGTCGTCTCCTCGCACCTGGGACAGCACGCGGGGACCGTCCGGGTCGCCGCCCCGCCCACGGTCTGCTGCGGGCTGCTGCCCCAGCTCATGCGGACGTGGCGGGCGGAGCTCCCCGGCGTCGAGGTGCAGGTCTTCGAGGGCGACGACGACGAGCTGTCGCCCTGGCTGGAGACAGGGGTCGTCGACGCCGCGATCCTCGTCGACCCGGCGCCTCCGCCGCCGGCGCACGTGGTGGTGGGCCGCGACGCCTTCCACGCGGTGGTCCGCGCCGACCATCCGCTGGCCGGTCAGGAGCACATCACGATGGCCGAGCTGGTGGAGGATCCGCTACTGGTCTCCAAGGGGGGCTGCGAGCCCCAGACCCGCGCCTTGTGCTCCATGGCGGGCGTCCCCTACACGCCCGCCCAGCACGTACGCGAGCTCGGCACGCTCATCGGCATGATCGCCGCGGGCATCGGCGTCTCGACGGTTCCCGACCTCGGCCGCGGCCTGCTGCCTCCCGGGCTCGTCATGGTCCCGCTGAAGCCGTCCCTGGAACGCGCTCTCGTCCTCACCGGCCCGCTGACCCGGCCGCCGAGCCCGCTGGTCGACGCCCTGCTCCGCGCCGCCCCCGAGGTCCCCGCGCCTGTCCCGCTTCTCTGATCCCGGTGAACCCTGTCCCGCTTCTCTGATCCCGGTGAACCGCTGCCCTGATCCCGGTTCGCGATGGAGCCGGTCGGCGCCTGACCGCGGACGGTCCCGCCGCGCTCACCGTCGCGGCGGGACTCCTGCCCGCCTCGGCCGGAGGACCGGCGGGCAGACCGGGCCTACCCGTCGAGGGCCTCGGTGTAGCGGCGGGCCAGGGTACGGATGTGGGCGACCAGTTCGGGTGGGCCGTCGACGCGGAAGTCCATCATCAGCATGCTGAGGTAGATGGCGATGGTCTCCAGGGCGTCGGCACCGGTGACGAGGACGCTGGTGTGGGAGTCGACGGCCTCGACGACGCCGACGGCGGGGTTGATGCGGGCGATCACGGTCTCGGCGGGGGCGAGGACGGTGACGCGGGCCTGCACCTTCCAGCCGGTCCGCGCGACCTCGCGCAGGACGAAGGCGACCAGGTCGTCGTCGGGCAGGGCACGGGGCGCGAAGCGGCGGGACGCGGACCGGACGCCGGTCAGGCCGGCGACGGGCAGCGCCCGCCAGGCGTGCGCGCCGAGGTCGTAGGCGACCAGGAACCAGCGGCGGCGCCAGCTGATCAGGCGGTAGGGCTCCACCTCGGTCTCGGTCCCGGTCTCGGTCCCGGTCCCGGTCTCGGCGCCGGCGCGGGTCGCCAGCAGGGTCGCGCCGTCGCGGATCGCGCCCGCGACGACGGTGAGGGTCTCGGCGGGCACCGGGGCGTCGGGCTCGCGGGAGCCGACCGTGGCGGGCCCGACCGCGGTGGCCGACCGCAGGGCGGTCACCTTGCGCTGCAGGCGTTTGGGGAGGATCTGCTGGAGCTTGGCGAGCGCCCGGGTGAGGCTGGCGTCGATGTCGGTGATCCCGGTGGAGCCGTCCTCGGCCAGGCCGACGGCCAGCGCCACGGCCACCGCCTCGTCGTCGTCGAGCAGCAGCGGGGGCATCTTCGCGCCCTGTCCGAGCCGGTATCCGCCCACCGAGCCGCGCGCGGCGTGCACCGGATAGCCGAGTTCGCGGAGGCGCTGGACGTCCTGCCGCAGGGTGCGGCCGGTGACGCCGAGGCGCTCGGCGAGCTCGCGGCCGGTGTGGGACCGGTCCTGCAGCAGGGACAGCAGGCGCAGCACCCGGGTCGTCGTCGCAGCCATCGATCTCTTCTCGTCCCGGAAATCCATTAGGAAGGAAAACAGCCTAATGGACCCATAGATTGGTGTCACAGGCAAGGAAGAGATCGAAAGGCGAGATCATGAACACCACCACCACCGCCACCGTCACCTCCCTGCGGCCGGTCTGGCGCGAGGTGCTGGCCGTCTCCTACCTGGCGCTGGAGAACAGCGTCGCGGGTGTGCGGGACGGCCAGTGGGACAACGCCACCCCGTGCTCGGAATGGACGGTCACCCAGGTGGTCCAGCACGCCGCAGGCGACCAGCTCGCCTACGCGAAGATGCTCGGCATCGGAAACGGCCCGGCCTACGACCCCTTCTCGCCTTCCGGTGCCGTCGACGGCACCGCGGCGGAGCTGGTGAAGGACGCCGTCGAGCAGACCGCCGCGGCGTGGGCGACGGTCGCCGACGACACCGAGACCGTTCCGACGCCGCTGCCGCACGGTGACCTGCCCACTCCGGTCGCCGCGGTGATGTGCGCGCTCGACGCCGCCGTGCACGCATGGGACATCGCGATCGCCACGGGCCGGCCGTCCCCGCTCGACGACGAGCTCGCCGGCCACCTTCTCGCCGCGGCGCGGGGAATCGTCGAACCGTTGCGCCAGTGGGGCGCCTACGCGCCGGTGGTCGAGGCCGCCGGCGGCCCCTCCTCCACCCCGGTCGTCGACGACCTGCTCCGCTACCTCGGCCGCACCCCGCGCTGACGACCGACGTCCACGAGGCCTCGTCGAACGCGTCCACGACCGGTCTCCGGACGGGTCACGGTCTAAAACCCTTCGACCGGCGGGCGCCTCGCGAGGATCATTGGCGCCATGTCCGTACTCAAGGAGGTCGACTTCCAGCCGGAGCCGCGCCCGGTGGAGCTGCCGATGAAGATCTGGCTCGACGACGGCGACGCGGCGGTGGACGTGATCGACGCGCTCGCGCTGTCGCCGTTCGCCACCGGGGCCCAGCCCTGGTCGCGCACCGCGAGCCTGGAGCGGGTCCGTCCCGACGCCTCCCTCGCCCCCGCCTCGGGGACGCTCGTCCGGGCGGCCTCGGAGAAGGACGGCCGCGACTCGCGGCTGCTGTGCGGGGAGGGCTGGACGCTGCGCGTGGTCCGCTACCGCAACCGCGCCGCCACGGTCAGCGTGACCGCGGTCGACGAGGGGCTGGCCCGCTCGGTGATCGAGGAGATCACCAGGGACGCCGAGGAGCCCGCCCCCGAGAGCGACCACGTCGAGATGGGCTTCTGGTGGCAGAGCCCCCGGGGCAGCCGCCGCTCGAAGAAGCCGATCACCGCCTCCCCCTGGGCGGAGATCTCCGGCAACTACGCCAGATCGGTCAGCGAGCCACTGTCGCGGCTGATGTCCGTCACCCCCTCCGAGGCGCACGGCCGGCTGATCCTGCTGCACGGCCCGCCGGGCACCGGCAAGACGACGCTGCTGCGCACGCTCGCCCACGAGTGGCGGTCGTGGTGCCAGGTCGACTGCGTGCTGGATCCGGAGCTGCTGTTCCAGTCCCCCGGCTACCTCATGGAGGTCGCGGTCGGCTCCGACGACCATGACCACGATCACGACGGCGACGGAGGCGGTGACCGGTGGCGGCTCCTGGTGCTGGAGGACTGTGACGAGCTGATCAGGGCCGGCGCCAAGGAGGCCACCGGGCAGGGCCTGTCGCGCCTGCTCAACCTGACCGACGGGCTCCTCGGTCAGGGCCGTGACGTCCTGGTGGCCATCACCACCAACGAGGACCTGGCCCACCTCCACCCCGCCGTCACCCGCCCCGGCCGCTGCCTCGCCCAGATCGAGGTCGGCGCCTTCCCCTACGACGAGGCCGCCCGCTGGCTCGGCACCGCCGAGGGGCTCTCCCCCTCCGGCGCGACCCTCGCCGAGCTCTTCGCCCGCCGCGAAGGCGTCCTCGACCGCACCTCGGCCGCCCCGGAGAACACCGGTCTCTACCTCTGATCGACCCCTGATCGGCCCCTGCACGACCCCCGAGCACCGCGGACAGGACGGCGACCGCGGCCGCATGGGCGGGGATCCACCGGGTAACAGCAGCGCATGCTCGATCTCCTACCGGAGGAGACCCTCCGGCAGCTCGTCAACCTGCTGGTCCGCCTCGTCGAGGCGGCCGGGGCCGCCGTCATCTTCGTCGGTGCCGCGATCGCGTTCGTGCGGTTCGTGCTGGTGGCCGTGCGGCGGCACGACGACGGGTTCATCGCCGTGCGGCTGTTCCTGGGACGGTTCCTCGCCCTCGGCCTGGAGTTCCAGCTGGCCAGCGACGTGCTGCGCACGGCCATCGCGCCGAGTTTCACGCAGATCGGGCAGCTCGCGGCGATCGCGGCCATCCGCACCGCGCTGAACTTCTTCCTGAACAGGGAGATCGAGCGGGAGGGGCGCACGGTGAACGACGCGCGCGGACGCGGCTCCATGGACGCCCCGGGCGGGCGCGGCGCGCCGGACGACCCCGGCGGGCGCGTCCCGCCCGGTGCCGGGAATGGCTGACCTCGTCCGGACGCTCGTCCCCCTGATCGTCGTCATGGGGCTGGCCGCCGGGCTCGCCGTGCTGCTCTCCGGCGGCGGTGCCGGCGGCGCGCTCGCGGTGCTGCTCGACTTCCTCCTCGCGGCCGGGCTCCTGCGCCTCTCCCAGGCCCAGACCTGGGCGGCGATCATCACGGCGGCGCTCACGGCGGTGGTCCGCAAGCTCGCCGTCGCCGGGTTCTCGCAGCACCCGGCGGGACGGCGTCCGCCCGGCCGCCGCCCCGCCGCCCCCGCCCCGGGCGGGCGGGATCAGGGCCGTACGAGATAGTCGTGCAGGCGGCGGCACCGGCGGCCGAACTCCGACGAGCGGCGCGACGGCGGGACGAGGCCGGCGATCTCCCCGCGCGCCCCGGCCCACCGGGCCACCTCGGCGCCCAGGGCAACGAGATCGAGCGCGCCCGGGCGCGGCCGTTTCCCCGGCCCCGGCAGAACGTGCGGCAGCGCCGCCCGGATCACCTGCCAGACCTCCCGGTGGGCGCCCTGCGCGGCCGCCTGTCCGAGCCCGGCCACCGCGTGCGGCAGCTTCACCCAGGTCTGCCCCGTGAGCAGGGCGAGCTGCCTGCCGAGCGCGTCCGCCGGCAGGTCTCCCCGCGCCGCCATCCGCAGCACCAGCCGCACACCGTGGACCGGGTCCGCCTGGACCAGGAAGAAGGCGAGCAGCAGCGCGGTGGGCTCGCCGACCGGCCCGTCGCAGGCGGCGAGCGCCTCGGCGTACTCGGCGTGGACCCCGGGCCGGTCCCAGGAGCGGAGCACGTGCGGGAGACAGCGGGCGGCGATCACGTCGCGGTGCGAGGGCAGGACGGCGGGCCACCACGTCATGTACCGGCCGTGCTCCCCCCAGTGGTGATGCCGCACCTCGCCGAGCAGCTCGTCGACGAGGGGCAGGCCGGTCGGATCGATCCGCACCCGGGGGACCGGGCTCAGGTGGGCGCCCGGCGGCGGTTCGCGCTCGTCGGCGTGGTACGACTTCTCGTTCTCGAAGAACGTCCAGCGGACGCGCGTCTCCGGCTCGACCGGCCCCTCAGCCAGCCAGCGCGCCGCCCGGCGCCCGGCCTCGGAGGTCAGCCGTCCGGCCCGGGCGACCACCTCGGGATCGGCGGTTCCCGGCAACCTCAGCAGCGCCTGCTGGAAGTCGGCGGGCAGCGGCTCGGCCCCGGCGGCCTCGACCGTCTCCAGGCGAGTGAGGAACGCGGCGGGGTCGAGGTGGCCGGTGGCGCCGGTCGGCGTCGCGAGCAGGACCGGCGGCAACGTGCCCGCCTTGAGCGCGGCGAGCACCTCCGCGCACCGCCGGAGCACGAACCGGTGCGGCACGGAGACGTCGTGCTCGAGGGGGAGCCGGTCGGGCCTGATCTCCTCGGGAGCGCGATGCCAGGCCGATCCGCCGCCCTCGTCGCCCCCGGTGAGGATACACATGACGTAGTAGCGGGCCCCGGTGACGAGATCGCCGAAGGACATCCCCCCGTCGCCGCCCCCCGGACCGGTCATGACTCTCCCGGAGATCCACCCCTCCCCGGCCTCCGGGACCCTGCGGACCGCCGGTCCGGGGTCGGCGCCCGGGGAGACGAGTTCCGCGGCGATCGCGGCGAACCACTCATGGGGCACGTACCAGTTCTCGCACCAGTAGAGGTCGTGGGCCCCCTGGAGGCTCCCGGCGAGCGCGGCGCGCAGCGCCTCGCGGTCCTCGGCCGCGAACCGGACGAAGCCCGCGAGCCACCGCTCGGCCTCCTGCCAGTCGTGGGACCGGTCCGCGCCGACCAGCTCGGCGACCGTGCCCGGCGGGTCGGGGAAGGCCCCCACGGGATCGGGCGGGGTGAGCGGCGGAGGGGTGAAGACCTCCGGCTCCCGCTCGTGCTCCGCCTCTCCGCCGACCGCCCCTGCCAGGAGCCGCCCCAGGTCCGGCGGGAGCGCGCCCAGTGCCGCGCGCAGCGTCTCCGCGCCGAGCGGGGTGAGGTGTGCCGCGTGCTTGACCGCGAGACGCGCGGCACGTTCCCGCACGGCGTACGCCTCGTGGCCGAACGCGGACGCGAGAGCCGGGGCCAGCTCGTCGGCCCGTTCCGGCGACCGCCGCAGGGTCTGGTCGAGCCAGGTCAGTCCGGTGCGCACCAGGCCGGCCTCGGCGCGAAACAGCAGGCCCTCCAGCGCCTCCGTCACGTCGGCCGGGTCGAGGCGGTCGAGGCGGCGCAGGTGCCTGAGCGCCAGCTCCGCGACCGGTCCCGGCGCGGCCGGCAGCAGGCGCAGGTAGTCGCGGGCGCGGGCCTCCACCTCCGCGTGCGCGGGTTCGAGCAACTCGTGGAGGCGGACGAAGAACCGCAGGTCGGTGGCGTCCCCTCCGCGCAGGAACCGGCTGACGCAGCCGTTCACGAGCATCTCGCGGCTCACCCTCCCCTCGCCGCTCAGCACGGCCAGCGCGCCGAGCCAGGACCCGGCGCCCGGCGGGTCGCTCCGCTCCTCGCGCAGGGCACGGCCCACGCCCTGCGCCTCGAAGATCCTCGGCAGCAGGACGTCGAGGAGCGGGTCCCGGCGGAGTCCGCCCGCGCCGGGCGGCGTGGCGAGCCAGCCCAGCACGAGCGGGTCGTGCTCGGGCAGAGTCACGCCGGTACCGCGGAGCAGGGCCAGCACCAGCGGCAGTCCCGGCGAGGTCGCGGTGCGGATCCGCAGGACGAGCCGGGAGACCAGATCGGCCCGCCACCCGGCTTCCCGCGCGGAGATCACCTTGATGAGGGCGTCGGTGTCGCCCGGCCTCTCCCACTCGAAGACCGTGAATTCGCGCCGGTTCAGCCAGGTGGCCACGGCCGCGGCGCCGCCGAGCGAGCCCGCACCCGCCACCCGCAGGTGCTCTCCCCGTCCGCCCCGCCTTCTCCACGGCTCGAAGGACCCCGCCTCGCGACGCTCCGGCCTGAGATACCCGGGCAGTTCCCTGGCGACCTCCCTGCGCTCCGCGTCGTCGAGCTCCACCATCCGGGTCGCGAGCGCGTCGAGGCCGCCCCTCTCGATGAGGTCGCGGACCTCGTCCCAGACCGTCATCGGGCGTCCTCCCGGGTGAGGGGGGCCGGTGCCGCCGGGGAGCCGGCGGGGGCGTCGGCGGTGCCGGCGGCCATCCGGGCGGCGAGCACGTGCTTGCAGGGGCCGCGCGAGCCCCGGTGGTCGTACCACCACGGGCAGGTGCACGACCCCTCCGCCGTCCGCACCAGGCGGACGCCCCCGTCGGTGGTCACCTCGGCCGAGTCGGGGCCGGTCAGCCGGACGGCGCCGGAGGCGACCAGGGCGCGGGCGGAGCCGAGCCTGGGGTTCAGCGCCGCGACGTGGTCGCGGTCGTAGGGCAGCTCGCGGTGGAAGTGCGCGGCCTCGAAGAGGTCGTAGCCGACCCGGCCCGCCGTGCCGAGCTGGGTGAGCGAGGCCCGGACCCGCTCCGGCGCGAGCCCGGAGCGCTCGGCGAGCACGCCGAGCTCCAGGGTGGGTTCGAAGTCGAGCAGGATGCCGACCAGGTCGGCGTCTCCGGCCACCACGTCCGAGGAGAGGTCGTCCAGGACGGCGCCCTCCCCGGAGAAACCGCGCCAGGCCTGCGGGGACAACACCAGCGTGTAGCGCATGCCCGGCAGTTCCAGCTCCCAGGCGCTCGACCCCGAGCCGTCCGCCGGCCCGTACACGCGCAGCGCCTTGGCGAAGCGCAACAACGGCATCATCGTGGCCAGCCTGCCGACCCCGGCCAGGTGGACCCCGCCCGGTACGGCCCGCTCCGAGAGCCGCAGCTCCCTGCCCGCGGGGACCGCCCACACCTCGGCCGCCGCCCGCTTCGGCAGGCCGCGCAGGAACCTGACGGCCTGCGGCCCGGCGAGCTCGGCGCGCAGATCGAACCCGGAGGCGATCACCTGGACCTCCGCGAAACCGCGCAGCCACCGGTCGGGCAGCGGCACCTTCTTCTCCACGACCGCGCCGTCCAGGGTGGTCACGGTGAGCTCGTCGGGACCGACCCCGACGTGCAGCGGGTCACGGCCGCCGACCCTGGCCAGCGCCTCGCGCAGCGGGTTGTTGACGTCCACGTTGGTGGTGCCCCGATCGAAGACCTCGCCGTCGAGGGCGGGGCCCAGCACGTCCAGCCGGGCGTAGACGCCGCCGCAGGCGGAGAACGACTCGAACCTGAGGCGGTCGCCGCCGCAGGTCACCACCGGATCGCGGGTGAATCCGGGCTGCGGCCGGTGGTAGCGGGCCAGCGCCACGTCGGCGACCGCGAGCAGGCCGGTCGCGGCGGGCGCGGCCTGGGTGAGCAACCCGCTGAAGAACCGGGGATGGTCGAGGAAGCCCGTCGTGGTCCGGCCTCCGGACGTCGACAGTCCCAGATGTCCGTCGGAGAGCGTGGAGGGGCCGGCGTAGGAGTAGGCCTGCACTGCACTTGTCATGGGCCGGACGGTAGAGATCACGACCGACAAATCCGGCCGCGACCGCACGGCCGGCGTCCGAACCGCCGGCGTCGAGGGCTTCGAGGGCCGGGGGACGGGGCCGGAGCGCGGGACCGGGGGCCGGGGCGCGGGGACGCCGGATCCGGTCAATGCCCCTATCCGATGCCCCGCCGGCTCGCGAACAATTCGGGGAACGCCGTTTGATTGGTCCGGCCGGACGGACGATGGAACGCGCCAATGACCGCCAAGGACCAAACGACGCCCGCCGTCCTCCTCCCCCACAATGCGAGACGTCCGGAATCATACGGTCCGCAAGGCGAGTCTTGCCTTACCTCAGAGTGTCTGGACCGCACCTCAATGTGATCGGCCACGTGCGCCGGGCGCCTTCGAAGACACCCGGTGCCGGACGCCGGCAAACCCGTGGACCGGCGGCACGCATTCCGGACGCGGCGAAGTCATTTGTCCGCCAGAATCCCGGAACGCGTTCGGTTACGGACATCCGGCGTGCGTGAATTGTCCGCCGAGCGCCCGGGACGACGCGCGTGGAGCTTCTCCTCCCCGCCTCTCCGCACCCGGCCCACCCTCCGGTTCCCTCCCTGCGACCTCGGCTCGGCAGGTGCCTTGAGCAGCGAAAAGGGGACGAAGGACACGCCCGGCGACCGAGAGGGGCGACGGCGGGAGATCGCCGCGCCCGGCGTGGCCGCGTCCGTGAAACGAACGGCAGTGGAACGACGGACCGGAGTCGCCCCAAGTGGCGGAAGTCGATTTTTTCCGGGCGGCGAGGCCGGAAACCACCCGGAGGTCATGAAACTCCAAAGCGCCCAGATGCCCCCTTCCGGAAAATCCGCCGGGGTGGCCGACAGATCTCGGCATACAAGGCGCTCGGAAACCACGGCGCCGCCGTCGTTTTTAATCCCCCGCGAGCGGGAAGCATTTCCCAATGACGTGGAGACGTCGGAGTTCGGCCTTGAGTAATTAACCTGAAGGGTGGATCTCCGGTGGGCAGGGGTTTCCTGAGCGCGGCGGTGAAAGGAGGGACTAGAGTTTTGCGCACGGGGAAGAGACGCGGGAACCATCGTCGGTCGGGTTCACGACCGCACGCTCCGGCGCCAAGATTAAGGAGTCGCACAATGGCACGTCAGCAAGTCGTCACGTTCACCGACGACATCACCGGCAAGAAGGCGGACGAGACCGTCTCGTTCGGCCTGGACGGCACCGCCTACGAGATCGATCTGAGTTCGAAGAACGCCACGAAACTTCGTGAGGCCCTCAAACCGTTCCAGTCCGCCGCCCGCAAGGCGAGCACCTCCCTGAGCCGCAAGGGCAGGGCGAAGGGTTCCGGCGGCAACCGCGAGCGGAGCGCCGAGATCCGGGCGTGGGCGAAGTCCCACGGGATCGAGGTGAGCGAGCGCGGGCGCATCGGGGGGAAGGTCGCCGAGGCGTTCGCCGCCGGCGACCCCAGCGTGGCCAAGGGATCGACCAAGAAGACTCCGCAGGCCGCGCTCAGCGAGTGAGCCAAGCTCCCGGGCCCTGGAGGGGTAGCGGCGTCGCAGCCGGCCGGGAGTGCTCGACACGACGACCCGAGGTGCTATTTCCAACCCGGAGGGGTATGCACCTTTGATCCAGATTGTGGGTTCTTGTCTCCGGGGGGCGTTTCGTCGATGAGCAGCGAGTCGATGAGCAGCGAGGTCGCGCAGATCTGCTCGGACCTGATCAGGTTCGACACCACCAACCCCGGCCCCGGCGAGCGTCCGGCGGCCGAGCACGTCGCCGCCCTGCTGTCCGACGCCGGGATCGAGCCGGTGGTGTTCGAGTCGGCCAGCCGCAGGACCAGCGTGGTCGCCAGGATCCCCGGCGACTCGCCCGAGGCCCTGCTGATCCACGGCCATCTCGACGTGGTCCCCGCCCGGCCCTCCGACTGGCGGATCCACCCGTTCTCCGGCGAGGTCTCCGGCGGATGCGTCTGGGGCCGGGGCGCGGTCGACATGAAGGGCACCCTCGCCATGACGCTGGCCCTGGTCCGCGACTGGGCCCGGCGCGGGGTGCGGCCGGACCGGGACGTCGTGCTGGCCTTCCTCGCCGACGAGGAGGCCACCGGCGAGTACGGCGCGCGCTACGCGGTGCGCCACCATCGCGAGCTGTTCGACGGCTGCACCGACGCGATCAGCGAGTCCGGCGGTTACAGCGTCGAGGCTCCGGGCGCGCGGATCTACCCGGTCGCGGTGGGCGAGCGCGGCACCGCCTGGATGCGGCTCACCGCGACCGGCGTCGCGGGCCACGGCTCCCGCCCGCCGGTGGACAACGCGGTGGCCGAGCTCTGCCACGCCATGTCCAGGATCGCCTCCCACCCCTGGCCGGTGCGGCTGACACCCGGGGTGGCGGCGCTGATCGAGGACCTGTCGGACATCCTCGGCGAGCGCATCGACCTCGACCGGCTGGAGGAGGAGGCCGCGCGGCTCGGCCGGATCGGCGACCTGTTCGGCGCGCAGATCCGCAACTCGGCGAACCCGACGATGCTCCAGGCGGGCTACAAGGTCAACGTGGTCCCCGGCACCGCCGAGGGCCACGTGGACGGGCGGTTCCTGCCGGGATACCGGGAGGAGTTCCTGGAGACGATCGACCGCCTGCTCGGCCCCCGGGTGACCCGGGAGTTCGTCAACGTCGAGGATGCCCCCTCGGCCCCGATGGACTCACCGTTCTTCGACCGGCTCGGTGCCGCCCTGGTGGCCGAGGACCCGGCGGCGCGGCCGGTGCCGTACGTGATGTCGGGCGGCACGGACGCCAAGTCCTTCGCGGGGCTCGGCATCAGGGGCTACGGCTTCGCCCCGCTGATGCTCACCCCGGACCTCGACTACTTCGGCATGTTCCACGGCGTGGACGAGCGCGTCCCCGTCGAGGGCCTGGAGTTCGGCGTCCGCGTCCTGAACCGTCTCCTCACCTCCCGAGGTTCCCGGGCCTCCGCGGCGCCCGCGCCGGCACCGGCCCTCTGAGGACCCGGAAAAGCCCTGAGACCCCCGGCCCCAAGGACCCTGAGGACCCGGGTGGCGCGCCCTCGCCCCGGACCGCCCGGCTCCCGCGAACCCGCTCCGCACATCGCGGGTCGCTCGCGGTGACCTCGGTGACCTCGGCCACTCCCGCTCCACCCCCTCAACCCCACGAAAGCAGGGCAGTCCCCATCACGATCAGGCCGTGCCCGGGACTTCCGGATACATGCCGGACACGGCTCGCTTGAAACTGGGGCATCATGACTCACGTGCCGATTCTCATGTACCCCTCGGTGACCGGCAGGTCTCGTGACGAGACGCGTACGCCGGCGACGTGCCCTCCGGGGCCCGCCGGCGAGGCCACCGATCCACCCCGCCCGAGCGATCCCCGGTGCTCCCGCGCCGCCTCCGGGAACGGCGCGGACCGGGAGCACCGGGGTGAGTGAGCACGGCACCGGACGAGGCCGGCACGCCAGGCCCAGGGGCGGCGTTCCCGCGCCGGGCACCCGGCCCGAGGGCCCCGAACCCCCGGTGAACGCGGCCACCGGCCTCCGTACAGCGGGTGGCAAGGTCGGTGCAAGCGGCCCGGCCGACGATGGCGGCGTGACGCGCGAGGGGAGCGACCAGGCGGCGGGCCGGACGGCGACCGAGGAGCGCGGGACCGGTCTGATGGACCGCCTGCGCAAGGACCTGAGGAACCCGCTGTTCCTGCAGGGCTACGCGCTGATGATCAATACGGGGATCACCGCCGTGCTGGGCCTCGGCTACTGGTTCCTCGCGACGCACCTGTACACCGCCGCCGCCTTCGGCGAGGGCCAGGCCCAGATCAGCGCGATGCGGCTGTTCTCCTCCCTGACCGGGCTCGCCTTCGCGGGCGCCCTGGCCAGGTTCATCCCGGTGGCCGGGCGCCGCACCGCCGAGTTCGTCCTGCGCGGCTACGCGGTCGCCGGGGCCGCCGGCCTGGTGGCGGCGCTGGGGTTCCTGCTGACGTTGCCGATCTGGGGCTCGGTCTACGCCGACCTCGGCGGGCTCGGCCCGGGACTGTTCTTCCTCGCCTCGGTGCTCGTGTGGACCGTCTTCACCCTCCAGGACGTGACGCTGGCCGGGTTGCGCAACGCCGTCTGGGTGCCGGTCAACAGCCTGGCGTTCGGCCTGGTCAAGATGGGCCTGCTCGTCGCGCTGGCGTACGCGCTGCCGCAGGGCGGCGTCTTCGGCGGGATCTTCGTCTCGTGGATCGTGCCGACGGCCATCGCGCTGATCCCGATCAGCTGGCTCATCTTCGGCGTGATCATCCCCAAGCACGTCAAGAACACCGAGGTGAGCGCCGCGAACCCGCCGCGCCTGCGCGAGGTGGGCCGCTTCCTCGCCGGAGACTTCCCCGGCGCGTTCTCCATCCTGCTGATCCTCTATCTCGTGCCGGTCATCGTCGCGGGCTGGCTCGACGACGCGCCGACGTTCGGCTACTTCTCGATAGCCCACACGCTGGGCTCCATGGTCGGGCTGCTCGCGGCCAACATGGCGGTCTCGCTGACCGTCGAGGGGTCCTTCAACGCCGCCCAGCTGGCACAGAGCGTGCGCAACGCGCTGCGGCGCACCTTCCTGATCGTCGGCCCGGTCGTCGCGATAGTCGTGATCGGCGCGCCGCTGATCCTGAGCGTGTTCGGCCCTGGCTTCGCCGAGGCGGGCTCGCCGCTGCTGCGCCTGATGGCGATCGCCGTGCTCCCCCAGACGGTGATCGAGATCTGCCTCAGCATGCTGCGCGCCCAGAGCGAGGCGCGCAAGCTCGCCCTCGTCCAGATCGGGATGGCCGTCCTGGTCCTCACCTCAATAGCGGTGCTCTTCCCCCACTTCGGGATCGCCGCGGTGGGCTACGCCATGCTCGGCAGCCAGCTCCTGGTGGCGCTGCTGGTCTTCCCGAACATGCGCAGGGTGATGAACCATGGCAAGACCTCCCAGGTGAGCACCGGTTAGGACGACACGCGGCCGCCGGTTTGCGGTCCCGATGTCGTACGTGATAGACGGTCTCCAGTGACTCCTGAGCACATTGTGGCGAAGCGGACACATCGCCTCTGCCTATCGCTGCCTTCCAACCGCCTTGGCCTGTATCTGGCCCTGCGGCACTGGTGTCATCCCGGCCAGCGGCTGCTGATGTCACCGCTGTCGGCCGACGAGATCCTCTTCCTCGTGCTCGCGGCCGGGCTGCGCCCGGTCATCGCCCCGCTCTCCCTCGACGACGGCAACATCGACGTCGACGCCGTCGACCTCGACACGGTCGACGCGGTGCTCACCACCAACCTGTACGGACTGCCGGACCGGGTGTCCGCGTTCGGCGGCAAGATCCTGATCGAGGACGTCGCGCACGCGATCGAGACGAGCGTGAACGGCAGGCCGATCGGCACCTTCGGGGTGGCCGGCGTGTTCAGCCTGTCCAAGCACGCGGGGGCGGGCTCCGGCGGGGTGATCGCGGTCGAGCACCTCCCGGACCTGCGCGCCCTGGAGCGCGAGCGTGACCGGCTGCTGCAGCCCGGCGTCTTCAGAAAGGAGATCCACAGCGTGCTGACCTCCGCGGGCCGGCACGCCGCGCTGCGCCTGAACATGGTCCGCCCGGCGCTGAGGGCCATGCGCGCGCTCGGCATGGAGGAGGAGCGCGAGGGGTACCGCATCGCCCCGCGTCCGGCGGAGCTGCTCAGGGCGATGGAGTACGCACCGCAGCAGCTGCCGGCGTTCGACTCCTGGGTCCAGGCCGATCTGCACGACTACCGGGCCAGGCGGGGCCACCTTTCGCGCTGGTACCAGTCGCGGCGCCTGCACGCGCTGCCCCGGCAGCGGTCACGGCGGATCGCCGGTGTCTCGGTGCTGGCCGCGCAGCCCACCGTGGCACCGGCCGTCCGCCGCCACCTGGACCAGCCGCTGTTCCGGGTCCCGCTGCTGGTCTACGGCCGCGACGGGGCCATCGCCGAGCTGGAGCGGCACGGGGTCGCCACCGGCTACCTCTACGACCCGCCGTACGACGGCTACCTGCCGGAGTTCACCGACCCCTCTCCCGAGCCCGAGGTGGCGCGCTGGTGGGCCAGGCACGTGCTGCCGATCGACCCGCTGTACGCCCACCGCGCCCTGCCGGTCATCGAGCGGCTCATCCCCGCGGTCCCCCCGATGCCACCCAGGGTGCCCCCGGGACCGGCCTCCTTCGACGTCGCCTAGCGAATCTGGCGGGCTACTGAGCGCATAGGGCGACATCCCAGATAGATTTGACTCATTGATTACCGGCTGGCGGTTCGGGGGATCGCTTCCCGGCTCCGGGATGGTTTCCTCGTGCCGTGACGTACACCCCTTCGTGCCCGCGCCCAGTGGATCTCGTCCTTCGCCCGACGACGTCCAGTGCCTGGGACCAGGCTTCGAGAAAGGACCACCGCCTCGTGAACGGCAGGTTTGCGCCCACCGCTGGTCGTCCTCGCCCGGCGGGGGGCGGCGCATGAGGATCAGCGTCATCCGGCCCGCGGAGCTGGGCCCGGCCGAGATCGCGGCATGGCGGGGGATGCAACGTTCCAACCCGCATCTCGACAACCCCTTCCTCAGCCCGGACTTCACGGTCGCGATGGGCGAGGTCAGCGCGGCGGCGCGGGTGGCGGTGATCACCGAGTCGGACGGGCCCGTGGGGTTCTTCCCCTTCGAGCGGCACGGTGGCGGGGTGGGCGCCGCGCTGGGCGGGTGGGTCTCGCTCTCCCAGGGGGTCGTCCACCGGCCGGGGGCCGAGCTCGACTCCGGCGCCCTGCTCAAGGCGTGCGGGCTGAGCGTGTGGGAGTTCGGCTGCATGGTCGAGCGCCAGCCGTGGTTCCAGCCGTTCGAGACGCTCAGGCAGGAGGCCGTGCTCCTCGACCTCGGCGGCGGCTATTCGGCCTTCCTCGACGAGCTGCGCGGGCGCTCCCCGAAGTTCCTCAAGACCACCCTGTACAAGGAGCGCAAGCTGGGCCGCGACGCGGGCGAGGTCACCTCCGAGTTCGCGGTGCGCGACCCGGAGCAGTTCCGGCTGCTGCGCGAGTGGAAGTCCGCCCAGTACCAGCGGATGGGCCGTCCCGACCGCTTCGGCAGGGCGTGGGTCGTGGAGCTGGCCGAGCGCCTGCACGCCGTCGACACCGACGACTTCGCCGGGCCGCTGTCGATGCTGTACGCCGGCGGCAGGCCCGTCGCGGGCCACTTCGGGCTGCGCACCGGCACGACGATGATCGGATGGTTTCCCGCCTACGACCCCGAGTACGCCAGATACTCCCCCGGCCTGATCCAGCACCTGCACATGGCCGAGGCCGCCGCGAAGCTCGGGGTCACCTCGTTCGACCTGGGCATCAGCAACGGCTCGGAGTACAAGGACGCGCTGTGCAGCCGGACCGTCCCCGTCACCGAGGGCATCGTGCGCCGCCGGTCGGCGGGCGCGGCGGCGCACTGGCTGCGCACCGAGCCGGTCCGCCGGGTGCGGCGGTTCATCCTCGACAGCCCGGCCCTGTACGGCGCCGCCGACAGGGCCATGAAGCGGTACGGTCGGCTGCGCACCCGCGGGAAGACCACGTGAGCCGACCGAAGGAGGGCCCGATGAGCGCTGACCCCGCCACGTCCGGCCGCGGGAACGGCCGTGCGGACGGTCGCGGGAACGGCCGCGGGAACGGCCGCCGCGCGCTCGAGGCGGCCATGCGCGACCGGATCGGCCAGGAGTGCCTCCACGTGCCGTCCGCCAGGTTCGGCCTGCTGCTGGCGCTGCGCCACTGGTTCAAGCGCGGCGACAGGGTGCTGATCTCGCCGACGAACTGCGAGACGGTGCTGTTCGTCGTGCTGGCCGCCGGGCTGGAGCCGGTGATGGCGCCGGTCTCCTGGCGCGACGGCAACATCGACGTCCCCGCCGTCGACTGGACCGGTCTCGCCGGTGTCGTCACCACGCACCTGTACGGCCAGCCCGACCGGGTGACCGAGCTGCGGGCCGAGTGCGACCGGCGCGGCGTGCTCCTTCTCGACGACGCGGCGCACGCCATGCAGACGGTCGTGGACGGCCGCCCGGCGGGCACCTTCGGCACCGCCGGGGTGTTCAGCCTCGCCAAGCACGGGCGGGCGATGTCCGGCGGGTTCCTCACCGCGGAGGACCCGGCCGCGCTGCCCGAGCTGGCGCGGGCCAGGGACGAGCTGCTGCTCCCCGGAGGGGCGCGCGCCCAGTTGCTCGGCACGCTGCGGCCCGTGCTGCGCGAGACGATCTACCGCACCGGGCTGGTCAGGCCGATGTGGCACGCGCTCAAGGCGCTCGGGCTCGTGCGATGGACCGGCCACCGCTGCCCGCCCCGCGAGGACGAGCTGCGCGCGGTCGTCGCCGCCGATCCGGTCGACCCGCGTGCCATGGACCACTGGCTGCGGATCGACCTCGACGACTGGCGGATGCGTCAGGGGCCGCTGCTGCGCGGCTACCACCGCTCCCGGTTCCGGGTGATCGACCGCGAGCGGGAGCGCCGGGTGGCCGGGGTCGAGCTGCTGCGCACCCTGCCCTGGGCGGCCGAGGGCGTCCGCGACGCCCCGCCGCAGCCGCTGCTGCGGGTGCCCCTGCTGGTCGAGGACCGCGACGAGGTCGTCGCCCGGCTGGAGAGCCGGGGCGTGGTGCCCGGTTTCATCTACGATCCGCCGCTGGACGACTACCTGGACCTGGTTCCCGCGGGGCCGACCCCGGAGGTCGCCCGCTGGTGGACCGGCCACGTCCTGCCCGTCGACCCGCTTCGCGCCGCCCGCATGGCCGGTCTGCTGGCCGAGCTGGACGTCCGCCCGGCCGCGCGGCCAGGTCGATCCCGGCGAGCGCGGTGGCCCCGCCGAACCGTTTGACCAGCCCCTCGGCCTCGAAAGCGTGAAGCGCTGACTCCTCCTCGATGGTGGTGACCCGCGCACACTCCCCCGGGCCGCTGTCAGACGGCGCACATATCGCTGACACCCGCGGCGGGGCGGTTCACCTCACCGCCCGTGGACGGCCCCGGGCGGAAGGTGTCACGACGCCGGTCGCGGGCCACCGGCGCGCCGGCCGGTACGAGACCGTACGAATTTGTTAATTCCGCTATCACGCCATGCGGACACCGTGTTTCCCTCTCGTCAACTCCCCGTTATGACGACCCCCCAATGATCAAAAGAGACATTTCTCCACATATCTCACGCACAAGAAGGTGCCCATGCGTTCACCTGCTCGCCTCTGCCTGGCAGCGCTGGCGCTCTGCCTGGCCGGATCCGCGCTCGCGCCCGCCGCGCTGGCCGACGGGATGCCCACGGTCAAGCCCCGGGTCGAGACCCCCGCCCTGTTCGACGACGACGCCGGTGGCAACGCCAACGGCGACGACCCCGCGATCTGGGTGCATCCCACCCGCTCGGCAGGAAGCGTGGTGATGACCACCGCCAAGGAGGGCGGCCTTTACGCCTACGACCTGGACGGCAGGCAGCTCCAGCACGTACCCGCCCCCGCGGCCCCCGGCGAGGACGACGAGCCCGGCCGGTTCAACAACGTCGACCTGGTGTACGGCCTGCGCCTGTCCAACGGCGTCAGGACCGATCTGGCCGTCGTCTCCGACCGGGGCCGGGACCAGATCCGCTTCTACGCCGTCGACAAGGACGCTGTCGACAGGGAAGGGGCGGGACGCGGGCGGGCGCCGCTCACCGACCTGACCGACCCCGCCGTGCCGTTCGTGTTCAACACCGGCCAGGAGCAGGTCAACGACGCGCGGACCGCGTACGGCCTGGCCACCTGGCAGGACGGGACCGGCACCTACGTCCTGGTCAGCCAGCGGCACAGGACGCGCGTCGCGCTGCTGAGGCTGACCGCCACCGCGCACGGGAAGGTCGGCTACCGGCTCGTCCGCACCCTGGACCTGCCCGCCTCGTTCCGGCTGCCGAACCGTACGACCTGGACACCGTGCCTGGAGCCCGGCGAGCTGCCCCAGGTCGAGGGCATGGTCGTCGACGGGGAGCGGGACGTGCTCTACGCCGCCCAGGAGGACGTGGGCATCTGGCGGATGCGGGCCGACCTCACCGGCGCCCCGAAGCTGGTCGACAAGGTCCGCGAGTACGGCAGGCCGGGCGTCTACGACCCCGAGACCGAGGAGTGCGCGCCGGGCGCCGACCCCGGTTACGGCGGCAGGCACCTGTCGGCGGACGCCGAGGGGCTGACGATCTACCACGGTGACGGCGGCGGCGGTTACCTGCTCGCCTCCGGCCAGGGTGACAACACCTTCATCGTCTACGACCGCAAGGGCAACGACTACGTCGGGCGGTTCCGGATCGGCGCGGGCCACGGCCTGGACGGCGTCGAGCACAGCGACGGCTCGATGGTGGTCAACGTCCCGCTGGGCCGGTTCGACAAGGGCCTGCTCGTGGCACACGACGGCGAGAACACCCCGGGGGCGGTCGACGGGGACGGCGAGGCCAGGGAGAACACGAACTTCAAGTTCGTCGGGTGGGGCGACGTCGCCGGCGCGCTCGACCTCGACGTGGACACCGACGGCTGGAACCCGCGGGACTGACGGTCCCCCAGCGCGGCCCGGCCGATCCGGCCCGCCACCACAGACCCGGCCCGGCCGCGTCGGTCCGCCACCACAGACCCGGCCCGGCCGCGTCGGTCCGCCACCACAGACCCGGCCCGGCCGCGTCGGTCCGCCACCGCGGACCCGGCGCGGCCGATCCGTCACAGCCCGCACGAACCCGGTGGGGTCGTTCCCGCCGGAGCCCGCACGAACCGGTGGGATCGTCCCTACCGTGAGCCCGC
Organism: Streptosporangium sp. NPDC023963; assembly: GCF_040639135.1. Taxonomy (NCBI): domain Bacteria; kingdom Bacillati; phylum Actinomycetota; class Actinomycetes; order Streptosporangiales; family Streptosporangiaceae; genus Streptosporangium; species Streptosporangium sp. NPDC023963. The sequence continues at coordinate 356,680 of NZ_JBEZZK010000004.1, forward strand.
ACGAACCCGGTGCGGTCACCCCTGCCACGAGCCCGGTGCTGTCATCCCCGCACCGGGCTCGTCGGCGTCACGCGCCGGCACCGGCCCCGCCGAACGTTTCTTAACAAGTTCCATACATGTAATAATCTAAAGTACTAGGACAGTAGATAAATGGAGGAACTGGTGATCGAGTTCCATCTGGATGCGAAGTCCGGCGTCTCGCCGTACATGCAGCTGGTCCAGCAGGTACGGCACGCGCTGCGACTCGGCCTGCTGCGCGAGGGCGACCAGCTGCCGACCGTCAAGGAGGCCGTGGCGCAATTGGCGATCAACCCCAACACCGTCCTCAAGGCCTACCGGGAACTCGAGCACGAGGGCCTGGTCGCCGCCAGGCCAGGGGTGGGGACGTTCGTCACGGCGACCCTCACCGACACCTCGCTGGCCGCGCACGGCCCGCTACGGCTGGAGCTGCAGCGCTGGCTTTCCAAGGCCCGCCGGGCCGGCCTCGACGACGAGAGCATCGAGGCCCTGTTCATGACCACATTTCGGACCACCGCTCAGGAGGACATAGCGTGACCGCTGTCTTGAAGGCCCAGGCGCTGGGCAAGCGGTACGGCAGGCGCTGGGCGCTGCGCGAGTGCACCGTCGACATCCCGGCGGGCCACGTCGTCGGGCTGGTGGGCCCCAACGGCGCCGGCAAGACCACGCTGCTGAAGCTGGCCGGCGGCCAGCTGGAGCCGACGGCGGGCGACATCACCGTACTCGGCGGCCGGCCCGTCAGCGGGCGGGCGCAGCTGGCCAAGGTCGGGTTCGTCGCCCAGGACACTCCCGTCTACGCGGGACTGACCGTCGCCGAGCACCTGCGGCTGGGCGCTCGCCTCAACCCCCGCTGGGACGCCGCGATGGCACGGGAGCGTATCGCGCGGCTCGGCCTCGTCCCCACCCAGCGGGCGGGCAAGTTGTCCGGCGGCCAGCGCGCCCAGCTCGCCCTCACCCTGGGCCTGGCCAAGCGGCCCGAGCTGCTGATCCTGGACGAGCCGGTGTCCTCGCTGGACCCGCTGGCCCGCCGCGAGTTCATGCAAGGGCTGATGGAGGCCACCGCCGAGCACACGCTGAGCGTGGTGCTCTCCTCCCACCTGGTCTCCGACCTGGAACGGATCTGCGACTTCCTCATCGTGCTCGTCGACTCGCGCGTCCAGATCGCCGGGGAGACCGAGAAGCTGCTGGCCACCCATCACCGGCTCACCGGCCCGCGCCGCGCCCCCGACCGGCTCCCCACCGACCAGCACGTGATCTCCGCACGCCACACCGACCGGCAGAGCACGTACGTGGTCCGCACCGACGCCCCGATCCACGACCCCGCCTGGACGGTCGGCCGGCTCGGCCTGGAGGACCTCGTCCTGGCCTACATGGAGAAACGCACCGCCGACAACCGGCGAACCGCCCTGGAGGTGCAGCGATGATCTGGCTGACCTGGCGCCAGTTCCGCGGCTCGGCCACGATGACGGCCGCCCTGCTCGTCGCACTCGTCGCCACCCTGGCCCTGACCGGCCCGGAACTGGCCTCTCGCTACTCCACCGGGATCGCCGCCTGTGTGCGGGACGACACCTGCGACCGCTTCTTCGACAGCCTCTTCGACGACTACCAGATGCCCTTCCTGGCAGTCAGCCTCCTCGTGCTGCTCGTGCCGGCGCTGGTCGGGCTCTTCTGGGGGGCGCCGCTGATCACCCGCGAGCTGGAGGCGGGCACGCACCTGCTGGTGTGGAACCAGAGCATCACCCGCGGCCGCTGGCTGGCGGTCAAGCTCGGGCTCACCGGCCTGGTGGCCGTGGCCGCGGCCGGCGTGTGCGGCCTCGCGGTGACCTGGTGGTCCGCTCCCCTGGACAAGTCGGCCGCTCCGGACCTAGCCCTGATGGCTCCCCTGGTGTTCGGCGCGCGCGGTATCACCCCGATGGGGTACGCGGCCTTCGCCTTCGTCCTGGGCGTGACCGTGGGCATGCTGGTGCGCCGCACCCTGGCCGCCATGGCCCTCACCCTGGCCGTCTTCGTCGCGATCCAGCTCGCCATGCCGCTGCTCGTCCGTCCCCACCTGATGCCCCCGGTCGCCGGGACCTTCGAACTCAGCCATGCGAACGTGGACGGCATCGGCATAAGACGGGACGAAAACCAGTTCGTGTACATCACGCTGGACTCTGCCGTTCCCGGTCAGGCAGGGGCTGGCGCCTGGGTCCTGTCCAGCGACTTCGTCGATCCGTCCGGGCGCATCATCTCCGGCGGCGGCGAGGAGGGCGCCGCCATCAGGACCTCCACCACGTCGGGGCCCTGCGCACCGCCGGGACCGGGAGCGGGAGGGGGCATGGACGGGTGCCTGGTCGAGGTCAACCGGCTCGGTTACCGGCAGCAGGCGACCTACCAGCCCCTGGAGCGCTTCTGGCCCTTCCAGTGGATCGAGACCGGCATCTACGCCCTGCTCACCGCCGCCCTCACCTGGTTCTGCTTCTGGTGGGTCCGAAGGCGCCTGTCGTGAGCACTGTCGGGACCGTTGCCAGGGCCGCGGCCGCTGGACTCGCCCTGCTGCTGGCGGCGGCCTGCACCGCGCCCACACCGCCACGCCTCCAGGCCGGCACCACAGGCCCGGCGGTCTGCGCCCGCCCCCAAGGACCCCCCGCAGCCGAAACGGCCACCACGATCGACGTCATCGAACAGGCCTACTTCTGCATCCTGGGCACCTACTACAGCGGCGCTACCCTGGACGCCCGCTCCCTGCTGATCGCCGGATTCGTCGCCCTGACCCAAGAACTCAACCGCACCGGGCACGACGTACCCGAGGCGACCATGCCCGCCCTCACCGGCGACCGCGAAACCGATTGGACCGCTTTCGAGACCGCCTACACAAAGGTCACCGACCAGGTCCCCGACCTGCGCGACAAGCTCGCCGACGTCACCTTGGAAGCCATCGTGGCGAGCCTCGGCGACAACCACGCCCGCTGGACGCACGACGTCAAACGACCGCCCGACTACTACGACGGCGACGGCTACGGCCTGGGCCTGACCGCCAACGTCACCGGCCCACAAGCCAACGCCAACCCCGGCACCGCCCTCGCCCCGCTGTTCGTCACCACCGTACAAGGCGGCGCCGCGCGGGCCGCCGGCCTGCGCCCGGGTGACGTCATCGAGGCGGTCAACGGATCAGCGCCCTTCATCGACGGGAAGGCCACCCCCGCGATCGCCACCCTCTACCCGCAATACCCCGACGCACGGCCGGTACGGCTGCGGCTGCTGCGCCAGGCCACCGGCCGCCGCTGGAGCATGATGCTCAAGCCCGGCCTGTTCCAGCGCGACCTGGACACCCTGCAAGTAGTGCAGTCGAAACTGCTGGACGACGACGTCGCTCAGGTGCGGATGACCGGGTTCGCCCCCGACTCCGCGGACCGGGTACTCAAGGCCGTCGCCCGGTTGCGGACCGGCCGGACGCTGTCGGGCGTCGTGCTGGACCTGCGCGGCAACGGCGGCGGCAGCCCCACCGAGGCGATCCGACTGCTGAGCGCCTTCACCCACGGCAAGAACACCGCCTACCAGTGCACCGTGGACGGCACATGCCAGACCATGCGCACCGACGACACCGTCGAACTCCTCGGCCTGCCACTGGTAGTACTCACCGACCGCGGCTGCGCCTCGGCGTGTGAACACTTCAGCTCCGCGGTCAAGGACCTGCGCATCGGACACCTGGTCGGCACCAGGACCGCCGGGCTCGTCTCCGGCCCGGCCGGCTCCTACCTGCTCGCCAACAACACCCTGCTGAGCTTCCCCGACAAACACCACCTGGGACCCGACCGCGAGGTGATCGACAAGGTCGGCGTGCCGCCCGACCACCACGTGCCCCTCACCCCCGAGGACGCCGCCGCCGGACGCGACCCCGCCCTGGCCAAGGCCGTGGCCCTGCTGCACAAGTGAATGGACCCCCATGAGACAGCTCCTGGCCGTCGCCGCGGGACTGGTCGTCCTGGCCGCGTCCGCCTGCTCAGCGCCCACCCCGCCCCGGGCCGACGCCGGCCCACCGCTCACCCCGACCGGCCCCGCCACCCTGCCCACCCCCACCGGCACCCACCCGGTCGGCACCACCGTCCTGCACCTGACCGACACCTCCCGCCCCGACCCCTGGGACCTCGACGCCGACGCCAGGCAGCTCAAGGTCACCCTGTGGTACCCGGCCAAGCGGAGCGACGGACAGCGGGCGCCCTACATGACGGCCAAGGAGTCGGAGCTCCTGCTGAAAGGTTCCAGGATCGTCAGCGCGCCGTACGACACGCTGAGCAGGACGCGCACGAACGCCGTCAAGGACGCCGACCCCGCAGGGCGCGGATTCCCGCTGGTGGTGCTCTCTCCCGGCTTCACCAAGCCGGTGAGCACCCTCACCTCCCTGGCCGAGGACCTCGCCGGCCGAGGGTACGTCGTGGCCGGCATCGACCACACCCACGAGAGCCACGCCACCACCCTGTCCGACGGGCGGGTCGCCGAATGCCTTGCCTGCGACAGCGACACCGACCCCGGCTTCGGCGCCAGAGTGGTCCAGGGCCGGGCCGCCGACGTCTCCTTCGTCCTCGATCGGCTGCCATCGGAGTGGGACGGTTCCGGCCTGATCGACGGCGGAAGGATCGCGATGGTGGGCCAGTCGATCGGCGGGGCCGCCGCCGTGGCGGCCATGGTGAAGGACTCGCGCGTACGCGCCGGGATCGACATGGACGGCACCACCTACGCCCGGATCCCCAAGAGCGGGTTCGCCCGGCCGTTCATGTTCATCGGCGCGCCGCAGCACGTCCCCGGGGGCCGCGACACCTCGTGGGACCGCGACTGGAAGCTGCTGACCGGATGGAAGCGCTGGCTCGTGCTGTCGGGCAGCGAGCACCACTCCTTCACCGACCTGCCGCTGCTGGCGGGCGCCCTCGGCATCAGACCCTCCCACCGCGCCCTGTCCGGGGCGCGCTCCGCCGAGCTCACCCGCGCCTACGTGGCGGCCTTCCTCGACCAGCACCTGAAATCACGACAGCAACCCCTGCTGAAGGGACCGTCACCGCGCTACCCCGAGGTCACGTTCTGCCCCGCGACGTGCGGCACCCCTTGAAGCCGTACGGCATGGGTGCAGGGGACGTCGGCCGCTCGCCGTCCCCGGGGTCCCGCCCTCATCCGGGCAGGGGGCGGTCGCGGAGTTCGGACTTGCGGATCTTGCCCGATCCCGTCTTCGGCAGCGCGTCGACGATCTCGAAACAGACGGGGATCTTGTACTTCGCGAGCCGAGGACGGAGGAAGGCCGTCAGCTCGCCGGGGGTGACGGCGGCACCGGGACGGAGCACGGCGAAAGCGCGGCCCACCTCGCCCCACCTCCGGTCCGGCATCCCCACCACGGCGACCTCCGCCACCGCCGGATGCGCGAAGAGCACGTTCTCGACCTCCGCCGGGTAGACGTTCTCCCCGCCGGAGACGTACATGTCCTTGACCCGGTCGACGATGGTCAGATGACCCTCCTCGTCCACGATCGCGATGTCGCCGGAGCGGAACCAGCCGTCCTCGCCCAGCGCGGCGGCGGTCGCCTCCGGGTCCCGCCAGTAGCCGGGGGTGACGTTCGGCCCCCGGACGAGGACCTCGCCGGGCTCCCCGACCGGTGCCGGAGTGAGATCGGGGCGGACCACGCGCACCTCGGAGAAGAAGACCGGGACCCCGGCCGAGCCCATCTTGCGCACGCTCTCGCCCGCCTCGAGGAAGGTCGCGCCGGGTGCGGTCTCGGTCAGTCCGTAGCCCTGGCAGAAGACCAGGCCCCTCTCCTGGTAGGCGCGGATCAGCGTCACGGGGACGGCGGCGCCGCCGGACATGAGGGTCCGCACCGACGAGAGGTCGGCGCCGGCCCAGCGCGGCGACCGGACGAGGTCGGCGAACATCGTGGTGACGCCGAACATCCACGTCACGCGGTGCCTCTCGATGAGGTCGTAGCAGAGCTCGGCGTCCCAGGACGGCATGATCACCGAGGTGCCGCCCTTGAGGAAGGTGGGCAGCATCGTCTGGTTCAGGGCCGCGACGTGGAAGAGCGGCGCGCTGATCAGCGTCACCTCGGTGCTCGCCACGTCCACGCCGATCATCATGTTGAAGCAGTTCCACACCAGGTTGGCGTGGCTGAGCATCGCGCCCTTGGGACGGCCGGTCGTGCCGGAGGTGTAGAGGATCAGGGCGACGTCGTCGAGCGCCACCGGGACGTCGACGGGCTCGGGACCGCCCTGCGACACCCAGGTCTCGAAGTCGTGCTCCCCCGGCGCGGGCGACCGCAGGGCCACGACCGTGTACGGTCCGGGCAGGCCGCGCACCGTCTCCGCGCAGCCGGGGTCGTACACGAGGAGCGAGGCGCCCGAGTGCCGGAGCATGTAGGCGATCTCGGGCGCGGCCAGCCGGAAGTTCAGCGGGACGAAGACACCGCCCAGCATGTGGGTGGCGAACATGGTCTCGGCGAAGGCGACGTGGTTGGGGCCGAGGTAGGCGACCCGGTCCCCCGCCCGGATCCCCGCCTCGCGCATCCGCGACGCCAGGCGGGTCGTCCGCTCGTGGACATCGGCGTAACTGACCGACCGGCCCGCGAAGACGAACGCGGTGCGGCCGGGGCTCATCAGGGCCCGGCGGGCGGGCCAGCCTCCGAGCCCGGCGTTACGCATCGGTGGCGGCGGGGACCGCCGGGGCGTCCGAGGCGAGGTCGTCGGCGCTGGTCTCGCGCAGGGCCAGCACGCAGACCACGGTCAGCAGGCAGCAGACGGCGATGATCACCGAGATCGTCGTCGTGCTGCCGCCCCCGGACGACGCGTCCAGCTGGGCGAACAGCAACGGGCCCAGACCGGCGCCGAGTCCGGCGATCTGGTAGCCGAGCGAGGCGCCGGTGTAGCGGTTCCTCGTGGGGAAGAGCTCGGCGTACAGCGCCGCGAGCGGACCGAACATCAGCGGGTGGATGACCGCCTGGCCCAGCACCAGCGCGACGACGAGCACGGCGACGCTGCCGGTGTTCACCATCGGGAACAGCGCGAAGCCGAACGCGGCCATGAGCAGCGCTCCCGCCAGCACGACCGGGCGGCGTCCGACCCGGTCCGAGAGCGCCGCGCAGGCGACGATGCCCACCACGGCCAGCGCGGAGGAGAGCGTAAGGCCGTTCAGCACGGCCTGCCGGGTGAAACCGGTCCGGACGCCGTAGGCGATGAGGTAGGTGGTCAGCGTGCCCTGGGCCACGAACGCGGACAGCCCGACGCCCACCCCGAGAAGCAGCGCCCTCGGATGGTGGCTGAACACGTCCAGCAGCGGCACCCGGGCGGCGCGGCCGCCGGCCGCCTCGAACACGGGGGTCTCCGCGACCCGCAGCCGGACGAACAGGCCGACCGCCAGGAGGAGGATGCTGAGCAGGAACGGCACCCGCCAGCCCCAGCTCAGGAACGCCTCCTCGCCCAGGACGGCCGCGGTGCCGCTGAGCACCCCGGTGGAGAGCACCATGCCGAACGGGGCTCCGGCGTTGGTGAAGCCCGCCCACAGGCCGCGGCGGCTGGTCGCGTGCTCGGCGGACATCAGCACGGCGCCGCCCCATTCGCCGCCGATCGCGACGCCCTGCAGCACGCGAAGGACGACGAGGGCGACGGGGGCGAGGGCGCCGACCTGCTCGTAGGTGGGGAGCACGCCGATGAGGAAGCTGGCGAGGCCCATCAGGGTCATGGTCAGGACCAGCATGCGCTTGCGGCCGAGCCGGTCGCCGAAGTGACCGAAGATCACTCCGCCGAGCGGCCTGGCGAGGTAGCCCGTGGCGAAGGTGCCGAAGCTGGCGGCCGTGGCCGCGAGCGGGTCGAGCGAGGAGAAGAAGATCTTGCTGAAGACCACCGCCGAGGCCGTGGCGTACAGCAGGAAGTCGTAGTACTCGATGACGCTGCCCAGGAAGCTGGAGGCCACCGCGCGACGGAGCTGAACCTGCTTGGGGGGAAGGGCCGACGGGTTCGTCATGACCGAGCTCCTCAGTCCGAGAGCGAACTGCTGCGCTTGCTTGCCCGGAGGTTAGGCACATTCATGACGAACGTCAATACTCTGCCCGACATTAGGGGGAGCCGAGCCCGAGCAGGCGTGCGGCGTTGTCCTTGAGGATCTTCGGGCGGACCTCGGGCTTGATGTCGAGGGCGTCGAAGTCGGCGAGCCACCGGTCCGGCGTGATCATCGGGTAGTCGGACCCGAAGAGCACCTTGTCCTTCAGCAGCGTGTTGGCGTACCGGACGAGCAGCGGCGGAAAGTACTTCGGCGACCATCCGGACAGGTCGATGTAGACGTACGGCTTGTGCGTGGCGACCGCCAGAGCCTCGTCCTGCCAGGGGAAGGACGGATGGGCGAGGATGATCCGCAGTTCGGGGAAGTCCACGGCGACGTCGTCGACCAGCATCGGGTTGGAGTACTTCAGCCGGATCCCGCCCCCGCCGGGCAGGCCGGCGCCGATGCCGGTCTGGCCGGTGTGGAACAGCGCCGGCACGCCCATCTCCTCGATCGCCTCGTAGAGGGGATAGGCCGCCCGGTCGTCGGGCGCCATGCCCTGGACGCTCGGATGGAACTTGAAGCCGCGCACCCCGTGCTCGGCCACGAGCCGGCGCGCCTCGCGGACACCGGCCCTGCCCTTCCACGGGTCGACGCTGGCGAAGGGGATCAGCACGTCGGCGTGGGCGGCGCAACTCGCCGCGACCTCCTCGTTCGAGATGCGCGGATGCCCGGTGGCGTGTTCGGCGTCGACGGTGAACACGACCGCCGCCATCCTGCGCTCGCGGTAGTAGGCGGCCATCTCGGGGACGGTGGGCCGGGAGTGTCCCTTGAAGTACTTCGCCGAGGCGCCGGCCAGCTCGTCACCGAGCGAGGCGTGCCCGTCGGCGGAGACCTCCGCGTGCGTGTGCACGTCTATGGCGACCAGCTCGTCGACGTTCATGCGCTCTCCTCGGGCATATATATGACTTCCGTCAATTATGTGCATGACATCCGGTCCGTCTACGCTTTCGGTGTGAGCATCGGCGGCGAAGACGAACCGGCGGCGCCGGTAGTGCAGGCAGTGCCGGCAGTGCAGGCAGCGCCGGCAGTGCTGCCCGCGCGCCCGCAGTCCCTGGTGTTCAGCTTCCTCGGCATCTACGCGCTGGACCGCGGCACCGCCATCTCCTCGGGCAGCGTCATCGAGGTGTTCGCCCGTCTCGGCGTCTCCGAGGAGGCCGTCCGGTCCACGCTCGCCCGCATGGTGAAGCGCGACCTCGTGACCCGGTATCGGGTGGGACGCAGGGCGTACATCGAGCTCACCCCGTACGCCGAGGCGGTGCTCCGGGACGGGCGCCGGCGGATCTGGGAGACCGGCGCGGTGAACCGCGACTGGGACGGCACCTGGACGGTCGTCGGGTTCTCCCTGCCGGACAGCCGGCGCAGCACCCGCCACGACCTGCGCTCCCGGCTCGTCTGGGCCGGGTTCGGCCCGCTGCAGAGCGGGCTGTGGATCGCTCCGGGCACGAAGGAGGTCACCGGAGTGTTCGACGCGCTGGACGTGGACGACCACGTCACGGTGCTGACCGCCAGGGCGTTCAGGCCCACCGAGGCCGCCGACCTGGTCGCGAAGGCCTTCGACATCGAGCAGATCGCCCGGCGCTATCGGGCGTTCCTCGCCAGGTGGGACGTCACCCGGCCACTTCCCGACGCGCCGGACGATCTCGTACGGCAGCTGTTGCTGCACACCGACTGGCTGCAGCTCGTCCGGCAGGATCCCCACCTGCCGGCCGAACACCTCCCCGCGGACTGGCCGGCGATCCGGGCCGAGCAGGTCTTCCACGCACGCGCCGAGGAGTACGAACGGCCCGCCCTGAAAGTGGCCTCCGGCCTCCTGGACCGGCTCACCCCATGACGCAGGAGGTCCCGTTCAGCGCGAACGCCGTCGGAGCCGCGTTCGTGCCGCTGTACGTGGCCTGGAACCCGAAACCGGTCCGGGCCTGCGGGGCGATGGTGCCGTTGTAGGAGAGGTTGCGCGCGCTGACCTGGGAGCCGGACTGGGTCACCGTGGCGTTCCAGGCACCGGTGACCCGCTGGTTCCCCGGCCACGTCCAGGTCACGGTCCAGCCGTTGACGGGGGTCGCGCCGGTGTTCGTCACGGTGACATCGGCGGTGAAGCCGTTGTTCCAGGTGCTGGGAAGGTAGGTGACCCTGCACCCGGTGCCCGGGTCGGGGGTGGGGGTGGGAGTCGGTGTCGGGGTGGGGCTCGGGGTCGGGGTCGGGGTCGGCGACGGGCTCGGCCCGCCGGTGAGGCCGAAGAACTGGATCGCGGCCGCGGCCATCCCGCTCATCGGCAGGCTGTGGCCGGCCCCCTGGATGCTGTACGCCTCGACCCGCACCGTGCCGGAGCCGTCGGCGTAGCGGCGGCGGTTCCAGTTCGGCTGCGGCGTGTCCGAGCCGGTGGGCGTCTGGCTCAGGCCGAACACGTTGGTCCACTGGTCGATCGCCTGCTGGTGGGTGGCGTAGTAGACGAGGTTGTCCGTGGTGCCGTGCCAGAGCTGGACGCGCGGCCGGGGACCGCTGTATCCGGGGTAGGCGGCGCGGACCAGGTCTCCCCACTGCTGGGGCGTCTTGCTGATCCGCCCGGAGGCGCAGTTGCTCGCGCCGGGCGAGGGAATGTAGTCGGCCTCGTTCGCGAAGCAGCCGAACGGCACCCCCATGAACGCCGCCCCGGCCTTGAAGACGTCGGGATAGTTGCCGAGCATGATGTTGGTCTCCATGCCGCCGGCGGAGCTGCCGGTGACATAGATGCGGTCGGCGTCGCCGTTGTGGCGCTGCCGCGTGTAGGTGATCATCGACATCAGCGAGACCGGGTCGCTGCCCCCGTCGCGTACGTGCGACGCCGCGGACCAGGAGTCGAAGCAGTTGCCCTTCTTGGACGCCGACGGGTAGATGACGATGAAACCGTGCTGGTCGGCGAGGGTCCGGAACTCCGAACCCGAGTAGAAGCCCGGCCCCGAGCCGCCGCAGCCGTGCATGGCGAGCACGATCGCGGGGCTGGACTGCACGTTGTCCGGCACGTAGAGGTGCATCCGCAGGTTGCCCGGGTTGGCGCCGAAGCCGGTCACCTCGGTCAGGGTGGCCGCGGCGGCGGACTGTCCGGCCACCAGGATCGTGGCGGCGCACAGCACCGCGGAACTGACGCCCGCGAGCACGGCGGTCAATTGCTTCATCGGCTCTCCTCTGCTTGACGTTCGCTCGATGCACGAGGCCGCGGCGCCGACGACTCGTCCTGACATCAGCCGGTATAGGGGCGACACCGACGAACGGTCAAGCAACGCCCTTAAGTGATCATGACGCTCCATCCACGGAAAAATGCTGCTTGCACTGCTTATCAAGCGATTTGTTATCAAGTAGCTTGATATTAAGGGCGCGAAACTTACATCGCCGGTTATGGTCGTCCCGTGACCTCGCGCCGCACCCCCGCAGCCGACCAGGCTGCCCCCCGCCTGAGCTACATGGTCTACCGGCTGGAGCGCCGCATCCGCGCCCGGCTCGACGAGGCGCTCGTCCGGTACGGCATCACGACGACCGAATACATGGCGCTCAGCGAGCTGCGCATGCGCGCCGGGCTCTCCTCGGCCGAACTGGCCCGCATCGCCTTCGTCACGCCACAGGCGATGAACCTGGTCGTCCGCGAGCTGGAACAACGCGGCCTGATCCGCCGTGACGCGCACCCGGACGGCGGCCGGACGCTCCGCGCCCATCTCACCCGTGAAGGACAGGCGGCGCTGCGGCACTGCGACCGTTCGCTCGACGGCATCGAGGAGGACATGCTCGCCGAGGTCGACGACACCACGCGTACCACGCTGATGGAGGGTCTCACCCTCTGCACGCGAGCCTTGCGCCCGCCCGCCTCCGGCCCCTGAGTCGGCCCCTGAGGCGGCCCGTGAGGCGGCCCGGTCGCGGGGTCAGCGGGCGCCGGCCAGGCTGCCCGCGCGCAGCCCTGCCATCTCCAGCACCAGCTCGAACCACACCCTGTTGGACCCGGCCTCCCTGACCACGCCCCAGCGGTGGGCCAGCGCCTCCAGCAGGGGCAGGCCGCGGCCCCCCGTCGCGTCGGCCGAGGCACGGCACACACAGGGGGCCTCGGAGGAGCCCTCGTCCTGGACGGAGACCCGTACCCCCGCCCCCGAGCAGGCCACCGTGACGGTGAACGCCCCGCCGTCCCCCGACCGGGAGTGGATCACCGCGTTGGTGGCGATCTCACTGGTCAGCAGGACGCAGTCGTCGTGGAGGGGATGGTCTCGCCCCAGGGTCATCGAGACCAGGCGGCGGGCTCTGACCACCTGGTCCGGGGAACCCGCCAGGCGGAGAACCCATTCACTGCCGTCGTACTCCGACGAGTCCATACCGCCCCCTCCGATACCGTTTCACTGATGGGAAGACGCGGAGCTCGGCGAAGAAGATGTCGCGGAAAAGTAGGAATGCGATCACTTACCGGATAGACAGGTGAGGCTTGCCAGAGGCCGCCTCACCTGCGTGTCCGCACCTGGCGTACCGTGCGGTTCCATCCGTCACACGCGGTGCCAGCGGGCCTCGAAGAAACAGTAGACCGCGAACAGCAGCAGACCGATCGCGACGACGCCGAGCAGCCACGGACCGGCCGGGGTGTCGGCCAGCGAGCGCAGCGTCGAGTCGATGCCCTTGGCCTTGTCGGGGTCGTAGGTGACCGCGGCCTGGATGACGAAGACGCCGGCGACCGCGGCGATCACGCCACGGGCGATGTATCCCGCCATGCCGAACTTCTCGGCGAGCTCTCGCGCCCTCGCGGGCATCTCGCCGGTGCGCAGGTCCTTGAGGAACTCCTTCTTCCAGCCCTGGCGGATCCAGTAGGCACCCAGGCCGATCAGGCCCAGGCCCATCAGGCCGACGATGAACTGCCCCAGGGGCAGGTCCATCAGTGTGGCCGTGAGGTCCTTCGACTGGTTGTCCATCGAGGCCCCGGAGTCACCGCGCAGCAGCACGCCGAGCAGCGTGGCCACGATCAGCGTGTAGACCGCCACCCGCCCGCCCGACTCCACCCGGTCCCTGGTCCGTCCATGGCCCATGACGGCCTCGAACAGCTGCCAGACCACCAGCGCGACGAACCCGACGACCATGAGCCAGAGCAGGAACGTGCCGAACGGCTGCTCGGCCACCGTCTCGATCGCGCCGGTCTTGTCGGCCTCCTTGCCGCCGCTTCCCCCGCCGAAGGCGATCTGCAGGGCGAGGAAACCGATCAAACCGTAGAGGACACCCCGGCAGGCCAATCCAACCCGCGCCAGCCTGTCGAGCGTCTGACTGTTGGCCGCTCTGCGAGCGGCACCTTCCACGTGAGCCTGAGGGCTGTTCATGACTATGCGCTCTTACCTGTGAACGCTCTGGTAAACCTCACCGTTCCGGCATCGCGTCCAGCCGCCGCAGGATCACTCCCTCGCGCAGCGCCCAGGGGCACACCTCGAGCTGGGCCACCCCGAACAGGTCCATCGCGGCGTCGGCGACGATCGCCCCGGCCGGCAGCTGCGGCGCCCGCCCCTCGGAGACCCCGGGCAGCTCGGCCCGCTCCCTGGTGCTCATCTTGATCAGCCGGTCGGTCCACCCGACCAGGTCCGCGTGCCTGAGCACCCGGCGCACGGACGACCCCTCGTGCGAGGGCGCCGCCCCGGCGATCCTGGCGAGCTGCCTGAACGTCTTGGACGTCGCCACCGCGTGGTCGGCCTGGCCGTACCGGGCCACGTTTCCCACGGTGCGGGCGATCTCGGCCCGTACGTGCCTGCGCAGCGCCCGCACCTCGTCGGCGGGCGGCGGGTCGGCGGTGAAGCAGTCGCGGGTGAGCCGGCCCGCCCCCAGCGGGAGCGACACCGCCGCGTCGGGCTGCTCGTCGATGCCCGAGGCGATCTCCAGCGACCCCCCTCCTATGTCCAGCACCAGCAGCCGCCCGGACGACCACCCGAACCAGCGGCGCACGGCCAGGAACGTCAGCCTCGCCTCGTCCTGGCCGGACAGCACCTCGATGTCGACCTGCGTGTCGGCCTTGATCCCGGCGAGGATCTCCTCACCGTTCACCGATTCCCTGACCGCGGACGTCGCGAAGGCCATGAGGTCCTCGACGCCCTTGTCCTCGGCGAGCCGCAGCGCCTCCTCGACGAACTCCCGCAGCCGCGCGGCGCCCCGCGCGGACAGGCGGTCGCCTTCCTCCATGTGCTCGGAAAGCCTCAGGTCCACCTTGTGCGAGTACGCCGGCAGCGGCCGAGCCCCCCGGTGCGCGTCCATCACCAGCAGATGGACCGTGTTGGAACCGATGTCGAGAACGCCCAGTCGCATGGGATGAAGTTACTACTCCCCCAAAGCCCGTCAGCCCGCGGTGCGCGTGTGGACGCTCACCGCGTATCCACCGCCGTCGTAGGGCGCGCCGTCCCAGGTCGCCAGGCGCCGCAGCGGGGTGAGCCCCGACGTCCGGCACCAGTCGTCGTAGTCCGCCAGGGTGACCGTCGCCGAGGCGAGCGGGAGGTGCGCGGCGTCCAGCCCGAACCCGCTCACCAGCAGCCCGCCGGGCCGCAGCAGCGCCGCGAGCCCCGCGACGGTCCGCGCCTCGGTCCCGGGGGCGAGCAGGGGGATGACGTTGCCCGCGGCGACGACCATGTCGAAACTCCCGCCTCTCCCGCCCTTCTCCGCCTTCTCCCTCTTCTCCGGCTTCTCCGCCTTCTCCGTCGAATCGCCCTGGCCGCCCCGGACGGCCTGGCCCGCCCCCGCCACGGGGTCCACCGGGCCGCCGAGCGCGCCGAGCGCGTCGAGGTCGCCGAGATCGCTGAGATCGGCCAGGATCCAGGGCAGCCGTGGCGCGGTCCTCCGGGCGACGTCGAGCATGGACGCGTCGAGATCGACGCCCACGCAGTCGTATCCCAGCTCGGCCAGCCGGATCGCCACCCGCCCGGTGCCGCACCCGGCGTCCAGCACCCGGGCGCCCGGCGGCAGCAGCTCCGCGCACAACCGCGCCTCGCCGTGCATGTCCGCCCCCGACTCGGCCAGCCGGGCGAACCTCTCCGCGTACCGCTCTCCGGCGTCGCCCCCCGCGATGTCCGTCCAGCGACTCCTTGATTCCTTCATCGAATACCCCCGTGTGCGGCCCCCGGCCTGAGCCGTGGGGCGGGATCGCGGCGTGGTGCCGCGGGTCGGTGGCGCACCCACCGGCCTGGACCGGTCGTGCGGTGGTCGTGCGGTCGTCCCGCGGTAGGAAGGACGTCGACGCATCAGGGTCTCATTCCCGCGGGAGTCTCCCGCGACGGCCCGGCGCGAGGGCGTCACGCACGGCTCGCGCCCCGGCGAACGGCAGGGCGACCGGGTCGCCGGCCTCCGGGAAGGTAGCGTGATCCACACCGCTCTCACGGGCGGCGACACCTGCGGGAAGAACGACGAGAGATCGGGGAGAGCCATCGTGACCCTTATGCGGGCGATCAGCCAGGATACCTTCGGCGGCCCCGAGGTGCTGCGCCCGGTCCGCGTGGAGCGCCCGGAGCCGCTGCCCACCGAGGTGCTGGTACGGGTCGTCTCGGCGGGGGTGAACCCGGTGGACCTCAAGACCAGGGCGGGCGCGGGTATGGCCGGGGTCCTGGGGGACCCGCCCTTCATCCTGGGCTGGGACGTCTCCGGCGTCGTCGAGGAGACCGGCTTCGGGGTGAGCGGCCTGGAGGTGGGAGACGAGGTGTACGGCATGCCGTGGTTCCCGCGCCAGGCCGGCGCCTACGCCGAGTTCGTGACCGCGCCGTCGAGGCAGTTCACCCGCAAGCCGCGCTCCCTGGGACACGACGAGGCCGGCGCCATGCCGCTGGCCTCGCTGACCGCGTGGCAGGTCCTGGTGGACACCGCGAGGGTCGCTCCGGGACAGCGCGTCCTCGTCCACGCCGCCGCGGGCGGCGTCGGGCACCTCGCCGTCCAGATCGCCAAGCACCTCGGCGCGTACGTGATCGGCACCGCCCGCGCCGGCAAGCACGACTGGCTGCGCGGGCTGGGGGCCGACGAGCTCGTCGACTACACGGCCGTCCGCTTCGAGGACGTGGTGCGCGACGTGGACGTGGTCGTCGACCTGGTCGGGGACGAGCACGACGCGACGAGCACGCGTTCCCTCGACGTCCTCCGCCCCGGCGGGCTGCTCGTCCCGGTGCCCTCGGGCGTCTCCCCCGACCTGCTGCGCGCCGCCGAGGCCCGGGGGTTTCGCACCCGTACGTTCCTGGTGGAGCCGGACGGGTCCGCCCTGGCCCAGATCGCCGAGCTGATAGAGGGCGGGTTGATCGCCCCCGAGGTCGAGGAGGTGTTCCCGCTCGACGAGGCCGCCGCGGCCCACGAGCGGCTCGCCGGCGGCCGCGCCAAGGGAAAGATCGTGCTGCGGGTGGCCCCCTGAACGCCTTTCCGCCTTTCGGCCCTTCCGGCTTTCCCGCTTTCCCCCGCGCGTACGGCGCCACCACGCCGCTACGACGCCGCCACGACGCGGGCGGACGGTGTGCCGCCCGTCGTGGACACGTGGCGGTACCGGATCCGGACGGGCGCGAATCCCGGATGAGCCGCGCCGGTTCTGCCGACACCACCGTGCGGCCCCTGTCCAGGGGTTGTCCGGATCCGGCCACGATAACTAATAGATCTTGTCAGTATGGTCTATTACTGCGAATACTTGCAATTTGTTCTATTCGCGAGGAAGGCCGATAATGAAACGTGTCATTGTTCACAAGCCTGGCACCATCGCACTCAGTGGCACCGCGAGTCCTAAGCACGTCGGCTGAGACTGAATCACAGAACCGGCGTCCAGTGATGGGCGCCGGCTCCCCGGCATAGCCATATCATCAAATATCAGCTAATCGAGTTAAAGGAGTCCGGTGAGCCGGGGACCGTACCCGCAGGGCGACCCGTCTCGTCCCGCACCGCCGCTGCCCGTGGTGGACGCGGACCGGCGCCTGCGCGGGCCGTACACCGCGGGGGGCGCGATCGTCTCCGCCCTGCTGCCCGCCGCCCGGCCCGAACTCGTCGCCCGCTACGACATCGAGCTGCGTGCCGTGGCGCCCGACCTGCGCGATCTGGTCCCCGCCCGGCGCCGGTCGGTGGCCGCGAGCCTGCCCGGCGCGGAACGGATCCTGGTGCACGCGCCGCGCCGCACGTTGCGCCTGGCCAACGGTCTGGCCGAGTTCGTCCGCGAGCACCTGTCGGAAACCGGCCCTCGCACGCTCGTCGTCGAGAACGTCGACCTGGCCGACCCCACCGATCTGGAGCTCCTGACGGTGCTGCGGCGCCGCGTACCCGGGGAGCTGCTGACCGTGGTGACCCGTGAGCGGGCCACCGCCCCCGAGGAGCCGCTCGGCGCCGAGCGGCACGACGCCCTCGCCGACGAGCTGGAGAGGGAGGGAACGGCCGGCGCGCGGCTCGGCGCGATCCCGTACCACCGCGAGCGCGGCGGCGACCCGTCGAAGGCGGTGCGGGCGTTCCTGTTCGCGGTGCAGTGGTGCCTGGACGAGGGTTACCACGACGCCGTGGTGGATCTCGGTGAGCGCGCCCTGCGCCTCGCCGGCCCCGAGGACGACCCCGCGACCTGGTGGCGGCTCCTGCACAGCACCGCGACCGCGCTGGCCGCGCTGGGCCGCGAGGACGAGGCGGAGGCGCTGTTCGACCTGGCCAGGCGGGAGAGTCTCTCCCCCACGGTCCACGCCTCGGCCGCCTACGCCACCGGGATGCTGAAGGTGCGCCACCGCGACCGGACCCGGCGCGACCCCGACGCCGCGCTGGCGCTGGTGAACCAGGCGATCGCCATCTCCTCGCTGCTGCCCGACCCGCGCGAGCGGGCGTTCAAGATGGGCTTCGACCTCAACGGCCGGGCACTGGTGGAGGTGCGGCGCGGCCGTCCCGCCAGGGCCCTGGAGCTGGTCGAGGAGGCCGTGGCCCTGGCCGACCGCGACCTGCGGCCCGACGAGCACCCGATACACCGGCTGGTGCTGCTGGCCAACAGGGCACAGCTCGCCGTGATGCTGGGCCGCCCCGAGGAGGCGCTGGAGGACCTGGACGCGGTGATCGCGGCCGACCCCGGCTATCCCGACTACTACATCGACCGGGGCAACCTGCTGCACCGGCTGGGCCGGATGGACGCGGCGGTCGCCGACTACGAGACGGCGATGCGGGTCGGCCCGCCCTTCCCCGAGCCCTACTACAACCGGGCCGAGATCCACTTCTCCGCGGGTGACCACCGGGGCGCGCTCGCCGACCTGGACCACGCGCTGGAGCTGGACCCGGAGTTCGTGGACGGCCTGGCCAACCGGGCGGGGCTGCTGGCCGCGCTCGGCGAGTACGCCGCGGCCAGGGCGGACGCGGAGACCGGGCTCGCGATCGATCCCGCCAACCCGTACCTGCTGTGCGCGCTGGGCCAGGTGGAGACCGCGGAGGGCCGTTACGACAGGGCTCGCACCGCCTTCGACCGGGCCCTGGAGCTCGCGCCCTCGCTGGCGGCCGCCTGGGCGAACCGGGGGCTCCTGTCGTTCGAGACCGGCGACCCCGAGGGCGCCGTCGCGGACTTCACCCGGGCCCTCGGCTCCGGGGACGACCCGGCCCTGCTGTTCAACCGGGCGATGGCGCTGCGCGCCGCCGGACGCGACGGGGAGGCGGTCGCCGATCTCACCCGCGCGCTGGAACTGGCCCCGGACGACGAGGACATCAGGCGCGAGCTGAAGTCCTGACTCGTCTCGTCCCGGCCGGGGCCGGGCCGAGAACGCCGGAGAACATTCCGGATTCGGAAGGACTGCCGGGAAAGTCACGGTCGGTAAGGCGATGGCTTCGTCCGGGAGAATCCCCTTATCCGAATATCCGCGGCGCACGTGGTGATACGTACGACGTCCCGTATTCGCCCTCCCCCTATCCCCGGGATCCCAGGCGGGTAGGAGTGATTTCCCGATGCGCGGTCACCCTGCGCCACGCCATCGGACGCCCCTTCGCGAATGCCGCGCCCGCCGGGAACGGGCGGAGCCGGAAGGAGGCAGGCGGCGAGCGGCGGCGGGCAGGCTCAGCCGAGCGAGCCGGCGAGATAGCGTTCGGCCAGTTCGCAGCTGCCCTCGGTGTAGCCGGAGCCGAGTTCCGCGGCGATGTCGGCGCCGGTGTGGGTGCCGATCCAGGCGACCAGCAGCAGGCGGCGGAACAGGATGAACGTCCAGATCTCGGCCTCGTCCCCGGCCGGGAGGTCCAGGACGGTCCGGTAGCCCCGCACCCACGCGTCGACCAGCTCGGGAATCTCGGGGCGGTGCTCGACGAAGCTGACCGCCGCGGCCAGGTCGTAGAGATGCCAGCCGAAGCCGCAGTCGTCGAAGTCGATGACCGCGGGCGGGTTCTCGCCCTCCACGAGCAGGTTGGCGGCGCGCAGGTCGGCGTGGATCAGGCCGTATCGTTCCGGGCCGCGGCCGAAGCGGTGCAGCCGCTCGCGCAACTCCTTGTCCAGCCGTCCCAGCACGGTCCGCGCCTCGGCCTCCACCCCCAGGCCGTCCTGCCAGCGGCCCCACCGCGACCCGGCGCCGAGAGCGGCCTCGTGGTCCCAGTGGAAACGGGTGAACCCGCCGGGCCGGGACCACCCGCGCGCGTGCCGGTGCATCCGCGCCGTGAGGGCGCCGAGCCGTTCGAAGCCGGGCACCGGGTCGTCGTGGGAGGGCTCGGCGCCGGGCAGGAACTCGAACATCACGCAGTCG
Source organism: Streptosporangium sp. NPDC023963 (assembly GCF_040639135.1). Taxonomy (NCBI): domain Bacteria; kingdom Bacillati; phylum Actinomycetota; class Actinomycetes; order Streptosporangiales; family Streptosporangiaceae; genus Streptosporangium; species Streptosporangium sp. NPDC023963. Next base: position 376,413 of record NZ_JBEZZK010000004.1, read on the forward strand.
CGCGGCTCGGGGCCGGGGACGGTCAGCACCCGGGAGCCGCCGGGAGCCGGGATCACCCGAGGGGTGCGGATCCCGGCCTGCTCGCGGAGCGCCTCCAGCCAGGCCAGCTCGGACAGGATCGCCGGCGTGGTGTGGTAGCCGAGCCGGTGCACCCGCAGGATGGACCGCGTCCCCGTGGCCGGGTCGTCCACCCGGTAGGTGGCGTTCTCGGACACGTTGACCAGGGTGACCTCGGCGCCGGTCAGGCCGTGGATCCGGGTCGCCTCGCGGGCCACGTCGTGCACGCGGTCCAGCACGTCGCCCCCGGCGGACAGGTCGTGGGCCCGCATCGGTTCCTCCAGGTCGGTCGCGCGAAGCGCCAGACTACATCCGGGATTCCTTCGCGAGATCCGGCGTCGCCCGCCCCGCTTCGCGGCCGGGGTGTCCCTGATGCCCCGCTCCGGGCCGGACGCGGTCTCTCTCGTCCCCGGGGAGGGCGTGGCCCCGCCCGCTCCCGGACGGGTCGCGGTCCAGCGCGATCTCGGGCCGCCCGTGGTCCGGTACGGCCTCCGCCGGGCGGCCGGCGTCCCGCGCGGCGTGCTCCTCGGCGGCCTCCCGCCCCGGGAGGGTGATGCGGATCTTGGACTGCCGGTGGGGAAGCCGCTCCCAGTCGTCCATGAGGGTCGCCTGGAGCCCGCACGCGGCGGCCAGGTCGACCAGCGTCTCGGCGCGGTAGTAGAAGTCCTCGCGCAGGACGTGGTGCTCCCTGCCCTCGGTGCGGTCGAAGGTGAAGTCGAACCAGCCTCCCGGCCTCATGATCCGGCCGACCCCGCGGAAGCACTCCTCGATCACGTGGAGCGGGGAGTGGGAGAAGACGCTGTGGGCGTGGACGACGTCGAACGCCTGGTCGGGCAGGGCGGTGAAGCGCAGGTCCCCGACCGGCAGAAGGTGCGGGAACCTGTCGCGCAGGTCGTAGGAGACCAGGGTGTCCTGGGCGGCGATCAGGATGTCCGGGGAGATGTCGATCCCGTAGTAGTTTCCGGGGTCGAGGTAGCCGATGAACAGGCGCCCGGCCCGCAGGTTGCCGCAGCCGATCTCCAGCATGCGGTGCTCGGGCCTCAGCCCGTGCCGCACGAGATAGTCGAACTGCATCTTCCCCATGGCCACCCAGCGCCGGTACGACCTGCTGCCCACGGCCCCCCGGGGACTGCGCGCGGTGTCGGACCTCATGACCGCCCGGTAGTAGGCGACGTGGTCGCGGTTGCCCAGGCGCAGCCACAGGTCCCTGGTCAGCCGTCTCAGGTGCCGGGGGACCCTCCCCGGATGGCCGAGGGCGTACCTGAGCTGGTGGACGACGCTCGCGCGGTTGTGACTGTGCATGCCTCTCCCCACGTCCGGACGACACCTCGACGATCCCGCCAGTGACAAGATCGTAACTCTACGACACTTGAACATCACTCTCGGTGAGCGGCGCCGGAATGTCGCCGCACGGTGCCACTTCCCTCGCGGGACGACGGTCCCGGCTCGCACCGGTCCTCCGAAGGGCTCACGCGGGCGTCGCATCGTTATGACATCTCGCATCACCCGGACGGCGGCGCACGCGCACCCGGCCGCCCGTGCCGAAGACCGGCGAAACGGTTTCGAAGCGGTGAGGAGACCGGTGAACCTGGAACTCGCGCTGCGCATGTGTGAGGCCGCGGTGAGGCAGGCCGCGCGGGAGGGCGCGCTCATCTCGGTCGCCGTGGTCGACGCGGGCGGGCACCTGGTCGCGTTCCAGCGGATGGACGGCGCGCGGATCACCGGGCCCGTCCTCGCCCCCGGCAAGGCCTACACCGCGGTGGCCCACCGCATGCCCACCGCCGACCTCGCGCCGCTGGTCCTGCCCGGAGGCGAGCTGTACGGCCTGGCCGGTGACCGGTACGTGTGCTTCGGCGGCGGCGTCCCGCTCGGGGAGCCCGGCGACGAGCGCGGGGTGAGCGAGGTGAGCGAGGTGGCGGGAGCGGTCGGCGTCAGCGGCGGCACCGTTTCCCAGGACGTGGCCTGCGCCGAGGCCGCCGCGGCCCTCTGGGAAGGGGCATAGCCGGATATATCGACATAAACAGGGTCAGCGGAAATCTCCTTCCGATGAAATCAGGGGTGCGACGTGTTACCTCCGAGGGTCGCAGGGCAGTGAGGGCTTGCCCCAGACGATGATCGTCTGGGGGTGACCCCTTGGAGGATTCTCGTGGACGTTCTCGTGCTGCTCGCCCTGGTCTGTTTCCTGGCCGCCACGATCTGGTCCGCCATCAGCCGGTCCTGGCCGATCGCGCTGCTCGCCGCCGGAGCCTTCCTGCTCACGCTGTCGGAGACGTCCTTGATCAACGGCTAGACGTTCCCCTTTTCACGGCGCGCCGACGCCCCCGGGCGAGGGGCATCGCGGCCGCCCGCGAACGGGAGACCGGCGCCGAGAGGCCGGGCTCGAGCGGCATGACGCCGTCGCCGGGCGCGGGCACGCCCGGCGCCCGGCGCCCGGCCTCGGGCAGCGGCCCGGCACCGGTCGTGCCGTTCGGCCGGCGGCACAGGAGGGCGGGGCGTGAAGCCCGGGCGGAGAGCCTCGACGAGAGTGACGAGAGTTTCGGCGCCGATCCTCTTTCACCCCGTTATCAGGCACCTTATAGTCGACTATAAGGTGCCTGATAACGGGGTGAGTCGTGAAGGTTCTGGTGATCGGGGCGGGGATGGGCGGGCTGACGCTGGCCCAGGCGCTGCGCCGTAGCGGGATCGACGTGGTCGTGCACGAGCGCGATCAGGCCGTGGAGTCCACGGGCGGATACCGGCTCCATCTCAACGATCCGGCCTGCGCGGCACTGCGCCGCCATCTCGCGCCGGATCACTACCAGGCGCTGCTGGCCAGTTCGGCCGGGCCGCGGACGTTCACGCGGTTCGCGGTCGCCGACCACAGGATGCGACTGCTGTTCGCCGAACCGAACGAGCGGGCGTCGGAGACGCTGATGATCGGCCGGATCCCGCTGCGGCGGCTGCTGGCCCACGGCCTGGGTGACGCGCTGCGGCTGGGATCGGAGTTCACCGGGCACCGGACCCACCCCGACGGCACGGTCACCGCGTACTTCGCCGACGGCGGCACCGACCGCGGTGACCTGCTGGTCGGTGCCGACGGCGTGAGGTCGCGCGTCGCGCGGGCGCTGGCCGGGCGTCCGACCTCCCTCCCGGCCGGGGTGAGCGGCATCGCCGGCCGCACTCCCCTGACCGCCGGCACCCGCCCTCTGGTCCCCGCGTTGCTGGCGCGGGGGCCCGCCCTGGCGTTCGGCCCCGGAGGCGTCGGGCTGTTCCTCACCCTCCACGACCCCGAATCCGGCGCCACCGTCGATCCCGCGGCCTGCACACAGGTCCCGGCGATCATCGAGCCGCCCTCGCTGATCTGGGGTGCGCTGGCGCCGGACGGGGCCTACCCCGGCCGGCCGCGGGAGCTCGACGGCGCCGGGCTGATCCGGCTCACCGATTCGCTGCTGCGGGGCTGGAGCCCGGCCGTGCGCGCGCTGGTGCGTGCGGCCGATCCTGGGACGGCGGCCTTCTTCGGCTTCCACGCCGCCGATCCCGACGCCGACCTCACCCCCTGGCCTGCCGGAGCCGTCACCGCGCTGGGCGACGCCGTACACGCCATGCCTCCCACCGGAGGCATGGCCGCGGCCACGGCGATCCGCGACGCCGACGTGCTCGCCGAGGAGCTGGTCCTGGTACGAGACGGGGAGTCCACGATCCCGCTGGCGGTACACCGCTTCCAGAACCGGATGGCCGCCTACGCCGGCGAGGCCGTGCGCACGTCGACGCAGCCGTTGCGATGGGTACACCGGCTCGCCACCCCGGCGGGGACCCGGGCCGCCCGGATCGCGCTGCCGGCTTTCGCCGCCGCCGCGCAGCTGGGCCGTACCCTCGCCGGGACCCGTGGTGCGTGAGGCGCGGCCCGGCGAGGGGGCATGGGCCGCGGGCGAACCGGACCTGCCGCTCTGGGAGTTGATCCAGACCTCCTACGTCGTCGCCCGGGGCTTCACCGAGGTCTTCGGTGCCGTCGGGCTCACCCCGGTCCAATTCGGCGTGCTGGCCTCGCTCGCCGATGGCGACGACCTCAGCCAGGCCGAACTCGCCCGGACGATCATGGTGCGGCCGCAGAGTCTCGGCGAGGTGGCCACGTCCCTGATCGAGCGCGGCCTCGTCGAGCGCGACGGGCCAGGCGGCCGCGGACGCCGCGCGGCGCTGCGGATCACCGCGGCGGGCCGGACGCTCCTCGAGCGCGCACTGCCCGGAGTCGAGGCATTCAACGCCCCGGAGACCATCGGGCTGTCGGACACGGACGCCGCCGAGCTGGTCCGGATGTTGCGCACCGTCCGCGACGCCCTGTCCTCCGGGGACGGTTCCTGAGATCGCCGGACACGCCCGGAGGCGGCGGTCCAAGCGCCTCGGTCCTCACGCGACCGCGCCTCGACGGGGCGGCCCCACGCGCAGCCGGCGCTCTCGCACCCGGCGATGTGCGGCGGTATCGCCGGGGCACGGGCGCCGGCGCGCCGAGGTCAGGCGCCGGCTCCGGAAAGGCTCCGGTCGATCTCGGCGCGGGTGGGCATCGAGGTGCTGGCACCCGCGCGCTGGACGGACAGGCCCGCGGCCGCGGTGGCGAAGCGGACGGCCCGGCCGGCGGGCTGCCGCTCGACGCGGGCCGCGGCGAGGGCGCCCACGAAGGTGTCGCCCGCGGCCGTGGTGTCCACCACGGGCACCTGGGGGGCCTCGACGTGCACGGCCGGCCCGTCGCCCGAGGCGGTGAGCGCGCCGCGCGACCCCAGCGTGATGATCACCCAGCCGACCGTGCCCCTCAGCTCCTCCAGGGCGCGCTCGTGATCGGCCTGGCCGGTGAGCGCGGCGGCCTCGTGCTCGTTGGCCACCAGGACGTCCACGGCCTCCAGCAGCTCGGCGGGGAGCGGCTGGACGGGCGCGGGAGTGAGGACCACGGTGGTCCCGGCCGCGCGGGCGGCCCTGGCGGCGGCGGTGACGGCCTCGACGGGGAGTTCCAGCTGGAGCAGAAGCATGTCGGAGCGGGAGATGACCTCGATCTCGGCCTCGGAGGGGGCGGTCACGGTCCCGTTGGCGCCGGGGACCACGATGATCGAGTTTCCGCCGTCGCCGTCCACCACGATCTGGGCGATGCCGGAGGGGCCGGGAACCGTGCGCAGGTGCGTCACGTCGACCCCCGCCTCGGCCAGCGTACGCCGCATCTCGGCGCCGAAGGCGTCGTCGCCCACGGCCCCGAGGAAGGCCACCTCGGCGCCCGCCCGTGCGGCGGCGACGGCCTGGTTGGCGCCCTTGCCGCCGGGGACCGTGCGAAAGGCGCGGCCGGTCACGGTCTCGCCGAGCGCGGGGGCGACGTCGACGTAGGCCACGAGGTCCATGTTGGCACTGCCGAAGACCGAGATCACTGTTCCTCCTCGCGGTAGGGAACGCGGGCGTGAGAGCGCGGGTGCGGGAACGCGGGTGCGAGAGCGCGAAAACGCGGGAGCGCGGGAGCGCGGGAGCGCGGGTCAGGAACGCAGGTAGGCCAGGACCGCGAGGACGCGGCGGTGCTGGTCTCCGTCCTCGGCGTACAGGCCGAGCTTGGCGAAGATGCTGCGGATGTGCTTCTCCACGGCCCCGTCGCTGACCACCAGCTGGCGGCCGATGGCCGGGTTGGACCTGCCCTCGGCCATCAGGCCCAGCACCTCGCGCTCCCGCGGGGTGAGCTGGGCGAGGGGATCGTCGCGGCGGCGTCGCACCATCAGCTGTGCCACCACCTGGGGGTCGAAGATCGTGCCTCCGGCCGCGACCGTGCGCAGGCCCCCCATGAAGTCGTCCACGTCCACGACGCGGTCCTTGAGCAGGTATCCCACCGCGCCCCTGGCGTCGGCGAGCAGGTCGTCGGCATAGGACACCTCCACGTACTGGGACAGGATCAGCACCGGCGTGCCCGGAACCCTCCGGCGCGCCTCCACCGCAGCCCGCAGCCCCTCGTCGGTGAAGCCGGGCGGCATCCGCACGTCCACCACCGAGACGTCGGGACGGTGCTCGGCGACGGCCGCCACCAGCGCGTCGCCGTCCCCCACCGCGGCGACCACCTGGCAGCCGAACTCCTCCAGGAGCCTGATCAGGCCCTCCCTGATGAGCACCGCGTCGTCGGCCACAACTACCCGCACGGAACCTCCGCCACTATGACCGTCGGCCCTCCGGCCGGTGAGTCGACCACCAGCTCGCCGTCGACCGCCTTGAGGCGATCACCGAGACCCGACAGGCCATGCCCCTTGGCGACATGGGCGCCGCCGACCCCATCATCCCCGATCGTCAGCATGAGGAAGTCCCCCGTCCTGCTCAGCGTCACGGTGCAGACCGTGGCGTGGCTGTGCTTGGCGACGTTGGTGAGCGACTCGGCGACGACGAAGTAGACGGTGTTCTCCACCGCGGCGGGGAAGCGTCCCTCGACCTGGACGTCCAGCTCGACGGGGATGGTGCAGCGCCCGGCGAGCGCGGCGAGGGCGGGGGCCAGGCCGCGGTCGCTGAGGATCGGCGGGGCGATGCCGCGCGAGAGGGCGCGCAGCTCGTCCAGGGTCTCGCGGGTGGAGGTGATCGCCTGGCCGAGCATCTGCTCGACGCCCGCCGGGTCGCGCCTGAGCTGGCGCTGGGCCCGCGACAGGTCCATGGCCAGGGAGACCAGGCGCTGCTGCGGCCCGTCGTGGATGTCACGCTCCAGCCGGCGCAGCGCGTTCGCCTCGGCCGACACCGCGGCGGCCCGGCCCTCGGCCAGGTCGTCGATGCGGTCGTGCAACTCGGCGACCCCGGTCAGCATCGCCCGGCCGAGCCCGGCCTGGACGAGCGCGGCACCCCGCACGATCACCGGGAGGGTGAGGGCGAAGAGCACGCCGATGGTGGTATTGATGATCACTTCGACCCACAGGCTGCCGCCCAGGCCGAGGAGCATGCCGAGTCCCCCGTCGTTGCCGGGGATGGCGTAGACGATCCACCCGTAGAGCGGGTAGGTGAGGCCGGCGATCGAGCCGGCCCACCAGACCACCGCCAGCACGAAGGTGACGATGGAGATCGGGAAGGCCACGATGCCGTAGAGCAGGTCGAGCCACGACTGGCCGTTGGTGAACGGATTGATCATCCTGCGGAACCATCCGGCGTTCTCCGGAGCGGGCCGGTACCTCGGCCGGGAGACGGGACGGCCGAGCACCTCGGGCAGCCAGCGCCGCTCGACGTCCGCGAAGCCCCGGGCGACCAGGAGGGTCGTCGCGAGGATGGGCAGTCCCACGAACGCGACGGCCGAACCGGCCCCCGCGGCGAAACCGGCCACCATCAGGACGAACCAGATGACGGACAGCGGGAAGCCCACGACCAGGTAGCGGGTGTCGGTACCGATGCGGCGCAGGAGGGTTCTCATGCCGCCCACGCTACGAGGACCGGCCACGCCGATCGACCCTGCGTGCCCGCTTACCGGGGTGGGGTCAGCACTACCCGGGACGGTGGGGAGATCGGGCGAGAAGACTGCTGCGCGCGTCACTGCGCCGCCGGAGCCCTGGAGAGAGGCTTCTCCCATCGCCATTCCCGACGCCATTCCCGAGATCTTCTCTCTCCCTCCCTGAGAATCGAGCTCCCCTTGACCGCCGTGATCCCCGGCCCGGCAGTGCGGCCCGCAACGACCCCGACAGCGCCTCCGACGGTGTTTCCGACGGTGTTTCCGACAGCCACCCCGGCGGCGGCCCCGGCCCCTCGCGCGGCGCCTCGCACGGCACCGGCGCCCGCCGGGCGCGACCCGTTCGTCGACGTGCTGCGGGTGTTCGGCATGGTCCTGGTGGTGCTCCAGCACTGGAGCATGCCGCTGCTCTCCTTCGCCGACGGGCGGATATCCACCGGCAACGCGCTGGCCGCCGGGAACGGGTGGATGATCACGTGGATCAGCCAGGTGATGCCGCTGGTGTTCTTCGCGGGCGGCGCGGCCAACGCGATCAGCCGGCGCGGCGCGGCACGGCGCGGTGAGGCGACCCCCGCGTGGCTCGCGGGGCGCCTGCGCCGCCTGGCCTGGCCGGTCGTCCCGCTGGCGGCGGTCTGGCTGCCCCTCCCCCACCTGCTCCTCGCGCTCGGCGTGCCGGAGCAGCCGGTGCTGACCGCCTCGCGGCTGGCCGGGCAGCTGCTCTGGTTCCTGGCGATCTATCTTGTCGCGGTGGCGGCGACCACGCCGATGCTCAGGCTCAACATGGCGTACGGCTGGCGGGTGCCGGCCGCGCTGGCGGCGGGGGCCGTGGCGGTGGACGTCCTGCGCTTCACCAGCGGCCTCGACGTCGCCGGTCTCCCCAACATCGTGCTGGTCTGGCTGGCGGTGCACCAGCTCGGCTTCCTGTACGCCGACGGCCGGCTGGGCCGCCCCTGGGTCCTGGCCCTGGCCGGGTACGGCCTGGGCGCGGCGCTGACGGTCCTCGGCCCCTACCCGCTCAGCATGATCGGGATGCCGGGGGCCTCCGTCTCCAACATGGCGCCGCCCACGGTCGCGCTGCTCTCGATCGGGGCGGGCCAGGTCGGGCTGGCACTGGCGCTGCGCCGGTGGATCGTCTCCTTCGCCGGATGGCCGGGGGTCTCGCGGGCGCTGGGCTGGGCCGGCGCCCGGATGATGACCCTCTACCTGTGGCACATGAGCGCGCTGTTCGTCATCGTCTCGGTGGTCGTGGTGGGCCTGGGCATCTCCACCCCCGAACCGGGCACCCCGGCCTGGCTGTCCGGCTGGCCGCACTGGCTGCTGATGCTCGCCCTGGCGATGTGGCCGCTGCTGCGGGGGTTCGCCCGGTTCGAGACGCCCCCCGCGACCGGGCCGTACACCGGCGGGACGGCCAGGGTCCTGGTGGCCGCCGCGCTGGTGGGACTGGGCCTGCTCACGCTCACGGTGACCGGTTTCGCCCCGGGGGCGGCACCCCTGCTCGGGGCGGGCGCGATCGTGGCGGGCCTGGCGCTCACCGGCTCCTCCCGCGACACCTCGCCCACCTCGCCGGGCTCGCCGGGCTCGCCGGGCGAGCGCGCCGGACGGCTCCGCGTCGCCTCTCACCTATGACACATGTGGACAGTGTGCTCACATACGTGTATATGTACATAGTGTACACAAGCTCGCGGAAGGATTATCGATCATGAGCACCGCACCGGCTCGCGTCGCCATCGTCACCGGAGGTTCCCGAGGCATCGGCCGCCAGGTCGTGGAGCGGCTCGCCGCCGACGGTTACGCCGTCGTCGTCAACTACGCGAGCGACGACGCCGAGGGCCGGGCCGCGGCCAAGGAGGCCTCCACGGCCGGGGGCGGAGGCCTCGCCGTGCGGGCCGACGTCAGCGACCCCGCCGCGGTCTCCGCGCTCTTCGACACGGCCGAGGAGGCCTTCGGCGGCGTCGACGTCGTCGTCAACGCCGCCGGGATCATGGGCCCGCCCGTCCCGGTCGCCGACCTCGACTTCGAGGCGCTGGACCGCATCCTGCGCGTCAACGTACGCGGCACCTTCGCCGTCGCCCAGCAGGCCGCCAGGAGGCTGCGCCGGGGCGGCGCCCTGATCACCGTCTCCACCTCGGTCATCAAGCTCGCCCATCCCGGCTACGGCGCCTACGCGGCCTCCAAGAGCGCCGTCGAGGGCCTCACGCTCATCCTGGCCCGCGAGCTGCGCGGCAGGGACGTCACCGTCAACGCCGTGGCCCCCGGCCCCACCGCCACCGCGCTCTTCCTGGACGGCAAGGACGAGGAGACCGTCGCCAGGATGGCCGCCCAGCCGCCGCTGGAGCGGCTGGGCCAGCCCTCGGACATCGCCGAGGTCGTGGCGTTCCTCGCCGGCCCCGCCCGCTGGGTCAACGGGCAGGTGCTTCGCGTCAACGGCGGTGCCATCTGATTTGATCAGCATTTATGCCGAAAAAAGCAGCCATAACTACACAAAGTCACGCACTTTACCTGGAATGTAAGGTGATCCGTGACCAGCTCCGGTCCGACCACCTCAAGTTCTTCGGCAGTATTGAACCGTGAGCCTCGTAGACCGCCTGCCAGAAGAGATCGACGCCGACCCCGACGCCATCTTCGACGCCTTCGTCGAATGGAACTCCGAGCGGGGACTGACCCTCTATCCGGCGCAGGAGGAGGCTCTCATCGAGGTGGTGTCGGGAAACAACCTGATCCTCGCCACCCCGACCGGATCGGGCAAGAGCCTGGTCGCCGCCGGAGCCCATTTCACCGCGCTGACCAGGGACGTGCGCACCTTCTACACCGCGCCGATCAAGGCGCTGGTGTCGGAGAAGTTCTTCGACCTGTGCGCGGTGTTCGGCACCGAGAACGTCGGGATGATGACCGGCGACGCGAGCGTGAACCCCGGGGCGCCGATCATCTGCTGCACCGCTGAGATCCTCGCCAACGTCGCGCTGCGCGACGGCGCCGCCGCCGACATCGGCCAGGTGGTGATGGACGAGTTCCACTTCTACTCCGAGCCCGACCGCGGCTGGGCCTGGCAGGTGCCGCTCCTGGAGCTGCCGAACGTCCAGTTCATCCTGATGTCGGCGACCCTGGGGGACGTCACCAGGTTCGAGGAGGACCTCACCCGGCGCACCGGCAGGCCCACCGCGGTGGTGAAGAACGCCGAGCGCCCGGTCCCGCTCGTCTACTCGTACCGGATGACCCCCCTCCACGAGACGCTGGAGGAGATGCTCACCACCAACCAGTACCCCGTCTACGTCGTCCACTTCACCCAGGCCTCGGCCATGGAGCGGGCGCAGGCGCTGATGAGCATCAACATGTCGACCAAGGCCGAGAAGGAGGCGATCGCCTCCATGATCGGCCACTTCCGGTTCACCACCCGGTTCGGCAAGGCGCTCTCCCGCCTGGTGCGGCACGGCATCGGCGTGCACCACGCCGGGATGCTCCCGAAGTACCGCCGCCTGGTGGAGCGCCTCGCCCAGGCGGGCCTGCTGAAGGTCATCTGCGGCACCGACACCCTCGGCGTCGGCGTCAACGTCCCGATCAGGACCGTGCTGTTCACCGCCCTGTCGAAGTACGACGGCAACAAGGTCCGGCGGCTGCGCGCCCGCGAGTTCCACCAGATCGCCGGCCGGGCCGGGCGGGCCGGGTTCGACACCATCGGCTACGTCGTCTGCCAGGCCCCCGACCACGTCGTGGAGAACGAGAAGGCCCTGGCCAAGATCGGCGACGATCCCAAGAGACGGCGCGGGTTCGCCCGCAAGAAGCCGCCGGAGGGCTTCGTCGGCTGGAGCGAGGAGACCTTCGAGAAGCTGCAGGCCGCCGAGCCCGAGCCGCTGAACTCCCGGTTCAAGGTCAGCAACGCCATGCTCCTCGCGGTGATCAACCGTCCCGGCGACTGCTACGCGGCGATGCGCCACCTGCTCACCGACAACCACGAGGACCGCAAGTGGCAGCGGCGGCACATCAGCCAGGCCATCGCGATCTACCGGTCGCTGCTGGCCGGAGGCGTGGTGGAGAAGCTGAGCGAGCCCGACGACCACGGCCGGATGGCCCGCCTCACCGTCGACCTGCAGGAGGACTTCGCGCTGAACCAGGCGCTGTCCACCTTCGCGCTGGCCACCCTCGAACTCCTCGACATGGAGTCGCCCAACTACGCCCTGGACATGGTCTCGATCATCGAGTCCATCCTCGACGACCCCCGCCAGATCCTGTCGGCGCAGCTCAACAAGGCGCGCGGCGAGGCGGTGGCGCTGATGAAGGCCGACGGCATCGAGTACGAGGAGCGGATGGAGCTCCTGGCCGAGGTCACCTACCCGATGCCGATGGCCGACATGCTGCTGGGCGCGTACGAGACCTACCGGCGCGGCCACCCCTGGGTGGGCGACTACACGGTCAGCCCCAAGAGCGTCGTCCGCGACATGTACGAGCGGGCGATGACCTTCGCCGACTACGTGCAGTTCTACGAGCTGACCCGCTCCGAGGGCACCGTGCTGCGCTATCTCGCCGACGCCTACCGCACCCTGTCGCGGACCATCCCCGAGCACCTCAAGACCGAGGACCTGGTCGACCTCATCGAGTGGCTCGGCGAGCTGGTCCGCCAGGTCGACTCCAGCCTCCTGGACGAGTGGGAGCAGTTGCAGAACCCGACCGGGGAGCTGGAGGCGCCCTCGCTGGAGGAGAGCACCAAGCCGGTCACCGCCAACACCCGCGCGTTCCGCGTGCTGGTCCGCAACGCGATGTTCCGCCTGATCGAGCTGGCCTCCCTGGAGAACGAGCAGGAGCTGGAGCAGCTCGCCCCCGACGTCGACTGGGGCGCCGCGCTCGACGCCTACTACGACGACCACGAGGAGATCGGCACCGGCCCGGACGCCCGCGGCCCCGGCCTGCTGCGCATCGAGGAGGAGAAGGAGTTCTGGCGGGTCCGCCAGGTCGTCTCCGACCCGGCGGGCGACGGCGACTGGGGCATCGACGCCCAGGTCGACCTCGCCGCCTCCGACGAGGAGGGCCGCGCGGTGGTCCACGTCATCGGCCTGAACCGCCTCTGACGGCTCCTGGCCGTCCCGGCCGCCGTCCTCCGGGCGCGGAAACATCGGCCGGGACCGGCGAGAATGGCGGGATGAGCGACGACGCGATCAGGCAGGTGCTGGGCCTGCTGTACCAGGAAGACACGTTGAAGGTGCTTGCCGCCCTGGTGCTGGGCGGCAAGCCGGAGGAGGAGTCCGGCCTCGACAGGGAGGCGGTCAGGCGCGCGCTGGACCGCCTGGAACGCGGCGGGCTCGCCGTACGGGCGCAGGGCGGCGAGTGGGGGGTGCGGCGCGAGCGCTTCCGCGAGCTGCTGCACGCCACGGCCAGGCCCGCCGCCCCGGTCTCCCCTGAGGAGAGGGTGCTGCAGTCCTTCCTCGTCGAGGGACGGCTGCGGGCGATCCCCACCAAGCGCGACAAGCAGCTGGTCGTGCTCGACTACGTGGTCCAGGTCTTCGAGCCGGGGGTCCGATACTCCGAGAAGGAGGTCAACGTCGCGTTGCGCGCCTTCCACGACGACTACGCGGCGCTGCGCCGCTATCTCGTCGACGAGGCCATGCTCAGCAGGGAGAACAACGTCTACTGGCGCAGCGGCGGCTCCGTCGAGGCCTGAAGGCGGGCGGCCAGGGTCCGGATGTGGTCGATCAGCTCGGGCGGCTCCCGTACGGTGAAGTCCAGGCCGAGCTGCCCGACGGTGAGCGCCAGCCACTCCAGCGAGTCGCCGCCGGTGCGCAGCAGGCAGCTGCCCTCGTCCAGCTCCTCCAGCACCCAGCCGGGCCCGGAGAAGCGCTCGGCGACCACGCCCAGGGGCGCGTGCACGACGACCACCGCCCGGTGGCCGCCGATGGGCGCGACGATCGACTCCTCGACGTAGCCGGGGGGCGGCTCGCGCGGCGGGAAGCGCACGCCGGTGCCCAGCGGGGAGCTGAGCCGGTCCACCCGGTAGGTCCGCCAGTCCTGCCTGCCGGTGTCCCACGCCACCAGATACCACCGCCGCCCGGTGGAGGCCAGCCGGTACGGGTCGGCGACCCGGCAGCCCTCCCGGCCGTCGCGGCTGCGGTAGCCGAAGCGGATCCGCTCGCGGTCCCGGCAGGTCTGGGCCAGCAGCGCGAGGGTGGCCGCCGCCACGGTGGGCGTCGCCCCGATCGGCGCCACCGGCTGCGTCTGCGTCTGCAGGGTGTGCACGCGCAGGCGCAGCCGGGAGGGCAGGACCTGTTCCAGCTTCGCCAGCGCGCGGGCCGAGGTCTCCCCGATCCCGGCGACCGTGCCGCTCGCCGCCGTGCGCAGGCCCACCGCGATGGCGACGGCCTCCTCGTCGTCGAGGAGCAGCGGCGGCATGGCGGTGCCCGCCTCCAGCCGGTACCCCCCGGCCGGGCCGGTGGTCGCGCGCACCGGGTAGCCCAGCTCGCGCAGCCGGTCGATGTCGCGCCTGAGCGTGCGCGGGCTGACCTCCAGCCGCCCGGCGAGCTCGGGCCCCGGCCACTCCCGGTGCGCCTGCAGCAGCGACAGCAGTCTCAGCACCCGTCCCGTGGTGTCCGCCATGCCGTCCACGATGCCACCGGTCGCGGCCAGGATCTGACCTAAACCGTGGCTAGCGTCGGCGGCATGAGCCACATCGAGATAGCGGGAGCCCGGGAGAACAACCTCAGGAACGTCTCGCTGAGGATCCCCAAGAAGCGGATCACGGTCTTCACGGGCGTCTCGGGGTCGGGCAAGTCGTCCATCGTCTTCGACACGATCGCCGCGGAGTCGCAGCGCCAGCTCAACGAGACCTTCACCTCCTTCGCCCGCAACCGCCTGCCCCACCACGGCCGGCCGGACGCCGACGCCATCGGCAACCTCTCGGCGGCCGTCGTCGTCGGCCAGCGGCGGCTGGGCGGCAACTCGCGCTCCACCGTCGGCACCGTCACCGACATCAACCCGCTGCTGAGGCTGCTCTACTCGCGCGCCGGCACGCCGCCCGCCGGCTACTCCAACGCGTTCTCCTTCAACGACCCGGCCGGGATGTGCCCGGAGTGCGAGGGCGTGGGCCGGAAGGTCACCCTGGACGTGGACCTGGCCTTCGACCGGTCGAGGTCGCTCAACGAGGGTGCGATCCTGCTGCCGGGCTTCCGGGTCGGCAACTGGCACTGGAAGATCTACGCCCACTCGGGATTGTTCGACAACGACAGACCGCTGGCGGACTACACCGACGCCGAGTGGGACACGCTGCTGTACGGGAGCGGGGCCGACGTCACCTTCGAGGACCGGGGCGGGACGGTGCCGCAGAGGTACGAGGGCGTGGCCGAGCGGTTCGACCGGCTCCACGTCAGGCGGGACGTCGAGGGCAGGGCGGGCCGGGAGGCGATGGCGGCGTTCGCCTCGGCGCGGCGCTGCCCGCTGTGCGCGGGGGCCAGGCTCAACCGGGCCGCGCTGGCCTGCCGGATCGACGGACGCAACATCGCCGAGCTGGCCGCGATGGAGGTCCGGCACCTGGCCGACGTGGTCGCGGAGATCGACGCCCCGGTCGCGGCGACGATGGTCCCGGCGATCCTGGACCGGCTGCGGCACCTGGCCGACATCGGCCTCGGCTATCTCAGCCTGGACCGGCCGACGCCCACCCTCTCCGGCGGGGAGTCGCAGCGGATCAAGATGGTCAGGCACCTGGGCAGCAGCCTGACCGACATGACGTACATCTTCGACGAGCCGACCATCGGGCTGCACCCGCGCGACGTGACGCGCATGAACGGGCTGCTGCGCGAACTGCGGGACAAGGGCAACACCGTGCTCGTCGTCGAGCACGACCGCGACGTCATCGAGATCGCCGACCACGTGGTGGACCTCGGGCCGCGCGCCGGGACGAACGGCGGCGAGATCGTCTACCAGGGCGGCGTCGAGGGCCTGCGGCGGGCCCGTACCCTCACCGGGCGGCACCTGCGCCGCAACCCGCCGCTCAAGGCGTCGTTCCGGGAGCCGACCGGCGCGCTGACCGTCACCGGGGCCACCGCGCGCAACCTCAGGAACGTCACGGTGTCCTTCCCCACCGGGGTGCTCACCGCGGTCACCGGGGTCGCGGGCTCGGGCAAGAGCACCCTGGTCAACGAGGCGCTCCTGGCCGGGCACCCGGACGCGGTGGTGATCGACCAGGCGGCGGCCGGCACCTCGATCCGGTCCAACCCGGCCACCTACACCGGGCTGATGGACGAGATCCGCGGGCTCTTCGCCGCCGCGGGCGGGGTGAGCCCCGCGCTGTTCAGCTTCAACTCCAAGGGCGCCTGCCCACAGTGCCAGGGCCTCGGGGTCGTCCACACCGACCTGGCGTTCATGGACGGGATCACGTCCCGGTGCGAGGTGTGCCGGGGGCGGCGGTTCCGGCCCGAGGTCCTGCGGCACACGCTGCGCGGCAGGTCCGTCTCCGACGTGCTGGAGATGACGGTCGACGAGGCCGCGGAGTTCTTCGCCGAGCCGGGACCGCTGCGCACGCTGCGGACGCTGCGGGAGGTCGGCCTCGGCTACCTCGGCCTCGGCCAGCCGCTCAGCAGCCTGTCGGGGGGCGAGTGCCAGCGGATCAAGCTGGCGGGGGAGCTCCACAAGAAGGGCAGCGTCTACGTGATGGACGAGCCGACGACCGGGCTGCACATGTCGGACGTCGAGCACCTGATCGGGATCATGGACAGCCTGGTGGACGGCGGCAACACGGTCGTCGTCATCGAGCACAACCTCGACGTAATCAAGAAAGCCGACTGGATCGTCGACCTCGGCCCCGACGGCGGCGACCGGGGCGGCACCGTGGTCTTCGAGGGCACGCCGCTGCGCCTCCTCGACGCGCGGGACTCCTTCACCGCCGAGCACCTCCGCCGCGACCTGGCCCGCCCGTAGCGGGTCCGTCGCACGCCCGCACCGGGTTCGCACCGGATTCGCGGCGGGTCCGTGGCGGGTCCGTGGCGCGGCGTCCCCTCGTGTCCCTTCGCGTCCCCTCGCGCCCTTTCGCGTCCCCTCGCACCCCTTCGCGTCCCCTCGGCGTCCCCCGGTGTCTCGTTGACGTCTCCTCAGGGGACGCAGGTGACGCGGACGCGAGACCACGAGGTGTTGGCGTACCCCTTGGGATTCCACACGTGCCGGGCCGACTCCGGCTGGGTGGCCCCGCAGCTGTCCCAGGCGCGGGCGGTGATCACGGTCTCGCCCTCCCCCAGTTCGGCGGTGGTGTGCCAGTGCCGCCATGCCCAGGGACCCGCCTGCTCGCCGAGATCCGCCTGGATCCAGCTGTCTCCCCCGTCGAGGGACACGTCGACGCGGGCGACGGTGCGGCCGTCCCCGGCATAGGCGTAGCCGGTGACGCGCGTGAGGCCCGGCCGCGGGCGGGCGCCGTCGGCGGGGCTCAGGATGGCGGTGTTGAGGACGACGGGTCCCAGGGAGATGCCGTCACCGGGTCCCGCCTTGGCGGGGTCGGCCTCGGGGGGCAGGAGGCGGTAGGCGGTGGCCTGGAAGTAGTTGTCCGAGGGCTCCTTCCGCGCGGTGACGCGCTGGAGCCATTTGACGCTGCGGGCGCCGACCCAGCCGGGGACGACGACACGGAGCGGGGCGCCGTGGGCCGGGGGCAGCGGCCGGTCGTTCATGGCCCAGGCCAGCAGGACGTCCCCGCCGGCGGCCTTGGCCACGGGTATCGAGCCGCCGTAGGGCTGGACCGGATCGGCGAGCCGGGAGACGTCGGGAGCGGCGAAGGCGATGTGCGCGGCCTCGGGGAGCAGCCCGGCGCGGGCGAGGACCTCGGCCAGGCCGACACCGCTCCAGCGGGCGGTGGAGGTGGCGCCGGGCCCCCAGGGATCCTCACCGGGAATGTCGCGCACCTCGAGCAGACCGGCCCGGCGGTTGCCCGCGCACTGCAGGGTCGCCACCACGTCGATCTCGGGGAACCCGGAGCGCAGGTCCTCCAGGGACAGCGTCAGCGGGCGCTCGACCAGGCCGTCCACGGTCAGGCGCCAGGACCCCGGATCCAGGTCGGGGACGGGACCGTGGTTGCGGCTGTAGAAGGTGTCGATCGGGGTGAGGATCTGATCGGCCAAGGCGCCGGGCGGGGGCTCGGCGTTGTACGGATCGGTCCCGTGGACCACCATGTCATCTCTCTTGCCCCACATGTTCACACGCTTCGGAATACCCGGAGCCGGGGACACGAACACGGCTCCGGCCGAGCCCGAGGTCGAGCACCCCGGCCCGCCGCTCCGGCGGCGGGCCGGGGTCGGACGACGCCTGTGATCGGGCGGGCGCCGAAAGCCCGTGCGGCCCGGGGACCGTGGACCGCCGATCAGCCGTAGTACTTCTTCGCGCCGTCGTGCAGGGGCACCGGCTCGGTCTTCTGGGCGTTGTCGCGGGTGATGTCCTTGGCCGCGGGGTGGACCTTCTCCAGGTCCGCCTTGCGGTCGAAGAGCAGCTTCGTCAGGCTCCCGGCCAGGGCGGGATCCATCTTCTCGTTCACGACGAGCAGGTTGGGCACCGAGATCGTGGCCACGTCGGCCGGGGTCTCGTAGACGTCCTTGGCGATCGTTCCCGCGGCGTACACCTGGCCGTGCTCGGCCTGCATCGCGGGCAGCACCCCGTCCAGCGGGACGAAGACGACCTTGTCCTTGAGCGAGGTCAGCAGGTCGGTGAGGCCGGGCGTGGGCAGCCCGCCCGACCAGACCAGTGCGTCGAGGTCGCCGTCCTTGACGGCCTGCACGCTCTCGGGCAGGCCCAGCGACTGCCGGGTGACGTCCTTCTCCGGGTCGAGACCGGCGGCCTTCAGCAGGCGCAGCGCGATCACCTCGGTGCCGGAGTTGGGCGAGCCGGTGGAGACCCGCTTGCCCTTGAGGTCGGCGACGGACTTCACCCCGGACTCGGCGGTGGCGACCACCTGGGTGTAGTTGTCGTACAGGCGGGCGACGGCGCGGATCGGCTGGGGCGCGGTGAACGCGCCCTTGCCCGTGACGGCGTCGGCGGCGGAGTCGGCCAGGGTGAAGGCGATGTCGGAGTCGCCCCTGACGACCCGCTGGATGTTCTCCACCGAGGCGCCGGTCGCCTCGGCCGTGGCCTGGTATCCGGGGAGGTTCTTGCCGATCTGGTCGGCCAGCCCCCCGCCGAGGACGTAGTAGACGCCGGTGGTGTTGCCGGTGGCGATCGACAGCCGCTTGCCCGCGGCGCCGCTCTGGCCCGCGCTCTGCTCGGCCGACCGGTCGCCGCCGCACCCGGCGAGGAACAGGACTCCCGCCGCCAGCAGGACGGCCACGCGTTTGACGGTCAATGAACTGCCTCTCGTTTGCGCATCACCAGATGGAGGGAGAAGGCCACGATCAGAAGACCCGCCCCGGCGAGGGCGGGCAGCGGGGACAGGAACAGCAGCAGCACCGCCGCCACCGCGCACAGCACCCGCTCGACGGGCCCGGCCGGGCCGAGCAGCCGCCCGCCGGTGGCGGCGGCCAGCGCGGCGACCGCGAGCGCCGAGACCCCGGTGGCCGCCAGGATCTCCCCGATCGTGCCCTGGGCCAGCAGCCCGGCCCCGCCGGGGGTCAGCACGAAGGCGAACGGCACCAGGAACGCGGGAAGCGTGTACTTCCAGGTCGCCATCATGGTCCGGTAGGCGTTGCCACCGGTGATGGCCGACGCCGCGAAGGCCGACAGCGCCGTGGGCGGGCTGACCTCCGACAGCACGGCGTAGTAGAAGATGAACATGTACGCCTCGGCCTGGCTGACGCCGAGATCCGTCAGCGCGGGCCCGATGATGACCGCCGCGATGACGAACGACGCGGTCACCGGCACGGCGAGGCCGAGCACGAGCACCGCGACCGCGCACAGCAGCGCGGTGACGGCCAGGATCCCGCCCGAGGCCCCGACGATCAGCGAGCTCGCCTTGAGGCCGAGACCGGTGAGCGTGACGACGGCGACGATGAGCCCGGCGGCGGCGCAGGTCGCCGCGACCGGCAGCACCCCGGTCGTCCCCGCCGCCAGGGCCCTCGCCGCCCTGCGCGGGGTGAGGGCGTGCTCCCTGTCGAGGAAGGAGAGCGCGGCGGCCAGCAGCGTGGCGTACACCACGGCGCGGAACGGCGACTGGCCCAGCGCCATCAGGACGACGATCACGAAGAGCGAGCTGAAGTGGTAGCCGAACCGCCTGACCAGCGGCCAGAACCTCGGCGCGTCCACCTCGACGGCCCGCGTCCCGTACGTGCGGGCGTCGATCTCGATGGCGAGGAAGATGCCCAGGTAGTACAGGACCGTGGGGATGGTGGCGTAGAGCAGCACCGTGAGGTAGCCGACCCGCATGTACTCGGCGATGATGAACGCCGCCGCGCCGAGCGTGGGAGGCGACAGGATCGCCCCGATGCCCGCCGCGGCGAGCACTCCCCCGCCCTGCTCGGGCGGGTATCCCGCCCTGCGCAGGATCGGCCAGGCGACGCTTCCCACGCTCACCGTCGTCGCGACGCCGGAACCGCTCACCGTGCCGAGCAGGAACCCGGCGAGGGTGACCGTACGGCCCGGGGCGGAGCGCGAGCGGCGGAACGCGGCCAGGGAGACGTCCACGAAGAACTTCCCCGCCCCGGAGTGGTCGAGGACCGCGCCGTAGACGGTGAACAGGATGATGTAGGTGGCCGCCACGTCGAGCGGCACCCCGTACACGCCGTCGGTGCCCATCACGAACGAGACGAGGATCCGGTCGATGTCGTAGCCGCGGTGCCCGATGACCCAGTCGAAGGGCAGGTAGCCGCCGTAGTAGGCGTAGAGGGCGAACGCGACGCAGACCGCGGGCAGGATCCATCCGACGGTGCGGCGGCAGGCCTCCAGGACCAGCAGCACGATGACCGCCCCGGCCGCCACGTCGAGGGTCGTCGGCTCGAAGGCGCGCCGGATGAAGTCGTCGAAGACCACCAGCGGGTACAGGCAAGCCGCGAGCGCCAGTGCCGCCAGCGCCCAGTCCACGACGCCGGGCCGGTCGGTGCCCCGCCGCCCCGGCTTGTAGCAGACGAAGGTGAGCGGCAGCACGACCGCGAGGAAGATCATCCGGTACGGGAGCACGGAGGCGGGCCGGAAGGCCCGGTACAGGACGTACAGCGACAACCCGAGGGCGACCAGCGTGACGGCCCCGGCCACCCAGCCCGACAGCCGCCGGGCGGGCCGTTCCGCGTCGAACTCCGCGATCAACTCGTCCGCCGACGCGGCGCCCGTCGTCGTGTCGCCCGCCGATCCCGCCGATGTGGTGCCTGTCAAACCGCCGTCTCCACGTGTGAGCCGCGACCTTTGACCGCAGATTACATAGATCACTGACGCCCGTCCGTCAGGGCGCGGTCACATTCGCGTCACACCTGCCGTGCGGGAGGCGTCGGGCCGCACGGAACGCACGAAGAGGGCGAAATGTCCGGAGAGGAGGACCGAAAACCGGGCGGCCGGGAGCGGCCGCCCCGGCGCCGTCAGCCCCCCGAGGTGTCGTTCTCGGCGTCCGCGCTGGGAACCGCGAGGTCGTAGGGGTCGTCCAGCCATCCGGCGGGCAGGTGGACGCGGTCGCGCGGGTTGGTCTTGCCCCGGGGGGTGTCCACGCCGTCGGGCCACGGCTGGGCGGCGTCGAGCTCGGCGAGGCCCGCCCGGAGGACGGCCAGGCTCTCCGCGGTGGCCAGGCGGCGGCGGAGCTCGGCGCCGACGGTGAAGCCCTTGAGGTACCAGCCGACGTGCTTGCGGAAGTCGACCACCGCGTGCCGCTCGCTCTCGAAGCACTCGGCCATCAGGGTGGCGTGCCGGTCCATGGTCGCGGCGACCTCGCCCAGCAGGGGGCGGCTCAGCTCCTCGTCGCCCTCGCACATGGCCGCCAGGTCCGCGAACAGCCACGGGCGCCCCAGGCAGCCCCGGCCCACGACGACCCCGTCACACCCGGTCTCGTCCATCATGCGGCGCGCGTCGGCGGCGCTCCAGATGTCGCCGTTCCCCAGCACCGGGATCTCCGTCACGCTCTCCTTGAGCCGCGCGATCGCCTCCCAGTCGGCGGTGCCGCCGTAGTGCTGGATCGCGGTGCGGCCGTGCAGCGCGATCGCGGAGACGCCCTCCTCGACGGCGATCCGCCCGGCGTCCAGGTAGGTCAGGTGGTCGTCGTCGATGCCCTTGCGCATCTTCACGGTCACCGGCAGCGTCCCCGCGTTGCGCACGGCCTCGCGCAGGATCGCCCGGAACAGGTTCCGCTTGTACGGCAGCGCGGAGCCGCCGCCCTTGCGGGTCACCTTGGGCACCGGGCAGCCGAAGTTGAGGTCGACGTGGTCGGCCAGGTCCTCCTCGGCGATCATGCGGACGGCCCTGCCGACGGTCACCGGGTCGATCCCGTACAGCTGGATGCTGCGCGGGCTCTCCTCGGGCTCGAACCTGATCATCTTGAAGGTCTTGGGATTGCGCTCCACCAGCGCCCGCGTCGTGATCATCTCGCAGACGAACAGCCCGCCGCCCTGCTCCCGGCACAGGGTGCGGAACGGCGCGTTGGTGATCCCGGCCATCGGGGCGAGGACGACCGGCGGCCATACCTCCAGTGATCCCAGCTTCAGCGACTCCACCTGGCTTTTCTACCGCACTGTGACGAGCAGGACGAATCCTCGCTGGGTATGGTGTCCCTTGCGTAGATCAACGTGACAGGGGAGGCCGCGGATGCTGCTGCGACTGCGGATCGCGCTGCCCGATCAGCCGGGCTCCCTGGGGAAGGTGACCCGTGTCCTCGGTGTCGCGGGCGCGGACATCACCCAGGTGGTCGTCCTCGACCGCGGCGAGGGCCGGGCGCTGGACGACATCACCGTCTACTGGCCGGACTCCGCCCCCAGGGAGAGCCTGGTCGAGGGGCTGGAGAGCGTGCCCGGGGTGACGATCGAGGGCGTCTGGGGCACGCGCGAGGCGCCGGGCACCTACCCGGAGCTGGAGATCCTCAAATACATCACCACCGCGGGCGACCGCGCCCTGGCCACCCTGCTCGACTCCATGCCCGTGCTGTTCAGCGCCGACTGGGCGGCGGCGGCGACCGAGAAGAGCCCTCGCACGATCGTCCACTCCAGCTGGCGCGCCCCCGAGCAGGTGCCCTTCCCCGACGAGACGCCCATCCGCCCGGCGGCCTTCACCCTCGACTCCGGCCTGCACGTGATCGCCGCCCCGCTGCCCCCGCTGGCCCTGACCTTCCTGCTGGCCCGCGCCGACGGCCCCGCCTTCCACCGCATCGAGGTGCACCGCCTCACCCGCATCCTGGAGATCTTCCTCACCCTGCCCGCCGTGGAGCGGGTCGTCGCCCGCCAGCTGCGCCGCCCGCCCGAGCAGGACGGCTGAACGATCACCTGACCGGGCCCTCCGCACGGACGGCCGCGGGCGGGTCCGCGCGGGCGGCCACGAGGCCGGCGGCTGAACGCACGGTTACGCAACCGCCGGGAAAACCCGCTACAGTTCTCTCGTCGCCACCGGGTGGGAAACCCGGGGGAAACACGCGGAAGTGGCTCAGTGGTAGAGCATCACCTTGCCAAGGTGAGGGTCGCGGGTTCGAATCCCGTCTTCCGCTCGAAGGGTCTTCGGGCTCTCACTCCGGTGGAGTGGCCGAGAGGCGAGGCAACGGCCTGCAAAGCCGTCTACACGGGTTCAAATCCCGTCTCCACCTCTGGTCCTTCCCCATGCGGACGATTAGCTCAGCGGGAGAGCACTTCCCTGACACGGAAGGGGTCACAGGTTCAATCCCTGTATCGTCCACCACCGCCCGTCCACGGGTCGATCGAAGAACGGCCGCCAGAGTCCTTTCTCAAGGACCTTGGCGGCCTTCCGCTTTCTCCAGGTGTCATCAGCATGGGTGCCGACTTTGCGCCGGCCCGTAATCCGCCAACCGGCCGAGCGTTCTCCGAAAGGGCTTGCACTGGCTGTCCGGTACGGCTGGCAGGCGTCCAAGGTCAGCAAGCTGGAGAACGGCCGTCAGACACCGTCGGAGACGGATATCCAGGCATGGTGCGAGGCCGTGGAGCGACCGGACGAGGCACCGAACCTGATATCCACCCTGCGAGCCATGGAGACCCTGATGTACCCCGGCGCGGTTCAACGGCCGTAGCGCCCATCACCATGGACCGTCGAACGCTGCGGCCCCCGAGCTGTGCGAACAAGCCATGTGGATCTCCTCATGGTTGTAGGAGCTGGCCGACGGTTGCGGAACCTCCATCAGCGTGGGGAGCCATTGAGCCGTCATTGATCGAACCCCCATGGGGGTTCGATCAATGACGGGCGCCTACCGCTCGCGAGCGAGGCGGTTCGATGCGTTCACTGCGGTGGTCTGCCGGCCCGTACCGATGGGAGCGGAGACAAGGTGCTCGGTGGTGGTCGCTTGCCGACGTTCGGAGTTGACATCTCGCCGCTACCCCTGGCTGCACGGCCGAGCGGCCAGGGGTGGCGGTCGACGCCGCGGCAGCAGGCGAGAACCGGGTCGTCCGGTCAGGCCGGGTTCAGTTGCCATTGCTGGTTGGCCCCGCCGTTGGCGGCCCACTGCACGACCTGCGCCCCGTCGTTCGTCGCCGCACCGGAGACGTCCGCCACCAGTCCGCTGCCGTAGCTGACGATGGTGTAGTAGCCGTTGCCGGTGGATCGCAGATACCACCTCTGGTTGGTGCCGCCGTTGGCCGTCCACTGCTGCAGTTGCAGCCCGGCCGTGCTGCTGCCGGCGTTGACGTCGAGCATCTTTCCACTCGGGACGTACTTGAGGGTGTAGGAGCCGTCGGAGGCCGTGGCGATGGTCCAGGTGGCGGTGCCGCTCTGCTGGACCACCTTGGCACCGTCCGCGGTGGAATTGCCCGCGACAGCGAGCGGCTTGCCGCTGTTGCGGTTGACGATGCGGTAGTTGCCCGGTGCGGGTCCGCTTGCGCCGAGGTTGAAGTACTCGACCGCGTCGCTGAACGTCGTGGTGCCCGACTTGGTGGTCGTCAGTACCAGGTACACCCGTGAGCCGCTCGCCGGTGTGGTGAAGGTGACCGGCTGGGTGACCCGCGAGCCGAGCGGGACGGTCAGGGTCGTGCTTCCGGACGCGACGACCGCGCCGTCCGGCGCGTCGAGCCGCGCCGTCCAGGTGAAGCCCACCGAAGTGTCGGCGAAGTCGTCGTTGAAGACGGTGATGTTGCGGGTGACCGTGGCGTTCCGGGCGTAGGTGGGCACGGCCTGCGGCAGCGGGAAGGTGCCGTTCGAGTCCGAGACGCCGGAGGCCGACCAGTACGGCAGGTCGACCGCTGCCACCGGGTTGAACGCCGCCTGCACGCGCTGGAACTGCGGGTTGCTCCACGGGTCGGTCAGGTTGTCCGCGCCGTAGACAGGGCGACCGCCCTCCTCCGGGACGAAGTCGGTGGTCCGCACTCCGGGCACGACGCTGGCCCAGGCGGACAGCAGCGTGTACGGACGCAGGTCGCTGGCGTCCTTGCCGCGCTTGGCCAGGGTTGCCGTGGCGAACCACTCGAAGCCCTGCTTGGTGTTGCATGCCGGCCAGATGTACTCGCCCTCGCCGTCGGGCCGCCCGTTCACGGTGATCAGGCGCTCCCCGTACCTGGCGAAGCCGTCGACGTAGTGCGGGATCACCGCGAAGTTGGCGTACGTCATCCCGGGATAGCCGTTGACATTCCCGTTGACGCCCACCTCGGTGATGATCGGCCGGGTGCCGTCGGCGCCGTTCATCGCCGCGTACAGGTCCTTCTCGAACTGTTCGGAATCCTGGCCGCTCTGGTTCGGCTCGTTGGACTGACTCCAGCGGATGACCGCGGGGTGGTTGCGGTCGCGCAGGACCAGCGCACGGGCGTGGTTGACCATGTTGTCGTGCCCGGCGATCCAATCCTGCTTGCCGGAGGAGCCGCGAATCGCGGTCTCGCCGATGATCATCAGGCCCATCTCGTCGGCGACATCCAACATGTACGGACTGGCCGGCTCCTGGTGGATGCGCACCACGTTGAAGTTCAGCCGCTGGTAGTTGTCCACGGCCTGCGGCCAGCCGCCGTTGCCCGACGAAGGCGGAAGGAATCCGGGCAGCGTGTCGAAGGCGTCGCCCTTGCCTCCGTTGTTGACCCGGTCGTAGTCGGCACCCTGGAGGTTGTCGCCGCGGAAGTTCACGCGCACGCCGTTGAGGTAGTAGTACTCACCGTTCTGGGTGGCCTCCCGGAACCCGAACCGGTACGTGGCGTCGCTGGTGTGCCCGTCATCGGTGGCGGCACGCACCGCCAGCCGGTGCAGCTGCGCCCGGTACCCCGACCGGTACGGCACGTTGGGCCACCAGTACGAGGTGCTGTCGAGGTTCCACGCGACCGACCCGACGGTCACGGTCGCGGTCGAGCGGGCCGCCACGGTGACCGTACGGCTGGGCAGTTGCGGGTAGCTGAAAGCCGTTCCGTTGTCGGACGACAACGACCCGGTCAACGTCACCGACCGGGAACTGCCCGACGTGTTACGCACCGACACGTCGTAGCTCAACGTCTTGTTCGCCACCGACGTACGCACGAATGTGTCGCTGACGTACACCGCCGGGTACACCCGCAGGAACGCCGACCGGAAGATCCCCTGCGGTACCGCCTCGGACCAGTCGGCGGCGTCGGGCACCAGGTACCGGCCGTTGGATGCCTTCAACGCGCCGCGGCCCTTCACATCGACGCTGATCGTATGAGTGGTGCCCGGGGCGGCGTAGGCGCTGATGTCGAACTTCGAGGGAGTGAAGGCCGTGGTCTGCGTCGCGACCACCCGGCCGTCCACCGACAAGGTCGCCTGGTGGTTCACGGCGCCGAACTCGATCCACGCCGACTGCGGCTGCCCCGAGTCCGGCACCGTCACCGTACGCGAGTACACCGCCTGGGACACATCGGTGAACCCCTGCTTGTACCAGCCACCTCCGGGCACCTTGATCGACGTCGTCGACCGGCCCGCCGGAGTGAAGCTCCACGTCCCGGCGAGATCGACCGAGGCGACCGCGGCATTGCCCGCGGTGAAGCCGTCGAGGTCTCCAGCGGCGGCGGCGACCGACGCGGTGGATTCCGACGCGGTGGATTCCGACGCGGTGGATTCCGACGCGGTGGATTCCGACGCGGTGGATTCCGACGCGGTGGATTCCGACGACGCGGACCGCTGTGCCGCCACAGCCGGCTGAGGCCCGATCAGCGCGGCCAGCAGTAAGGCCGCCATCACAGCCGGCCACCTGCTCGCCCTACGCCGAGGACGGGAGGAGGGATCGCTCCGCTTCATCGGTAATCCTTTCGGGTGAATCCCGTTTGTGAGGCACTTCCCGGGTCCGGCCGCCCCTCCGCGGGCGCCACCACCCGCCCGTTCAGGCCGTCGCCGTTCGTCGGCGAAAGCCGACGGCTTGAGAAGGCATCCTGTCTCCTCGTAATGGGAGTGTCGTATCGGTTCGACGGCATGGCCGAACATCACAAGTAGGGTCCAAACTCCCACCTGTCAATGCTCAGGTTCCGCAGAGATCGGATCACTTCGGCCGTCTGGCTCCCATCAGGCCTGATGAGATCACGCGGTCCTAGACGTCGTGTAATTTTCATGCTGCGTTGGACGCCTCGAACACGGTTCCAAGATCGAATCGGCATGCTCAGGACCATCCGGACCTGTGTCGAACTTTCACAGTTAAACGAATCGATTCGATGCCGTCGGGCGCCTGGTAGAGGAATGGGCCCACCTACGGCCCTACGCCGGCAATGACGAACGCACCGATGCCCTCGGAGACTTCCCGCACCACTACAACAGCGGCGACAGGGGTTGCGTCTTCACCGCCGCACTCGGGCGACCGTTGCGTCCGCAAGGGGAGCGCGGCGCTGGTCGCGAGAACCGGACGGACGTCCCGGGCCGGGCTTGCCGGGTTTGGGCGCACGGCCAATGATCACCGGCGGACGCGCACCGTGAAAACGCGTGGCGCCCAGGGCCGTCACCATTCCGCCTTCCCGCCTTCTTGACATCTCCTCTGACGCCTCTCCGCACGGCACCGAATCACCGTTCGCGTCGAGCCCCGGGACCGGCACGCGGAGCGACCGGCCAGGCGGGGAGGGATCGTCAGGCGTGGAACGACTGTCGCATATATGCCGATATGACCGAAAAGTAAATGAAATACACGTTTCGGTAACAGCATAGTAATAACAGGCACTTTACAGAGCTTGTTCGGAGGTGATGTCATTCGTCCCGATCGTCGACTATGGAGGTAATGTGAGGGTCCCCACCCCCAGAAGTACTGCGGCGTCGCTCGCCGCGACCCTGATTACTGTCATGGTCACCCCGCTGACGGCGTACGGCGCCGCCTCGCCGCCCACGGTTCCACCGGCCCAGACCGGCAGCACGCCCGGCAGCGCGCCCGCCACGGTGACGCTGATCACCGGTGACAAGGTGAAGGTGACGCCGAGATCCGACGGACCCCCCTTGGTGGACGTCGTACGCGCGCCGGGCGCCACCGGCTCGGTGCGCGTCGCCACCGAACGCGGGCACACCTACGTGTATCCCGACGAGGCCGTCGCCTATCTCGCGGCCGACCGGCTCGACAGGCAACTCTTCGACGTGACCCAGCTCATCGACCTGGGCTACGACGACGCGCGCAGCGGCGAACTCCCTTTGATCGTCACTCACACGAAGGACTCGGCCGCCCTCAGGGCCGGCCGCCCGTCGCTGCCGGGAGCCGAGACCACGCTGAGTCTTCCCTCCGTGCGCGGTGCGGCCGTCCGCGCCCGCCGGGCGGAGGCCGCGACCTTCTGGTCGGCCCTCACCGACGCCGGGCAGCGGCCTTCGGCCCGGTCCGAAGGCACGCCGAAGGCCGCGGCGACGCCCCGGTTCGCCGCCGGCATCGACAAGGTCTGGCTTGACGGCAAGGCGAAGGCGACCCTCGCCGACACCACGGCGCAGATCGGCGCCCCCGCGGCCTGGGCCGCGGGCGGCACGGGCGCCGGGGTCCGGGTCGCCATCCTGGACAGCGGGGTCGACCCCACCCATCCGGACCTGGTGGACCGCGTCGTGGCCTCCCAGAGCTTCATTCCCGGCGAGGAGGTCGTCGACCGGAACGGGCACGGCACCCACACCGCCTCCACCCTGTCCGGCACGGGCGCCGCCTCCGGCGGCAAGGAGCGGGGCGTCGCCCCCGGCGCCGACCTGGTGGTGGGCAAGGTCCTCGACGACACCAACTCCGGGCCGATATCCGGCATCATCGCGGGCATGGAGTGGGCGGCGCGCACCCAGCGCGCCAAGGTGATCAGCATGAGCCTGGGGGTCGGCGTCTGGCACACCCAGGACGATCCGCTGAGCCGGGCCGTGAACCTGCTGAGCGCCGAGACGGGCGCGCTCTTCGTCATCGCCGCGGGCAACAGCGGGCAGAGTCCCTACAGCGTCAGCGCGCCCGGAACGGCGGACGCCGCGCTCACCGTCGGCGCGGTGGACGCCTCCGACCATCTCGCCGGCTTCTCCAGCGCCGGGCCACGCACGGGCGACGACGGGCTCAAACCCGACCTGACCGCTCCCGGCGTGGACGTACTGGCGGCGCGCTCGCAGTACATGAACGGGGGCGAGGGCCACTACCGGCTGGAGAGCGGCACCTCCATGGCGACGCCGCACGTCGCCGGGGCGGCGGTGCTGCTGGCCCAGAAGCACCCGGAGTGGACCGGGCGGCAGATCAAGGACGCTCTGATGAGCACCAGCGTGCCGACCCCCGACTACACCCCCTACCAGGCCGGCACCGGCCGGCTGGACGTGGCCGGCGCCTACCTGCGGGACCAGATCGTCGCGACCGGATCGGTGGACGCGGGACTCGTCCCGTGGTCGCCCGGTACGCGGCGGCAGCCGATCAAGCGGGAGATCACCTACACCAACACCACGGGGAGCCCCCTCACCCTGGAGCTCACCCTCGCCCCCGGCGGTTCCCCCGCGGGGGTGTTCACGCTCGCCGCCGACCACGTCACGGTGCCCGCCCGCGGAACCGCGACGGTCGGCGTCACGGCGAACCCGGACGGGCTCGCGGCGGGTCAGTACGCCGCCCAGGTCAGGGCCCGGCACGCATCCGGTGACGTGCACACGGCCGTGGGCGTCGCCGTCGAATCCGAGAAGTACGACCTCACCGTGCGTCTGAAGGACCGCGCCGGCCGTCTCGTGAACGGCGACGTCGAGATCAGGGGCGCCGACGGGACCAGCGCCTTCCTGTGGGTCCAGGACGGGACGGTCACCAGCCGCCTCGCGCCCGGCTCCTACACGCTCCTGTCCTTCCCGGACGTGACGGGCCGGCACGGACCGAACTCCCTCGGTCTCGCGGTGCTGGCCGCTCCCGAGGTCGACCTGACGGCCGACCGGGAGGTGGTGCTCGACGCCTCACAGGCACGCCAGGTGAAGGTGGCGACATCCCTGCCGAGCGCCGTGGCCGACAGCCGGCTCGACATCTACCGCTCCTTCACCTCGCAGGAACCCACGCCCTCCGACTGGGCCGCCCTGCGAGAGACGATCATGCCGTCCGCCACGTACGACAGCCTGTGGGCCCTCCCGACGAAGGAGAAGGTGAAGCGGGGCAGTTTCGTCCTCACCACCAGGATCCGCGCCGAGCAGACCCCGATGCGGATCACCTACCCCGGCCACCAGCTCGACGACGTCCTCGTCCAGCCCGGTTCCCGGCCGCTGCCGGACGGCACCTCACGGCTGGACGCCGTCTTCGCCGGCACCGGCTCACCGGCCGACTACGCCCGCCTGTCCGCCCGCGGCAAGGCCGTGGTCATCCGCGACGGCGCCGTGGCCCCGGCGGACCAGGCCAAGGCGGCGCACGCCGCCGGCGCGGCGCTGCTCCTGGTGGTCAACGACGGCACCGGCCGCGGGAGCGACTGGTACGGCGCCCCCGACGCCGTCTCGACCGGCCCGCTCCCGGTCGCCTCGCTGACCATGGACGAGGGGAAGACGCTGATCGACGGGCTCGCCGCCGCGGGCAGGCACGGGATCCGGCTGACGGTCGAGGCCCACCCCGCGCCGAAGTACCTGTACGACCTGGTCGACTACCACATCGGACAGGTGCCCCAGGATCCCTCCGCCAAGACGGGTCCGCGTGACCTGGCCCGGATCGATCTCGACTTCACCCCGCCGCCGGGGAACCAGGTCACCGAGGCGCGGACGGACTACCCGCCCTACGAGTACTACTCGGGCATCCCCTTCGCCCTGAAGCCGGTCGCGCCGGGGCGGCGTACCGACTGGGTCTCCGCCGGGGACGGGGTCAAGTGGCAGCAGACCGCCATTCTGGACGGCTGGGGGTCGTCGAAGACCGACGTGCTGTCCTACCGGCCGGGCAGCGTCCAGCAGGACCGCTGGTACGGCCCCATCTACCGGCCGCGCCTGATCGGCACGGACATCCCGTACCGCGGCGAGCACGGGCTCAGCGCCTACGTCCAGGGGTTCGGCGACGCGGGAGCCGCGCACAGCGGCGGGTCCGGCCAGTCGCAGAGGGTCACGATGTACCAGGGCGACAGGCAGGTGGCCCAGATCGAGGGCTGGCCCAAGCTCAACGTCGGTGAGCTGGCACCGCAGCGGCTGCCGTACCGGCTGGTGGTCGAGACCGGGAACGACGGCAGGGTCAACCCCTACTCCACCGCCACCCGGACCGAGTGGCGCTTCACCTCCGGCGCCCCCGAGGAGGGGGTGGCGGCCATCCCGCTCGTCCAGCTGGACTACGGGACGGACCTGGACGCCGCGGGCCGCGCGGAGCGCACCTCGGACCTCTCCATCACACCGGTGGTGGTCGGCGGCGACTCCGCCCAGGACGCGGTCTCCACAGTCGAGCTCGAGGTCTCCTACGACGGCGCCGCCTGGCGGCGACAGAGCCTGAAGGAGAGGAAGGGCACCTGGCGGGCGTCCCTGGACGCACCGCACCGGGCCGAACACGTGTCCATCCGCGTCACCGCCGAGCAGCGCGACGGCAGCGGCGTCACCCAGACTGTCACCCGCGCCTTCGGCCTCAAGTAGTCCCGGCCGCGGGACGGGGCACCGCCGGCGACCGGCCGGCGGCGCCCAGGTCACGAAGGGTCCGGGGGCCGGTCCGCTGTCCCACGAGCGGAACCGGCCCCCGTTCCGTACGAACGCCCTGTCCGTTCAGGGTGAACACGGTGGCCTTGACCCCGGCGACCCCGGCGACCCCGGCGACTCCGGCGACTCCGGCGACTCCGGCGCCGGGCCGACGCCGCCGACCGCCCACGAGACGCGCTCGCCTCGGGTTGAACCACCCGCGAATGGTGACATATGCGGTGCCGCTCGGCTGGAATGGGCTTGTTCTCCAAGGACCGCATCGATCCCGGACGGCGGAGGACGCGGCATCCGGTCGCGGGCACCGGCCGGAGCGCGGCGGACGACGTCGAGGAAGGGCTGACCCCCATGGACATCACCGAGTACGCCGACACCGTGTGGCGGGGCGAGGTCCCCGACAGCATCGTGCACACCGGCCTCGCCGGGCAGGGCTTCGTGGAGATCGTCGACGGCGTGGGCTTCCGCAGCGGCTTCGGCAACGTGATCGCGCTGCGGCACGGCGGGGAGGTGACCCTGTTCGACACGGGCAACCCCTTCGACGCGGACCGGCTCCACGCCGACCTGCACGCCTGGACCGACGACCCGGTGACCGCCGCGGTCTACTCCCACGGGCACCTCGACCACGTCTCGGGCGTCGGCCCGTTCGACGCCGAGGCCGACACGGCACGACGGCCCAGGCCGACGGTGGTGGGGCACGAGGCGGTCGCCGTCCGCTTCGAGCGCTACGTGCTGACAGGAGGCTACAACGCCGTCGTCAACCGGCGGCAGTTCCAGGCTCCCGAGCTGACCTGGCCCACCGAGTACCGCTATCCCGACGTGGCCTACCGCGACGTGATGTCACTCGGCCACGTCGACCTCTTCCACGCCATGGGCGAGACCGACGACGCGAGCGTCGGCTGGGTGCCCTCGCACCGCATCCTGCTGCCGGGGGACCTGTTCATATGGGTGACCCCCAACTGCGGCAACCCGCAGAAGGCGCAGCGCTACCCGCGCGAGTGGGCGATCGCGCTGCGCAGGATGGTCGAGCTGCGGCCGGAGATCATGCTGCCCGGCCACGGCGCCCCGGTCTTCGGCGCCGACCGGGTCGAGCAGGCGCTGACCGAGACGACCGAGTGGCTGGAGTTCATGGTCGAGCGCACCCTGGAGATGCTGAACGAGGGCGCCAGGCTGGAGGACACCGTGCGTGCCGTACAACCCCCCGCGCGGCTGGCGGAGCGGCCCTACCTGCGCCCGCACTACGACGAGCCGGAGTTCGTGGTGCGCAACATCTGGCGGCTGTACGGCGGCTGGTACGACGGCAACCCGGCCAACCTCAAGCCCGCGCCCGAGGCCGCTCTGGCCGCGGCGGTGGCGGAGCTGGCCGGAGGCGCGGGGAGGCTGGGCGAGGCCGCGCTCGGAGCACTGGCCGCGGGAGACCAGCGGCTGGCGGGGCACCTGGCCGAGATGGCCGTGCAGGCCGCACCGGACGACGCGGCGCTGCACAGGGTGCGGGCCGAGGTGTTCGCCGCCAGGGCGGAGTCGGAGGCGTCGCTGATGGCGAGGGGCGTGTTCACCTGGGCGGCCGAGGAGTCGCGCAAGGCAGCGGGAGACGCCCCGGCCTGACCTCCTGACCTCCTGCCTCCTGCCTCCTGCCTTCTGCCCCGGCTCCGGCCCCGGCGGCGCAAGGGCGTGCCCTCGCGCCGCCCACCGCCCGCCGCCCACCAGCCGAGCTCCGCTGTGAACGTTCAGCTCGCCATGGGAAGCGCCGAGCCGTCCATCGGGCCGCCGGGACTGTAGACCACGCACATGACGTCGCGGTCACCGCCGGCCCAGGTCTCCCGGGTCGGCAGGACCGGGTAGAAGTTCAGCCCCGAGGCCGATTCGCCGCTCCAGTGGCTGTCGAACCCCCGCCGGCAGCCCTGCCACGCGAACGCGCTCAGCGCGGCCGGATCCCACTCGCCGTCGGGAGCGTGCACGAAGCCGTACGCCTGGTTGGCCGCCCGCTCGTGGCAGGGCGTGTACAGCACGACGACCTCTGCCGCCTCCCCGGAGTACGCCGGGTCGGTGAAGCACTCCCCCGCCTCGATGTGCAGGATCCCGCTCGTCCGCGCGGTGACGAAGGTCTCGTCCTTGATCGTCGGCACGGTCGTCCCCGCCGTCCCCGTCACGGTCGGCGGCGGGAGCAGCGTCCCGAGCGCCACGAGACCGAGAAGCAGGGTCCATCGGCGGGCGAGCCGCCGGGTGCCGGCCTGGCGGGTGACGGTCAACGGGACATCCTGTTCCTCGGGAAGCGGCTCTTCACCCGGGGAGCGATTCCGCTGTTCGACGGCTGGTCGGCCACACCATAGGCGTGGTCCGCGGAACGCCCGGGCAACGGAGGGTGGCGAGCGCGCGGACTTCCGGCGACATCGGCGGTACGGCCGGGGTCACAGGTTCCAGAGGGAACATGTTCATCGGGACGCAATACTCAATACAGGCATTTGATGATCTTTTCTGGATCAATACGGACGTCCACCGCACTCCCTCGGTGGACAGCGATTCCTCCCCCGGAAAAGAGCTCATGATGGGCGAAGTCAACATGCCCCGGCCCACCGGATCCCGGCGAACGAAGCTGACGGTGGCGGGCGCGGGCGTGCTGCTGCTCAGCGGCCTGGCGTTCGGCCCGGTGGCGTTCGGCGCGGCCGCGCCGCCGAAATATCCCGCCGCCGACATCCACAAGCCCTCCCCCATGCCCGACCGGGTCATCCTGACCCCGACCACCACCCCGTCGACCAGCCAGAAGGTCACCTGGCGGGCCGTGGCCGACGCCGAGTCGGCGCAGGCGGAGATCCTCGAGGCCCCGCGGGCGCTCGGCGAGGTCGCGCCCGCCGCGGGCGCGGTCGTCAACGTCAAGGCGGCCGTCAGCACCCCGGTCAACACCACCCTGGGGTACGCCTCCACCTACCACACGGTGGAGTTCACCGGCCTGAAGCCGAACACCCGATACACCTACCGGGTCGGCGACGGCACCAACTGGGCCGAGTGGAGCGACTTCACCACCGCGGCGGCCGACCTGCAGCCGTTCTCATTCATCTACTACGGCGACGCGCAGAACTACATCGACTCGGCGGTGCCGCGCGTCTTCCGCCAGGCGTTCGCCGACCGCCCGCGGGCGAAGATGATCGTCAACGCCGGTGACCTCATCGACTCCGCGAACAGCGAGGAGCAGTGGGGCCAGTGGTACAAGGCCGCCGGCTTCATCGACAGCCAGGTCAACAACATCTCGATCCCCGGCAACCACGAGTACAGCGGCGGGCTGTCCGCCTTCTGGCGGCCGCAGTTCCCCTATCCGGACAACGGGCCGGGCAACCCGGAGCTGAAGCAGACCGCCTACACCGTCGACTACCAGGGCGTGCGCTTCATCGGCCTGGACTCCAACGTGCAGGGCAACCCGGCCCTGATGGCCGCGCAGGCCACCTGGCTGGAGGGCCTGCTCAAGGACAACCCGAACAGGTGGACGGTGGTGACCTTCCACCACCCCGTCTACTCCACCACCGGCACCCGCAACAACCCCGCCGTCCGTGACCAGTGGGGCCCGCTGCTCGAGAAGTACGGCGTGGACCTGGTCCTGCAGGGCCACGACCACTCCTACGGCCGGGGCAACGTGGCGACCGCCCGCAAGTCGGTCACGGTCAACAACGGCGTCGCCTACGTCGTGTCGGTCTCCGGCGGCAAGATGTACGACCTCAACAACGGCGAGAACTGGACCGGCAACGGCGCCGAGGTCGTCAGCCGGAGCCAGAACACCCAGCTCTACCAGCTGATCGACGTCGAGGCCGACCACATCACGTTCGAGGCCCGCTACGCCAACGGCGAGCACCACGACGGCTTCGTCATCCGCAAGAACAAGGCGGGCGAGCGCACGGTCAACGAGATCCGCACCCCGGAGAACACCGTCGGCGAGCAGGTCACCGTCGACAGAACCACCGTCGGGACGCGCGGCGAGCTCAAGATCTCCGCGTACGGCTACGACCCGGACGAGCGCGTGTCCGTCTACCTGAGGAAGGCCGACGACCGCGACAGGGGACACGGGGACGACTCGATCGGCGTCCGGGCCGCCGACGAGCTGGGCCGCCTGACCTACACCTTCAGGCTGCCGAGCAGGGCGAAGAGGGGTGACACCTACGTGGTGTACCTGGACAGCGCCAACCAGAAGATCACCAGTCCGGTCATCACGGTCACGAGGTAGTGACCTCTCCGGGCGCGGGGCGGCCGTGACGGCGGCCCCGCGCCCGGAGGTACCGGCGCCAAGCCACGCCAAGCCACGCCGGCGCCAGGTCGGCGCCGCGCCGAACCGAACCATGCCCGAGCCATGCCGGCGCCGCGCCGAAGCCGTACCGAAGCCGTGCGAACAGGAGATCCGTTGAGAATCCACACCCGCGTGCTGGCGGGCGTGCTGCTCGTCTGCGCCCTGGGCGGCTGGGCCGCACCGGCCGCCGCCCACCCCTTCGGGCCGCCGTCCACCGCGCGGATCGGGGCCGACGGCTCGCGCGTGACCATCTCGTGGTTCGCGGCCGAGGACGACTGGGTCGCCCTCGGCCAGTCGATCGGGGCGTTCGAGGACCCGGCCACCGGTACCGTGTCGACGGAGCTGACCGGTGAGCAGAAACTGGAGCGGTCGCCGGCCCTGCGTGCCTACCTGCTGGACCGGGTCACGGTCGCCCAGGGCGGCCGGCGGTGCGAGAGCCGGCTGGAGGAGCTCCGGGCGCTGGTCACCGACGGCGCCCGCTTCGTCTTCGACTGCCGGAGCCCGGTCACGCAGGTGGACGTCACCGTCGCCACCCTGACCGACCTCAACAAGGCGTACCGGACGATGCTCGTCGCCGAGACCCCCGCGACCCCCGGGCGGACGCTTCTCACCGAGGCCGAGAGCACCCGGCGCCTGACCTTCTCCGGCGCGGGCGGCGCGGGCGGCGCCGGCCTGCCCCCGGGGACGGCCGTCGTCTGGGCCGCCGTACTGCTGGCCGGAGCGGGGGTGTTCGCCGCGTTGCGGAGGCGGCGCGGGACGGGTGAGCGGTCGTGACGGAGTTCGGCGGCCTCGAGAGCCGGTTCGTCTCGCTCTTCGACGACAGGGGCGTCTTCTGGGCGATCCTCGCCGTCGCGCTCGTCGCCGGAGCCCTGCACGCGGTCGCCCCCGGCCACGGCAAGAGCGTCACGGCGGCCTATCTGGTCGGCACCCGGGGCGGCTACCGCGACGCGCTGCGCCTGGGGGTCATCGTGGCGCTGATGCACACCTTCTCGGTGCTGGTGCTGGCGTTCGCCTGGGTGGGGCTGAGCGGCGCCGCGAGTTTCGGCACGGAGAACGTCACCGCCTGGATGCAGGTCGTGGCCGGACTGGTCACGATCGGCGTCGGAGCCCATCTCACCTACCGCCACCTGCGGGAACGGAACCGGCACCGGTCACAGATCCACCACGGACACGGGCATGGGCACGGGCATGGACATGGACATGGACACGGACACGGGCACGGACACCAGGTCGGGGCCGGGACGGATCCCTGGTCGCGCCGGGGCCTCCTCGCACTCGCCCTCTCCGGCGGGTTGCTGCCCTCGCCGTCGGCCTTCGTCGTCCTGATGAGCGGGCTGCTCACCGGCCGGGCCCTCGACGCCGTCGTGCTCGTGGCCGCCTTCGGCCTGGGGATGGCCCTCACCCTGACCGGCGTGGGCGTCGCGACGATCCGGGGCTACGCGCTGCTGACCCGAAGGACCCTCGGCTGGTCCCGGGCCTCCACGGCACTGGCCTGGGCTCCGGCCGCCGCCGGGGTCGTGGTCTCCTTCGCCGGCGGCCTCTATCTCGTCACGGCGCTCAGCGCCGTGACCGGCTGACCGGAGAGACGGCGGCCCCCCGGGGGGCGGACCCCGGCCGCGCGTCCGTCACCGCCGGGGTCCGCCCTCTTTCACCGGCCCTCCTTCTTGCACCCCTTCGGGGAGGAAGGCGGCGGCCCGGTCCATCCCGACTCGGGGCCGCGGGCGCTGTAGTTCACGACCTCGCCCTTGGTCACCCCCGAAACCGTGCGGGACGCGTAGGTGACGGAGGAGAGCGTCCTTCCCGTCCCCGGGTCGAGGATCTGCCTGTAGTAGGCCGGCAGCTGGCCGTAGTCTCCGCTCTCCCCCAAGTCCACGGACAGGCCCTTTCTGCCCAGCGGATCCGTCACCGTGCCCACGACCTTGACGGTCGGCAGGCCGGCCAGGACGCGGATGACGGCGGCGCGCTGGGCGGGGGTGAGCGACGTGCCCAGGAGGTACCTGGCGGTGATGGGCAGGGATTTCTCGAAAGGCTGCTCCATCAGACCAGGGCCTTTCCGGCTCTCGTGGTAGGCGCGAAGCCGCTCCACGAGCCCGGCCGGATCGGTGGGGAGCGCCGCCAGATCCGCCATGGTGAGCATGCCGGCTTTTTCCTCGGGGTGAACATCCTTGGAATCCACCTTCAAGGAGTACTGGCAGCCCTTCGGCTCGTCGACGATCGGAATCCGGCTGCACCTCCCGCCGTTCCGGCAGAAGGCCTTGACCCGGGCGGGAGCTCCCGCCGCCCGCCAGGCGCGCTCGTCCCTGGCCGTGGCCGGACGGGCGCCGGGCTCCCACAGCTTCGTGAGCACCGGATCGGCGGGGTCGCGCGGCTGCCAGATCTCGATGCGTTCGACCAGCATGATCCCGTAGCCGTCACTGGACACGTGGCCGCCGTGGATCGTCGCCTCTCGCCAGTAGGCGCCGCTCTCCGCGGGGAGCTTCTCGATCCTGTCGGCCAGGTCGAACAGTTCCTGGTTGGTCCTCGGCGGATCGAGCACGGCGGGGGCCGATGCCAGGTTCGTCACCAGCGCGAAGACCAGGACCACGATCGCCGCCGTGGCCAGCGGCGCCCACAGCGCCCACAGCCGGGGCCGCGACGGGGTCGGCCCCGGGCGCGATGGCCCGCGCGAGGATTCTCCTGGCGCCTCGGCGGTGGCCATGAGCAGCATGTCGTCGGCGGAGACGCGTGATCCGCGGTCCAGCGAAGCCGGGCGGGCCATGGCGAGCAGGTCCATCGCGTCGGGCTTGCGGCTCATCGCGGTTTCCTTCCTGGAACGGTCACGGGCTTCTGGAACGTGCCGGTGCCGGTGGCTTCGATCGCCGACCGCAGCCGACGGCGCGCTCGATGCAGGCGGACGAAGAAGACGGCCTTGGTACAGCCGAGCACCTTG
The DNA here is from genome assembly GCF_040639135.1 of Streptosporangium sp. NPDC023963. Taxonomy (NCBI): domain Bacteria; kingdom Bacillati; phylum Actinomycetota; class Actinomycetes; order Streptosporangiales; family Streptosporangiaceae; genus Streptosporangium; species Streptosporangium sp. NPDC023963. Next base: position 415,092 of record NZ_JBEZZK010000004.1, read on the forward strand.
GCCGCTTCCACGGTGGACAGGCCATGCCAGGCGGTCAGGGTCAGGAGCTCCTTGTCGGCTTCGGACAAACCGGCCAGGGCACGGAGGACGGCGACGCGCTCGGTGGCGTGTTCGCCCACGTCGGCGACGGCCTCCTCCACCCACGTTCTCAGTTCGGCTTCCAGGGCTTCGCGCCGGGCGGCCCGCCGGAAGTTGTCGCGCAGGATGTTGCGGGCGACGCGGAGGAGCCATGGCAACTGCGCGTGGTCGGGAATGCCGTCCAGGCGCCGCCAGGCCACCAGGAAGGTCTCGCTGACCACTTCCTCCGCGAGTTGATGTCCGGCGCGACTTGCCGCATAGCCGTACACCCGCGCTTGGTAGGTGTTGTAGAGCGCGGTGAAGCGCTCATGGGGGGTGGGCACGCCGGTTCCTTCGGTCGGGGACAAAACTTCATAGAGCAAGTGGTCCGAAGGAAGGCTTACTTACATCTCGATTCCGCATTTTTCCACCGGTCGGCTTCGGGCCTCTGCCGGGGCCCGCCCCCGAGCGGGCCGGCCTGCCGACACCGCGTCCCGTCTACGGGCCCTCCGGGGCCTTGCCACCTTGCGGCCGGTGGCACGGACCCGAGGGCGGGACCTCGTAGGCGCGCGGGCGGGGCCACCAGCCGGGCACCGCCGCGCGGTACCTCTCGTAGTCGGCGCCGAACGTGCGGCGCAGGGTCGGCTCCTCGTACCAGCGGACGAACGCGACGACCGGCACGGCCACGGCGACGGCGTACAGCAGGAGGACCGGGCGGCCCAGCAGGAGCGCCTGCCCGACGATGATCGCGAGGACCGCCACGTACATCGGGTTGCGGACGTGCCCGTACAGCCCGCCGACGACCAGGTGCTCGGTGGGCGCGATCGGGGCGGGGGTGCCGAGGCCCTCCACGACGAACCGGACGAACGCCCTGACCAGCACCGCGGTCCCGGCGAGGGTGAGTGCCGCGCCGACGAGGCGCAGTGACACCGTGATCCAGGAGGGTGCCGCGGGCAGGAGGTCCCCCGTCTCCCAGCGGGTGATCCACCAGGGCAGGAGCCCGGCGACGGTGCCCGGCACCAGTGCGAAGAAGATCGTGGTCCCGGCGGCGGCGGGCGTCCTGCGCATCGCGTCACACTCCCTGTCGTGGCCACCGGAGGCGCACGACCCCTCGCCGCGGGCAGCTAATTCACTATGCGTTGAGTTTAAGATCGGACCGGAAGAGGCGTCAACGACTTGATGCCGCGAGACCCCGTCTCGCGGCCATCCGGGTGAAAGGTGCCCGAAAGGGAAGATTCACGGGGGGTATGACGGCACGGGCGAATCGCGTTAACCCTGTGCACGTAGGCTGTCCCGGGCTCACAGGGGCGCCGTACGCAGCCGTACGCAGCCGTACACATGGGGGAGACAGTGGTTCCGTTACCAGCCGACACCGGCACGCCGTCGCGAGCACTCCTGCCGGGAGGTCCCGCGCCGCAGGCCAGGACGTTGCTGGACATTCTCGATCAGACCACGCGACGTCATCCTCACGCACTCGCCCTGGACGACGGGCGGACCCGTCTCGACTACACCGGCCTGCGGGCCGAGGCGGGCCGGATGGCCCTGGAGCTGCGAGCGGCCGGGGTCGGACGCGGCGACCGGGTCGGGGTGCGGATCCCCTCCGGCACCGTCGGCCTGTACGTCGCGATCGTCGCCGTGCTCACCGCCGGGGCCGCCTACGTCCCGGTGGACGCCGACGACCCCGACGAGCGGGCCGAACTGGTCTTCGGCGAGGCACGGGTCCGCGCCGTCATCGGCGACGGCGGGAAGATCATCCCCTACGGCGACCCGTACGAGCACCTGGGCACCTCCTCGCCCGGCGACGAGACGGCACCCGGGACCGGCCACGGCGGGCATCCCGGCGACCACGACGCCGAACGTGAGATTCATCACCCCGAAACCCCGGACCCCGGCCCCGGGCGTCCCGTCTCGGAGCCCCCGCCCACCGGCGGGTCGGAACTCGACTACGCGGCGGAGCTGCACGGCGCGGGCCGGCGCGACGGGCGCGGCGGCGCCCCCGGGAGCGCCTTCACGGCGGTCTCCCCCGCGGCCCGTGGCGGGGAGGCCCGGGACAGGGGGCGGGAGCGGAACCGGGGCGGTGGCCGGCCGGGTCCCGAGGACGACGCGTGGATCATCTTCACCTCCGGGTCCACCGGCCGGCCCAAGGGCGTCGCGGTGACCCACCGCAACGCGGCGGCGTTCGTGGACGCCGAGGCGCGGCTGTTCCTCACCGGGGAGCCCGTCGGGCCCGGTGACCGGGTGCTGGCGGGGCTGTCGGTGGCGTTCGACGCCTCCTGCGAGGAGATGTGGCTGGCCTGGCGGCACGGCGGCTGCCTGGTGGCGGCGCCGCGCGCGCTGGTGCGGACCGGCATGGACCTGGGACCGTGGCTGCTGGACATGGGCATCACGGTCGTGTCGACCGTGCCGACCCTGGCGGCGCTCTGGCCGGTCGAGACGCTCGACGACGTACGGCTGCTGATCTTCGGCGGCGAGGCGTGCCCGCCGGAGCTGGCCGAGCGGCTGGCCGTGCCCGGGCGCGAGGTGTGGAACACCTACGGCCCGACCGAGGCGACGGTGGTGGCGTGCGCGGCGCCGCTGACCGGGGAGGGCCCGGTGCGGATCGGGCTGCCGCTGGCGGGCTGGGACCTGGCCGTCGTCGGCAAGGACGGCGAGCCGGTGGCCATGGGCGAGACCGGCGAGCTGGTCATCGGCGGGGTCGGGCTCGCCAGGTACCTGGACCCGGCCAAGGACGCCGAGAAGTACGCGCCGCTCGGCTCGCTCGGCTGGGAGCGCGCCTACCGCAGCGGCGACCTGGTGCGGGCGGAACCCGAGGGGTTGATCTTCATCGGGCGGGCCGACGAGCAGATCAAGCTCGGCGGGCGCAGGATCGAGCTGGGCGAGGTGGACGCGGCGCTGCAGGCGCTGCCCGGGGTCGCCGGGGCGGCGTCGGCGGTCCGCACGACCGGCGGCGGCCACCAGTTGCTCGTCGGCTACGTCGTGCCCGGTGAGGGGTTCGACCAGGAGGACGCCAGGGACCGCCTCCGCCACTCCCTGCCCGCCGCGCTGGTCCCCAGGATCGCCCTGGTGGACGAACTCCCGACGCGCACCTCCGGGAAGATCGACAGGGACGCGCTGCCCTGGCCGCTGCCCAAGAAGGCCGGGACGCCCGACGCCGGGGTGCCGGACGTCGACCCGTGGGTGGCCGAGTGCTGGCTGGACATCCTGGGCGGCGTCGAGGGCGACTTCTTCGCCGAGGGCGGCACCAGCCTCGCGGCGGCACGGCTGGTCTCGGCGCTGCGGACCCGCTACCCGGCGGTCACCGTCGGCGACGTCTACGACAACCCGACGCTGCCCCGGCTCGGCAGGCACCTGGCGGCGCTCGACGCGCCGGAGATCGTGACCACCGACCGGATCGTCACGCCGATGCCGCGCCGCGCCGCGATCGCGCAGGCGGCGCTCACCGTGCCGCTGCTCAGCGTCGGCGCGCTGCGCTGGGTGGTGGCGCTGGCCGCGCTGAACAACCTGGTCGGCCTGCCGTGGGCGCCGGTCGTCTCGTGGTGGTGGGTGCTCGCGGGCGCGCTGCTGTTCGTCAGCCCGGCGGGGCGGATCGCACTGGCCGCCGGCGGCGCCCGGCTGCTGCTGCGCGACCTGAGACCGGGCACGTACCCCAGGGGCGGCGGCACGCACCTGCGGCTGTGGTTCGCCGAGCAGCTCTCCGAGCGGCTCGGGGTGGGCGAGGTGTCCACCGCCCCGTGGCTCACCCACTACGCGCGGGCGCTCGGCGCCCAGGTCGGCGACGACGCGGACCTGCACTCGATGCCGCCGATCACCGGGATGCTCAAGCTGGGCCGGTACGCGGCCGTCGAGCCCGAGGTCGACCTGAACGGCTACTGGATCGACGGCGACCAGGTGCGCGTCGGCGAGATCAAGATCGGCGCCTCCGCCACGGTCGGCGCCAGGACGACCCTCTTCCCCGGCGCGAAGATCGGCAAGAACGCCCAGGTCGCGCCCGGTTCGGCGGTGGCGGGCTCGGTGCCGTCCGGGGAGCGCTGGGCGGGCGTGCCCGCGAGCCGGATGGGCAAGGCCCGGCCGCCGTCCGCGGAACGCCCGCCGCGCTCGTGGCACTGGGCGACGGCCTACGGGCTGTCCGCGCTGGTCCTGAGCGCCTTCCCGGTGATCGCCGCACTGCCCGGCCTCGCCGTCCTGCTGCGCGACGGCGCGCCCTCCCTGACCTCCGTCCTGTACGGGGTGCCGGCGGCCACCGTCGCCTCGACGGCCACCCTCGCCCTGCTGACCGTGATCTCGGTGCGGCTGCTGTCCGCCGGCCTGCACGCCGGGCAGCACCCGGTGCACAGCCGCCAGGCCTGGCAGGCGTGGGCCACGGGCCTGCTGATGTCGATGGCGCGGGTCTGGCTGTTCCCGCTGTACGCGAGCATGGTCACCCCCGCCTGGCTGCGCGCCCTGGGCATGAAGGTCGGCCGGGACGTGGAGCTGTCGACGGTGCTGGCGCTGCCGTCGATGACCTCGGTCGGTGACGGCGCCTTCCTCGCCGACGACACGATGGTCGCGCCGTACGAGCTGGAGGGCGGGCGGCTGCGGGTCGACCACGTGCGGATCGGCAAGCGGGCGTTCCTCGGCAACTCGGGAATGACCGCGCCGGGGCGCAAGGTGCCCAAGGACGGGCTGGTCGCGGTGCTGTCGGCGGCGCCGAAGAAGGCCAAGGCGGGCTCGTCGTACCTGGGGATGCCCCCGGTGGAGCTGCGCAGGGCCGCCGAGGAGGGCGACCGGAGCCGCACCTACGACCCGCCGCCGAGGCTGAGGTTCGCCCGCGCCGCGGTGGAGGTGTGCCGCGTGGTGCCGGTGATGTGCACGGTCGCGGTGGCCGTGCTCGTCGCGGCGGCCCTGGAGTGGCTGGCGGGGGCGTACGGCTTCGCGGCGGCGGCGGTCCTGTCGGGCGTGGCGGTGCTGGGCGGCGGGGTGCTCGCCGCGGCGACGGCGACCGTGGCCAAGTGGGTCCTGGTGGGCCGGATCGCGGTGGGAGACCGGCCGCTGTGGAGCTCGTTCGTGTGGCGCAACGAGCTGGCCGACACCTTCGTGGAGGTGCTGGCCGCGCCCTGGTTCGCCCAGCGCTGGCTGGGGACGGCGCCGCTGAACCTGTGGCTGCGCTCCCTGGGGGCCCGCGTGGGCCGGGGGGTGTGGTGCGAGACCTACTGGCTGCCGGAGGTCGACCTGGTCGGCCTGGGCGACGGGGTGACGGTGAACCGGGGATGCGTGTTGCAGACCCACCTGTTCCACGACCGTGTGATGAGCATCGATACTGTCGTCATGCGGGACGGCTCCACCCTCGGACCCCACGGGGTGGTCCTGCCCGCGGCGACGATCGGGGAGAACACCACGGTCGGACCGGCGTCCCTGGTGATGCGCGGCGAGTCCGTGCCCGCCGGGACCCGCTGGTTCGGCAACCCGATCGCGGCGTGGGCCCGGCGAGGATAGCGCGCGAAGAACAGAGGAAGCCGGTGTGACCCTGAGCACGACCTCCATCCCTCAGCTGTACTTCCCCATGCACGGCGACGACGGCTACCGGGTGGAGCACTACGACCTGACCCTCGACTACCGGGTGACCCCCAACCGCCTGGGCGGGGTGGCCCGGATCTCCGCGGTCGCGCTGCGGTCGCTCACCCGGGTCGCCTTCGACCTCGGCGCCCTCCGGGTGAGCGGCGTGCTGATCGACGGCGCGCCGGTGCGCTTCACCCATCGCGGGGGCAAGCTCCACCTGTCGCCGCCGGGGCTGCGACCCGGCCGGTTCACCGTCGAGATCCGCTACTCGGGCACCCCCCAGCCGGTGACCAGCCACTGGGGCGGGCTCGGCTGGGAGCAGCTCACCGACGGCGTGATCGTGGCCAGCCAGCCGATCGGGGCGCCCTCGTGGTTCCCGTGCAACGACCGGCCCGACGACAAGGCCACCTACCGGATCTCGGTCACCACCGCCTCCGCCTACCACGTGGTCGCCAACGGGGAGCTGACCTCCAAACGGCGGTCCGCCTCGACGACCATGTGGGTGTACGAGCAGGCCGAGCCGATGGCCTCCTACCTGGCGAGCGTGCAGATCGGCCGCTACCAGCAGGCCGAGCCGAGCCCGGGGATGCGGCTGGTCTTCCCCGCCAGGTTCGCCTCGCGGGTGCGCCACGACTTCGAGCGCCAGGGCCGGATGATGGAGGTCTTCCGCGAGCGGTTCGGCCCCTACCCGTTCGGCTCCTACACGGCGGTGGTCGTGGACGACGAGCTGGAGATCCCTGTCGAGGCGCAGGGCATGTCGATCTTCGGGGTGAACCACGTGGACGGCAGGCGGGGCGAGGAGCGCCTGGTCGCCCACGAGCTGGCCCACCAGTGGTTCGGCAACAGCCTGACGGTGGCCGACTGGAGCGGCATCTGGCTGCACGAGGGGTTCGCCTCGTACGCGGAGTGGATCTGGTCGGAGAGCTCCGGCGGCCTGTCATCCGATGACCACGCGCAGCGCTGGCACCGCCGCCTCTCCGCGCTCCCCCAGGACTTCGTGCTGGCCGACCCGGGCCCGCGGCGGCTGTTCGACGACCGGATCTACAAGCGCGGCGCGCTCACCCTGCACGCGCTCCGCCGCACCGTCGGCGACGAGTCCTTCTTCGCGCTGCTCAGGGAGTGGACGGCCGGGCACCGCCACGGGACCGTCACCACCGGCGCGTTCACCGCGCTGGCCGCGAGCCGCACCACGCGCCCGCTGGACAAGCTGTTCGCCGGCTGGCTGCAGGACCGCCGCCTGCCCGCCCTCCCCTGACCTTCACACATCGGATGACTGCTATAACGGTCTACAACTTCGTGGAGGTAAGGCATGCGCGTCGCGTTGCACACCCGGGTCAAGCCGGGCCGGGAGGCCGAGTACGACCAGGCACACCGGGAGGTGCCCGCCGAGCTGACCGAGGCCATCAGGAGGGGCGGCGCGCACGAGTGGACGATCTGGCGCAGCGGCCAGGACCTGTTCCACGTGATCGACTGTGACGACTACGAGGCGCTGCTGTCGTCGCTGGCGGACCTGCCGGTGAACATCACCTGGCAGGCCAGGATGGCCGAGCTGCTGGAGGTCGTGCACGACTACTCCGGGGAGGGCGCGGGAAAGGGCCTCCCCGCGGTGTGGCGGCTGCCCTGACGCCTGCCCGGGGAGAAGATCACGCCGGCTCGGTCACGAGACAGAAACCCAGCTGGTTGTACAGCTCCAGCTGATCGTAGTAATCCCGGTGAGTGACGACCTTGTCGTCCTCGATCGTGCACAGGCCACAACCCCGAAATATGATCTTGCGGCCGGTTCCCTCCGCCACGTGACCGTCGGGCATGAGGAAGGGCCCCGTATGAGTGCCCATGAACGTCCATTCGGTGACGGCGGGGTCGCTGCAGTGCACTTTGTACCAGGGGGTGACATGCATGTCCGGGAAACCGGTCAACAGATGCTGGTAGTACCAGAAGATCTGTTCACGACCTTCGGCGATGCCCACCGGCGTGACGAAGACGGCGTCCTCGGTGTAGAACTCCATCAGTTTGTCAATGTCATGCTCGTTAAGCGCGTCGAACAGTCTGTCTTTGATATCGCGAGTATCGGGCATGCCATACCTCCCTGAGCGTCAGGACCACGGTATAACCGATTTTTTGGCAGTGGAAGGGAGACGACGGCATCCGCCGGGAAACCAGAACATCCACCCTGAGCAGCGACGACGTGGAGACCTTCGGAGGATCGCGGCGGGCCACGATACGCCTGACGCCCGAAACCCTTCAAGGCGCGGTCACCCCGGAATCGGCAAAAACCCACCCGTCGAACCCGCGGTGAATTTCCAGAGGATCTCCCATCGGCCACACCGGACGGGCGTCCGCGCGGTCTTTCGAGAATTCGCCAACAATGATCATCTGATGATGTTTTGACGATGATGGCCGGCCGGTGACCCGGGCCGCGTAGGCGGTACGGAACTTGAACAGATATCTTCCCCCGCCTCTCCTCCGTGCCCGGCATTGATGACAGCCTGAAAAGGCCGGGTTTCTCACCGCGGCCGGGTTTCTCACCGCGCGCCGGGCACGGTCGCGGCGGACCGCCCGCCGGAGAGGCCCGGGCGGCCGGCAACGGCCCCGGCGGGTCTCCACGGGTCTCCACCGGTCCTCGCGAACGGTGGGATCTTTCTCCCCGGTCGCGCCGGACGGCGGCGGGCCACGGAGCGCGCGAAACCACCACCACGCACCTCGGAGCGGGGGAAGCCGAGGAAGAAGAGGCTCGACCATGGCACCGGACGGCACCGGAGGGACGCGAGCACTTCGACAACCGTGACAACGGCTGGACCTAGGTCGTCCTGCCCCGGCGGAACGCACCGGTTCATGAGGCGGAACGCACCGGCTCACGAGACGGGACCCGGGGGCGACCGACCCAACGGAGGCGAAATGAGCGGAAAGAACGATTGCACGACCAACCGGCTCGCCCGCGCGCTGGGCTGGGCCGGCCTGGGGCTGGGGCTGGGATACGCAGCGGTACGGATGAACCGGCACCGCTCGGATCGAGGGCCCGAGGGCCCGATGGGCCTGCGCGCGGCCATCACGATCAACCGTCCTCGCCCGGAGGTGTACCGGTACTGGCACGACTTCGAGAACCTTCCCCGCTTCATGACGCACCTGGACTCGGTGGAGACGACCGGCGACGGGCACTCGCACTGGAAGGCGAGGGGGCCCCTGAAGCCCGTCGAGTGGGACGCGGAGATCGTCGAGGACAGGTCCGACGAGCTGATCGCCTGGCGGTCCATGCCGGGCGCCCTGGTCGGCAACAGCGGTTCCGTGCGCTTCTCCGACGCCCCCGGCGGGCGCGGCACGGAGGTGCGGGTGAACCTCGCGTACGACCCGCCGGGCGGCAGGGCCGGAATGGCCTTCGCCAAACTGCTGGGCGAGCATCCCGAGCAGCAGGTGCGAGACGACCTGCGCCGGTTCAAGCAGGTCATGGAGACCGGCGAGGTGGTCCGCTCGGAAGGCAGCCCGGAGGGCACCCGCGCGCTGCGGCAGGCCATGCAGCGTCCCGCCCAGCCCGTACCGCTGTGAAGCCGTGACGTGAGGAGAATCCTATGAAGGCCACCTGCTGGATGGGCCGCAACACCGTCGAGGTCCGGGAGGTTCCCGACCCTAAGATCCTGAACTCCCGCGACGCCGTCGTCCGCGTCACCTCGACCGCGATCTGCGGCTCCGACCTGCACCTCTACGACGGCTACATCCCGACCATGAAGAAGGGCGACATCATCGGCCACGAGTTCATGGGCGAGGTGGTGGAGGTGGGCCCGAAGGTGTCGACCCTGAAGGTCGGCGACCGGGTGGTCGTGCCCTTCCCGATCGCCTGCGGCAACTGCACCTCCTGCGAGCACGGCATGTTCTCGGTGTGCGAGAACTCCAACCCCAACGCGGGCATGGCCGAGAAGCTCATGGGTCACACCCCCTCGGGCATCTTCGGCTACTCCCACATGCTCGGCGGCTATCCGGGGGGCCAGGCCGAGTACGCGCGCGTGCCCTTCGCCGACGTGGGACCGATCAAGATCGAGGACGGCCTGGCAGACGAGAAAGTGCTGTTCCTGTCCGACATCCTGCCCACCGGCTGGATGGGCGCGGAGATGTGCGACATCAAGACCGGCGACACGATCGCCGTGTGGGGGGCCGGTCCCGTCGGCCAGTTCGCGGTCGCCAGCGCCTACCTGATGGGCGCCGAACGGGTCATCTGCATCGACCGCTTCCCCTACCGGCTGAGGATCGCCGAGCGCGCGGGCGCGGAAACGCTCAACTACGAGGAGGTCGACGTCCTCGAGGCGCTGCGGGACATGACCGCCGGTCGCGGCCCGGACGCGTGCATCGACGCCGTGGGGATGGAGGCCCACCACCCCACCCCCGCCATGTACGCCTACGACCGGGTCAAGCAGGCGGCCAGGCTGGAGACCGAACGGCCGTACGCCCTGCGCGAGGCGATCATGGCCTGCCGCAACGGCGGGATCGTGTCCGTGATCGGCGTCTACGGCGGCGTGCTCGACAAGTTCCCGATGGGCTCCCTGATGAACCGGTCGCTGACCCTCAGAGGCGGTCAGTGCCACGTCCAGCGCTACCTGAAGCCCCTGCTGGCGAAGATCCGCGACGGCGACATCGACCCCAGCTTCGTGATCACCCACCGCATGCGGCTCGGGGACGCCCCGCGCGGCTACGAGATGTTCAAGAACAAGACGGACGACTGCAACAAGGTCGTCCTGACCCCTTAGCCGGCTCTCCGTCACCCCGGCCGCCGACGGGTCCGGGGGGCGGAACCGGCGGGTCCGGGGGCGGAAACCGGCGGGTCCGGGAGGCGGAACCGGCCGTGACGAGGGCGATGGGAGCGTGCGGGGGCGGGCCGGCCGGGAGCACGGCTCACGGAGCGGCGTGGTCGCTATCGTGGGCGGGTGTCTCCCGTCCCCCGTGCCCGCACGTCCCTGTCCCACCGCGTCCACCTCCGCACCCGCCTGCTCGCCGCGCTCGCGGCACTCGTGACCGTCGCCGCCGGGCTGACCGTCCGCGCGGTCACCGGCGGCTGGTTCGGCAAGTACGCGGGCGACGCCCTCTACACCGTGCTCGTCTACGCGCTGGTGGTGCTGGTGTGGCCCCGGGTCACCCCGGTGCGGGCCGCGATCGGCGCGCTGGCGTTCAGCTGGGCGGTCGAGCTGGCCCAGCTGACGCCCGTTCCCGCCGCGCTCTCCGAGGCGAGCGTCGTGGCCAGGCTGGTGCTCGGCAGCACGTTCGGCGCGGCCGACCTCGTGGCGTACGCGGCCGGGGCGGTCCTCGCCGCGTACGCCACGAGGTCGGCCCACACCCTGGCCGGGCGTCGCTCCCGGCAGCGGCGGGAACGGGCATCCGCGGCGCCCTGAGCATCGCCGGACGGATCGTATGATTTTCGAATCATGCCTGAAGGACACACCATCCATCGCCTGGCCGGGGAGCACCAGCGGGCGTTCGGCGGGCGGGCCGTGCACGCGGAGAGCCCGCAGGGGCGGTTCGCCGCCGGGGCCCTGCGGATCGACGGCCGGGTGCTCACCGAGGCCGACGCCCACGGCAAGCACCTGCTGCTGGGCTTCGACGACGAGCGGTGGCTCCACGTCCACCTCGGCATCTACGGCAAGTACGCCTTCGGCCAGGCCCCCGTGCCCGCCCCGACGGGGCTGGTGCGCCTGCGGCTGAGCAACGCGGGCGAGTACGCCGACCTGCGCGGCCCCAACACCTGCGAGCTGCTCGACCCGGCGGGGAAGGCGGCGCTGCACGCCAGGCTCGGGCCCGACCCGCTACGGGCGGACGCCGATCCCGAGGTCGCCTGGCGGCGGATCGGCCGCAGCCGCGCCTCGGTCGGGGTCCTGCTGATGGACCAGTCGGTCGTCGCGGGCGTGGGCAACATCTACCGGGCCGAGGCGCTGTTCCGCCAGGGGATCGACCCGTCACGGCCCGGCCGCGACCTCACCCACGGGCAGTGGGAGGCGATCTGGGCGGATCTGGTGCTCCTGATGGCCGAGGGCGTCCGGGTCGGCCACATCGACACGGTCAGGCCCGAGCACACGCCGGAGGCGATGGGCCGCCCGCCCCGCGTCGACGGCCACGGCGGCGAGGTCTACGTCTACCGGCGCTCCAGCATGCCCTGCTTCCTGTGCGGCACCGAGATCCGCACGGAGGTGCTCGCCGGGCGCAACCTCTTCTGGTGCCCGGTCTGCCAGGTCGGCTGACCTCCGCGCCGGTCAGGGGCATCGGAGCGAGGCGAAGCCACCGGCACCGGGGAGTGCCTCACATCAGCGTCCGGGCCGTCCAGAGCTCGGGGAAGATCTCCCGCCGCATGCTCCGCTCGAGCCAGCTCAGGCCGCTCGACCCGCCGGAGCCCGGCTTGGCGCCCATCGAGCGCCGTACCGCCATCAGGTGCCGGTAGCGCCAGTCGGAGAACTGCTCGGCCAGGTCGGTCAGCGCCTCGGCCAGCGGCGCGAACGGGCCGCCGTAGACCTCGACCCAGACCGCCTCGACCTCGGGGTCGGGCCCGTACTCGGCGGCCGGGTCACGATCGAGCACCGAGCGCGGAACCGCGTGGCCCGCGCGGGCGAGGAAGGCCAGGACCGAGTCGTAGAGGCTCGGCCGGTGCAGCGCCTCCACGAGCTCCTCGTACGCCTCGGGGTTGCGGCGGTGCGGCCGGATGAGCGCCTCGGACTTGTTGCCGAGCAGGAACTCCACGTGGCGGTAGAAGGCCGACTGGAAGCCGGAACCCTCGCCGAGGGCGTCGCGGAAGGAGTTGAACTGCGCGGGGGTCAGCCAGCTCAGCGCGGCCCAGGCGGCGTTGAGCGCCTCGAAGTGCCGTACGGTACGCCTGATCGTCAGGGTCGCGGCGGTGACGTCGTCCGCGTCGAGCTGCCGCTGGGCGAGGCGCCACTCGGTGCGGAGCAGCCCGAAATAGAGCTCCATCACCTGGGTGGTGACCAGGAACGGCAGTTCCTCGGGGACGTCGGTGACGGTGCGCTGGAGCCTGTGCAGGGTGGCGGTGCCCACGTAGTCGTCGTAGGGCGTCCCGGTTTCGAAGCCCAGCGTCGGCAGCCCTTCGTTGGCTTCGGCGCGCGCCTTACGGTCCTGCTCCGTGAGCTGCTTGATGCCGGTCATCACTCCTCCTTCGTCGGTCTACCTCCATGGTGGTCTGTATCGGTCTGTACGGAAATAATGAAAGAAAGGCGATTATTAGGTGGGGCCTTCGGAACGGAAGGCATCGAACGGATCAAGTTACGACGTGACGGAGCGTGACCGTGGACGCGATGGACTGGGCGTTGCTGGCCGAGCTGCAGGGCGATGCGCGGCTGTCGTACAGCGAGCTCTCGCGCCGGGTGCACCTGTCGGCTCCGGCGGTGGCGGAGCGGGTGCGGCGGCTGGAGGAGACCGGGGTGATCACCGGCTACCACGCCCGGGTCGACGCGGCGCTGGCCGGGCGCGGGGTGGCCGCCCTGATCAGGATGTCGTGTTACGGGCCCCGCTGCGTGCTCCGCGACGAGCAGGCGCTGGCCTGGCCGGAGATCCTGGAGGTGCACCGGGTGACCGGCGACGCGTGCTGCCTGCTCCGGGTGGCCGCCGCCTCGATGACGGCCTTCGAGGAGATGATCGACCGGCTCGCTCCGTACGGTCACCCGTCGAGCATGATGGTGCTGTCCAGCCCCGTGCCCTGGCGCCCGCTGTCCCCGACCTGAGAGACCTTCCGCGAGGCCTCCGCCGGGGCTTCCGAGAGGGCCTTCGACCGGCGGGCCCGTCACCGCCGCCGGAGGGCCCTCAGGCGGAGGGGGCGGGTCAGGAGGGGGCGGGTCAGGAGGGCCTGCGGTGCTCGGCGACCGCCCCGGCGGTGGCCCGCCAGATCGGTGACGCGGGATCGATGACGTCGAAATGATCGCCCGACATCTCGAGATACGTCACCTGGTCGCCCGCCTCCTGGGCGGCTCGCGCGTAGCGGCGGCCGAAGTCGACCAGGTCCAGGTCGTCCCCGCCGCCCTGCACGATGAGCTGGGGCACCCCGAGGGGAAGCCGTTCCAGCGGCCCCGAACGCCGGTAGGCCGCGGGCGCCTCGGCGGCGGATCCGCCGAGCGCGACGGCGACCGCGCCGGAACTCATGTGCCTGCGGTCCCCCTCTGCCAGGTCGAGCACCCCCGCCAGCGAGACGGCCAGGGTGATGCGGTGGTCGTCGGCGGCGGCGCGGAGGGCGAGCTGCCCGCCCGCCGAGTGGCCGATCACCACGAGCGGTCCCCGGGCGCTCTCCGCCGCGAGGGCGACACCCCGGGCGACGTCCCCGGTGGTCGCGTCCCAGCCGTGCAGGTCGGGGCGGCGGTACTCGAGGTTCCAGGCGGCGAACCCGCGCTCGGCGAGGTCGACGGCGAGCGCGTCCATCAGGTCCGCCCCCCAGATGGACCGCCAGAACCCACCGTGCAGCAGCACCACGGTGGGCGTCCGCTCCCCGGCCTCGCTCGCCGCCGCGGGCGTCCGCTCCCCGGCCTCGCTCGCCGCCGCGGGCGTCCGCTCCCCGGCCTCGCTCGCCGCCGCGGGCGCCTGCCCGCCGGTCTCGTACGGCGGCGTCCCCGCGGGTGTCGTCCCACGCGGTGGCACCGTGGCGGGCGCCTGACCGGTGACCCCGTGCGGGAGGCGCACCTCCGCCCACTGGTCGGGATGGTCGCCGTAGGCGACCCGGTGCGCGGGCCTGCGCAGGCGGTGCACGGCGTGCCTGATCGCCCAGGTCAGACCCCAGACCCCGCGCCCGTGTATGTGGGTTCCCGTCGTGCCCGTCGTGCCTGTCGTGCCTGTCGTGTCTCTCGTACCGCTCGCGCCACCGTGACCCACCCCGTCCGCGCCGCTCATGTCGCTCGCGCCACCGTGACCCCCGCCGCCCGTGCCCGCCGGGCCACCCGCGGACCCCGCACCGCCCGGAGACACTGCACCACCCGCGGCGGCGCGAAGCGGGGCGTCGGCCTTCGTCAGGTCGAGCCAGACCGCGTCGGGACGCTCGGCGAACAGGCCGCGGACCTCCGGATCCGGGCCGGGCAGGACGACCAGGACGTCCGGTGACTCCAGCCCCGCCCGGAAGCCGGGCAGGTCCGAGGCCGCCGACACCGTCCCGCTGACGCCGAGAGCCGCGAACTCGCGATCGGCCACCTCGGTGAGCAGGCGAAGGTCCGCGACCAGCCCGGGACCGGTGAGCACCAGCACATGCGAATTCGGAGGAAACATCCGATTATTCTGCCCCATTACTTCGCGTTTACGGCTCGGGGATATATGCCCGCATCAGCAGTTTCTCGGCGTCGTCCAGGTAGCTCTCCAGGGCCCGCTCGGCCTCGTCCGCGCGTCCGGCCTCCATGAGCTCGACCAGCTCCAGGTTGCGGGCCACGAAAGGCTCGTGGAAGGCGCGGGGGTTCTTCATGACGTGGAAGACCAGGCGGAGCTCGGCCAGCAGCTGGCGCATCGCCTCGTCCAGGCGGGGACTGCCGTTCAGGGCGGCGAGGCTCTGGTGGAAGCGGATGTTGGCCGTGCCGACGTCCTGCCAGCGTCCCTCACCGGCGGCGCGGGACGCCTCGGCGACGGCCTCCTTGATGGCGGCCAGGCCCCCCCGGGAGGCGCGCGCGCCGTTCCGCACCGCGGCACCCTCGATCACCCGGCGCACCCGGTAGAGGTCGGCCACGTCCTCGGCCGACAGCACGCGCACGAACACCCCCCGGTTGAGCCGATGCTCCAGCAGACGTTCGTGACCGAGCAGCCGGAACGCCTCGCGCAGGGTGTTGCGCGAGACCTCCAGCGCCGCGCCGATGCTCTCCTCCGACAGGCGCTGACCTGGGACGAAGAGCCCTTCGGCGATCCGGTCCCTGAGGATGTCGGCGACCACCTCGGCCGCGCTGCTGCGTCCGAGGCGGCCGCGGTCGCGCTGTAGCGCCGCGGTGACGTTTTCCACGGTTCCAAGAAATCATCAAACAAACCTATTGTCGAATTGTTCAACGATTCTTATGTTGATAGGTACTCACCACGAAGCTAGTCCACGGGACATCCCCCCACAAGAAGCTCACGAGAAGCTAAGGAGCGCACGCGATGGCAAGCTCCCAGACCAGGCGGGTCATTGTGGCCGGACTGGTCGGCACCTCCCTGGAGTGGTACGACTTCTTCCTCTACGGCTCGGCCGCGGCGCTGGTCTTCAACAAGCTCTTCTTCCCCACCTTCGAGCCGCTGACCGGGACGCTGCTGGCGTTCCTCACCTACGCGATCGGGTTCGTCGCGCGGCCGCTCGGCGGGATCGTGTTCGGCCACTTCGGCGACCGGGTCGGCCGCAAGAACGTGCTGGTGGTGACGCTGCTGCTGATGGGCGTCGCCACCTTCCTGATCGGCCTGCTGCCCGGCTACGCCACCATCGGCGTGGCCGCCCCGCTGCTGCTCGTCGCCCTGCGCTTCATGCAGGGGCTCGGCCTGGGCGGCGAGTGGGGCGGGGCCGTGCTGATGTCCATCGAGCACGGCGATCCCCGGCGGCGCGGCTTCAACGCGAGCTGGCCGCAGGTCGGGGTGCCCGCGGGAAACCTGCTGGCGGCGGGCGTGCTCGGGATCATGTCCGCGGCGCTTCCCGAGGAGGCGTTCCTGTCGTGGGGCTGGCGGGTGCCGTTCCTGCTGTCGGGCGCGCTGGTGGTCGTGGGCCTGTGGATCCGCCTGCGGATCGTGGAGTCACCGCTGTTCGCCCAGGTCGAACGGGCGGGCGCGAAGGCCCGGATGCCGCTGGTGGAGGTGCTGCGCACGCACCCGCGCGCGCTGATCTCCGCGGGCCTCGCGCGCATCGGCGTGGACGTCGCCTTCTACATCTTCGTGACCTACATCCTGGCCTACGTCACCGGCACCCTCGGGCTCGAACGCGGCGTCGCGCTGAACGCGGTGCTGATCGGCTCCGCCTTCCAGCTCTTCCTGATCCCGCTGTTCGGCGCGCTGTCGGACAGGATCGGCCGCCGGCCGGTCTACCTGGCGGGCGTGATCGGGGCCGCGGTCTGGGTGTTCGCCTTCTTCCCCCTGCTCGACACCGGATCCTTCCCGGTGATCGCGCTGGCCTCGATCGTGGCCCTGGCCTGCCACGCCGCGATGTACGGGCCCCAGGCGGCCTTCATCGCCGAGCTGTTCAGCACCCGCCTGCGCTACAGCGGCGCCTCGATGGGCTACCAGGTCGCCGGGATCTTCGGAGGCGCCCTCGCCCCGATCATCGCGCTGTCGCTATTCGACCGGTTCGGCAGCACCCTCGCCGTCTCGCTCTACGTGGTCGCCGCGCTGGCCGTCACCGCGGTGGGCCTGGCCATGGCCCCCGGGGCGCAGGACGACGACCTGCCCGCCCCTCTCGGTGGTAAGCCTGGAGACATCCCCGCCGGCGACCCCGCCGGTCTCCCCGACGGCGACCCGGGAACGCGCACGGGGACCGCTTCCCGGGACGCCTGACCTCCCGGCCGCGGTCACCGGCCCTCCCCGGTGGCCGCGGCTCTCCCCCAAGTCGGAAATCTCCCGATTTTTCGGATATTTCACCGAACTCACCGGCCCACCGGCTCGTCAAACCCGGTTGGAGCACGTGAGGAACCGTCAGAGCCCGCCACGGAGGGAAGCCGGTCGGGCCGGTGGCCGGGGACGGCCATCCCCGGCCACCGCCCTCCGGCGCCCGCCCAGAGGAGGATCGGCATGCCCATCGGAAAAAGCGTCGCTGCCGTGGTGTTCGCGGTCATCGCGGTGATCGCCCTGATCAGCGTCGCAGGCGGCTTCGCACGCACCGAACCGGGCCAGGTGGCCGTCGTCAGGGACGGCGGCCCGCTGGACGACTCCGGGATCCGGCAGGTCATCCCGCCGGACTCGGGGCTCACCTGGGTCGGCCTGTGGTCGTCGGTGCACTCCTATCCCGCCCAGCAGCGGATCTACACCATCACCACCGACGCCAAGCGGGCCAGCTCCAGCGGCGTGGACGAGGTGACCGTGCCGAGCTCCGACGGGGTGAACCTCGGCATCGAGGGCACGCTCTACTTCACGCTCAACCTCGACCAGGAGATGCTCAAGCGCTTCGACGACAGGTACGGCACCCGTACCTACCTGGGCCAGGACGGCGAGTCGCGCTCCGCCTGGGACGGGGACGAGGGATGGAACGCGTTCTTCATCCAGTCCGTGCGACCGGTGATCTACAACGCCCTGCGCAGCCAGATCGGCGCCGCCGAGTGCGCCGAGCTGCTCTCCTCCTGCTCGCTGGTGCAGACCACCTCGAACAAGAAGGCCCTGCCGGCCGTCATCGACAGCAACGCCTCCATCATCCGCGCCCAGAACGGCATCAACCAGATCCTGGAGCGCGACCTGGAACAGTTGCTCGGTGGTCGTTTCTTCACCGGCCTGCGGTTCACGCTGGTCCGGGTGACGCTGCCGTCCGAGATCCAGGCCGCGGTGAACAAGACCCAGGTCGCCCAGGCGGGGATCGCCGAGGCGAAGGCGAAGGCGTCGCAGGCCGACGTCGAGGCCGAGGCGAAGATCAGGCAGGCCGAGGCGGACGCGAAGGCGTCGGTCGCGCTGGCCAAGGGCGAGGCCGAGGCGAACAAGCAGCTCCAAGAGAGCTACCGCAAGTGCCGTGCCTGCGTCGAGATCGACAAGCTGAACGCCCTCCCCGAGGGCATCACCGTCTACGCCCCGGGCAACTCCGACATCGTCGTCCCGGCGAGGTGAACCCGGCCCCTCCATGCGGCCTTCCCCCGAACCTCGGGCCCTCAGGACGACCGGTTCGTCCCGGGGAGGTGAACCCGGCCCCCGCACGCGAGGCCGGGTTCACCTGAGTCCGGGCACAGGCGTCGCCAGACCTGGGCACGCACGAAGCCGGGCATATAAGATCACTAAAATGATGGTATGTCCGCTTACCGGAAAGATCTCTAGCCCTGGAACCTCCGAGGCGTTAGCGTCTGCGCATGCGCCACGTTGAGATCTCGGGCAAGCGACTCCGGCTCAGGGAGATCACCATCGACGACGTGGACGCCCTGCACGCCGTGTACGGCGACCCGGCGGCCACCGAGCACCTGCCGTTCGACCCCCGCACCCGCGAGGAGGTCGAAGAGACGATCATCGAGGCGATCAAGGGCTCGGAGGTCGAGCCCCGGCGTCTCTACGTGCTGGCGGTGACCGACCTCGACGACGGCGAGGCCTTCGGCGTCGCCCGGCTGCACATCGAGGCCGACCACCCGCACAGCGCCGAGATCGGTCTCGGGCTCCGTCCCGACCACTGGGGCCGGGGCATCGGCACCGACCTGATCCGGCTGATCCTGACGTTCGGCTTCCGCGACCTGCGCCTGCACCGCATCTGGGGCGCCCGCTCCCCCGCCAACACCGCCGCCCAGCTGGCGATGCTGGTCGCCGGGATGGTCGAGGAGGGCAGGATCAGGCACCACGTACGGGCCCGCGGGGCCTGGCGCGACTCCATCGTGCACTCGGCGCTGGAGGACGAGTGGGAGGGCCACCGTGACGTCTGACCCGAGGCGTCCCCCCGCCGCCGGACCGGCCGCGCACCGGCCACGAGCCAGACGCGCACCGCCCGTGAACCGGCCGCGAGCCAGAAGTGAACCGGCCGCGCACCGGCCGTGAGCCGGCCGCGGACGCGGGAGAACCCACCCCCGAGCCTCGCCTTTTCAGAATGTTGTGACGGGAATGCTGCCGTTTCCGGTCACGGGAAGTGTCAAATGGCCCTAGAGTCCGCGCATGTGAGCGAAAGTCCCATCCTCCCCGTACGAGGGCGCCCGGTGCGACCCTCCGGAAGGCACCGCAGGCCGGTGCCCTCCCAGCTCCCGCCCGAGGCACCAGCGCTGGTGCTGGCCGCGCTCGGCGACGCCTCCGGCACCGCCGCGGAGCTCGCGGCCCTCATACGGGGGGACAACCCACAGATCCAGGTCCGCCTGGCCGCGCTCGGCGAGGACGGCAAGGAGCTGACCTCCGAGCTGGAAGCGGCGGCCAGGGAACGGCCGCAGGAGGCCACGGCCGCCATCGTGGTGCCGCTGCTGACCGGCCCGCACCCGGTCGCGGACCGGCTGATCGCCGAGGCCGTCGCCGCCGGCAAGGTCCCGGTGACGGTCACCGACCCCCTGGGGCCGCATCCGCTGCTCGCCGAGGCCCTGCACATCCGCCTGTCGGAGAGAAGCCTGGCGCGGGCCGACCGGATGCGGCTGCTCAACGTCTCCAGCCCGGTCGACGCGGTCATCCTCGCCACCGTCGGCGGCGAGAACGCGGCGGTGGAGGCTCAGCCGACGGCGGTGTTGCTGGCCTCGCGGCTGACCCTGCCCGTCCTGGTCGCCTCCCTCGACAGCGCGCCCGCCGTGGCCGACGCGGCCGGGCGGCTGCGCGACATTGGCGCCCAGCGCATCGCCCTGTCGCCCTGCGTCCTGGGCCCGGAGGCGGCCCCCGGGCTCGCGGACGCGGCGGCCGAGGAGATCGGGGCCGAGTGCGCCGGCGTCCTCGGGGCGCACGACCTGATCGCGGACCTGGCCGCCCGCGCCTACGGAAGCGTTCTGTCAGCCGATTGAGCGATCCGGTGTGATCTGTCTCCTCTGACGGGTAATGACCCGCGTAGCTGTCAGAGGAGATAGATCATGCTGTTCGGAAAAGAGCACGTCGACCGATACATAGCGACCGACGGAGCCGAGGGGCACGAGTGGCAGGGCACCACCGCCCTGCTGCTCACCACCATCGGCCGCAAGTCCGGCGAGCCGCGGACCACCCCGCTCATCTACCAGCGCCACGGCGACGACCTCCTCATCGTGGCCTCCAAGGGAGGCTCCGACGAGCCGCCGCTGTGGTACCTCAACCTCCAGGAGAACCCCGAGGTCGAGGTGCAGGTGCTGGGTGACCGGTTCAGGGCCAGGGCCCGCACCGCCACGCCCGGGGAGAAACCGGAGATGTGGTCGATCATGACCGCGGCCTGGCCCGCCTACGACGAGTACACCAAGAAGACCGAGCGGGAGATCCCCGTGGTCGTGCTGGAGCGTCTCACGTCGTGATCGGCGCCACGCCGGCCGGCGGGACCCCGCCATGGCCGGGAACCGGCGAGCGGTGAGGACCGGTCAGGGCTCCAGCCAGACGTAGCCCGCGAACCGGCCGGTCGTCCCCTCCCTGCGATGGGAGAACAGGTCGGCGCTCTCGATGGTGCAGCGGGTGTCGTGGGTGATCTCCCCGACACCCGCCTTGCCCAGTTGCGAGGTGATCGCGGCCCGCAGGTCGAGGGCCGGGGTGTCCTGGCGGGTGATCGACCAGGCCTCGGGAAGCATCACCGCGACCTCGTCACGCATCTCGGCGGGGACCTCGTAGCAGGTGCCGCAGGCCATCGGCCCGATCAGGGCGGTCATCCTCGCCGGGTCCGCGCCCCGCCGCGCCATCTCCTCGACCAGGGCCGTGACCACGCCGGACATGGTTCCGACCCGCCCCGAGTGCGCGGCGCCGGCCAGTCCGGCCTCCGGCTCGGCCAGCAGGACCGGCGCGCAGTCGGCGCAGAGCGCCGCCAGGCCGAGACCGGGCACGTCGGTGCAGACCCCGTCCAGCGGCGGCGGGTCGTCGCCGAACGGCTCCCTGACGTACCGGACGTCGGCGCTGTGGACCTGCCGCATGAACACGACCCGCTCCAGGCCGAACTCGGCGGCCGTCCTGGCCCTGTTCGCCGCGACCGCGCCCGGCTCGTCGCCGCACATGCCTCCGAGGTTGCGGCTGCCGTACGGATCGGCGCTGACACCACCGTGACGATCGGTGATCCTCATCTGAAAGTTCACGGGCCGACCTTACCCGCCCAGGAACCCGGCCCCCCGGACGTTCGTTTCACAAGGACACAGAACCCCATAGAGATTGCGAGCGTCATGGCGCAGGTTGTGTACGACCGCAAGGAGCAGTACCAGCAGATCGAGAGCGGCCTGATGCCCGGCGAGCAGATCATCGCCGTCTACGACGCCATCGGCACGGGCACCGGCTTCCTGGGACTCACCGACAGGCGCGTGATCGTGCAGGACAAGTCGTTCGTCGGCAAGAGGGTCGCCATCACGAGCATCCCCTACGGCAAGGTCTCGGCGGTGAGCGTGGTGAGCAACAAGTCGATCGCGGGCTCGTTCTTCTCCTCGGGCGCCATCGCCATCCACGTGGGCACCCACACGTACGAGGTGGAGTTCCGGGGCGACAACAAGGCGCACCACGTGCACAACGTGATCCTGCACTTCATCACCGCCTAGGAACCTCCTCGCGCAAGCGGGGACCGTCACCCCGCGGAGATCGGCGCCTCCCCTGCGGCGACCCGCCGGTAGAGCTCCATCGTCCGCTCGGCGATGCGCTCCCAGGAGAAGTGCTCCACCGCGCGGACCCGCCCGGCCTCGCCCATCCGGGTCGCGAGGGCGGGGTCGGCCAGCAGCCGGTTGACCCGCTCGGCGAGGTCGGCGGCGAAGGCGTCGGGGTCGTGCGGGGTGCCGTCGGCGGCCTGGTCGATCGGGACCAGCAGGCCGGTCGAGCCGTCGGCCACGACCTCGGGGATGCCGCCGGTGGCGGTGGCCACGACGGCGGTCTCGCAGGCCATGGCCTCCAGGTTCACGATGCCCATCGGCTCGTAGACGGAGGGGCAGACGAACACGGTCGCGTGGGTGAGGATCTGGATCACCTCGGGGCGGGGAAGCATCTCCGAGATCCAGACGACGCCCTCGCGGTCGAGCCCGCGCACGAGCGCGGTCACCTCGGCGGCGATCTCGGGCGTGTCGGGCGCGCCCGCGCAGAGCACCAGCTGGGCGTCGGGGTGGAAGTCGCGCGCCGCGCGCAGCAGGTGGACGAGGCCCTTCTGCCGGGTGATGCGGCCCACGAAGACGACGTACGGCCTGCTCGGGTCGATGCCGTGCCGCTCCAGCACGTCGGTGTCCCGGTCGGGGGCGTACTCGCCGGTGTCGATCCCGTTGTGGATCACGGTGACCCTCTCCGGCGAGATCTCCGGATAGCTCGCCAGCACGTCGCGGCGCATCCCCTCGGAGACCGCGATGATCGCGTCGGCGGTGGCCAGCGCGCCGCGCTCGGCCCACGATGACAGCGTGTAACCGCCGCCCAGCTGCTCGGCCTTCCACGGCCGCAGCGGCTCCAGGCTGTGGGTGGTCACCACGTGGGGCGTCCCGTACAGCATCTTGGCGACGTGGCCGGCGAAGTTGGCGTACCAGGTGTGGCTGTGGACCAGGTCGGCGCCTTCGCACCCGGCGGCCATCTCCAGGTCGACGCCGAGCACCTGGAGCGCGGCGTTGGCCGTCTCCAGGCCGCCGGGCACCCGGTAGGCCGCGACGCCCTCCTCCGGTCGTGACGCTCCGAAGCAGCGGACCCGGGTGTCGGCGAGCCTGCGCAGCTCCCGGGCGAGGTATTCGACGTGAACTCCCGCCCCTCCGTACACGTCGGGGGGATATTCACGGGTCAGCAGATCCACTCGCATACGATCAGCCTAGTGTTTCATCCCTGTTCATCAGGTTAGGGTCCACCTATGAGAGTCCTCGCGATCGTGCTCGCCGGCGGAGAAGGTAAGAGGCTCATGCCTCTGACAGCTGATCGAGCGAAGCCCGCGGTGCCTTTCGGGGGGATATACCGTCTCGTCGACTTCGTACTGTCCAATCTCGCCAACGGTCACTATCTCCAGATCGTCGTGCTGACGCAGTACAAGAACCACAGTCTCGACCGGCACATCTCCCGGACATGGCGCCTGTCGGCGATGCTCGGCAACTACGTCACGCCGGTGCCCGCCCAGCAGCGTCTCGGGCCGCACTGGTTCTCCGGTTCCGCCGACGCGCTGTTCCAGAATCTGAACCTCATCTACGACGAGATGCCCGACCACGTCATCGTGTTCGGCGCCGACCACATCTACCGGATGGACCCCCGGCAGATGGTCGAGCAGCACATAGAGTCCGGGGCCGAGGTGACGGTGGCCGCGATCCGGCAGCCGCTGTCGCTCGCCGACCAGTTCGGGGTCATCGAGGCCGACCCGGCCGGGCGGCGGATCGTCGCCTTCCGCGAGAAGCCGAAGGACGCGGTGGGCCTGCCGGACGCTCCCGACCAGGTGTACGCGTCGATGGGCAACTACGTCTTCAAGACCCAGTCGATGATCGACGCGCTCAGGGAGGACGCGCTCGACCCGACGAGCAAGCACGACCTGGGCGGCAACATCATCCCGATGATGGTGAAGTCGGGCAGCGCGGAGGTCTACGACTTCGCCGACAACATCGTGCCCGGCTCCACCGAGCGCGACCGGGGCTACTGGAGGGACGTCGGGACGCTCGACGCCTACTACGAGGCCCACATGGACCTCATCTCGGCGCACCCGATCTTCAACCTCTACAACAGCCGGTGGCCCATCTACACCGGTCACGACCCGCTTCCCCCGGCCAAGTTCGTGCACAACGACGGCGACCGGGTGGGCAGGGCGATCGACTCCCTGGTCTCGGCGGGCGCGATCGTCTCCGGCGGGCTGGCGGAGCGCTCGATCCTCTCCCCGGGCGTGGTGCTGCACTCCCACTCCCAGGTCGAGGACTCGGTCCTGATGGGCAACGTGAAGGTGGGCCGCGGCGCCATCGTCCGCAAGGCCATCATCGACAAGAACGTGATCATCCCGGACGGCGCCAGGATCGGCTTCGACCTGGAGTACGACCGCAGCCGCTTCGCGGTGACCAGCGGCGGCATCGTCGTCATCGGCAAGAACGAGATCGTCGAACGCTGACCCGTTCCCCGTTCCCCGTTCCCCGTCCCCCGTCCCCGGTCCTCAGGTCCTCAGGTCCCCGGCCCCCGGTCCCGCCGTCACGGCGGGGCCGGGGCCGGGCCGTGTGCCACAAAAACACATTGACGGAGTGAGTACTCACTCCGGAGAATGACCGCATGGAAACCCCACCTGCCCGGCGACGCGCGCCGGGAATGAGCCCGGAGCGACGCCGCGAGATGATCGTGGCGGTCGCCCTCCCCCTGATCGCCGAGCACGGCGCCGCCGTCACCACCGGCCGGATCGCCAGGGCCGCGGGCATCGGCGAGGCCACGATCTTCCGGGTGTTCGCCGACAAGGACGAGCTGCTCGACGCCTGCGTGGTCGAGGCGCTCCGCCCCGACCACGTGCTGGAACAGCTCGCCGCGATCCCGCTCGACCAGCCGCTGGCCGCCCGGCTGGCCGAGGCGGCCGACGCCATGCACGCCTACACGGACCGGATCGGCACGGTGATCGGCGCCCTGCACGCGTTCGGCCGCGCTCGTGAGCGCCCGGCCCCGGAGCCTTCCGCGAACCCTCGGGAGAAGGGGCCCGGGCCGTTTCGCGACACCAGGCTCAGGGAGGCCCGCGAGGCGCTGGCCGAGCTGTTCGAGCCGGACCGCGACTCCCTGCGGCTCCCCCCGGAGCGTCTGGCGACGCTCTTCCTGAACCTGGTGCGCTCCGACGCCCGGCGGCCACCGGGCGACTCCGAGCCGGGCATCGCCGATCTCGTCGACGTGTTCGTGCACGGCGCCCTGACCCGGTCCCGCCCCCTGACGGAAGAGGGCCCGTCGTGACCATCACGCTGAACCACACCATCGTGCCCGCGCTCGACAGGCGGCGGGCGGCCGACTTCTTCGCCGGCATCATGGGCGTGGAGTGCCTGCCGCCCGCCGGAGCGCACGGTCACTTCGCCCCGGTCCGGGTGAACGGATCCCTCACCCTCGACTTCATGACCGTGGAGGCCCCCGAGGGGCACCACCTGGCCTTCGACGTCGACCCGGCCACCTTCGACGGCATCCTCGCCCGGCTCAGGGAGCGGGAGGTGCCGTACGGCAACCACCCGGCCCACCACGACAACGGGCGGATCGACCACCCGTTCCGGCCGCGCGGCCTGTTCTTCGCGGACGAGACGGGAAACCTCTACGAGGTCATGTCCGGCTGACCGCGGAGGCGGGGTGCGGCGACGGCGCGGACCCGGGGGCGGCGGCCGGTGCGGGGCGGGCAGGAGGCGGCGGGCGCCGACCTGCTCCCGGTGCTGCACGCCCTTGCCGCCTGGGGCCAGGAGCACACCGCGCCCGACGAGCCCGCCGAACCCATGCGGGTCGTTCACCGGACCTGCGGGCACGTCACCACGGCGGGCGGCCGCTGCGACCACTGCGACCACTGCGGGCAACCCGTGCGCCGCGAGGAGGAGGCCTGGATACGACCCTGGCGGTCGCCTGAGCCGACCCCCCTCGCGTGCCCCGTCACCTGAGGACCGGCCTGTCGGTGGCGGGTGACATGATTCGGCGATGCCCGAGACCAGCGCTTCGATCGCGTCCTTCTGGAACGCCTTCGCCGCCTCCTTCGACGAGGAGGCCGACCACGGCCTTCGCGACCCCCACGTCAAGGCCGCCTGGGCGGAGCGCCTGCGCTCCTGGATGCCCGCCTCTCCCGCCGACGTCCTGGACCTGGGGTGCGGCACCGGCTCGTTGTCCCTGGTGCTCGCCGAGCAGGGCCACCGGCCGGTCGGGGTGGATCTGGCCCCGCTGATGGTCGAGCAGGCCCGGCGCAAGCTCACGGCGGCCGGTTTCGACGCCACGATGATGGTGGGCGACGCGAGCGACCCGCCCGCGCGGGCCGGGACGGCCTTCGACGTGATCCTCTCCCGTCACCTGTTGTGGACCCTGCCCGATCCGCAGGAGGCGCTGCGCCGGTGGATCGGCCTGCTGCGCCCCGGCGGGCGCCTGGTCCTCGTCGAGGGGCGCTGGGCGACGGCCGAACCGGGCGAGGACCGGCCCTACGAGGTGGAGCCCGAGTCGATGCCGTGGATGGGCGGGGTCGAGGCGGAGCGTCTCCTGGCGGCGCTGCGGCCGCTGGTCGAAACCGCCCGCGTCGAGCCACTGCATGATCCCGCCCTGTGGGGGCGGGCCGTCCAGGACGAGAGATACGCCGTGGTCGCGTTCGCGTGACCGTTCGGACGCACCGGATGAGAGACGGTTGTCCGGTGCGTCCACACGGCCCCTGGGCGGGCCGGGCGGGCCGGGCGCCGACCGTGAACCGCCCCTCTCCGCGCGACTTCTTGATCCTTACGGGATAGATTCTCCCGATACGTTGCACGACTTCCCGGACAGACCCCAAGGTTCCTGGACAGCCCCAAGGACTTCCCGGCCAGACCCCCAGGTACGAGAGATCACATGTTCGGCATCATTCGCCCCTGCGGCGAGCACTCCTGTCCTACGCTGCACCGGGCCTGGATGGCACACCTGTGCGGGCTGTGCCTGACCCTCAGGGACGGGCAGGGGCACGCGGCCCGGCTGGCCACCAACTACGACGGCCTGATCATCTCGGTGCTGGCCGAGGCGCAGGGCCCGGCGGGCTCCCCGCACCGGACCGCCGGACCCTGCGCGCTGCGGGGGTTCCGGCCGGCGGACGTGGTGGACGCGCGGGCCGCGGGCGTGCGGCTGGCCGCCACGGTGTCGCTGGTCCTCGCGGCGGGCAAGCTGCGCGACCACGTGGCCGACGGCGACTCCGCGCCGGGCACCGGCACGGCGCGCAGGATGCTGGCGGCCCGCTGGGAGGCGGCGGGGGCCCGGATGGGAGCCGGGATCGGGTTCGACACCGCCTCGCTGGCCTCGACGGCCGAACGCCAGATCGAGCTGGAGAGCGGCGCGGGAGTGACGCTGCTGGAGCTGACCGCTCCCACCGAGGAGGCCGTCGCCGCCGCGTTCGCCCACACCGCGACACTCGCGGGCGCCCCCGGCAACGCGGCGGCGCTGGCCGAGGCGGGCCGGTTCTTCGGCCGGATCGCCCACCTGCTGGACGCCGTGGAGGACCGGGAGGAGGACGCCGCCCGGGGGGCGTTCAACCCGCTGACCGCCACCGGCACCTCCGTACGGGAGGCACGGCGGCTGTGCGACGACGCCGCGCACGGCCTGGAGCTGGCGCTGCTGGAGCTGGAACTGGCCGACCGGCACCTGGTGGACGTGCTGCTGGGCACCGAGGTGCGGCGGGCGGTGGACCGGACGTTCCGCCACGCCTCCGGCCCGGATCGCGGTCCCGCCGGCGGGGCGTGCGCGCGCCCGCACGGGGAACACGGCCGCCCCTCCGCGAGGCACGACCACTCCCCCGGGGAACACGATCACGAGGCGTCGTCCCGTCCCGGGGAGTCGGGCCACTCCTACGAGCGGCCCGGGTTCGTCCGCAAGTCCGCCGCCGGGGTGGGGACCCTGCTGACCTGCGGGCTCTGGCGGCCCCGGTGGAGCTCCCGGCGGCGGAACGCCTGGGACGACCGCTGCTACCTGACGCGGTGCGACGGCTGCGGCTGTGACGGGTGTGACGGCTGCTGCGACTGCTGCAAGTGCTGCAGCAAGTGCGACGGGTGCTGCTGCGACTGCAACGTCTGAGACTTCGGGGAGCGGCCCGCCGGACATCGCGGGCGGCCCCCGGAGGCCTCACGAACCGATCGCACTTCACGAACCGGACGGGCGAGCGGCCCTTCGAACCGGACGAATCCCACGAACCGGACGGGCCTCCTAACCGAACGCGCCTTACGAACCGGGCGCGTCCCAGGAACCGGACCGATTCTCCGAACCGGACGGGCGAGCCTGCCGCCCCGGCCCGGACCTCGGTCTCAGACCGGGTCCCGCCGGTCGCCGTCCTTCTCGCGGGCGCCGTCCCGCTCGCCGGGGCCGCCGCCCAGGCCCCGCGACATCAGGCCCGCGCCCATCAGCCCGGTGAGCGTCCCGGGCACGGTCGCGGACGGGGGCGGGGTCTCGACCCGGAAGCGGGGCAGCGCCTCGGGGTACCTCTCGCGGACGAAGGTCACCATGTGCTCGCGCATGTCGCACTTGAGATCCCAGGCGCTGGCGGAGTCTGCGGCGCTCATCAGGGCGCGCAGCTCCAGCAGCCCGTTGGGAAGGGTGTCGGTGACCTGGAGCGTCCAGTCCTTCTGGTCCCAGAGCGGGTGCTCACGCAGGGCCCGGTAGAGCTCGGCGCGCAGCTCCTCCACCGGCACCGACCAGTCGACCCGGAACATCACGTGGCCGATCACCCGGCTGCTGTGCCGGGTCCAGTTCTCGAACGGGTTGGCCGTGAAGTAGGAGACCGGCAGGACGAGCCGCCGCTCGTCCCACAGCCGCAGCACCACGTAGGTCAGGCTGAGCTCCTCGATCCGGCCCCACTCGCCCTTCACCACGACGACGTCGTCCAGCCGGAGCGCGTCGCTGAAGGCCAGCTGGAGCCCGGCGAGCATGTTGCCCAGGGTCGACTGGGCGGCGATGCCGACGACGACACCGGCGATCCCGGCCGAGGCCAGCAGCCCGGCCCCGAGCGCCCGCACCTGCGGGAAGGTGAAGAGCATCGCGCCCAGCGCGACCACGATGATCACCGCCGAGGCGACCCGGCGGACCAGCGTGATCTGGGTGCGGATGCGGCGGGCCCGGCGGTTGGCCTCGCCCTCGACGGTGATCAGGCGTTCCAGCACCACGTCGGTGACCGCGTAGGCGGCCTGGATGACCAGCCACGTGGCGCACCCGATCATCGCCAGGCCGAGACCCTGATACACCAGCCGGCCGACCACGGTCGTCGCCATCGGGGGCTCGTAGGCGGTGTAGGCCGTCACCACGGCGGCCGTGGCGAACCCCGGCCAGGTGCAGCGGCGCATGAGCGGGCCGGCGAGAACCCATTTCTCGCCGATCAGCCGCGAGCGCAACACCCGTCGCACCACCTCCACCGCCACGACGGCGGCCGCCACGGAAACAATCATCATGATCCAGCCGGACACTTGAGGCGTCCTCCTCGACGTCTTCCATCCTCGTCGTGCTCTTCCCTGGATCACCAGCTAATCAGAAGGATTCGTCGAATGTGACATTCCCTTCCACGGCTATCTGGTAGGCCGAAACCCGTCGTTCGAAGAAGTTGGCCAGCTCCTGCACGTCCTGCAACTCCATGAACGCGAACGGGTTGGCCGTGCCGTACCGGGCGGGCATCCGCAGCCTGACCAGGCGCTGGTCGGCCACGTACTCCAGGTACCGGCGCATCTGGTCCACGCTCATCCCGAGCAGGCCGTCGCCGCACAGGTCGGCCGCGAAGGCCAGCTCGGCGGCCACCGCCTCCTCGATCATCCGGGTGACCTGCTCGGCGAGCTTGTCGTCGAACAGGTCCGGCTCCTCGGCCCGTACGGTCTCCACGACGCCGAAGGCGAACTCCATGTGCATGGACTCGTCGCGGAACACCCAGTTCGTCCCGGTGGCCAGGCCGCTGAGCAGGCCCCTGGAGCGAAACCAGTAGACGTAGGCGAAGGCCCCGTAGAAGAACAGCCCCTCGATGCACGCCGCGAAGCAGATCAGGTTGAGCAGGAACGCCCGCCGGTCCTCCCGCGTCTCCAGCCGGGTCAGCCCGCCGAGCGAGTCGATCCAGCGGAAGCAGAACTCCGCCTTGTCCCGGATCGAGGGGATGTGCTCGACCGCGGCGAAGGCCTTGACCCGCTCGTCCGGATCGGGCAGGTAGGTGTCCAGCAGGGTCAGGTAGAACTGGACGTGCACCGCCTCCTCGAACAGCTGCCTGCTGAGATACAGGCGCGCCTCGGGGGCGTTGAGGTGCTGGTAGAGGTTGAGGACGAGGTTGTTGGCCACGATCGAGTCGCCGGTGGCGAAGAACGCCACGAGGCGGTTGATCAGGTGGCGCTCCTCGGGCGTCATCCTCGCCAGGTCGGCCAGGTCGGAGGTGAGGTCCACCTCCTCGACGGTCCAGGTGTTGCGGATCGCGGCCCGGTAGCGCTCGTAGAACTCGGGGTAGCGCATCGGCCGCAGGGTGAGATCCATGCCGGGGTCGAGCAACATCAGGGAATGCCTTTCGCGGAGCTTTCAGGGACGGCTACTGGCAGGCGTCGCAGTACTCGGGGTTCTCCAGGGAGCAGGCGATCGCCAGTTGGGAGGCCGTGTCGAGGACGGCCTGCGCGACCGGCGCCGCCACGGTGGCCTGCGCGATCCGGGTGGCCGGGCGCGAGCGCAGGTAGTAGGTGGTCTTGAGGCCCGACTTCCACGCGTAGGCGTACATCGAGGAGAGCTTGCCGATGGTCGGCGTGGCCATGAAGAGGTTCAGCGACTGCGACTGGTCGATGTAGGGGGTGCGCGCGGCGGCCAGGTCGATCAGCGC
The DNA here is from genome assembly GCF_040639135.1 of Streptosporangium sp. NPDC023963. Classification (NCBI taxonomy): domain Bacteria; kingdom Bacillati; phylum Actinomycetota; class Actinomycetes; order Streptosporangiales; family Streptosporangiaceae; genus Streptosporangium; species Streptosporangium sp. NPDC023963. The sequence continues at coordinate 445,783 of NZ_JBEZZK010000004.1, forward strand.
CTTCTGCGGCAGCTCCCAGGCGGTCCGGTAGAGCGCCTTCAGGTCGGCGGGGATCTCCGGGATGTCCTGGACGGAGCCGTCGGCGCGCTTGATCGCGTCGCGGATCAGCGGGGTCCACAGGCCGCGGGCCTGCAGGTCGCGGACGAGATAACGGTTGACCTGGAGGAACTCCCCCGAGAGGGTCTCGCGCTTGAAGACGTTGGAGACCTGCGGCTCGATGCACTCGTAGCAGCCCGCGATGGAGGCGATCGTGGCCGTCGGCGCGATCGCGATCATCAGCGAGTTGCGCAGGCCGGTCCCGGCGATCCGCTCCCTGAGCTCGGCCCACTCCGCGGACCCCGCCGCCCCGTAGTGGTCGGGGTGCAGCACCCCGGCGGCGGCCCTGGTCTCCTCGTACGAGGGGTGGCGGCCCCGCTCCACGGCCAGGTCGGAGGAGGTCCGGTAGGCGGCGAGCGCGATCTCCTCGGAGATCCTGGTGGACAGCTCCAGGGCGCGCGGCGAGTCGAACGGCAGCCGCAACGTGAACAGCACGTCGGCCAGGCCCATCACGCCCAGCCCGATCGGGCGCCACTTCCGGTTGGCCGCCTCCGCCTCGGGGGTCGGGTAGAAGCCCAGGTCGATGGTGCGGTCGAGGAACCGCACGGCGGTACGGACGGTCGCGCGCAGCCGCGCCCAGTCGACGGCCTCCCCGGCGTCCGCCGACAGGTGGGCGGCGAGGTTGATCGAGCCGAGGTTGCAGACGGCGGTCTCCGCGTCGCCGGTGACCTCGAGGATCTCGGTGCAGAGGTTCGACAGGTGGATGACGTTTTCCGGCCTGGCCGTCTGGTTGGAGGTCCGGTTGGCCGCGTCCTTGAAGGTCATCCAGCCGTTGCCGGTCTGGGCGAGCGTGCGCATCATCCGCCCGTACAGGGTGCGGGCGGGGATCTGCCGGGTGAAGCGGCCCTCGGCCTCGGCGGCCCGGTAGGCGTCGTCGAACGCGGTGCCGTACAGGTCGGTGAGGTGCGGGACCTCCTTGGGGTCGAACAGCGACCAGACGCCGTCGGCCTCGACCCGGCGCATGAACTCGTCGGGGATCCAGTTGGCCAGGTTCAGGTTGTGCGTGCGGCGGGCCTCCTCACCGGTGTTGTCGCGCAGTTCCAGGAACTCCTCGACGTCGGCGTGCCAGGGCTCCAGGTAGACGCAGGCCGCGCCCTTGCGCCGGCCGCCCTGGTTGACCGCGGCCACGCTGGAGTCGAGCGTGCGCAGCCAGGGCACGATGCCGTTGGAGTGGCCGTTGGTGCCGCGGATCAGCGAGCCCCGCGAGCGGACCCTGGTCCAGGCGATGCCGATGCCCCCCGCGTACTTCGACAGCCGAGCGACCTGCCCGTAGCGCTCGTAGATGGACTCCAGCTCGTCGCGGGGCGAGTCGAGCAGGAAGCACGAGGAGAGCTGGGGCCTGCGGGAGCCGGAGTTGAACAGCGTGGGCGAGCTGGGCAGGTAGGACAGGGTGGCCATGAGCGCGTACAGCTCGGCGGCCTCCTCGACGGTCTCGGACAGGCCGCAGGCCACCCGCAGGAAGAAGTGCTGCGGGCGCTCCAGGACCTTGCGGGTCCTCGGGTGGCGCAGCAGGTAGCGGTCGTAGACGGTACGCAGCCCGAAGTACTCGAACCTGGCGTCGGCCCCAGGGTCGGCCAGCGCGTCCAGCACCCCGGCGTGGGCGGCCACGAACTCCGCGAGCCCGTCCTGGATCAGCCCCGCCTCGTGGGTCGCGGCGATGGACTCGGAGAAGTCGCGCACGCCGTGCTCGGCGGCCTCGTCGGCGATCAGCTCGGCCAGCATCGCGGCGGCGATCCTGGAGTTCTCGGGATCGGTGATCACCCGGGCGGCCGCCTCGTCGATGGCGAGCCTGCGGTCGTCCGTCGCGGTCCCCGCCGTGGTACCCGCCGCGGTCTCCGCCAATGCCTGTGTCACGTAGTGCCCCTCGCTCGATCGGACTTCCCCGTACGGCTCCGCCGGATGGGCACGCGTCCGCGAGCGATCCCGGGCACGCCGGATCGCCTCGTTCCGCGGGCCCTCCCACGAGGCCCTGGACATTCACGTCACCGGCAGGTCTTCGGACTCACGGGCGCATCGCACATGCCTACCGGCCGTCGCTTCCCAGGCATGGCTCACCCAGTGCTCAATGACGGCTTTCGTTCCCGTTCACCGCTGCGGGGCAGTCCCGGAATCTCACCGGGTTCCCTCTTGCCTCGCCCCTCGCGGGGCGAACCAGCAACGAGCAGGATCCTACATCTAGGGGCGGCGGACGCAACTACCCCAACAAGTTGTGTCGGAGGACTTCAACAGTCCGAGCTCGTGAAGCACGCCGCGAGTGCGGCCCGTCTCGGTGGAGAGCCACTGGCGGAACTCGTCGCCGCTGAGGTAGACCCGGCTCCAGCCGCGGGACGCGCACAGGGCACGCCAGCGCGGCGCGGCGTCGATCCTGTCACACAGGGCGACAGCGGCGTCCCGGTCCCCCGGGCTCATGCCCTTGGGGCCCAGCAGGCCGCACCAGTCGCTGTACTCCAGGCGGACGTCGACCTCCAGGAGCGTCGGCGCGTCGATCCCGTCGATCCGGCCGCCGGAGGAGACCACCAGGGGCCGCAGGCGGCCCGCGGCGATCTCGGGCCGCAGGGCGCGCGCCGACCCCAGCAGGGCCGCCACCCGGCCGACGTGGAGCGCCTCGGCGGCGTCCTCGGGGGCGAGGAATCCGGCGTACTCCAGCAGCCGGGTGTCCACCCCCAGGCACTTGCCGATCATGCCGTAGAGCACGTGGTCGGAGCCGCCCTCCGACCGGCCTCCGACCGTCAGCCCCGCCGGGTCGTGCCGCAGCCGCGCGACGAAGTCCTCGAAGGTACGCAGGCGGGAGCCGGAGGGGACCACCAGGACCGCCCAGTCGCCGACCAGGCGGGCGACGGGAGTGGCGGCGTTCACCACGGCCGCGGTGTTGGCGATCTCCGCGGCGGCCACCATCGGCATCGCGGTGACGAGCAGCCTGCCCTCGCGCGCGAAGGGTCCGCGGAAGGCGCCGAACGCGTCGCGCGGCGCGGAGCCCAGGGCCCCCGCCCGCTCGACGGCCATCGCGGTGCGCGCCAGTCCCGACTGGACCAGGACGGTCGCCAGCCTGCCCGCGATCCCGTCCCAGCCGTGACCGTCGGCGGTCGGCTCGAGAAGGAACAGGCGCCTCACCCCCGGGTCGGCGCCGCCGTCCGCGCCGCACCCCGCGGCGACCGCGGCTCCCGCCGCCAGTGCGAAAAACCCCCTACGGCGCATAAGCGCCCCTTCCCCCAAGAACCCCCTATACCATAGGTTACTTTCCCCTCACTTTCTGTGATGAAGTGGGGTATGCCGGAACTTCCGGTGATCCACATTCGGACACGGACCACCGGAAAAGACGGAAAAGACACCGTGAATCCGGATACCGGAGACGATCGTCTCGCGGAGGGCTCCGGGGAACGCCCCCGTCCCCGGCAGGCCGGGGACGGGGGCGCGAAGGCAGGGACGGAAGGGGCCGGGGTTTCACTCCACCGTGACGCTCTTGGCCAGGTTCCTCGGCTTGTCGACGTCCCGGCCCAGCGCCACGGCGGCGTGGTAGGCGAAGAGCTGGAGCGGGATCGACAGCAGGATCGGGTCCAGCTCGGTCTCGTTCTTGGGCACCACGACGCAGTCGTCGGCCAGCTTGGGGTCGGCCGTGCGGTGGCCCACCATGAGCACCCGGCCGCCCCGGGCGCGGATCTCGCCCAGCGTGGTGAGGTTCTTGTCCAGCAGCTCGTCGTCGGGGACGATCGCCACCGTCGGCATGTCCGGGCCGATCAGCGCCAGCGGCCCGTGCTTGAGCTCGCTGGCCGGGTACGCCTCGGCGTGCACGTACGAGATCTCCTTGAGCTTCTGCGCGCCCTCGCGGGCCACCGGGTAACCCCTGACCCGGCCCACGAACATCATGCTCGGCGACTCGGCGTACTTGCCCGCCAGCTCCTTGATCTGCGGCTCCAGCGCCAGGATCTCCTTGATCTGGTCCGGCAGCCTCCGCAGGCCGTCGCAGATCCTGCGGCCGTCGGCGGGAGACAGGTCCCGCACCCGGCCCAGGTGCAGCGCGAGCAGCGCGAAGGCCACGGCGGTCGAGGTGAACGCCTTGGTGCTCGCCACCGAGACCTCCGGACCCGCGTGCAGGTAGACGCCGCCGTCGCACTCGCGGGCGATCGCGCTGCCCACGGTGTTGACGATGCCGAGCACCCTGCCGCCCTTGCGCTTGAGCTCCTGCACGGCGGCGAGGGTGTCGTAGGTCTCCCCCGACTGGCTGATCGCCACGTAGAGGGTGTCGGCCTCCACCACCGGGCTGCGGTAGCGGAACTCGCTGGCCGGCTCCGCGTCGGCCGGGATGCGCGCCAGCTCCTCGATGAGCTGCGCGCCGATCTGGCCCGAGTAGTACGCGGAACCGCAGCCGATGATCTTCACCCGGCGGAACGAGCGGGTCTCCCGCGCGTCCATGTTGAGACCGCCCAGGTGGGCGATGTGGAAGCGGTCGTCCAGCCGCCCGCGCAGCGTCCTGGCCACCGTGTCGGGCTGCTCGGAGATCTCCTTGAGCAGGTAGTGCTCGTAGCCGCCGGTGTCGTAGTGCCCGGCCTCCCAGTCGACGGTCAGCGTCTCCTTGGCCGTCTCCCGCGCGTCGCTGGCGAAGGTGTTGAACCCGTCGGCCCGCAGCACGGCGATCTCGCCGTCCTCCAGGTGCACCACCTGGCGGGTGTAGCGGACCAGCGCGGCGACGTCGGACGCGGCGAACATCTCCTTCTCGCCGATGCCCAGCACGATGGGGCTGCCGTTGCGCGCCACGACCACCTCACCCGGGCGCTCGGAGTCGATCACCGCGATCCCGTACGTGCCGACGACCCGCTTGAGCGCGGTCCGCACGGCCTCCTCCAGCGAGTCGGCCTCCTTGACCGTGCGGGCGATCAGGTGCGACAGCACCTCGGTGTCGGTCTCCGACAGGAAGATCGCCCCGTCGGCCTCCAGCTTGGCGCGCAGTTCGTCGGCGTTCTCGATGATGCCGTTGTGCACGACGCCGATGCGCTCGTCGGTGGACAGGTGCGGGTGGGCGTTGACGTCGCTGGGCGCGCCGTGGGTGGCCCAGCGGGTGTGGCCGATGCCCAGGCCGCCCTTGAACCGCGCGGGCACGACCGCGGCCAGGTCGGCCACCCGGCCCTTGACCTTGCGCATCTTGAGACCCTTGTTGGAGACCACCACCCCGGCCGAGTCGTAGCCCCGGTACTCAAGACGCTGCAGGCCCTCCAGCAGGATGGGTGCCGCGTCCTTGGGCCCCACGTAGGCCACGATTCCGCACATGTAACGCTCCTTGTCCGTAAACGATCGAGGTGCCGTCGTCTGTTACCCGTAGACGATCCGGCGAAGCTGCCGCAGGGAGAGTTCGGGTGCCGCGACACGGCGTGCCGCCAGTTCGGCGGCGACCCTGGGGAAGATCTTCTCGTTGACCAGCCCCCTGGCCTTGAGCTCCGCGTGGCGCCGCCGGACGAACTCGTCGACGGGCTCGGAGAAATAGGCCAGCACGTCCGCGACGACCCGCGCCGCCTCGCCCGGACCGAGCGCGCTCGTCCGGGTCAGGTGGGTGATCAGATCCTCGTGCGGATTCCGTGCCGTGGACACAGAGCAGGACCATACGCATCCGGGAGAGAACACACCAAGTTTCCTGCCCGATTTCGGGCAGAGAATCTCTTCAACATCACAACCCCGCCGCAATGCACGACAGTCGGTAATCTCTGATAACTCTAGGTAGCTACCAGAGGGGGAGGAACCGCTATGCGCCGCCTGCCGGGGACCACCGTCGTCGCCGCTCTCACCGTTCTGGCCTCGGTCGCCCTGGCCTCGGTCGTCCCGGCGGAGGCGGCACGCCCCGGAAGCCGGCCCGCCCGGCTCCAGACGCACCCGGCCCCCGCCGCGGCGACGGAAGCGGGGGCACGGTCCGGCAGGCAGGCCGCCTTCACCGAGGCGGCACGAAGGTACGGGGTGCCGGAGAGCGTGCTGCTCGCGGTCTCCTACCTGGAGTCCCGCTGGGAGGGCCACGGCGGGCTGCCCAGCGTCTCCGCCGGGTACGGCCCGATGCACCTGATCGACGGCCGGGCCGAACCCGGGCACCCCCACGGCGCCGGGGAGGACCCGCGCGGCGACGAGACCCGGCCGCGCGTGATCGCCCTTCCCCCCATGGCGGCGGACCCGCCGGAGGACACCCTGCGGCGGGCCTCGGAGCTGACCGGCCTGTCCCCCGACCGGCTGCGCGAGGACGCCTCCGCCAACATCATGGGCGGTGCCGCGCTGCTCGCCGACTACCGGCGCCGCACCGGCGGCGAGGGCTCCGGCGACGATCCGGCGAGCTGGTACGACGCCGTGGCCCGCTACCCCGGCGCCCCGAAGAGGGGCGCGGCGGCCGAGGAGGCGGCACCGTCCTTCGCCGACGAGGTCTACGCGACGATCCGGGCCGGTGCCGCGCGGGTGACCGGCGACGGCGAGCGGGTGACGCTCCCCGCCACGCCGGGCCTGTCCACACCCTCCACACGATCCGGGGCGGCGGAACTCTCCGGGCCGTCCGGCCCGTCGAGACCCTCCCGCTCCTCCGGGGCGCGAGCGGCGCCCCTCCCGGCACGACCCGCCTCTCTCTCTGGTCTCCCCGGGCTCTCTGGTCTCTCCGGGCCGCCCCCCGCCCCGGCGGCGCGGCGCCGAGCCCCCGCGCCCACTCCGGCCCCCGCCACCAAGAAGCCCGCCACCGGACCCGCCACGAAGCCCGCGGCACCCGCCGCCGAACCGACCGCGGGGTCTGCCCCCGCGCCGACCCCGGCACCCACCCCCACTCCCACCACGAAGATCGCCATGATGCTCGCCAAGCGGCCCGCCCCCGCTCCCGTACCGGGACCCGACTGCCCGAAGAGCGTCTCCTGCGAGTGGCTCCCGGCCGCCTACAAGCGGCTCCCCGGCGGCGGGTACGGCAACCACGACCGCTCCGCCGGCCCCCGGAGGATCGACTACATCGTGATCCACGACGGGGAGACGAGCTACGACGCGATGACCCGCCTGGCCAAGAACCCCGCCTACCTGAGCTGGCACTTCACCATCCGCTCCGCCGACGGCCACATCGCCCAGCACCTGCGGGCCAGGGACATCGGCTGGCACGCGGGAAACTGGTACGTCAACTCCCGCTCCATCGGCCTGGAGCACGAGGGCTACCTGGCCAGGGGCGGCGCCTGGTACACCGAGGCGATGTACCGGGCGTCGGCCAGGCTGGTCCGCCACCTCGCCGCCAAGTACGACGTCCCCCTCGACCGGGCGCACATCCTGGGGCACGACAACGTGCCGGGCACCACCCCGGAGACCGTGGGCGGCATGCACGACGACCCCGGCCCCTACTGGGACTGGGCCCACTACTTCGAGCTGCTCGGCAGGCCGCTGCGCGCCTCGGGCGGTGACGACGCGCGCTCGGTGCTGATCAGGCCCGACTACGGCACCAACAGCCCGGGATTCACCGGCTGCCCCGGGGGGTGCCGCGGCCTGGGCGCCGCCTCGGTCTGGCTGCGCACGCGCCCCTCCGCCACCGCGCCGCTGGTCAAGGACATCGGCAAGCACCCCACCGGCGGCTCCACGTACAGCGTCTACGACCACGCCGCCCGCGCCTCCACCGGTCAGCGGTACGCGCTCGCCGAGCGCAGGGGCGACTGGACCGCGATCTGGTATCTCGGCCAGAAGGCCTGGTTCCACGATCCGGCCGGCGCCCCCGCCTCCGTGCGCGCGGCCGGCCCCCTGGTGACGCCCAGACCGGGCCGTTCCCCGGTCAGGGTGTACGGCAGGGCCTACCCGAAGGCGCCCGCCTACCCTGGGGGCGTTCCCGTACAGACCCTCACCCCGCTGCAGTACTCGATACCCGCCGGGCAGGCGTACAGCTCCGGCGGGACGACGCGGGCCTCCTACCTCAGGGCGGCCGCCTTCGACCCGTCCGAGCACCGCGTCGTCACGGGCAGGATCCGCTACCGGCAGATCCAGTTCGGGCACCGGATCATGTTCGTCCGGGCCTCCGACGTCCAGCCGGTCACCAGGTGAGGATCTCCGGCAGCCCGCCTGGTTGCGCACATCCGCCCTGCGGAGGCGCTAGAGTTTTCACGTGCCCCGGAACGTTTCCGGGGGTCACGCGGAAGTGGCTCAGTGGTAGAGCATCACCTTGCCAAGGTGAGGGTCGCGGGTTCGAATCCCGTCTTCCGCTCCGGCGGGTCCTCAGGGGCCCGGCCGGTGGAGTGGCCGAGAGGCGAGGCAACGGCCTGCAAAGCCGTCTACACGGGTTCAAATCCCGTCTCCACCTCAACGCACGACCATCGGACCCCCGGGGATCCGGTAAAGTAGTGCGAGCGCGGAGGGGAAACCCGAAGCCGAAACGCGGAAGTGGCTCAGTGGTAGAGCATCACCTTGCCAAGGTGAGGGTCGCGGGTTCGAATCCCGTCTTCCGCTCTGGTTCGCCCGAGGACGATTAGCTCAGCGGGAGAGCGCTTCCCTGACACGGAAGAGGTCACAGGTTCAATCCCTGTATCGTCCACCCAGTTTCACCGCCTCGAAGGCCGGATCCGGAGATCACGGATCCGGCCTTTCGCATGTCCGGCGGCAGCGGTCACGGCGCGACGGTCAAGGGCAGGCAAGGGTGGCGAGGGGTGGTGCCCCCGCCGGCCCGGTGGATCCCGCCCTCTCCAAGCCGGGTGCGGGGCGGACGGTTCAATGAGATCTCCCGTCGCGGCGGCGGCCTCGAATGCCGGACTTAATACACGTTCGTAAGAAAAACCCATAAGCCCCAAAACAACTAAGAGTCACCGGGCGTCTCCCCATCCCAATCGCCGCGCGTGAGTAACTGTGGCCGGAATCTGCCACTCCACCTGCGTCCGAGGTCTTGCGCCCCTCCCGTCATCAATGGTTAGGTCGCTTACATGACGGGCGTGCCAACGTATCCGGCGAGTGAAATTCACCTCGAATTAATCGCTATTCGTCCACGACGGATCTCCTCCAGATCCTGATCGCCGGCGGCATCGCCGCCGAACCGATCCGGATCGCCCGAACAGGACGTGAGCAGGGACTGCGACGCCCCGCGTGCCATCCCCCACCATCACCGATCAACATTCCCTCCTCAAAGTTGGACCGTTCCAAGATGTCGAAACGGTCCGGCGGCGCGAATTCCGCCTCTCGCCCCCGGATACCGGAGACCTCTTTCTCGCTCGGCGCACCACCGCAGATCACGTATTTATTCACGAGAACCTCCATGTGATCGCCCGGGAGTTCAATTCACCATGCCCGAACTCCCGTCCAGGCGTGACCATACGGGCGTTCTCGACGCCGGATCGTTTGGAGCCTCCTCCGTGACGAGTTCGCTTTCCGATGTCCACAGTTCCTTTCCAGAGCCGACGACTCCAGAGCCGGTGACCGGCGAAGGCTCCCGGTCCCCCACGCCGGCCCTCGCCGCGGCCTTCGATCCCGGACGTTTCCACGACGGCGCCGTGGACATCGTCAGCCGCCTGACGACGTATCTGGGCGACCGGTCGGTCCGGGGGCTCGACCTCCTCGACCCCGCGGTGCTGCTGAAGGCCGCGCGGGGGCTGATGACCCCGGAACGGCAGCGCGTCGCCGACTTCGACGCCGACCGGGTGAACCAGATCGTCGACCTGTACACCGGGACCGGCATCCCGGTCTACTCACCCGGCTACATGGGACGGCAGTTCTCCGGCGTGGTGCCGCTGGCCAGCCTCATGGACCTGGTCGGCTCGGTGGTCAACCAGCCCTCCTCCTTCTACGAGGCCGGGCAGCTCCCCAGCGTCGCCGAGCGGCTCATGGCCGAGGAGCTCAACCGGTTCATCGGCTGGAGCCGCGACCGGTTCGCCATGGTGACGACCTCGGGGGGCTCCCTGGCCAACCTGACCGCGCTGCTGGCCGCCCGCAACCGCGCCTTCCCGCAGATCTGGACGCGCGGCGCCGGCGGCATGCAGGGGGCCCCCGCCATCGCGGTCAGCGAGGAGGCCCACTACAGCGTGACCCGGGCGGCCGGGGTGCTCGGCATCGGGGAACGGCAGATCGTCCGGCTCCCGGTCGACCGGGCCGGGCGGATCCGCCCCGATCTGGCCGGCCCGGCACTGACCGAGGCGCACCGGCGCGGCCTGCGGCCGTTCTGCCTGGTGGCCTCGGCCGGGACCACGTCGATGGGCGCCTTCGACCCGCTGGAGGAGCTCGCGGCCGTGGCACAGCGGCACGGGCTCTGGCTCCACGTGGACGGGGCGCACGGGGCGAGCCTGCTGCTGTCGGACCGGCACCGCGACAGGCTGCGCGGCATCAAGCAGGCCGACTCGCTGACCTGGGACGCCCACAAGATGCTCTTCATGCCGGCGCCGTGCACGCTGCTCTTCTACCGCGACGGCACGACGGCGCGCGGCGCGTTCCGGCAGCGCGCCAGCTACGTCTTCGACGAGGAACCGGACGTCTACAGCGCCTACGACAGCGCGGACAAGAACTTCGAGTGCACGAAACGCCCGATGATCATGCCGCTCTGGACGGTCTGGTCGGTCTACGGCCCTGCGCTGTTCGCGCAGCGGATCGACCGGCTGTGCGCGATGACGCGGCAGGCGTACCGGATGCTCGCCGCCGAGCCGGACTTCGCCGTGGCGCACGAGCCGGAGTCCAACATCCTGTGCTTCCGGTACCGGCCGGACGGCCTGGAACCGGCGACGGTGCACCGGCTGCAGCTGGAGATCCGCAACCGGATCCGGGGCGGCGGGCGCTTCTTCATCTCCAAGGTCGACATCGAGGGGGTGGCGGCGCTGCGCGTGGTGGTGATGAACCACCTGATCGACGCCGACCACCTGGCGATGCTCATCGCCGAGATCAGGGACATCGGGCAACGGGTGCTGCGCGCGAGCGCCACGGCCCGGCACGACCAGCGAAACGGGAGTCACTCATGACCATGACGGATCTGGACATCGCCACCTCGGCGGAGCTGGCGGCACGGCTGATCCCCGAGGAGGAGCTGCGGCCCCGCTCGGTGGACGACGTCACCCGGCTGCCGTCGTTCGCGGGGAAGCTGGAGGAGTGCGGGCGGCTCGCCGGAGTCCCGTACTGCGAGTCCCCGCTCGACCTCCAGAACGCGCTGGTGTTCCGCCGGCTCCAGCAGCTCGTCGGCATCGCGCTGCTCAACCCGCTGTGGCGCGAGCGGCTGCACTACTTCGGGATCCGCGACGCGCCCGCCGACATGTCCGAGTGGGAGCGGATCCCCCTCTCGGACAAGACCGTGCAGCGGGACATGTTCATGGGCGCGCGGGCCGGGATGGTCGTGCCGATCGACCACGGCGGGTTCGAGGTGGTGGCCAGCGGCGGCACCGGTGACGGCATGCCCCTGGAGATCGTGTACTCCCTGCGGGAGCTGCGCGACACCTACCGCATCGCCGGGGCGTTCATGGGCGCCTACCAGCTCGGCCGCTACCTGCGCGGCCCCGCGCCGCGCTGGCTGTTCACCACCCTGGCCGACTACCAGATGTGGAGCAGCGGGACCATGGTCGGCGGCGTCCTGTCCCACGTCCCGGAGGTCAACTACATCGGCGCGGGGCCGGTGAGCGCGCCGGTGCTGGAGCACATGTTCTCCTACCCGGGCCACAAGGCGCTGATGGGCATCACCGCAGGCATCGCGCTCCTGCCCGAGCTGGGCGCGGGCCTGCCCCCGCAGGCCAGGGCGAGCTTCCGGGTCGCCATGTACGGCAGCGGCTCCCTGCCGCAGCGCAAGCGCGACGAGCTGCAGGCGTTCTTCCCCAACGTGTCGATCCTCAGCTACTTCGCCGCCACCCAGGCCGAGTGCGTCGGGCTCCAGCTCGACCACGCCTCGCCGGCGCTCTCGGCCGTGCCGGGGCTGCACATGGTGGAGATCGTGGACGAGCACGGCCGGGCCGTCGCCGAGGGCGAGGAGGGCGAGCTGGTCGTCACCCGGCTGCACGCCGACGAGACGCCGCTGCTCAGGCTCAAGCTCGGCGACCGGATGATCCGCCGTCCCGCCCTGAACGGGCCGGGGCTGCGCACCGAGCGATTCGAGTTCGCCGGGCGCACCGCCGACGTGCTGCACCTCAACGACAGCCAGTACTCGGCGACGCTGGCCTACGCGGCCCTGCGCGGGCGGCTGCGCTCGACGACCGGCGTCGACCTGGACCTGGTCGCGCACGAGGTCCAGTTCCACAACCACCGTGAGGACCGGACCCTCACCCTGCTGGTAGCGGTGGACGACGCCGAGGGCATGGCCGCGGCCGTCGAGCACGCGCTCGGCCCGAGCGGGACGCGGCAGCTGTTCACCCAGGCGCTGCCGAGCTCCCTGTCGCTCTTCAACGACCGGGAGGCCAACGCGGCGGCCATCGAGCAGACCGGATACGGGTTCCGGCTGGTGTTCACGCCCCCCGCCTCACCGCAGATCGAACGGACCGCCGTCGGCAAGACGCCGCTGGTCAGGGACCGGGGCTGAGCACGTGGCGACCCGTACGCCCGCATGACATCCGACAAGGGAGGATCGATGAAACAGAGGATCAGCATCGTCGTGATGGTCGACGCCGTCGGGGCGTTGTCCGACCGGACGCTGCACAACGGCAATCTCTCGCTGGTCGACGACAGCTCGGCGGGGAGCAGGCACCAGGGGACCCCCGACCTCATCACGGCGGTGGCCCCGGGGCAGGTCGTCCAGTGGACGCCCATCCACGTGGACGTGCAGACCCCGGTCGAGATCCAGGCCATCGAGTTCCTGTCCGGCACGACCGGCCAGGCCGCGCCACCACACCCGGCGGAGTCCTCCACCGTTCCGGCACCCGGTGCCGTGCCCGGGGCGAGGGTCGACGCCACGGGTTCCAACGGTTTCGAGAACCACGACCTGCTGGTGTGGGAGGGCGTCGTGCCCTACGACATGACGCCCGGCGTCCCGTACCGCTACCGGCTCTCCCTCAGGCTCCACGAAGGCCCCAACAGCGTGCTGCACATCGACTCGCCCGCGCTGCTGCGCGTGTGAGCCACGTTCTGCGAAAGGCGGTTCCATGGCCCAGCAACACGGGATCATCGTGCTCTTCGACGTCGAGAACGCGCTCCGGACGCGGTCGCTCGACGGCAACACGTACTGGTTCGACAACATGAAGTTGTTCGGCTCGGCCGGGGTGGGCACCGAGCAGCTGGTGACGATCGTGCCCGGCACCCACTTCCTCGACGGATCGCAGGCGACCGAGCAGGTGCTGAACTGGCTGCCCGCGGCACTGGGGTCGATCCCCCCGACGGTGCCGCGCAACTACCTGGCCGAGCAGGAGCGCGCCGACGACCGGCGCACGCTGAACGAGCTGGCCTCGCTCAACGCCGAGGACGGCGTGAGCGACACCGATCTCAAGCGGCTGCAGCGGCGGGTCGGCAAGCGCCCCGCCACGTCGAGCGGCGGACGCGGCCTCACCGCGGCCAAGCTGCTGGACGTCACCGGCAAGACCACGAGCAGCCCCGGCGCGTACAACTACCCGGCTCCGGTGATCACCGACATCACCGGCGAGGCCGTCACCGAGAAGATCATGTACCCGGCCCAGTACGGGTCGCCCGACATGATCTACGACGGCTGGTACTGGGCCGCGACCGTGGACACGAGCCGGCCCGGGGTCTACCCGTACACGGTGCACGTCCAGCTGCACGAGCTGGTCGAGCAGAACGACGAGATGGTCTGGCAGTCCGTGGACCTGACCTGCACGTCGAGCCTCAAGATCATCAACGATCCGAAGCGAAACGGGTTCACCGGTGCCGGGGTGGGCGTGCTCCCCCTCCCCGCCGTCCCGGCCGTCCGCTGACCCGATCCGGAGCGTTTTCGAGCGGAGGAGCCGCATGCCCCCGAGGAACAAGCAGCCAGAACGTCAGCCCGCCCGGCCCGCCCGGCCCGTGACGATCACCGCGGTGGTCGACCCGGTGGCCGCGCTGGCGTCGGAGAACCTGGACGACAACCTCTACTTCTACGACACCAACAAGGCCGCGGGGTCCACCGGTTTCGGTACCCCCGCGCTGCGCAGCCGGGTACGCAAGGGCGACACCCTGCTGTGGAACGTGATCCCGCTGGAGTGCGAGACCTACGTGTCCCTCAGCGACATCGAGATCGACCCGAAGATCGCCGAGCCCACGCAGAAGGTGTACCCCGGCACCGACATCGTGTTCTGGACCGCCGAGGTCAAGCAGGACCTCACCGAACCGGTCCCGTACCGGCTCTCGTTCCTGCTCGGCACCGTCGGCACACCGTTCACCCCCACCGCCCGGCCGACCCTGGCCGGTCCCGCCAGCGAGGGAAAGGAAGGCCGATGACCCAGGCGTACGCGGCCGCGGACTTCGCCGATCGCGGCCAGCTCAACTCCGTCCAGCTGAACGTGGTGACCCTCGTCGACATGGAGCGGGCCGCCGCGACGAAGTCCCTCGAAGGCTGCCTCTACATGATGGACAACAGCGTCGGCGGGATCGGGCAGGGCGCCGACCACCTGGAGACCATCTGCAAGCAGGGTCAGGTGATCAACTGGATCATCCGCCCGATCGACATGCACCGCGGCGCGGACGGCACCTGGCCTCCGATGCCGAAGATCAACAACATCGTCTTCCTCGACATCGAGAAGGGCGACGAGGACGACGTCGCCGAACGCCGGATCATGACCGAGCTCAAGGTCTACGGCGCTCCCGACCGGATGCGCGACCAGTACACCGCCGTCTACTACTACTGGGCCGGTGCGGTGATGAGCGACGCCCGGCCGGGGCTCTACCGCTACCGGCTCGTCCTGGAACTGGAGAAGGAACACGGCACCGACAAGCTCTACCTGAACTCGGTCCGCTATCCCGCCCTGCGGGTGCTGCCCGTCTGACGGCCCCAGGGACCGCGGGCGCGGTGTGGTGAAGGCGCAGGTCATGGCCGCCCGGCGGCGGCCATGACCTGCCGGTACGCGCCCCCGATCCCGCGGATGCGAGACGATCGCCCGTGGTACGGCGAGGTGAACCGACCGGCGGTGCCCGGCAGCGGATCGAGCCCCCGCCGCCCGCCGCGGACGGCGGCGGGCGCCCCGGCGCGACCGTCGCGAGGGCGCCGGCGCGGATCCCCCGTCACACCGGCGTACGGCGACACGATCACTTCCGCGGTGCGGTACTTTCTCCTTTCCCGTCCAAGGAGAGCTCTTTCGACCATGGGTGCCAACCACTCCCACGGCCCGGCCGCCCCGAGTTCTCGTGGCACGGTGTGGGCGACGCTGGCCGTCATCGTTCCCCTGGCGCTGGCCACGCTGACCGCTCTGATCTGGTTGTGGCCCCCTGAGCTCACCTCCACCGGCCGGCCGTCGGCCGGCCTGCAGCGGGTGACCGGGACGATCACCGCCGTCACCCTCACGCCGTGCCCGCAGGAGCCGCCCGCGGACGGGCAGCCCCCCGGCCGGCAGCCGCCTGCCGACCCCGCCACCTGCGGCGACGCCAAGGTCGAGCTGACCAGCGGGCCGCAGACCGGCCGTTTCATCACCAGCGGCCTGCCCAGCGGGCCCGGCTCGCAGAAGTTCGCCGCGGGCGACGACGTGATCCTGATCCACACTCCCGGCGGTGAGCTGGAGGTGCCGCCGTACCAGATCTCCGACCACGACCGGTCCTCCCCGCTGTGGCTGGCCGGTGTCGCGTTCGCGGCGGCGGTGATCGCCTTCGGCCGCTGGCGCGGGGTGATGGCGCTGGTCGGGCTGGCCATCACGTTCGTGCTGCTTCTCCTGTTCGTCATCCCGGCGATCCTGACCGGACAGCAGCCGCTGCTGGTCGCCGTCGTCGGCGCCGCGGCGATCATGCTCGCGGTGCTCTACCTCACCCACGGCTTCACCATCCCCACCTCGATGGCCGTGGTCGGCACCCTGATCAGCCTCAGCCTGACCGGCGTGCTCTCGTACGCGGCCATCGGCATCGCCCAGCTCAACGGGATCACCGACGAGAGCTCGTTCTACCTGGACGTCAGCTACCGGATCAACACCGAGGGCCTGCTGCTGGCCAGCATCATCATCGGCTCGCTCGGCGTGCTGGACGACGTCACCGTCACCCAGGCCGTCACCGTCACCGAACTCGCGCACGCCAATCCCGGCTACACCTTCGCCCAGCTGTACCGGGCCGCCGCCCGGGTCGGCCGGGCCCATATCGCCTCGGTGATCAACACGATCATCCTCGCCTACGCGGGCGCGTCCCTGCCGCTGCTCCTGCTGGTCAGCGTCGGCGACCAGCCCATCGGCGAGGTGGTGACCAATCCGGTCATCGCCACCGAGATCGTCCGCAGCGTCGTGGGCACGCTGGGACTCATCGCGGCCGTGCCGATCACCACCGCCCTGGCCGCGCTGGCCGGCGCCCGGCGGGCCGCCCCCGACCACCGGTCACCGGCCACGGCACGCCACCGGCGGCGGACGGACCCCCTGACCGACTCCGTCACCCGTTCGTAGCGGCCCGCCTCCGTCACCTATTCGTAGCGGCCCGCCTCCGTCACCCGTTCGTAGCGGCCCGCGCGATGGGCGGCTTTCGCGGCCACCGGCCGGCGGAGAGCACCGCGCGCCCTCCCGGGGACCGGCAGCGCGATCACCGGGTGACCGGGCCTTTCCCCTCACCGGTCCCCCTCGTCGGCGCCACGACCGGCCCCCGGCCCCGTCTCGCGGAAAACAGGGGGAATAACCGGCCTCCGGCCGCGACTTGGCCCTGGACATGACCGCCACATCATTCGACCCGCGCACGCTGCTCGCGGAAAGCCGGCTCGGTGTCCTCGCGACGATCAAGTCGGACGGCCGCCCCCAGCTCTCCCCCGTCATGCCCTTCTACGACCAGGAGGCCGATGTCGTCTACGTCTCGATGACCGAGGGCCGCGCCAAGACGGCGAACCTGCGCCGGGACCCGCGAGCCACCCTGGAGGTCACCGCCCCCGACGGCTGGTCGTGGGCCACCGCCGAGGGCACCGCGACGCTCACCGGGCCGGGAACCGACCCCCGCGGTCCCGAGGTCGAGGCGCTGGTCGGCTACTACCGCCTCGCCGCCGGGGAGCATCCGGACTGGGACGAGTACCGGTCGGTGATGGTGTCGGACCGCAGGGTGCTCATGGTGATGACGGTCGAGCACGTGTACGGCGCCAGGATCCGCTGACAGCGCTCCGGAGAGGTCCCGCGTGCCCGGGTCCGCGCCGGCGACCGGCCCGGCGGGTCCCGGCCGGGCGGCGTCCCGGGCCCGCCTCCGGAGCCGCCCCCCTTCCGACCTGGGACGATCTCCGGGCAATCGTCAGGATCGTCTTTTGGCACGCGATAGCCGACGATGGAGAGGCACCATGTAAGGACGCATGACCTGAAACATGGTTAATCGCTATGCTCGTGAAACACGGCAAAGGGGGCGAGCCTGTGCAGCGCGTGGTGATCGATCCTGAGGTGCCCAGGGATGTCGCCGAGCTCTTCCGCCGGAACGGTCCGCTGCTCTACCGCCTCCGCACCGGGCGCCCGCCCAGGGACCAGGACGACCCCAGGATCCCCGGAGTGCTCATAGGGATCTTCGGCGGGACGGTGGCCTTCGCGGCGGCCAGCCTCTTCGCCCTCGGCGCTCCGCTCTCGGCGGCCGTCCTGCTGCTCACCCCGCTGATCGGCCTGTACCTCTTCATCCTCGGGGTGGTCTACCTCGTGAGGAAGCCCTCGCCCGCCGACTCCGTCGAACGGATCCTGTACGCCCACGCGCGGCACTGGCAGGGGCGCTTCCTGATCCTGGAGGACTTCGACCACAACGCCAGGCACCTGCTCGGCCGGGTCCAGCGGGCGATCGACTTCGTCGTGCACTCTCGGGTCAACGCGATGGGCATGCTCGACAGCGTGCGCAACTCGGTGATGCTCCCCGCCGAGGAGTGGGAGATCGCCCGGCTGCTGACCAAGCTCTCCGCGCTGCGGGCCAAGCACCACAACCTCGCCAGGGGAGGCAGGAGCCCCGAGGTGGTCGCGGCCATGGCGCCGCTGGAGCGGGCGCTGGCCGCCAGCGAGGCCGCCGTCCTCGCCCGGGTGGAGGCCCTGGAACGCTACGCGGGCCACGTGGCCGACGCCGAGCGGGCACTGCGCGCCCAGGGACAGATCGAGGTCCTGCGGGCGCACCTGCCCGAGTACGAGCAGCTCGTCGCCGAGACGGGCGCGGCCAGATTCTCCGGACCGGAGATCGGGCATCTCAGCGACGACGCCGACATGCTCCGGCGAGCGCTCCGCGAGAGCGTACGCTCGGCGCACGAGGCGTTCCGCCATCTCGACGGCTGACGTGAATGTGATCGAACGGAGGGCCGAGCCTGTGCGGCGAGTGGTGGTCGATCCTGAAGTCCCTCCCAAGACCGCCGACCTGTTCCGCCGGCACGCGTCGATGTTGTCACGCATCCGCGCCGGCTGGAGCCCCGAGCCTCCGCCGCCCAACTCGCGCCTGCCCGGGCGGTTCCTGAACGTCGGCGGCGGGGTGGCGGCGATCTTCCTGGTGTGCCTGATGTTCCTCGCCGACGTCGGGCAGCTGCTGTTCTTCATGCTCGCGCTGCTCGTCTTCGTGGTCTTCGTCGGCCTGCTGGCCGCCCGCGAGCCGGCGGAGCCGGAGACGATCGAGCACGAGCTCTACCGTGAGGCCCGCTGGTACGAGGGCCGCTACCTGCTGCCCGCCGAGGACTTCGACTACAACGCCGGGCAGCTGCTCGACCGGACCCAGCAGGCGATCGACTACATCCTGCGCTCGCGGGTCAACGCGATGGGCATGCTCGACAGCGTGCGCAACTCGGTGATGCTCCCCGCGCAGGAGTGGGAGATCGCCCGGCTGCTGACCAAGCTCTCCGCGCTGCGCAACGAGCACCACGAGTTCGTGTACGGCGGCAGCACGCCCGAGGTGGCCGCCGCCATGGCGCCGCTGGAGCGGGCGCTGGCCGCCAGCGAGGCCGCCGTCCTCGCCCGGGTGGAGGCCCTGGAACGCTACGCGGGCCACGTGGCCGACGCCGAGCGGGCACTGCGCGCCCACGACCAGATCGAGGCGCTTCGCGCGCGGCTTCCCCGCTACGAGGAACTGCTGGCGGAGTCCGGGGCGGACGCCTTCGCCGTACCGGAGATAGGGAGGCTGGCCGAGGACGCCGGTCATCTCGAGCAGGCGCTGCGCGACAGCGTCCGCTCGGCGCACGAGGCGTTCCGCCACCTCGACGGCCCTGCCGCCACTCCCCCCGGCGGTCCCGGGTCCTTCGCGAGCGGGTTCCCCACCTCCTCCGGCCGGCCTCCGGGCTCGCAGGGAGGATCTCCCGCCCCCTCCCCCCGCGGGCCCGCCGATCCTTCCGGCGAGCCTCCGTCCCCCGCGGATCCGTCTTCTCCCGGAGACGCGGCGGAGGAGCCCCCGGGCCGCTGAGACGTCGCGGTGGAGCCTTTCGGGGCCCGGCGACGGTTCGGGCGGGCCTCACCCTTGTCATGGATCGCGAAGAAGGCGAGGATAGCTCGCGTTCTTTGGAGGTAGCATGCGGATCCGCCTGGACGTGACCCTCGGCGTGGTCGTGCTCGTCGACGTGCTCCGGGTCTTCCTGCCGTCGCTGATCACGCTCTTCGGCCGGGCGGGAAGCACCCCCGCGGAGATGATGGGCCTGTACGCCGTCTCCTGGTTCGTGCTGGCCTTCCTCGCCGTCCCGCTGGCCAGGTCCGTCCGGCCGCCGCTGCTCGCCCTCGGCGCCGCGGGCCTGCTGCTCCTGGCCAGGCTCGCGCTCCAGCTGACCGGCGGCGGGGACGTCCAGCTGTACGTGGCCAGCCTGGGCCTGCTGGCCGGGCTGGTCTGGCTGGTGGCGATCGCGATGAGCAGCATCGACGCCCGGCCCGTGATGGGCGGGTTGATCGTCGGCCTGGCCGCCTCCACGGTGATCCACGCGGCGCTGGACGGCATCGACCTGATGTGGCGGCCTGGAGCGGTCCCGTGGATGCTGCTGCTGGTGGAGCTCCTGCTCTTCTGCGCGTTCACGGTCCGGGCCGAACCCCCGGACGAGGAGTACTCCGGGGCTCCCCGCGCCTGGCTGGCGGTCGGCCCCGCCCTGCTGCTCTGGGGTCTCTACACCGGCAACACCGCGCACGCCCAGGCGGCGACCGACTCCGCCCAGCAGGCCGCCGCCGTGATCGTGGCGGCGTTCGCGGTGGTCTCGGCGGCGCCCGCCGCGCTGCCGGTGCTGCGCCGCCCGCTCCTGCCCGCGGTCGCCCTGGTGGCCTCGGCGGTGGCGTTCACGCTGGGCAGGGCCACCGTGGACGGCGTCCACGGCGTGGCCCCCGGCTGGACGATCGTCGCGCAGATCGTCGGCCAGGTCGCGCTGGGAGCCTGCCTGGCGCACGCCGCGACGACCTTCGGCCGGGACCGGCAGGCCCGGCGGGGCCTGGCCGCGGCCGGGGGGATGCTGCTGTTCGTCGTGTTCGTCTTCGGCTACTACGCCGCCTACGACCTCTACCTGCCCAACGGGTGGGTGCCGGTCTGCGCGGCGCTCGTCGTCGCGCTCCTGGGCGTGGCGGGCAGCGCGGGCCTGCCGCGCCGCTCCTACGACCGGCGGTTCGCGGCCGCCGCCGTGGCCGCGGTCGCGCCGGTGGCGGCCGTTCCCCTGTGGCAGGGCACCCCGCCCCGCTGGGAGGGGCCGGGCGACGGGCTGCGGGTCGCGGCGTACAACATCAGGATGGGCTACGGCGAGTCCGGCAGGCTCTCCCTGGAGCAGCAGGCCGACGCGATCAGGGAACTGCGGCCGCACGTGGTGGTGCTGAGCGAGGCCGACAGGGGCTGGCTGCTCAACGGCGGCCACGACGGGGTACGGCTGATCGCCGAGCGGCTGGACATGCACTACATCTGGGCCCCGGCGACCGACGAGGTCTGGGGCGACGCCCTGCTCACCACGCTGCCGATCACCACGGTGAGGAACCACGTACTGGTCCAGGGCGGCCCGACCGGCGCCCAGGCGCTGGAGGTCGGGCTGCGGTGGCAGGGCCGGGACATCACCGTGATCGGCACCCACCTGCAGCCTCCGCCGGGCTGGCGCGAACTCGACCAGGTCGAGCAGCTCGGGGGGATCGTCAGGAACGCCGCGGCAGGCGGCGCCCCGGTGGTCGTGGCCGGTGACCTCAACCTCCAGCCCGGTGACCCCGCCTGGCGGGTGCTGACCGGGGCGGGCCTGACCGACCCCTTCGCCCCGGTGCGGCCGTTCAACACCATCCCGTCCCGGAGCGGTCCGGCCGAGCAGATCGACCACGTGCTCGTCACCCCGGGTTTCACCGGAAAGGACCAGGCCAACCCGGATGTCCCGTACTCCGACCACCGCCCGGTCGCGGTCACCCTGGTCGCCGGGCCTTGATCGAGTCCGGCTGGGTAATGTCAGTCGCATGACGGGACAACCTGTACTGGTCTTCGACGGCGACTGCGGTTTCTGCACGACGAGCGTCCGGTTCGCCGAGCGCCGCGTCGGGGTGCGCGCCCGGGTCGTCCCCTGGCAGCTCGCGGACCTCCGGGCGCTGGGCGTGACCCGCGAGCGGGCCGAGCGCGAGGTCCTCTGGGTCGAGAACGGCCGGGTGTACGGGGGGGCGCAGGCGGTGGCCAGGCTGCTGATCTCCGCGGGTCTCCCGTGGAGCCCTCTGGGACTCGTGCTGCGGATCCCGCCGTTCCGGTGGGCGGCCCGGGGGGTCTACCGGCTCGTCGCCGCCAACCGTCACCGCCTGCCGGGCGGCACCCCCGCCTGTGCCCTGCCCTCGCAGCCCTCGCGCTCCGGGCCCGCCGGCTCCCCCGTGATCCCGGCACCCGCACCTTCGGAGCGCCGATGAAGGGCGTCCTGCTCACCGGGTTCGAGCCGCTCGACGGCGCCGGCAACCCGTCGTGGGAGGCGATCAGGCTCGTGCCCGGGGTGCGTACCGCGCTGCTTCCCTGCGCGTTCGGCGGGGCGCTGGAGCACCTGCGCGCGGCGGTGGCGGAGCACGATCCGGCGGTGGTCGTGTGCGTCGGGCAGGCCGGAGGGCGGCCGGACGTGACGGTGGAGCGGGTGGCCGTCAACCTCGACGACGCCCGCATCCCCGACTGCGCGGGACGCCGGCCGATCGACGAGCCGGTGGTGCGCGGCGGCCCCGCCGCCTACTTCTCCACCCTGCCGGTGAAGGCGTGCGTGGCGGCGGCGCGGGCCGTCGGGGTCCCGGCGAGCGTCTCGCAGAGCGCCGGGACGTTCCTGTGCAACCACCTCTTCTACGGCCTCATGCACATGATCGCCACCGAGAGGCCGGCGATCCGCGGGGGGTTCGTGCACGTGCCGTTCAGCCCCGAACAGGTCCTGGACGACGCCAGGCCCTCCATGCCCGTCACGGTGGTCGCCCAGGCGCTCACCGCGATCGTGACCACCGCCGTCTCGGTCTCCCTGGGCGGCGACCTCCGCCTGGTCGGCGGCTCCCTGCACTGAAGGCCCGTCGTGGTGGCCGGCCCCGGGGTCCGCGCCGAGGGCGACCTTCGCCCGATCACCGGTTCCTCCGCCCGATCGCCGGTGCCTCCCCCCGATCACCGGTTTCTCGGCCTGATCGCCGGCCCTTCTGCCGGGAGCCGCCGGCGGGGTGCCCGGTGCGGCCGTCCGCCCTCCCCGTACGGCCCCCTCAGAGCGGCACGCCGTACACCGTGCGACGGCCCGCGAACTCGCTCACGCTCCACAGCGTCCTCTTGTCGCGGACGCAGGTCAGGTCCTCCGGGCCCACGGGGTAGGGCCGCCTGCGCACCGTGTCGCCGGCCACGATCAGGGTGCCGTTCCCGGTGGAGCCCGCGGTCTGGCTGAGATACCAGGCGCCCTCGTAGGAGAGCGCGCCCTGGATCTTGCCCGCCGGCAGCTCGTAGGCGTCCACGGCCTTGACGACGCCGCCGGCGGGGGCGTTCAGGATTCCCGCCTCGGTCAGCGGCCAGCGGGCCACCCGTCCGACCGTGCCCGCGGTGTCGACGTACTCGCCGGAGATCAGGGTGTCGGGGGCGGTGCTGCGGTCGACGGCGGCGAAGGAGAAGCGGACGGTGCCGCTGGTGGTGGTCCAGGCGTCGGTCTGCGGCATCACGTACCGGTAGCCGAACGCCTCGTAGACGTCGCCCTTCCTGCCGATGGTCTCCGTGCCGTCCCCGTCGATCTCGAAGATCTGCCGGGTGTCGAAGACCCGCAGGCCCCGGGTGGTGTCGGCGACGTACAGCAGGTTGCCGTACCAAGCGACGCCGCCGGCGTGGATGTTGATCGGCGCGATGTTCCCGTCGGCGCCGGCGCGGACGAGCAGGACGTGCCGGTAGCGAAGCGTCGCGGTGTTCAGGAAGCTCAGGCGCACGCCTCGCTCGGCCCCCGACGCCGGCGTGTGGTACCAGCTCACCACGAACGTGCTCCCGCCGATCCCGGCGTCGGAGGCGCAGGTCAGACCCTGCGGGTACCACTCTTTGGTGGCGTTGTCCCCGGCGTCGAAGCTGTACCAGTCGACCGGTTTCGGCTTCATCGTGGCGAACGCCCCGGCGCCGGCCGACCCCTTCCTGACCGTGACGCGGTTGGCCTTGGCCAGGACGGTGTCGAGGGATACCCGCTTGAGCTCCTTCTCCAGGATCTTGATCCCGGCCGCGAGGCCGCCACCGTCCCGCTTCAGCCCGAACGGCTCCGCCGACACGGCCTTCATCTGACTCATGAGGGGTCTCTCCCTGTCCGGTTCCGCCAGGATCGGCGGATCAAGATACGGAGTTCATGAGTATGCCGGTACTCAAATCCCTTTTGTAGTTAAAAAGGCCAGGTGTGGACGGGCTCCCCGGCCAGCGACAGCTCCCGGTACCGGCTCACCACGCGCGCCGCCGCGGCCTGGTCGCCGCCCTCGCGGGCCAGCGCCTCCCGCTGCCAGATCGCGCCGGTACGGCGGCGGGTGACGCGTTCCCGCACGATGTCCAGCGCCCACCTGGTCTCCTCCGGGTCCACGCCCATCCTGTCGAGCCCGGCCTCGGCGACCGGGAGCAGATCCAGGGCGAGCCGCTCGGCCGGCATCTCCTCGCTCAGGCCCGGCCAGCTCATCGGCGCGTCCAGGCCGTGGATCGCGGCGCGGTAGAAGTTGCGGTAGGCCCCGGCGAAGGGGAACTCCTCCACCGGCCGGACGGCCAGGGCGGCGGTCAGCCCGAGCAGGAACGCGCTGTTGGCCGCCATGTCCGGCGCGCTCGGCCCCGCGGGCAGGGCGCGCATCTCCACCCGCAGGTGGCCGCCGTCACCGGGGTCGTAGACCGGCCGGTTCCACTGCCACACGGTGCCCTGGTGCAGCCGGAGCTCGGCCAGCTCGGGGACGCCGCCCGGCGCCTCCCGCACCACCGAGGTCATCGGCAGCACCGGCTCGTAGTCGCGGACGGACGTCTCGAACATCTCCTCGATGCTCCGCACCCAGCCGGAACCGAACCCCACCCGGCGGTCCCTGCGGTCGAGCCGCTCCACGTCCCGGTCGTCGGCGGCCTCCTCGAACAGCGCGATCCTCGTCTCCTCCCACAGCCGCCTGCCCAGGAAGCCGGGAGAGTTCCCGCTGACCGCGAGGACCGGGCCGATGGCCAGCTGGGCGGCGTTGTAGACGCGGGCGAAGTCGGCGGGGGTCGTGCGGAGATGGACCTGCCAGGAGGTGTTGGCGCTCTCCAGGATCACCCCCTCGACCTCCAGCTCCAGCAGCTCGACGCCCTCGACGCGCACCCGGAACGGCTCCGTGCGCAGCCGCCGCATGCCCCTGGCCAGCGCCCGGTAGCGGCCCTCGCCGCTCAGCGCCTCGTGGGTGAAGTCGAACTCGCTCAGCGACGGCAGGATCCCGATCGCCACCGCCTGCCCGCCCTGCGTGGCGGCCGCCGCGTCCACCACGGCCATGATCTCCCGCATCTCGCGCACCAGGGCGCTGAACGGCCGCCCGGCGATCGGCAGCGGGGTCAGGTTGGCCTCCAGGTTGAACCTGCCCAGCTCCAGCGTGAGCCGGTCGTCGGCCGCGGCGTCCCGCACCTCGTGGTTACGGGGAAGCGGCCGCCCCTCGGGGGTTATCAGGAACATCTCCAGCTCGGCCCCGATGGTCGCGGGACCGGCGCCGAAGCCCGGCCTCGCGAGCACCTCGCGGAGGGTGTCGAGCTGCTCCGCCAGTTTCGCCCTGAAACGGAGGAACTCCGCCTCGGAGTAGCGGTCCTTGTCGACTTTCTGCCCCATCACACCGTCCGATCCGTTGACCCTTGTGCCCTCCCTCTCTCCCAGGGTGCCCGTTCTAATCAGAACGCACCGCCACCGGCGGCGCGCGCGGCGTTGCCGGAGGTCGTACGGCCTCCGAGGCGGCCCGGACCCGCCCGGCCGGGCGGGTCCCCGACCGGGTTGAGCGGGTCTGCGGATCTCCCGCCGGAGGAGCGGATCCGCGGCCGGAGGAACGGATCCGCGGATCTTTGGCCGGGCGGTCGGAACGGCCCACCGATCGAACGGGCTCACCGGCCAGACAGGCTCACCGAACAGACCGGCTCGGGCGGACCTGCTCGCCGACCGAATAGGCTCACCGGCCAGACAGGCCTGCCGGCGGAAAGGGCCGGAGGCCGGGGCGAGGGAGTGTGCGCGGATGCGAGCGGTGGTCTTCGACGCCTTCGGGGCCGAGCCGGAGGTCCGGGAGGTGCCCGCCCCCGAGCCTCCGCCCGGCGGAGCGGTGATCCGCGTGGAGGCCACCGGGCTGTGCCGGAGCGACTGGCACGGCTGGCAGGGCCACGACCCCGACATCCGGGTCCTTCCTCACGTGCCGGGGCACGAGCTCGCCGGGATCGTCGAGGCGGTGGGCTCCGGTGTCGCCTCGTGGCGGCCCGGCGACCGCGTGACCGTCCCGTTCGTCTGCGCCTGCGGGTCCTGCGCGGCCTGCCTGTCCGGTGATCAGCAGGTCTGCGAGCGCCAGACCCAGCCGGGGTTCACCCACTGGGGCTCATTCGCCGAGTACGTGGCCGTCCACCACGCGGACGTGAACCTGGTGCGGCTCCCCGAGGAGATGGCCTTCGCCACCGCCGCCGGCCTGGGCTGCCGCTTCGCTACCTCGTACCGCGCCGTGACCGCCGTGGGCCGGGTGCGGCCGGACGAGTGGGTGGCCGTGCACGGCTGCGGCGGCGTGGGGCTGTCCGCCGTCATGATCGCCGCCGCGGCCGGGGCCCGGGTGATCGCCGTGGACGTCTCGGCGGGCGCCCTGGAGCTGGCCCGGCGGTTCGGCGCCGTCGCCTGCGTCGGCGCCGAACCGCCGGAGGCCGAGGTCGCCGCGCGCGTCAGGGAGCTGACCTCGGGCGGCGCCCACGTCTCCATCGACGCCCTCGGCGGTCCCGAAACGTGCGTGGCGTCGATCGAGAGCCTGCGCCGCCGAGGACGCCACGTCCAGATCGGCCTGCTGCCCGGGCTCACCCCGCTCCCGATGGGCCGGGTGATCGGCTACGAGCTCGAACTCCTCGGCAGCCACGGCATGGCCGCCCACGCCTACCCGGCGATGCTGGAGGCCGTCGCCGGCGGCACCCTGAGTCCGGACGCGCTGGTCACCCGCTCCATCGGCCTGGACGAGGCGGGAGCCGCGCTCGCCTCGATCGGCTCCGTTCCCGGGGTCACGATGATCCTGCCGTCCCGGCGCTGACGGGTCCACCGGGCCCTCGGTCCTCCGGTGGATCAGGTCAGGCGGCGGACCTGGAGGTTCGCGCCCCACCTGCCGACGGCCTCGTCGTCGGCGAAGGCCAGGGCCCTGAGCATGTTCCCCCCGTCGCTGATCTCGACGTTGCGGCGCAGGCGCCGGCTCAGCGGCTCCGGCAGCCTGGTGGTGTTCGCCTCGACGGTGTCGCCGTAGAACGGGGCGAAGGCCACCCCGGCGAATCCGGTGCGGCGCAGCAGGGCCGGTACGGTCTCGGCCGAGTAGAACATCAGGTGGTTCCTCGTGAAGCCGTTCCAGCCGCTGCCGTACGCCTTGAGCTGCAGGGACGCGGCGTTCACGGTGAGGACGAGCAGCACCCCGCCGGGGGCGAGCAGGGCCCGGAAGCGCCTGAAGTCGTCGAGCGGGCGGGGCAGGTGGGCCAGGACCGACCAGAGGGTGATCACGTCGAAGCCCCCCGCGGCGACCTCCGGGACGTCCTCGGGGGCCCCGAGGTGGGCCCTCGCGCCGGCGGTGAGGCGCTCGTTGGCGGCGGCCACGGAGTCGGGTGAGAGGTCGATCCCGACCGCGTCGAAGCCTCGCTGCTCGGCGAGCTGCAGGAAGAGGCCGGTGCCGCAGCCGAAGTCGAGCAGCCTGCGCCCCTGCCCCGAGGAGAAGACAGGGCCGAAGGCGTCCATCGTCAGCCGGTAGCGCCGCTGCCGGTTGGCCGCGTACTTCCCGGTCAGGAATCCGCTGTAGCCGGTGGCGTACAGGTCGCCCAGCCGGTCGGGCCGGATGTTGGGGTTGCGGTAGAGGAACCCGCACGCCGGGCAGCGCACCACCCGGTAACTCCACCCCCGCCTGTCGCCGGCCGGCTGGAACATCGGCTGCTGGCGCGTCTCCCCGCACAGGTGGCAGGTGACGAATTCCTCGATCTCCCCCAGGAGCGTCCGTTCCCGGTAGTCCTGGAACCTCATGACGGGGGCCCGGCGAATTCTCAGGCGCCACTGGATCTCGCGGGCGAGCCTTTCCCCGGGGCGGACATAAACCCGCTGCCCCCAGGGGACCCGGTCGTAGCGGGAGCCGTACACGACCCGCGAGAGCGTTCGTTTGACGGACACCACGGCCATCCTTTCACCAGAACCTTCTCAAAAGGAGGGTTCCTATCAAAAGTGACACGACCCCATCGATGACTCAACCGCTGTTTCGTATCGGCGCCTTCAGGTATTCCACGAGGCCGGACAGGAAATTCCCTTTATCGAAAAGGACAGAAAGCAGCATGTATACCATCTACACTAAAACCGACATAGCACTTTAAATAACCTTATTAATGACTAAAGGGGTGATAGCGTGGTTGACCATGCGCCCAGAAGACCTCGCCCTGCTCGATGTCCCCGGCAGTGTCACGCTCCACGACGACCTCCTCCTCGTCGACGTGGCCCGGCCCGACCTGGAGGCCGACGCCTACCGGGGAAGCCTGTGGCGGGTGCCGCCGGACGGTCCGCCCGTCCGGTTCTCCTTCGGCGAGCGCGACAGCGCGCCGCGCATCTCCCCCGACGGCGCCCGGGTCGCCTTCCTGCGCGCAGGCGGTGACGGTGACGGCGCCCCGCAGCTGTACGTGATGCCCACCGGCGGCGGCGAGGCGAGACCGATCACCGATCTGCCGCTGGGCGCGGGCGTCCCGGCCTGGGCGCCGGACTCGCGCCGGATCGCGTTCGTCGCCCGGGTCGCCGAGCCCGGCCGGTACGGCACCGAGGAGGGGGTGGGCGCCGCGGCCGAGGCACCCCGCCGGATCACCGGACTGCGCCACCGGACCGAGGGGGTCGGCTTCACCTTCGACCGGCCGCAGAGCCTGTTCGTGGTCAACGCCCTCGCCGACGTCCCGCGGCCGGTACGGCTGACCGAGGGACCCTACGACGTGGAGTCCCCCGCCTGGACGCGAGACGGCGAGCACGTGCTGGTCTCGGCCCCCCGTGACCTCGACGGCGAGAGCCTGCACACGGACGTGTACGCGGTCCCGTCCGGCGGGGGTGCCCCGATCCTCGCGGTGCGCAGCGACGGCTCCGCCGAGCATCCCGTCGCCCTGCCGGGCGGGGAGGTGCTCTACCTCGGCACGGAGTTCTCCGGCATCGACGCGGTCGCCCGCAACACGGGCCTCTACCGCGCCCCGCTGCGGATCGGCGGTTCAGGCGAGGGCGACGAGGGCGGCGAGGCGGCGGCCGGGACCCGGCTGACCGAGGAGGAGTCGGTGGACTGCACGATTATTAACCCCTCATATAGGTGTGCCACTACTACCCTCGTGTAATTATTCAGCGGACATACTCATATCAACCGATCGGACATGGACGAAAAGGCGACTGAAAAGCGAGACCCGGCCCTCGAATTCGAGAACCGGGTCTCCCCTACTCCGACGATCACAACCAGGGCATCGACCCCGCCCACACCGCGCCACCGTCCGCGTCCAGCCGGTACCAGCCCGGCCCGTACGCCGCCCGCAGCAACACCGGCTCCGTGCACGGGTCCTCCCCCGGCCCCAGCAGCAGCCCCAGCTTCCGCGCGATCGTTCGATTCTGTTCGATCCATGCGTGGCACACGTCGTCCAGGTCCAGCCCGTTGCACGGGCAGTTCGTGATCCTCCGAGGATCACCGCCCATCCCCCGCGGATCCCGATGGTGCTGCTGCGTCGCCGGCCGCCGACCGCACGCCTCGCAGATCCCCATCGACCGGGAACGGATCGCCAGCCGCGTCGCGGCCGGGAAGCCGCTCACTCCAGTTCCTCGAGCGCGGCCACGACCGCGTCGGCGATGGCCATCGCGTGCGCGTCCGGCGCCGCCGACACCTGCTCGCGCACCCGCCGGTCCCACTCGGCGATCGCGGCTCGCCGCGCGGCCGCCCGCCGTGGCGGCGAGGCGTCGCCCCTGCCGTCGGGCTTCTGGAACGTCCACACCGAGTCGGGCACGTCCAGCTTGACGGCGGCTCTCCCCCCGCAGGCCGGGCAGGCGAACAGATGCTGCGACTGCCCCGGCCCAGGTCCCCCGCCCCCGTTCCGGCGCATGGTCCACTGCATCGCGCTGGTCTGATGCTCCATCGGCTGCCCGCAGTGCCGCACGACGACCGAGCAGCCGGGCGGCAGGAACAGGCCCCGTTCGCGGTGCCCGTGGGTGGGCTCGTCCCGGTCCTCGGGCCATGGCCGGCCCTGCAGCAGTGAGCCGGTCACGAGGGTTGCCGCACCGAGATGGTCACCGCTACCGGGCAGTGCGAGCAGGTGAACCTGTGGTCCGACAGCTCCTCGCCCTGGCCCGGCTTGCCGGTCCAGGTCACGCGGATGCCGCGCTCCGTCATCGGCTGCCCGCAGTGCCGCAGCCGGACGTCGAATCCGTCCGGCATGCACAGCGCGGTGTTCGGAGGTGCGGCGCCGTTCATGCGCGCCTCCGCTCCCAGCCGCAGTCCAGGCAGCGCACGGCGCCTGGCCACCAGAAGTGGCCCCAGCTGAGCGCGCACCAGATGATTCGCCAGGGCCGGAACGGGATCGCCGCGAGAGGCACCGACTCGGGGAGGGCGATCGCCATCGGCTGAAGTATCGGGATGGGGGCGGTGTTGTGCGGGGATGGCGCGGGGATACGCGGGATCACCTCGGTGATGGCGTCGGGGCTCACGGCCCAGGAGGAACGGCTGCTCATGGGCCGAATTTAGCGAGGTCGTCCCGTGGATGTGCCAGTACGGCTCGCCGGTTCATCCTTGACGTTTTGTGCTGTGACCTGGTCCAACGGCGATCTTCTTGTGATGTCACGCGCTGTACGGCAAAGGCTCCTTTACTTTGTCGATTCCTAAGACGGGGGTGGGGTGGTCGTTCGGCGGGCGCGGCGAGCAGGGCATTTCAGGGGCGGCGCCGCCGGAACGGGATGACGTTGTCGGGCCTCGGCGGCGCCACCGGAGGCGGGGCCGGCGGCTCGTCGTTCAGGCCGGGAATGGTCAACTGCGCGGAGGGGGCGCGGCTGCCGCAGGTCGTGTGATGCGGGACGAACCGCTTCTCCAGCGGGTGCGCCGGATGCTCGCCGTCGTCGGCGGCGGCGAGCAGGGAGCGGCACCACCACAGCCGCACGCCCCGGCGGTAGGCGGCGACGCTGCCGCGGACCGGGTCGGGTGTGATGTCCAGCGGCTGCCGCTCGCCGTTGCGCGTCACCGCGAAGAAGATCAGCGTGCCGCAGTACTTGCACGGGATCTTCTCCCGGCTGTTGGGCTCCACCAGTCAGGCGCCTTTGCGGATGGAGAAGTGGCAGCAGGGGCAGGGACCGAGGTCGCGGGCTTCGGCGTCTTCGACGCGACGGCGGATCGGGTCGGAGCAGGTACCGCACCAGGGGATGACCGGCGGCCGGTCGGTGGCCTGGGTGGCGGCGTGCCACCACGGCCCGTCGTGGAGCAGACGGCCCGGGAACTGCGTGACCGGATCGCGGGCGAGCGCGAGGGCCGCGTGCCGGACGATCCACCACGGCCGCTCGACCACCGAGGCGTCGGTCAGGGTGCGGACGATCGACCGCGTCGACCAGTCGGGGCGCAGGCGGCGAAGGTCTGCGACCAACTCCATGATCTCCTCCCCCTCCTCCTCGTCCACAGCGAGGTCCTCTGGCGTGGGGAGGGAAGGGAGGGGGGTTTCCCCCCTCCCTTTAAAACCTCTATAAGGAATAGCTACCGCTCCCTGCGGCAAGGGTGGCCGCTGTGAGCGGCAAGGGTTGCCGCTCCCTGCGGCCAGGGCCCCACTATGCCCGTTCTGTGGTGGCCGCTCTGTGCGGCCACCTTGACCTGCGGTTTTTACCTCGTCTTGGAGCTTGGCGCGACTTACCTGGGGGAGGTTATCCACAGGCGCACTCTTCGCAGTCGCGTCCGACTTCTCCCTGATATCCCTTTCCAGGCGGGCCAGCTTGGAGTCGTAGAGCACGTATCCGGAGGGGGCGCGCGACTTCGTACCGGACTGGAAGCGCACCAGCACTTCGACGTACCCGCACGCGACGAGCTTCTTGAGACCGCGGTCGAAGGAGTCGACCGACATGCCCATCACGGCGGCTATGTCGGCGCGCGTCAGTTCCTCCAGCGTCCTGTCGTAGTAGTCGGCGCACCGCACCAGGCACACATAGGCGTCCTTCGCGTTGCGGTCCAGACGATCATCGTCAAGAACCTCGAAATAGATCATTCCGAACGGGTCTTTGGACGCCAGAGCAACGCTGAAACGCTCGTTGTTGTCGCTCACTCGTCAGCCGATCGCCGAGGAGCGACGATCCCGCGAGGGCACAGGGTGAACGCCACCGGATCCGGCGATGTGATCACCGCGTAGCCGAGGCTGGCGAGCGCGAGGATCAGCCGCAGCGCCTCGTCACGCCGGTGGTAGGGCATGCCGCTCGCGATCGCCTCCCAGGCGTGCAGGTGGCCCTCGGGAAACCCGGCCAGGTAACCGAGCATCAGCAGCTGCTCCATGGTCAACTGCGGATCGGCCAGCCACGCCGCGGGCAGCGGTCCTTCGCTCCTCACCGGCACCTCCCCGGTACCGACACGCGAGCCCTCCGCACGAGCGACGAAAGCACTAAAAGCGTGGTCTGGCAGGCGCGGGGCCGCCAAGAAGCGAGCTGAATCAGGCTCGGGTTTTGTGCGGGTATGCGACCCCCGATCGCCTGTGCGGCCGAGACCTGTATGGGTACAGTGATGCGCAACACCACGACCTCCTCGACTTAGGTCGTATACAGGGCCGGACCGCTGGCAGGCGGACCCCGGCCCTTCATCTTTTCCGGGCACTTGCGCGGCTTCCGCTGGTAACGCTGCTGGGCTGTCGCAGCGGAAGCCGTGGGGGAACAGTAACGATCGTTTGCCATCTACCGCCAGAGGTTCTCAATCCATGCCCCAGCTGGCCTCACGCCTGCGGCGTGCGTCCTTCCGAGCAGGCGGTCAGATCACCCCAGCGCGTTTCCGGCCGAAGCTCTCACGCGTTTTCGTTGTCCTCCTCCTGGCCGTCGCGGGTATCGAGGTCTTCCAGCCAGGCGACCAGTACCGCGGCCGCCTTCACCAGTTCGGCGCGTAGCTCAGGCGGATTGTCGCTGCGCAGCACCCGGCCCAGCACGGATTGGGTTCGCAGTGCCCAGGTGAGCTGATTGGCCCGGCCGGCTTCGATGTCGTGGCGAAACGCCTCGTCGGCCATCTCCTGCCACGGGGAGCCGGTGCCGTCCGCGTAAGAGGGCCCGCCCCCCACCTGCATCTCCCGAGCGCCCCGCTCCACCTCGATCTGCTGCAGGATGTCACGGCGGCGGCGCACCTGCGGCGCCACCTCCGCCTCCGCGGGCCGCACAATGTCCAGGTCACAGCCGAGCGTGCGCGCGTAGGCAGCCAGGTCATCCAGCCTCGGGGTGACGAACCCGCTCACCCACTGCTGCAGCGAGGTCTTCTTCACGGCGTTCGACGACAGCTGCGGAATCGCGGACCTCGGCAGGTTTTGTTCGATCCGGATGGCCTCCAGCATGACGATCAGCCGGTGCGGCAGCCGACGCACCTTGGCCGCCGTGACGTGATCTCCTTCGGCGCCGGCGGCCATGGCTACGGCCTTGACTTTCGGAGGAGGCCCCTGCCGAAGACCCACAGCCCAGCCGACCGCGTGGGTGTAGGCGGTGAAGTTGACCAGCGACGGCGACGAAGCGGTGCGCGTCCACCGTCGGATCGTGCAGTGGCCCACGCCGAGGATCGTCGCGAGGCGACGCTGGGAGATGTTCAACGCCGCGCAGCGGGCATCCAGCACGGCCATCAGCCAGGCGACGTCCCTCGTCTCGGCTTCGGCCCCCTCCTCGGGGGCGGCCGGAGCTGCGTCGCCGAGGAAGTCGATCTGCCGGCCGATGGCCGTCCCGTAGGCGATGACCTGCCCCAGTGACGGCATGCGCAGACCACTCGCCCACCAGCTGATCTCCTCAACGGCGACGCCGACGGCCTTGGCCACGTCCTCGGCGGGGACGCCGAGCTCGACGCGGACCGCGTCGAGCTCGGCGACCAGAGGATGGATCGTTCCCATCTGCTCAATCCTCCTGGGCGGCGGGCTCGTCCGGGTCGGGTTCCGGTGCGGGGCCGAGCGCCAGGACGTCGCCCATCGCGCCTGCCCGGTACATGGCCTCGATCCGCTCCTTGCCGTTCGGACGGCCGTTCTTCGCCGTGGCGTAGCGGGTGATGAACGCGCCCTTGCGTTTGCCTGGGGTGATGGTGGCGAGCTGCACCAGCTCCCCCGT
Source organism: Streptosporangium sp. NPDC023963 (assembly GCF_040639135.1). NCBI lineage: Bacteria > Bacillati > Actinomycetota > Actinomycetes > Streptosporangiales > Streptosporangiaceae > Streptosporangium > Streptosporangium sp. NPDC023963. Next base: position 479,705 of record NZ_JBEZZK010000004.1, read on the forward strand.
CATCGGGTCGGCCTTACGGCCCTGCTCGTCGATCTCGGACTGCAGGCGCGTCAGGTACGCCTCCTGCACGTGGGTCTGCACGTAGTCGGGGTGGGTCATGGCGATGTAGGCCACGACGTCGGGCAGGGAGAAGGCGCCGGGCAGAACCTGCTGGCACAGCTCGGTGGTGGCGTGCTGCTCGCAGAACGCCACCACCGCCTCCATGTTCCAGGTGATCTGCGGCGTGGGCTCTTGGATGTGGATGGTCGCCACGGCCGGGCCGCCGTCGTCGGCCATCACGTCGAGCGACTTCATGCCGTGCACCAGCTGGGCGGCGGCGAACAGCCTCTCGGCGTGCTCTCGGGTGCGCTTGACGTGACGGCCGATCGCCTTGTGCACCTGGTCGAGGTAGGCGTAGGCGTGAGCCAGGTCCAGGGCGCTCTCGCCGCGCTCCTCAGCCTCGGCCAGCAGTTTCTTGGCGGCGGCGACCTCCTCCTTGAGGACCACTCCCTCAAGGACTTCGCCGGTGCCCGGTGGTGTCGGCACCCCGGCCATGCCCGCGAGCTGGGCGAGTTCCTGGAAGGACAGGTTGTCGAAGCCGGGCAGGGCGTCGTCGCCGGTGAAAACCACAGGTTCGTCGCGGCCGGGCACGCCGTGGATGCGGGTGGTCGGCTCCGGTGCGGCCTCGGGCGGGTCGGCCTCCGTGGGGGCGGCCGGGGTGAACTCGCCCTTGCCGAAGTCGTAGGTGCCCGGCCCCATGCCCTTCTTCCAGACGCGGCTCTTGCGGGTGATCTTCTTGTTGGGGGTGCGGCGGCTCATGCGGCGGGCCTTTCCTGGGCGGGGGCGGGGTTCTGGGCGGTCATGCTGGCGGCGACGCGGGCCTGCATCAGGGTGCGCAGCGCCTCGTTCGGCGCAGCCGCCGTGATCACCGGGGCGAGCATCACGATGAGGTCGGCGCCCATCGCGGTGGTCAGGCTGCGGCTGTTGGTCAGCCGCTTACCGGTGAGGATCTGCAGGACGACGTGCCGCTGATCGGGGGTGGTGACGCCGCAGTCGGCGAGCATGCGCTGCAGCACCAGCAGGGTCGCCTCGTCGAGCGGCGCGGCCGGATCCGGTGCCGCCTCCGGGGCGGCGGGCTCAACCGGGTCCGGCGGGGCGGGCGGTGTGGGTGGGATGGCTGACCGTTCTGCGGTTGCCTGGATCACCTGCCCGCCGGGGCCGGGCTGGGCGACCGCGCGGACCGGCGCGGCCGCGACACCGTCTGGGGCGGCGTACTCGGCGCCGTCGGCGCCCCCCTGGCCGGCCACCGCCCGGATACGGCGGGTGATCAGCTCGGTCAGGGTCTCCTCGGCCCCGTACTCGTTGTCGACCGTGATGCCCCGGTGCGCCGGGTGGGCGGCTTCGGTCAGGAGCCGCTGCAGGTGCTCGCGGTCGACGGTGGCCAGCGCGTCGTCGCGGATCGCCTCGGGCAGCCGCTCCTGGCCGAGGCGCACCAGGGGGCGGGGCTGACTGTCGGCGGAGACCCGCAACGTCTTGAAGATCAGGTCGGCCAAGTTCAGGTCGGGAACGACCCGGGCTTCGTCGGAGCCGTAGGTGATGTGCAGGTACTTCGACTGCGCCCCGATGATCGTCGGCGGGCCGTCGAGGCTCAGGCGGATCCACACGGTCGCAGCGTGGGTCAGGTCACGGTGACAGTCGACCTTGTAGCTGGCCGTCTTCGGGACGGGGTCGGCGCTGTCCTCGGTGATCCACATTTCTCGGCCGCGCGCTGTGATCACCACGATGCCGGGGAAGGTCGTGAGCAGGTCGAGGAGCTGGCTGTGCCGGGCGTGGACGTCGTCCCAGATGTTGTTGGGGATGCGGATGTCGGCGTTCGGATCCCAGGCCAGCAACCTCTGGTGCTTGATCGACCCCTTGGCGCGGGCGTTGCCCCACGACTTGAGCATGTCCCAGATGCGCGAGCCGCTGTCGACGCACAACGCGACGGGCTTTTCCCCGGCGGCGTGCGCGCGGGCCGCCTCGGCGTGCGCGGCCTCCACCTGGCCGATGATCGACGACCAGGTGCCGTCGTGGTCGATGAGTTCGTAGGTGGGGGTTCCGGTGATGGCGTCGCCGTACTCGTCGCCTCGGCCGTCGCCGAGGTCCAGCAGCAGACTGCGGCCGACCAGCGGGGAGGCGGTGAGCTGCGCCCACATCCACGTCTTGCCGGAGTCTGCGGGTCCTTCGATCAGGAGGGTCGGGTAGGGCACCACGCAGGTCGGCGGGCGCGTTTGAAGGATCACTTGGCGTTTCCTTTCCACGGGGAAGCTGGGCGGGAACCTTGCTCGACCGTTCCCATACAGGTCAAAGCTAGAGTTCGCCCCTGGCTGGGACGAACGGCGGTGCTTACTGCTGGTTTACCTGTTTAAGGCTTTTCACAACGGACGCGTTGATCGGCCGGCCGGTCCGGCGGGCGAACTCCTCCCAGGGAGGGATCGTCCAGATCCGGGTTCGCCCGATCTTGACGTTCTCTCGTGGAGCGCCGTTGTCACGCTGGAACCAGATGGTCACGGTGTCGGGCTCCACGTCGAACATCGCGGCCACTTCCTTGACGCCCACCAGCGGCGGGAGCGTCGGCACCGGCTTGTCCGGATGGGTCCAGTGCTGCTTCAACCAGAACGGGGTGCCCGAGACGACGACATCAGCTTTACGTAGCTTGCCGTAGTCCTCCCGAGCTCGCCATGAGTGGATCGTGTTGATGGACGTTCCAAGCATCTTGGCGAGATCGGGCTGTCCGACCAGGTCGGGCAGGTTTTCGGGCGCTTCAGTCACTTCTTCACCTCCCCTACCATGCAAGTCTTACCCTACACCCGTCAGGAAACTCTCTGCAACTTTTCCCCAACAGTGATGGTAAAGAACACGTAACGCGGTACTCTTCAACAGCTGGGCGCTCACGGGCGCAGGCTTCCCTTCCACGGGGGAGCGAAGAAGGGCTGGCCACTCGACGGCCAGCCCTTCGCCCGTTTCACGGCTCTTCGGTGAACGACGCCGACTCGGCGTCACCGGTGCCGGCCGCGGCCAGCGACAGCAGCAGCGACACCAGCGCTCCCCCGCCGGCGAGCAGAGGCACCGCCCGCAGCGTCGACATGTGCACCGCGCCGACCTGGTCGGCGCCGATCCCGGTCACCGCGGCGGCCGCGCCCGCCCGCACCGCTCTCTCCAGCGCGTCGCGCCACCACACCCGCGACCAGATCCCGCCCTTCCCCGAGCGGCGGTGCCTACCTACGTGATCGGCGCCAGCCACGCCGCTTCCCAGTCGTCGCGGCCCACCTTGCCGCTGGTGCGCAGCCCCTTCTCCATCTGAAACTGGCGGGCGATGTCACGAGACTGCGACCCGTAGGAGCCGTCCACGGTGATGGGCCAGCCGCGGCGGCGCATCTGCTTCTGCCAGGTGAGCACGTCGTCGCCGACTGCCGCCGGCGGGTACTCCAGGACGCGGCCGGGCCAGGGCGGCATGTCGGCGCCCGGCGCAGGCGGCGCGCCACCGTCGGGCCGCGGGCAGCCGCGCTGGAGCCACGCGTACAGCCACTCGCCGGGACAGTCGGTGTCCCAGCCGTCGCGGTGGCCGAGGACTTCCTGCCCGCATGGCTTTTCCTTCGCCGGCAGGCGGCGCAGCCAGTGGATGGCGTCGACCAGGCCGTGCAGCATGTCGTCGGGCGGGACGACCAGGCCAGAGGTGCCCACCATCGCCATGATCGCGTAGTGGTCGCTGTTGAGACCGTTACCGTTGGCGGCCGGCAGCAGGCCAGGACCTCGCCCGAGCAGCAGCTGCCGATGCGGGCAGGCCAGACCCGTGTAGCCGATGTCCCCCCACAGGTTCGTGTCCATGTGGTGTTTCTGAATGCTTTTGGCCAAGGCCAGGCATTTGCCGTGGCTGTTCACGATGGCCGGGTCGACACGATCCCCCACGAAGTGGATCTTCACGCCTTTCGGGCGGCTCTGCAGCACCGTCATGCCCTTCGGAGAGCGTGCCCCCCACTGGTCGCGGTCCACCAGCTGCACCATCGGCGTCTCCCCCTTGAGGATCGGGCCGCGCGACGGCGCGCGGCCTGCTTGCTCCGGCGCGGCCGCCGGAGCTCTTGCTTCACGTCGCCTGCCGTACCGGCCGGTGCGGTACGGCGCCCGAAGCGGATGAACGCTCACCCTTCGCCGTCTTCCACCGGGCCACCCGGCGGCGACGCTGCGGGGCCGGGAGGCCCTTCCGGCCCGGCGGGTCCTGGCGGCCCCGGCGGCCCCGGCGGGCCGGGCGGCCCCTCGGGACCAGCCGGGCCGCCTGGCCCCACAGGTCCTGCAGGGCCGGGCGGCCCCACGGGCCCTGCTGGCCCGGCGGGGCCTTCCTCGCCGTGGCGGCCGTCTCGGCCGCGCCCCCCAGGCAGACCGGGCGGGCCGGACGGGCCGGATGGCCCTTGACCGCCCGGGGGTCCGGCTGAGCCCCGCTCCCCCTGCGGCCCGGACGGCACGTTCACCGCCGGCACACCTCCCAGCTCAGTCACCTGGTCGCCGAGGACCTCGCGGTCGGACTGCGCCCGCTCCAGGTCCTCGCGCAGTGCCGCGAGCTGCACCGACACGGCGATGAACAGGCCGAGCACGACCGCCAGCGTTCCGACGACGAGAGCCGTCCGACCCCACCGCGCCAGACGGCTCCTGTGGCCGATCACGGAGCGCCTCCCCGCGCCATGAAAATCTGGACCAGCACCCCGCACAGGAAGATCGCCGCCGGGATGAGTCCGGAGAACATGAACTGGCGCCAGTCCAGGCCGCGCCGCTCCGCCGCCCGCTCGACGGCCACCTCCAGCTTGGAGATGCGATCCAGCATCGCGACGCGTTCCGCCTCGTAGCGGTCACGCGTCACCAGCTGGTCCAGCCGAACCGAGACGGCCGCCCACTCCCGCTCCTGGCGTTCCCGCAGGTCCGCCAGGTCGTCGCGGATGTCGGTGCGCACGTCCCCGAGACGGCGCATCACCTCCGCGAGGGACGGCACGTCATCGCTCATGTCGGCCGATCCGCCGGACTGCCGGCCGGACCCCGGTAGCCCGTCAGGCGGCGCGCGGTCGCCTCCGGAGCCCCGAGCGTGAGCAGCGCGTCGTAGTCGGCCCGCCGTACCTCGTTGACCTTCGCGTCCTGCTCGGCCACCCACGCCTTCACCTGCGCGGCGTGACCGGCCCGGATCTCCTCGGCCTGCTCGGCGGAGATCTCCTGCGCATCGGGCGGCACCCGCAGCGTCATCGCATACGAGCCCTCCACCTGCAGGGAGCGGGAGATCAGCGTTCCGTCGCCCAGCCGGAAAAACTTCGTGATCATCACAGTCCCGCCAGCGCTAGAACCCTCATCTGCCACCTGATCTCGCCGTACTGGGCGCCGCCCTGACCGGAGCCGACATCGATCGGGCTGGTGAACGTGTTGGTGCCGCCCGCGGGGATCGTGCCGGACACCAGCGTCTGGTGAAGCTCCCAGTGGACGCCGGTCTCCTGCGTGCCCCCGGCCGGTGCCGGATTCTCCGTCGCCAGCACCGAGTTGCCGTTGATGCGAAAGCCCGCGCGCGAGTCCGACCCCGCCGGCAGGTAGAAGTCGATGTCGACCTGGATCCACTGCACGACGATCGCCGCGTAGCAGTCGGAAGGGTTCTGCACCTCGATCTCGGCCTGGGCGACCTCGGTGAACCCGGCCGGGACGGTGACCAGGGCACCGCCGGTCGACCCGGACGCCGACGCCCGCCCCGCCTTCGGGTACGGCGGCACCCACAGCCCGCAGGTCGGATCGACCCGCAGCGGGTTCTGCGAGGTGGGGCAGGAGTAGGGCCACGCCTGCTCGGCGGGACCACCGCACAGGTCCAGGCGGAGCCTGCCGTTCGGGTCGACCATGAACTCCGGGCCCACACATACCTGCGGCATCGTCATCCCTCCGGCGCGGTGTAGCCGGTCAACCTGCTGGCGGTACCGGCGGGGATCCCGGCGGCCAGCAGCGCCTCGTAGTCGCCGCGCATCCGCTCGACGTCGGCGGCCAGCAGGTCGGCCAGCAGCCGTTCTGTGCTGGCCTCCAAGCCGTCGCGCACCCGCCGGTACTCCTCAGCGGTGATCTCCACGGCGTCGGCGGGCAGCGACGAGATGCCGGGAGCGGACTCGGCGACCTCCCCCACGCTGCCGGTGGCGGTGCGGAAGTAGCGGACGTGCTCCAGCGCGGCGCGGTCCCCGACGAACGGAGCCGACTGCGTCGTGTTGTCCATCCTGTCTGACCTCCCTTTCGGCTACAGCGCGATCAGCACGGCGCGGATGAAAGATTGGATTCTGTTATAGGTGGCGCCGCCCAACCCGAAGCCCAGCCCGATCACAAGGTCGATGTTCTGGGTGCCGCCCGGCGGAATGATGGTGTTGCCCACCACCTTGGTCGTCTGGGTGTGCACGTTGCTCACCGTCGCCGAACCGCGATTTTCAAACCGATACGTCTCATCGCCGTACATGAACATTCCGGCGCGACCACCTGCGGGAATGATGAAGTCGACGTCGAGTTCGGTCATCGTGATGGCCAGCGCGGGCCGACACGCGTCCGGGTTGGTCACCGACAGCGACCGCGTCTCGATCGTCGCCCCACCGGTCGCGGTCGTCGCCGGGACGGCCACGTTCGCGTAGGTCTGGTTGGCGCTGGTGGTGAAGTACTCCGCTTTGCCGCGCGGCTCCGAACGCAACGCGCCGGTGCTGTCGCAGTAGACGGCGCCGGCGTTCGCGTCGACCGGGCACGCGTACGGCCAGGCCGAGACCTTCGCCGCGAGCGGCGACGCGGCCGTGCCCGCCCCCTGCAGCCCGCAGGCGCCCACCGTCAGCAGCACCTGCAACCCGGTCGCGGTGCACGCCAAGAGGTTGCCGACGGCCGGGTTGAGGGTGGGCGTCGCCGTCAGCGGCTGCGGCACCGTGCCCAGGCCGCCCAGGTTGATGCAGGGGGTGTCCTGCACGGCGACCGTGGTCAGACCCCCGCCGCCGCCTCCGCCGCCAGCCGCGTACAGGCCGCCGTCGCCGCCGAACACCATGGCGTTGCCCGCATCGCCGGAGATCCTCGCGCGGATCTGGTTGCCGGCGTCGTTGTAGACCAGGCCGGGGCCGAGGGCTGCGCCCACGCAGTCCTGGATCGCCTCGCAGTCCGTCGTCCCCGTCGCGGACACGACGTAAGGGTTGGCCGTGCTGCCGTTGCCGGTCACGGTGACACCCGCGCCGGGAGAGATCAGGCAGGAACAGCTGGAGGCACACCCGCACCGGGCTATCGTGACCACCCCGCACATATCCGCAGGTAGGCCCGGCCCTCACGCCAGCAGCATCACGGCCAGCGTACCGGGACGTCCGCGTGCTCTCCTGAACCGCTGCCCTCGGACCGGGCAGGCGTCTTCACTTCCCCCGCCGCCGGCCGCCTTGGAGGTCCCCAGCGGTGCGGGCGTGGCGCGAGGACAGTTCCTCGCGTCCTTTACCTGATCCCAGCATTCCGGGACGGGTCGGCGTCCTACCATCGGCGCGTGAACCTCTCCCCTATCAGCTGGGCCGCTCTGGCACTGGCCAGCATGTTGAGCACCGCCGGCCTGGCCCTGTTCCTGCTGCGGCCGCGCCGCACCCACGACGCGGGCGTGTCGACGTCACCGAACTGGTGGATGCCGCCGGTCTCGCAGGGTGGCCTCGACGAGGGGACGGCCACCGAGCAGGAAGCACACCTGCGGTGATCCCGCTGATCGTGATGTTCGCCGCCCTGATCAACGGCTTCGGGGAGCTCGTCTTCGGCGACGGGCTCAAGCCAGCGCTACCGGATCTCCTGATCGCGGCGCTCGCCTTCCGATGCGTGCAGTTGGAGGCGCAGCGCGACACGGCGCGGACCACGCCGGTGGCGATCGGCCCGCAGCAGGAGCAGCTGCCCTAGATCAGGGTTCCCGTTCTTCGACGTCGTGCTGGGCGTCCCAGCCCGTTTCGGCCATGACGTACAGCTGAGGATCGTCGCACACGGCGACCTGCAGGAGCCGGCCAACCCGCTCGAAGTTGGCCTTCATCTCCGGATCGAGAGCCGGGTGACGCTGCAGCAGCTGCAAGCCCCCATCGCCATGTAGGCGTCGCGGCGGTCCACGGAGACGTCCGCGGGAGGCATCGTGGCCCACCGCCGGTAAGCGTCGACGAGCATGGCTACGCCGTCGGCCTCGTTAGTCGGGCGATCACGGAAGTCGGTCACAGCGTCACGCTACGCCGCGTCTGCGTCGAACAGGGTCAGAACTTCCATATGGTCCGGCGGAGGGGCGGCGCCGACCAGGCGCAGACAGCGCCGGCAGTCGACAGGGTCGTGGGTGACGTGCAGGCGGCTCACGTCCCAGCCGGCGATTCCGGTGTTGCAGGCCAGAGCGGGAAGGTCCTCGCCGCGGTGGTCACGGCTCGTGGTGGGGTGATGCACCCTTCGGCAGCCATCAACGCGTAGACCGTGTGTATCCACAGGTCAACCCTACCAAGATCGCTATTTGTGATGGCTTGATTACGTCTGCGGAGCGACAACTCCCCCTGGTACGGCGGCTCAGCGTCGCCGGGAACAGTTCGACGACACCAGCCGAACCACAACATAAGAAAAAAACGTCCAATGCTTCGCGCGCACAAGGACAACGCGAGGCATGCTTGTACATAGGCAAACAAATTATCAAAGAACGCCCTTCTCGATCGAATGTCCGAAGTAGTAGACCGAGAAGCGAGGCAAACACGTTAATCCATGTCCCCGAGAGCCAGAGACAACCCTGAAGAGCTGACATCGGAGTTGAATCTGGGCATGCAGATACGACACATACAGCTGCGACAAGAAAGGGAACAGGGTGACCGATCATCTGACGGGCATTCCGTTCGTGATGTAGATACCGAATGGCTGGCCTCTGGAGCTCGCTCCAGGCGGCAGCCCCTTGGGGAGTCTTTCCACTCGCCCTCCTCCTGATCGTTGTCTTCTTCGGAGCACGTGCGGTCAACACGCAGGCGCTGAACAACGACGTGGAACGGTTCGAGTTCAAGATCCTCATTCTTGGTATCTCCATCCGCTGGAGCAAAAAAGCGCAGGTCGACGTTGAGGAGGAGCCGCCCGCACAGGGCGTAGAACCCCCCGCGTCCCCGGGAGAAATCCCACCGCCACCGGCCCCTCGGAATAACAGGGGGGGTGGTTGCGGCACAACATAAAAGCAGGTCACAGGCGCCTTTTCGCAGAGGTGTCTGTGACCTGCTTGTTTCATCTTCGACGCCACTGAAGAAAGCCCGATCGCAGGCGGGGCGGCGCGTTACGGCAGGGCGACGATGGTGACGGTGCCCGTTATGGCGTGCCGGGCGGTCAACCGCCCGGAGGCGTCGACCTCGAGAACGAACGCGTCCGGGGCCACGCCCACGACCACGCTGGTGCGGTGCTCCAGGACGCGTAGCCGGTCGTCCAGGTCGCGCAGGACCTGGGCGGGTGTGCGTGGCCGCGTCTGCACTCTCGCCATGGTGTCTCCTTCGTCTATACGGCGGCGGTCGCTGCGGTGTCGACGCCGAGCGGCGCCAGCGTGATGCCGACCTTCTCGCCGTCGGCCTCGGTGTAGGTCACGCGGACGCGCAGCAGCCGCAGGTCGGCGGCGATCGTACGGCACGTGGCCGTGGAGGTGACCGGCACGACGACGCCCGGGATCAGGTCGCCGATGCCGACCGGCGCCTCGGGCGCCAGCTGCGCGTCGTCGGGCACCTCGACGAAGACGGGCGCCGGTTCACCGGCGCCGACCAGGGCGTTCGCTTCGGCTCGGGCGGAGGCGACGTCCTGGATCTCCTCCTCGGAGGCGAGGTACTCCAGCAGCCCGCACGCGCCGACACCGCCTGAGTCGGCCATGACGCCCTTGCCGATGACGGTCGCGTGGGTGATCGCCGAAAGGCCGTCCTCGATCACGTTGAGGGGGCCGGCGAAGTGCTCGTCGGTCAGGCCGGGAAGCCGACCCAGCGGCCCCTCCCCGGTCAGGATGATGCGCCGGCCCAGCACGGTGAAGTCGACGCCGGTTCTCGCGAGTTCGCGCAGGTGGTCCAGAACGTAGCCAGAGTTGGCCGCGTACTTGCGTTCCCCGACGATTCCGGAGGCCGACACCCACAGGTAGGCGAGCACGTTCGGGTCGTCGGGGCCGAAGCCGTGTTCGACGAGCAGCCGGGCGATGACGGCGAGGTCGGCCTTGTTGGTGCCGGTGTAGTCGAGCAGGGCGCGGATCTTGCGGCGGAACAGCCACTGGGTGACGTCGCGGGCGCTCAGCACGGTGTCCTCGCCGCGGTGGGTGATGCGCGTGACCGGTCCTTCCCAGACCCGTTGCTGGTCCCGGTAGAAGATCAGCGAGTTGCACCAGGTGCGGGTCTTGCCGAGCAGCGCGCAGCACTCCGCCCCCTGGTAGGGGACGGTGACCGACGCGTCGGAGGTGTCGTCGAGGATGCGGGACCAGTCGAGCGCGGACGGTTCGACGGAACCGTACTCGCGGCCGCCGGTGCGGTCGGCGATCGCGACCGTGTACGTCTCGGGGCAGCCGAGCGAGCCCATGCCTCACACCTCTCTTACGACGGTGCGCAGCGTGACGGTCGCGTCGGCGGCGATCGTCGTGGAGTCGGCGCTGACGCACACCAGGTAGGGGATGCCGCATTCCAGCGTCGGCCAGCTCAAGGGGCGGCCCTGCGGCCCGGACACGATGTCCTCGGCGGGGGTGTCGGCCCGGCCCGGGCACTGCACGAGCACGGTGCGGCGGGTCGAGTCCAAGGTGAGCTTGGCCGAGGCGGGCAGGTAGGAGATGTTGATTTCGCTGCACCAGGCGCAGGGGTCCAGGTCGGCGAAGGCGGCGCCGAACGGGTTGGGGTAGAACCGGATGCGGATGCCGCGCAGGAGGGCGGACCCGGAGTAGATCTCCACCAGCGGCACCAGGTCGGCCCAGATCGGTGCCGCGCCTTGCGGCACCGCGATGCACAGCTGGCGTCTGGTGAACGGCTCGCACAGGCACGGGTTGGCGGGCAGGGGCAGGTCGGGCAGGGTCGGCGGCGGGCAGTTCGGATCCAGCGGGCACGGCTGCGGCTGCTGGGCGGCGCATTCGCCGGCCTCGTCCAGGCATCCGGGGCCGGTCGACCATTGGACGCATTCGTCGTCGGGCGTTTCCGGCGGCCAGGCGACGGCTTCGGCCACGGTCACCGCGGGGCGTAGCACGTGCGGGCGTCCGGCCGTGAGCTCGAAGGTGACCTCGCGCAGCTCCCCCGGGCAGCAGCCGCAGCCAGTGATGCTGCGGAGCTTCTTCACCTTGCTGGTGAGGGCGACGTCGCGCAGCGTCCGGAACACGCCTTGGGCGCACGTCGGCCCCGTGCAGGGGCCGGGGCAGCATTCCCCGGGTGCGAGCGGCTGGGTGGGGCAACATGTCATGAACTCCAGGTCGTCGCCGCCGCAGGAGGCGGGGCCGCACGCCAGGGCGCCTTGCAGGACGCTGGAGAGCCACCGGTGGCCGTAGTCGACCGCGCAGGAGGTGCGGCCGATCAGCATGCCGGTCACGGTGATCGTGCGGGCGCCCAGCCGTCGGCGGCCGATCACCGCGCCGTCGCCGAGCCGGTTGGTCACCGCCCGGGAGACCGGCGCCGACTCCATGTCCTCGATGTCGGTGCACAGGAAGCCCGCGAAGTCCGTTGAGGAGGGTTCCGCCGGGTCGTACCAGGGGGCGTCGTCGACGTCGGGCAGCGTATACGGCTCGTCTCCCAGCGCGGCGGGCAGGCCCTCGCAGCCGCAGTCGCGGACGCTGGCGTGCTTGGGGGCGAGGCCGGCCTGGCTGTAGGCGTACACCCGGGCGCTGTTGGCCAGCTCGACGCCGGAAAAGCAGAGCCAGTCGGTGGATGCCATGAGAGGTGTCCCTTCTCCTATCGCAATGCCTCGGTGAGCTGGCGTTCCTGCTCGGCCCAGATGTCGGGGGCGGTGGCCATGACCTGGGTGTAGGTGTTGTTGAACGTCACGTCGCGCACCGAGGAGCCGCCCTGCGCGCGGGCCGCGGTCTGCCCGGCGGCGGCGGTGTCGCGGGCGGGCCGGAACGGGGCGGTGCGGGCGGAGGGGACGGGGGCGACCATCTGGCGGGCGGCCCGCTCGATCTGCGGCGCCACGTCCTGTAGGCCGAGCAGGTAGCCGCGGCCGGTGTCGCGGCCGTCGGCGCGTAGCCGCCTCGACGGGCTTTTGATCTTCAGTTCTTTGCGGATGGTCGTCGACACGCTCTTGGCGATCGCCGTCATCAGCGCGGTGATCTCTTTCTGCTGCGATTTCAGGCCCGCGAGGAAACCCCGGCCGGCGTTGACTCCGGAGTCGAACAGGAAGTCAGCGCTTTCTTGACCGAGGAATCTGCTGTCGGCGTTGATGCGCCTCTGCAGGCCGTTGATCTCCCGCAGGGTAGTGGTCGACGCGCGGGCGAGGCTGGCGGCGAGCTGCCCGGACTGGTCGGGGCCGCCGGTGACGAGCTGCTCGATCAGCGACTTGTCGGCGCCGCGCCGCTGCAGCCGCGCGATGTCGTCCTGAAACGTGTTGATCGCTTTCAAGCGGCTGCGGAGGCCCGCCGCGATGGTCTGGGGGGTGGTCCGCTCCTCCTCGGTGAGGGTCGACAGCGCGGCCGAGGAGCGGGCCCGCTCGGTGACATCGGCCGCGGTCTGGGTCGCCTTCTCCACCGTGGCCGCCAGCCGGTCCCGTTCGGCCGCGAGCTTGCCCAGCGCCGCGTTCAGCGTGGTCAGCCGGGCGACCAGCAGGTTATCGATCCGGGTGTCGGTCTTCTTCAGGGCGGCGCTGATCTGCCGTTGCAGGTCGCGCAGCTGGCGGGAGATCTCCTCAGGGCTGGCGGAGACCAGGTTGCGGACGAAGTCGGCGCCCACCGACCGGTTGATGTCGGCGAGCTTCTCCTTCACCGCCTTGCTGACCTTGCCGAGTTCGGCGTCGATCGCGCGCTGCGAGCGGGCCAGGCCGCGCGCCAGGTCGGTGCCGAGCAGCGCCCCCAGATCGATCACCGGGTTGCGTCCGCGGGCCAGGCCGCCGGTCGCGAACCGGGGCAGGCTGTCGCCGACCTTGCCGCCGGTGGCGAACTTGTTGCTGTTGATCGCCCGCAGCAGGGCCTCGTAGCGTTTGGTCGCCTTGGCGTTGACGACGAACTCGCCGGTCGACAGGCGAGCGATGATCGAGTCGCTGGTGCCGGTGCCCGGGCCGCGGAGCTTGCCGCCAGCGGCGAAGCCCGGCGGGAACACGCGAGGCTTCAGCTCCTCGGCCATGCCGCCCGTCGCCCCCGCCGTGGCGGTGGTCTTGCCGATCCGCAGTATCACGTCGACGACCCTGCCGCTGGTATCGCGGATGAACGACTGGACAGCCGTCTGCGCGGGAGCGGTGTTGGCCCGGATGGTGACGCTCCTGGACTTCAGGCCCCGGATGCTGTTGGCCAGGTCGTCGACCTTCGGCGCGGCGGTGCTGGAGGAGTTACCGGCGGTCTGCGCCTGGGTGGCCAGGTTGGCGACATGCCCCGCCGCCCCCTGGGCTCGCTTGTCCAGCACGCCCGCCTGCCGGGCCGCCTCCCCCAGGCCGATCTTCGCCTCGCCGGCTGTACCGCCGAGACCACCTATCGCGTTACGCGCGTTTTGGGCAGCGGTTCTCGCCCCGGACAGCGCTCCGGCCAGTTCGTTGATGAGTGTCCGGCTTTCCCGACTCTTGCCGGCCAGCCCGGTCAGGGTAGGCAGCTGGTTGCGGAACGCCGCACTGGTCTTGTCGACGGACTGGTTCGCGGCGAACTCGGCGTTGGCCTGATCCCGCAACGTGGTGATCAGGTTCTGCAGGGCGGTGCGTCGCGCCTGCGAAGTGGTGTTGCCTTGGGCCAGCACCGTGTTGGCGGCCGCGAAGGCGTCACGGACCCGGGTCGTCGCCGTGTACAGCGCCAAGCTCGGGTTGATCGTCAGATCAAACGCCGACTGCAACGCTTTGACCCGGTCGGTCAGGTTCAGGGCTTCGTTGGCGGTGTTCGCGAACGCCGTCTGGATCGCGAGCGTCGGGTTCTGCGCCGCCTGCACCGCGGCCTGGTAGGCGGCGAACTTCCCGGCGGCCGCCGCCGTCAGGGTGCCGCTTCGGGTGACGCCTTGGGACAGGTCGACGCCGACCGCGTCCGCCAAGGCGATCGCCTGCCCCGTGGTGATGCCGTAGGCGGCGGCGACGGCGCGGGCTCCGGCGTCGATGTTGGTCAGCGCCGCCCGGTTCTGCTCCATCGCCTGCGCGGCGGCGACGTTCACGCTGGACAGGCCACGCTGGGCCAGCGCCGCCTGGGCCAGGGCGACCGTGTTGGCGTTCAGGTCGCGGTTCACCCCTTGCAGCGCCCGGCCGATCGCGGCCTCGGTCGGGGCGAGCTCACCGGCCAGCACCCTGTTGGCGTTCCGGTAGCCGTCGACGTTGTTGCGCACCGCCAGGTTGCTGGCCTGGATCGCGTCGACCAGCTCCTCGCCACGCGTCTTCGCCGTCGCCAGGGAGATCGCGAAGATGCCGAGCGCGGCGGCGCCGGCGAGGTAGATGTTCGGCCCGGCCGCCGCGGCGGCGGTGAGCACCTTGGAGGCCAGCGAGGCGCCCTTCGTCTCCCGCGAGTACGCCTTGACCTTTCCCACCCCGGTGGTGAAGAGACTGCCGAGGGCGGTGATCGGGCCGCGCAGCGCGACCGTCGTCACCAGCAGCTGCACCAGCTCCGGCGACAGCTCGGAGACGGCGGTCACCAGCTGCAGCGTCCCGGCGACCACACCGCCCAGGACGGGGGCGAGCGGGGCGAGGGCCTGCAGCAGCGCCGCGGCCGCCGCCCCGCCGTCTTGCACGATCGACACGATGCCGCTGATCGCGCCGGGAGCCGAGCGCTCCAGGAAGGAGAAGAACTCCTGCGCGCGGTCCGAATCGAAGCCGTCGCCGAGGGTGGCCACCGCGTCGGCCAGCTCGGTCGCGGTGGCGCGGGCCAGCGGCACCAGCTCGGGCAGCAGCTCCCGCGTCTCGGCCAAGGCGGCGTTGTAGACGCGCAGCGTGTCCGGGGCGAGCGACGCCGACAACGCCTTGTACTCGTCGACCAGGGCGGACGTCGACACCGCGGCGATCTTCTGGTCGTCGGTGAGGGACGCCCACTCGTCGGCCATCTCCGTCTGCGCCTTGATCACCTTCGTGATCGTCGGGACCGCGAACAGGCCGAACGCGCCCGCCCCGGCGCCGGCGGCGGCGAACGCGGGCGCCAGCCCGGCGGCGGCCGCGATGGTCGAGATGATCGCCTGCCGGGTGAAGGTCAGGCCGCGCACCGCCCGCGCCGACGCCGGCGGCAGCCCCGCCAGGTCACGCAGCAGCCCTTGCAGGCCGCCTCGGGTTCGTCCTCCTTCGCCGATGTTCGCGAGCGCCTCACGCACTTTCGTCGCGGCGGGCACCAGCTTGCGGTTGAGCGTGTCGGCCGCGTCGTCGCTGGACTTCTTCGCCTCGACGCCGACCCTCGCGGCGGCCTTCGCGGTCTTGTCGAGCTCAGCGGCGGCGATCTTCGCACCGCGCTGCACGCCCTGAACGGCCGTTTCAGCGGTTCGTGCTGAGCGTTGCGTTTCGGTGCCGATCCCGGCGGCGGACTTCTCGACCCGGGTCAGCTCCTTGGCCGCGACCGCAGCCGCCGCCTTGACGCGCCGCTCCAGACCTTCGCGGAGTTCCTCCGACAGACCCTCGAAGTTGAGGACCAGCTCCACCTCGGCGCGCGAGAGCGGCTGACCTGCGGCCATGGGCGGGCACCCCTACCGGACGGCAATGGTGTCCGGCCCTCAGCACAGCGACAGCCCTAGGCTACGGGGACCGGGCTTCGCCCTCCCGCATCGCCTTGCGACCGGTAGGCGTCCATGAACGCCCGTCCTTGCTCCTGCGGCGACCAGGCCGCCGCCGCCTGCCGTCTCGACATCCCCGCCGGAGGGCGGGTCAGCTGCATGTCCAGGCGGCGCCGCCCCTGCTCGTCGGCGCCGTCGACCAGCCACCCGTACACGAGGTTGCACACGCGGGCCGGGTTGGGCAGCATCGCCGCCAGCTCTACGCCGCGCAGCGACAGCCGCCCGTCCAGTTCCCCCCAGGAGGCGGCCAACGTCGCGTACAGCCGCTGGGCGACCCACCACTTGCGGCCGGTCGCCTGCTGCACCAGCCGCTCGACCACCGCCCGCACCTCCTGGCGGGTCAGCGGATCGTCGTCGTCGTCGAGCCGGTCCGACAGCCGTTCGGCGTCCAGCGGGTGCAGCAGCCCGTACAGGACGAACATGTGCCACCGCTCGGCCGGCAGGTACTCCAGCAGCACCTGCCACGCCCCGGACAGCTCGTAGACCTCGTCGTCGAGGACGAACGACGCCGGCGGCCCGAGGACCGCCGACCGCCACTGCTCCACCGGCTACTCGCGCGGCGCGGACGCCGAGCGGGCGGCACGTGCCCGCGCCGGGCGCGGCACCGCCGCCTTCCCGGCGGTTTCCTTCGCCTGCAACTTCCGAATGATCTTCGGGATGAGGTCGAACAGGTCGCTACGCTCGAAGTCGTCGCTGTCGTCGCGGGCCCGGCCCATCAGCCTGCGCAGCGACTCGGGCGTGACGACGGTCTGCAGGAAGTCCCAGCCCTGCCACAACACGTCCGCGCCGGTCGCCCGCCGGGCCGCGGTCTCCTCCAACGCCATCAGCGCGTCCTCCCACTTACGCGGCTTGATCAAGTAGTAGGTCTGTCCGTCGAGCTGAAAACCGACGGTCCGCTCCACCGTCGACTCCGTCGACAGGTGCGGCTTGGGCGGGGTGGTGAACACCAGGTCAGGGTCAACGACGACCCCTTCATCGTTCTCGCCGCTCATTTGGGCGTCGTCCTTCACAGCCACTTCGCTCATCGTTCCCCCTGAACGCCTCGATCCCCTGACGCCCTCATCATCGCGTGCGCGGCGACCTGCTCGAACGCCGAAGCGTGAGGGTGCCACTACATTAGGCAACATTCGAACTGGCCGGAAATCAGGCGGATATAAGCGGAAACCGCTTGAGTTGATCCGCAGAGTCTGTGAGCCATGCTTTGCGATGAGGATCTCGACGGCGAGGTAGGTGACGACGAAACTTTCTAACTAGCGCAAACAGTTAGGAATTTCTTACCAGGCTCCACGCCATCAGAGATCATTTTTCGAAACTTTGACTGCGGCCGAAAGACAGTCAAGGTCAAAATACGGCCCCGTTATGCCTCATTGTTCCGGTCACGATGGTGACGCCGTACCTTTGGATGCGCCCACCCATGGAGGTGGAAAGGGAGGCCTGTGATCGGTAGTGCTGGAGTCAGCGACACAGCGCCCCCGGCTCGGGTCGGGGGCGCTGTGTGCTGTCAGGCTTGGTCGTGCAGCTGGGTGCGGGTGGCTTCGGCTTGTTCGGTGATGGTGGCCAGGACGGGGTCGGGGACGTGCTTGTCGCGGAAGACCTCGACGAGCTGGTCCAAGACGGCGTCGGCTTCCTTGATGTCGCCGCCGCGGGCATGGGCGCGGGCCAGGCGGCGCATGGTGGCGTTGAGGGTGATGTTGTCGACGCCCGCGTCGGTGCTGGGGTCGAGGGTGGTGGCCACGACTTCGCTGAGCTGGGCGATGCTGGTGTCGGTGTCGGCGGGCCGTACGCCGATGCCGTCCTCGGTGAGGGTGAGGAAGTGGCGTCCGGCGTTGGTGCCCTTGGCCGTCAGCGCGTACACCGCCAGCGGGTGGTCGGGGTAGGTGGCGATGAGCTCGTCCAGGGCGGCGTTGCCCTCGGCCAGCTGCGGGGCGTCCGATCCCAACAGGGCCAGCAATGTGCCCTGCTGGGAGCCTCTCAGCAGGTCACCGGCCTTCTGGTCGGTCTCGTCGGTCGGCGCCTGGATGTCGATGGTGAGTTCGGGGGAGGTGACGGTGGAGTGGTCGGGGGCCCGGTACAGGGCGCGCAGCCGATAGGTGCCGGGCTCGGGGAAGGTCAGGCCGCCCGCGCCGTAGCCGATGTAGGCGCTGTCGTAGAGGGCGGGGGTGTCGGCGTTCAGGGTGAGGGTCTGGTCGAGACTGCCGCAGGAGCGGGCGAGGGGCCGGAACGGGCGGATCGCTCCGGCCGGGTCGGTGACCAGGATGGTCAGGCTGTCGCGGCGGGGGCTGAGGGTGGGGAAGGCCTCGGCCTGGGAGGTGCTGCCGTCCAGCGACAGTTTGATCTCGGCCACGACCGGCTCGCCGTGGGAAAAGGCGCTGCGTCCCGACAGCTCTAGCCGCAATCCCGACCCACTCGCCGGCGGCAGGGCGAACTCCTTCAGGAACGGGCGATCAGCGGCGTTCGTCCCCATCCTATGGCCACCTGGGACGACGTCGTAGTAGAAGCCGTGGCGCAGGTGGCGCCGCTCGTTGTCGGTGAACTGGTAGGTGAAGTCCCTCCAGAAGGCCTCCTCGCCTTCTTCCCCGTCGGGGGCCTGGTAGGCGTCGACGTAGTTCATCCACGACAGGTCGCCGTAACCGTCGCGCGGCCCGAGCGGCTGCGGGGGGATGGCCGCGTTCTTGTCGAAGCTGTGCTTGAGGTTGAGGGCGTGACCGATCTCGTGGACGTAGGTGCGGATCTCCATGCGCGTCCCGGCATATCCCTGGTCTCGGATCTCGTCGCTGAACATGGCCACCCCCTGCCGCTGGGAGTCGTCCTCGTCGTCGTGGTCGAACATGGTGCCCCGGACGCCCTCTTCCACGTAGCGGGTGGCGACGAGGCTCCACAGCTTCCACTGCTCGGTGTTCGCGTGGCCGCTGAAGTTGCTGACCATCGCGGCGTGCAGTTCGGCGTCCGACCACTTCAGGTCCGGGCCCGTCTCATCGACGGCGACCTCGTTGACGGCGCCGGAGGTGCGCACCTCGATCCCGGCATCGGCGTAGGCCGACTGAACGGTGACGATCTTCTTGGCCAGGCCAGGCGGGCGAGGATGAGTGGTGGTGGCGTACTGGCCGGCCGGCGTGGTGCCCGCCATGACGTCGACCTCCCAGTCGATGGTCCGCAGGAACCGGGAGGCATACGAGCAGGTGTAGGTGATGGCGTTCGTTTTGTCTTCGGCGCTGCGGGTGAGGGTGGCCACGGCGCCGGGGGCGAGTTTGTCCACCCGCACCGAGATCAGCGGCGCGCTGGTGCCGGAAGCGAACTTCGCGACGCCGGTGATGGTGGCGGGCAGCGTGAGGGGCTCATCACCCTCCAGGACGAAGGAGTTGCGGTAGTCGCCGTCGGTGAAGAAGTCCCCCGACACCACCGGCAGCTCGCCCTCCAGATCGACGCGCAGCTCGACCCGTGTCCCGCCGGTAGTGCCGGAGAAACGCCCGGCGGCCGGCAAGCGGGGCTTTTGGAAGTCGGCGGGCAGGGCGGCCAGTCCGGGCAGGACCTCCGCCCAGGTGCCCACGGCTATGGGGCCCTGGCCCCAGTCGAGGTCCATCACCTTGTCGCCCTTGATGAACAGGGTCCGATACCCCCCGCCGGGGAAGCACATGATGGCGTGATCGAAGTCGCCGCTCATGTCCTTGGGCAGCTTCTTCCACCCGGCGCCCTCCATCCCCGACAGCGGGCCCTGATAGCCCACGCCCTGGCCCCACATGATGACCGCGCACTGATCGCCCTTGATCAGCAGGGTGCGGCGTGTGTCGTAGAGGGCGGGCATTTGCACGGCGATGTCGAGGTCGCTGCGGAACGCGGCCGGGATGTAAGACCCCAGGCCCGGGTAGCTGGTGATCGGCCCCTGGTAGAGGACTTTTTTGTTCGAGTCCTGCTCCAGGCACTGGTCGCCGGCCAGGAAGAGCGTGGAGAGGGAGCTAAGACGTATGAGGCCGTCGCTGCAGCTGGCGAACGGCTCGGGCAGCGTGGCGAACGCCCCGTCGAACGCTTGTGCCAGCGGCTTGCGCCACTGCAGAGCCTTCGTGTCGACCAGCGCGGCCTCATCCCCGCGCAGGCACCACAAATTCCACGGGTGGTTCAGCGTCGTCGTGACGGCCGCGGAAAATCCTGTGGTCCTACTGCGCAAAAACCCCATCGCACGCCTCCCGGCCGGGCCCTGCGGGCCCACGCCGATGACGCTAAGCAATGGCGTCGATACACACAATGACTACAACAAGTCAGGTCAGACCGAAACAAACCGAACGAAGTTCTCATTTAATTACGGACTGCTCCATACCCATCCGCTATCCACCCGGCCAAGATCAAACAGCCTGTGCAGCAGACCTCGACTAATGCGAAGCCGCAGGTCCAAGCCCAAAAAAGTAGCCGGACCGGCGAGCCACGCCGGCAGCCAAAGGGCGCCTCACCCCCTCTGCGTCACTTCTGCCCCATGCGTCACGCGCAAGACCGTCATAAACGCCACCACCACATGGCCTCATCTGGTCACTGTCTCCGCCGACCGCCACGAGGCTGACGCCACTCGAACTCGGCCCGCCCCTGATACGCCGTGGCGCCTCGCCCCGTTCGGCATGCACAACGCAACCGGCCAGCCTTTAGCCGGCCCACGGGCCCCTGCTACGACCAGATAGACCGCTTCTCACCAAAGCCCGAAGGTTTTCAGCCTGGGAGGTTATGGGCCATATTCGCCCCATTTTCGGCGAACACTATGGCGACCCCTACGTGGGCGCCAGGTCTGCCACTGGGTACGGGCAGGCGAGCGTGAACGCCCGCCGCAGCCACCGGTCGCCCTTGATGCCCTTCACCGACGCGGCGAACACTGTGACGTTGGAGCCCTTCGGCGTGAACACCAGCACTTTCGCCCGCTTGGGCACGATGGGTTTGCCGGTCGGCCCGTAGATGCCCGTGCCGACGTCCAGCCAGTAGGCGTACGGGGCCAGCGACCCGGCGCGGCCCACCACATGGTTGGCCAGCCCCAGCGCGTTGCTGTAGATCGTGTCGCGGGCCAGGCCGGTATCGACGCGGATGGTGCGCCGGCCGAGGTTCGCCGTCTCCCGCATGATCTCGCCGACGTGCTGGACGACCGGCCCGTCCGGGGAGCGCAGAAACCGGTTCAGCGCCGCCTGGTTGTTGCGGACCCGCACCCGGTACGTCGCCACCACACCCCCTTGTTCTGGGCGGGTCAGGCCGCCTCGTCGTAGTCGGGCTCGCGGACCTTCACCGTCAGCTCGATGTCGGGCGGCTGACGCAGCGCCTCCAGTTCGGCGTCCGGGTCGGCGACCAGCCGGAGGTCGTTCACGGCTTGCGCGCCCTGCCCCGCACCGTCAGCGGCTCCTCGGCCGTCGGCCCCGGGCCGCCGTCGGAGGAGCCGGTCTCCTCCCCCGGCGAGGAGGGGTCCGCCAGCAGTGTCAGCTTCCCCGACGCGATCACCTTGCGGATGAACGGCGAGTCCGCGACGTCGTACTGCTGGCCGTCGTACATGCCCAGCACCGGCGCGTTCGCTTTCACGGTCAAGCCCATGACCAGCAGCAAAGCAGAAGGCCGCCCTCGTTTCCACCGAGGGCGGCCTTGAGTGGCCGAACGTGTTGCGCTCTCAAGCGGGTTCGGTGTTGTGCCAGGCCAGCAACCGGGCGACGAGATCACCCGCGCCGAGTGCGGCCGCCATGCCCGGGGCGTCGACCACGACCACGTCGTCACTCAACGCCGTCCACACCTTCGCCGCGGCCGGGCCGGGCACGTCGGGGCGCAGCACCGCCGCGGGGAAGTACAAGCCGCCTGACCCGACCGCTTGAGCGGCGGACAGCGCCTGGTCCTCAACGGGCGAGTAAGGGCGGCCGTTACGCACCAGCAGCGTCAGCGGACGCACCGGGACGTCTTCGGGCACAGACCCGCTGACGCCTGCTGCCCCGCCGGTGAACGAACGCGCCGTCTCACCGGGGTAGCCCCATGGCCAGCCCTTCACCTCATCTTCTTCGTAGGCGCGCACCCACAGGGCGCCGTCCAGGGCGATGACCAGGTCACCTTCCTGCCAGCTCTCCCCCGCTTTTCCTCTTCCCGTCATACCGGGCATGCTAGACACCGCCTCCGACAGTCCACGGTCCGTCGGGGTGCCGGGTGGCGCCGTACCCGTTGCGGGTGCAGCGCGGGCAGATCGCCGACCACTCGCCGAGCGAACCCGGCACCGGCAGCGCGTCAGGGCGGCCCTTCACCCGCCGCCACTCGTGCCCACCGAACGGCCGCCCGCACACCGGACACGGCTCCCAGAACATCCCGTACCGCGCCGCGACCCGTTCGTGCACGCCCCGCCACACGTACGGCAGCCAGGACGCCCAGTGCCGCCGCTTGCGCGACACACCCCTCGGCCGGGTGCGGGGCCGTCGTGAAGAGGCGCTGAGCGGGGCCGCGACGTCCCGGACGTAGTCGTCCAGGAAGACGGTGAGAACGTCAGCCGCATGAGCGACGTTGACCTCTCCGCCCTCTGCCGCGACCTCGGTGAACACCAGCTGGTCCGCTGGGTGAACCACCTCGCTGGCCAGCTGCGCGAGGACCTGAACCCGTTCGGCCGCGACCTGCTTGTGCACCCCGAGCGTGTCCAGGGCGGCGACGGCGGCCAGCCAGCCGTCGACGTCCTCGGGCAGATGCACCCGCACGGTGTGGTCGCCGACCCTCACCGTCGTCATGGTGGTCGTGTCCGTCATGGCGTCCCTCCCAAAGGGTCGTACTTCGCGTCATTGAGGATGAAGTTCTGCCGGTCAGTCGCCCTCGCCGGTGCGAGCTGCTCGCGCAGGTGGCGCGCCCGCTCCCCCAGCGAGGCAGCCTCGCCGGCCGGGCCGCACGCCACGACACGTCCCATCGCCTCGTCGACCACGTCACGAGCCGCGCCGACCACCCGCACATACCTCGACCACCATTGCCGCCGTTCCTGGTAGGCGCGCGGCAGTTCGGCCTGCAGCTCGGGCGGCAGCCGAGCCCAGTCCTGCGGGCACATCACCCAGTGCGCAGGGATCAGACGGCCGCAGTAGCGGGCGACGCACACGTGCTGCTCGACGTCACCCATGTCCGCCCCCGCGGTTTTGCTGCTGCCACTCTTCGGCCGCGGGCTGCTGGCACGGCGGGCAATACCGTTGCTGGTCACGCTCCGTCTTCTCGTAGGGCCGGTCACTCCGGCTGGCGCAGCGGGCGCACGTACGGGCCAGGATCCAGGCGGCCTGGCGGGCCGGCGGCAGCGGCGGCAGCTCTTGGGAGTCGGCCACGGCGAACAGCGGCGCGTACCCCTTTTGCATCATGTACGACGCGATCGGCGGCTGCCCCGTCGCGGGGCGGCGCCGCAGCCGCCGCAACATCGTCTTGGTGGCCAGCTGCGTGGTGGGCAGATCACCGTACCGGTAGATGAGCAGGCCGTTGGGGCAGTGGATCAGGCGCCGCGACTGGCGGCGCCGCTCCTGCAGGCTCACCCTTGGTGTGATGCGCCACCGTGCCGGGTCGAGCTCCAGCAGCGGGGCGTCGCCGTCGTCCGGGTGCAGCCGCAGCAGGCCTGCGGCGGTAGCGGGCAGCATCACCCCCTTCACCACCTGCCCGGCGAGGACGCTGGTCGCGGTCACCTGCCAGCCGACCAGATTCGGTGTGTCGTCCACGCCGAGCAGCAGGAGCGGCTCGGCGTGGCTGGAGTTGAGCATCGTGTGGTTCTCCTCAGCATCAGCGATAGGCAGGATCGGCGGCCGAGCCCCAACCCCGTAGGGGCTCGGCCGCAGATCGGCTGGTGGCACCCGTACGGCCTGTCAGGCAGGGGCGGCGGTGATGACCGCCTCATCCCAGGGGGCCTGGTCGGCGCGGACGAGCTGCACCGCCTCGACGCGCCAGCCGGTCAACAAGACGATGTCGAGGACGTCGGATCCGGCCTCGCGCAGCCGCCGGGTGTGGGCGTCGCCCAGGTGCACGGCGACGTGCCGGGCGGAGACGAGACGGGCGGCGGCGTCGCGTCCGGCGTCGGTGGCGGCGTCGAGGCGGCCGCGGGCACGCATCAGGTGCTGGTCGTCGATCCACACCTCGTCGGCCACGCCGATCGGTTCGCCGTTGTCGTCGCGAAGTTCGGCGGGCAGGCCGTCCGGGCGGTTGGACGTCGCGTGCACGATGCACACCTGGTCGCGGCCGACGAGGTTGCATCGGGCGATCGTGCCCTCCCACGGCACCGGCTCGGCGATCAGCATGAGGGGTCGCCGGAGCCGGCGGCGTCAGCGTGCTGAACGGCGAGAAGACCATCGACGCGGGCCTGCAGGGGGGCGGTGATGCGCCTCAGGTTGCGCATCGCGCGGCGCATGGCTTCCACGTCCTCGGCGGCGTCCTCGTAGTCGGCGTGGTTCAGATCGTGGAGGGCTCCGGTGGAGCGGCGCAGCAGGTCGTTGAGGCAACGGTCGATCTCGTCGAGCTTCTCGTCGGCGGCGGCCTGCGCGCCGATCAGGTCTGCGACGGTTTCCCTCTGGTCGACCAGGCGCTGCCTGTAGGCGGGGTCGGGGCGGTTGTGCAGGTCGGTCACAGGCACGGGGGTCTCTCTTTCACGAGTCACAGGAGCAAGGGGGCGCCGCCAGGCGACGCTGAGCCAGCGGTTCGAGACGCCAGAAAGGTGAGGTCAGGGCGCCAAGAAGGTGTTCAGCTCACCTAGGACGCGGGTGAGGGCGACGCGGTCGTCAGCGGTGGCGCGGCCGGTCGTGCGGATCTCCGAGATGCGAAGCACAGCTTCGTCGACCCCGGCGCAGACGTCCGTCAGCGTGGTCCCTGCCGCCCGGTCGGCGGTGAGGCAGGCGTTCACCGTGGCGATGACGTGGGCGCTGGTCAGCATGTCGCGTGCTGTGCTGATGCTGGCCAGCCTGGCGTCACCGGCGCTGGTCTTCTCGATCGCGGCCTGGGCGAGCTGCAGGGCGGGCACCATCGCGGCCCGCGCCTGCTCGCATGCGGTCGAGGAAGGCTCGGCTGTCAGCCGGGCGGCCTCGGTCGCAGGCCCAGGTGATCCGAAGGACGAGGAAGCGGCCAGGAGCGCCAGAACAATGAAGGTCAGGGCGCCGATGCGGGCAGGCTTCATGCTGATGCCACCTCTTCCCATCACGACTGGTGTCCTTCCATGTCGTGACCGAGGACTTCACGGACGTAGCGGAATACCAGGCGTTGGTCGTCGCGCCGCCGCTCGTAGTCCCCCGTGCTGCCGCCCCCGGCGATGAGGGCTTCCCCCGCCTCGATCAGGCGGGTGGAAGCGATGGCGACCACGCCAAAAGCCTCCACGCCGCACAGGGTCCGAGTGGTGTCCCAGGCGGCGGCGGTGGCTTTGGCCGCGCGAACATTCGCCGCTGCTTGAACGGCGGCTTCCTCCGCTTCGCGGATCTTCACCTCGAAGTACCCGGCGATGACCCGCTCCGCGGCCTGCTGCTCGTCGTCGGTCAGCGGCACCAGGCCGCTTCCGCCGCTCATCAGCGCCCCCCGGTCGGCACGGTGTTCCCGGCGGGCAGGAGGGCGGCGTGCAGGCGGGCGACGGCGACGGCGGTCAGCTGTCCGGCCCGGTGCAACGCGTCGATCTCGGTACGGACGACGGCGTCCAGGGTGACGCTCCGCTCGAAGCGACGCCATCCGGCCTGGATCTCCTCAGGCCTGATACCGGCCCTCACCTGGCGGGCCTGGCTGGCGAGGAACTCCGCCCCGTTCAGCGCGCGCACCGGATCGCACGAGCTGCGAAACAGGAAGCCCAGCAGGTCGCCGACGGCTTGTGCTTCTCCCATGGTGAGCGCCATCAGTGGCCACCGCCTGTCACCAGGGGGGCGTACACCTGCAAGTCTCGCCGCCAGGACAAAGCCAGCGCGTCACGAAGCCACGGGTCGGTGGTTCTCAGCAGGATCTGTGCCTCTTCCGCGGCGCGGGCCTGCCGCTGCGGCCGGAACGGCGCCGTCTCGTCGAGCTGGTGGCTGGCCCACATGCAGTACAGGGCGCGAGCGACCGGCATCAGCTGCAGCAGCACCTCTTGCGCGTTGGCGCCTTCGCCGAGGAGCTGTTCGGTGCGGTCCTGCACCTCCTGGCTCCGGCCGCGTTTGCAGGAGCAGCACCCCTGGGCGGGGACGCCCGACAGGGCCCAGGTGAGGAGCTGGGTGACGCCGGCCCGGTTCCGCGCGTGTGAGTCGCGGCCTTCGTCGACCGCGTCAGCGGCGGCCTCGAACATGCAGGTCAGCTTCTCCAGCCGCTCAGCGGTGAGGTCCAGGCGCGGGATGATGACCTCGTCGATGACGCCGGTGTCGCCGCAGCGGCCGCAGTCGGGGGCGGCCACGGCGGGGAGGGCGGGAGGCGTTCGACGGGGCGGGCTGTGGGTGCCCTGCTGGGAGGCCGGGCAGGTCGGGGTCTCCCCCGCCGTGCCGGACCGGCCCGGGCCGAGGAGTTCGTTCTGGTGATCAGGGAGCACGAGTTCTCCTTGCGGACATGCGAAGGGCGCCCCAAGCGGGCGCCCTTGCGGTGACGGGTCGTGGCTGTCGGACAGGCCCCACCTCGAGTGCCGGTGGCGGCCTGGGGGGCGGGCAGTGGCTTGGCCGGCGGCAGCCGGACGTCGAGGTCCGTGGGGCCGACGTCGAGCCGTGCGGGCATGCGAGCCTCCCCCGTGAGCCGTCCAACCCTCTGCAATTCATACACTACAGATGTGTGGGTACGGTTGCAAGTGTTTCACTACACGTTGCGGGAGGAGCGTCTTTTCGTGGAATTCCCCGCCACCCGGGAGGGACGCGGCAGGTGACGCAGCTGTGCCCGCACCTGGGCGCCGGACCCTCTCCCCATCCGCAGGTGGGCGGAGACCTCGGGCCTGCATGTCGGGCAGGGGCGGACGAAGTCGCTGCCGTCGGATCCCGGCAGAGTGATCCAGCCGTACTCGCATCCGACATGGAGGCACTCGCAGGTCGTGAACGGGCAGGGGATCGTCATGGCGTTCACACCTCCCAGGAGGAGACAATGATGATTGTCATCCGTCATGTGGAGGATACGCGGCGTGACTGACGGAAACACCTGCATAAGTGCGGTCGTACGGCGAGCCGGTCACCTACGGGACACAATCGGTTGCTATGAGCCACGACGTGTTCGACGTGCGGGCGCTGCTGCCCGACGTCGACGACTTTCCCCCGGCCCTCTACGTGTCCCCCGAGGTCGGCGATCCGGCGGCCGACCTGCTGCCGCTGCTGGCCTTCCTCGGACTGCCGCCGGTCGCGCTCTCCGTCGATGAAGGCCTCGCCTCCATGCCACTGCACCCGGCGCGAGGCGAGCAGTGGCGGATCAGCATCGGCCCCGGCGGCGAGGTGGAGGTGCGCTGCCCCGACCCCGATGGCGGCGACCTGTCGTTCGTCACCGGGATCACGATCACCGACCCGGCGCCCTGGTGCGACGAGGCCATCAGGCAAAAACGGGCGTTGATGTTCGTCGGTCCTCCGTTGCCGTGGACACGCGGACGGACCGGACTGTCACAGGTGCTGAGCATGCTCGGCAGGCGGTCGGCGTGCGCCGGCGTCATCCCGGCCCACCGCGCCAGAGCCGGCGGCCGCTAGAACGCGAACGCCACCTGCAGCGCCCGGACCCGCTGCCCGTACAGGGCGGTGGCCACGGTCAGCTGGGCGACGGCGGCGTCCGACACGGGGGCGAGCATCACCCGGGCCGGGCCGGTCGGCAGCGACAGCGCCACCGCGCCGCCGAAGGTCATGGCGGGGGTGAGCGCGGCGGCGAGGACGTTCAGCGTCACGTGCGCCAGCCCCTCCGCGGCGCCGAGGGCGGCCAGCTCGGGCAGGTTCCGCTCGGTGAGGCCGACCGTGTAGCACAGGTCCGGCATGCCGCCTTCGCCGAGCACGGCCTGGACGGCGTGCCCGTGCTCGGCGATGATCTGCCGCACCTGGTCGAGGAAGACTTCACGCATGCTCTGCTGCACGCGGGCCAGGATACGAGGAAGGGCCTCCGCCATGGTGACGGAGGCCCTTCGCGTTTGATGATTCGCCTACCCCCACTGGACTGCAGGAGCCCACCAGGAAAGGCCGGGAGAAGCGTGGTTTCCGCAGGTCATATCGTTCATGACTCTTCCTTTCATGGAGGGTTTTGATGTGCAATTCATACACTACAGGTGTGGGGTGTCGGTAGTCGATTGTTCCCATGTCTCATTTACATAAAGAATCATGAGTCTGTTTGTTATGCGTAAGATCCGCCGCGCCTGCGGTTTCTGCTTTCGCGGGCGTGGCCCTAGGCCGGGCAGCAGTCGTAGGCCGACACCGTCACCGACATCTGGCCGCCGACGCATCCGCCTTCCGGGCCGAGCGGCCGCCACCCACCGACGATGAACCTGCGCGCCGACTGGCGTGCCGCCTCGCTGGTGCGAAAGCAGCAGTTCGCGGCGCGGCGCATCGCGGCCGCGTCGTCCATGACGACCTCGGCGTCGCGGGTCAGCCGGGCGGCGCTCGGAAACCGCCCCCGGTTGTCGATCTTCGCGGCGCAGCGGTAGGCGCCCATCTCCAGCTCAACCGCCCACAGGTTCAGCGGGCACTTCTCCATCTGGGCGAGCCGCTGCGGCCACGTCGCGGTCGTCGGCCAGATCTCCGCCACCCGCACCCACGCCTGCCCGTTGCCGTCGCCGCAGTCGCAGCACAGGTCCGCCGCGACGTTCGCACCGGCCAGGAGGCTGCACCGGCAGGCCGCGCCCGCCGTGCTCTCCTCCAGGGCGGCGCAGAAGCAGCCGAGCAGCTCGGCGGCGAGGTCGAACGCGACCTGGTCGAGGTTCACGGCCACGAGGTCCTCCGCAGCTTCGGCCGGTCAGGCGACAGCACCCGGGAGCGCTGCCGCAGCCCGTACGGGTTGACCGACGCGATCCACTGATCCACTTCGGGGATGCCCGTCCTGCCCTCGTCGAGGAACGTCATCGGGTCGACGAAACCGACCGTCACCCCTTGGCGGGTGATCGTGGTGACGCGCTCGGGAAGGCGGCAGCAGTCATCCCCGCGGCAGGCGTTCAGCAGCTCGCACGCGTACGTCGAGTAGGCGTGCATCGCCGCCTCGTCCAACGGCAGGCCGCGCGTGTAGGTGACGGCGAACGCGCCGCCGTCGACGTCGTCGACCGGCGCGGTCAGGTCCGCGCATTCGGGCCAGCATCCGCCGTCGACGCGGACGAGCTCGCGATGGTTGTCGATGCGGTACGCCTCCGGCGGCAACTGGACGCCGTCGACGAGGACGCGGACGATCGTCTGCGCGGGGCCGTCCAGGTCGACCTTGCACACGTGACAGCAGGAGCAGGCGCCGGAGCAGACGCGGCAGTTCACCCAGCCGTCCGAGGTCAGCAGCGGGTAGAACGGCGGCCCCACGCCGACGTCGAGCGGCCCCCCGCCGCCGCAGGTCTTCCCGCAGGGGCGGACGGTGAGCTCGCACACCCCGTACCGGCCGCCGGTCAGCGGCGACAGGATCTGCGCAGCGATCTTCCCGAGGCGGGCTTTCAACGCCGGGTCGGCGCTCTCCCAGCCTGGGCAGCACGTCGGATCCGCGTCAGGGGCCGGCCAGCACGGGCTGTGATCGGTCAGGCTCACCGGCCACCCCATCCTTTCCGATCACGCGGGTTCGGTGGAGGCCCCACCGAAACCGCGGGCTCCTTCCCGCGAGGGCCGCGGGAAGGAGCCCAGCTCGAACACCTGCCCCAGGCTGTTACGCGGCCAGCGGCTGGCAGCCGCACACCGCCGCCGGCGGCGGCACGGTCGTCAGGTGCAGGTCCAGGTGGTCCTTGGGGCCGATCGGCGTCAGCAGCGGGCCGGGAACCGGCGGGTTGGCCGCGCTCGTCGGATCCACGTCGTGAGGCCCGACCCCCCACCCGGAGCCCTTTTCGCTGCGGCCCGTCAGGGTGAACGTCGTCTCACCGTTCTGGATCTCAAAATCACCGATGATCATGTTTTTGAGCCAGGGGATGAGGAAGTAGCCGTAGCTCGGCAGGCCCGACGCGCCGCAGGTCTCCCCCGGCACCTCCGACCAGATTTCCAAGCCGACACCTCCCGCGCAGAGGATGTCTTCGCCGATGCGGTTACCGACCGACTTGCCCTCCCAGTCCAGCACCGTCTGATACCCCGACAGCAAGGAGAACAGGTCCGGGTCGACGCCACACAGGGTGATCTCGAAGTTCACCCATTTCAGCTGCGGGCAGTCCTTCGAGCTGATGCAGATGCGGCCCGCCGCGTTCTTGACCTCGATCTCGTCGCCCTCGGCGATCTCCGGCGAGTATGAGGCGGTGATCAGACCGTCGGTCGTCACGACGGAACACGGGCCGACGACGGGAATGCCGCACGCGTCCACCTTCGTGGCGCGGACCATCAGCCCGTGAATCGACTTCCAACATGTCGCCGGCAACGGACGCACCTCCTGACGGAGTTCTGCGCCCGGCCCACGACCAGCGGCTATCCAGTGAAGGCCAGCGTATCCGCACGAGACGCCGGTTCCGCAGATCGGCCCATGCGGCATGTCCGGGCTCGCGCTCGCTAAGATCTGCGCGCGGCGGCTGGGAGCATGGCCGGGTCGACGGCGGGTGGGGGCTGACCACGTCAGGGTGCGCCGGGGCCGACCGACTACCCCGGCCCCTCAGCGCCCTCCACGCAGGAACGCCCCCGCTTCACCAGGGGTGAGCGGAGGCGTTCCTGCCCCGGAGCCCGCAGGCGGACCTCAGCGGCTACGACGGTTGAGCGTGGAACCCGGACAGGCGCCGCGCGCTCTTCTCGGGAATTCCCGCGGTGCGCAGCGCCTCGTAGGCTTCCTGCGCCAGCTCAGCGTCCGCCGCCTCCAGGCCGGCGACATGATCGGCGACACCAGCCTCCCAGGAGGCACGCGCCTCCTTAAACTCCTTCTCGGTGATCTCCACCGCTCCGTCGGGCAGCCCTCCAGCATCCGCGTGAGAATCAGCGATCTCACCAACGCTGCCGCTTGGCGTGCGGAAATACCGCGTGTGCTCATCTTTGCGCTTTTTCATCCATCCCCCTTTAGAGCGCGAAAACCATCGCGCGAATAAAGCTCTGAACCCTGTTGTAGGTGGCGCCCCCCGCGCCGAACCCGAGTCCGATATCCACCGAGACCGTGACCGTGCCGCCCGGCGGAATCGTGGTGTTACCGACGACCTTGGTGGTCTGGGTGTGGACGTCCGAAACGGTCGCGGAGCCACGATTTTCGAATCGATACATTTCGTCGCCGTAGACGAAGTGCCCCGCCCGGCCGCCTGGCGGAATCACGAAATCGACGTCCACCTCAACCGAGGTGATGGCGATCGCCGGACGGCACGGGTCCGGGTTGGTGATGTCCAGCGTCCGCGTGGCGACAGTCGTTCCGCCGGTCGTGGTGGTCGTCGGCACCGCCGGGTTGCCCGGGATCAGCTCGTTGAGCGAGGTGGTGAAGTACTGGTACTTGGCGCGCGGCTCCGATCGCAGGGTGCCCGTGGAGTCGCAGTAGACCAGGCCGCCCTGCGCGTCCAGGTCGCACGGGTACGGCCACGCGGTTACCGCAGCCGCCAGCGGCGCCCCAGCTGATCCGTTGCCGGCCAGACCGCAGCTGACCTCGAGTGCGGCCGACGCGGCGGGCGGCGCGTACAGGCCGCCGTCACCGCCGAACGCCACCTGGTTGCCGGCGTCGCCGGACAACCGCGCGGTGATCGCACCTGTGGTCGGGTCGTAGGCGGCGCCGTTGCCCGCCGACAGGCAGGTCCGCACATCGGCGCACTCCACGAACAACCCGTCGGGGCCTTCGTGGAGCAGGTTTGCGCCGCCTCCCGGCGGCGCCGGGTCCAGCACCACATCAGCGGCCACCGTGTACGGATCGCCAGGCGCACCGGTCCCGGTGAGCTCCAGATCAACCGTGTCCGTGTCTGTCACCGCGAGCGCCGTAGCAGCCCCGCCACCTGTGGGAACAAACAACCCACCATCAGGATTGATCACCACCTGGTTGCCCGCGGCCGGAGACACATTCGCCGCGATCACACCTGTGGCCGGGTCGTAGGTGGCGCCGTCACCAGCCGACAGGCAGGTCCGCACATCGGCGCACTCCACGAACAACCCGTCCGGCCCCTCCTTCAGGAGGTTCGCACCGCCACCGGGAGGCGCCGGATCCAAGACAACATCAGCGGTCACCGTGTACGGGTCGCCGACAGCGCCGGTTCCGGTGAGGCCCAGGTCAACCGTGTCCGTGTCCGTCACCGCGAGCGCCGTACCTCCCGCCCCGCCAGCCGGAACGAACAGGCCGCCGTCACCGCCGATCTCCACTTGGTTCCCGGCGTCGCCGGACAACCGCGCGGTGATCACACCTGTGGCCGGGTCGTAAGCGGCGCCGTCACCAGCCGACAGGCAGGTCCGCACATCGGCGCACTCCACGAACAACCCGTCCGGGCTCTCCTTCAGGAGGTTGGTGCCGCCGCCCGGCGGCGCCGGGTCCAGGATCACGTCAGCGGTCACCGTGTACGGGTCACCCGCTGACCCGTCGCCGGTGAGCCCCAGGTCGACGGTAGGTGTGTCCGTCACCGCGAGCGCTGTACCGCCTGCCCCGCCGGGGGGAACGAACAGGCCGCGGTCGCTGCCGAACTCCACCTGGTTGCCCGGGTCCTCGGACAGGAACGCGCTGATCTCGCCGGTGTCCGGGTCGTATTCGATGCCGTCGCCAGCTGACAGGCAGGTCCGTACGGTGTCGCATTCGACGAACAACCCGTCTGGGCCCTCCTTCAGGAGGTTGGTGCCGCCTCCGGGCGGCGCCGGGTCCAGGATCACGTCAGCGGTCACCGTGTACGGGTCACCAGCGGCACCGGTCCCGGTGAGCCCCAGGTCGACGGTGGTCGTGTCCGTGACGGCGAGCGCTGTACCGCCCGCCCCGCCGGCGGGAACGAACAACCCGCCATCAGGGTTGATCGCCACCTGGTTTCCCGCTGCCGGGGACACATTCGCGCCGATCACACCCGTGGCCGAGTCGTAGGTCGCGCCCGGCCCGGCCGACAGGCAGGTCCGGACGTCGGCGCATTCGACGAACAGCCCGTCGGGGCTTTCGTGGAGCAGGTTCGTGCCGCCACCCGGAGGAGCCGGATCCAGCACCACGTCAGCGGCCACCGTGTACGGGTCGCCCGCGGCACCGGTACCGGTGAGCTCCAGGTCGACGCTGGGTGTGTCTGTCACCGCCAGCGCTGTGACAGCCCCGCCGCCGGCGGGAACGAACAGGCCGTCGTCGGTGCCGATCGTCACCTGGTTCCCGGCGTCGGTCGACACGTTCGCCGCGATCACACCCGTCACCGGGTCGTAGGTGGCGCCCGGCCCGGCCGACAGGCATGGCCTCACCTGATCGCAGGTGACCGCGCCACCGCCGGTAGCGCTGATGACGTAGGGGGTGCCGGTGCCTCCGTCGCCTGCGACGGTGATGTTGTCACCGGCGATGACGACGCAATCACATCGTCGGCTACAGCCGCAATTGCTCAAGGGATACTCCAAAGGGAGGGCTTGAGCCCGGCCAGCAACCAGCGGCTTTGAAAAAGTCTAGTTGTTCGGTTACGCCTTGACCGCAATGGCGTGGACGGTCACCCCGCTCGCGGCGACCCCTGGCCCCAGGACGCTGAGCCCGAGCACGGTCAGTCCCGTCGTGACCAGTACCTGCACCGTGGTCGCCGTCGGCGTGTTCGAGGTGATCCGCGCGCTGAGGATCTGCACCGACGCCGACTGCAGGGCGAGCGTGACCACCGGCGCCACAGCGAACGCCCCAGCGGGCCAGGTGAAGGTGACGTTGCCGCTGCCGTTGGTGACGCCGTGATACCCCACGGCCTGAGCCGCCACCGGGCTGTAGTCCCCCTGGGTGCTCATGCGACCCGCTCGTACAGCAGCGTCGTACGGCCGCTGGCGTTGCTCTCGATCCGCGCGGACCCGGACGTGCCGGTGACGTTGGTCCGGGCCACCTGGAGCCGGACCAGACGCGAAGCCGGAACGGTGTAGGCGATCAGGATCGGCGCGGACTGGTTGGCGCCCGACGAGACGACGGTCCCCGCCGGTGAGGCGGCGTGGTCGATCTGCTGCACCAGGACCTCACTGTCCGGCACGACGGCCCCGGTGGTGACGTCCAGGAGCCGCGCGAGGATGAAGACGTTGCAGGGGGTTACCGCAGTGAGGACTCCGCGCACGCTCGCCGCCAGATGGTACGTCCCCGCCTGCGGCAACGTGATCTGCAGGCCGGTGTTCGTCCACGTGCCGGTGGGCGTGGGCTGGAGGTCTACGCCTGCGGGCAGGGTGGCGAAGCCGTGGCCGGTGAGGCGCAGCGAAGCGCCGGTTCCAGCCACGGCTCACATCTCGCGGGTTGAGGTAACGAGGAAGTCGGAGCCGGTGACCCAGGTGAACACGAAGGCGTCTTGCAGCGCCTCACCGGCGTCCCCGCCGCGTTCCACACCCCACGACAGGGACGTGCCCGCCGGGACCGCGACAGCCGGGCCGCCGCCGATGCTCACGGTCGGAGCCCCGGCGTAAACGACGAGCGTCACAGAACGCGCCCCGACAGCGATGGTGACGTTA
Source organism: Streptosporangium sp. NPDC023963 (assembly GCF_040639135.1). Classification (NCBI taxonomy): domain Bacteria; kingdom Bacillati; phylum Actinomycetota; class Actinomycetes; order Streptosporangiales; family Streptosporangiaceae; genus Streptosporangium; species Streptosporangium sp. NPDC023963. The sequence goes on from NZ_JBEZZK010000004.1 coordinate 514,146, forward strand.
CCGGCGGCGCTCTGCCGCTGAATCGTGGCGTCGATCACCGGGTTCGGTGTGGGCACGCCGCACCGCAGGACGGTACCAACCGGGGCGTAGGCGGTCGTCCCGTCCAGGGTGGTGTCCGTGACGACGGCCGCGCCGCCCTCGGTGGTGTAGCGGCGCAGAAATGCGCCGTTGTTGTCGCACAGGATCTCGTACTCGGCATCCCGACTGGTGCCTGCGACGCTTCCGCTCGTGCCGGTCATTTGAGCTTCCTCTCAATGAAAAAAGGGGTCAGGCGCCCCGGTGACGTGGTGGAAACCGGCCCCGCGCGAGGGAGAGCGCATGCGGGAGCGAGCCGTGCCCGACATCAGAGCCTGCTGTAGTTGAGGAGGGTCCGGCCGCGGAAACCACCAGCGGACATAAACGCCGCAGTCGTGCCAGACTCCGCCACGGGACCTTGGTAGCGGCCCTGGAGGCGGATCGTGCGTGCGCTGGCGACCGTATAGAGCACGTCCAGCGGAGTGGTGGCGCGGTGATGCCACACACCCCCAGTGGTCGTGATGCCCTGGGCCGGGCCGTAGCTGATGACCAGCCGGTGAGACAGCGGCACCTCGGCCCCGGCGGACACGTCGAACAGGCGCGCCTCCAACGACGCGACGAGGACCGAGCCGTCCGAAAGCCGGTCCAGGTGGCCGAGGACAGTGCCCCCCAGCCGGTAATCCCCGGCCGCGGGCAGGTCGATCTCCAGGGCGGTGTCATGCCAGGCGCCGGGGCCTTGCCCGTTGAGGACTGCCGCCAGCCCAGGCAGTTCCTCCTGCCCGAACATCGCGCGCCGGGCCAGGTGTGCATCAGTGCCGGTCACCTGTCACCTCCTTCTTCTCCTGGCGTCCGCTCGCTGCTGTGCTGGCTGCCCTCGCGCCGGGCGCCGTCACCGATCGACCGGGACGACGCCCTGAGCGCCAAGGGCGGCTCATACCCGGTACGTCCAGTTGAGGACGTACTGCGATCCGGCGGTCAGCCCGGCGAACGAGGCGGCCGCCAGTGCTTCGTCGCTGTCGCGGGCGACCGACCAGGTGAGGGTCACCCCGGCCGGGATCGAAACGGCCGCGCCGTCGGTCATCGTCACCGCCACGTCCCCGGCAAGGACGGTGAGCGAGATGCTCTGCAGGTTGGAGAACGCGCCCTTGATGTTCTGCGCCAGCGTGCCGGTCACGCTCCGGACACCCGTGAAGACGCTGCTCGCCGCGCCCCCGCCCGTGCTGGTGCCAGCGCAGGCACCGACCGTGCCCACGGGGTTGTAGTCGCCGCCCTCAAGGGTGGTGTTGCTGACGGTGACTTGCCCGTCCGCCATGTAGGCGACGTGCCGCAGGAACGGGCCGTCGTCGTCGCACAGCACAACCGGGGCGGCGCTGGTGCTCCCGCAGGGGATGACCGACCAGCCCTCGGGGAGCGCCTCCTGGCGCTGCCCGTTCTCGTCGAGGTAGTACACCGTGTCGTCGCAGCACGTCATCCGCGTCCAGGAACGCTGCTCCGGCCGGGCGATCGTGTACGTGACGATCAGGTGAGCCATGAGCCCGGAGGCGCCGCCGACCGACTCCTCAACGTCGAGGTACAGGTAGTTGCGGCCCGGCTGGGCTCCGGGGATGGTGCCCGGCCCGAAGGTGTAGGCCGCGCAACCGCCCGCAACGCTGAAGCAGGCGGTGGCGGGCAGCGGCTGCCACGCCCCGCCGTTGAGCCGGAACGCGCGCCCGAACTGGTCGGCGTTCAACACGGTGACCTGGATTTGGATGGAGTCTGGGTCGGCTCCGGCCGGTAGGTCGAAGAACGCCCGGGCGTACCAATGCTGGAAGAGCAGCGACGGCCCTTCGTTCGGCAGCGGCGGATTGGACTGGATGCTGTTGCCGTTCGGGTGAGCCGACAGCCACCAGGCGGGCCGCCCGGTGTTGGTGTCGGTCACCGTCCAGGCGCCGGCCCACCCGTGAGCGCCCTCGTACATGTCCCACCAGGTCGCCGCAGGGTTGTCCGGGGTGAGCGACCACTTCCACACCGGGTCCACCGAGTTGTCCTCAAGGTGGGCCTCGTTGGTGATGAAGTGGACCACCTGCTCGGGGTCCTGCTGGATGCACACCTGCGTCGGCTGGCAGCAGTCGCAGTCCACCGTGGCATCGCCTGGGAGCGGCTGCCGGGTGTCCTGGTCCACGACGGTGACGGCGCCCTGGCAGTCGGCGAGCTTCACCGCCTGCCACGGCACCGTTTCGGCGACGACGCCGCACAACCGCTCATAGTGCGGGGTCGGCGGGTCCGCGAACGCCGACGTGGTCAGGGTGAGGCGTACCGGGTCGGAGAACTCGACCCGGAACCGGTCACCGGGGGTGAGGGAGAGCAGGGTGCCCCCCAGCGACAGGCCATTGCCCGCCGTCGCGGTCAGCGTGACGGTGATGCCGTTGATGACCGCGGTGCCCTGGTAGCCCGTGGCCGACTGGGCCGGACTGGCCGGGATGGCCGGGGTGAAGGCGGTGAAGTTGATGGCACCGCCGAGGTCGGGGCTCGTGAACCCAACCGAGGAGGCGGTGCCCGTGTTCGTCTGGTAGGTGCCTTCCCACGAGGTGACCCGGTTCCCGTACGCGTAGGTCGGGTTGGTGGCCACCCCGAGCCAGCAGCCGGGGAACGTGCTCTGGTCGAGGTCGAAGCCGGTGGCCGTGTCCGGCAGCCGGTAGACGCACTCCGACAGCACCGACTTGTCGCAAGGCGGCTCCTCCCGGCAGGCCCCTACGGCGCCCGTCGGCGTGTAGGGCGTCTCGCCGTCGAGGGCGGTGTCCGTGACGCTGGTCACGGAACCGTCGCAGTCGCGGCAGATGGTCCGCAGGAACGAGCCGCCGGGGGAAACCGCGAGAGCGCCTGCCCAGTAGGTGAAGAACGTCCCGCATACAGCGGCACGGCTGCCGGGCGCCGGTGCGGTCCTGAGCGACGTGACCGGGCCAGCGGTGCGGAACCGGGCGCTGGTCTCGACCTGCGGGTCCGTCACATACGTACACGGGTCACCCGGGGCGGCGTCCGACGTGCGAGTCAGCACGCCGGTTGCTGCGTTGTAGGAGTACCCGTCCGGCAGGTGCACGACCTCCAGCCCGGCGGGGAGCTGCGCGTTGTTGATCGCCGGGACCGTCGGGTAGTAGTGGAGGAAGACCGAGAACTCGACGACCGACGGCCGCGAGAACGTCCACGTCGTCGGCGCATCAACGGTATGCGGGAAGGAATGGAGTCCCCACCATGAGCCGTCGCCGTTGTTCCGGGTCGGCGGCTGTCCCGGGCCCTGGCTGGTCGCGCCCGTCGCAGCCCACGTGACCCCGTTTGCCAGGGTGCCGGACGAGGCGGAACCGGTGATCGTGGCTGTTTCCTCGGCGGCACCATCGCACAGGACCAGCGTTTCGCAGGACTGGCAGGGCTCCTCCGCAACCTCCGGGCACGCGCCGACGCTGACAGTGCCGGTCGGCGTATAGGCGGCGCCGGCGGGCGTGGTGTCCGTCGTGGAGACGACCGTGCCGGTGCAGTCCCGGCAGATCGTCCGCAGGAAGCCGGTCGGGCAGCCCGCGACCTCGGCCGTCGCGGTGAGGGTGAACTGCCGGGTCTCCCAGCCCTTCGCGCCCTGCGTGTACGTCTCCGCGTCCAGGTCGACCGCGAGGGTTCCGGAGATCCACTGCTCGTAGGTGACGGTGTGCGTGAACGTGATGGTGCGGATGCTGCCGGAGCCCATGTTGGACTGCACCCCGGCCGCAAGTTGCGTGGCACCGTCGTGCAGGCGGAAGAGAGCGGCGGTCGCGATGGCCGTTGTCGGGCCCAAATTTTCGATGACGGCGGATGCCGTGATCGTGACCTCGGTCGGTGGCTCCACCCCGGGGCAGTCCGCGACGAACGGCTCCCCCTGGATCAAAGCGGCGATGTAGTGGTGCTGCTGGCCGTTGGCCTGCTGCGCCGGTGGGGGCGGCGAGTTCTCGGTCGGCCAGTGCAACGGCTGGCCGTCCCAGAACACCTGACCACCGCCTGCCAGCGGCAGCTTCCAAAGGTTGTCCGCCGCCTTGAAGTACGGCGTCGGGTCGGTGTCCGTTAGGTCCCGGCCGAGGGTGACCTCCACCGGCGCCCCGGCGTCGCACAAAACGACCGTTTCGCAGTGCTGGCACTCACTGGCGGCGCTCCCGCAGCCGCAGCAACCCTCCGGCTTGTACGTCATGCCTTGGAACGCCAGCGCGAAGCAGGCCGTGCCGCCGCCGTAGTTGCCGTAGCTGAAAGTGATCTGGGCCGGTGGCTGGTCCCAGTACACCTGGGCGGTGCCGCTGTTCGTCGTCGGGACGATCGTCGAACCGCCGTACCAGACCGCGTCGCCCTCAACCCGCGACGGCGGCGGGTTGATGCCGCTCACACCCTCGAACGTGTCGAAGTCGATCAGGTCCAGGCGGAAGGTGCTCATCTGCTGGGCGACCGCGTCCAGCGTCAGCGTGTAGGCGGTCGGGTTGTTGAACGCCGGGTTGGCCGGGTTCAAAGGCCCGCAGTTCCCACCGGCCGCCCGCGAGGCATGCAGGTGAACCTCGGCGGCCTCCCCCGTGTCCGGGTTCGTGACGGTGTAGATCCAGTCCTGGTTGCCCGGCAGCGCCGGGTCGGGTCCCACGCCCGTCTGCGGCCACGGCAGCTCCACCAGCGCCGGCACACCGCCATCGCCGCAATCGACGACCAGCACCGGCGTGTAGTCGTCGACCCCGTTGATCGCGGTGTCGCGCTGGGAGACCACGTTGCCGTCGCAGTCGAAGACCAGGTGCCGCAGGAACGGCGTCGCGCACCGGCGGCCCTCACCGTCGGGGGCGACGTCGGGGTTCAGGTCGCACAGCTCCACCAGCTGCACGGCGCTGACACACGTGGGGTCGGGAACCGCGCACTGCACAACCTCACCGAGGACCGTGTACGGGTCGCCGGCGTAGGTGAGGTTCGTCGTCGACACGGTCGTGCCGTCGCAGGAGCGGCACACGACGCGCTGGAACGGTGTGGGGCAGCCGCCGAACTCGGCGGACACCGTGAACTCGTCGGCGCTCCACCCCTGCTGGTCGCCTTGGAAGGTCTCCAGGACAAGCTCAGCGACGACCTTGCCCGAAGCCAGGTCTCCAGCGGAGACCGTGGCCGACAGGCTGAGTGTCTGCTCGTACCCGACGACCGTCCCGGCTGGGACGGTCTGAATGGCGAGCTGGGCGCCGTCCAGGAGCAGCCGGTAGTGGCCCGTGGCGCCGAACCCGTTCCCCGTGCTGGCGGTGTGGGTGATGTGCACCGACGCGGAGATCGTCACCGTGCCGTCATCGCAGGCGGGCCGCTCGGCGGCCAGGACGGCGGCGACGGCCCGATACACCTGGGTCTGGTCGCCCCCATCCGGCGGGGCCGCGGCCTCCGCCGGGAACGCGAGCGTGCCGCCGCTCCACAGCGCAGCGCCGCCGCCCGGAAGGGGCCGCTGCCCCGGGCCAGCAGGCTGGTAGGCGGTGTCCGTCGCGGTCACCTCGGCCGGGATCGGCGCGCCTTCGGAGTCGCACACGTCCAAGGTCTCGCAGCGGACGCAGCCCCCGCACGCGGCGACGGTGCCGATCACCGCGTACGGGGCGGTGCCGTCGAGTTCGGTGTCCAGAACGCTGATGACCGCACCGGTGCAATCCCGGCACACGGTACGCAGGAAGCTGTGCGGCTCTGCGCCGTCGACGGTGTCGCACAGGACGACCGCCTCGCAGTTGCGGCACTCGGCGGGCTCGGCGGGCGTGCACTGGCTGACCTCGCCGGTAACGGTGTACGGGTCGCCGTCGAGGGTCGTGTCCGTGGTCGAGACAACTTCGCCGCTCACGCAGTCCGTGACCAGGGTCCGCAAGAACTGGACGCTGCTGGTGGCCTCACAACCCTCCAGCTCGATCGTCGCGCTGAACTCGTCGGCCGTCCAACTCTTCGCGGTGCCGTGGAAGGTCTCCAGGGCCAGCCCGAACCGGATGTCCCCGGCAACAAGGTCAGCGGCAGTCACCGGAGCGCTGACGGTGAGGGTCTGCACGTGCCCTGGAGGGGCGTACAGCCCCACGGGGTCATCCATGAGGACGGTCGTCCCCCGGAAAAGTCGCAGCGCGCCGTCCCAGAGCTGCCCGGTGCCCGGCCCGTTCTGTGTGACGCGGACGGACACGGTCACGGTGCCTGAGGCACCCTCGCAGCCGGCAGCGCCACCCGTGATCTGCCCGACGGCGATCAGGTGCTCCTGGCCCGGACCTGTCCCCGCCGGGTAGACCAGGCTGTCGCCGGTCCACAGGGAGGTGTAGGGCCCGGCCAGGTTGGCGAACTGCGTCTGTGCGATATCGGCCGCCACACCGTCCACGATCGTCGGCGTGATCTCCGAGGAGGAGTCCGCGGGGACGTCGCACACCAGGACCGTGGAGGAGTTCCGGCACTCCGCGTGGCAGATGCCGATGGTTCCGGCCGGGACGTACGCCGTGCCGTCGAGCAGGTAGTCCGAGTGGCCGGTGATCGCGCCGTTCTCGTCGCGGGCGTAGTCCCGGACGAACGCGGTCACGGTGCCGTCACCGGCGGTGTCACACAGTTGAACGAGGTCCCGCTCCGGCTGCTCCACCCCGGCCGGGCACACGCTGATGGTGCCCTGCAGGGTGTAGGTGGCGCCCGTGACGGCGTCAACCAGGCGCACGCTGTCGATCGTGCCGTCCGCGGCGTAGGAGTACTCAATGAGGACCAGGCCGAGCACGTCCCCGGTCGCGGCGTCGAGATCGCAGAACGTGCCAGACACCTGCACGCTCTGGGAATCGCCACACGCCACCGCCCCCGCCGGCGGAGCGCCTGCGCTGAACGCGCCGGTCGTGAGGTTGATCCACCCCTCGGAGGTGACCACACCATCGCAGTCCCGCTGCACGGTCACCGCGATCGGTGTGCCGTCCGCCAGGCACAACCCGACCATGGCAACGGGCGTGGTCGGTGAGGCGCAGTCCGTGATCTGCGGGCACCGGCCCACAGCACCAGCCGGGGTGTAGGTGGTGATCCCGTCGAGGGTGGTGTCCCGGCGGCTGTACACGATGCCGTCGAGGGTGCCGTACCGCAAATGCCGCAGGAACACCGTGGCGGTGCCGTCGGCGGCGACGTCGCACAGCTCGATGACCTCGGCGTCGTACCGCTGCCGGTCGGCGTCCACGGGGCCGCATACGCCGACGGTCCCGGCCGGGGTGTAGGCGGTGGTGCCGTCAAGCTCGGTGTCCGTCTGGGAGAGGACCGTTCCGGCGCAGTTGCGGCAGGTCCGGCGCAGGAACGCGTGCGAGACGTCAACGGTGACGAGCATGTCGCCGTAGTAGGCGAACGCCCCGGCGACCGCGCCGACGAGCGCGGGCGCAGCCCACGAGGAGATGTTCCGCGCGCGGAACGTGGTGACCAGGGTGCTGTCGGTCGTTCCGGCGGTCGCCGACAAGCGCCGGGTGACCGGGTCCCAGGAATGCCCGGCGGACAGGGTCACCAGGTCGTTGCCGGGCGGGATCTCCACGGTCGTCGTGCCCGGCCCGGAGAAGGACGCCGCCCACACCAGGGTCACCGGCTTAGAGAAGGTGAAGGTGTCCGGGGTCGTGTCCGCACGCCAGCGGTCGTTAGCGAACAGCAGGACGTCCGTCGCCGTGCGGGACCAGGTGACGCCGTTAGCGAGGGTGTAGCCGCCGGCCGGGTTGGGCGGCATCGGCCCGATGGGCGAGGTGACCGGCTGGGTGTCGCACAGCACCTGCTCCGTGCACGTCGGGCACTCGACCGGCGGCGGGCAGTCGACCGGCGAGACCGGCGTGTACGGGCTGGCGAGGTCGCCGCCCAGGTAGGTGCCGATCAGCTCCGGGGCGGCGCCGTTGCACGGGTCGACGGCCCACAGCTCAACGTAGGTGACCTCGCCGATGCCGTCGCCGTCGCCGTCATCGCAGCGAAGGTTCTGGAAGAGCTGCCGCGCGCAGCCCTCCGGCTGGCAGGGGCCAAGCGTCCCGGCCGGGGTGTACGTGGCGCCGGTGACCGGGTCAACGGTGCGGGTACCGACCCGCTCCCCGGTGTTGGTGTCGTAGATGGGCTCGACGAGGACGGTCGCGGCCACGGTGCCGTCGGGCAGGACATCACACAGCAGCACCGCCTCGACATCGACTCGTGGCGTAGCCGCGGCCCCGCTGACGATGACCGGGCCAGGCCCGCAGCATCCACTCACAACGTCACTCCGGTGGTGTAGGTGATGGTCACGGTCCCGGTCTGGGCGGCGATGATCAGCGGGCCGGCCAGCATCGCGTCACCGTCGCGGGTCAGCGACCAGGTGACCGACTCGCCCTGAAACAAAGTGCTGATGCCGTCGACGGTGGTGATCTGCCCGGTGCCGCCGTGCGCGGTCGCGGTGACCGACTGCAGCAACGGCACCCCGGCGGCCGACCACGACTGCGCTGGGGCGAGTTGCGCCCGGCGGGCTTGCACACCATGGGCCGGTGAGGCGCCTTCGACCGGGCATTCGGTGGTCGGCGCGACCGGCGTGTACGGGCCGGCCAGGTCCTCGGTGTAGGTGCCGAGGCTGGTCAGGGCGCCGGTGCAACCGTCCACGCTGATCAGCTCGACGTAGGTAGTGTCGCCCAGGCCGTCGCCTGTCGTGTCGTCCCACCGGCATTCCTTCAGCAGGTGCGTCGGGCACTGCGCCGGTGGAGCGCCCTCCACCGGGCACTCGACAGGCGCTACCGGCGTGTACGGGGCCGACAGGTCCTCGGTGTACGTCCCCAGGGAGGTCAGGCTGCCGTCGCAGCCGACGCCGAGCAGCTCCACGTAGTCCGTGTCGCCGATGCCGTCGCCGTCGGTGTCGTCGCAGCGGCACGCCTTGATGACCGACTTGGCGGGGCACGGCTCCGTCGGGCAGCACGAGCCGCCGCCAGCGGCGGCCGTGCACTGGCCGACGTCGCCGGTGACCGTGTACGGGTCGCCGTCCAGGGTCGTGTCCGCCGTCGAGATCGTTTCACCGGTCTCGCAGTCAACGACGACCGTGCGGAGGAACTGCACGGCGCACCCGTCCAGCTCCGCTGAGATCATGAACTGGTCGGCCGTCCACGCCTTCGGCGCGCTGTGGAAGGTCTCCAGCCACAGGGCGACGTACAGGTCTCCGCTCGCCAGGTCCTCAGCGGTGACCATGGTGCTCGCCGTCAAAGTCTCCACGTGCCCAACCGGGGCGTTGAAGAGGGCGTTGTCGGCGGCCAGGAGCGTGGTGCCCCGGTAGATGCGCAGCGAGCCGTCGTTGCCCGCTCCTGGGTTCGGCCCGTTGAGCGTGACCCGGGCCGAGACGGTGAGCGCACCCGTCGCCCCGGCGCAGTTCGCGGGCGAGGCAGTGACGCGGCCTGCCGCTGCCCGGTAGACCTGGATGCCGTCACCGGCGGAGGCGTTCGGGTCGGCCGGGTAGTTCAGTGTCCCGCCCGACCACAGCGCCGAGTAGACGCCTCCCAGAGCCGGGAAGGCCGCCCCGAGGTTCAGGTCGGCTGCCGCCGCGTCCACAACGGTCGGGGTGACCGGTGTCGCCGTGGTGGTGACGTCACACACCATGAGCGTCGTGCTGTCGCGGCACTGCCCGGTGGTGTTCCCGCAGGCCGCCAGGATCGCCCCGGCCGGCGGCGTCACCGGGTCGCCGGTCGTCGGGTCGGTGAAGCGCAGCTGCGTGCGATCGCCGGTCTGGTCGTCATAAACCAGCTCCACGAGCGCTTGGCCAAGGACGTCGCCGCTGGCCTCGTCGACGAAGCACATCAGGTGCGTCTCGACGTCCAGGCGCACCTCCGGGACCTCGGCGGGTGGCTGGCACACCCCCACCTCGCCCAGCACCGTGTAGGGCGTGGTGCCGTCGAGGGCGGTGTCCGTGACCGTGGTGGTCACACCATCGCAGTCCCGGCACACGGTCCGCAGGAACGGCGTGGCCACCGCCTCGGTGACCCACGGCTCCTCCAGGCTGACCTGGAGGAAGCTCAGGCCGCTGCCGTCCCCCGACTGCGGCTGGAGGATGAACTGCTGCCCCGGCGTGTCATACCGAAGAACCGTCTCGTCCGCGCCCGTGGACGCCGGGCCGCCGGTCAGGACATTCCCGACCAGGACGTGGTTCGGGCTCAGCGACTCCACGACGTAGCCCGGCGTGTTGATGCTGATCGTCTCGCCCGGGGCCAGACCCTTGATGCCGAGCCGCATGTAGACGGGCGCACCGACCTGCCACTGCTGCGCCTGCGGCGGCACGGTGATCCAGTAGCCCGGGTTGGCGACCCATCCCCCCTGGTTGACGCCGACACTCACGTACGGCCAGTCCGGGCTGCCCAGGCCGCCGCCCCCGTTCGGCAGTATCGAGATCGGCACCTGCTCGAACGAACTGTTGTCGATGCCGGTGTCGCACAAAGGCACCGTCTGGCAGTTCTGGCATGCGCTCTCGGAGGGGCAGACACCAATGTGGGTGCCGCCGGGGAGCGCGACGGGGCCGCCGGTCACCGCGTCAACGAAGCGCTCCGCCACGGCGGCACCAGCAGCGTCGTAGACGACCTCCCGCCGCACGTGCTGGATCACGTTCCCGGTGGCGTTGTCGATGACGCACAGCGGATACGTCTCCACATCCACGCCAAGCGCCGGAGCGCACACCTGAACAGTCCCGGCCGGGACGTACGGGGTGATGCCGTCCAGCTCGGTGTCAGCGGTGCTGGTGACCGCCCCGGCGCAGTCGTAGACGAGGTGCCGCAAAAATGGCGTGCTGGTGCCGTCCGTGGCGACGTCACATAGCGGCAGGGCCTCACTGTGCCCGCACGGCTCCGTGCCGGTGCCAGCGGTAGGCCCGCACACGCCGACGGTGCCGGCCGGGGTGTACGGTTCCCCGTCGAGCGTGGTGTCCGTGGTGCTGGTGGCCTCGCCGGTGCAGCCCCGGCAGGTGGTGCGCTGGAACGGCACCGTCACCGGTGTCACGGCCATGAGGCCGACTGTCCGCAGCAACCCCGCGTTGCCCTGGCCGCTCATGTCGAAGGTCAGCGACGTCACGGCGGCGGGGTGCCTGAACGTGGAGTAGATCGACGCGTCGTTGTTGTCGGCGGTCGCGCACAGAGTCCTCGTCGCCGGGTCCCACGTGTGTACCGCGGCGAGCTGCACCAGCTCGGTGCCCTCGGGCAGCACCGCGCAGCTGTTCTGCCGGATGATCCGCACGGCCCATGTGGCCGTGACCGGCTGCGTGAACGTCCAGGTTTGTGGCCCGACGCCGTTCGCGCCGATTCCGAACCACGGATGCCCCCCGATTCGGGTAGCCCCCGTGATCGTGTAATCGACGCCGTTGGGCAGCGTGCCGGTCTCGCTGCCGGGGCCGCTCGTTGCGGCGCCGGGTACGTCGGCCGTTTCCGTGTTCGCGGGCAGGTCGCACAGGATGTGCGTCTGGCATTGGCTGCACGGCGGCTCCGGGCAGGCCCCGACCGTCCCGGCCGGGACGTAGGCGGCGCCGTCAAGGGTGTAGTCGGAGTGGCCGACGATCGCGCCGACCGTGTCCCGGCGGTAGTCCCGCAGGAACTCCGTGACCGTCTCATCGGCGGCGGTGTCACACAGCTTGACCAGGTCCTGCTCGGGCTGCGCCGCGCTGCCGCCGGGGCAGTTCCTCAGCTCGCCCTGCAGCGTGTAGGTGGTGCCGGTGGCGGGGTTGACCAGCCGCACCGAAGCGAGGCTGCCGTCAGGGTTGTAGGCGTACTCGACGAGGACCAGGCCGAGGACGTCGCCGGTGGCGGGGTCGGTGTCGCACAGCAGCCCGGCGAGTTCGAACGCGCGGGAGTCGCCGCACGCCTGCGTACCGACCGGCGGCGCGCCCGCCGACCAGGTGCCGGTGGTGAGGTTGATCCACCCGTCCTGGGTGATCGTCCCGGCGCAGTCTCGGGTGAGCACCACGGCGATCGGCGTGCCATCGGCCAGGCACAGGCCCAGGGTCGCGGCCGGGGTGGTCTGCTCGGCGCACGGCTCGGCGCTGCCGCTGGCGCACACGCCTACGGTGCCGGTGACGACGTGCGGGGTCTGCCCGTCGAGGGCCACGTCTTCGTAGGTGGCGGTGCCGGCCAGGAACGTGTACCGGCGCAGGAACGGTCCGGACTCGTCGCACAATGTGACCGTTTCGGACTCGGGGCAGCCGTAGGTGCATTCGACCGGCGTCACCGGCGTGTACGGGACCGATGGGTCGTCCTGGTAGGTCAGCACCAGCTCAGCGGAGCCGTCCGCGCGGACGCACCACAGTTCGCTGTAGGTCTGGTCGGCGGTGCCGTCCCCGTCGGTGTCGTCGCACCGCTGGACGCAGATCGTGTCGACGCACTCGGCGGAGCACGCCGAGCAGTCGCCCGCGGTTCCCACCACCGTGTAGGCGGTCGTGCCGTCCAGGGCGGTGTCGGTGCTGGAGGTGATCGCCCCGTCGCAGTCGCGCACCAGGTGTCGCAGGAATGGCACGCACCCGCCGCCCGGGGTCAGGTCGCACAGCTGGACCGTCGTGACGTCCAGGCACCCGCCGTCACACGGCCCGGCCCCGGCCGGTGCCGGACCAGGGGTGAATGCCCCGGTGGCCGGGTCTATCCAGCCGGCCGTCTCCGGGTTGCCCGCGGGGGTGCTGCCGCAGGCGCAGCCTGAGCGCACCACCAGCAGGATCGGCGTGCCGTCGGCCAGGCACAACGCCTGAGAGGTGATCGACGGGCTGCAGCAGCCCTCATCGGTACCGCCGCCTCCGCCGGGGGCGCACGGCTGAGGCTCGACCGCCATCTCAGCGGCCCTCCCCGCCCTTGCCGCGGGTCGCCCTCCGGCGAGATGCGGGGTGCGGGGTGCGCTCCGAGGTGGGCGCGGGTTGCGGCGTGAGTGAGGTGGCGGGCTCCGGCCCGGGGTCCTGGGCCGAAGCCGCCTGCTGCTCGACGGCGGCTTGGCCGCCCCCGCCCTCGTCGTCTCCGCCGTCGCCGGCGGGGGGCGGCTCCTGCCCCGGGGGCGGTGCAGCCCCTCGCATGGTCTGCTGCTCCGGGGCGGGAGCCACGTACGGCTGGCCATCGAGGCGGGCGCCCGCCAGGAGCTCCTCGGGGATGGCCGGAATCAGGGAGTCGGGGACGGCGAACTCGGTCACCGACACGGTGCGGATGCCGAGCGGGGCGGCCCACCGCGCGAAGTCGCGCCGCAGGTCTCGTCGCGGCCAGATCTTGATCACGCGGTCTCCTACGGGCAGCACAGGCACAGGTCGACGAGGACGGCTTCGACCGCGCACGTCGTGGACGGCACAAACGTCCGTTCAGCCAGCACCAGGCGGTCGTTGTTGCGGATGTTCACCGAGGCCGACGCGGTACTCGGGATGACGTCGACCGGGCCGCGGCGGACCACGACCGGGCCGGAGGCGTACAGCCACGCCTGCCCGGCCGGAGCAGGGCTCCCGTCGGGGCCGGTGTTGACGGCGTAACCGGCGCCGAGGACGACGCAGTTGCCCATCCACGTCCGCAGCCGCGACCCCTGCTGGACGAGCTGGTGGAAGCGGCCGAGCAGCGCGGCCGCGCCCGCCGGGACGTGGATGACGCCGACGCCTCCGTAGTCGGTCGCCAGCCAGCCCTCCAGGATCGAGATGCCCTGGCTGACGGACACCGCCCCGGCCGCCGGGGTCCGGTCGACGGCTTGCCCGGCGAGGACGTTCTGCCAGAACCACTCCTCCAGGGCGCGGCCTTCACCCTGGGACAGGCCTGCCCGCGCGTGCTGTTCGGCCTCCGCGTAGCTGAAGCCGGGGGCCGAGCAGATGGCGCCAGCGTAGATCGTGACCGGGCCGGCGGTTTCCGAGTCCGGACGGTCGAACGTTTTCGGGCCGGGCGCCGGCAGCGGGTTGCCGGCGTCGTCGGTCGGGCACCAGTCGGTCGGATGGGCTTCCTTGCACGACAGCGACACCCAGTCGACGCCGAGCAGCTCGTGGGGGTCTTCGACGTCGAGGATGGTCGTGCAGCCGTTGAGCAGCCCGTGCGGCAGCGGCGTGCCCGGGATGGCCTGGACGCGGCGCCTCATGCCGGGGTGCGGCATCGTTCCACCTCCTCACGAGGTCGAGGAGCACCAAGGCGCGAAGGCCGCGTACCTGGCGCGATCGTTGGAGGTGCGGTCAGGCGATCGGGCAGGCCGCCGTGATCTGGGCGGCGGTGGCGCCGTTCGGGCAGATCGGGACGGTGACGAGCCGCAGGTCCGGACCCCGGTTGACGAGCGCCACACACTCCTCCGAGAACAGGGCGGTGTAGTCGTTCGTCGAGAACTTCGTGCTGTCGTGGATGACGCCGAGGCTGATCTCACCGCCGCGGCCGGCCTGCAGCGACCCGGCCACGTAGATGAGGAACTGCAGCTGGGCGGGCCAGTCCAGGGCCGGGGTGAGGCCGCCGATGTCAGCCGGGACGGCCGGGCCGAGGCCGCGCGCCCACTGGATGCGCACGCCGAGGGTGGCGAACAGCTCGACGAGCTCCTGGGTGCGGACTTCGTCGAGGCGGCGGCCGTTCTGCCGCGCCAGGTCGGCCAGCATGAGGCTGCGCGACCACCAGGGCAGCGTCACCTCGATGTTGATGCTGTCGCACAGCGAGTGCCGCTCGACCATGTCGGCGGCCTGCAGGGCGATGGCCGCGTAGATGGCCGACAGGGCGCCGAAGGTGGCGGCGATGGTGACCGGGGTGGCCTGCGTCAGCGCCTGCTCGAACAGGTGCTGGCGGATGCGCAGCTCGTGGGCGACCATGACGTTGCGCTGGTACCAGGCGACCAGCTCCGGGAAGTGGCGCTGGGTGAGGATGCCCGACTCCAGGCAGACGCCGATGGCGTCGCATCGGACCTCGATCGGATCCGGGCAGGGGATCTTGAAGCAGGGCTTCGTCGACCCGGCGATGTCGTCGGCCTCGGTGTGCACGAACGTCATGCTGGCCACGTCGAGCGACGGGATCGGGAAGTAGCGCAGGCCGCCGCGGGCGAGCTGGATTTCCGGCAGGTCCCACAGCATCTCCGGGCAGGCGATGCTGGTCAGCTCGTACACCGTTTCGCTGGGTGCGCACCAGCCGCCGGAGGCGACCAGGTCATCGCCGGACAGGCGGGACTGGTCGGCGGCGAGGATCACCGCGCGGGTGCCCTCCGTGCCGCTGGAGGAGTCGTTGATGATCAGGTCGTGTTGGAACGGCAGCCGGTAGGAGGCGGTCAGGCCGACGCCGCCACCAGCGGTCTTCAGCGCGTTGGCGCGGCGGATGATGCCTTCGGTGACGCCGTCCATGTCGAGCGGCTGGCCGGGCTGGTAGCCGGGCACGTCCACACTGGCGGTGATCTCCGGGCCGGGGGGCGGTGGCGCCGGCAGCACCGACGGCATGCGGCGGCGCACCCCGGACAGGTCCAGCGCCGGGCGGCGGGCTGGCACGTGCGCGGACGCGGTGACCGGCTCCGGAGCCGGGGCGGGCTCCGGCTCGACCGGCTCTTCGACCGCGGCCTCTACGGCGTCGGTCGCTGCCGCCTCTGCGGATCCTCCGCGCACCTGGGCGGCCAGCTGGTCGATCTCGGCGGCGGCCGCCTCGGCGGCGGTGCGGCGGTTCTCCTGCTCGGCGCGGATGTCGCCGACCGCCGCCGACAGGCGGCGCAGCTCAGTCAGGTCGTCCGCGGACACCCGATCGGAAGTGGACAGCGCATCGAACGCGGCGACGGCACCCTCAAGGAGCGCAGAAAGTTCGCCGTCGTCCAGGCTGGTGATGTCGTCGGGCAGCTCGAACCGCTCCACGGTCTCTCCTGGGTCAGTCGGAGAGCCCGGCCCGCGGCCAGCAGCTATCTAGGCAGGTAGCGTACCCGTACGGTGTCCTTTCGAGCTTCCACCTGTTACGCCTCGCGTGCGTGTTGCTGTACCACCAGAAAGGCGAAACGCCCCGACCTGTGAGGGCGGGGCGCCGAAACCCAAAATGCGCGTATTTGACGTGAAGGTCGCTTATGCGCAGATGGTGATTTTGTTGACGGCCATCGGCCTGACGAACTCAAGATCTTGGATGACGTCGGTGAGTTTCGTCTCCAAGGTGTAGGACTTGGCGCCGAGACTCACCATGCCCTCAGGGGCAACCGCCTCACCGTAGGCGAAGGGCAGCGTGACGACCATGAGGTTGGCCACGGAGACGGCCACGTTGACGACATCACCATGCGGGTCAAGCTGATCCATGATCCAACCCACGGTGTCGGACATCACCGCGCAAATGTAAACCACTTCTCCGACGGCATTGACCGGAGCGGAAACCAGCCCTTCCGCTTGCTCCGCGTTCGCTGCGACAGCCCGACCAAGCACCTCGCACGTGACCTGCCGGACGTCCGCACACTCGTCGATGGCCATACGGGTGACCAGCTCGCCGCCAGCGACGTCGTAGTGGCGTTCGTGGTGCTCCTGCACCGTGAACGGGCCTGGCTGCTCGAAGTGGAACTCCAAAACCTCCTGGAGGTCGTCGCGAAGTTCCCTCAGGGTCGGACGCCCGTACAGCAGGCCCGGCGCCTGGGGCGACGTGGCATAAAGATCGCGGTCGTTCGAGCCCGCTCTCACGATCAGATGAATGATCTCACTGCTCACCACGCACCACCTTCAACGCCTCGTCCACATCCAGTCCTACCTGCTTGACCAGTATGTCTCTTACTACCCCGGGGGCGATACTCCCCCCGTGAAAGGCGAAGGTCAGCCTCCCTCTCCCTTCGCAGACAAGCTTCCGATGTGATCCTTTACATGCCACTTCCTCATATCCAAGAGCCAGCAATACGCGAAGCAGCTCTTGCGGTTTGAGCGAGGGGAACGGGTTGGGCACTTGTTGACGCCTCTCTGGTAAACCAGCCGCGCCTACCTTAACCATCACCCTCCGACATTGGCCCGAAACTCCCCGCAATCGGTCACTTATCGTGCCGCACGAGTGCTTTCCCTACGCCGAGGGCCGCTGATCTGCCGGTGGCGTGGCCTCGGGCGCCGAAGCAGGAGCGGTCATGCTGTCCGGGTAGCGCTGGCCGACCGCCTGAGCGGTCGACTGAGACGGACTCTCATAGACGACCTGGTCGGCGGCGTCTCTCACCTGCCACAGCGGCCGGTTCGCCCTGCGCCCCGAGCACGAGCAGCCCATCAGGCGGCCTTCACCGTGACGGCCAGGCCCTGGGCGAGTTCGGCGCGGACCGGGGCGAGCTCAGCGGACAACGCCTTGATCTCGGCGCGGGCCGCCTCCCGGCGTTCCATCTCGTCGACCACCGCGGGGGCGAGCGCAGCCGCCAGCCGCTCGTAGTCGATGTCCGGGGCGAGCGCCGCCGGCAGGGGTGCGGCGGCCGCGGTGAGCGCCAGGTTCGACCGGCCGACGACGGCGGACGCGGCCAGCCGGGACGGGTGCCCGGGCACGGGCACCGACAAGACGGCCCGCAGCGACCACTGCCCGTTCGGGTTCTGCCGCATGTGGTAGCTGGGCTGGCACGCCTGGAACACCATCCGGTCCCAGTCCGACAGCCACGGCGCGGCCGCGCCGGAGAACCACAGTCCCCGCTTCGACATCCCCACCGTGATCACGGCGGCGACGGTGCGGGTGTCGTCGAACTGGCAGCTGGCCGTCTCACACTCGGCGCCGTCGCGGTGGTGGCCAGCATTCATGGTCATCGCGCCGACTCGCACCGTGGAGCCGTCGTCGAGCTGGAAGCGTGCCCGCAGGAACGTCGTCAGGTCGAGCTCACCGAGGCTTTCAACGGTCAGCTTCCGGCCTGGGAACGCCTCGTGCGGAACTCCGGCCTGCGCCACCCACCCGTAGACGCGGCCATCGGCGTAATGGACGCCGCCGGAGCCCGGCGGTAGCTCCTCGGCCGTCGGCTCACGAAACCAGGCCGAGGGCAGCGGCGGCATCGCCTGCAGCTCATGCCACGCCGACGCGGTCAGCGGGTCCAGCAGTTCCTGCGGCTCGGCGGCGTCGCACTCCTCGCAGTCGCTCGCGGCCAGCCCCGGCCCGGTGGCCTCGACCGGGTCCAGGGTGATGCGGGCCTGCGCGAACGCGGGCATGGTGACCAGGGTGGCGCCGCGCAGCCTGGCCTTCGTGATGCGCATGACGAAGTCGCCCGACGCCTCGGAGAACAACACCTCGCCCGACTTGGTGTCGTTGTCGCCGGCGGCCGCGGTGAGGATCCCGGCCGCCGTCAGCGCCGCCTTCAGCCCGTCGCCGCTCATCGAGCCCTGGTCACCGGTCGTCCACTCCACCACCTGGGTGGCGCGGATCGACCAGGCCCCGTCGGGAAGCTGCATGACCGACGCCGCCTTGAGGGAGGCGAGCAGGATCACGCCGTCGTCTTCGGCTGCCCGCTCCGGGGCGGGGCGCCGGTCGATGAACTCCATGTCGACGTCGTCCAGGTCCACGCTGACGCCGAGCGGCGCCCCCTGCTCCAGCGCCTGCAGGGCAGCTGCTCCCGCTTCCATGTTCGGGTAGATGACGCCGGAGCCGGGGATGCGGCCGCCGTCGCGGCTCACCTGCTGGATGGCGCCCGCCAGGATGGCGCCCTTGTGGCCGCCCTGCATCTCGTCGGCGTACTGCAGCGGCCAGGAGTCGCCGTCCCAGTACAGCGACCGCGGCGCGAAGATCCGGCCGTCGCCGGTCTCCTGGTTTTCGAACGCGAGCGCCGTGTCTCCGGGCGTCGACCAGCGGCGCGGCGACGGGACAGCGGCGGCGGGCAGGTCCTGATCGGGCATGGTCTCTCCTTCGGTGGCGGACTTTCCGAGCGGAAGGTCAACGACGTCGCCGGCGAACGCCACCCGAAGCCGATCGAACGTGATCGGCCCGGTGCGGTCGGCGAGGTCGGCGACTTGGGCCAGGTCGTCGGTGTAGGTCAAGGTGACGTGCGGCACCCACGGCGCGTGCTGGTCGGGGTAGGTGAACACATCCCCCACGGTGGAGGCCACCGCCTGCCGCACGGAGGCGAGGTCGGAGCCGCCCACGCCCACCACGATGCAGGTGTCCCGGTCGGAGGCGGCCGGGTTGAAGGCGCTGATGGCGAACGCGTCACCCCAGATCGGCAGGTCGACCTGCTGCTCGTCGCTCAGCCGGGCGACCACCCCCCGCACCTGGTCGATGATCTCCGCGCGCTGTTCAGGGGCGATGTCGCTGACGTCTCCGAGGAACAGCAACGTCAGGTGCAGGTCCTCACGGAGTTCGCCGCCGTCGACGGCGAGCCGGTCGAGGTCGGCCTGCGACGGCACCAGCGCGATCATGCCGCCGGTGTACGGCCCTCCGGACGCGGCGCTGATGTGGCTGTCTCTCACGATTCCTCGCTCCTCGAATGCGCGCACGATGTCGTTGATCTCTCGGGTGGACAGCCCTTGGCGGCCCTCGTCGTCGGCGGGCGGGTCGGCCTGGTCGTGGAAGGTCATGGAGCACCGGCAGTTCACGACGTTGCTCGCCGACGCCGTCGGGTCGCCGGGGAAGTCCAGGAGTTCCCCCCCGACCTGGAAGTCGGCGTCCAGGGCGACGGTCTGACCGTCGGCGCGGAAGTGCTCGTCACGGGTACGCAGGTCGAGGGTCGCCAGCCAGCTCTTGTACAGGGGGCGGGAATCACCCGGCTGGGAGCGGGCCACATGCAGCTGCGCCCAGTTCCAGGCGGCGAGCGTCTCGGTGCGGGCGATACGCGCGGCGCGGGCTTCGCCGAGCTGGGCGCCGCCCTCGGCGAAGGTAGCGTGCAGGCGGGCGCGCAGCCCGGCCATCGTGTCGCCGGCGGCGACCCCGTCGGCGAGCGCCTGCCGGGCGGCCTGCCACAGGGAGTCGCCGACGTCACGCAGCCGGTTCTCGGCCGCCGACAGGTAGGCGCGGACCGCGTCCGGCAGCTCCAGCGGCCGATGCAGGTATACGTCGACCAGGTCAGACACCTCGCCGGGACGGTCGGGCTCCTGCGCCTGCTCGGCCGGTGCGGGCTGGTCCGGCCCACCGGGTTCACCACGGGTGTCGTCAGAACGGCCGTTTGAGCGGTCGGCGGGGGCGTCGAGCGCCCGCCGGGCGGCGACGATCGCGGCGCCGAACACGGTCAGCAGCGCCAGCAGGATGAAGGCGATCACCGCCGCCCACAGGTCGGCGACCCGGCGGGCGTCGGCGTCATCGACCGGCTCGCCCTGGGCGACGAGCACGGCTAGGTCCTCCACGGTGACGGCGGCCGCCCGCAGGGAGGCGGCGTAGCGGTCGGCGACCTGGTCGAGCGCTTCTCGCACGACCCGCTCCACCATGGGCTCCAGCCCCGCCAAGGCGCGGGTGACGTCCGCGCGCTGCCCGGCCCGCACGTCATCCGCCATGGCGCGCCCCCACCCGGGTCAGACACATCGCGTACAGCAGGTCGCTCAGCTCCTCGTCGTTGAGCCCGTGCTGGGCCTTCAGCTGCTCGGCCAGCTCCCGGCCGCGGACGTCCACCCATGCCGCGGCCGCCACCGGATCCCCCTGCGGCAGGGGTGTGGCAGCTGCGGGCAGCGTGTCCGGTATCGCCTGCGACTCGTCGACGGGCAGCCTCTCCTGGTCGGCAGGGTTCTCGCCCAGCCCGTTGCGTTGGCGGCGGGCGGCGAGCTCCTCCTGATCGGGGGCGTCGTCGTCGTCGAAGCCCGTCTCCCTGCGGAGCGCCGCATCCGAAATCGCGCCGCGATCATGTACTTCGAGTGCGGTCTGCGGCCGGTTGGCCCGGACCCGCAGCGTGCTGGAGTCGTACCAGACCAGTACCTCGCCGGCGTCGTCGGCGCCTTCGTCTTCGAGGATGGGCCGGAGCCACTGGGTGGTCAGCGCGTCGGCGACGGTGCCCAGGCGCGGCTCCACCGCCAGCGTGATGGCCTCTTCCTTCAGTTGCCAGCCGCCCCAGTGGTTGACCTCACCGGTGCCGAGCAGGATCTCCGCCGGGGTGTCCAAGCCGGTGGCGAACCGGCGGATCGTTTCCTCGCGCAGCCGCATCGCCAAGTCGTCGAAATCCGATTCGAACGTCAACCGTTCGATCTTGCCGATGGCGTCGGCTGGCACCTCCAAGATGATCGGCACCGCAGCGGCCGCGCTCTCAGGGTCCTTGTAGGCGGTTTCGGCGACCTGCATGAACACTTCAAGCAGATCGTCTTCTTCTCCGTCGAGCGTCGCCCCGCCCTTGGTCGGGAAACGGGTGCCGTGCGGCACCAGCAGCACCCCCCGGCCGGTCAAGCGGGATCGGGCGATCGCCGCGACGGCAGCGTTCAGCAGCCGCAGCTCCTCCAGCAGCGTCAGCGACGACCGGATGGGCGAGTCGGCCTCGATGTGGCGGCGAGGGTGGGCGTCCCATACGCGGATCGCGACCGGCGCCATCGGGTCGTCGGGCTTGCTCGGGTCGTGCGGCGGAATTTCCACCAGGTCGCCGTCGATCTCAGCTTCCAGCGATTGGCCTTTGGAGGACATCTCCAGCACCGACAGGACCCGCCAGTCCTCGCCGCGCACCTGGCCGGTGCGGGCGTCCTCGATCGGCCGGATGACGATCCAGCCCTCCCCTGCGACCACCAGGTGGGGGCCGAATCCGGAGAGCAGCTCCGACTGCCCGGCCGGGCCGCCCGCGATGGAGGCGACCAGCTCGGAGGCGCGGTGGGAGTCGGGCAGTGGCGTGACCGTGCCGTCCTTGTCGCGTACCCCGGCGAACAGGCGGGCCTTGCCCATGGCGTTGCCGATCCAGGTGGCGGCGAACCGTACTTCCGGCGTGTTGTCGTAGTAGCTCCACGCCCTGTGCTGCCAGGTCTGGTCGGGTTGGGCGGTGCGGAAGCGGCGGGCTGTCCACCGCTGGGCGGCCGCGACGAGCTCGCGCGCCACCTTCTTCACGGCGACCCGCCGGGCTGGAAGCTGGTCACGTCACGGGCTCCCGTTTGACGCAGGGTGCCCGGCCCTCAGCTCAGCGGCGCACCGCTCAGCCTAGCGTCCAGCCTCCAGCGGCCCGGGCAAGGCGACGCACCCCAGAAGCCGAGGCGGTCGGCAGTGAGGGGACGGTCAGGTCGGCGCCGCGGACTTCACCGTCCGCGCCGGCAGGCGCCGACTCGGCGAGCGGGAGCACCCCGGTCAGGCAGCGACCTGCGAAGTGATCGGCGCGCGGGCCGCGAAGTCCGCAGCCTGAGCGCGGAGTTCAATGATCTCGGCCGTGTGGTGCTGGTTCGCAGCGGACAACAGGGTGTTGAGCCTGGCCGCTACGAGGGCTGACTGCAGGCCAGCGCTCTCCAGGGCCTGGCGGCCGGCGGCGGCGGCCCGGTCAAGGTCGCCCTCATCGAGGAGCGCGGCAGCCAAGCCGATGAGGTCCATCGTCTGTACCCGGTCGAACCCTGGCCTGCGCAGCCGCAGCGCAGCGTCGAAGTGAGGGCTGGCGGGGTGCCCACGGTGGCCGAGGTGGGTGAGATCGCGGGCGCTGACAGCTCGGGCACCTGCGTGCTCGGCGTCATCGAAGTAGGCGACCCACTCGGGTCTGTCCGTGACCCGGGCGAGGAGTTCGTCAGCGTGACCGAGATGACGGGCGGCTTCACCGGGCCGTCCCAGGCCTGCGTGGACGCGACCGGTCTGGGATTGCACGAGCGCCTGCACCGCCACCTGGCCGTCGCGTTGCGCGCGGGCCGCTGCGAGGTCCAGCAGCGCGAGCGCGTCATGCAACCGCCCCAGGTAGATCATCTGGTGTGACATGCGGGTGGTGATCTCCGCTCCGCGACCGGGTACGCCTGCCTCACCGGCGGCGTAGAGGGCGTATGACCAGTACCGCTGCGCGGCGCCGTAGCGTCCGGCGTCGTGGCTGGTCCATCCGGCAAGCGCGGCCAGGTCAGCTGTGGTGGCGAAGACGCGGACGCGAAGACTTTCCGGGACGCCGTCTTGGATCTGGCGCATGACTTCCGCGAGCTGGCCGACGATCGCAGAGCGGTACAGGGCGCCGCCGTGCGCCGATTCCAGCCGTGCGAAGGCAGCGGTGACTTCCTCCAGGGCGGCGACGGTGTCGGTGCCGAAACCAGCCTGGCGGCGGCTGAGAGGACGGCCGACCGTCTCAAGCAGGCGTGAGGTGCTGGCGATCAGCGGGGCACCGACGACGAGGTTGAGGACTTCACGGCGATCAGGCATCAGCAGGTCCATCCGAGTCCATCTGGCCAAGGTCTCCGCAGCGGGTTCTCGTAGCAGCGGCAATTCGATGGTATCCAGTGGCAAAGCGACAGTCATCAGACCAAGGTCACTGGGTGTTAAGGACCGGCGCAGCTCCTCGGAGAGCACGTGGGCCAGCAACTCGGGGACAGGCGGGCGGGGCTGCTCCCCGTTCAGCCACCGCCGCACCCGCGTGGTGTCCGGGGCGACCTGGCGGTATCCGCGGTCCCTGGCCAGGGCACCGACCCTGCGGCTAATCTCTCCCAGAGACAGGCCGCTGGCATCGACCCACGCCTGCAGTTGAGAGTTCACGGTGTTTCCGGCCATCGCTTCCCCGCAGTCTTCGTGACTCAGGATGAGGTTTTCGCCACCTTCCGCGACCCTCAAAGTACTGGCCCGGGACCTGGTCCGCAGCGGATTCTTGAGCCGCACCGAAGTTGTGGGACGCCCGGAAACGAACCGTCGTCCTTCATCTGCGCGGCGCTCATTCCCCCGTCCGAAGGGTTCCATGCCGTGGATACTCATCTGCCTGATCCAGACGTGTTCGCTGACCTTCGTCCTTACCTGGACTACCTCAACGGTGCTCGTGTGCTCGTCACCGGCGGCGCGGGGCTCGTCGGCAGCCGCATCGTGCGGCTGCTCGCCGCCGTCGGCGCCGACCCGGTGGTGCTGGACAGCATGGACGCCTACCCGCATCCGGTCCGTGGCCTTTTCGGCCTGAACGAGGGGACGAAAATCGTCCTGGGTGACGTTCGCGAAGCCGCCACCGTCCGCACGCTGGTCAGCAGCGCCGACTACGTCATCCACGCCGCCGCCTACGCCGATGTGGCCGCCTGCACGAGGGAGCCGGCCACCGCGTTCGCCGCGAACGTCCACGGCACGCAGACCATCCTGCAAGAAGTCCTGAACGCCCCCTCGGTGAGGCGGCTGGTGTTCATCTCCTCGGCGGCGGTTTACGGCGACAGCTCCGCCGACACCGGAGACGTCGCCGAGTTCACCGAGGAGCAGCCCGCGCGGCCGATCTCGGTGTACGCCAACTCCAAGCTGTGGGCCGAGCACCAGGTTCGGCTGATGCTCGACGGCAGCTACACCGAGTACACGGTGCTGCGCTACTTCAGCGTCTATGGCGACCCGCAGGTGCCCAAGCCCGGCTCGCACTCCTGGATGGTCGCCTGTCTGGCCATGTCCGCCCATCTGGGCCTGCCGCTGCAGTTGAACGGCGGCGGACATCAGGTGCGGGACATGGTGCATGTGGAGGACATCGCCCGCGCCACCGTGCTGGCGCTGCTCACCGACGGCGCCGCCGGCCAGACCATCAACGTCGGCAGTGGCATCGCGACGTCGGTACGTCAGATCGCCGAACGCATCGCCACCCACTACCCGTCGGCGCAGCTGGTCAACGCGCCCCGCCCGTTGGGCGACCCGCTGGGCGCCTACGCCTCGACCACCCGCAGCCGGACCCTGCTGGGCTGGCAGCCGCGCATCACCATCAACGACGGCATCGACCGGTACGTGGCGTGGCTGCAGGCCAACCCGGAAGCGATCCCGCCGTGGATGAAGACCAGCGCGGTCGCGGCTGTCGCCTGACGGCACGTCACCACCTCAGGCCCCGCCGAGCAGTAGGCCCGCGCGGCGGGGCCCACCAGCTTCGACCACGCACCCCCTCCCCTTCAGGTCTGAGCGTCCTCGGCGGCCGCGCCCCCGCCGAACACCACCGGCTGCAGCACACCCTGCTCGACCATCACGGACTTTCAGGAGAGGACCATGACCTCGCAGGCGCCGAACAGCGCATCGCTCAGGGAACTCGCCGAAAAGCGCCTCCTGCCAGACCACCAGATCATGGACCAGGACACCCTTACCTGGCTCATCCGGCGCCGGCCCATCGTGGGAGCCGCCCCTGCCCTGCCGCACAGGCCGCTTCTGCTGATGCCGGAGGTCGTCTGGTTCGCGGACCCGCTGCTCACCGACTCCATCCACGGCATCCGCCACGGTGCCCGCGTCTGTGTCCTCGCGTCGCTGCTCGCCCATGAGCACGGCCTGAGCCGCGACGACACCGCGGCCTTGTGCACGGCCGCCGCGGTGCACGACTGCCGACGCCGCGACGACCGCGACGACCCCGAGCACGGCAAGCGGGCCGCCGACTGGTTCACCCGCAACAGCAGCACCGTGATGGCCGCGTTCGGCCACCATGTGCCCGCCCACGCCGTGGCGTGGGCGGCCACCGCCATCGGCCTGCACAACATTCCCTACAGCGCCTTCACGTTGGCCGACACCCGCGCCTACCAGCAGGACCCTCTGCTCGTCGACCTGCTGAAGGCCGCCGACTGCCTGGACCGCTACCGGCTGCCGCTCCAACGCTGGTGGCCCGACCCCTCACACCTGCGGATCGCCCTCCCCGGCTGGCTGCCGCCGATCGCCTTCGACCTGATGGCCGGAAGCGAACAGGCCCGGCTCGACGGCGCCACCCACCGCGAAGCACTCACTCACGCCCTGTACACCCTCAGCAACGGACGGCAGAACCGCCATGCGCGACGCTGAATGGGACTACGCCCACACCGACTACACCGACTACACCGGCCCGGCCGCGCGGCCCAGCCCGGCTGGACTCGCCGACAGCGAAGCCGACTGGCGTAGCCTCCACCTCGACACCCCCAACGGCTGGCTGCTGCGCAGGAACGCGATGCTGGAGACGCTGACCAGCGGGCAGCCGATCCACCTGATGCACGTCACCACGGCGCTGGACGCGATCCGCTCCAGCGGGCAGCTGTACGCGTCGGCCGGCTGCCTGGTGGGGGCGCTGTACTGCGCCCCGCTCACCCAGGAATCCGGCGGTTTACGCCCCCACAATCTGGGCGCCTACCTGCTGGAGACGAAACACGACACCCGGACCATGGTCATCGAGATCACCCCTGATGGGCCAGTGCCCGCCAAGGGGCTCGACTATCTGCGGCTGGGCGGCATCCACCTGCGCACCTACCTCAACCACCGCGCCTTCCTCACCGACGCCGAGGACGCCCAGCTGCGCCGGACAGCGGTGAAACGGGTCCGTGCGGCGGCCGGGTTCCTCGACGTGGTGCTGGCCACCGCCTGCGGCAGCTCCACCCCGGACGCCGAATTCATCGACCGTCTCGCCGCCGCCGTGCAGGACCTGCCGTTCTTGGGTTACCTGTACTTCGAGGTGCTGTCGGAGTATCTGATGCTGCACTCGACAGCCCCCCAGACCAAGGCGTACGCCGAGGCGTCCGGGGAGATGAACAACCGCCTGTACAAGCAGCTGGCGTTCTCCGCTGTGGCCAGCATGGGCCGCCTGTTCGACCTGGCGCTCTTCGGCCCAAACCATGACCAACTGGTGCATCTTGTCGGGCAGGTCGAATCCGGTTTGGCGCCGGGCGCGGCCAGCTACGTCCGGCGTCGCCTGCCGCACCTGTTCGCCTGCCTGGCCCTTGCCCCGTCCCAGGACGCGGCCTCCGTCACCTTCCAAGGCTGCGACTTCGACACGCTCGCGGCGGCCGCACCTGGCCTGCTCGGTCAGCTCCTCTTCCGGGAGATGCGACGCCTCCAGCGCTACCCGCAGCTGTTTCCCCTGTTCGAGCAGGCCAAAGCCCTGGAGGTGTACGACTACTGGAACACCCACAAGATCCCCACCCCGTTCAACGGCACGCTGCCCAAAGGGGAGATCGGCGTCAATCCGGCGTCGCCGGCGGTGGCCAGCTGCACGGTGTGGGAAGCCGAGACCTGTGAGCGGGGTCTACTCCACCCGGTGCAGCAACTCGACGTGATCTTCGTGCCTCGTCTCACCGACCTGCGCAGCACCGCTCTGGGCAGGGCCGCGTTTCCTCGCGGCGGCTGACCAGCGCCGCCGCCCCTTCACGCCGGGCCGCCGCCCCACCGGCGGCCGCCCGCACCTGCACGACTTCACCCACCCCATCGGGAAGGATTTCCGTTGCGTATCGTCCTGCTCGGCGGCGCCGGCTACCTCGGCACCGTCGCCACCCCATACCTGACAGGTCTCGGCCACCACGTCACCGTGGTCGACGGCCTGATCTACCACCGCGACGACCACCCGCACCGCCTGATGCCCACCGTCTCGGCCTTCGTCAACGCCGACCTGCGTGACCCTTCGGCGTTGCGCCACGCGATGACCGACGCCGACGCGGTCGTGCATCTCGGCGGCCTGGTCGGCGAACCGGCGTGCGCCGTCGATGAGCGGCTCGCCGTCGAACTCAACTACGCCTCCCCCGTCATCGCCGCGAAGATCGCCGCCGCTGTCGGTGTCCCCCACTACGTGTTCTTCTCTTCCTGCAGCGTCTACGGCAGCCGTGAAGGCACCGTCGACGAAGACACCGCCCCGAACCCGCTGGGCATCTACGCCCGCACCAAGGTCCTGGCCGAACAGCGGCTGGCCTCCCTGCTGGAGGGCCGCGCCGACCTGACGGTGCTGCGGCTGGCGACCGCGTACGGGCGCTCCCCGCGTCAGCGCCTGGACTCGGTCGTCAACCGCATGACCGCCCAAGCCGTCACGACCGGCCGTATCCCGCTCAACGGCGGCTCGCAGCGGCGCCCCCTGGTGCATGTCGCCGACGTCGCCCAGGTGCTCGCCGCCACGCTCGACACCCCCGCCGGGCAGCGAACCTTCAACGTCGGCTCCGACCGCGAGAACTTCACCATCGCCGAGATCGCCGAAACCATCGAAGCGGCGGTGCCCGGCTCACGCATCGACCGCGGCCCCGAACGCGACGAGGCAGACGCCCGCGACTACCGCACGTCCTTCGCCCGGCTCGCGGCCGCGTTCCCCGGCGTATGCGGCACCCAGCTGCGTGAGGGCGTCAACGAGGTCGCCGAAGCGGTGGCCACCAAGGAGGTGGGCGACCCCGACCTGCCCGAGTACGACAACTTCAAGGGCCTGGTGGCGTCCCGCGAAGCCGGGCACATCGGCGCCCTGCGGTCCGCCGAATGCGAACACATGTACGGCGAGTACGCGACCGCCGAATGGAGCGCACGATGATCCCGCCCGTTGAAGCGCCGCTGCTGCTGCCGTGGAACCGCCCGTCGATCGGCGACGAGGAGATCGCCGAAGTCATCGACACTCTCCGTTCGGGGTGGCTGACCCACGGCCCCAAAGCGACCCTGTTCGAGCGGGAGGTGCGGGACGCGCTCGGCGTCGAGGACGCCTTCGCGGTGTCGTCGTGCACCGCAGCCCTCCACCTCGCCTTCCTCGCCGCCGGTATCGGCGACGGCGACGAGGTGATCACCCCGAGTCTCACCTTCTGCGCCGCTCCGAACGCGCTCCTGCAGGTCGGGGCCCGCCCCGTGTTCGTCGACGTGGAACGGGCCACGTTCAACATCGACCCGCAGGCAGCCGAAGCCGCCATCACCGACCGCACGAAAGCGATCGTGGTCATGCACTACGGCGGGCACCCGTGCGACCTGCGCGCGTTCCGCAAGCTGGCCGACGATCACGGACTCCTGCTGATCGAGGACGCCGCCCACGCCCTGCACGCCAGCCGCGACGGACAACGCGCCGGCAGTGTCGGCGACCTGGCGGTCTTCAGCTTCTACCCCAACAAGGTGATGACCACCGGGGAGGGCGGCATGCTGGTCGGCCTGAGCCGGCTCGTCCAGCATGCTCGCCTGCTGGGACGGCACGGCATCGACTCGTCGGTGTGGCAGCGGCACGGCACCCGCAGCACCGCCGACTACGAGGTGGTCGTCCCCGGCCTGAAGTACGTGATGTCCGACGTCACCGCAGCCCTCGGCGTCCAGCAGTTCCGCAAACTGCCCGCCTTCACCGCTCGCCGCGCCGAGATCGCCGACACCTACACCCGGGCCCTGACCGGCCTGCCGGGCCTGGCGACGCCGACCGTCCTGCCCGGGGTAGAGCCCGGCTGGTTCCTCTACTCGATCTTCATCGACGCGGACAGCGCGCCGCTCACCCGCGACGAAACCGCCCACCACCTGCTGGCCGACCACGGGATCGCGACCAGCAAGCACTTCACCCCCGTCCACACCCTGCAGCTCTACCGCGGCACCGCCACCCGCCCGCTGATCGTCACCGAAACCGTCGCGGCGCGGCAGCTGTCCCTGCCCTGCTACCCCGCCATGACGTCCCAGGACGTGGACCGGGTCATCGCCGCCCTTCACGCCCTCTGGGAGCGCTGACCGGGCAGGCGCCCGCCCGCGCAGCTCGCAGGCGGGCGCCACACCCGATGCGCATGTGGCTGACGTTAAAACACGGCGACGCTAGGGTGAACCGGAGAAGAACCACTGCCTCGCCCATCCCTCAACAGGTCGCGCAGAGCGCTGCATCGTCCGGGAGACGTGATGAACAGCCCGCAGACCACCGTCGTTGATGTGGTGGTCCTCACGATGAACGACCGCCCCGCCGAGTGCCGGCGGGCGCTGGCATCGCTCCTCGCCCAGCAGGACGTCGAACTGCGGGTGGTCATCGTAGGCAACGGCGTCGAACCCGACCACGTGCCCGCCGACGCTCACGCCGTCGCCCTGCCCGTCAACGTGGGCATCCCCGAAGGCCGCAACGTCGGCGCCGACGCCCTGGGCGACCCGGGCGGCGAGTTCGTGTTCTTCCTCGACAACGACGCCGTCCTGCCCACCCCCGACATCCTGGCCCGGCTCGTCGCCGAAGCCCGATCCCACCCCGACGCCGCCTACATCCAGCCGCGCATCGCCGACCCCGACACCGGTGTCACCCTGCGCCGCTGGGTGCCTCGGCTACGCGCCGGCGACGCCACCCGGCCCGGCATCATCACCGTCATGGCCGAAGGGGTCGTCCTCGTACGCCGCGCCGACTACGAACAGGCCGGCGGCTGGCCCGGCCACTTCTTCCTCTTCCACGAAGGCATCGACCTGTCGTGGCGGCTGTGGGACCTGGGTCGCACCGGCTGGTACGCGCCCGGCATCGTCATCCACCACCCCGCCACCGACCCCGCCCGGCACGCCAGCTACTACCGGCTCGTCGCCCGCAACCGCGTCTGGCTCGCCTACCGGCGCCTGCCCGTCCTCCTCATCCCCATCTACCTGACGGTGTGGACGCTGCTCAGCCTCGCCCGGATCCGGTCGCGGACGAACCTCGCCGTCTGGGGCGCCGGCCTGTGGGAAGGACTCAAGGGCGGGCACGGGCAGCGGCAGCCGATGTCCTGGACCACCGTGCTGCGCCTGGCCCGCGCCGGCCGCCCCCCGATCGTCTGAACGTCCGCGCGGCGCCCCCGCGGCGATGCGTCGCCTGAGACCTGCGGCGGGTACCACCACCGTCAGGGCCTGCCCCAGAGCCCAAAGACGCCAGGAGACCCATGAGCAGCACACCCGACTTCACGCACCTGTACACGGCCCGTGACGAAGAGCTGATCGCGATCCTGGCGGCAGCCGATACAGTCGACATCGCCCTGCACCACCCCGCGCGCGTCAGACCACAGCCTCCGGCCCGGTCGACGGCGTCCGGCACCTGCGAGGTGCTGCTGCTGGGAGCGCTGGGGTGCCGGTACGGGATGCTCGCCGGTGGCGCCGGCGGCCACCTGATCCGTACCGCGACCACCACCGTGCTCGTCGACCCCGGCCCGGCCGCGCTGAGCATGCTGCTGCAGCTGATCGAGCAGGGCCTGTTCTCCTGGTCGGAGCTGGACGCCATCGCCGTCACCCACCTGCATCCCGACCATTACGCCGACGTGATCCCCTGCTTGGAAGGGATGGTCAGCTACTCCCCTGGCGGCCGCAAACTGCTGCTGGCCAACCCGACGGCTGCGGCGAGGTTCGCCGCGTTCTCCCCGTATCACGCGGGCGAGGGCGGGCTGGCTGAGCTGGTCACGCTCGCGCATCCCGAGACGGAAGGCCCCGGCAGGGCGTCGATCACGGTCGGCGATGTGACCCTCCATGCGGTGCCGGCGGTGCACACCGAGGAGGCCGGGCGTAGCCGTAGCGCGATCGGCCTGATCTACGAGAGCAGCGTCGGGCACATCTGGTACACCTCCGACACCAACCTCACCGAAGCGTTGCTGGGGCACGTGGCGGCGATCTGCCCGACGCCGACCATGGTGATCGCCCACGCGGACGCCTCCAACATCGACCAGGTGCCGGGCCGGGCCGAGGCATGCCATCTGGAAACGCGGGATGTGCCCGTCATCGCCGCGACCCTGCATCCTCGTCACGTGCTCATTCAGCACTACGACATCGCCTACTCCGCCACCGACTACCGCATCGCCCAGGCGGTGTTGCTGCAACGGCAGCTCGACCGAAGCAACCACCCCACGCGGGTGCTGCCCTCCGCCAGCGGCCTGCGCCTGGTCCTGACCGACACGAAGGTCATCGACTACGGAGTCGTTCTGGGCAGCGACGCGGCGTCCGCCGTCGCCGACTACCTCCGGGACCAGGCGCGCCTGTGAGCGGGCCGCCTCGTCATCGCGTCCACCGATCTTCGGCCAGCTGCTCGACCTGGTGGGCGATGTCGTGCGGGGTGCCACGCACCGCGTAGCAGCCGGTCGAGCCGGTGAGGGCGTGCACGTACCGGATGCGCTGCCGCTGGGCGTGCTCGTCTTCCAGCAGCCGCAGCGGCTGTTCTCCGGCGTCGAGGAGGCGGTCGAGCAGGTGTCCGCTGCTGTGCAGCCACGCTGTGGCCGCCGTGTGCCGGTCCACGCGCTCGAGCGCGCCGCCCTTCGCGGAAGGGTCGGTGTCGAGGGAGACGAGCACCGCCGCCGCCACCGGCACCCGGGTCGGCCCGGCGGCCGCCATGTCGCGCCGACGTAGATCGACGATGGCCGGCCCGGCTTCGGGCAGGCTCAGGTCGGGAAACCAGCGGCGGACCGCGCCGCGTCGGCCGAGGATCGCGGTGGTGCCGCCTCGTACGAAAGGGCCGCCGTCGGCGGCGACGTCGAGCAGGGTCACATCACCGGCCAGCCACTGCCAGCCGCGGGCCGCGAGCGCGAGCCCGGCCAGGGTCTTGCCCGCGCCGTGGCCACCGAGGAGCAGCACCGCGCCCTGGCCGGGCCGGTGCATCGCGACGGCGTGCACACACAAGGTGCCGGCGGCCAGGTGCAGCACATGCAGATGCGCGTTGATCACCCGGCGGGCGTCCGGCGGGGCGTCCGGGACAGCGACGCCGCGGCCCGCCAGATGCTCGCCGGGGTGCAGCAGCTCAGCGGAGGCGCCGGGCACGTGCGGTGCGATGTGCGGCCACGCCGCGATGACGTCGTCGCTGGCGGCGACAGCCAGGGTGCGTCCGGCGCTGGGCACGACCACCAGCCGCCGCGGCACGATACCCGCGTTCACTGGGCCGCCACCTGCAGCAGCTCGGCCAGCGTCTCCCACACCGGGGCGTGCGGCAGATCCCGCAGGTGGGGCACCGTCAGCCGGACGGCGGGCACGTCGGCCAGCATGTCCGCCCAGCTCGGCGTAGGCCAGGTGATCTGGCCGGGGGGCGGGCCTCCGGTCACCCCGAGCAGGTCGGTGGAGTACAGCCGCCGTCCGGGGACACTGGCTGCGCCCGCCAGCACCGCCTCCGCTTCCGCTGGGTCCAGGGCGACGGCGCGCAACGGCTGGGAGGTTTCCTCCTCAGGGGCGGGGACCACGTGCACGACGGCGCCCAGCTGGGCCGGGGGCGCCCAGTCGACGATGGCCCGGTGCTCGCCGGCGGTGAACAACACCCGGCGCCGGAGTACGCCGCCCACCCTGCGTTCCTGCTCCACCCCGCCGGAGGAGGCGGCCAGCTCCTCGGGGACGCCGACCCGGGTCGGCCACCCGGCGACGATCCCACCCATGCCGATCATCACCAGGTCGTCGGCCATGAACCGGGCGCCCAGCTCGTCGCAGGCGCGGTGCGCGAGCGTGGACTTGCCGCCCCGGCTGCCCGCCACGAACAGCACCGCCGTACCGTTCACGGTCACCGCGGAGGCGTGCAGCATCCGCCACCCGCCGTCCAGCATCCGGGAGGAGAAGAACAGCCGGGCCAGCCAATCGGGCCAGCGCCGCGACGAGTCGTCGTAGGGGACGGAGACGCGGGTGAGGCGTTGGACCCGGTCGACTTCCAGCAGTGCCGCTGCGCTTCCCGGCCGGTACAGGCCCAGCAGGCGCAGCAGCCCGTTTCCGGTGCCGGCCACGGCCAGGCGGGGCCCGCCGTGCGGGGAGGCCAGCATGGGCCGGTCGGCGAGCAGCGCGTTAACGTCCTCCGGCCGCTGGTCGAGCTCGTCGCGGTCGACGCGGATCGTCCAGTTCACGCTGGGGCCGGCGTCGCTCACCGTGCACGGCGGCACCATCACCGTGCTCACCGCCGCCACCAGGGACGGAACACCGACGACCCGCAGCCGCCACGGGTCGAGCACCAGGTCCACCGCCTGCTCCGGGGCGGAGTCCACGGTCTGCGGCGGACGTTCCGGCCCAGCCGTGTTCTGGGAGCCTTCACCGAGATCCCCGCTGGGTTCGGCCGCGAAGGCGAGCGCGCCGCTGGTCTGCGGTTTCGTCACGAAAAGCTCCTTCCCTGAAGGGCGCAAGGAGCAGGCAACGGCTACACCGGAACTCCTGTCACCTCTCGCACCCACCTCGTCACGGTCTGATCTCAGACAAGCGGGTGTCGGAGGTGGGCGACAGGGCCTCGCCGTAGTCTCGCTGTAATCCCCCAGCCGCCAAGGGACATGGCATGAGCAGCGATCAGTTTCTGATTCGTCACCCTCTGACGTACCTGCGGGCGCAGCGCGGATGGACTCTCGCCGACGTCGCTGAGCTGGTGCAACGCCGGTCAGGCCTGAACATGGCCACCCACCGCCAGAAGGTCTACCGGTGGGAGCACCACCAGGTCGTTCCCGAACTCGCCGCGCAACTCGCCATCGCCGAAGAAGTGGGGGTCGACGCTCAGACGGTGTTGAATCTCGGGTGGCCGTCGTGGTTGCTGACGGCCGACGGGACCGAACCACTGGACCAGGCGTGGACACCTGAGACGGCGAAACAGATCATGGCGGGGTGCATGAGCGCGGACGGCGACCGGCGAGGATTCCTTCTGCTGTCGGGGAACGAAACCGCTGAACTGGCCGGGGCCTGGGCCACCATCCCCACAGGAAAGATCATGCACGCTGGTGGCGGCGGCACCGTCGACGCCGAGGTGGTGACCTGGGTTGAGGATGCCATTCACCGGCTGTGGCACCTGGACGATCTCGTCGGCGGCGACTACTGCCTGCACCTCGCCCAGGCCAACCTGCAGCTGATCTCCCGGCTGCTGCACGGTGGCCGCTACCGATCAGCGGTCGAACGGCGCCTGTACGGCGCGGCTGGCGAGCTGCTGCGCTTCGCCGGCTGGTGCGCCTTCGACAGCCACAGGCACGCCGCCGCGGCACGGTACTGGCACGCCGGGCTGCGCACCTCCGCCGCCGGAGGCGACACCTTGACCGGCGCCTACATCCTGTCGCTCATGGCGATGCAGCACACCTATGCCGGAGACGGCCGCGCCGCGATCAACCTGCTGCACACCGCCCGCGAACGCATCGGCTCCGGGGCGCCCCGCACGGTGCATGCCATGCTCGACGCGTGGCAGGTCCGTGCCCATGCCGTCGTCGGTGAGGCCCGCCAAGCCGTCGAGGTGTTGTTTCGCGCCGACGACCACTGGGGGCGCCGCGACCCGGACGACGACCCGCCGTGGATCTACTGGATGCGCCAGCCGTCCCACACGATCGAGGTTGGCGCGGGCTTCGTAGAGCTCGGCCGCCCCGACATCGCGGTGCGCCTCCTCGAAGACGGCATGGCGGAGCGCGGCATCGACTACACCCGTGACACTGTGCTCGGCCTGACCGCCATCGCCGACGCGCAGCTCGGCCAGCACGACGTGGACGGCGCCTTGGAGACCGCGCGCCGCGCTGTCGACCTCGTCACCGACGTCGAGTCCAGCCGCGTCGTCGACCAGCTCAACGCCTTCGCCCAGCGGCTGCCCGCCGAGGAGGCGCAGGTGCAGGAGTTTCGTGCCTGCCTGGACGGGTTGTCTTCGCCCAGCTGAGGTTCTAACGGTTCCGGCGGGCGGGCCGTCCGGGGTGCGGCACGACGTCGTAGTCCACGCCGGGCAGCGTCACGATGTCGGAGGATTCCACCCACCGGTGCGTCACCATGTAGGCCGGGTCGGTGCCGGGCACCTCGCGCGTGTCCGGGATCGCCAGTTCCCCCCACCAGATGACCGCGTCCCCGACTGTTTTGCGCCAGCGCAGCAGGAACGCCAGCTCCTGCCCCTTGTGCAGCACCATCGGCGGCATCCGCAGAGGCTCGACCTCGTCCATACCGCACAGCGTAACTCGAACATCTGATCGAGGCGTGAGGCTCGCTGTGGCCTGCCACCCGGTGGGCGCGGATCTACTGCTCGTCTTTCAGCTGCAGCAGCCTGGCCGCGAACACCTCCTCGGCGCGGGCGACGTCGGCCCGCGCCTGGGCCAGTGCGGGCGACACGCCGAATCCGGGCGGGCTGTCGCCCTCCACGTCGGCCAGGTGCGCCTGCGCGGCCTGCATCTGCATCCTCAGCAGCGACAGCCCGCCGTCGTGCCACCACAGCGGCGCTTCCTCGCCGGCCAGGAGCGCGCCGCCCACGGCGAGCGGGTCACCGGACACCGCCCGGATCTGCGCCGCCTGCTCGTACGGAATCGCCGCGTCCGGTTGGAGGTCCTCCAGCACCACCAGCTCCTTGGACGCCCGGGCGAACAGGTTGGTCAGCTGCGCCAGGTCATCGGAGTCGCGGCCCAGCCGCGGACGGTCAACGATGAGAACCCGGTCGACGACGCCTGCGGCCACCAGCGCTTCGAGCGCCTCCCGGCCCGGACCGACCGCGCCCACGTCGGAGCATTCGGCCACCACCGTGCCGCCGGCTTGGCGCGCGTAGTCGCGCAGGCCCGACATCTGCGCCGCCACGTGGTTGTGGGTGGCGGCCCGCCCGTACAGCACCCAGCGCGGCACCACGGACCCTGTTGCTTGCCCCGTCATGACCTTCACCCTCTTTCGTGGTCTTCGGTGTGGTGTTCTCGGCCGACGCGACCGGCGCAGCAGCCTGCGGCGCGGTCCCCGAGGAGGGCGATCATAGCCCCGGCCTGACCGTCGCTGACTCCGCGGAAGGTGCGGCCGTTGTCCTCGGCGGTGGCTGTCCACGTTCCGGTGTCGGCGCGGACCAGCGTGATCTCCGGCAGGGTGAACGCGACGTAGGGCCCGCCGAGCCCGAAGCTGATCTCGACCCGCGCGGCCGGTGCGGGCGAGCCTCTCAGGCTGTCCGCCGCACCAGGCGGACCGGCGCCCAGCGGCTCACGGCCCTGGTCGGCGGGGACATGAGCGGGTCGATCGTTCACCCTCCGATCTTCCTGTGTTGATCTTCACCTGTCCGGGATTTCCACGCCTCTCCGGCCACACGATCCCATCGGGCCCGGCAGGCGGAGCAGGCCGGGTGAAAGACCGCGTGGAAGGCTCTGAGCCTGCGCAGGACGCAGCATCACCGCCGGGGAAGGGGTCGGTGAAGGGGGGTGGCGGCGGGGCTGAGCGGCTCGCCGCCCCACACAAAAATCCCGCCCCCCTTGCTGGCCAGGGAGGCGGGACGGTTCGTTGCGCGGTGGCACGTTGCTACCTCACCCGGCCCGGTTCATCAGGTTGCTGAACTGGGCCTGGACCAAAAGCAGCGACGCCTTGGTCTCCTCCAGGGAGGAGCTGAGCAGGGTGGAGTGCTCGGTGGTGGAGTCCTGCAGGGCGCGGAACCTCTTGAGGAGGTTGGCGACAGCGGCTTCGGAATGGCCCTCGCGCTGGGCGGCCGCGATGTCGAGGGCGAGCTTGTCGAGGTCCTCCCGGGCTTTCGTGGTAAACGCGGCGATGATCATCTCTCGCATCTCCTTCTGGTCCGGGAGGGGAACGCGGGCCAGGTGACTGCCGGCCCCGAACCGCTGGGTCAGCTCGCGCAGCGCGGCGAGGGGCCCGACCTGGGAGCGGTGGACGAAGTACACGCCGCCGCTGGCGCGGACCCTCACCGGGTTCAGCGCCTCGACGTAGGTGCGGACCACGGAGCGGAGCCGGTCGCTGGTGTAGAAGCGGCACTTCCGCTGGTAGGTGTCCTCGATGTCGGCCAGCATTTTCTGCACCTTCGCCTGCTCGTCTGCGCCCAGCTCGCCGATCGCGTCGTGGGCTGGTGTCACTTGCAGGACGCCGACGCCGGGCCGGCCGCTGCCCAGCGGGTCACGCCAGAACTCGATCTCCGCGAGCTTCGTGTTGTAGGACAGGCGGGTGCGTCCCTCATCGCGGACTTCACGGACCAGGTGGCGCGTCACCTTCAGGTTGTCCCGGCTGACGTGGCGGACCATCAGGGTCACCTCGGTGACCTTCTCCCCCGGCGTGCGGCGCCGCCGGGGGGTGGCGGTGTCGCTGAGCCGGTAGGTGGAGCGAACTCCGGCCTTGCCGGTGACTTGCTCGTAGGCGTCGACCTGCCGGATCGGTGGCGGCAAGAACTTGGAGTCCAAGCCGAGCTCCAGGAACCAACGGTGCAGGTCGTCGAAGGTGACGCGGCCGTCGAAGACGGCGTAGAAGAGGAGGTATCCGAGGATCGGCGTATCCCCCTGCTCCATCGTGGCGGCGTACGCGCCGAACCCTTCGAGAGCCTCTCTCGCGCCGGCCTGGTGCGTGGCGGGTGCCAGGGATGCGGCGGGGGTGGGGGTAGGGGTCTGGCTGGTCATGGTGGTGGTCGCCTCTCATGCTCGTGGAAGCCAAAGCACTTACTTATATCAATATCATATCTTACTATGCTTTTGATATGTCGTGGTTTTCTGTTTGTTGCCGATCGCCTACGGCATGAAGTGCGTGATGCCGGGGATGGCGTCGATAGCACGGCCCGCGGCCTGCGCCTGCTCGCCGGTCGCCATCAGCTCGTGGTCAGGCGCTCCGAGCGCCTCCCGCAGGTCATCCAGCGTGCAGCCACACATCTGCCACGACTGGTGAACCTGCATGCCGCCGGAGGTCATCGTGGTGATGCTCAAAACGCCGGGGGTGTGCTCGGAGTGCGGGTCGATTCCTTCGGAGGGAGGTGGGGAAGCCATACCGGTTCTCCTGACGGATGGGGCGCTGATCACTGGCGGGTCAGATGAGGCGGAACATGTCGGCGCTGGCGTCGAGGTCGGTCAGGTCGGTGACGGTGCGCACGGAGTCGCACAGCTCCTCCAGGGCGGGGCCGGGGCTGCTGGTGACGGTGACGCCGAACACCCGGTGGTCCAAGATGGCCTTGCGCTTGCGCCACTCCCCCATCCACTCACCGGTCACGCGACACTCACCGTCGGTGATCATCACGATGTCTCCGTGCCGCACCCCGGCACTGTCGTACTGCTCCTGCAGCACGTCCGCCGCCGCGTCCAGCGGGGCCTGGAAGTTCGTGCCGCCCGCGAAGAAGTGTTCGGCGAACTCCAGCACCTGTCCGATGTCGGCGCGGCCCTGGGGGAATCGGAACACCCGCACCTGGGTCTCGCTGGAGAACAGGATGCCGATGAACGTCCGGCGGGAGGCGCGGGCCTGATCCAGCAGGGCCAGGGCGAGCGCCTTCGCCCACGCCTCCCGGGTGATGCCGTTGCCGTCGGCCTGCGTCATGGAGGAGGAGCAGTCGACGCAGGCGATGATGGCGCCCGCCCCGGCCGAGTCCTCGCCGTGCGTCTCGTACGTCATCAGTCGGCCCTCGGCCAGGCGGGCGGCGAAGTCGGCGCGCAGCGCGGGCACCGCCAGCGCCACCAGCTCCGAGGGGACGAGCCGCGACAGGTCGTCTCCCATGGTGACGCCGATCAGCTCGCCGGGGGCGCCGCGCACCCTGCGGGCGCGCTCCCCCTTGGCCATGGCCCGCAGTCGGCCGATCAGCGATGCGAACTTCGCCAGCCGGCCACCGGCCAGCCGCTGCGCGAGCTGCTGGCGCTCCTCGAAGCTCATCCGCTGCAGGTCGCCGGGCTGCACCCCCCACCCGGCCATCAGCTCCGCCTCCTCCCGGGCCTGCTGCTCGGCCTCGGCGGCGGCGGCACGGGCCGCCGCGTGGATGCGGGGGGCGGCGTCGGTGAGCGCCGACCGGGCGGCCTGGTCGGCCTGCTGGGCGGCCTGCTCGGCGGCTTCGGCAGCCGCGATCGCGTCTGCCACCTGCGCTTCGGCGTCCTCGGGGACCTGACCGTCCTCGCCAGCTGCCTGCTCGGCCGCTTCGAGCGCCGCCTGCACGGCGCGGGCGGCGTGCTCGGCTTCCTGCTGGGCGTCAGCCGCGGCCTGGGCCGCCTGCTGCGCGTCCCGGGTCTGGTCGAGCATGGAGCGCAGCGCGGCCCGCTGCGCCAGCACGGCCATCGCCGCGGCGTAGGGGTCGCCGACGGTGTGATCGCGCAGCGCCGTGAAGTCGGCGGCGTTCAGCAGCGCCTCCACCACCTGGTGGTTCAGCAGTCTGGAACGGTCCATTTCGTGGCGTGGATGCAGCTCCGGCACCGCCTTGTAGGCGGTGGTCCACACGTCGCGCAGCAGGTCGTCGGTGTAGTCGTGCACGTCGGCCAGGTCGTAGGCCAGCTCCCGCAGGGCGGGCGCCTGGTCCCAGGTGTCGCGCCAGGCCAGCTCGTCGAAACGGTCGTTTTTGACGGTGTTGATGTGCGGGGCGGGCGGGGCGGTCAGGCCGAGCCAGCGCCCGGCCTTGGTCGCGAGGTCCTTCAGCGCGGTCAACGGCTTGCGCTTGATCATGTCGTGTCTCCGTTCAGATGTTGATCATGGAGGGGTCCATGCCGAGCACCTCGACCAGCACCCGGCCGTGCACGGCGCGGCGCTTGGCGTTGACCTCCTCGATCTGCGTCGTGGACCGGCCCGCCGCCCGCGACTCCGCGATCATCTCCTCCAGTCGCCTGCCCGCCGCGGGCAGCTTCTTCGTCGCCTCCTTGACCGCCCACTCGTCCAGCGCCTCGCGCGACTTGCCCTTGAGCGCGTCCAGCTCGGCCTCCAGCGCCACGATGCCGTCCAGCAGCTTCAGCGCCTCACGAGCATCGGGGTTGACCATCGTCAGCACCTCCTGCTTCACGGTGGGCAGCTCCTCCGGGGAGCTCCACAGCACGTGCGTGAGCACCTGCAGGTCGTTGACGTTGATGGCGGGGCGGCCGTCGAGGAAGGCGCACGCCTGCAGCAGACGCACCGACTGCCGCCAGCGGCGGTCGGAGACGATGATCCCGGCCTGGCGCAGCGAGGCGCGCAGCGTGCACAGGGCGTCCACGACGGAGTCGGGGACGCCGATGCCAGGCACGTGGCGCTGCACGGCGGCCTGCAGGTCGTCCAGCGACACCGTGGTCGGCGCGGCCGTCGAGGCCGACACGAAGGCCGAGCGGACCAGCTTCGCGAAGTTGCTCGGGTCCTCCAGGTAGTCGACCTGGATGCGGACCAGCAGCCGGTCGTACACCGCGGCGCTCTCCTCACCAGACGGCAACTCGTTGCTGGCGGTGATCGCGCTGATGAGGGGGCAGACGATCGGGGAGCCACCGTTCTCCGGGTGGTACAAACGCTCGTTCAGCAGTCCCAAGAGTTCGTTGAGGGCGCCGGATCCACACTTGAAGATCTCGTCGATGAATCCGATGTGGGCCGTCGTCGCACGGCCGTCCCACACCTGCGTGTAGGTGCCCTGCATCAACGCCGCGACGTCGATCGGACCGAACATCTTCTTCGGATCGCTGTACTTGCTGAGCAGGATCTCCCACAGCTGGGCGCCGGTGATGCGGCTGGTCAGGTCGCGAGCCAGCTCGCTCTTGGCCGTTCCGGGCGGGCCGAGCAGCAGGCTGTGCTGGCCGGCCAGCATGGCCGCCACCAGCGGCTGCACCACCGCGGATCGCTCCATGTAGCGGTCGGACAGCTCGTCGACGATCGCGCGCAGTCGCGCGGCCGTGACGCTGCCGTCTCCCGGGTCCGCCTGGCCCGGCGTCGGCTGTAGCGCTGTGGTGGTCATCGCCCCTCCTGGGTGGTCTGGAAAGCCCTGACTGACTTTCGCTTATATCTTTACCATAGGACATTACGTATTCGATAGTATCGAGATTCGAGAAAAAGGCCCGCTTGTTTTCATCCGGCAAGGCCACCAGCCGAATCACGCAGGCCCGAGCCTCGGACGAGGCCGCGTGCGCGGCACCTGGCGGCGCACTACGCGATGCCCTCCGAAGGGCGGACGTTGATCTCGTCCCCACGTACCTCGAGGACCGCGCCGACCGGCAGCGACTCGGCGAGGGTGATCAGGTAGTCCGCCTCAGCGGCGACCTCCTCCTCGATGCCAGGGAAGCCGTACGCGTCGATCATCGCCTTGATGTACTCGTCGCGCGTCATGACGACCTCGCTCACCATGGCGGTGGTCGTCGCCCGGGCGGTGACGAATCCCGCGAAGGATCGGGCACAGCCACAGCCGCCGTCGGGGTTGACCTCGGGGGTGCTGTCCCGCGCACAGACGGAGGCGAGACGAACGAGTTCACCTTCCTCGCCGCAGTGAAAGTCGTTGGCCCGGTGGCCCTGGGTGCGGGTCGTCGCGATGAGCAGCTTCATGCGTCCTCCTCGGGAGTGAATATATCAATATCATAACATCTTATGCATCTGA
The DNA here is from genome assembly GCF_040639135.1 of Streptosporangium sp. NPDC023963. NCBI lineage: Bacteria > Bacillati > Actinomycetota > Actinomycetes > Streptosporangiales > Streptosporangiaceae > Streptosporangium > Streptosporangium sp. NPDC023963. Next base: position 555,798 of record NZ_JBEZZK010000004.1, read on the forward strand.
TATGAATATGAGGGTGGTTGATTTCCGCCCTAAAACTCCCTACCGCACCATCGCGTGGGATCGCCGAGACCAGGCCGCACTACCCGCCGCCAACTGCTCGTCAGGGGATGGAGAACAAGCCGAGCTCGATCAGCTGGCGGCGCACCCAGCGACGCCCGCCCCGCCCCGCCAGCGCTGTGCGGTGGCAACGTCCCGTACGTCTACGGTATTCAGCTGGCCTTCACCAGCGGCGAGCGGCCACGTGATCCCCGCCCTTCCGGCCCTCCACGATCTCCGCGATGTCGTCACAGCCATCACGGCCGCTGTTCCCAAACGGCCGTTTCCGACTCAGGCCGGGAGCCCCCGCCCAAACGTGGCCAGCCACTCGGTGCGGGCGCACCGCAGCAGCGCCTGCCTGCCGGTCCCTGGTTGGCCGACGTCGAAGCATTCAACGTGCAGAACTCCACCACTCTCCCCCTCGACGTAGGCACGCAGCTGGGCAAGCTCGGCGCGGGCGTACAGGGCCCAACGAAGCGGTGCGTCGTTCAACACTAGTTCTCCTGGTCAGGTGCGGGATCATGAGGCTAGGGCGGCGGACGTCGAGCAAAAGGGGCGCTGACCACAGGACGACACCACGCATAGCGTTGTGCCGCCACCGGGTATGGGCGGCCATGCTGGCGCACACCTCCCCCCGAAGTCCATAAGTCCTGACGGTTACCCTGCTCACCGGGTCTCGCGCCCGGCGGGTAGGGCCTCCGGCAGGGGCATTAGGTCATTACGGAGAAGAGTCGCATGGCGGAGATCAATAGGCCCAAGTTCGCGGTCAAGAAGATCGAGGAACTTGTCGAGGGCGACGAGGTCGTTCTGTGGTCCGGTCCTTCCTCTGGCGAGGTGGCTGTGCTCGTGAAGGAGATCCACATCTATGAAGACCTCGGCCTGGTCGGGATCGTCGCTGAGGAGTTTGAGTGGGGGCAGGTGACTGCACCGATCGGCACGCTCGTGGTGATGGGCATGGGCTGGTAGCCAACGAGCTGCTCAGGTGGCTCGGCAGGCCACCACGGGACCGTCGCGACTGGATTACAGGCCCACGCCGCGCATGGCGTTGTCGCGCCAGCGGTCGACGGCGCGGATGTAGCGCAGCAGCACGGGCGAGGTCGGCGACCAGCGGCCGTGCTTGGCGATGATCGAGACGGGGACGCGAGCGGCGTAGGCGACGGTGGCGCCGCCAGCGCGGAGACTGTGCGCGGTGTACTCCTGGGCGCGTGGGACGCCGGCCCGGATGGCGCAGGAGCGGACGATCTCGTTGATGGCGTCGCCGCCGATGGATCGGCCGATGGTGTCGTGGACGTACAGGCGGCGCAGCAGGCGGCCGTCGTGGTGGCCAGCCTCGTCGAGAAGGCGGGTCCAGGCCAGCCAGGCGTCGACCGGGTCAGTGAGCGGATAGTCTCCCCGCGGGACGGCGATGATCTCGCCGACGCTGTTCTTGTCGGTCTTGCTGGTGCGGAACGCCACCTCCAGGCCGTCGTCAGTCTGGGTGACGTCGGCGCGGGTGAGCGCGACCAGTTCGGAGCGGCGGCCCATGAGGGCCAGGCCGAGGACCAGGACGAGCCGGTCGCGGATACCAGCCACAGTGTTCTGGGGGCAGGCGTCGACCATGGCGCGCAGGACGGGAATGGTGACGGGCGGCGCCTCCTTCTGGTGGCGTTGCCCGTTCTCGGCGAGGTGGCGGCGGTGCTGGCGCAGGACCTTCAGGGCGGCGCGACCGTGCGGCTGGCCTTCATGTCCGGCGGCGGTGTGGCAGCTGCGGATCGCGCCCATCGCCTGTTCGATGCTGCCCGGGGCGTAGCCGGCGTCGGCGAGGTACGTCACGTAGTCGGTGAAGGTCTGCGCGGTCGCTAGCAGCGGCACCCGGCCGCCGTTCGCGGCGCACCAGGCAGTGAAGTCGCGCCACTGGCGGGTGTAGGCGCGGCGGGTGTTAGCCGGGACGCTGTCGGCGAGCCGCACACGCGTGCTGTCCGAGATCGTGAAGTCCGCATCCGTGTAGGTGGGTTGCGGCTGCGTGAGTGGGGTGCCCGCCTGGTCGGGTATGGCGAGTTCCATCCCATCCCTCCCCGACTGCTTGAGTACCCGTGATAAGCCACCTTATCGCGGGTATCAAGAGAGGGTCAGGCGAACGACTCACGTACCAAGACGACACCAATAACAGGGCGCGACTGCACCTACATATAGGGGCCCGCGACGAGGCCCGCCCGATACGGCCCGTCCTGCGACTTCGCCGCGCCCTTGTCTTGCGTGCCCGGTTCGGCTCCACTCTTTCGAGCGCGCCCGCCCTCAGAACACCGGCCGGAGGCCGAGACCGAGGAGCGGATCCGCCGCGCAGGCGAGCTGGTGAGCACCTGGCGGCCGGACCGCCCCGCTTCGAGTTCGCGCGGGAGCGGGAGCCCTCCGAGTGCCACCTGTCGGCGCCGGTCCGTAGGCTGTAGGCCTCTGCATCCGGACAGAAGGTACCTCGTGGACACCGAGCCGCGCTCCCTGGCCGAGCAGCAGCAGGCCCTCGTCGCCCAGCTGCGCGAGGCTGGCTACGACGCCGAACCGACACCCCCCGGCGAGACAGCGGCCGACGCCATCCTGCGCGCCGTGGAGAACGGCGACGTCGCGGCCATCATCACCCGGCGGGACATCGACACCTGAAATTGGCCGCGCCAGCCTACCCGGCCTTGAGCAGCAGGACGGCCTGCATTTTGGTGAGGACCTCAGTCATGACGCCAATGAGCCCATCTGCTGAGGCGTTCTCGGCGCCCAGCGTGGCCAGGGAGACAGTGAGGGGCATCATCTGCAGCTCGAAGGCGTCGTTCGCGTGGTTCGGCTCCCCGTGGCAGTCGTCCATGGCCGCACCCCACTCGGCGCTTTTAGTGACGGTGGCGAGCTCGTCGGCTACAGCCGACAAGGCGCGAGACACGGCCTTCGGACTACCGGCGTTGTCGATGAACGCGGCCTCGATCTTGCTTTTGAACGGGGCGGCCAGCTGGATCGCGGCGGCGCACGGCAGCTCGGAGCGCGAGGCCCACGTTACTTCGTGTGTGCCGTCGGTCAGCCGCGGGTCCTCGGGGGTCGCCTCGAACTCGGCCCACTGGCCACGGTCGCGGCCTTCGCACACGCCGCGCTCGGTCAGCACCTGCTCGTACCTGCAGGCGTACGTCTCGGAGGGGCGTGGCGTGGGCGCTGGGGCGGCCTCGGGTGTCGAGGAGCACGCGGCCAAGACCAGGATCAGGGTGGCCGCGGTGGCGGTGGGCAGGGTCTTCACGGGGGAGGTTCCTTCCTGACCGTGCGGGGCCGTTGCCGGCGGCCCACGCAGCAGCCATACGGGTAACGGTATGCATGCGGACAGTGACTGCACAGTCGGCGACGGTAGCGGGGCCGGGAGGCCACGCGTGCGATATCCGGTCACATCACGCTCTGGCCTCAAGGCCAGCGAAGCGTTGAACGGGCGTTAGCGCCCCGGATCCAATGGGAGAGTGCGAATCCATCGGACGTGGGGCAAGACGGTAACGGTAGTCGTCGCCGCGGTAGTCGCCGCCGCAGTGGGCGTGACAAGCCTGGTGTGGCTGGCGGCCGGGGCGCCAGGTCCCGACGGGCTGCGGTGGACGCTCGGCACGCTGCTCGCCGTGGCGGTGACCGCCGCGGCAATGGCCATACTGCTCGGGCCGGTCGCCCGCCGGATGGCCGGCGAGCCTCGCTCGCTGACCGCCCGCGACCGCAAACGGCTGTCGGTGAAGGACCGGATCGACGCGGTCAACAACGCGCGGGCCACGCTGCTGCAAGCAGCGACCGGGCTCGTCGTCGTCGGCGGCCTGGTCTTCACCGGTGCAGGTCTCGTCTACACCGCTCGCACGTTGGACGTGTCCGCCCGGACGTTGGACGCCACCCGCGAAGGCCAGGTCACCGACCGTTACACGAAAGCCGTCGATCAGCTTGGCTCAAAAACGATCGACGTCCGGCTGGGCGGCGTTTACGCGCTCGAACGCCTCGCCGTGGACTCAATTCGCGACAAGCCCACCATCGTCAATGTCCTTATCTCCTTCGTGCGGGTCCATGCTCAGCCCCCGAAATCCCAGGTGGTCAAGGGGCAGACTCTCGTGGATGTGGCCGCAGCAATCGCTGTGATCGCCCGCTTGGAGCCCGACGCCGAGGATTCATTCGGTTTCGATTTCGGGATCGCCGCCGACTTCCACGTCGCTGATCTGGCCAACGCGAACCTGACCGAAGCGAAACTGACCAAGGCGAACCTGACCGAAGCGAAACTGACCAAAGCGAAACTGACCTATGCGGACCTGACCGGCGCAGACCTGACCGGCGCGGACCTGACCGGCGCGAAACTGATCAACGCGGATCTGACTAAAGCGACCCTGACCGAAGCGAAACTAACCAACGCGGACCTGACCCGCGCGACCCTAACCCGCGCAGACCTGAGCCGCGTGCACCTGAATCACGCGAACCTGACCGGCGCGATCCTGACCGGCGCGAAATTTACCGACGCGATCCTGACCCGCGCGACCCTAACCCACGCGGACCTGACCGGCGCGAATCTAACCGGCGCGCAACTGCCAAGCATGAACATGCGCGATGCTGACCTGAGCGAAGCGGACCTGACCGGCGCGAATTTAACCGGCACAGACCTGACCAACGCGAACCTGCGCCGCGCGGAGCTGACCGACGCAGACCTGACCGACGCGAATCTGACCAAGGCAGACCTGGTGGGTGCGAAACCGCTCAATGCGGGGCTGATCCGTGCGGACCTGACCGGCGCGGACCTGACCGAAGCGAATCTGACCAAGGCAGACCTAACGGGTGCGAACTTGACCCGCGCGCACTTGGGCGGCGCGATCCTGATCGGTGCGAACCTGACCGGCATCAAGGGGATGACCCGAGCCCAGGTCAAAGCCGTAGCGGTAACAGACGCAACAACGAGGTTCAGCTGATGTGATCGCGAGCCCCGTGCTGGGGCGAGACTGCTTGGCTTCTGCTCGCTTGAGTTCGCTGCCCACTACCGCCAGTCCATCCGCCATGTGTCGGCTTCTGCCAAGCAGCAGAGCTTTCCTGGTGGCGCTCTACTCGTACGGGAGCGTCATCGCGAGCATGTCGTCTTCCCTGCCCTCGACCGCCGCCAGCGCATACTCCTCCAAAGCCTCACGTGGCAGCCGCCGCAGCCCGGTGCCAGAGGGCAACCCTTCGCCTACGGTGATGAACGCGTCGTCCCAGCCGTAGGGCACGACTTCGCTGCCCTGCATTCTGCGGGCCGAGGAGCCTGTTTCGTTGGCCCGGGCGAACCGGTCCTCGCTGTAGTCGCCGCGTTCCTTCAGCTCGATCTCGGTCTCGGCCCGGGTGCCGATCCATTCGGGGCCGGCATCGGTTACCGACCAGATCACGTAGCTGTCCCGATCGGGCGCGACCTTGATCAGGTGAGACGCCACCACAACCCCCTCCTGCCGGCCAGTGGCGGGCCGTCACGTCCCAAAAGTACCGTCGGGGTGGGCAGACGGCTTACTGTTCCGCTTCGCCAGCTGATCGTTCGCGGTGGAACGGGGTCAGGTTCCGGGTTCGGCGGGCGGGGTCAGCTTCTGTCGCAGCGAGGCGGGCGTCCACGATGGGTCCGGCCCGGCGGGGGGCGGGGCGCCGTTCTCGTTGAGGGTGTCGGCGATCTCCTCCAGCGTGTGGCCTGCTTCGACGAGGGCGGTTATCTCGCGGACGATGTCGGCGGGGGTCGCGTCGGCGGAGGTCGGTGTGTCGGCTGCCATATGACCACGGTAGCCCGGCAACGGGTGCGTTTGACGATTGTTGGCATCCGGCGCCGTGTTTTGACGATTGTTGACACTCGGCGCCGTGCTCAGGTCTTGTGCGCGTGGCCGCATCCGGTCGTGCCGCTCTGCGGATCGTCCGTCGCCTGGGATTGGCGCTGCCTACGCTGAATGCGACAGATCCCCCAGAAGAGAGGTGATCATGATGGGTCATGCGCGGAGCGGCCAGGTGCCGCGTCTTCGCCTGGTCGACGCCGAGGTGAGCGCGGAGCCACCCGCCTCCGGCGTCCCGTTTTTCGTGCTCGACTCGGGCTTTTCGATGTGCGGGGCGTGCGGGACGACGCTGACGGGTGAGGCCCGGGCCGGGGCTCGCCACTACGTGTGCGATGCGTCGCGTGGCGGCTGCGGGGCTGTTCGGGTCGCGGCTGGTCCGTTCGAGACGCACGTCGCCTGCCAGGCGCTGGCCATGCTGGCTATGCCGTGCGTGCTGGAGCGGGCGGGCGAGCTGGGCGTCGCGGACCTGGCGCAGGTGACGCCGGGTGCGTTGGCGAGCTGGTGGGAGTCGGCGTCCTTCCCTGACCGGCAGGCGATGATCGGCACGCTGCTCGATCGTGTGTGCGTCACCCCGGCGCCGGGCCAGGAGGACGGTCTGATTGATCAGGACTGCTTGGCCTTCGTGTGGACGTCGCCGCTCCCTTGAGCTGGACGCCGGTAGGCGTCGGCACGCAGAAACCCCGCCTCGGGGGCGGGGCTTCGGGTCGGCGCCTACCAGGCGCTGCGGGCCTTGGCGATCCTTCCTGACTTGCGGGCCTTGGTGAGCAGAGACAGGAGGATCTCGGCCTCGCCGCGGCCTCCGAGCACGAGGCTTTCGATGAACTCCTGCTCGTCGGGGGTGGTGCCGGTCTCGTCGAGGAGCTGGTCGACGCGGGCCATGACGTTGGTGGAGTCGCTGATCTCGCTCATGATGACCTCCGGTGGAGTCGGTGATTTCTGGTCTGTGCTGGAGAGCCGGCCTTGGCCTTCGGGTTAGGCCACCTGGAAGGTGACGCCGTTGGTGAGGAGGATCTCGGCGAGGCCGCCCGCCTCGGCGGTGGGGATGTCGACGGTGACCGTGGAGCCCTCGGCGATGATCTCGAAGGTGGTGGTGGCGGTCATGGCGACGTCCTTTCGGAGGTGGAGGAAAGGCTTTTTCTTATATCTTTATCATAGGATACTATGAATTCGATAGTCCAACGGTTGGCGTTGAAAATGCCGGAATTTTCGCCGGATTCGCCGACCGGCGAGGCGGGGCCCGGCGGGGCTCCGCCTCGCGTGTTCAGCCCTCGCAGATGCAGTGCTCGCGCGTAGCGGGCGGGGCGCCGTAGAGGCGGGCGCCGAGCCGGAAGATGCGGGCGAGAAGCTGACAGAGTTCCAGGTTGTCCGCGTGCCTGCCCTTGGCGGCGGCAGCCTCCCGCAGGAAGGGAAGGAGGAGTGCCATCTCGGCCTCGCTGAGGACGAACACCTCGCCGCTCTGAATGCGTGCGATGTGGTTCGCGAGTTCCTGAGCCATCGTTTTCTCCTTCGTGTTGACGGTACGAAGATTCGGATTGCGAAAGTGCGTGCCTTATAGAAAATGGTCCCTGTGGAATTTTCAATTTGTTATATCTAAATCATAGCAATCCGTGATCTTGGTGGCGTGAATTGCATCTTTGAAAGCAGGGAAATTTCCGCAGGATCACCATGCCGCCCGGCCACGGCCTCACCCCCGCGGGCCGGGGCCTCGCCCTCCGCGCCGTCCCGGTCGTTTACCGGCCGCCGGACCCGAAGCTCCGCGTGTAACTGATCGCCGCCCCCGGCCCGGCCGGGTTGGGGCGCTGCGCGAGCGGCGCGTGAACGACGGCGGCGCCGCCCGCTTCGGGCAGCAGGCCGTACACCAGGTACACCGACGCGTCGATACGGCCAGGCGACATCGGGTCGGTGGGCATCCAGTGCGACCACTCGTGTTCGAGGTCGGGGAACACGCCGCGCAGCCGCACCCGGTCCTGAATCATCTGCTGGGCGATCGGTTCGGCCCGTAGCAGCTTGCCCTGCTTGGCGCGGACCGTCTGCACCATCGGCTTCAGCTTCTTCGGCGGGATCTCGCCGTCGCGCTGCAACGTCTCCCAGGAGGTGTTGATGGCCAGCTCGCACATGTCGCCGCCGTAGTTGGTCTCCACGTAGATGATCGCCGCGTTCGTCTCGTGCGCCAGTCGGCACGCCGCCGTCGACCACTCCGCCGACGACATGACCCCCGACCAGTCGTGGGTGATCCACACCCGGTTGTCGTCGCCGAGGAACCCTCCGACGACGCCGGCGGTGTCGCGGCCGCCGCCGGACGGGTCGACCGCGACGGCGATCTTCTGCGGTTCGACGCCTTCCCCCCGGTCGCGGAGCTGCCGCAGCAGCTCCGCCGATACCAGGGCGCCCTCCGACGGCTGCGGGTCGCCTTGGCCGAGCGCGTGCCAGTCCCGCACGATCGACGTGCGTTTCATGTCGTGCCACCAGGCCAGCAGCGCCGCCCGGTCCCGGGTGCGGATCTTCGGGTGGGGCAGCGGGTCTCCGGGCTGCCTGCCGAGCGGGTCGATACCGAACTTCGGGTCGGCGATCGCCGGCAGGTGCACGACCTTCCACCGGCCGCCTTCCTCCAGGCGGCCCTCCTCGGCGAGGCGACGGCCGGCCAGGTCGTCCGGATGCCACCTCGTCAGGATGATCACTACGGCGTTGCGGTCGGGCTGCAGCCGCTTGAGCGCGGTGCTGGAGTACCAGTCGTGGACGGCCTGCCGCATGCGTGAGGACTCGGCGTCGGCGCGGTCCTTGTGCGGGTCGTCGACCACCAGCAGGTTCACGCTGAACCCGGTGAGGCCCGCGCCCACGCCGACGGAGCGCACCCCTCCCCCGGTGGCCAGATCCCAGTCCTTGGCCGCCCCCGAGCCGTCCTTGACGTGCAGGCCGTACTCGTGGCCGTGCTCGTCGACCAGGTCGCGGATCACCTTGCCGCGGCGCAACGCCAGGTCATCGGAGTAGGAGGCGACAGCGACCTTGTCCTGCGGGTACGTGCACAGCCACCAGAACGGGCCCCACTCCGCGACAGAGGTCGACTTCCCCACCTGGGGCGGGGTCACGATGAGCAGCCGGTCGTAGTCGCCGCGAGCGACACCGACGAACGCCTCGCCGATCACTCGCAGGTGCGGCCGCATCCGGAAGCCGTCGTCCAGGCCGCGAGCCAACGACACCGGGGTCCGCAGCAGGTCTTCTCTGGTGGCCTGCGACGCGGCGGCCAGCTGCCGATACAGGTCGACGTCGTCGAGGTGGCCCAGCCGGTCGGTGAGGTCCTGGCCGCTCAACCGCGGACGCTGCCCTCGGCGCCTTCGCACCGGGCCGGCCGGCGGCTACCGGCGATCGGCCCGCGTGTGATCAGGTGCGGCGGCCGTCGGCGCAGCACCGCAGCTACCTCGTCGGCAAGACCGGCACCAACCGTGGACACAAGTCGCCCCTCTGTGGAAGGGCCCGGCCCACGACCAGCGGCTGCGGCACATGGTACTGGAGCCGCCCGCAGCCTCCCGGACGCGAACGCGCCGCCAGCTGCGGGGGGTCACTCGTCGTCGAGGTCGCCGACCGCTTCGATACGCCGCGCCACCTGGTTGGCCAGGGCGGCGAGCTCGGCGCGGCGCTGCTCGGGCGGCAGCTCGGCGAAGCGGGCGACGAGTGCCGCCGTCGGGTCGACGCCGCCGGGCCCGGTGATCGCGATGGTGCTGGTCGGGTCGCCGAACAGCTGGCGGCGCAGCCGCATGGTGGTCTCGGCCAGGCGGGTGAACTCGGTCCACGTCATGGTGTCGGGCCGCATGTTCGGCAGCGCCTGGCCGACGAGACCCGTCATGGCGCGCAGGATCGTCGCGTCGGATTCGGCGGCTCGGCGCCGCTCCTGTTCGAGCATGGCCTGGTACTGCTGCGTGTTGTGCGCGTCCCAGGCGGCGACCCGTTGCTGCCACAGGTAGGTGGTGGCGAGGTTGCGGGTGTGGCCGTACGACAGTGTCAGTTTTTCCGCAGCTTTCGTCAGCGTGCGAACGATCCCGAGGTCACGGTAGGTGATGAACTGTCCGTGTTTTTTCGCGGTTTCGCCGGGCTGGCGGTCCCAGGGCTGCACGGTGGGGTCGAGCTGGAACGTGGTCATGTGCCTCCTCGGGAACAGTGGGCTCCGGTCGAGCGGTTCGGATGCGTATCCCCGGGGGGTGCTGGGCGGCGCTGGGGGCGGTGTGAGCGGGTGGTGGTGCCGGGGGTGGGGGTGGGGGTTCAGCCGGCGGGGACGGGTTCGCTGCCGGTGTCGCTGTCGGCGCTTTCCTCACTCTCGAGGCGGGCCAGCTCGACTTCGCGGCGGGCGAGGTCGGTCAGGAGGGCGACCATGGTGGTGAAGTTGCGGATGTCGCGGCAGCGGCCGAACTCGTAGACGGCGGCGGAGAACTCTTCGAACTGGTCGGCGGAGGCGACGCCGATGAGGTCGGTGGCGTTGTCGATGACCTTGACGGCGTCCTTGAACTCTTCCATCTGGTGGGGCAGGAACATCAGGGTGGCGACGCGCCAGTCGAACTCGCCGTGGGGGATGGACAGCTTCGTGTCGTCGGGGTTGACGGTGGGCAGGGCGTCTTCGGGGAGGCCGGTGGCGAGCAGATCGTCCACGTTGTCGATCATTGCGACGAGGTGGGCGAGGATGTCGCGGTCGGTCTCGCCGTGGAGCTCGTTGTGCGCGATCTGCTTGGCGATGATCTCTGAGCGGCGCATGACGCGCGTGTCGACGATGGCCCAGACGTGTGAGAGGCCGGCGGCGCGGGTGGCGCGGCAGCGGTGGTGCCCGCTGATGACCTCAACGGGTCCTTCGCCGCGGGGCTGGTGGCAGTACGGCATGCTTTCCAGCGCTCCGCGGTTGCGGATGTTCTCGGTGAGCCGTTCGAAGTGGCGGGGCTGCATCACCTGCGCGTTGATGTCCTGCTCGCGCAACGAGGCGATCTCGACATTCATGACCCACAGGTCGTCGCCGATTTTCAGCCTGTCGGGCGACGGCGTGCCTTTCGCCATGTCTTCTCCTTGGTGAGGAAGCGGGTACGGATGTCGTCGATGCTGTCGTTGGTCCAGTCGGCGCGGTAGGACAGCTTGTATCCGTCGGGGTGGCTGTCGCGCTTTTCCAGGGTCATGAGGCCGCGCAGTCCTTTGACCTCGGGGTGGCGGGTCATCTCGACGGTGACCAGGCCGTGGGAGGCGGCGAGCAGGATGCTGGACTGGCCGGTGAACACCTGCTTGGCGGTGTCGCGGCGCAGCGCGAGCATGGTGATCAGGCGGGTCAGCCGGTAGTTGAGGGTGGGGGCGCCGAACGCGAACCGCAGCAGCAGGTGGGACTGCCAGCGGCTTTTGCCGTGCGGGAAGGGCCGGGTCATGGTTTCGGCGCCGTAGCCGATGACGCCGGCGGCGTAGCCGTCGAGGGCGACGAGCAGATTGTAGGAGCCGGGGGTGGCCGACAGGCGGTGCATCCACAGGCTGCGGTAGTAGTCGCATTCGCTGCCCTTGACGGGGATCAGCTGGATCGTCGAGGTGTCGGTGACCTCGTGGTCCGGCGGGATGATCGGCAGCGGGGCGGGCTGGTAGCTGCGGGGCGCGCCGAGCGCCACCTTGGGGCCGCCGGTGTAGGTGAAGATCTCGTCGGGCCGGTTGGAGATGACGTACGCGCAGGAGCCGGGGCCGAGCGGGTGGGCGAACACCGGGCGCGGGTGGGCGGCCTGGCCGGTGCGGTCCTCCTGCAGGAACATCAGCAGCGCGGCCTTGCCTTCCATGTCGTCGGCCAGGCGCTGCATGTCGGTCTCGGGGTCGAAGATGCTGTACGGCGGTTCGGCCCATTCGATGCGGCCACCGGTGTCGAAGAACTTCTCGAAGCCGCTTTTGTACGTGGGAGGGGCAGCCACGATGATCGTTGCCGGGTCGTCGGCGACCTGCGCGATGTGGTCCCACATGCACTGGGGGCGGAACGTGATGCCGGGCAGGCGGTCGACGAGGCCCTGCAGCGAGTGGCTCAGGTGGGCGCGGTGTTCGTCGGCGCGGTCCACGAGGTCGATGACGAGGCTCTGCCAGTAGTCCACCTCGGGTTTGGCCTGCATCCGGGCCAGCCAGTGGACGTACAGCAGGTGCGCGGCCTGGGCGACGGGGTCGGCGTCGGGCAGTTCGACGGGTTCGCCGTCCAGGGTGATGCGGAGCGTCTCCAGGTCGCCTCCGGACAGGAGGGTGCCGACGATGGAGGAGTAGAGGGTGACGTCGCTGCTTTCCATGGCGTGCGGGGAGATGCCGGCGTTGGCGGCGACGAGCGTCGCGGCGAACGATCCGACGCCGACCTCGACGTAGCGGGTGTAGCGGTCCTTGGGGAGGGCGTTGAACACGCACCGGTAGAACGCCCTGTCGGGGGCGGCGGAGTTACCCGCGAAGAGCACTCCGGGGGCGGCGAATCCTGGCATGAGATTTCCTCCCGTTGTGCGTAGACCGCAGAGAAGGATTCGAACCTTCGACCTTCGCCTTAGGTCTCCGGCTTACGCCGAAGGGCGGTGCTCTATCCACTGAGCTATCTGCGGTGCAGTTGCAGCGTCAGAATGCTAGCAGTTGCGCTGGCCCTGACGGCTCCTGCGGTTTCTTTGAACCGGACCCTGATTGGATTTCCGGTACGTCCCAGCCGTAGTTGTCGTGGAACCATTCAGCGGCCCAGCGGCGGTGGCACGCCTCCCCTGCGTTGACGTTTTCGTAGCAGAGGAGAACGCCGGTCTTACCGGGGTACTTGGCGGCGATTGCGGTGAGTTCCCGCAGGATGTCGGCCTGGTGGGCGACGAGTCGCTTGGTGTAGACCCACCGTTCGGTGGGGATGTCGTCGATGTCCTTATAGGGGGGTGCGAACAGTTCGTGCGGGGCCAGAGACATTGCCCTTTCGTACGGGTAGCGGATAAATCGTGGGTGGCCGACGGTGATGCGGATAGGTACGCCGGTTTCCGGGTCGAAGTCCTTCCACCGGCCAGTCGCCAACCGCATCGATTGGCCGTCTACTTCAATCATGAAATCCATTCTAGCTGCCACTTAACTAACGTTAATTCCCTTTACTGAGTTTGCGGCAATTGTTTTTGCTGTGGCTATTGTCCTTTCGCCGGTGGCGGGGCCGGGCCGGGAGCGGGCGCCGAGGGGCCCGCTCCCGGCCGCGTCTCAGGCGACGGCCGCGGCGTCGGCTGCGGTGTTGGCTGCGGTGTTGGCCGTGGCGTCGGGGGCGATCCGCAGGGCGCCCGCCCGTACGGCGGCCGCCGCGCTGGCCTGCCGCAGCGTCGTGACGGCCTTGGCGGCCTGGTCCTTGAGGTGGTCGATGCGCATCCGCTGGGCGGGCAGGCCGCCGGGGGCGCCGGCCAGCAGCATCGCCAGCTCCGCGGGGTCCATGGTGGCGATCTCGGCCAGGATGGCGCCGGCCGCGCCAAGCCGCTCGATCTTCCCGAGGAGCTGGCGCCGGTCGGCGGCGAGCCGCTCGCGCTCGCCCTGCGGCAGGTCGAGCTCGCCGAGCAGGTCCCCCTGGTGGCCACCGGCCGCGGCCTGGGCCGCTTCGACGGCGTCCTTGGCCAGGACGAAGAAGCTGCCCTGGCTGGCCTGCGCCTCTTCGGCCCGGCGGCACGCCTGGGTGAACGCCTCGGCGTCACGGATGGTGGCGAACTCGCCGCGGGCGAAGCGGGCCAGGAACCGGTCCTGGTTGTCTTGGGAGATGCAGGCGACGTACCAGGCGAGGCCCACCGGGATGTGCCCCTTGAGCAGTGCCTCCTGCGCCGAGGGGGACAGCTTCAGCAGGTCCAGGCGCAGCTCGACGAAGTTGAGGGACTTGCCGCAGACGGTGGCGACGTCCTCCATGGTGTAGCCGAGGTCCATCAGCTTGCGGAACGCCCTGCCTTCCTCCAGCGGGGTCATGTCGACCCGGCCGACGTTCTCGGCGACGGCCTTGGCGAAGGTGCCGGGGTCGTTGTCCTTGACGCCGTGCATGACGAGGCAGTGCATCTCGGTGAGGCCGGCGATCTGTGCGGCCCTCCAGCGGCGCTCCCCCATCACGATGGTGTAGCGCCTGGTCGCGGGGTTGTAGCGGACGCTGATCGGCTGGAGCAGGCCGACCTTCCGCATGGACGCGGCCAGCTCGTTCAGGGCGTCCTGGTCGAAGTGCTTGCGCGGCTGGTCCGGGTCGCGGTCGATCCGGTCCACCGGGATGCTCTTCTGGCTGAGCTTGACGCCGTCGGCCGGCTTCTCGGCTGCCGTGGTGGTCGCGGTGCTGGTGGCCATCTGGCCCTCCTTGGGGGTGGTGGTGACTGCCTCGCTTATATCTAAATCATATGACACTATGCTTTTGATATCTAACTGGGGCGGGAATTGAAGCGAGAAAAATCCCCACCCCGGCACGGCGAAGCCCGTGCGCGAGCCCACCTCACGCAACGAGTTGCAGCTGCCTCGGCCCCCGCAGCCCTTTCTCCCACGCATCGTCGAAGCCGGGGCCGATCTTGTCGGGGGCCAAGGCGGGCGCGACCGTCAGCATCTCCTCCACGCACGGGAAGTACATGTTCTTGCGGTGGGCCCAGACGCGGCGGTGCGCGCCGTCGCGTTTGACCGGCTTGCCCAGGGTGCGGGCGCGGGCGGCGAGTTCGTCGAGCATCTCGGCGCGGCCGCCCACGCCGACGCGGACGAGGGAGCGGGCGGCGTTCGCCATTTTCATGGCCTCCCCCTCCTTCTTCCGAAACGCGCGTTTCACCTCGTACAGCGCCCATTCCTGGTCGGCGAGGTGGCGGGCGAACTGGCGCAGCAGCGGGCGGGCGCCGGGTTCGGCGGCGAGCATGCTGACGAGCTGCTCGCCGCCGGCCAGGCCTTGGCGCTGGTTGAGCGCGACGGCCAGGTGCTCCATGAGGAGCGGCAGCATCGCCTGGTCGGGGTCGGCGATGTAGCGCGGGATGGTGCGCTCACGGCCGCCCTCGCTCGTGAGCGCGAACGGGCAGAACGTACACGCGCTCTTGATCCATTCGACGTCGAGGTGCTCGCGGATGTACGCCTGCGCGTGCTCGCGGTGCCACCCCCAGTCGATCAGCGGGTAGAACGGCGTCCGGCCGGGCATCTTCGACGCCTTCAGGTCGATCCGCATCCGGCTCAGCTCGCCGAGCTCGAAACCGACCGCGTGCTCGTAGGGCAGGCCGCCGACGGTGTCGAGCACCCACCGGTCGAGAACCCAGCCTTTGAAACGGATGCTGCAGTCGCGCCGTCCGCCGACCTGCGGGACGGTGCCGACGGCGATCATCTTCTCGCCGAGGGTGTAAGCGCCGCCGAGGTGGCACACGTACGGCTGGCGGGTGTCGTCGAGGACGACGATGCCCGCCGCGTCGGACTGGCCGGCCCGGGCGACCTGCACGGTGCGGATGCCGTACCGGCGCAGGAGCGGGAACACGAACCGTTCGACCAGGCGGGCGGTCTGCGGCCACTCGTTGCCGGTCTGGGCGATGAGCACGACCAGGTCGCGCAGGTCGAAGTCGCGGCTGGAGGGGTCGAGGATCCGGCGCAGCAGGACGGCGGTGGAGTCGACGCCCAGGCCGTAGGAGAGGATGACCCAGCGGCGGACCCGGTTACCGCTGGCCGCCGGAGCCGCCACCGTCATCGGATGTCCTCGGGCAGGGCGCCGTGGCAGGTGACGGTGTAGCCGGGGGTGCGCATGTTGGCCTCCGGCTGGGAGCCGGCCCAGTCGGTGTCCTTGACGGAGAAGACGAGATGCCCGGCGGGGCACAGGATCAGGACCCGGCCGTGGGCGCGGCGGATCACGGGCCGGCCCTGGTGGGGGCGGGGCGCGGACGGGCCGCCGAAGAGGGTGAGCTGGGTCATGCGGCACCGCCTCCCGGCCCGGAGGCGGGCGCGCACGCGGCGCCGGTCACCGCTCGGCCTTCGCGGGCAGCTCGGCGGGGAGGTGGGAGCCGTGCAGGCCGAGGCGGGTGACGTAGCGGAAACAGCCCGGGTAGGCGTCGTTGACGTGGTCGACCGCGGCGGCGTAGGCGGTGGCGTCGCAGGTGGCGGCGACGGGGAAGCAGTACAGGGTCCAGACGCCTTCGGAGAACATCCACACATCAGCCCGGTACCAGCGCGGGGCCGAGCTGGCGCGGGCGGCGCGGCGGGCCAGCATCCGCTGCTTGATCACGTCCTGGGGCGGGGCGGTCCAGAAGTGCCCGCCTACCGGGTTGCCGTCATCGTCGAGCATGTCGGAGTGGTAGCGCCTCACGTGCTGCTGCTTGTCGACGCCGCACCAGCGGCAGCCGCCGGGGACGGGCATGGCGGTGATCGGCTTCCACGGGGTGCCGGGCTGGTCGCGGTAGACGATGCGGCCGCCGATGTCGCGGCCGCTCCACTCGGTGATCGTCCGCTGCAGTTGGGCCTGCGCCCAGGCCAGGATGCCGGGACCGTCGGTGGCGCGGGCGGTGTGGGTGGTGCCGTAGACGAGGTCGGTGTAGCGGTACGCGAACTCCATCTCAGGGTCTTCCTTCCGGGTGGCGTAGAGCCGGGAGCGGGAGGTGGTGTGGCCCCCGGGCCTGGCGGCTCGGGGGCCGGTGCGGGCTCAGTAGGCCAGGAGGGCGGCGGCCATCTCGCCGACCTCGGGGTGTCCGTCGACGACCAGTTGAAGGACCCGGCACTTGATGGCCGAGACGACTTCCTGGGCGACCTCCTCGTCGACCTCGTACAGCTCGCCCACCTTGTCCAGGAGCAGGCGCAGGGCGGCCATGTCCGGTACCGCCGCGATCTCCTGCGGGATCTGCGTGCCGCGCAGGTAGCACTTCATGCGGTCGGCGATCAGTTCGGCGAGCTCTTCGGCGAGGACGGGCATGGGGCGCTCCTTGGTGGTGTCAACTACCTGTTCTTATATCAATATCATATCAATATATACTTTCGATATAACAGTGTTTGGCTAGTTGAGCTGGGAAAATGTCACCGCATGGCGGTGCCGCTCAGACCGCACCTATGCGCTCAAGCGGCTGGCAGCCCGCCCAGCTCCGCGATGCCGAACAGACCCAGCCGAAGGAACGTCTCCCCCGCGAGTTCACATGACCTGTGCGGACGTGGTCGCCAATCGACCAGCGTGGATGGGACCGATTTCGCCGTCCGCCTGACCGCGCATTTGACGCGTCTCACACTGATGCCATGACGGACTTCCTGATCGATGCGCGCAACCGCCTGATCCCCCCGGAGAGGCTCCTCCAGGTGGTGGCCCTGCTGAACATGCCGGACCAGGGCGAGGGTGGGCTTGACGACGGCGTACCGGAGGCGCGGCAACAGGCGACCCTGTATCGAAAGATCGCCGAGTGGGCGCTGCTCTCCGCGCAGGCGGCCGAGACGCTTTCCCACCTCGATTTCAGCGGCATCAGAAACCATTACGCCTACGTCGTGGAGTACACCGACGAGCACACCGCGAAGTGGCATGAGGCTCCCGGCGACGCGGCACTGGGCACCGACCTGTCGGCCGACACCCCGGAGACGGTCGTCCGGGCCGTGCTCGACCGGTACGTGAAGCATCTGGCCGAAAACCGTGACGCCTACGAATTGTGGCTGGTGGACTCGATCTCCCTGCGCGTCAGCGTCTGGAACACCCACGTGGTGGCCGGCTCTCATCCGAGGGTGTTGCTGCCCGGCGACGGCGGGCCCCCCGTTCACGCGCGGGTGCTGCAGAGGGCCGGGGTTTCTCCGCACGCCGTCGAAGTCCGGACACCTGTGCAGGTACATCGGCTGGTGCAGGACCAAGCTCTTCAGTAGCGGCCCGTGGCAGGAGGTCATCGGATTGCCGCTCCAGCCAGGACCGCCTCGGCCGCGTCATCGAGCGGGTTCAGGAGCAGGACGGTCGTGTCCGCCTGTGCGGCCAGGGCGACCGCGCGGCGTGCGGAGGTGAGGAGTTCACCGGTGCGGGCGGTCGCCCGGTCGGTCAGCTGCCGCTCGGTCCACGGCTGGCGCGGCCGGCCCGATGCGGTCAGGCCCTCGCCTCTGGCGGTCACCGTGGTGGCGAGGTAGGCGCGGACCAGCTCGTACAGGGCGAGGGTGGCGTCCGCCGCCGCGGCGTCGCCGGCAGCCTCCAGGCGGGCGATGTCGAGGGCGGCGAGAATCTCCTCCATGGACAGGCGGTCGGTGAAGCGCTGGCCCAGCTCGATCTCCGCCTGCCGGTAGTCGGCGGCCAGGACCGGCCGCAGCGCGGCCGCCAGCATCAGGTCGTCCATCGAGGCGAGCACGCACAGGCTGCAGCTGAGCCGGCCCAAACCCCAGCTGTACCCGGCGTGCGGGCGTAGCCCCGCCTTCTTGATCTCCGCCCACACGTCCTGGATCGTGAAGTGCAGGATCGGGAGCCAGCGCGTGATGCGCCGGTTGCCGGAGGAGCGGCGCTCGTTGAGCTGGAGGATCGGCTGGGCGGCGCGGGAGGCGGACTCCTCAGCGCGCAGGCCGAGGCAGTACAACACCTCCACCGGCCGGTCGCTGGGCACGCCGAGCGCCGCCCAGAACTCGGCGACGGCCTCGGTGATCCACGTCATCGACGGGCCGGTCTTCTGATCCGACGTGCACCAACGGGCGTTGTGGGCCATCCATTGGCGGCGCTGGCCGAGCAGCTGATCCCACAGGCCGCCGCCGGGGCGGCGGCGGACCACGACCTCGAAGCCGTACCGTGCGGCGTGTTCCCGGACAGCGGCTTCGACGCCCCACCACTCGACCGGCTCGCCCGAGCGGGTCACGCCGAGATGGTTGTGCAAGACGACCACGCGGCCGCGGTACCCCTGCTCGCGGATCTGCTCGGCCACGTACGCCAGCAGCGCGAGACTGTCCTTGCCCGCCGAGCTGCAGATGACGATCAGGTCGTAGGCGAGGAGGTTCAGCGTCGGCCGCGCGCGGCGCTCCAGCTCGGGGATGCCGAGGGTCAGCTGCATGGCCGGCCTTGCAGCTTCGCGACCTGGCCCAGCTCGACCGTGAACCGGATGGTGGAGCGGCGCGGATCGACGCTTACGCGCCAGCTCCAGCTAGGGCAGACGGTGTGCAGGGCGTGCTGGTGGGCGGTGGTACCGGGTAGGAGCTGGTCAGGCACGGTGGTCACCTTCCTCAAGGGGTTGCGTTGCCACAAAGCGGGCCCGCTGCGGTCATCCGCCGAGGCAGGGCTGGCAGATGCGGATGGGCGTAGCCGGGGCGTCGGCGGCGGGCTGGGACTCGACGTGTGCGGCCGGGGCTCCGCAGTGGCGGCAGATGTACGGCGCGTCCGGCGCGAACTCGCCAGCGGCGCAGCAGCGGCACAGCAGCCGTCCGTCCCAGGTGCGGATCCAGTGGCGGGCGGCGGCCTCGTCGGCGGCGGCCTGGCTGTCGTGGTGGCCGGTCAGCACGCCATCGTCGGTGGCGCGTTCGTCGACCTCGCCGCAGCCGTCGCAGTCGGCGACGTAGCAGGGGCGGCCGTCCCGATGGATGATCCAGTGCGGCCTTCCCGGCACGTCTCGGACCAGGCGGGCGAGGTAGTGCTCGACGACGGTGATCTTCGCGAAGTGCATGGGAGCGCCGACCTCGTCGACCGCCTCCCCCATGATGCCCGCCACGGCGTAGCAGGGGTGCGGCAGCTCAACCAGGTGCCGGTCGGCCAGGTCGGCGATCTGGTGGGCGAGGATCGTACGCTCGGCTCCGCGTGGCGTCTGCCGGTACGCGGCGACCAGGTCGATCAGGTCGTTGCCGACCGTTTCGTACAGGGACTCCTCCAGGCGATGCATCAGGGCATGGGCGAACGACACGGTCTCCTCCGGACGGGTGGGGGCGGGTGGCCTTCGCGCGAACGGCCACGCGAAAACCACCCACCTAATATCGAATGCGTATTTACATATGCTTTGGATAGCGCGCTGGGGGTACGGGTGCCGGGTGCGGACGCTCTCCGGCCGGAGGCCGGAGCTCAGGGAGCGCCGCCCGGTGACACGTTCACACCATGTCGTCGAAGTTTTCGATCTCCGCGAGGTGCTCGGCGAAGGCGCGATGACTTTCCTCTTCGCGCCGCCTGCGCTCCTCGGTTTCGTCGGCCGCGCCCATCCCGCCCAGGACCTCCACGATCTCGTCCAGCGTCGCGGGCCTGTGCTCGCCGAGCGCGGCGAACAGGGCGGGAGCCTCAGCGAACGCGTCGAGCGACACATGCACCTCGACGAAGGGGCCGCCGAGACCGTAGCCGACGGTGAACTTCGCCTCCCAGACACCCCCCTCAGCGCCGCACGCTCTCACGTACAGCTCGGACGGCGTGCGGCGGTGGTACGCCAGGCGACTTTCAGGCGGCATGGCCATCTCCTGTCGAATGGGGCCGGTTTAAGCGGCTGCGGACGGCTCTGAGACGGCGGTGAAGGGGCCGGGAAGTTCCACGTCGTGGAGGGTGTAGGACTCGTCGCCTTCCTGACGGCGTCGGATCTTGAAGTACAGCTCGACCGCCTCCTTGTCGTCCTCCGGCGGCTCCGGCACATGAGCGTCGTCGGCGACCCGATCCCAGGTCTCGCGGATTATCCCCGCGAGGTGGGTGACGGCCTTCTCCTCCGAGCCGTGCACGGTGACCTCGCCGGTGGTGCGGGCGTCGGTGTCGTGATGCAGCACCCACACGGTCACATGGGTGAGCGTGGCCGCGACCGCCGCCGGAATCGTCACCGCGTGCAGCCAGTACCACTCGTCCTTGACCACGCCGAAGAACGCGTCGACCGCGTCCTGGTCGTCATCGGGCGGGGTTGCTGGCAGGTCCGGGTCGCTGCGGCCCGCCCACCGTTCACGGACCTCGATGGCCAGGCCGTGGATGGCCGCCTTACAGGAGCCGTGCAGGACGACGTCGCTGGGGCTGCCGTCGTCGAACTTCAGCGCCCACACCGTCACCCACTCCGGTCCGGGAGCGGTGGCGCCGGGCGCGGCAGGCGGCAGGTCGATGTCGCGGACGGAGAAGTCGTAGGGGCGGTGCCTCCATCCGGCCTCGTTCAGCACCTGGTGGTCGACGCCGAAGCGCATCGCGTCGGTCAGGGCGCTTTCGATCCGCTCTCGGGCGTGACGGGTGAGGCCGATGCCGGGGACGTCGGACTCGCGGTGCCAGGTGGTGCGTCCGCCGTGGACGGATACCAGGCTGACGCGGGGGCCGCGGGAGCTGTGAGGGATGGCGTGGGAGAAGTCGGCCGCGATACGAGACGCGGCCGGAAAGTGCTCACGGATCCGGTGGGCGGCCAGGGCGAGGCAGCGCTGCAGGTGCTCGCGCCGCGCCTGATCGGCCGCCTGCCACGCCTGGTTCGTCAGGGCGGTCAGAACCTGGTCAGGGGTCGGGGTGGCGGTGTCGGGGCTCGTCATGTCGGGGTGCTTCCTGTCGGATGGTTCGGTGGGCGGGGTGGTCACGGCGTCGGCGTCTCCTCGGCGAGGATCCCGGCGTCCTGGATGGCCTGGATCGCGAACCGGCGCTGCACGTTGGGGGCCACGTAGCCGCTGACGTGCTCGTCGTAGTGCTCCAGGTGCGGCTGCAGCGCCTTCCACATCTCGTCGGTGAGCTCGACGCCGTGGCGCTCCTGCAGGTGGCCTGCGAAGTACCCCCGGTCGAGGTAGGCGACGGCGAGCCTGCCGGCGTCGGCCAGGTCGTGAAGCGCGGTCACCGCGTCTCCCGCGTAGACCTCCTCGATGAGCTTGCTCATCTGCTGATGCCGGATCGCCGCGGCGAGCATGCCGTCCGTGGGGACGGCGATCTCCAACGGCAGAGGGGATGGGGTCGTGTCAGTGTGGGTCATTTCGGAGTACTCCTGTTGAGTCGTTCGGGATTGCAGCAAGATGGCTGGTGGTAGCTGGTCAGGGGTGGGAGGTGTCCTCCTCCTGGTTCTCGTTGTTTTCGTCGTCGACCTTGAGCAGGCCCGCGACGACCTTTGCGGCGAACTCGTTCTGCACGTTGGGGAATTCGTAGTCGCAGACGTGCTCGTCGTAGCCGTCCAGCTGAGCCGCGATCTCCGTCCATCCGGCGTCAGTGAGCTGGACGCTGTGGTATTCGGCCAGGTAGCTGGCGAACCACTCGCGGTTCAGGTAGTTGATGGCGATCTCGCCGATGTCGGCGAGATCGAGCAGCGCCTTAGTGGCGTCGCCGTCGTACTCGGCGATCAGCTCGCGCAGAAGGGCGCGGCGGGTGGCGATCGTGCTCGTCATGGTGCGCTCTCCCGCGGTGTGCTGGCTGTCGGACGTGCTCATGAGTAGGCGGATGACTTCAGGTTCCGGGGGGCCGTTCGCGGGGGGTTTGGCGGCGGGGTGTCCGTCCGGTTTCGGGGTGTGCACGGGCTGTCCTTCCTGGTGAGAGCGGCCCCCCGGAGCGGGCCGCTCCGGGGGGCCGGGGGGTTAGAGGAGTCCGCCGTGGGCGGCGTACCAGCGGCCGAGGATCTCGCCGTACTCGTCGTGCTGGCCGTCGTCCACCACGATCACGTCGCGGCTGAAACCGCCGTCGGTGCGGACCGCGATGGCGCTCAGGCAGGTGGCGTTTCCGCCGGCGAGCTCGGCCTTGGCGTGCGCCTCGACGTAGCCGACGTAGTAGCCCTTGGCGGCGTCGGTGGCTCGGGCCTTGCGGGGGTCCTTGGCCTTGGAGGGGCCGAACCAGCCGCGGGTGCGGCCGTTGGGGTCGTCGGTGGCGAGCAGCACCCAGTAGTAGCCCCACTCGCCTTCCACCCGCTTGGCCGCCACCAGGTTGCCGCTGGTGTCGAAGAGGGCGGGGAAGACGGCCCGCCCGCCGGCCTCTTCGATGTCGGCCTGCAGGCGCTTCTCGGCGGCCATGAGGCCGGATGCCCACTGGGACCGGAAGCCGTCGGTGTCGCAGCGCTCGCGGGAGTTGTAGGTGTCGCGGTCGTGCTGGGCGGCCTGCTCGCGGAGGTCAGTGGCGGCGGTCATGGCGGGCACTCCTACCTGTAGGGGGAGAAGAAGTTTGCAATTCATACACTACACATGTGCGGCAACTGATGCAATTGTTTCCCTACAGGTGGGCGGCGGAATTTGGCCTCTGAACAGGAGTTTTTCCCGCCACCCCAGGGGGTGGCTACTCGTCGGCGGCGTCGCCGCGCGCCTCACGCACCTTCCGGGCGATCAGCTCCTGCACCTGCCCTGGGTCGAGCCCTTCCAGCTCGGCGCGGGTCACCTTCCCCCGCACCTCGTTGTACGGGACCGTGTCGGTGTGCAGGCGGCCGCCGTCCCGCTTCGCCTGCTCGCAGTCGGCGACCGACCACGGACCCGGGCCGCCGGTGATCCAGTAGTGCGACCACGGGATCGTCACGCTCTTGGGGTTGGCCCGCATCACCTCGACCGCCGTCCCCCACCGGGTGATCACGTAGACGCCCTTCTCCTTGAAGTCGTCGCGCGACCACAGCTTCACTCCGCGTTCGGCGGCCTTCGCCAGGATGTCCCGCCAGTATTCGAGCTCGTCGTCGAGCGCGGCGATGTCGCTCTCGTAGCGCGCCTTCGTCTTCGCGGAGACCGGCATCTGGCACCAGCGGGAGCCGTCGCCGTAGGTCTGCACCACCACCGCGCCGTCCGGCAGCTCCTCCCCCTCCCCCACCAGCTTGGTCGGCTTCTCCTCCATCTGGCGGACGAGGCGCCGGCGGTCGGCCTCCAGCTTGTCGATGCGGCGCTGCGTCCTGCCCGGGTCCTCCCGGTGCTGCTGGTAGTGCTCGGCCGCGGTGGCGCGGCCCGCCCAGTACTTGCCCGTGTTCCGCTCCTCGATCGCCTTGCCTTCCTGGCGGTGCGCCCAGTCGAGCAGGTTCCGGTCGGCGCGCTCGCTGTGGTGGCCGACGAGGATCGGCTGGCCGGGCGGCCGGTGGCGCATCCGCTCCCGGGTCCTCTCCCACCGCGCGTTCCCGGACGCCGTGTTGCGGTCGGCCCGCTCGCCGTAGCGGTCGGCCCGATCCTCCGCCCCCGCGTTGCGATCGGCTTCGGCTTCGGCGAACGACCGGCCCGGCGTCTCGTCGTCGATCGACACCTCGACGGTGAACCCGGCCGCCCTCAGGGCGCCGGCGGCGTCGTTGATGATCCAGGTCTTGGCGGCCTTGTCCCGGGAGTGCGGGACGTACAGGCCAACGGTGCGGGAGGAGCGGAACCCGCGGGTGCGGACGATCTCCCACACGCCGTCGCTTTTCCGGCTGCCCTCGATCAGGGTGCCTTCGGCGCGGGTGTGGACGATGCGGATCGTCGTGGTGGCGGCGGGGGCCTGGTCGGTGGTCATTGAGGTTCGGTCCCTTCGATCGTGACGGTGACGGCGTATCCGGCGTCGCGCAGCGTCTGGGCGGCGTCCGCGATGAGCTGGTGGTCGGCGGGGGCCCACTTGGAGTGGCGGACGAAGATGCCGGTGTGGCGGGAGGCGAAGAAGCCGTGGTCGCGGACGACGTTCCATACGCCGTCGCCGGGGACGGCGCCGAGGAGGCGGGTTCCGTGCTCGCGGCTGTGGACGATGCGGACCGCGTCGTCCGGGCTGACGTCGACGTCGACGGTGAAGCCGGCCGCGCGCAGCGCAGCGGCCGCCGATTCGATCTTGCCGAGTTTGGCGGTGCGCCCGCCTGAGCGGCGGATGCCGATCTCGTCGGTGGAGCGGAAGAACATGAAGCCGTGGTGGCGGACGATGGCGAGGACGCCGTCGCCGTTCACGGTGCCCCTGATGTAGGTGCCGTGCTCGCGGGTGTGGGTGATGCGCAGGGCGGGGCGTTCGGCGGGCAGAGGGTCGTGCATGACGACTCCTTTCGGTGGGTGCGTGTGCTTGCCGTCCCGGCGGTGTCGCCGGGGCGGCGGCTGGTCAGGCGGCAGGGGCCGCGGTGTGGACGGCGGTCACGGTGCGGTTGCGGGCGCAGCAGGCGCACCAGCGGTTGACGCCGGGAAGCCAGCCCTGCTGCTGGGGGGTGACGCCTTCCCAGACGGTGTGCTCGGCCGTGTGCCCGCAGTCGAGGGCGAGGGTGAAGGAGGCTGTTGAGGCGCCGGTGGGGAAGGACACGGGGGCTCCTGGGGGACGAAACGAAATCTTACTATCAATATCATATCAAACTATGCTATTGATATGACTGTGGTGGTGGGTGTGGTTCGCCTCCTCCGGGCTCACGCCGCGAACAGGCCGAGCTGTTTGGGCTGGGCCAGATGCCAGCTGTGGTTGCGGACGGTGCAGCCGTCGTGGCCGGTGGGGATGACGGCCAGGACGGCAGGCCAGGTCGTCCCGGCCGGTTTGAACGCGTCATGGTCCAGCCGGATGATCTCGCCGTCGTTGAGGTCGACGAGCTGACGGAAGTCCCGGCTGTCCTGATCTTTGCTCCAGGTGATGCTCGCGGACATGACGGCCACCAGCAGTGCGTCGTCACCGAGGAAACCGAGCGCGTGGTTCACATGGGCGAGCGCGCTGCGAAACGGCGGATTCATCAGCACCCGCTGGAAGCCTTGCGCGTAGTCGAGCGGTTTGACGCACGTCAGGAAGTCGCCGCGGTGCACCAGCCGCGCACCGCAACGCTCCTCCAGCACCGAGGCGCGCCGCTCGTCGAGCTCGACGCAGTCGACCACGCCGCCGCGCCCGGCGGCGGGCCCGGCGATGGAGCCGATCCCGGCGGAAGGCTCCAGCACCGTCATGCCGGGCCGGATACCGGCGTGCTCCAGCATCCGGTGCACGACGGGCGGCGGAGTCGGGAACCATCCCAGGTCGCTGCCGGAGACGAGTTCGCCGGACAACACGATCTGCCGCACCAGGTCGGCGGCGTCGACGTCGGCCGGGAAGACGTGCGCGCGGACCTTCTTGGCGCTGTTCCAGGTGCCGCCGGCGGCTTTCAGGGTCTTGTTCGTCATCTCGTACAGGCGTTTGCTCAGCTCCCAGGGGATCTGGATGTTGTTGCCGCCGACGACCAGGCGCGGGTCGGCCAGAACTTCGAGAACGTCGGGCGGTACTTTCACAGCGAGGCCTCTCTCTGAGGGGCGGCGGGGGTGTCAGGTCAGTTCGCCTGCGCGGGCCCGCAGGTCGAGCTGGCGGAACAGCCGCAGGCGCGCGGCGAGCGGCCGCAGCCAATCGGCTGTGGGCTGCTCCGCGTGCAGCTGTTCGGCGAGGTCGTCCATGCGTGGTGCGGGCTCGTCGCGGCCAGCGGACTGCAAGAGCAGCTGCGCGGCCCAGTAGTCCGGCTGGAAGGTCAGTGCGACCTCCAGGGCGGCGAGGAACGCGCTCCGCTGTCCGGCGAGGCTGGCGGCGTGCGCGGCCACCGTCGCGGCGGGTGCGACGAACACCGGGTGGACGTGCATGGCGATGTTGGTCCACAGGGTCAGGCGGTCCATGGCGTTGTCGGGGGTGATGCCGGCGATCACGCAGTCGCGCAGTTCCAGGACGTGCAGGGCGATGCCGAGCTTCATCGCTTCGGCGCCAGGCAGGGACTCGCCGTTGTTACTGCCGACGTGGGCGGTTTGGAGCCGCTGCTTGGTTTCGGCGGCGAGGAGGGTCGGGTAGTCGCGCCGGTTGCCGTTGGCGTAGATGCGGTTGAGGAGTTCGCGGCAGTGGACGCGGGTGGCGTGAAGATCCATGGTGTTGGCTTCCTTTCGGGTCAGCCGAACAGGCTGGTCTGGACGGTGCGGGCGGGTTCGGGCTTGGGCGCGGTGCGCATGAACGCCGTGCAGGCGCGTATCCCGGTACATGGCGGGTGCAGCTCGGTCACCGCGCGCTCGCGAAGAGGTCGAGCTGGCCGCCGCCGGTCGACACCTCAGCGGCCTGCCGCTTGGCGGCCTGCGTGCCGACGGGCTGCGTCATCCCCGTGTCGGGGCAGATCTCGTAATGCAACTGGCAGATGTCCGACATTCGGCCTCGGTAGAGGCCCTGATACCAGCCGCCGCGGAAGGCGCGCGGGTCGCCCATCAGCTCTCGGACGCGCTCGACGGTGTCCGCGTACTTCTCCGGGATCAGGTCCCGTCTGCGGCACTCGCCGTACTCGCAGTCGAGCACCACCCGAGCGGCCAGCGGCGGCGCGGCCGGGTAGAGCGCCGCCACCATCTCGCGGGCGCGGGCCACACTCGGCACTTCGAAGCGGTACGTCTTCCCCTCCGAGTCGTACGGGGAGTCGTCCTTCGCGTCGTAGAGCCAGATCCACGCAGTCACGCGACACCGCCGAACAAGGTGCCCTGGACGGTGGCCGGGGTGCTGCGCGGCTGACGCGGTTGCCGGATCATGACGGCCATGCAGTAGCCGCCGCCGGGCGCGTACCCGGGCACGTGGCGGGTGAGGCCGGGGTTCCGGTATTCGCGTACCGGGCCCTGGCGCTCGAACCATCCGGGCGGGTAGGCGGCGCGGGCCGCCTCCTGCCAGCGGGCGAGCGGCGCGCCTTCGTAGGGCCGGTGCTCCAGGACGGGCATGAGGCGCCAGCCCGGGTAGGCGTGGTCGCAGCCGTCTTCGGCGGCCTCGTTCTCCCCGCTGCGAATGGGTCCGTCGTGGCCGCAGCCTGCGCAGTGGGAGCGGTAGCGCAGGTGGTAGCCGGGGTCGCGGACGGTGGGCGGGTCCTGCTCCTGGTCGCGCTTGCACCAGTAGCTGACGTGCACACGGCAGGTGTCGGCGGCGCCGGAGCCGGGGGCGGGGTGGGTGGTCGTGGCGGTCGGCTTCGGGGTAGGCATGGCCGGTTCCTTTCGTGAGGTTCGGGTCGGTGGTTACCTGAGCTGGGCGGCGATGACGTCGCGCACCCGCTGGTAGGCGGAGGTCTTGCGCTGGTCCCGCTCGCAGCCGTCGCAAAGGTCGAACCCGTTGGGGCAGTGGCGTCCGATCTCCTGGCCGAGAACCTCGGGGGCCTCGTCGAGGGACGCGAGGAGAAGCTGCGTCTTGTCGGCGGGCAGCCGAAGGGTGGGGGTGGGCTCCGTCGCGTTGGCGAGCAGCCGGTCGATGGTGTCGCGCAGGCTCTGGTAGCCGCGGCGGCGTAGTTCCTGGGCGCAGCCGGTGCAGGAGTCGAGGGCGTGGACCTTGGGGTCGTGCCGCTTCCAGGCGGGGGCGCGCAGGTGTCGTTCCGCCACGTCGATCGCGTCGAGCAGCACGTGCCATGTGCCGGCGGGCGCGGTGAGGGTGATCTCGGTGTTGTCGGTGGCGGCCATGCTTCCTCCGTAAGGAACACAAACGAACGTTTATATCTAAATCAAATAGTCATATGCAGTTGATAGCGCGACGGCCGGGCGGGGTGATTGCCGGAAAGGGCTCCCCGCCCGGCTGGGCAGGTCAGCGGCGGTTGCGCGAACGGGCGCGGGTGCCGCGCGGTCGGCGCGGGTGCCGGAGCTGGCGGGCGAGGCGGGTTCGCAGTGCGCGGTAGGTGGGGGCCTGACTGCGCTGCTCAAGGCAGTCGTCGCACGGGTTGCGGTGGGTGCAGTCGAGGCAGCAGCTGTCGGCCAGGTGGTCGGCGCCGATACTCAGGGCGGCGGCGATCTCGCGCCAGGAGCGGGTGTCGAAGGTGAGGGCGACCGGGTCGGGGTCGGTGCCGAGCTGCGCGGTGATCTGGTTGCGGTAGTCGCGGTAGATGTAGGCGCGGTCGAAATTCTCGGCGCAGGTGGGGCAGATGCCACAGTCCTGGACGTCGGAGCACCAGCACCAGCCCGCGTTGTCGATGCGGCCGGAGGCGTCGTCCAGGCCGTCGGCCAGGAGGTCGGCCTGGCGGCGGGGCAGAGTGATCGTGACCTTGCCGGTGCGGGTGCCGGTTGCGAGCATGCTGACGCCCTCCTGGTGGAGTGGATAAAGCCGAGTGGATATATCAACAACATAACATGCTATGCATTTGATAGTACAGTTTTGTGTCGGATGGAATGCTCGGAAGATTGCCGCGCGTCCTCCAGTGACGGCGGGCCGTCGCCGGCGGCGGCCGCGGCCGCGTCGCGAAGGGCGCGGCAGTCGCGTGAGATCGCGGCGAGCTCCTCTCGGACGAGAGCTGCGGCCACCAG
Organism: Streptosporangium sp. NPDC023963; assembly: GCF_040639135.1. NCBI lineage: Bacteria > Bacillati > Actinomycetota > Actinomycetes > Streptosporangiales > Streptosporangiaceae > Streptosporangium > Streptosporangium sp. NPDC023963. The sequence continues at coordinate 584,540 of NZ_JBEZZK010000004.1, forward strand.
GTCGGCCTGCTCGGCTTCCCGGAGGGCGCGGGTCCGGGCGTGAAGGGCGAGCGACAGGGCGCGGCGGCACTCGTCGTAGAGTCGCTCGGCCCGCTGCCTGCGCTCGGCCGAACCGCCGAACCCGTTGAGCCTCTCGTCTCGCGCGACGGCGTGGAACCAGTGGGCCCGGCCGTCGTCGGCCTCGTACTGGGCGAACAGGGCCGCGACCCCGGCGCGCAGGTAGGCGTTGGCTTCTGGGCTGCGGGTGTAGACGAGCCGGTCGCGGATCACGCGGTCCTCCAGAGGTCGGGGGCGGGCGGCCCGCCGGGCGGCGGGCCGCGGGGGCGGTCAGATGGCGCGCGGGATGCCGTCGCTGTCGCGCTCGACGCGCACGAGCGCGTCCGGGTGGTAGGTGCCGGTGAAGCCGTCGGCGCCGGGCCAGCGCACGATGACGCAGCCGACGCCTTCGTTCGCGGTGAGGTCGTGGCCGATGACGGTTCCGACCGCGGTCTGCTGGTGGGGAGTGCCGTCCATGGCGGCGCGCATGGCGACGTCGCCGGTGATGCTCTGGGCGTCCATCGGTGCCTCCCGGGTGGGCAATAGAGTCGATTTGCTATATCTAAATCATAGCAATCTATGCTTTTGATATGAATCTGTTTCTGCAGGTGAGCTGTGAAAAGACCACCACCCCGCCCCGGCTCGGGCGGCCCGGCTACCCCTGGGACGCCTCAGCGTTGAGCCGGTCGCAGATCTCCTGCATGATCTCGCGGTCGGCCTGCTTGGGCGCGCGGCCGGGCCCTTCCCGGTAGGCGAGCCCCGTCTCCAGGTCGAGGACCTCGAAGTGCGTCGGCCACGTCATCGACACGACCTTGTACCGCTCGGGCACGTCGTAGGGTGAGATCCGCTTCTCGATCGACGGGTTGGCCGTCATGTACCAGCCGCCGGTCACCAGGCGACTGCGCCGCATCTCCAGCCGGGTGCAGCCTCTGGCCACCAGGTGCCGCAGGAACTCCAGCGGCGTCGGATCACTTTTCGCCCGCCGGATCGCCAGCGGCTCCAGCTCCATGTACGCGACCTCCCCGGCTGACGGCTGGTCGTCCTGCAGCGACACGATCACCGCCGGGTTGCCCGCGGTGAACCGCAGCCGGGTGCCGTCGATCGCGATCGCGATGGCCGCCTCCGAGGTGACCGCCGCAGCGGCCTCCGCCTGCGCGAGCACCTGCGCCAGGTCGAACATCGCCTGGAAACCGTCCTCGACATCGATCATCGTCACTGCTCCTTGCTGTCGTCTTCGTCGGTGATGGGTGGCGCCTGCAGCAGGACGGCGCCGCAGCCGTCGCAGCGCAGAGCCTCCTCGTCCGGGTCCAGGTCGACGGTCCACGGGTGAACGTCGCCGACGTGCTGTTCGGTGTCGGCGAGCGTCTGCGCGTCCTCGTGCGACAGGCATCCGGGTGCGCACAGCACGCGCTGGTCGCCCAGCTGGTAGGCGATCGGCGGCGGCCCGGGGACGCGCGCCCGGAAGCCGGCGTTCACGACCGGCTCCCGGCGGGTGGTGCCGTGTGCGGGGCGGCGGGGGGTGGGCTGGTCACGTCTGTGACCTCCTGATGGCTGGCGGTCGGGTGGGGTGGGTGTGCGGGGGTGCCGAAGGGGGCTGAGAGCGGACGTGAGCGCGCCGTGTCGGGCGGTGTCCGCGGGCTCGGTACGGCGCGGAAGGTCAGGTACGACGGCGGCTGGATCTCGCCCCGGTGGGCGGCGCGGCGCGCGGCCCGGCACTGCCGCTGGTCGCAGTAGGCCAGCTCGCGCCGCCGGTCGCGGTCCCACTCCCAGGCGCGCGGGCGGGCCCGGCACCAGGAGCAGGCCCGCACGGTCTCCGTGCGGCTCGTCGTGGTGATCGTGATGGGCAGGTTGCCGTCGCTGGCGGAGCGGTACAGGTCGGCCACGCGCGCGTTTCCGAGCAGGTCGGCACGCAGGACCCAGCTGAGGCCGATGTAGTCGACGCGGTAGAAGCGCTGGGTCCGGCGGACGGTCGTCATCGTGATGTCGTCCCTCCCCACAACCCCTGCGGCCATATCTCAGCCGCAAGATGTTACGGATTTGATAGCTAGCTAGGCGGCGGTTGAGGCGCTGTCGTCCTGAATGGGCTCGGCCTGGGGGGCGGCGGTGTGCAGGGCGCTGGTGTTGACGGCGGCCATGGCTTGGGCGGTGCGCAGCGTCGCGATGGCCTTGACCGTGACCTCTTTGAGGTGGTCGATGTGCTTACGCTGGGCGGCGATGCCTCCCGGGGCGGCGGCGAGAAGCACGGCGAGTTCGCCGGGGTCCATGGCCGCGACCTCCGCCAGGATGGCGCCCGCACCCCCGAGCCACTCGATCTTGTTGAGGAGTGCGTGTCGCGCCACAGCGATGCGCTCGCCCTCTGCGACGGGCCTGTCCGGCTCGCCGAACAGGCCGTCCGGCCCGCCCGCGCCGATCACCCGGGCGGGGACGTGCGCTTCCTCGGCCAGGACGAACACGCCGCCGTGGGCGGCCTGGCGCTCCTCCTCGGTGCGGCACGTCTGGGCGAGGACCTCGGCGTCGCGGACGGTGGCGAAGTCGCCGCGCGTCCACCGGGCCAGGAGCCGGGTCTGGTTGTCGCCTCTCAGGTGGGTGAGGTACGAGGCGAGGCCGAGCGGGATGTGCCCTTCGGCCAGCGCCTCCCGCACCGGGACCACGAGGTTGAGCAGGTCGATTCTTCCGCTGATGTAGGCCGGCGACTTGCCGCACATGGCGGCTACCTGCTCGACGCCGTAGTGGTTGTCGACCAGCCGCTGGAACGCCGCCGCCTCCTCCAGCGGGGTCATGTCGACCCGGCCGACGTTCTCGGCGACGGCTTTGGCGAAGGTGTCAGGATCGCCGTCTGTGACGCCGTGCATGACGAGGCAGTGCATCTCGGCCAGGCCGGCGATCTGTGCGGCCCGCCACCGGCGCTCCCCCATCACGATGGTGTACCGCCTGGTGGTCGGGACGTAGCGGACGCTGATCGGCTGCAGCTGGCCGAGTTCTTTCATCGACTGGGCCAGCTTGTTCAGCTCGGCCTCGTCGAAGTGCTTGCGCGGCTGGTCCGGGTCGCGGTCGATGCGGTCGATGGGGACGGTCTTGGCGACGATGTTCTTGGCCGTCGTGTCGGACGTCCGGGCCACCGCGTCCACCGGCGCCGGGGGGCCGGGTGGGGTGGCGCCACCGTGGAGCGCGAACGGGCCGACGGTGGTCTTGGCAACCATGCGGGGGGCCTCCTTGGCAGTAGGGCGGAATCCTGTTCTGGTGTTGGGCGGGGTGGGCTAGCTGGCGGCCAGGCCGAAGAAGAACCAGCCGATGCGGGTGCCGGTCTCGTCGCAGATGGCCCAGGCCGCGCACTCGTCGCGGCGGCTGATGCGCGGGTCGTCGAGCCGGTCACGGAAGGTCTGGGACGCCTCGGTGAGAGTGACCGGGGCGGCGTCGAGGATGAAGTAGCCGTCCGTGGTGGAGATGCTGCCGTTGTAGGGGTCGTGGCCGTATTCGCCGGCGGCTGCGTCGATGGCCTCCTGGTAGGCGGCCTCCACGTCAGGTGTTGCGATGTAGTCGGTGAAGGGGTGGGCGCCCATGCGGCCTCCAGGTGAAAAAGCCCGATTTCTTATATCAAAATCATAGCAAGCGTTGATCTTGCTGGGCGGGTTTTACCGTATTTGAGCTGGGAGAATGCGTTCCGGCGTACCGCCGCCCGCCCGGCGTCGCTGCCGGGCGGGCGGGCGGCGCGGGTCAGCTCGCCAGGCGAATCGGCATCAGCAGGTGCTCGTAGCCGAGGATGCGCTCCCCGTCGTCGCCGACGCCCGCGAAGACCGCGGGCAGGACCGGGCTCGCCACGTTGAGCCGGGCCGTGGGCCCGGCGGCCGCGCCGACGGCCTCCAGCAGGAAGGCGTGGTTGAACGCGATCGCCATCTCCTCCCCGCTCCACGTCACCGGCAGCACCTCCACGCCCTGCGCCTCGTCTCCGGTGCCCGCCTCGATCGTGACCTGCTCACCGGCGAACGTGAGCCGGATCGGGGTGTCGCGCTCGGCGACCAGCGCGACCCGCTTGACCGTCTCCACGAACGGGCCGGTCGGCAGGTCGGCGTGCGCGGTGAACTCGGTCGGCATCAGCTCCCGGAACTTGGGGAACTCCGGGTCCAGCAGGCGGGTCGTGGTGCGCAGGCCCCCGGCGGACAGGCACAGCATCCCGGCGCCGTGCTGCTCCCCCGGACCCGACAGCGAGATCTCCACCTCGTCGGCGCTGGCGAACGCCTTGGCGGCGCTGGCCAGCACCTTGGCCGGAACCACCACCGCGGCGGTGAAGCCCTGGGCATGGGGCCGCCAGGCCAGCTCGCGGACCGCGAGCCGGTAGCGGTCGGTCGCAGCCATCGTGATCGTCTCGTCGGCGATCTCCAGGCGGACACCGGTCAGCATCGGCAGCGTCTCGTCACGGCTTGCAGCAACGGCCGTTTGTGCGGTTGCGGCGGCGAAGGTGGCGCCGTCCACGCGCCCGGCCAGGGGCGGCGCCTCCGGCAGGTTGGGGTAGTCCTCGACCGGCATGGTCAGCAGCGTGAACCGGGCCGGCCCGCACGTCACGGTGACCTTGACGCCGTGCACGGCGACGTCGACCGGGTAGGCGGGAAGCGCGTGCACGATCTCGGCGAGGACCTTGCCCGGCAGCAGCAGCTGCGCGGAGCCGTCGAACGTGGCCGGGACGGTCGCCTCGGCGGACACCTCGTAGTCGAACGCCGACAGGCGCAGCTCGCCGTCGGCCAGGTCCAGGCGGATGCCGGCCAGTACGGGAACGGAAGGGCGAGAGGGCAGGGAGCGCGCGGTCCAGGCGATGGCGCGGGCGAACTCGTCGCGGTCGACACGGAAGCCGGTGAACACCGCGGGCGCGGCCTGCTCCTGCGCGTCGGGCTGCTCGGCGGGCTGTGCGGCGGGCTGCGCCTTGGCCTTCTTCCCGGCCCCGGCCTTCTTCCCAGCCGCCCCCTTGGAGGCGGCCTTGGGGCCGGCCGCGCGGTTGGCGCGGGTCTTGCTCTGGGGCTTGTTCTCGGTCGTGGCGGACATGCGAACTCCTTCGGTGAGGAAGCGATCGGAGCGGGCGAAGAGGGTGGCCGCCGGGGGCGGCCACCGCTGGTTACGGGAGGGTCTTCCAGGTCCCGGCGGGCAGCTTGGCGGCCTGCTCGGAGTACAGGCCGACCAGGTTGATCACGGTGCCGCCCGCGCCCTCGAAGAACCAGTTGCCCTCGCCGCGGGGCTTGGCGCCGTGGCTGAACTCGAAGGACTCGGTGTTGATCTGGGCGCGCATGGCGACTCCTTGGAAGTGGCGGTGACTACCGTGCTTATATCTAAATCATATCAATCTATGCTTTTGATAGTACAGCGATTGGGGGTCTGACCAGCAGAAATGTCCGCTGGATATCCGGCGTCCTTCCCTGCCCGGCAGGAGGTGTTCACCGGCTCACCGTCGGGGCGGCTCAGCCTCCTTCGCGATGCGCGCGTACCCATACTCGGCCCGCGCGCCTGGGGCCGTCTTGCTCGCCGTGGTGATGGTGACCAGTTCGACGCGGCCCTCGGCGACCAGCTCGTGCAGGGACGGCGCGTCCCGCACCGGAAGCCAGCCGACCGGCAGCCCAGGCCAGCCGGCCCGGATGATCCTCCCGCGCTCGCGGTTGATCGCGGCCACGATCGCCGCCTTGCTCTCCTCGTTCGCCGGGTTGAACTCGAACCCCGTCGCGCCGTCCGGGGCGGGCGCCGGATCGGCGCACTTGGAGCGCTCGGTTTCGCGGACCTTCCCGATCAGTGAGATCAGCTCCCGCGACCCGCCCTTCCAGGCGAGGTCGCAGATGAGCGTGTACTCCTCCGGGGCGAGTTCGATGCCGTCGAGTGCTTGGCGTACCTCTTCGCGGCGAGCCTGGGCGATCCGGGCGGCGGCCTCGCCGAAGTCAATCGTGGAACTCATGGTGGCCTCTCGTGTCGGGGAGCGGGTCAGGCGGCTTGGGCGGCGATGTGGGCGAGGCGGGAGCCGAGCTCCTCGCGCAGGGGCATCGTGTCGGGGTCGCCCTCCTCTTCGAGGTCGGCGAGCATTTCCTCGAGTGCTTCCTGCTCGCCGACGGCGCCGAGCGGGTCGGCCGTCTCGGGGCCGCACAGGTGCAGGTCCGACAGCAGCGACAGGCGGCCGGTGCCGGTGTCAGACCGGATGTAGCCGAAGTCGCTCGCGACGCAGGCCTCCTCCAGGATGAACCGCTCGCCGGGGCGGCCGGTCCAGTGGACGTGGTCGAGGCCGGGGGCGCTGCAGGTAACCGTCATGGGATACGACTCCTTCGTGCTCGCTGGAGGTGAGGGCCAGGTGGTCTTTCGGGGGGCGGGGCGGGAGGCTCTGCGGCCTCCCGCCGTCGCCGGCTAGACGAGCTGCTCCAGCTCGTCCGGGTCGGCCGCCAGGAGGCGGTTGGCCTCGCGGGCGCTGGCCAGCTTCCACTCCAGCGAGCCGGGGTTGTCGCCCGCGGCGACCAGGCCCTGCTGGATGAAGGTGACGACCACCGCGTGGGGGACGCGCTCGTGGAGGCGCTCGGCCTGGTCGAGGAGGTCGGCGAGGCCGGGGGTGAGGAGGGGGGTGCTCAGGTCGGCGGAGAGGGTGTCGAGGAGGGTCATGGGGTTCGCCTTTCGGAGGTGGTGAAGTGGTGAATTTCTATATCTAAATCATAGAACAGTATGATTCTGATAGTACAGCTGTTGGGCGGCGAAAACGAAGAAAAATGCGGGGAATTATCCGGCTGAAGTGCAGGGATCGGCCAGCCCGGCGGCCGGGGACTCCCCCACCAGGGGCCGCGCTCGCGGGCGGCGGCCGGCTGTTTGCCCTCCAGCTCGACGACGATGCCTCCCCGGGCCACCTCAGCCGTGGCCACCGCCCCGGACCTCGGCGTGCCCGGGTCGGCCGGGGCGAACCCGGCGGCCTTCTGCCGCCGGGCCACGGTCGCGGCGAACGTCAGGCGTTCACCTCCAGCGGGGACTCCTCAAGCCAGGCGCGGACGACGACCCGGGCGCCCAGGTGCCAGCCGGTCGCACGGTACTCGCCGCCGCGGCCGGCCAGCTTCTCCCACGACGGGGTGACGCCCAGGCGGCGCGCCCACTCGTCGACCGCGTCGACCCGGCCGGCCGGGTCTCCGTCGTCGCGGATCCCGAGCAGGGAACCTGCGGTGTGCTCTGCGGCCTGCACGTGCCACAGCAAGGCGGGCAGCTCCTCGGTGAGCAGGTCGGCCAGGGCCAGGGCGGCACGGCCCTGGCGGCGGTGGAGGCGGTTCGGCAGGCAGGTCACACTGAAGATCATCGCTTTTCTCCTTCGCTGGCGGTGCTGGAGGTGAGACGGCGCGGCAGCCGGAGCCACTGCGCCCGGGAGATGCAGGAGACGACCTCGCCGGGACGCACGTGCAGGATCCCCGTTCTCGGCTCGCCGGGGGCGACCGCCACGGCGGCCTCCCAGCGGATTCGCCAGGAGCCGCCGCCGAAGCGCTTCGTGGCGCGCACGAAGCCGTACACGTCGTTGGCGGCGAGAATCGGTGACGCGGTGACGCGGATGATGTGGCGGTTGGTCAGCGCGTCGGGCGCGACGGGGTGCAGGTCGGGCAGGACGACGCTCACGCGGCCCTCCCCCGGGTCAGGGCGAACAGGTCGAGCTGGGCGGCCTGGAGGGCGGGAAGGTCAGGCTGGTCGGATCGGCCGGGCAGCACCGCGGAGGGGTCGAGTGTCGGGGAGCTGGGCGAGGCGTGGTGCACGCAGCAGGTGCCCAGGTGGTACTGGCAGGCGTCGATGGTGCGGCCTCCGGAGCGGCGCGCGGTGTACCAGCCGCTGTTGTGGGTGGCGGCCTTCCGGCGGGCTTCGGTGACCGTGTCGGCCGTGACTGTCACGCGCATGCCGCAGCCGCCCGCCTCGCAGTCGAGGACGACGCGGGCGACCTTGGCAACGGTCGTTTCGGGGTGCATGGCGGCGAGAAGGGCGCGGGCCGCGGCGACGGATTCGACGGCGAAGCCCTGGTCGTCGTCGCACCACAGCAGGTCCGGATGCTCGGGACACGACAGGAAGATGTGGGCGGTCATCGCCGGGCCTCGGTGGCGGCGAGGTCGGCCGCCCACTGCGCGCCGACCCTCACAACGAACACGGCGATCGCGGTGGCGCTCGACTCGGGCCAGCCCTTGGAGAGCGCTTCGGCCTTAACGTCCGTTGCGGCTTTCACGGTGGCGTCCTTGACGTCCATGCCGGCCAGGACGTGCCAGCCGATCTGAGTGAGGGCACGGTGCTTGAGGCTGGGGCGCCGCAGGGTCTTCGTCTCGGCGCGCGTCGGAGTCTGAATCACGGCCTGTCCTCTTTCTCGGGGTGGGAGGGGGCCGGCGGCCCCCTCCCGGGCGATCAGGTGAGGCGGGCGAGCCGCTCGGCGAGGTCGCCCTGGGTGGCGAGCTGGAGGGGGCTGAGCGACTTTCTGGCCTGCAGCTGGGCGGCCAGCGCTCGCATGGTGGCGGCGTCCTCGCCCTCGATCGTGTTGGCGAGGTCGAGCATGTAGAGGCCGACCTTGGTGATCGCGATGGTTCGCGCCTCGTCGAGCTCCCCCCGGTTGCTCTGGCCTCTGACGAACAGCCTCCACATCAGGTCGAAGTGGCAGAGCGCGGTGCGCACGTCCTCGCGCTGGATGGTGAGCTGGTTGCTCGTCATGGCTCCGACGGTCATGGCGCCCTCCGGGGGTAGCAGTGAAACGCTTGCTTATATCTAAATCATAGCAAGCTATGCTTTAGATAGCATGGAGGTGGCGGTGATTTACCTGCAGAAATACGTTCGCGCACGGGGCGCCGTCAGATGAGGCAGACGGCCAGCACGTAGTAGCTGACCGGCTCCAGGAACGTCCCGGCCGGGGCGGCGACCAGGTCTCCGGCGCGGTACGCCCACTCCTCGGGGCCCTCGTCCCAGACGATGGTCCACTGGCGGCCGTCGAACCCCTCTTCCATCAGGTGAGGCCCGTAGCCGGGCTGAGCCCCGAATACGGTGGCGATGTCGGCGACGAGCCGCTCGATCTCTTCGCGGCTGCACACGTAGGTTCCGGTGGCGAGGTCCATGACGTCCTTCCGATCGTTGGAGGTGGGAGGGAGACGAGGGCGGGCCGGAGCCCGCCCCGGTGGCCACTAGGCGGTCCGGACCTTCACGGCGAGGTCGAGGAAGGCGCCGGCGGTCCCGTCGGCGACCATGCGGGCGACGAAGGCGCTCTCGTCGTCGGCGAGGTCCACACCCCGCAGGGCCTGCGGGAGGCTAGCGATGACCCGCCCCTCGAAGATCAGCTTGTTGGCCAGGTTGAGGAACGTGGTGGGTGCGTTGAGGCGGACGAGGTAGTCGAAGAAGGCCCAGTTCTCGCGGGTCATGGGGTGGGAGCCGAGAGCGGCGTAGAGGGCGTGGATGCTCTCGACCAGGGTGGGGGTGGCGGTCTTGGCGCTCATGGTCTCTCCGTGGAGGTAGTGAGTTTTGTTATATCAATATCATTCCCGACTATGATTTTGATACACACCGAGCCGCGAAGAATTACCGAGAAAATCGCAGGTCAGACCCCCACCGCGAAGATCACTGATAGGTGGGCGCCTTCTCGCCTGTCCAACTGGAGAGGCGCCCACGAGGAGCGTCGGCTACACCGAGCCGACCCCCTTGCGCACGGTGACGACGCGCGTCTCCTCCAGCAGCGGAAAGTACTTGGAGACCGCGTTCGGCACCTTCATTCCCAACACCGTGGCGATCGCCTCCCACGTGACGCCGGCACTTCGAGCGTCGGCCACGGCCTGCAGCCGGGCGAGCTCGGCGTCCCCCGCCTTCTTGTGGGCATGACGGACGGCGAGCAGCGCCGGCCCCGCCGGATCGGCCTCGTGCTCCCACTTCTGCCGCGGGGTCCGCTCCCCCAGGAGCGGCTTGAACTTACGCACGGCGTTGGGCTGCGCGATACCCAGTTCGGTGGCGATACCCGCCCAGGTCGCCTTGACGTGCCGGGCGTCCACGACGGTCTGGGTCACCTCTTCGTCGGCCTTCTGCACGTTCGCGTGTGCTGCGCGGAGCGCGGCCAGGGCTTTCGTCTTGTCCTCTTCCACGCTCATAGCAAAAGCATCACACGCTATGGATGTGACAGCAAGTCGCCTGGCGGGGCCGATGGTTTCCGACCCGCTGACGACTTGCTCGTTGCGGCAGCGGTCGCCAAGCGCTCCGCGCGTTCGACCGGTCCCCGTAACGCCGTCGCCCCCCGCAGCCTCACGGCACGGAGGGCGACCTCGCGGCAGTGCCTAGAGCACGTTCACGAAGACCAGCACGTTGTTGAGGACGTCATTCAGAATGTTGATCATGGGTTGCTCCTGCTTCTTGTTGCCACCATCGACTGGACTGCCTGCCCCTCGGCCGTGACCCGAGGTCGCCGGGGGCGGTCCGCGGGCCCGGCCGCCGTCGCCGCTCACCAGCGACCGTGTTTCGGGCAGTGGGCCGCACGCACCACGCCGTCCCACGGATGCCAGTGACAGCCGCACCGCAACGCGTTTCCCGGCACGAGGTACAGCGCGACGTAGAAACGCGCCTTCGCCCACCACGTCACCGCGGCACGCCCCGACGGGTGCGGCCCGGTGCGTTGCAGCCGCCCCGCCTTCGCGGGCGGCGCGTACGCGGACGAACCGGTTCGGCGAGGGCGGGTCATGGGGTGGCGCCCGGGCACAGCCCGCCGCCGCCCGGGCAGCCCTCGGTGAGGAGGTTCACGCCCGGCGGCGGAGCGAGGCCGGGGCCGTTGGTCGATCCGGACCGGTCGGTCATCATCGAGGCTGACCCTTCGTAGGTGCTCGGAGGGCGGGAGTCGTCCGGGTCGGGGCTGAGGGCCAGGCCCGCGTTCGCCCACATCGCGACGTGGCGCAGGTACCACAGCGCGCCGTCGAGTTCGTTGCTGGGCGGCACGGTGTCGACCAGCGCGTGGGCCAGCTGCCGGCAGCGGTCACGTACCGCGACGTGGGCGTCCCGCCGCTCCGGTGACGTCGGCGGGTGGAAGGTGAACCAGTGGTCGATCTGGTCGTGGGGGTCGAGCACGTTCCTATCCGTTCTCGTGGGCGCGGGCCGGGCGGCTGCGGGCCGCCTGGAGGGTCGCGGGCGTGCTCGCTGCGGCGTCGCCGTCCCTGCCGGCCTGCGCGGTGAGCTCCAGGTCGGCCGGGAGCGGCAGGTGGAGGCAGCCGCTGAGGCCCGCAGCGGGCGACGCCGCCGTGGTGTTGCCGCCCCTCGGCGGCTCAAGGGCGGCGCTCACGTCGCTCCCCCACCTCTGACGATCTTCGCGTTGGGGGGTGGCGCGGAAGCGGGCGCCGCGGGGGTGGGTTGTTTCGCCGCGACGGTGACGGTCTTCACGGGCGCGGTGGCACCGACTCGGTGCTTTTCGGCGGCGGCTTCCTGGGCGGTGGTGTACGGGTCACTTTCGGTGCCGTCGTCGTAGACGACGACGAACCGGTTGACCTGCTGGTTTTTCTTGTTGCAGCCGCATCCCATCGCGGTTCCTCCTATCGGGTGACAGCGGCCGGGCGGCCGTGTCGCTGAGCCTGGGCGGCGCCGGTCACACACCGCTGCACACGCCGTCGTCGATGGTGCGCAGCAGCGTGATCGCCCAGCTGCGCCAGGCGACGACCTCTTGTGCCGCGCTGCGGTCCGGGCAGTGCGAGCACCAGCCGATCAGCCGGTGCGCCGACTGGCTGTGGCCCAGCGGCGCCGACTCGGACGCTGGCGCGCCGGTCGACGGGCAGTGGGCGTCGCGCGGGATCGGCGCCGCGCGAGCCGGCGGCGGATCGTAGGCGTCCGGGTCCTTGTCGGCGTAGGCGTCGAGGCAGATGCCGGTCGCCAGCAGCGCGGCACGGCACGCTTCGCAGATGCCGGCGCCGCCGCACCTCCACTGCCACGATTCGCGGCGGGCCGCGTAGACGACCTCCCGCCATTCGGCGCGGCACACCGTGCACCGGCGTGGGCCGCCGCACCTGGTCTTGCCTCCGCCTGGTCGTGGGATGACGTGGCCGTGCTCACCCATCGGCGGATGAATCTCGACCGGAGGCGCGGACGGGTCATCGTGGCCGGCTGGGCTGTCGAGGTCTGTCATGGGCTCAGGTCCTCCAGGGCGGCGCGGGCGTCGTCGAGGGTGTCGAACCGGCCGGGCAGCGTCCCGGTGCGGTCGGCGATCCGGTAGAAGATGCGTTCGCCCTTGCGGTGGAAGTAGATGCGCCGGTCGCGGTGCTCTTCGACGAGGCCCTCGGGGTAGCCCAAGCTCAGGCGGCCGCCCAGGCGCACGAAGTCGTGGGCGTGCTGCAGCAGGCCGTCGGGGATGGGCACGTCGACGCCGAGCCGCTCGTGCAGCTGCTGGTACAGGCCTGTCAGCAGGAACACGAATCCGATGTCGCCGGGCGGTGTCGGGCCGGTCTGGCGGGTGATGGCCTCGATCCGGCGGATCAGCTGGCGGCACTCCTGGGACTGCTCGGGCGGGTTGATGCGGCTGCGCTGGTAGGCGGCGGCCAGGTCGTGCCACAGCTCGGCCAGCTCTTCGCGAAGCGCCCGGTGCAGGCGGCGCAGCTCACTCATCGAGCGTTCTCCATCGGTGCGGCGGCCGGTGTCATCGCGGCGTTGATGGCGGCGTTCGCGGCGTCCAGCGCGCTCGGGTACGGGGCGAGCGCCCGGATGAGTACCGGGGTGAGGGAGCGCCACAGGTGCGGCTGGTCGGCGCGGACCATCACCCAGCCGGGGTGGCCGCAGGGGCGGGAGCAGAACGCGGCCACTGGGTCGCCGGACGCGCCGCCCACGATGAGGTCCAGGTCGTGGCCGTGGCGTACGCACTCCAGCCGGTTCAGCTCGATCTGCGCGCCGGCCAACGTGTACAGCGGGCCGGCGGCGTCGGCTCGCCCGCTAGTGGCGTTCACGCTGCTCATCTCCTGTCGTCAGGGCCCGCATCAGCCAGCGCGTCTCGTGCGGCAGGCCGGAGCGCAGCAGGTCTCGGACGTATTCGTCGACGACGGCGACCAGGTCGCCGCGGTGCGGCAGCACCTGCTGCAGGCAGGTCCAGGCGTCGGCGAGCAGCCGGTCCAGGTCTTCCTCACGGGCCGGGATTTCGGTGTGCAGCTTCCAGGCGGGCAGGTGCTGGTACTGCGACCTGCGGTCTCGGGTCAGGAGCCGTTTCCCGGCGACTTCGAGCGCCCGCATCACCGCGACGTTGGCGGCCAAGGCGACGCACTCGGGGTCGTCGGCGTCGATCGGCGGGACGGGCGAGGCCACCAGGGGACCTCAGTCGTCCAGCTGGGTGGCGGCGATGCCGTACAGCCAGGACGCGCCCAGGCCGGTCGCCAGGAGCCGGAACCAGACGCGGTCGCTGTAGCGGTAGGCGAGGGGGACGGCGACGGCGGCGACCCAGATGGACGCGCACCAGCCGCAGCCGACCAGGTAGGAGGCGCGCGAGTCGGCGCCGAAGCGGCGGTCGACGTATTCGCGGATCGGCCGGGCCAGCTCGTCGGAGGTGATGAACCGCGTGATGCGGAACACGATGGCGAGGACGGCGAGAAGCAGCGGTAGGGGCACAGTTATCGACTGTAGCCACACAGCTTCCAAGGGCAGGTCAGGGCCCCTTTGCCGTGTCCTGGGGCGGGGCGGGGGTGGCCCAGGAGGTGACGACCGCCTCCCAGCGGGGGACGCAGCTTTGGCAGTACCAGCCGTTGATGAAGCGGCGCGTCGGGACGGTGCCGCAACGGCGGGAAGCCCCCTCCTGCGGGCGAACGTAGGTGCAGGGCGTCCGGTACAGCGGGTGGAGCTCGGTCACCCGCCGACGGTGCCAACGTCGAGGACGCCGCCGCAGGTGGCCAGCACCATGAGGGCGATCAGTCCGGCGTAGCTGGCGACGAGCTTGGACAGGGCGAGGTAGGCCGAGCCGATGAGGACGGCGGCGGAGATGAACGCCACGGCGGCGAGGATCAGGGCGCGGCTGCGGGCCGGCGGCGAGGTGGGGTGGCGCGGTGGCCGGGCAGGCGTGATGCGAGGCATGGAGGACTCCCCCGAGTTCCTGGTGCGGTAGGTGAAGCCTATCGAGGTGCGGGGAGACAGTCGCCGCTGTTCTCCCGATGGGTTGCTGGACTTTGCCCAGCTCATGCTTGGGGTGCGGCCGGTGAAGGGGATGGTTCAGCCGTTGTGGTTCGGCGGGGTCTGGTCGGTGGTGAGGCGGCAGTCGACGACGAAGCGAATCACTTCGTCGTCGCCCATGAGATAGGTGGCGATGATGTCGGCCGGGGGCGCCCATTGCCGGGTGACGAGTTCGGCGTCGACGGGCAGCCCGGCCGCGGCCTGCGCGGCGCGGTAGAAGGCGACGGTCGCCTCGGCCTGCTGGCGGTCGAAGGGGTTGTCGGCGTTGGTCTCGATGCCGCAGGCGGGCTGCTGGGCCCACGGGCCGGTCCACCAGGTGCGGCGCACCCCGTACTCGGGGGCGGGTTCGGTCGGGTGGTTGCGGATCCGTTCGCGCAGCTCTGCGCGGGCGCGCAGGTCGTCGTCGGTGAGGCGGGGGTGGGCTGCCAGGGCGGCGAGAAGCTCGGCAACGCTTCTGCTGTCGTCGGCGTCGGGGGCTGGGTGTTCGATCGTCACGGTGGGGGCCTTTCGGATGTTCAGGCGGCCCGGCGCGCGAGGCGAGCGGGGCGGGCGGTGTCGAGGATCGCGGCGGCGGCTCGGTGGTAGCAGCGGCGCTGGCGGAGTCCGGCCGGGCAGGTGCAGCCCTGGAGGGCGACGAGGTAGGTCGTGGTGCCGTCGGAGCTGACGGCGGTCCACAGGTGCGGCCGGCTGGTGGGGACGATGCCGCCTTGTTCGATGACTTCGTTCGCGTGCTCGACCTGGGCGGGGGTGTAGTCGGCGAGTTCGGTGTGACGGGCGGCGGCCAAGACGATGGACTTGCAGCGGCGGCCGCGCTTGTCGGCGATCGACTTGGCTGAGCGGAGCACTCGCCCGCAGCGCAGGCAGTGAACCTCGTCCACCTGGTCTCCCTTCGGGGTCCCCCTGTAGATGCAATTCTTACACTACAGATATATGGGGACAATGACAATGGTTACCCGGTAGGAAATTGACGTGAAACAGGGAGTTTTCGCAGGTCGCGAGGGCGTATATGCCGAACGCCCGGATCTGGTGATCCGGGCGTTCGGTGTCGTTCTTCTCGCGGCGGATCCGGTGCAGCCCGCCCCAGGGGGCTGCTCGGCGCTAGCGGGAAGGCGCCCCGTCGCCGGTGGCGCCGGGGCGGTGAACCTCGCCGCACGAACTCTCCCCCCAGGGAGCTCGTGCGGCGAGGCCGTAGAAGGGGCGCCTGACCGCGCGAGGCGGGGCGCCGCACGTATGCGTGCGCCGCCGCCCGCACCGGGTGAATCCTGGGAGATCCACGGCGGCGCACTGGGCGACAGTATTTCATCTAGCACCATAGATCGCTATAGGTCGCCATAGAAATATAGTTTGATCTTGTTGGCGGCCAGCCCTTTGTCCCCCAAATGCAATAGGACGATGTATTCATAGGGCTATCTATCGTCTGTCATGCTGAGCGCGTGGACCCTGACGCGTTCCCGGACTACGGTCGACTGGCCGCCGCGGTCAAGAAGCGGCGCCTGGCCCTACGTCTGTCGCTCGCTGGTGCCGCACGGCAGGGCACCATGAGCCCGATCACCTGGACCCGGGTGGAGAACGGGCTCAACGTCCGCGAGCTGACCTACGCCGGCATCGACTACGCGCTGCGCTGGGAGCTGGGCAGTTCTGTGCGCGTTCTGGAAGGCGGCGATCCGGCGCCACTGCCGCCCGGCGAGGCCACGCCGGACGCACCCGACGAGAGCACGCCGATGCGTTACCCGGACGATCCGATCCTGCAGTACCTGTGGGACCTGCCTGATCCCGATCTGGTCGACAGTGAGCGTGAGGCGCTCGTCCAGCTGTACCTCGCACTGCGACGCACCGCCGACAACAACCGGATCAACGCGGCCAGCCCGGGCCAGGGACAGACCTTCCGTAACGCGATGTAACCATTTGGTCACAGAGGACCGTGAAGTATTGCCGGAACCCCAGGTCGCGCGATGAGGTGAAGAACCCTCCGAAAACCTGCGCGTTTCACCAGGCGGTCAGTTCGTGACAGAGAGTGACGACACCTCAACAATCCGTGAAATAGTGGCAGCGCTTCTGAAACGCCTCCAGGCGAGAAGCCGCTCCCCTTCCATCTCCGACATCACCACCCGCATCGAACTACAACAGCAGGTCAACGGGCTCAAACGTGCGTTAGACGCAGCCGTCAGCCTGCACGCGGTACCCATCGAGTTATGCCACACCTTGCGCGCCCCAGCAGGCACATCCCACATCGTCGAACTCGCCGTGGGCGATCAGCTTGTGCGCGCGGTCATCAACCCCCTGGGCCACGTCGACCCCGAACGCGAGCTCGCGGTCTGGCGCGACCTGCTCGAAACGGCCACCATCTGCGTCTACCCCGGCGAACAACTACGTCGGATGCAACCGGCGATCCTCGCCGTCCGCCTGAGCACGGAAATCCTGGTGGTCAACACCGAACATCCGCGGGCCATCGTGCGCGCCGCGATGAAACTCCTGCAGCCGGGCGCACTGGTACCGCTACCTGTGGCGTGGATGTTAGACCAGGCGCGCACCCGGCCCGGCCGCACCAGCGCCGCGGTCGCCGGCGTCGCGGTCGCCCTCACGCTGACGCTCATCAACTACCCCGCATCACCGGTGTCTCGCGATCGTCCCATTGTCGCCGCCGTCCCCTCCTTCGCCCCTTCGTCCGCACCCGTCACCGACACACCCGCCGACGCGCCCACCGACAACGACCCGGCCCCCACTCCCCCGCACACCGTTTTCCAGTCGGCCCCGCCCCCCACCGGCGCCCCCAGGAACGATCCACCACCCGACCGGCCTCCCGAACAAGATGACCCGGACGACCCGGATCCGCGTCCGACCGAGCGGAGCGAACGACAAGAGAAGGAGGACGACGAGAACTCCGACAACGGGGAGACCCCCGACCGGCCAACACCTACGGCACGACCGAGCATGTCGGCTCCGCCCCCAGGTGAGGACGCGGCTCCGACACCACGGTCTTCGTCACCTCCGGACCGGCCTTCCTCTCCTTCTTCCAGCCCTTCCACGTCGGCCCCGTCTCCGACGCCCGCGCCGACCAGCGACCCGCCGCCCTCGAAACCGCGGTGCCATGTGCTCGACGTCGACCTGCCCATCCTCGACGTCTGCGTTTAGTCGCCCTGTCGAGGTGGCGCCGCTTCCACACCCCAGGACATGGCAAGGCCCCCACCGCTGCGGTGGGGGCCTGGATTCCGTGGCGGTGCCTCCGCGCCGAGGCAGCGATCAAGCCGCGGAATCCTACGAGCCTCAGCTGCCATGTCGGCTCCTGGAGGCTCGCACGTTCATAAGAGGAAGAGCAGATTTCCTGTTTCGTTGGAAACCCGCCAGCAGATGTGACACGAATGCAAAGGGAGGGCGGCGCCCTGCCGCACATCAGGTGTGGATCTGGGAGATCCCAGGGCGTCGCCCTTCCCTCGCCGTGCCCTGGACGCGTTCCCGGACGCGCAGCAGGCGCTCGACGTACTCAGACGGTGGACGGCTCACCGTCAAGGCTCAGGACGTACGCGATCTGGTCGGCCGCCGCCTCGATGTCGTCCGCGTCGGCGAGACGCTCCAGCTCGTCGGATGTCCCTGTTTCAGGAAGGCGATCGCCCTTCCACCACCAGTACCAGGCCAGGCCGACCGGCTTGCCGTCGGCCCGCGGCCGAGCGTCCTTCATGAGGACGACCAGCTGAGACAGGCCGGTGAAAAACGATCGGGCCACCGCCTGGTCCTGGACTCCGGCAGCTTCGCTGTAGTCTGCCGGCCGGGAGAAAAGCAGGATCGCGTTCGCGACCTGCCGGACGGTCAGGCCACGCGCGTGGGCGGCTTCGGTGAGCCGCTGGGTCAGCTCCGCAGGACTAGGGGGAACCTGCGGCGCTTCAACATCTTTCACATGTTTTGTTGTCATATGTCGGCTTTCGACGGTGGTGGATGTATACACGACCTTTCGATCAGCTCAGCGTCACGTCTCATCGGCGAACGGATCGTGCCGACGATGACCGCAGAGTGATGTGGAACACATTCCGACCGTAGGTCGTCCACCACCGAACGTCACTGACAGTTTGGTTCGGCGAAAAACGCAACTGTCAGTGGCTGTTATCTTCCCTGGTCAGTAGGCCAAACCGACAGCGTCAGCAAGCTCACGCATCTCCGAGCTGAGCTTCCGCTTGCGCTTGGCGACGAGGCGGCCAACGATGTCGCGGGCGTACCGCTGCTTGGCCAGCCACTCAGGCGAGACGCGAACGAGATCCTGCAGCACAGCGAACGACTCGTTGGTCTTCCGCATGGACACCAGCGCTGAAGCGACATCGAGCCGGTGGCGGTTGCGGCTGGCCGAGTGCGCGTACGGCAGATCAGCCGGGATGCGCTCGGCGATCGCCAGCACCCGATCCGGCTGGTTCAGCACCGCGGCATTCTCCGCAGCGATCATGGCGACCGTCACCGGCCCGAACGTGCGGGTCGTCGAGGTGTCCGACAGCGCCTCGTGGCCAATGCCGGCGGCCGCCGCCCGCGCCAGCCGTATCGCGTCCGCGGCCTCCCCGGGCCGGTTGTCGCGCACCCCGGCGTTGGAGACGCCGAGCAGCAGACGCCCCCACAGGGCCAGCTCGATCGTCGTCGCCCGCGAGAACCGCGGCTCGATGTCGTCGGCCCACCGCGTCGCGAGGTTCCGCGCCTGGTCGAGCTGGCCCTGCCGCAGGTGCAGCCAGACCCGCGTGTTGACGGCGGCGGCCGCGTCGAGCCGGTCGTCGGCCAGGTCGATCGCCCGGTCCAGCGTGGGCTCGGCCATGTCGAACTGCCTGGTCTGGGTGAGAACCCAGCCGGTCGCGTTCAGCAGCCGCGACCGCACGGCGCGGCCGTTGCCGTTGAGCGCCTCCGCGTCCCGCAGCAGCGGCGGCAGCAGCGTGGCCAGCTCCTTGTACCGGTTGTCAGCCAGGAGCGGCTTGAGCGCCCTCAGGCCGTCGGCCACGCCGTCGACGGTCGGTTCCTCGTCCGGCTGCTGCATCCGGCCGAGCAGCGCCCGGTAGGTCTGCTCCCACACGACCCGGTCAGGTGCGGCTTCCTGCTCGGTATCGCCTCGCCCACCGATCAGGAAACTGGTGGTCACCTGCAGCGCCTCCGCGAGCTTACGGACGGTCTCTACGCGCACTTCACCATGGTTGCCCTGCTCCAGCTTGGCCACGTAACTCTCTGACAGGCCGCTCAGTTCGGCGAGAGCTTTCTGAGACAGCCCGCGCCTTTTCCTGACCTCGCGTACCCGTGTCGGAAGCTCGCTCACCGTGTTACGTTCGGGCATGGCCCCGCCCTTTCCTGTGACGTAGACACTCTCAGGCTAAGCGTGCGGGGCTCACTTGTTGGCGGAGACGCCCCAGGTGTTTCCCCACCGCGCAGCCCCGGCACTGCCGCGGGATACCTCGCATCTGCCCGTCCGGAGTCATCCGGTTCCATCCGGAGATAGGGCACCGCCTCCCGAGCGCTGCCGGCGGAAGCTACGCTGAAAGCCGCTCCTCACCGCGTGCGAGGGGTGGGCGATTCCGCCAAGAACGCTGTGTGCGGCCCGACATGCACCAGGCCACTAGGGGGCTGGTGCATGTCGGGCCGTTCGCATTCCCGCCGCCCACCTAGCCGTTCACACCGGCCCCTTGACGTGCTCCAGGCATGGCGACCGACCTGCGAGCTGCTGACCGTGCGGGCGTGCATCGCCACCGTCCGCGAGGGAGGCGCGCCCCTACGACGCGACGGCGCGGGCGGCGAGTTCCTTCTGGCGCCGCTCCTCAAGCACACGGCGCATCTGTTCGGTGTTGGCGCTTTCGATGTAGCGACTCAGGCTCTTGCCCACGCCCAGCCGACATTCGACCTCGCTACGCGCACCGGGGCGAAGCAGGCCGTCCGGCTGCCTCAGCAATCCCTGCGCCAGCTCGTAGAACGCGATCTGGTCCAGGTCCGCCTGGTAGCGGCTGTCCTGCTTCTTCTGCAAAGCGTCACGGGCTTTCTGCCACTCCTGCTCGGAGGGCTCGGGCGGCAAAATCACGATCGGATTGTAACGGTGGTGGTGCGCGGCGCCCACGGACTGTCACCGCCCCTGCGCAGCGGTGAGGACGCTCGCCGCCAGGGTTCCGACGGTCGTCATTGCGCCTGCCCCTCGGTCTCGTCGCTTTCGCTGTCGTCGAGCTGGCCTCGCATGACCGCTCTCACCTTCTGGGTGCGGGCCCTGCCCCACGACTCGGACATGCCGTAGTGCGTGCCGAGCAGGCTGCCGGGGATGGTGACACCGTCGAGGCGGGCCTGCCGATAGGCGTCCTCGGCTGACTCGCGCTTTTCGTGATCACTGGCCATCGCCGCGACCTCGTCGCGCGTCGGCAGGTACCGGCCCGGGTTCGGGGCGCCGCTGGGGAGTTCCTGCTGTTGCTTACGGTCCAGCGCCTCGGCCCGCTTGGCGGCGATCTTGGCGTCGCGTCTCCTCTGCTTGTCGGTGAGGTGCTCGACGGCGACACGGTACGCGCTCTCAGCGTCGGCGATCTTGTAGCGGACGGCTTGCCGCTTGGCCGCGAACGTCTCGGGGAGCCACAGGAGCCATTGCAGGGCGTCGAACGAGGCGACCGGCTTGCCGCCCGCGTGCTGCTGCGTGGCGGCGCTTGGCGCACGCCCGTCAACCTCCAGCATGGAGGCTGTTTCGGCGTAGCGGGCGGCGGCGTACCAGGCCCACAAGACCGGCGACAGAAGCGACAGGATGGCGAACGGGATCGCGAGGGCTTGCTGCCCCTGCGTCGCCGACCAGTGCCCGTAGTTCAGGCCGGCGACAACCCCTGCGAGCAGGGCGGCCGCGATGAACTGGAGCCTGTAGGGGCGCCCCTGGCGGCGCGCGGCGAGGCCGTAGTCCAGCACCGTGACGGCGACCAGTTCCAGCCCTGCGGCGAGCATGACGGCCGCCAGCACGGGCAGCTCCTGCTGCTCGATGAAGAAGCGGGCCTGCCCGAATCCTGCCGCCCCGTTCACGATCAGGTTGACGATCAGCCGCCGGGCCCGCCCGCTGTACTCGGCGATCAGGGTGCGGGTGTGGTTGCCGCTTTCGCGGCGCTTGCTGCGCTGTGCCGCAACCTTCGCCACCCGTGCTGCTTCAGCGTCACGGATGCGCTTGGCTTCGGCCGCGCGCTGCCGTTCGTCGGTGTGCAGCTTGGCTCGGTGGGTGATCGCCGCGATTTTCGCGTCGGCCTCCGCCTGGGCGACGGCGTCCGCCGCGAGGATCTTGCGGCGCTCGGAGTCGGCGCGTGCGGCAAGAGCAGCAGCCTCGGCATGCTCGGCCTCGACGAGCGGGTCGACCGGCTCGGGGGCGGGTTGTCGGCGCAGCCGCGCCAAGAGGGGAATCATGTTGAATCCTCGGGACGGGTCAGAGGGCGATGTGGGCGATGAAGGCGCCGACCGCGCAGAGGTAGCGAAGAAGCCGGAGCGCGACCGGGTTCGTCGAGTGGGTGCAGGCGTACAGCGCGGAGACAGCGGCACACCCCATGCCGATCAGGAGGAGGAGCGACAGGGCTGCGAGGTGGAGCGGGTGCTGGGAGTAGGGGAAGCGTGTGGCGGCGACGCATGCGGCGGCCAGGGCCAGCAGCGTCTCCAGCCATGAGACCGCCAGGCGTCTTCCGTGGATCTCGGCGGCCTCCGGCGTTCGGTGCATGAGCGCCCTTCCGTTGGTGGCAGTCGGTGATGGTCGGCGTTCGGTTCCGGCCGGGGGACCGGGCGGCTGGGCCCTGCCCGGCAGCTGGGGAATCGCCGGTGCGGGGAGGTCCTGGTGAGGTGTGAGCGGGGCCCGGACGGGCTCATCGCTCGTGTGGTGCCTGAGCCGGTCTGTGCCGGCGGGCTCGCTCGAAGGGGCATCCCTTAGGCGACGAGTATGGGGTCAGTGCATCATTGTTCCCTCCTAGGTGTAGGGCGCAGCATACTACGCAGCGTGGCCGGGTGGTCACGATTGAACATGACGGGGTGAGACACAGAAAGCCCCGCCGCTGCGGCGCGACAGCGGCGGGGCTTTCGAGATCGAGGCCAGGTCAGCCGGTGGCTACGAGCCTTCCTTCCAGGCGGTTGCTCGCGGGACCTCCGGCGACAGGGGTGGCACCGGCGGCCCCGGCGGCCGCGGCGGCCTGGGCCTCGATCGTCTGGCGGCTCCCGGCGGCCGGGTACGGCGCAGCGGGAGCGGGACCACGCAGTTCACCACCGAAGGTGGGAACGTGCGGAGCCCAGTGGGCGGCGCTGTGGAGGGGGGTGGCGAACACCTCGCCGCCGCGGTCGTCGAAGAACGACAGGATTCGCCCCTCATGCGTCAGGCTGTAGCTGGCCGCAGTAATCTGTGTGTCCTTCACGCTCGGGTCACGGAAGCTGATCGTCCAGAGCACCATGAGCATTTCTCCTCTTCCCCTGTCCATGTCATGATCCATTCGCGGAGCCATGTCCCTGGGGGTTGGAACATGTGGCGCGAGACACAGGGAGACGGATAGTCATTGTCACCCCATTGCTGTAGCTGGCTACACACGGTACAGATCCAGCAACTCCCTGCGATGCAGTTCAAGGAAGACGGAACATCACTTGCCTCTTCGGCCAGCCGGTTCACGCCTCCCGGCCTCACGCTCGCGCCAGCCGCAGCAGCAGCCACGCGTCGTCTGCGCCGCGGTGGCGACCGGCACAGGAGAGCCCACGGAAGACAGAGGAGCAAGATCCGGACGTGGTGAGATTGCGCCGACACGTCACGCTCGGCGCGATGGAGCATCCATGCAGCGCATGCAACTCTTACACAACAGGTAGATGTCGAGCAGAAACGTCCGTTACATTACGGGTCCTGAGGTGAGTGGGCACACAGAAAAGGCCGCGGAACCTTTTACAGGTTCCGCGGCCTTCCGCGTGTCGCGCTCCACCAAGGGGTGGACCGAGCAGTGCGGTCTTCCCGCAGGTTCACGCCACAGCGGGAAAGACCGACGTAGGGGCCGCATCGGCTCCGATGATCAGGGCCGCAGCTTCCACCACGCTGTCGCTCATCTCGATATCCGGCTCACAGGCCAGAAGCTCTGCGATTCGGGCGGCGAGGCGGTCGACGTCATCCACAGGACCCTCCGGTACGTACGGTGAGGGCAACCCTACGGGCGATCTCCCAGGATCACTGTCACCCACGGTAGGCGTACCAGCGCGGAGCGCGCAGCCAAAGAGGCAGATTCACGACACCTGATCGTGTTCGCCTCGATCGTCGTCAATCACGCCACACCCAGTTCAGCCGCGCCAGGTCCAACCCCCGAAATCCCACTCTGGTCGTCGGCCCGACGGAGATGTGGTCGAGCACCGCGGCCACCAGGTCTCGGCGCCGCTCCAAGGGAACATCGGCCCACCATTGGGCGAGTTCGCGCGGGCCGAGCCCTTCAGGAAGCGTTGAGAGGCGGTTGGCCTGGTTGATCTGCGCACGCAGTTTGGTGATCTCGTGTTGCGTGGTGCGGTCAGCCGCCTGGAACGCCTCCTTGGAAATCCTCTTCGTGACCCAATCGCTGGCGAGGCTGGCGATGTTCTCCTCGTGTTCCTTGATTTGGTCGAGGATCTGCTCTTCGCTTTGCGCGCTCATCGAACTGTGCAGGCGGCGCGCAACGAGCGGTGAGGCGAATCGGGCCATGACCCGGGCTGCCACTTCCTCCTCCAGCGCTTCGGCGGCTATCCGGATACGGCCGCATCCGCCGCTGGGCGGATTTTTGCGGCACACGTAGCCACGGGCCCCGGAGTTACTCGGCTGGGACTGCAAAGGTCTCCCACAGCCGGGCATTCCGCACACCAGCAGACCACCCGACAGCAGGTACTTGCGCACCGAAAGACTTCCGCCGCCGCCTGTGTTGCGGAGAGGGTCACTGAAGAGAGCCACGAGTTTCGCCTGGGTCTCCTCGTCGATGATCGCGTCCCATGTGCCTTTGGCGACCTTCTCGCCGTTGAGGGTGCGCCAGCCGGCGAGCTTCGGGTTCTGCAGCGTTCGGCGCAGGGTGACGGCCTGCCAGGACCTGCCGTTTGCCGTACGAACATTCCGGGCGTCCAGATCGGCGATGATCGAGCGCAGTGACTGCCGTTTCAAGATACGCTTTGCGACTTCGCGGAGTACCTCGGCTTCCGATTCAACGACGGTCTTGCCGTCTTTTTCGTATCCGTAGGTGCGCATTCCTCCGTACCAGCTTTCACCTCGTAGTGCTCTTTGTCGATTGGCAGATTTCTGCCGTTCGGCTTTGTGCTCGACCTCTCGGCGAGACGCCGCCGCGAACATCCGAGCCGACATTCTGCCTGTTGATGTTCGCAAGTCAATATCTCCGTGAACCGCACTGAACAATGTGCCGAGTTTCTCGGCGTAGGTGCACAGGTGTTCCAGTTCCAAATTGCGTCGCGTTACCCGGTCCAAATGCCAGCACCCGACTGCGGTCACCACTCCCGCTTCGATGTCGGCAAGCATCCGCTCGTAATTCTTGCGACGCTTTCGTGTATTGCTCGCGCTCACGTCGTTGTCGTCGTAGACATCGACGATCACGGCGTCCGGGTCAAGGCGGTGGATCATCTCGCGGATCTCGGTCTCCTGGCGCTGCACGCCGAGCCCGGCGCCGATCCGGTCCCGTGAGATTCGCACGTAGATCGCCCAGCGGTGCCCGGTGTAGCCCAGCGTCACCGACGCATACGGCGCGTTGGTCCAGAGCATGCTCATGAGCCGCCTCGGGACCGGTTCCGGCGTGGCCGAGGCCCTTGCCCAGCGGCGCTGAGCATTGCGGCGACGGTCGGCGGGAGGACGTCGTCGACGTCCTGGCCGGTCTCCGCGAGGGTGACGCCGACGCCGAGGTCACGCAAGGTTGTCAGCGTCAGGCCAGCACGTTGGCGGCCGAAGCGGTGCAGGTCCCAGACCATGACACGGTCGGCCTGGCCCTGACGCGCGGCCTCGATCAGCTCGTTCCTGCCGGTGCCGGGCCGGCCAAGGTCGCTGAAGCGGAAGGCGATCGTGCCACCGAGCCTCGTGGTGGCGTCTTCCATGACGGCGAACTGCTGCGCAGTCTGCTCGCGGCCGCCACCTCCAGATCGCGCGTAGAGCGTCCAGCGGACACCCGTGTGAGGCAGATGACCCGGCGGGAGGGTTTCGGCGCTCTCCGGCGCTCTCAGGGCCTCGGAAGGGCTATGGGGACGCTGGTCGTCTGTTGCCTTGATGGCTACTCCCACGGTGAGGCGTTTGCGCCCTCGGGTGGCGCGCCTGAAGGTACCCACGCCGATGTCCCCCTCTCGGGCAGCCCGACGCCCCCAGGCCGTGGCCGGGAGCGTCCATTTGCCAGTCAGCTATATGACTTCGCGACAATCGCGGCCACGAATATCAGCGGGTCATACAGCGAAGTTATCCACGTTGGACGGCGACAAGAGTACGACGGCGGCTCACCCCTGGCCAGTCGCTTACTGTCCCCCGACAGCTCCATGGTCAATCACTCGCATCGAACGCGCCACATCGTGGCAGGTAGCACCTATATGATTAAACAACAATCGCGTGCGAGCCACTGCCCCCCGTACCCCGGGAGGACGGCGTCCTGGTCGCGGTGCGGGTGCGCGGCGCGGTCGAGCTGCGCCTGGTCCCCTCCGGCGCCGTCGGCGCGCCGCTGGAGAAGCTCGTCCTCGTCCTGGGTGAGCGGGCGCGCGTCAAGGCGTTCACCACCTGCGGGGAGCGGATCGTCGCGGTGCTGTCCACGCCCGCGAGTCCCGGCGAGGTGGTCACCCCCGACGGGACGCTGACCGGCTTCTCGGGTCCTCTCCCCGGGATCAGGCCGCTGCGCGAGATCACCGCCGTCTCCGCCGACGGCTACCCGGTCCACGGCTGGCTGGCCCTGCCCGAGGGCGACGGGCCGCACCCGGTCCTGCTGAACGTGCACGGCGGCCCGTTCCACCACCACGGGTGGGCGTTCCTGGACGAGACCCAGGTCTACACGGGAGCCGGGTACGCGGTGGTCCTGCCCAACCCGCGCGGCTCCTGCGGGTACGGCCAGGCGCACGGCCGGTCGGTGGTCGGCGCGCTGGGCGGCGTGGACGCCGACGACGTGCTCGCACTGCTGGACGCGGCGCTGGCCGATCCCGCGTGCGACGCCGGGCGGGTGGGCGTGATGGGCGGCTCCTACGGCGGCTTCATGACGAGCTGGCTGGCCGCCCGCCACGGGGACCGGTTCAGGGCCGCCTGGAGCGAGCGCGCGGTCAACGCCTGGGACTCCTTCACCGGCTCCTCCGACATCGGCTGGTACTTCGCCGAGGCCTACTGCGGCCCCGACCCGGAGGCCCAGCGGGCGATGAGCCCGCTCTACCAGGCCGGCCGGATCACCCTGCCGTTCGCGGTGGTCCACTCCGAGGACGACATCCGCTGCCCGGTCGAGCAGGCACAGCGGATGTTCGTCGCGCTGCGCCGCAACGGCGTCCCCGCCGAGCTCCTGCTCTTCCCCGCCGGGGGACACGAGCTCACGCGCGGCGGCCGTCCGAGGCACCGCCTGCAGCGCTTCGAGGCCGTCCTGGAGTGGTGGTCGCGCCACCTGTCCTGACGTCGGCGTACGAGACCCGGTGAGACCGGGGCGCCGGGACCCGTGGCTCCGGGTCCCGGCACCGATCGGGACGAACACCGGCTGGGACGAACGCCGGCCGGGACGGACAGGGTCAGGCCAGGCAGGTCAGGGGCTTGCCCCCGTTGTAGTCGATCATCTCCAGCATCGCGGTGACCAGGTCGATCGGCTCACCTGGGGCCAGCCCCTCCAGCTCGGCGTAGGCCCGGTGCAGGTTGCCGACGATGCGCTCGGGGTCGAGCAGTCCCGCGTACTCCCCGAGGTCGGTCTCGCGCGCGGTCTCCAGCGGGGACAGCCCGGCCTGCCTGCCGCGTTCGGCGGTGGCGAGCACGAACCGCAGATAGCCCTGCACGTGGTCGATGATCTCCGGGCCGCACACCTCGCCGTGTCCCGGGACGATCGTCTCCGCGCCCAGCGCCCTGAGCTCGTCGAGCGCCGCGATGGCCCCGGTCACCGAACCCATCATCACGAACGGCGTGCCGCCGTTGAACACCAGGTCACCGGAGAACAGCAGCGACCGCTCGGGGATCCACACGATCGAGTCGTTGGTCGTGTGGGCCGGGACGCCGATGTGCCGTACCTCGCAGCGCAGCTCGTCGGAGTAGACGGTCACCCCGTCGGTGTAGGTGAGGAACGGCGGACGGGCCTCCAGGTTGCCCCAGTCGACCTCGGTCCAGGCCAGCTTCAGGTAGTCGGGGATCCCCTCGGCGATGATCATCTCCCTGGTCCGCTCGTGCCCGACGATCGTCGCCTCGGGGAAGGCGGAGTTGCCGAAGGTGTGGTCACCGTGGTGGTGGGTGTTGACCAGCGTCGTGATCGGCCGGTCGGTGACCGACCTGATGGCCTCGCGGTAGGCGAGCGTGCGGCGTTCGGTGGAGCAGGAGTCCACGCTGATCACTCCGCGGCGGCCGACGAGGAAGCCCGTGTTGTTGATCCACCAGCTTCCGTCGGGCTGCAGGTAGGTGTAGATCCCGTCGGAGACCTCCTGGACGCGCGCCGGAGGCAGGGGATGGTCATGTCGCGATGAACTCATACCTGGGATTGTCGGGCCTGCACCCACCACTAGTCATACCGAATGGGGTCTTTTGAGGTTTTTAGACCTATTTCACAGGTAAAAGTGCACGCTCACCTCCCGGCCGTCACGATCTTCCTACGGGCGGGGCGCGGCAGATCCGGCCCTCGGGCCGGTTCGGCGTTCACACGTCGCCGGGGCCGAAGGGAGGGAAGTACGGCTCGTCGAGGCGGGTGACCCGCAGGCCGGGATTCCGCCGGACGGCGATGTCGACGTCGACGTCCGCGTACACGACGAGCTCGGCGAGATGGGCAAGGGGCGGCAACACCCCGAAGTCACCGTGCGCCAGAGCGAGGGATTCCAGGCCCACGACGCCCCGCAGGCCGGACAGGTCCTCCACGTCCACGTTCGACAGGATCAGCCGGCGAACGGGGGTGCCGCTCAGCTGCGCCACGTCCACGCCGGCGGGGCCCGCCAGCTGGAGCAACCGCCATGGCCGGCCCGTCAACGGCCCCAGGTCCATGCCGTTGACGTCCCACAGCAGCGCCTCCGTCACCGCCGGCAGCGCCCTGATGGGATCGAAGTACCACATCCACTCGAAGTCGGTGGTGAGGCGGTGGCGTCGCAGGATCGGATCCGCGGGCGGGGGCGTGAGGGCGTCGGAGCCGCACAGCACCCGCCGCCACGACGGTGAGAGCCCATGCCAGAAATCCTCCCAGGTGTACTCGGCGTCCAGGGGGTTCTCGTAACCGGCCATCGACGTCCTCCGTCCTCCCAGCTCTGGAACGAGCCTGCGACCCACACGATCGAGGGTGGCACGAGCTCCCGCGATCTTGGCTGGCGAAGGCCGGTAAGCACACGGTGCGCAGCGCTTAGCAAGAAGGGCATCCAGCCGCCAAGCAAAAATCGTGCGGTTTCCCGAAAACAACAAAGGCAAACCAGGGAAACCTATCTTGCGGCGTCTCGATGATCCACAAAATAGACAATAGGTACAAATGATATTTATTCATGACAATTCATGCGATATCGTCGTCATGTCGGCCTGAGTTGCCACGTTGATCAGCAGCGGCGACTCCCGGCCTGAGAGGAGAGTGCCTATGCACGGCAAGCGACGCGTGGCGCTGCTTGGCCCCGCGCTTATTGCCGGCCTGGTTCTCGGGGTGTCGGAAACCTCCCCGGCGTCGGCCACTTCAAGCTCTGGGAAAACAGCGGCAATCACGATGTCAAACGAAGTCGCCGCCATCGACAGCGCCGCCAAATGCAAGAGGTACAGAGGCCGGATCTGCTGCAAGAGGTATGGTCGCTGGACCTGCAAGAGGACGAGAGGATGGCCGAGCATAAAGACTCCCAGGTCAGAAGGCCGGGGTTCCTGGGAGCGCTCAAGGGGATACGAGAGCTCGGGTAGGGGCCACGGCCGTTCGCGGTAAAGACCTCCAAGGGAGAAAGAGCGCACGTAGAAAGCCGTTCGGGAGCGGCTCTGTTCGCTCTTTCCATTGGCGAGCGGAGCCGCCGTCCCGGCCCTCTTGGGTCAGACCCCCACGAGGACCGAAGGTCGTCCTCGGGCGGCGGAGGTCTCCTGGGTGTCAGCTTGGCCGGCGCCAGTAGGCGAGCGACCCGCTTGTGGCTTTGACCACGCGCGGGACAGACTCGTTCTCAGGCCAGATCTGCAGCAGGTAGTGGTCGATGACCTCGCTCGAAGTGTCCACCTCCGCGGCCTCGTCCATGTTCCGGGCGTGGTAGCGCAACCGGTACCACCCCGGTCCCGCGGGCAGTTCGGGAAGCTCATGGAGCTTTCCCCCCCACTCGTGCAAGGAGACCCGCCCGGCCTCGGACTCGAAGCCGATCTCCACGATGTCCTCGTAGCCGTCGGCGTCCGCTCCCGGGTCGTGGGCGGCCACCGTCACCGAGAAGCCGACCGTGCCCGTGTGCAGGCCGGTGAGCAGGAAGGCGCAGCCGTCCGCCACCCGTATGATCCCGACAGGATGCGTGGGATGGTCGTCGAGTAGGTCCTCCGGGCCCATGGCGTCATCGGTCTCGTCGACGAGGTACGCCTGCCGGTAGGAGACACGCAGATCGAATGACACGCTGCGAGAATCGGTCATGAGCGGCAAGCCTACGATCGTGAACTGACATTTCCCGGCCGCGGATGTCCCGCGATCGCCGCCGGTGTAAGAATCAAAACATGGCGGAACTCAACGGGACACCGGTGACCTCGGAAGCCTTACAGGCGCTGGCCCTCCTCAACTACGGCCATTTCACGTCCATGCGTGTTCAGGATCAGCGAACAAGGGGATTCTCCCACCACCTGGACCGCCTCTCGAACGACTGCCGGCTCTTGTTCGACGTGAGCCTGGACAGGGAACGGGTTCGCGAGTTCGTCCGGCACGCGGTCAGGGGGAAACAAGGGGCGTTCGTGGTCCGGGTGACCGTTTTCGACCCAGATCTCGATCTTGGGCACCCCGTGTCCTCCGCGGAACCGAGCGTGCTGGTCACCACCCGGCCGGCCATGCCGTTGCCCCCTTCTCCGATTCGCGTGCGAACGGTCGGTCATCGGCGTGACCTGCCGGAGGTGAAGCACGTCGGATTGATGGGATCGCTGTGGCACCGGCGGCAGGTTCAGATGCGGGGATACGACGACGCGCTTTTCGTCGACGACGCCTCCTTCATATCCGAAGGGGCGACATGGAACATCGGCTTCTTCGACGGGGAGCGAGTCGTCTGGCCGAACGCGGAAATGCTCCCGGGAATAACGATGAGGCTGCTGGACCAGGTCCACGACAATACGACGACCGCACCGGTGAACATCCGCGACGTCCCCGCCATGCAGGCCGCGTTCGCCACGAACACGACGACGGGCGTGCGGGCGATCAGCGCCGTCGACGGGATGAACCTGGCCGACGACCACCCTGTTTTCGAGACACTCCGGAAAGAGTACGAGGAGATCCCGCCGGAACGGCTGTAACAGCCGTCCCCGTCCCCACCGGGACCGGCGGAGACCGGGACGAACCGGTTGAAGACAGCGGTCGTAGGGTGGAGTCCGGGGCATTGAAGATCCGAAGGTTTGACATGGAGTACGTGCGCCTGGGGTCCACCGGGATGAAGGTGTCGAGGGTCTGCCTTGGCATGATGAGCTACGGCGATCCCGCCAAATGGGGCGAGTAGGTGCTGGACGACGCCGTCGCGATCAACAACACCCTCAACGTGATCCGCAAGGTCGTTCACCTCGACGACGGGACTTCCACGCCCGC
Source organism: Streptosporangium sp. NPDC023963 (assembly GCF_040639135.1). Lineage (NCBI taxonomy): Bacteria > Bacillati > Actinomycetota > Actinomycetes > Streptosporangiales > Streptosporangiaceae > Streptosporangium > Streptosporangium sp. NPDC023963. The sequence continues at coordinate 615,520 of NZ_JBEZZK010000004.1, forward strand.
ATAGGTGTTGGTCGCGAGCAAGTCCGCGCGACGCCACACGCGATGAGTGATGCCATCAGGGCGATGAAGGAGCAGCGCCAGGCCGAAGGCGAGAAGTGATGGGCCGCCAGGCCAGAAGCCGCTTCGCACGTTCTCTTGATCTTGCTTGCCTTCGTTCGGCCTCGGCCCCCGGTCACCGAGAGTCCATCTCACCCGAAGGGCCTTATCGCGTTGTCGTCAGCAGGGGAGGGATTGCTCGGTCCAGATGCATTTGCCGTCTTGGAGGTAGCGGGCGCCCCAGCGCCGGGAGAGGGCGGCCACCAACTGCAGGCCCCGGCCGCCTTCGTCGGTGTAGGAGGCGTGGCGGATGCGCGGGGTGCTGAGGCTGCCGTCGTAGACCTCGCAGATCAGGGAGCGGCTGCGCAGCAGGCGCAGGCATATGGGGCCCTTTGCGTGCCGGATCACGTTGCCGATGAGCTCGCTGACCAGAAGTTCGGTGGTGATCGTCAGATCGTCCAGTCCCCAGATGGCCAGTTGTTTGCGGACATATTTGCGGGCCTGTCCGGCTGCTCTGGGATCGTCGGGGAGGCTGCAGGTGGCGACATCGTCGGCGGCGGTACCGCGGGTGTGGACGATGAACAGGGCGGCGTCATCGTCGGTCTGTTCACGGGCGGGCAGCAGCGCCGAGACGACCGTGTCGCAGAGATCCTCCAGGCAGCCGACGTCGTCGCCCTGGCGTCCTGACCAGAGGTGCGGAATGCGGGGCACGGCCTGGGTCACGATCCGGCGGAGCTGGGCCAGGCCCTTGTCGACGTCGCGGGTGGCGGATTCGACCAGGCCGTCGGTGCAGAACACCAGCAGGCTCTCCTCAGGCAGGTGCAATTCGTGGATCTCGAAGGGCGGTTCCGCGGCGCCCAGCGGCGGGTCGGCGGCCAGGTGGGGGCACAGCACGGTGCCGTCGGGATGGACGATGACCGGTGGGGGATGGCCGGCCAGGCAGAACGTACAGGTCCGGGTGGTGGGATCGAAGACGGCGTACAGGCAGGTGGCGTAGAAGTCGTCACCGAGGTCGCTGACCAGATCGTTGAGGTGGCCGAGCAGTTCGTCGGGGGGCAGGTCGAGGTCGGCGAGGGTGCGTACAGCGGTGCGCAGGCGACCCATGGTGGCCGCTTCGGTGATGCCGTGTCCCATGACGTCGCCGATCACCATGGCGACCCGGTCACCGGACAGCGGGATCAGGTCGTACCAGTCGCCGCCCACCTCCTCGCCCCGGCCCGCGGGCAGGTAGCGCGCGGCGGCGCAGGCGACGGGGAGACGGGGAAGCTCCCGGGGAAGCAAGCCGCGCTGCAGTTCCTGTGCGCGGGCGTGTTCCACGTCGTACAGCCGGGCCCGTTCCAGCGCCTGGCCGACCAGACCGCTCAACGCCGTCAGCAGGGTGCGCTCCTCGTCGCTGAAGACACGCTCCCGGGTGAACGACACCACACACGAGCCGATGGACCGCCCGGAGGCGATCATGGGCAGGAACGCCCAGGCGTTCTTCGGTGACGCCTTCCCCACGCTCTCCATCGCTGGATAGCGCCGGCAATACTCCGCTTCCGATCCGATGAACCGGGGAGTACCGGTCCCCAGCACATCGGTCACCGGGAGGGTTTCGGTGAGCGGGAGCCGGTCGACAAGATTGAGGAATTCCTGTGGGTACCCGGCGGCGCCGACCACATCCAGCCGGCCGCCTTCGATCAGCCAGACCACGAGCCCGTCGGCACGGAACGGAGGCAGGACATGGTCCGCGACGGCCTGCACGACGTCCCGGGTGGTGACGGCCTCGGCGAGCGCCACGGTCAGCTCGCCCATCCGGACCGTCCGCTCGGACCCGGCCGCCGAGGTAAGGCCTGGCTCCGTGCCGGGCAAGCCTTCCAGGCGCGCAGCGGCCCATGCCGCTACCGCACCGAGAAAGGACCGCTGTTCGTCATCCGGCTCGGCGGGCCCTGCCGTGAGCACGGACAACACCCCGACCGGCCCATCGGCACCCGGGAGGGGCAATGCCGCCGTGCCGGTTGCCCCGATCCCCAAGCTGTCCCCGCCCACCCAGACGTAGCCACCACGCCGCACGGCGCGTGTGGGCGCCACGTCCTGCACGGTACGAAGATCCGCCCACGCCTCGGCGGCCTCCGGGAGAAGCCCCCTGGCCGCCGCCAGACGCAGGCAACCGGTAGCGGAATCGCACCTGTGCACGAGGGCGCCCAGGCCGCCCAGTCCCGTCGTCGCCTGCTGGAGAGCCAGCGTCAGCGTCTGCGCGCTCCACTGCCCTTCGTCCGAGGTCCCCATAACGCCGAGCTGCTCCGCCTGCGGCTGCTCGGCGTGGCCCTCGGACCTAACATTCCGGGCCGCCACCTCACCTCCTGGCATAAGCGCGACAATGTGGAAAGTCACCACTTATGTACATCCACACTAGCTTTCACCGCCAGACGCGGCACTTTCGGGGTCCGCGACACTCCGCCGCTTCGTGCGTGCCCCCTGGCAACACGACCCGGTGAAGCCGGCCGCGTTCATCGCCACCCAGGCGACCGAGGCTTCCCAGCTCGTACGCCATCCGGTGACGTTCATTGTGAACCGCTCCGAGATCAGTGGAAACTCCATCAGACCCGGAGCGGTTCAAGGTAGGACGAACCGGTTGAAGGCAGCGGTCGTAGGGTGGAGTCCAGGGCATTGAAGATCCGGAGGTTTGACATGGAGTACGTGCGCCTGGGGTCCACCGGGATAAAGGTTTCGAGGGTCTGCCTTGGCATGATGAGTTACGGCGATCCCGCCAAATGGGGCGAGTGGGTGCTGGACGAAGCCGCTTCCGAGCCGATCGTGCGCCGGGCCGCCGACGCGGGGGTGACGTTCTTCGACACCGCCGACGTCTACTCCTTCGGCGCCAGCGAGGAGGTCACCGGCCGCCTGCTCGCCAGGATCTTCCCCCGCAGGGACGACTACGTGCTGGCCACCAAGGTGTTCATGCCGATGGGCAAGGGCGTCAATTCCGGCGGCCTGTCGCGCAAGCACATCCACTCCGCGATCGACGCCTCGCTGCGCCGCCTGGGCACCGACCACGTGGACCTCTACCAGATCCACCGCTGGGACCCCGACACGCCGATCGAGGAGACCATGGAGGCCCTGCACGACGTGGTCCGCGCGGGCAAGGCCCGCTACATCGGCGCCTCCAGCATGTACGCCTGGCAGTTCGCCAAGGCCCAGCACACCGCGGAGAGGCACGGCTGGACAAAGTTCGTGTCGATGCAGAATCATTACAATCTTCTTTACCGAGAAGAAGAGCGGGAGATGAACCCGCTCTGCCTCGACCAGGGCGTCGGGCTGATCCCGTGGAGCCCGCTGGCACGCGGCCTGCTGGCCCGCGCCGGATCCGAGGAGAAGACCACCCGGGCGGGCAGTGACCCCCGCATCGACTCCCTCTACGACGACGCCGACAACGACCGCCTGATCCTCGACCGGGTCGCCCAGGTGGCCAGGGAACGCGAGGTCGCCCCCGCGCGGGTGGCGCTGTCGTGGCTGCTCCACCAGCCCGGCCTGTCGGCCCCGATCGTGGGCGCGACCAAGGACGTGCACGTGGACGACGCGGTCGCCGCGGTGGACCTGTCCCTCACCGAGAAGGAGCTCGCCTTCCTCGCCGAGCCGTACCGTCCCCGGGTCGTCAAGCACTGACCTCTCGGGCCGGGCGGGAAGGGCCCGCACCCCGGCACTGAGGAATCCCGGCGCCCGACGATCCCGTCGCCTGACGGTTCCGGGGCCCAACTGTCCCGGAACCGGTCCGGGGCCCAACTGTCCCGGAACCGGTCCGGGGACCAGCGGTCCCGGAACCGGGAAAGGCGGCCGGGGGTCAGGAGCCGGCGGGCAGTTCGAACTGGACGCAGGTCATGCCGCGCATGTCCAGCCACGCCCGTCCCGGCCCCCGTACGAGCCGGAAGACGACCTCCTCGCACCCGGGGCAGCGGGCCACCAGGCCCGGGGCTTGGGTGTAGAGGAGCGCCTCGGCCAGCGCGAGGGCCCGCGCGCAGCCGGAGCACCGGCCGGTGGCGGCGGTCAGGTCGACGGCGAACACGTCGCGCAGGGCTCCGCCCGCCGCGTTCCCGTCGAGGTGGTCCTGGCTCATCGTTGTCCTCCACTGGGGCCGAAGCGTTCCGTGCGGATCAGACGGGGGTCGTGCCCGGCGGAGACGAGCAGGCCCGCGGCGGTCTCGACGAAGCCGGTGGGCCCGCACACGAAGACGGCCGGTTCCCGCTCGGCGGGCCAGGCGGCCTCGGCGAGCAGGGCGGCGTCGACCCGCGCGGGCGGGCGCCCCCAGCCGTCGGGCACCTCGCGCGTGTAGGCGTAGGTGACGTCCAGACCGGAGCCGTCGGCGCTCTGGCGGTCCAGCTCGGCGCGGTAGAGGGCGGAGTGCGGCCCGCGCGCCGAGTACAGGAGCCGGAACGGCGTGCCGACCCCGGCCGAGGCGCGGGCGCGGATCATCGCCATGAGCGGGACGACCCCCGAGCCGCCCGCGACCAGTTGCACCGGCTCGGGCGTCTCGGGCCGCCAGACGAACCAGCCGCCGATCGGGCCGCGTACCTCCAGCGGGTCTCCCGGCGAGAGGACCCGCGCGAGGTACGGAGAGACCTCGCCATCGGGCAGCAGCTCGACGGTGAGCTCCACGCGGTCCCCGTCGGCCGCCGAGGCGATGGAGTACGAGCGCTGGGTGGAGTAGCCGTCGGGGGCGGTGAGCCGTACGTCGACGTGCTGGCCGGCGAGGTGGCCGGGCCAGCCGGGGACGTCGAGGGTGATCGTGCGTGCTCCGGGGGTCTCGTCGCGCACGGCGGTGACCGTGGCGACCCTCCAGGTCAGTCGCCCCAGTACCGTTGCTCGCGCCATGGGTCCCCGTAGTTGTGGTAGCCGACGCCCTCCCAGAAGCCCGGCTGGTCCTCGTCGAGGAGCCGGAGGCCGCGCACCCACTTGGCGCTCTTCCAGAGGTAGAGGTGGGGCACGAGCAGCCGGGCGGGCCCGCCGTGCTCGGGGGTGATGGGCTCGCCCTCGTAGCGGACGGCGATCCAGGCCCGGCCGTCGAGAAGGTCCTCCAGCGGGAGGTTGGTGGTGTAACCGCCGTAGGAGGTCGCCAGGGCGTACTCGGCGGACGTCTCCACGCCGTCGAGGAGGGTGTCCAGCGACACGCCCTCCCAGGTGGTGCCGAGCTTGGACCACTTGGTGACGCAGTGCAGGTCGACGGTGAACCGCTCCACGGGCAGGGCGTTGAGCTCCGCCCAGTTCCAGCGGACGACCTCACCGGTCTCGGTGGTGACGCCGAGGCTCCAGTCGTCGGTGGAGACCAGGGGCGTGGGCCCGGCCGAGAGGACGGGGAAGTCCTCGGTGAGGTACTGCCCCGGCGGCAGGTCCGGGTTTCCGGCGCGACGGCGGCCGAAGAATCCGGGCGAGACGATGCCGATGACGCCCACCTCCACTGTCCGGCAGATCACGACAGCCGCGACACGCCCCTCGAATCGATCACGAGCCGGCGAGTCACGAGAACTAGGTGAATCTCATCACATCCGGTCGCGTCTCACATCACCAGGGCGGGGTTCGGCTGCCCGGGGTTCAAATGCCCGAGGCGGCGATCACCTCGGAGACCAGGCGCGGGGAGGTGATCAGGCGACTGTACTCGGGCTGGCGCAGCTCGCCGCCCATGAACGGGTGGGGGTTGCGGTGCACGGCGGGGCTGGGCGCGTCGACCAGGGCGGCGAAGTGGATCTCGGAGGCTCCGGTCGCCTCGACCACGCGGTGCACGTTGCGGGGCGTGATGCCGCCGCCGGGCATGACGATCAGGTCGTCGCCCGCCCGCTCGACCAGGGAGGCGATCAGCGGCGCGCCCTCCAGGGCGGTGACGTCCTGGCCGGAGGTGAGGACCCGGTCGACGCCCAGGGAGGCGAGGGTGTCCAGGGCGGCGAACGGGTCGGCGGTCATGTCGAAGGCCCGGTGGAAGGTGACCGACAGGTCCCCGGCCGCGCCGATGAGGCGCTTGGCCACCTCGACGTCCACCTCGCCCGACGGCGTCAGCACCCCGATCACCACGCCCTGCGCGCCCGCGTCCCTGATCGTGGCCACGTCGCGCTCCATCGCCGCGACCTCGTACTCGTCGTAGATGAAGTCGCCGCCCCGGGGACGGACGATCACATGGACCCGGATCGTCGAGACCGCCGCGAGGGTCGCCTCGACGGTGCCGAGGGTCGGGGTCAGGCCCCCCTCGAAGAGCGCCGAGCACAGCTCGACGCGGTGCGCCCCGGCCTGCTCGGCCGCGAGCGCGCCCGCGGTGCTGTCAATGCAGATCTCATAGCTAAGACTCATTTTTCCTCCAAAGCATGGATTTCACCGACTGGTCGGCCCCCGCCCAGTACCGGAACGCTCGCGAAGTCCGCCGCCGCTCCCGCGACGTCCCCGCCGGCCGCCCTGAGCGCGGCCAGCGCGATCGCGCTCGTGGCCCGCGGGCTCCCGTCGATGACCTTGACGGCCGCCGCGTGCCCGGTGGCGAGCGCGACGACGAGGACCCCCTCGGCCCCGCCCTTGGCCACCGCCCCCGGCAGTGCCCGCATCAGCGAGGTGTTCACGTGCCCGGTCCCGCCGACGTACTCGGGGTGCTCGCGCATCGCGTCGGCGACGGCGCGCGGCGGGGTTCCCGGCTCGGCGACGACCAGGGCCCGTACGGCGCGCGCCAGCCCGGTCAGCGACAGCCCGAACAGCGGGGCGCCGCACCCGTCGACGGCGACGTGGGCCGCCCTCTCCCCCGACAGTTCCTCGGTCACCGCGCGCACCCGCCGCTGCAGGGGGTGGTCGGCGTCCAGGTAGGAGGCGGTCTCCCAGCCCGAGGCGGCGGACGCGGCGATCATCGCGGCGTGCTTGCCCGAGCAGTTCATCCGTTCGCGCGAGGCCTTCAGGCCCGCCCGGATCAGCGTGTGCCGGGTGGCCTCGTCCTCCGGCCAGTCCTCGGGGCAGCCGAGGGCCTCGAAGCCGAGCCCGGCCCCGGCGAGGATGTCGGCGACCAGCCGTACGTGGAAGTCCTCGCCGGTGTGGCTGCCGGCGGCGATCGCCAGGCCGGGACCGCGCAGGTCCGCCCCGGACAGCAGGCAGGCCAGTGCCTGGAACGGTTTGGCCGAGGAGCGCGGCAGCACCGGCGCGTCGACCGCTCCCCTGGCGACGGCCACGGCGCCGTCGGGCGCCAGGGCGACGGCGCTGCCGAAGTGCACGCTCTCCACGAATCCGGAGCGCACCACTTCGGCGAGCGGGACGAGTTCAGGCACGGGCGGGTCTCCTTCTGAGCCGGCGGGCCCCCGGGGTGTCGCGGGCGTCGAGGGTACGGGCGAGTTTGGACAGTGACGCGTTGACCACCAGGTAGATCAGCGCGACGACGATGTAGGTCTGGATGAGCAGGCCGTTGAAGGTCGCCAGGACCTTGCCGCTGTAGAGCAGTTCGGCGTAGCTGACCACGAAGCCCAGCGAGGTGTCCTTCAGCAGGCCGACCGACTGGCTCACGATCGAGGGCAGCACCCGCCGGGCCGCCTGCGGCAGCACGATCAGGCGCATGGTCTGGCCCTGGGTGAGCCCGACCGCGAGGCCGGCCTCGCCCTGACCGCGTTCCACGGACAGGATCCCGGCGCGGAAGATCTCCGCGAACGCCGCGGCGTTCGAGATCGCCAGCGGCACCACGAGTTTCCAGAACAGCGGCAGGTCGAGCCCGTAGCGGGGCAGCGCGAACAGCACGACGTAGACCAGCAGCAGCGCCGGGATGGTCCGCACGACCTCCACGTACGCGGCGGCGGGCACGCGGACCCACCTGTGCCGCGACAGCCGCCCGAGGGCGAGGGCGAGCCCGGCCGCCATCGCGAGCGCGGCCGAGACGACGGCGGCGAGCGCGGTGGCCCACAGCCCGTTCAGCAGGTAGCGCCACATCGGCCAGGTCGCGTACGGCGACCAGCGGTTGGCGTCGAGCTGGCCGTTGGCGGCGAACTGGCGCAGGGCCAGCGCCAGCAGGGCGAGGACCGCGACCGCCCCCACCGCGGTCGCGATCCTTATCCTGCGGCGGGCGCGCGGCCCCGGCTGGTCGAACAGGAGATTGCTCACCGGACCACCGCCAGCCGTCGTTCTTCGGGAGGAAGATCGCTCACCGGACCACCACCAGCCGTCGTTCGAGCCGCCCGGTGACGAAACCGGCGCAGGCGGCGATCAGCGCGTAGGCCAGGCCCGCCCCGACGAAGATCGGGATGGGCTGCGCCTCCGCGAGGTTCACCCGGTTGGCCGCCGCGGTCAGGTCGACGACGCCGACCGCGGCGGCGAGCGAGGTGTTCATCGTCAGCGCGATGAAGATGTTGCCGACCGGCTGGATCACCGTGCGCAGCGCCTGCGGCAGGACCACGTGGCGCAGCGACTGGCCGAAGGTCAGCCCGAGCGCGCGGGCCGCCTCGCCCTGCCCGGCGGAGACCGCGTTGACGCCGGAGCGTAGGGCCTCGGCGATGTATGCGGCCTCGTAGAGCGCGATGACGATCATGGCCGTCACCAGCAGGTCGGCCTTGAGCCCGATCTCGGGCAGGCCGAAGACGGCGAGCACCAGCAGCACCAGCAGCGGCAGGTTCTGGAAGGTCTCCACGTAGGCCGTGCCGATCCCGCGCAGGACGCCGACCGGGCTGACCCGCATGGCGGTGATCACGAGCCCCACGACCGCGGCGCCGGCGAAGGACGCCGCGGTCAGCTGGAGGGTCACGACCAGTCCCTGCCAGAACTCGGGCAGGTGGTCCAGGAGGGCGGACATCAGGACCCCGGCACCGATCCGATCTGCGGCGGGGCGGGAGCCTCACCCTGCACGACCGTGCCGAGGGAGTTCTTCCAGGTCTTCTGCCAGAGGCCGTCGGCCTGGATCTTCTTCAGCCAGTCGTTGACGAACTTCTTGAACTGGTCGTCACCGTGCTTGAGTCCGATGCCGTAAGGGTCCTCGGTGAACGGGCTGCCGACGACCTGGACCGAGGGGTCCTTCTGCGCGTTGGCCACCAGGAGCGTCTCGTCCTGGACGTAGGCGTCGCCGCGTTCCTGCTTGAGGGCCTGCATGCACTCGGGGTCGCTGCCGAACGTCACGATCTTGGCCTGCGGGGCGAGCTTCTTGATCGCCGAGACGGCCGGGGTGTTGGCGCCGGCGATGACGGTCTTGCCGTTCAGGTCCTCGGGCTTGGCGATGCCCGTGGTGCCCTTCCTGACCGCGAGGCTCAGCCCGGAGGAGTAGTACGGCCCGGCGAAGGCGACCTGCTCGGCCCGCTCCGGGGTGATCGTGTAGGTCTGGAAGACGACGTCCACGGTGCCGTTGGAGAGCAGCGCCTCGCGGGTCTCCGAGGCCGAGTTGACGATCTTCACCTTGGGCTCGCCGATGATGTACTTGGCGAGCGCCTTGCCCATGTCCGCGTCGAACCCCTCGACCTCGCCGGTCGTCGGGTTCTGCTGCGACAGCAGCGGCGCGTCGAGCGACCCGCCGACGATCAGCTCGCCGCGCTGCTTGATCTTCTCCATCGTGGAGCCGGGCAGGATGTCCGCGGCGGCGGCGACCGGCGCCGAGGCGATCAGGTCGTTCCCCTTGGCCTCACCCGGTACGGCCGGGCTTCCCGAATCCGTACCGGCACAGGCCGAGAGGCCGAGCATGGACACAGCGGCGACAGCGGCCAGCCGCTTCATGGACACCATCGGGCCCACCATCCTTTTCGATCGATCTGATCAGTGAGTGAGAACCTTGGCCAGGAAGTCCCTGGCCCTGTCTGTCTTGGGAGCCTCGAAGAAGGCGCCGGGCTCGCCCGTCTCGACGATCTGGCCCGCGTCCATGAAGACCACGCGGTCGGCGGCCCTTCGGGCGAAGCCCATCTCGTGGGTGACGACGACCATGGTCATGCCGTCGGCGGCGAGCCGGACCATCACGTCCAGCACCTCGCCGACCATCTCCGGGTCGAGCGCCGAGGTGGGCTCGTCGAAGAGCATCACCTTGGGCCGCATGGCCAGCGCGCGGGCGATGGCGGCCCGCTGCTGCTGCCCGCCGGACAGCTGAGCGGGCAGTTTTCCGGCCTGCTCGGCGATGCCGACGCGCTCCAGCAGCTTTCGCGCCGCCGCCTCGGCCTCGGCGCGGCCGTCGCCGCGGACCTTCATCGGCGCGAGCACGATGTTCTCCAGCACGGTCTTGTGCTGGAACAGGTTGAAGGACTGGAACACCATGCCGACGTCGGCCCGGAGCCGGGCCAGCTCGCGGCCCTCCACCGGGGCGGGTACGCCGTCGACGAGGATGTCCCCCGACCCTGCGGTCTCCAGCCGGTTGAGACAGCGGCACAGCGTGGACTTGCCCGACCCCGAGGGGCCGACCACCACGACGACCTCGCCGCGCGCCACCTCAAGGTCGATGTCGCGCAACACGTGGTGGTCGCCGAACCACTTGTTCAACCCTTTGACCTGAATCATTGCCATCTTCCTTCGAAATCGAAGATAAAGCGGAAGGTAACGGATGATTCTCACGCAAGTCAACACGTTGCCGTAGTAAGTACAGACGTGGTATTCCTCTAGTTCATGTCAGGCAAAGAGCGGCTGCTGGTGCGGGGAGCACAGGGTGACCTTCTGCGTCTCGTCGCCACCGGTCACGCCGAGTCGCGCGCCCAGCTGGCCCGCGTCTCCGGCCTGGCGGCGTCGAGCGTCTCCCTCCGCGTCGAGGAGCTGATCGACACCGGGCTCCTCGTCGAGGAGGGCTCGGGGACCTCCAGCGGCGGGCGGCGGCCCCGGCGGCTGCGGGTCAGCCCGACCGCCGGCCTGCTCGCGGTGGCCGACCTGGGGGCGCACCACGCCCGCCTCGGCCTGCTCGACCTCAGCGGCGTCCCCCTCGTCGTCGAGGAGCGTGCCTGCGACATAGCGCTCGGCCCCGAGGCGACCCTCGACTGGATGGCCGCCGCGTTCGACGAGCTGCTGCTCGCCCACGGCCCGGCCGGCGTCCCGCTGCGCGGCGTCGGCACCGGCATCCCCGGCCCCGTCGACCCGGGCAGCGGCCGGGTGGTCTCCCCCTCGCGCATGCCCGGCTGGAACAACTTCCCCGTCGCCGAGCATCTCGGCGCGCACTACGACCTGCCGGTGCTCGTCGAGAACGACGCCAACCTCCTGGCCGTCGGCGAGGCCCGCTCGTGGCCGGGGTTCGACAACCTCATGGTGCTCAAGGCCGGCAGCGGCATAGGGTGCGGCGTGATCGTCGACGGCCGCCTGCACCGGGGCAGGGGCGCGGCCGGCGACATCAGCCACGTCCGGGTCAGGACCGACTCCTCCACCATGTGCTCGTGCGGCCATCCCGACTGCCTGGAGGCCTACGCGAGCGGCGCCGCGCTCATGGACGCCCTGTCCGGGCTCGGCATCGCGACGCGGCGCCCCGCCGACGTCGTCGCCCTGGTCGAGGACGGCGTGCCCGAGGCCACCGCCCTGGTCAGGAACGCGGGCCGCCTCATCGGCGAGGTGCTCACCGTCCTGGTCAACTTCCTCAACCCCGACGCCATCGTCGTCGGCGGCAGCCTCTCCACCGCCGAACCGCTGATCTCCTCCATCCGCGCCGCCGTCTACGAGCGCTGCCTGCCCCTGGCCACCCGCGACCTGGAGATCGCCGTCACCCGGGGCGGCCCCGACGCCGCCCTCCTCGGCGCGGGCTCCCTCCTGCTGGACGCCGTCCTCAGCTGAGGGGCCACGGGCGGCACGCCCCGCCCGGGCGAGGAGCCACCGGCGGTACGGGGGAGCACGGCAGGCCCTCTTACCCAACGGGACCAAATGTGTCCTTTTGTCAGTGTTTACCACCTATAGCGGCACATCTACCCATATGTGAATAGATAAAAGGGAGGGAGGCGCCAGCTCTGCCCGTGGATCGACCGACGGAGGATCCGATGGTTCGAATGATGCTCGTCCTGCTCACCATCCTCGTGGCCGCGATGGCCGCGATGGCCGGAACGGCCGGTGCCGCCGTCCCCCCCGCCCCCGAGCCTGTCAGCCGACAGGACTGGGAATTCCTCGTCAAGGCGCACCAGGGCAGCCTGGCCGAGATCGAGGCGGGCCTGGCCGTCAGGCGGAAGGTCGAGAGCGAGGACGGGAAGGTCGGCCGGGCCGTCCGCGAGCTGGGAGAGCAGCTCATCGTCGACCACATGAGACTCGACAGGCTCATCCGGCAGGTGGCCGACGAGATGGGCGTCAAGCTCCCCGACGAGCCCAGCGCGGCGCAGCGCAAGCAGCTCGAAGAGGTGATGGCGCTGGGCGGAGCGGAGTTCGACAGGGCCTGGATCGACATGGAGATCGCCAGCCACCGCAACGGGGTCATGCTCGTGAGGCAGCAGGTGGAGAACAGCTCCGACCCCAGGATGAGGAAACTCGCCTTCGCCGTCGAGCAGGTCGTGCGGACCCACCTGAACATGTTCCTCCATGTTCACGAGTCCCCCGCCCACAGCCCCTCGGAGAGCTGAGGCGAGCGGGAAACCGTGCGCGGCCCGCCAGGATCCGAGGGCCGGCGAGGCCCGAGGCGCCCGTTCGAAGCGGGGCCTGTGCTAGGAGGCGCCCGTTCGAAGCGGGGCCTGTGCTAGACAGGGAGCCAATCATAGGAGCCCCCATGGAGCAGCTCAGCCTCGGAGTCGTGTCACGATCACGCAAGGAGAACGAGCACCGGCTGGCGATCCACCCGCTGCACCTGGAGCGGATCGCCCCCGATCTCCGGGGGCGCGTCTACCTCGAACGCGGCTACGGCGAGCACTTCGGCGTCCCCGACGGGCAGCTGGCACCGTACGTCGCCGGCCTGCTCCCCCGGGAGCGGCTCCTCGCGGAGTGCGACGTCGTCCTGCTCCCCAAGCCGCTGGCCGAGGACCTGGAGGGGATGCGCGAGGGACAGATCGTCTGGGGCTGGCCGCACTGCGTCCAGGACGAGAGGATCACGCAGCTCGCGATCGACCGGCGGCTGACGCTGATCGCCTTCGAGGCGATGAACCACTGGACCGGCGAGGGCGCGTTCAACCTGCACGTCTTCCACAAGAACAACGAGCTGGCGGGCTACTCCTCGGTCCTGCACGCCCTGGAGCTCATCGGGACGACGGGCGTCTACGGCCGGAGGCTGCGGGCGGTCGTCATCGGCTTCGGGGCGACGGGGCGCGGCGCGGTGACGGCGCTCAACGCGCACGGCGTGAACGACATCGACCTCCTCACCTTCCGGGACGTCACCGCGGTCGCCTCGCCGATCCATTCGGCGCGCATCGTGCGCTTCGAGCACGAGGCCGGCGACCCCAACCGCAGCTACGCGCTCACCGAGAGCGGGCGGGTACCGCTGGCGGCCTTCATCGCCGACCACGACATCGTCGTCAACTGCGTGCTGCAGGACACCGGCGCCCCGCTGATGTTCGCCGACGAGGAGGACCTGGCCGCCTTCGCGCCCGGCACCCTCGTCGTCGACGTGTCCTGTGACGAGGGGATGGGGTTCAGCTGGGCGCGGCCCACGACGTTCACGGACCCGATGTTCGAGGTGGGCGACAACGTCCGCTACTACGGCGTCGACCACAGCCCGTCGTACCTGTGGGACTCGGCCACCTGGGAGATCAGCGAGGCCCTGCTGCCGCACCTGCGGACGGTGCTCGGCGGCCGGGCGGCGTGGGACGCGGACGACACCATCCGGCGGGCCGTCGAGATCCGCGACGGCGTCGTGCAGAACCCCGCCGTCCTGTCCTTCCAGCACCGCTCGCCGGTCTATCCGTACCCGCGCGGGCAGGACGCGTCCCCGGCACTCGCGGCCGGCGGCTCAGCCGTGGCCGGCTGAGCCGCCGGGCGGGGCGGTGGACCCGCGTACCACCAGCTCGGTGGCGAGTTCGACGTGATGGGAGTCGACCCGTTCGCCCGCCGCCAGGCGCAGGGCCGTGCGTACCGCGACGCCGCCCATCTCCCGCAGCGGCTGGCGCACGGTCGTCAGCGGGGGCGAGGCCATCCGGGCGACCTGGGTGTCGTCGAAGCCGACGATGCTGAGGTCCTCGGGGACGCGCAGCCCTCGCGCCCTGGCCGCCTCCAGCACGCCGAGCGCGATGTCGTCGCAGCCGGTGAAGACGGCCGTGGGGGCCTCGGGCAGGTCGAACAGGGCCGCGCCGCCCGCGACCCCCTCCTGGTACTGGAAGGGCCCCTCCCGTACGTGACCCGGGGGGACCGGAGCGCCCGCGGCCTCCATGGCGGCGCGGTAGCCGTGCAGCCGGGCCTGCTCGCAGGCGGCGGTGGCCGGTCCGCCGAGGTAGGCGATGCGCCGGTGTCCGAGCGCGAGCAGGTGCTGCGTGGCGGCCAGGCCCCCGGCGAAGTTCGTCGAGCCGACGCTGGTGACCCCCCTGGTCTGCGGCAGGTTCAGCGGGTCGATCACGACCAGGGGCAGGCCCGCGCGGGACAGGGCGGCGAGCTGCCCGGCGGTCAGATCGCTGGTGATCGCGATCACGGCCCGCCGTCCGGCCGTGGCCAGGCCGCGGGCCCAGGACCCGGCGCGGTCGGCGGTCGTCCGGATGCTCACCACGATCGCCGCGCCGACCTCGGCCCCGGCCCGCACCGCGCCCTGGACGATCTCGGTCGAGTACGGGTTGAGGTCGGCGTCGAGCTCCACCTCGATCGTGGCCGGCACGGCTGTGTCACCCCGGCGGCGCTGCGGCGGCGCGACGTAGTCGTGCTGCTCCAGCAACGACTCCACGAGGGAACGGGTCCCCGGGGAGACGTCGTCCCGGCCGTTGAGCACCTTCGACACGGTCGCGATCGACACGCCCGCCGAGGCCGCGACCGTGGCCAGCGTGGCCCGTCTAGGACTGGCCGGCATCTGTTCCTCCCTGCTGTGTGGCGGAAGAGCCCGGCACCGGTTCCACGCCCACGCGGGTGACCAGCCGCCGGCCCACGCCGACGTGACGCAGCGGGCCGGTCAATCGTACGCGGCCCCGGCAGGGCAGGTCGGACGCCGATGCGCCGACGAACACCTCAAGATCCCCCGGTTCGACGACGCGTCGCAGGTCACGCCCGGTGAACGCGGTCCGGTCGGCGGGCACGGTGAAGGTCGCCACGGCGCTCGCGCCGGGCTCCAGCCTGACCCGGGCGAACCCGGTGAGCTGCCGCACCGGCCGGGTCACCTGGGCGAGCACGTCGTGCAGGTAGAGCTGGACGACCTCCTCTCCCGCCCGGCCCCCGGTGTTGCGCACGCGCACCGACACGGTGAACTCGCCGTCGGTGGGCACCTCGGCGTCGCCGATCCTCAAGGAGTCGATCGCGAAGGTGGTGTACGAGGCGCCGTGCCCGAACGGGAACAGCGGGGTCGGGTCGAGGTTGCTGATGCCGTGGCTGTCGGCGCCCAGCGGCGGCTGCAGATAGGTGCCCGGCTGCCCGCCGGGGCCGCGCGGGATCTGCACCGGCAGCTTCCCGCCGGGCTGCACCCGGCCGGACAGGACCCCGGCGATGGCCGCCCCGCCCTCCTGGCCCGGCATGAACGACTGGACGAGCGCGGCGGCGGCCTCGGACACGCCGCCCAGCGCGTACGGGCGGCCCGAGACGACGACCACCACGACCGGCGTGCCGGTGGCGGCCAGTTCGGCCAGCAGGTCCTCCTGCGCGCCGGGCAGCCGCAGGTCCTCGGCGTCGCAGCCCTCACCCGAGGTGCCCAGCCCGAACATCCCCGCCAGGTCGCCGACGACGGCCACGCACACGTCGGCCCCGCGGGCCGCCCGGAGCGCGGCGGCGAAGCCGGAGCGGTCCTCGCCCCGCACGTCGCAGCCCCGCTCGTGGACCAGCTCGGCGTCGGGCAGCTCGGCCCGCAGCGCGTCGAGCAGGCTGGGCGCGGCCACGCCGAGCCCGAGCCCCGGATGGCGGGGCAGCACGTGGTTGGGGAAGGCGTAGCAGCCCATGAACGTGCGCGGGTCGTCGGCGCAGGGGCCGACCACGGCCACCCTGCGCGGCTCGGGACGTCCCTCGCCGAGCAACGGCAGCGCGGTGCCCGCGTCGAGCAGCACGATCGACCGCTCGGCCAGCTCCCTGGCCAGGGCCCGGTTGGCCGGCGAGTCCAGGTCCACGGCCCGCGCCCCGGCCACCGACCTCTCCGGCGTCCAGTCCGGGTCCAGCAGCCCGAGTTCCACCTTCTGCGTGAGCAGGCGCCGGGCGGCCCTGTCGATCAGGGACTCCGGCAGCTCGCCCCGCCGCACCCGCCCGGCGAGGTGCTGGCCGAAGCCGAGCGTGTCGGGCAGCTCGACGTCGATGCCCGCGGCCAGCGCCTGCGCCCCGGCCTCGTCGGTGTCCGCGGCGACCTGGTGCATCGTCGTGAGGAACGGGATCGCCCAGTAGTCCGACACCACCGTCCCGGTGAACCCCCACTCGTCGCGCAGCAGGTCGGTCAGCAGCCACGAGTCGGCCGCGGCGGGAACGCCGTCCAGGTCGGAGTAGGAGTTCATCACCGAACGCGCGCCGCCCTCGACGAGGGCGGTCTCGAACGGCGGCAGGATCATGTCCATCAGCTCGCGCCGGCCCATCGGCACCGGCCCGTGGTTGCGGGCCGCCCGGGAGGCGGAGTAGCCGGCGAAGTGCTTGAGCGTGGCGATGACCCCGGCGCCCTCCAGGCCGCGCACGTAGGCGGCGCCGAGCATCGCGACGAGGTACGGATCCTCGCCCATGGTCTCCTCGACCCGGCCCCAGCGGTAGTCGCGCACCACGTCCAGCACCGGCGACAGGCCCTGGTGGACGCCCACGGCGCGCATGTCCCGCCCGATGGCGGCGGCCATCCGCTCCACCAGGTCCGGGTCGAACGTCGCGCCCCAGGCGATGGCCGCCGGGTAGACGGTCGCGCCGTAGGTGGTGAAACCGGTCAGGCACTCCTCGTGGACCAGCGCCGGGATGCCGAGCCGGGAGTGCCGCACCACCTCGGACTGCAGCCGCACCACCTCCGCGGCGCCCTCCGCCGCCGTCACCGGAGCGCTGCCGAAAACCCGCGTCAGGTGACCGAGCCCGTGGCGGATCGTCTCCTCGAAGGGCACCTGCCCCGAGGCCGCGAAGACGTCCTGCAGCGGGGCGACGTTCGCCGTGCCCTCGGACTTCTCCTCGGGCTCCCCGTCCTGGCCGGCCTGCATGGCGTTGCCGGGCCACCGGCTGCCGAGCTGGCCGATCTTCTCCTCCAGGGTCATCTCCGCGAGGAGGGCGTCGACCCGCTCGGCCACGGGAAGTGCCGGGTCCTGCCACGACCGGAGGGTCCGGCCGGCCGCGGGGGTCCCATCTAGCGCCGTCATCTGCTCTCCTCAAGAAAAACCCGCCCCGGCAACTGTCCGAAACATTTCGGTGAGTTGCGGTAGCTCTGCTCACATCCTGGCGCACCCGAGGTGACCAGGAAAGTCCCAGATGAGAGTACCCCACACCCCTCACATACCAAGCTCATGCCGACATGGGATCACCCCTTGACAGGCAGGTAGCTGAAATCTAAATTGACGTGCCACGCGGCCTGTTTCGGAAATGTTTCGACATGCTGGGCTCGGGGGGACGGACGCCTGGTAGCAGAGGTGCCGATCCACGACCGACGGCCACCGCCACATGTTTCACCTGAAGCCCCGCCCCGCCTCGGCACCGACATACGGAGATCAGCGTGGAGTCAACGACACCATCCCGCCGCACCTTCCTCGCCCTTTCGATGGGCATTCCCCTCAGCGCCGCGCTGGCGGCCTGCGGCACGTCCGGCCCCGCCCCGGCGGGCGGAGGCGCGAGCGGCGGGAGCGGCGGGAACGCCGCGAACAAGGCCGGCTACTGGTTCCTGTCGACCCAGCCGCAGGAGGGCGTGCGCACCAGGGCCGTGGAGCGCTTCAACAAGGCCAACCCCAACGGGCAGATCGAGTTCACGGCCATGCAGAACGACGCCTACAAGACGAAGATCAAGACGGCGATCGGGGCGGGCCAGGCGCCCACCATCATCTGGGGCTGGGGCGGCGGCACGCTGCGCACGTACGTGCAGGCCGGCCAGGTGGAGGACCTCACCCCGTGGTTCGAGCAGAACCCGGCGGTGAAGGACCGACTGTTCGCCTCCTCCTTCGGGGCGGCCACGATCGACGGCAAGATCTACGCGATGCCGGCCGAGACCATGCAGCCCATCATCCTGTACTACAACAAGAAGGTCTTCGAGAAGGTCGGCGTGGAGCCGCCGGAGTCGTGGGGCGACATCATGGCCCTGGTCCCCAAGTTCAACGCCGCCGGCATCGCCCCGTTCTCCCTCGGCGGCCAGTCGCGCTGGACGAACATGATGTGGCTGGAGTTCCTCTTCGACCGCATCGGCGGCCCCGAGGTGTTCCAGGCCGTGTTCGACGCCAAGAAGGACGCCTGGTCGCACCCCGCCGCCCTCGAGGCCCTGACCAAGCTGCAGGACCTCGTCAAGGCGGACGGGTTCATCAAGGGCTTCTCCTCGATCACGGCCGACTCCAACGCCGACCAGGCCCTGCTCTACACCGGCAAGGCCGCGATGATGCTGCACGGCGGCTGGACGTACGGCAGCATGTCGACCGACGGCGGCGACTTCGTCTCCGGCGGCCACCTCGGCTACATGAACTTCCCGCCGGTCGAGGGCGGCAAGGGCGACCCCGGCAACACCGTCGGCAACCCGGGCCAGTACCTGTCGATCTCCTCCAAGGCGACCCCCGAGCAGAAGGAGATCGCGAAGAAGTTCTTCGCGACCGCCGTGCTCAACGACGAGGACGTCAAGGAGTGGGCGGGCACCGGCGCGGTGCCGATCGTCAACGGCGCCGACAGCGCGTTCGCCGGAGCCAAGGACGCGGACTTCCTGAACTTCGTCTACGGCATCGCCAGCAACGCCAAGTCCTTCGCCCAGTCCTGGGACCAGGCGCTCAGCCCCACCGCGGCCGAGGTGCTGCTGGACAACATCGCCAAACTGTTCCAGCTGTCGATCACGCCGGAGCAGTTCGTGTCCAACATGAACGCGGTCATCGGCAGTTGAGCGCGCTCGCCACCCCCGCCCGGACAGGGAGACCGCCGGCCGCCAGGCAGAGGGCGCACAGCCGCCTTCTGCCCTGGCTGGCCGTGCCGGCCCTGGTGATCTTCGTCGCCTTCGGGGTCATTCCGCTGGTCGGGGTCCTGTTCCTCAGCTTCACGTCCTGGGACGGACTCGGCGAGATCCAGCTGTCCGGGTTCACCAGCTGGCGGGCAGTGCTCGCCGACCCCGGCCTCCTGCACGCGCTGTGGATAACGCTGCTGGTGATGGTCGTCTCCTGGGCGGTCCAGACCCCGATCAGCATCCTGATCGGGGTGTTCCTGGCCGGGCGGCAGCGCTACCGCTCGCTGCTGGCGGTGATCTACTTCATCCCGCTGCTGCTCAGCCAAGCCGCCATCGCGATCGCCTACAAGGCCCTGCTCGACCCGAACTTCGGGCTCGGCGCCGGGCTGGGCATCGACCTGCTCGTGCAGGACTGGCTCGGTGAGCCCGTCCTCGCCTTCGGCACCGTGATCTTCGTGGTGTCGTGGCAGTTCGTCCCCTTCCACTCGCTGATCTACCAGGGCGGCGTGCGGCAGATCCCGCAATCCATGTACGAGGCCGCCGAGATAGACGGCGCGGGCCGCGTCCGCAAGTTCTTCAGCATCACGCTGCCGCAGCTCAAGTACACGATCATCACGTCCTCCACCCTCATGGTCGTCGGGTCGCTGACCTTCTTCGACCTGATCTTCGTGCTGACCGCGGGCGGTCCCGGCGACGCCACCCGGGTGCTCGCCCTGGACATGTACAAGCGCGGGTTCCAGGCCAACCTCATGGGACCGGCCAGCGCCATCGCCGTCATCCTCGTCCTGGTGGGCCTCGCCATCGCCTTGCTCCTGCGCCGGCTCGGCGGCCGCGACGCCAGCGCCAGCCAGATGGAAGGGGCCTGACCATGAGCGTGACCCACACGACAGGGGTCAAGCGGACCGAGGCGCCCGGGTCGCCACCGCGCCGGCACCGGCGCCGCCCGCCCGCCCGCGGCGAGCGGCGCTCGCTCGGCGAGCGCCCCAACTGGCTGGGCGGGGCCGTGAGCTGGCTGTGGCTGGTGATCGTGATCGTGCCGATCTACTGGATCGTCATCACCAGCTTCAAGGCGCAGAGCAGCTACTACGCCACCAACCCGCTCGCGCCGCCCACCGAGCCGACCCTCGACAACTACCGGCTGGTCGTCGAGTCCGACTTCCCGCTGTACTTCCTCAACAGCCTCATCGTCACCGTCGGCGCGGTCGTCCCGTCGGTCGCGGTCGCGTTCATGGCGGCGTACGCGATCGTCCGGGGCAACACCGCCTTCCGCTTCCTGCGCGGGGTGAACGCACTCTTCCTCATGGGCCTGGCCATCCCCCTGCAGGCGACCATCATCCCCGTCTACCTGATCATCATCCGGCTGCGTCTGTACGACTCGCTGACGGGACTGATCCTCCCGTCGATCGCCTTCGCGATCCCGCTGTCGGTGCTGGTCCTGACCAACTTCATCCGTGACGTGCCCAAGGAGCTGTTCGAGTCGATGCGGCTGGACGGCGCGGGCGAGCTGGCGACACTCTGGCGCCTGGCGTTGCCGCTCACCATGCCGGCCGTGGTGACGGTGACGATCTACAACGCGCTGACGATCTGGAACGGGTTCCTGCTGCCGCTGATCCTCACCCAGAGTCCCGACAAGCGCACGCTGCCGCTCGCGCTGTGGACCTTCCAGGGGCAGTACAGCGTGAACGTGCCGGCGGTGCTCGCCTCCGTGGTGCTGACCACGCTCCCCATCCTGCTGCTGTACGTGGTCGGCCGCCGCCAGCTGCTCAGCGGCCTGACGGCCGGTTTCAGCAAGTGACCACGCCCTGCCGCCCGGCGCACCGCGTCGCGGTCCGCCCGAACCCCAAAGTCCGCGAGCGGCGCCGGAACGGCAGGGGCGAGCGTCGCCGGGATATCGGTCAAAGGACCGTCGCCCGGATCTCCGCCCTTTGAAGTCCCGCAGGACGGCTCTCGCCCAGGAAGACGGATCGGGATATGTGCCGGCGAGAGCCCCGCGCCTCGCCGGGGCAGGACGCGGGTGGTCGCCGGCGTCCTGGCGGGCGCGATGACCGTCCAGACGCGGGTGGTCGCCGGCGTCCTGGCGGGCGCGATGACCGTCGGAGCCGGCTGGGCGGCATACCGTCCAGCCGGACTCGATGACCGCGTCGAAGCCGCGGCCGAACCCTCTACCGGCGACAACAACTCAAAGGTCAATGAGCGCAGATGGAGCGGCAGGCGCGGATATCGTCACGCGGGCCCTCGATCATCGGTCCTGGACAGATCTCCAGGACTCCACGGTCGCTTCGGCGATGGTTTCGATGCGGTGTCCGTATGCCGGATGCCCATCGGAGACGAAGCTGCCCTCCTCGAACGGCAAACCGCAGAACGTGGCGCGGAAGTGCTTGGGAGATCCGCCCGGCGGGAGCGGCGCGTACGCCGCCAATGGCGCCATGTCGTAGCTCGACCGTGCCCCGTGCCTGTTCCGCGCCACCTGATGAGCCGCCACACGAAGTAATGCGTCAAGGCCCTTGTCCACGTAGAGCTGCAGCTGGCGGAACTGACCGTCAAGGTACTTCTCATGAGCTCTGGAAGGATGTTGCAGGAGATACGCACACACCACAGGCGCGTGCCACCTGTACATCTGAGGATCGGCCTGCTCTTCAGCCAGGATTCCGTGGTAATAGTCCACGCACACGCCCAGCGGGCCGGCGACTGCACCGCAGTCGCACTGACCCATGGTGGGGCTATCTGCCATGGTCTGCACCGTAGGTGGTCGGCAACAGCCTTGTCGACGGGATTTCGACGCCGTCTGCCGTGCTCCCGTCACTGCCCGGCCAGGCCGGTGTGGGCGACTCCGCGAATGATCTGGCGCTGGAAGAACACGAAGACGACGAGCAGCGGCAGGCCGGCCAGGACCACGGAGGCCATGATCTGCGCGTAGCGCACGCCGAAGGTGCCCTGCACCACGTTGGCCAGTCCCACCGGCAGGGTCATCGTGTTCGGGTCGGTGGAGACCAGGAACGGCCAGAGGAAGTTGTTCCAGGTCGTGATGAACGTGAAGATCGCCACCGCGGCGATCACCGGGCGCGAGAGCGGGAGCACGATGGTGAAGAACACCCGCCAGCGGCCGGCCCCGTCGACGAACGCGGCCTGTTCCAGCTCCGGCGGCACGGCCTGGAAGAACTTGTAGAGGATGTACACGATGACGGGCGCGGCGACCTGCGGCAGGATGATGCCCCACCAGGTGTCGACCAGGCCCAGGGCGACCATCTCGGCGAACAGCGGGGCGATCAGCACCTGCGGGGGAACGATGATCCCCGCGAGGATCACGGCGAGCAGCACGCGCCGCCCCCGGAACCGGGTGCGCGCGAAGCCGTACGCCGCCATCGCCGAGAACAGCACGGTCATGAACGTGACGATGACCGCGGTGACGGTGGAGTTGATCGCCCACTTGACGATGCCGCCGGTGCCCAGGACCAGCCTGTAGGCGTCAAGGGTGATCTCGCTGCCGATCCACTGCAGCGGGATCTTGTTGGTGTCGGCCTCGGGCTTGAGCGAGGTGGCGACCGCCCAGGCGAGGGGCGCGAGCCAGACCACGGCGAGCGCCCCGGTGACGGCGAGCAGGACCAGCTGGCCGGGGCTGAACCTCTTGGACCTCTTGGTCATCGGAGAGACTCCTCACGCTTGCGGAACAGCCGCAACTGCACCAGGGACACGGCGACGATCAGGACGAAGAGGATGTAGGAGACGGCCGAGGCGTAGCCGACGCGGTACCCCATGAAACCGATGTCGTAGGCGTACTCGATGATCGGGCGGGTGGCGTTCTCCGGGCCCCCGCCGGTCATCAGGTAGATCTGGTCGAAGACCTTCAGCGAGGCCAGCAGCTGCAGCACCACGATGAGGCCGGTGGTGCGGCGGAGCAGCGGCAGCGTGATCGAGCGCAGCTTGTGCCAGGCCGAGGCGCCGTCGATCGAGGCGGCCTCGTAGAGCTGCTCGGGGATGCTCTGCAGGGCGGCCAGGTAGAGCAGGAAGTTGAAGCCGACCGTCCACCAGACGGTGGTCATCACGACCGACCACATCGCCAGGTCCGGATCGCCCAGCCAGAGGATGTCGGTGCCGAACGTCCCGTTCAGCAGGCCGAAGCCGGGCTGGTAGATCATATGCCGCCAGAGCAGTGCGACCACGGCGGAGGGCAGCAGGAACGGCGCGAAGAACGACAGCCGCCACAGCCAGCGCACGAAGCGCAGGTTGTGCACCAGCAGGGCGAACACCAGTCCCAGGACGACCAGGGGCACGGTGCTCAGCGCGGTGAACAGCACGGTGTTCCAGAGAGAGCGCCACATCCTGGGGTCGGCGAACGCCTCGGCGTAGTTGGCGAAGCCGACGAACCCGGCGTTGGTCCCGGCGATGTTCACGCTGGACAGGCTCATCCTCAGGCCCAGCAACAGCGGCCAGACGAGGAAGGCCACGTAGACCACGAGGAAGGGCGCGAGGAACAGCAGCCCGTGCTGGGTCCAGCGGCGTCCCGCCCCGATCTTCGCGACCGGTGCGGCGGTGGCGGCGGGGGCTTCGACGCCGGTCGTCATCGGGGCTCCTCGGGGAAGGGGTTGGGGGTCTCCATGAGCCTGCGCAGGGCGGCCTTGGCCAGGGCCAGGCCCTGCTCGGGCGTGCGCGTTCCGGCGATGACCGGGGAGAACGCCTCACCGAACTCGATCCACAGCCTCGAGGCCGATCCGGTGAACCACACCTGCGGGTCGAGCGCCACCTCGGTGATGACCGAGCGGTACTCCGACTGCGGATTCAGCGCCAGGTACTCGGGCTCCTCCAGCGCGGGAAGGTAGGCGGGCACGTGACCGGCCACCGCCCAGTCGGCGCTGTTCTTGATCAGGTGGGCGATGAACCGGTAGGTCTCCCGCTCGATCCGCGGATCGCGGTCGCGCTGGTGGGGCAGGACGAAGACGTGGCAGTCGGCCTGGGCCGAGGCGCCGCCGAAGATCGAGGGGAAGCGCGCCATGCTGAACGGCGTCTTCGCCTGCTTGAAGGTCGTGATCTCCCAGTCACCGTTCCACAGGATGGCCGCGTCACCGCTCTGGAAGGCGGCGACCGACGACGCGTAGTCGGTGGTGGGGTCGCACAGTCCCTCCGCGCCCAGCGTGCGCATGAAGGAGAGCGCCTCCAGCGCCTTGGCGTCGTCGATCGTGATCTGGGTGCCGTCGTCCGACAGGAGGGTGCCGCCGCTCTGGGGGTACAGCGACCACCACAACCGCCACGGCCCCACCGTTCCGAGACCGAGCGCGTCGAAGGCCAGCGGGGGCTTGCCGCCGAGGACGTCCTTGGCCTTGCGCAGCGACTCCAGCAACTGGTCGGCGCCCTTGGTCGCCAGCAGCTTGCCGTCGCCGCCGAGCAGCCCGGCACGGCCGCAGACGTCGGTGTTGTAGTACTGGACCATGGGGTGGGCGTCGAACGGCACCGCGTACAGCACTCCGTCGACGTGGGCGCGCTCCCAGATGGGAGGGCTGAAGTCCTCGGGCCGCAGGCCGTTCTCGGCGAGCAGGTCGAGGTTGATCGGATCCAGGATCAGGCCGGGGCCGATGCCGGGCAGCCGGGCGAGGTGGAAGGTCGCGAGATCGGGGGAACGGCCCCCGGCTCCCGCCATCGCGACCTTGGTGTAGAAGGCCTCACCCCACTCGAGGACGTTCTCCTCGACGAACAGGTCGGGGTTCTCCTTGGCGAACGCGCCGACCATCTCGTTCATGACGACCCCGTCGCTCGCGCCGAGGAAGTGCCAGTATCTGATGCGGGTCCGGGAGGAGCCCAGGTCCACGGGGAGGGAGCATCCGGAGCCGAGGAGCCCGAGGGCGAGGGCTCCGCCCAGCAGGTTCCTTCGGGTGATCCGGGACGGGGTCGGCGGAGTCCGGGGTGGGGTCGCTGGAATGTCGTCCACTGCTGTCTCCAGGTGTCTCCAGGTGTCTCCAGGGGGCGCGGCCGCGCCCCCCTCGACGAGCGCGGCCGGATGGGCCTACGGGCGGATGAGACGGATCACGTTCCACGAGACGGCGGGCAGCGTGATCTCCAGGGTTCCTGCGTCGAGGCGGGCCTCGGTGTTCGTACGGGGCGTCACCGTGTCCGGGGCGTCGGCGGTGTTGCGGGCGTAGGGGTCGGGGCCGGACAGCGTCGTGGCCCCGGCGAGCTCCACCGGGCCGAGGGCGCGCAGGTCGGCGGTGAGGGTGAGCGGCCGGTCGGTCGAGCGGTTGACGGCGAACAGCGTGGTGGCGCCGGTCTCCTCGTCGTGGGTGGCGACGGCGTCGAGGGCGGTGACCTCGCCGAACCTCGCGGTCTCGTGGGTGGGAGAGTCCGGCTCGACCCGCAGCACCTGGCCCGCCGCGTACCGGGAGGCCTGGGCGAACGGGTGGAAGGTGGTCTGCCTCCAGGCCCTGCCGCCCGGTTCGGTCATGATGGGGGCGATGACGTTGACCAGCTGGGCCAGGCAGGCGGACGTCACCCTGTCGCTGTGCCGCAGCAGCGAGATCAGCAGCCCGCCGAAGGCCACCGCGTCGGCCAGGTGGTAGTGGTCCTCGAGCAGCGGCGGGGCGACCGGCCAGTCGCGCGGCGGTTCGGCGTTCTGGAAGCGGGACAGGTACCAGACGTTCCACTCGTCGAACGAGATGTTGATCTTCTTCTTGCTCCTGAGCCGGGCGCCCACGCTGTCGGCCGTCGCCACCACCGCGTCGACGAAGTGGTCCATGTCCGCCGCCGAGGCGAGGAAGCTCGCCAGGTCGCCGTCGTGCTCCTCGTAGTAGGCGTGGCAGGAGATGAAGTCCACCACGTCGTAGGTCTCCTCCAGCACGGTGGTCTCCCACGCGCCGAAGGTCGGCATGGCGGAACCGGAGCTCCCGCAGGCCACGAGCTCCAGGTTCGGGTCGATCATGCGCATGGCACGGGCGGTCCCGGCGGCGAGCCGCCCGTACTCGCGGGCGGTCATGTGGCCGATCTGCCACGGGCCGTCCATCTCGTTGCCCAGGCACCACATCCGGACGTCGTGCGGTCTCTTGGCGCCGTGGGCGACCCGCAGGTCCGACAGGTGGGTCCCGGACTCGACGTTGCAGTACTCCAGCAGGTCCAGCGCCTCGGCGATGCCCCGGGTGCCGAGGTTGACGGCCATCATCGGTTCCACCCCGGCCTTGCGCGTCCAGGCGACGAACTCGTCCAGGCCGAACTCGTTGGTCTCCGTGCTGTGCCAGGCCAGGTCGAGCCGCCGGGGCCGCCCGGCCCGGGGGCCGACGCCGTCCTCCCAGCGGTATCCGGACACGAAGTTCCCGCCGGGGTAGCGGGCCGTGGTGACGCCCAGCTCGCGGGTGAGCTCCAGCACGTCGCGCCGGAGGCCCTCCTCGTCGGCGGTGGGGTGGCCGGGTTCGTAGAGGCCGGTGTAGACGCACCGGCCGAGGTGCTCGACGAACGTCCCGAAGGTGCGCCGGTGGACGGGGGCCACCCTGAACGCGGGGTCAAGGGTGAGGTGCGCGGACAGCACGAAGGTCTCCTCACACGCGGCCCGCGCCGGCTTCCGGCGCGAGATCGCCAGGCTCGTGGATTACCGGGAAATTGAGCGACTCCAGTTGTGAGCGTTAACACCAAAAAAGGCCAACCGTTACATGGAGTGAGTGTTAACGT
This sequence comes from Streptosporangium sp. NPDC023963, assembly GCF_040639135.1. NCBI lineage: Bacteria > Bacillati > Actinomycetota > Actinomycetes > Streptosporangiales > Streptosporangiaceae > Streptosporangium > Streptosporangium sp. NPDC023963. Next base: position 642,221 of record NZ_JBEZZK010000004.1, read on the forward strand.
TCCCATCGTCGCGGGTCAAATCACGATCCGGTAACTACGACAGATTCCCAGCTCATCGCACGCGCGGTCCGACCTGCTACTTTCACCTCCGTGCGCCATGAACGATCCGCTCCGCCCCGGACACGCGAAGTGACCGGAACCCGCCCCACGCCTCTCGTGCCCGAATAGAGGCAAGCGTTTACCAGCGAATTAAGGAAATCCTCAGGTGGCTGTTGACAGCGTTATCGACCGGGAGTCCACTTGGCTGCCAAGCACCGGACAACGGCACACCGCGTGACCCGGCCGCCCATCGCGCCCGGCACCGCGCGACGGCCTCCGGGGATTCACCGTGATCGCAGCACCATGGACATGTAGGCCAGCATGTCGGCACGGCGGCGAAACGGATCGCGATACAACGGTGGGCCGCCGACCCTCAGGCGCAGCCCCTCCCGGATGATCCGGTGCCGGCGTTCGTCGAACACCTTCAGCGCGTACTCGCCCGCGGCCGTCTTGGAGGTGACCTCGCCCGCCTCGAGAGTGTGGTGAAGCCGGGTGACACCGAGCACCCCCCACGTGGTCTGGTAGCCGGTGAGAGCGGCCACTCCCCACAGCGACGCCGATCGGGAGCTGCGCTCGACCCAGCGCGTCCAGTAGCCGTCCAGGTTCTCCCGCGTCCGCTGGGCCAGGGTGTCCCAGTCGGTGTGGATCCCCAGCTCCGCGACCGCGGGCCCCCGCACCGCCACCCCGCCCTGGGCCAGCACGTGCCAGGTCACCAGGTGCCGCTCGGACCTGCTCTCCTCCTCAAGGCGCCATTCGTGCACGGCCGGCCTCGCCGGGGTCAGCTCGGGGTCGCGGCGCAGGTCGTCCCACGTGACGTAGAGACCGTCGAAGTACGGCTTCGCGTACCGGCGCTTCAACTCGGCATGCACCCTGCGCAGGATCCGCGCGTCAGGGGGGGCGCCGACCACGGCGACGAAGTCGATGTCGCTCTTACCGGGCCGGTAGTCGCCGAGGGCGATCGAGCCCTGCAGGTAGAGACCTTCGACCAGGCCCGGCGCGTACCGGTCGGCCAGTTCCAGGTAGGTCGCGCACATACGGGAGGGCATCTCACCGAGGCTGTTCACCACTTTCGCACCCTAACCAACGGGCGACGGATCGGACCCCGAAATGGGCACCACGACGATTCAGAGGTGAGAGCCGGGGCGCCGGCCGCTGTCCCGGCGTGGGCCGGAGGCGATCCTCTACGCTCTGCGCATGATCCACCGAGGGGAAGAGGGGACTTCCGTGACGGAGGAACCGTCGAGGCTGGCGGGCCTGTTGTACGAGATCGGTCTGCTCAAGCGCTACAAGCGCACGGGCTGGCTGGTCGCCGGGGTACGGGACCCCGAGAGCGTCGCCGACCACTCCTTCCGGACGGCGATCATCGCGAGCGTGATCACCGCGCTGGAGGGCGGCAACCCGGAGCGGGCGGCGTTCATGAGCCTGTTCCACGACACCCAGGAGACCCGCATCACCGACATCCACCACCTCGCCAGGCGCTACCTCACCGCGCCCTCCAACGAGGAGGTCACCGCCGACCAGGTACGCGCTCTCCCCGGGCCGGTGGCGCGGATGGTGAGCGGCGCGGTCGGCGAGTACGAGGAGAAGGCCAGCCTCGAGGCCGTCTGCGCCCGCGACGCCGACAAGCTGGAGTGCCTGATCCAGGCCATCGAGTACCGCGAGCAGGGTTACCGGAACATGCAACCGTGGATCGACGGCTCACTCGCGGCGCTGAGGACACCGTCCGCCAGGCGCCTCGCGGACGAGGCGCTCGGCACGGGGTCGCTGGAGTGGGTGACGCGCCTCCTCGACGAGGACCCGGACACCTGACGCCGGACACGCGGGAGCGTCGCCGGACGGTCCGCCGTGCGCCCCCGCCCCCCGCGACGAGGAAGGAGGCGCCACGGTCCGCCGTGCGCCCCCCGTGCCGAGGAAGGGGCCGCTGTCCGGCGCCTCCCGCCCGCCGGCCCCGTTTCCTACGGGACGACGATCTCCAGGTTGGTCTGCCACTCCACGGGGAGCCGCCTGACGGACAGCGCCTGCTCGCCGGGCCTCCAGGTGGCGATCATGCTGGCGTGGTCGCTCTCCCGCGGATAGGCGTCCGCGGTCGTGACAAAGGCGCCCGCGAGCACCAGCCGCCCGTTCGGTGTCCAGCGCATCCTGCGGGTCTTGACGTCGACGGGCACGGGCGTCGACGGCAGGTGCGCCCATCGCAGGGTCTTCGTGTCCAGCACCCAGACGTCGAGACGTTCGTGCGCCCCCGTGGTGGGGGCGAGGAACGGGACGGCGATGTACCTGCCGTCGGGGCTGACCTCGCCGTCCCTGACCTCGCCCGCTCCGGCCGGCCTGCCGATCGGCCGCTCCTTCCCTGCGCCGGGGATCACCAGGGCGAAATTCTCGTCCCGCCGCCTCACCAGCAACTCCCGGGACGTCGCCGCGACGATCCCGGGGTGTCTGCCGGTCTTCCGCAGGCTGTCATGAGCCAGGAGGATCGACTCGTCCCTGTGCCTGGCGTGCAGGCCGTACGGCGTGTCGAGGAACGGCAGCGCGCCGCAGTGGCTCCAGCGGGGACGGCGCAGGGTCCTCCCGTCCTCCGCCTGCTTCCGTACCGTGCACGGACCGTCGTGGGCCGGCCGGTCCGTGATCCAGAAACCGGAGTCGTCGAAGGCGGGGAACGCGTTCCAGCCGGTGGCCAGCTTGCGCGCCTCGTTGCCCTCGAGCAGGTACAGCCGCCCCTGGTCGACCGCCGGTCCGCTCACCGCGATCACGGTGTGCCTGCCGTGGACGAAGGCCGAGAGGGTGAGGCGCGGGTCCGGATCCGGCAGGCCCGAGACGGGCGTCGAGGCGCCGGTGTCGACGTCCAGTACCGCCGGGGCCAGGCCGGTCTGACCGTCGCCGCCGACGAGCAGGCGAATCCCGCTGCCGGGGCCGAGCGGCTGTCCGGAGAGGGGGCCGTGGCCGCTTCGCGCGGGGCTCGCCGTGACCCGCGGGGCCTCCGCGGCGGGCCACCCGGCCCGGGGTGTGGCGGTGCAGCCCACCAGGCACGCCAGGACCGGCACCAGAGATCTCCCGATCGTCCCGGCCAGGCTCCGCGTCATGGGCAGAAGCTACATGATGCTCCCGGGAGGGCGGGAAAGACACCGCACGGCCGGCGACCGCAGGCCGCTCGGCTCACGTCCCCTGCGGGCCCGGCCGACGTCACCTACGCGACGTCGGGCCGTGTCATCAGCGGCGATCGCAGATGCGACACCAGGCTGGGGCCGGTCAGGGGCACGATGTTCCACGTCGCCACCGCTGTCCCCGCGCCGGCGTCGACCACCAGCCGGACCCGGTGCGGGGTGGTGATGACGTGAAGGTCGGCGACGAACGTGTCGCCCTGCCAGGCGCCGGCCGCGACGACGGGACGGCCGAGCGGTGAGCCTTCCCTCCATTCGCCGTGACCGGCCTCGACGTCGAGGGACGACCCGAGTCGCAGCAGCCATCCGCCGTCCACGGGATCGACGATCACCGTGGTTCCGTCGGGCAGGGCCGAATCCTCGGCGGAGGCGTCGAGTCTCGCCTTGGCGGAACGCTCCGGGGCGGCCGAACCCCGCACCGGCGCCAACGACAGCCGCCGCAGCCGATCGGCGAGGATCTCGTCGTCCCGGGGGCTGTCCGCGCGGTCCACGCCGGGCAGCAGGCACTCCCACATCGCGTCGAGCGTCGCCTGTTCCCGCGTGTTGGCGCTGGTCACGGCGACCACGAGATCGTGCGAGGGGACGACCACGCAATGCTGGCCGAAGGCGCCGTTGCCGTGGTAGCCGTGACGCGACATCCAGAACTGGTAGCCGTAACCGCAGAGGTAGTCGGCGCCCGCGGATCCGTCCTCGAGTGGCAGGGTCTCGATGTGCCGTCCGGTCGCGAGCCGCACCCATTCGCGCGGGACGAGCCGCCGGTCGCCCCACAGGCCGCCGCGCAGCAGCAGTTCGCCGAAGGCGGCGACGGCCTCGGTCGTGAGGTGCAGTCCGTGGAATCCGAAGGCGGCGCCGCTCGCCACCCGGTCCCATTCGGCGTGGTCGACGCCCATCGGCGTGAAGAGGCGCTCGTCGAGCAGTTCCGGCAGGCCGCGGCCCGTGACCCGTTCCACCATCCGGGCCAGGACGAAGGTGGTCGGATTGTCGTAGGCGTGCCGTGTTCCCTCGGCCTCGGGAAACGGGACGCGCAGGAAGCCCTTCACCAGGTCGTCCGGCTCCAGGCGCCAGGCCTCGGCGAGGCTGTCCGTGCGGTGTCCGGTCGTCATGGACAGCAGGTGGTGAACGGTGAGGCGGCGTCCCTGTTCCGAGATGCCGGCCGGAACGTGGTCGGGCAGCACGTCCACCACCCGATCGTCCAGCGAGAGCAGCCCGTCGGCGATCGCGAGCCCCACGGCGATCGAGGTGAACGACTTGGTCAGCGAGTAGAGAAGGTGCGGGCGTTCGGCCGAGTACGGCGCCCACCAGCCTTCGGCGACGACGTGGCCGCGGCGTACGACCATGATGGAGTGACACTCGACGGATCGCGCTTCGAGCCGGTCCAGCAGCGCGGTGACCGCGCGGGACGACATCCCCGAGGCGGCCGGTGTCGAGCGCGGCAGCAGGGCGCGCTGAGAAGGCATCCGAGCACCCTAACAAAACCGCCCGATCGAGTTACGGGACATGGCTCGGAGCCCCCGACCACGCGAAGCCCGCACCGGGCGAACACCGGTTCCCAGGGCTCTCGTTGCGATCCGACCCCGTTCAACCCCGTTCCGGACGGACCGCCTGCGCCCGCTGGTCCAGATGAAACCGATCTGAACGGGCAGGATCAGAACTGCCAACGCGGTTTGTGTTTCCCGCGCGATATCTAGTCAGTTATGAAGGGAAGCAACCCGGAAGGTTCCACCGGAGTGCGCCGCCTTAGGCTTGACGCATGCCGGTCTTTGAGATTGTCACGCATGTCATGGCGCCACCGGAACGAGTCTTCGACATCTCGCTGGACGTGGATGTTCACGCGGCCTCAATGGTGGGATCTTCCGAGAAAGCGGTCGGAGGTGTGACCACCGGCAGCTTGAAGCTGGGCGATACCGTTACATGGCGGGCACGACACTTCGGCATCCGCTGGCGAATGACGTCTACGATCAGCGCCTACGATCGCCCTGGTCATTTCGCCGATGAGCAGGTGTCAGGACCTTTCAAGCGCTGGTATCACGCTCACCATTTTCAGTCTTGCGGTCACGGCGGCACGGTGATGAGCGATGTCATCGAATTCGCCGCGCCTCTCGGTCCTCTCGGAAGGATCGCCGAAATTCTGGCTCTCCGTCACTACATGCCGAAGTTGATCCGGGTTCGCAATCAGCACATCAAGCAGGTCGCCGAAGCCACTCTCACGGCTGATTGAGAATATCCCCGTCACCTGGGTGCAGAGGACATGCCGCGTGCAACGGGACCGCCGGCTCACGCTTGCCAAGCTCGCCCTGTGCGCAACAGCAGGGAAATACAGATACGTCACCTGGCAGGCGGGTGATGGCCCGTCAGCTTTCCGGGGACTGCTGACGAGGCCCGACGTCGCCTCCCAGCAGCGGCCCGTTCAAGACCTCTCGGGTCAGCATGACACCGGTCAGTCGCGCCACGAGCATCAGGGCCCCGTCCACTCTCGGATGTCTGGCGGTCCTCTCCTCGCTGTCCTCGTCGGTCCCGTCTCCCGGCGCGTACGCAGGGTCGAAGCCCGCCTCCCTCATCAGGCTCACCAGCCGATCAGGATCGCTCCCGTACCGCCATGCGGGAATCATCGGGTTGAACGCGGTCACCACCTGCCCGTCCACCGCGTACGCGAAGCGATCGGCCGCGTAGTCATGCCGCAGAACCGACACGGCCTCCGACCCGGCCGACAGCGTTTTCACGGCGTCGAGCGCATCCCAGCCGTACTCCTCGATGAGCACGGCCCAATCGCCCAGACGGCCCGCCAGGAGCGTGTCGGGGAACAGCCCCTCGTCGACCAGCTCCTCGTAGGTGAGTGGCCTGATGCTGCTTTCCTCGGCACCCACACGCCGAAGCGCCTCAGTCTCATCGAGCCCACGCACGAAGGTGAGGCACCACAGGTCGCCCAACCCGTGGTCATCGGCGAGCCAGGCGACATCGGCGTAACTGATCTCCACGTGTGTGCTCCCTGCGGATGCTCCGGATGTGCCGCCACGGTAACGCTCAGATCCGACAGCCACGCCACCCTTCAGGGCCCTACGACCTCGCGCGGCGTTCGCCTTGGCCGGGGCACCCGGGATCCGGGATGGACCGTCAACATCGCTCACGAGCCGTGGCGGCGCGACCTTTTCCTGGCGGGGAAGGTCGACCATGACAAGGACGAGCGGGTTTCCCTGTACGGCGGGTACCGCTGACCCACGAGCGACCTACCTCAGGACGCGTGAGCCGGCCAGGTACCGGCACCATGTCCGTTCGAATTGGCCCGAGTGCCAACGGTCATCCCGGGAGTGGCAGGTATTCGAACCAGTCGAAGGCCGCCGTGCTGGTGCTCGGGTGGCCGTTGGAGGAGGCGTAGAGGCCGATCATGGCGCCGGTGAAGCCTCCGGCGACGGTGGAGCCGAGGACGCGGCCGTCCACCGGGGCCGCGAGGTCGGTCCACTCGCCGGGGCGCAGCGCGTAGCGGGCCTGGTAGTCCTGGCCGTGGGCCTCCACGCCCAGCCACAGCGGGCCGGACGGGACGACGTCGGCGCGGGCCAGGAGGGTGTCCGTGCCGCCGGAGCGGCGGGTGAGTTCCAGGCCGTGCGCGGTGAGGACGAGCGTGATGTGGAAGTCGTCGTTCTGGAACAGGACGAGCCCGGCGCACTCCTCCCCCCGTGGGCGGAACTCCATCACCGTGTGGGCCGCGAAGGCGATGTGCTGCTGCCGCCGGGCGACCAGGCTGGGCGCGGCCCGCTCGCGCAGGGTCTGCGGTCGTAGCCGCAGGGTGAGGCGGCTGCCGGCCAGGTTCCAGTACGGTTCGCGGGGCGTGCGCAGGTGGTTCCACACCGGTGCGAGGCGCGGGGCGTCGAAGTGGTCGCAGGCGGGGGCGGCGGGCCAGCGGCGCGCGGGGGTCGAGGGGGCCTGCGCGTACGGTTCGACCTGGTCGAAGACCGGCCAGTCGTCCTCCCAGCGGACTCGGGTGAGGAAGGTCTCGCGGCCCAGGTTGTAGCCCTTGGAGGCACGGACGGCGGCCGTCGTGGGCTGGTCTCCGGCGGATTCACCACGGGAGCCGCCGTCCGGGGAGTCGGCGGATCCGGCGGGAGCGAGAGGAGCCGGGAGAGCGCCGTAGGGGCGGGTGGCGAGGAGGACCGACCACCACTCGCCCTCGGCGTTCCTGACCAGGTCGGGGTGGCCGACGCTGGTGATGGGGTGGCGCAGCCCGAGGTGGCGGTGGGTGAGAACGGGGTTGCGCGGGTTTCCCAGGTAGGGGCCGGTGACCCGCTCGGCCCTGGCGACCATCACGGCGTGGTCCTCGGCGGTGCCGCCCTCCGAGGTGAGCAGGTAGTAGAAGGCGCCGATCCGGTAGACGTGCGGGCCCTCGCACCAGACGCCGCCGCGCTGCGCCGCCTCCCAGATCACGTGTTCCTCGCCGAGCAGCTTGAGCGTGGCCGGGTCGAACTCGCGCAGCCAGATCTCGCTGTCGCCGTCGTAGCGTCCCTCGTCCTTCGGCCGGGTGCCGGTCATCCAGGCGCGGCCGTCGTCGTCGAAGAACAGCGAGGGGTCGAAGCCCCGGGTTTCGGGGAACCACACCGGCTCGCTCCACGGCCCGGCCGGGTCGGTCGCGGTGACCAGGAAGTTGCCCGGCTCGTCCATCAACGTGGTGATCATGTAGAAGACGCCCTCGTGGTGCCGGATGGTGGGGGCGTAGATGCCGCCGGACGGCCGTACGCCGTCCAGGTCGAGCTGGGACGGCCGGTCCAGGACGTGGCCGAGCTGTCGCCAGTGCACGAGGTCGCGGCTGTGGAAGATCGGTACTCCGGGGAACCACTCGAAGGACGAGGTGACGAGGTAGTGGTCCTCGCCCACCCGGCACACCGAGGGGTCGGGGTGGAAGCCGGGGATGACGGGGTTGGTGTACACGAGACTCCCTTGGTGTCCGAATCTTCCTTCGAGGGTCCCGGTGACTCGGGGCGGGGTCGGCGTGGGCGGGCGTGTCGGGGACCTGCCCCGGGCCTTCGGGCGTCACGGAGGTTCCCCGGAGACGGGTGACCCTCCGAACCCGGGTTCCCGGAAAGGGGTGCCGGACCCTCACCCCCCTGAAGGCCGGGCCCGGCACCCCCCGGAGCCAGGCCCTGTCCCCCGAAGGAGGACGGACCCGGCAGCATGGCGGTCGTGTCTACCTGGTGAGCCGGAGCACCCCCCACCTCGACGTGTCGACGTGGCTCCACCCGGCCGGGTCGTTCCAGGTCGCGGCCGTGCGGGCGGTGCCCGTGGCGTCGTCGGCCTGGACGGTGCGCATCTTCCCTGGGCTCCTCGGTCAGGTAGGAGTGGAACCCGCCTCAGGCGCCGCGCAGGTTCTCGGCGAGCAGGTCGAGCAGCGGCTGCCGCCGGACGCAGCGGGCGAGGGCGAAGGAGTCGGCCAGGGCGGTCAGTTCCTCGTCGGAGCAGCCGCGCAGCAGCTCGGCGTACTCGGGAAGCAGCGCCTGCGCGATGAGGATGTGCCGGATCAGGTCGTCGGTCTGGTAGCGGGCGCCCCACGGGTAGGGGTTCCAGGACGGGAACTCGGTCTCCATCAGCCGGTGCAGCGGGGCCAGCTCGCTCGCCGACTCCTCCATCGTCGAGCCCCACCGGTCGGCGCCCAGCCGCCCCTTCTTGGCGATGAAGTCGCCGAACCGGCTCATGTACGGCTCGCCCGCGCTGACCAGGCCCTGCAGCCCGACGTCCTTGTAGGTCCACAGCGACCAGCCGGCCCCGTAGGAGTCGAAGATCTCCAGCTGGTCGCGGAGGATCTGGTAGCGCTGCCGGTCGATCTCCGGGTCGCCGGTGTAGACGGGTCCGAACTCACCGACCCAGATGGGGGTGCCGGTCTCGCGCTGGAAGACGGTCCGCCGCTCGAAGGAGAGCTCCAGCTGGGCCCGGTCCACCCACTCGCCGCGGGTGTGGCCGGGGTAGGGGCCGCCGTGCGCGAATCCGGCCAGGGCGTAGTCGTGGCAGACGAAGACCGTGTTCTCGTACACCTCGCGGAAGATCGAGAAGTCGGTGGAGTAGGTGTTGCCGTCCAGGAACAGCACGTGCTTCGGGTCGACGGCGCGCACGGCCTTGACCAGGCGGTCGTAGAAGGGGCCGACGACCCGCCCGCTCCGGTCGCCCGGTTCGTTGATCGGGTTGTATCCGGCCACCCAGGGGTTGTCCCGGTAGCGGTCGGCCACGACCTCCCACAGGTGGACGGCGCGGTCCTGGAAGTGCCGGTGCTCCCAGAAAGCGGCGACGTGGGTGGGGTTGTCGGAGTGCCAGTGCTGGTTCTGCGCGCCGGGCAGGGCGTGCAGGTCGATGACGCTGTAAATGCCGTGCTCGGCGAGCAGGCCGATCACCCGGTCCAGGTGGCGGAAGCCGTGCTCGACGATCTCGAAGGGGCGGTCGTCGGACTCCAGGTGGCGGTAGTTGATCGGGATGCGGACGCAGTTGGCGCCGAGCCCGGCGAGCAGCGCGGCGTCGTCCGCGCCGAAGAACGAGGTGAGCAGCCGGTCGAAGAACAGCTCGGCCCGGTCCTCCCCCAGGACCTCCCGGACGGCCTCGCGCATCGCTGACTCGTTGGCCGGGTAGCCGGTGATGAAGTTCTCCATGTTCAGCCAGCCCCCGAGGCCCACTCCACGCAGCCGTACCGGGGTGCCGGCCGAATCGACGAGACGCGATCCGGCGACACTCAGGGTCATGGTGTCTCACTCTCTACTCAGGCGATGGGATTCGGGTCAGCCCTTGGTGGCACCGGCGGTGAGGCCGCTGATCAACTGACGCTCGGCGACGGCGTAGAAGGCCAGAGCGGGCACCATCGCGACGATGACGTAGGCCAGGACCCTGGCGATGTCCGTCATGTACTCCCCCTGGAACTGCTGGACGCCGAGCGGCAGGGTCCACAGGCCGGGGTCGTTGAAGACCACCAGCGGGAGGAAGAAGTTGTTCCAGCTCGCCACGAGCGCCAGCACCGAGACGGTGGCCAGGGCGGGCTTGGCGATCGGCAGCAGCACCCGCCAGAAGAAGCCGAAGGGGGTGCAGCCGTCGATGATGGCGGCCTCCTCGATCTCCCTGGGGATGGACCGGAAGAACGTCCGCAGGATGATCACGGTCAGCGGAAGGCCGAACGCGGCCTGCGGCAGGATCACCCCGAGCGGGTTGTCCAGCAGGCCGAACGTGCGCAGCAGCACGAACAGCGGCAGGATCGCCACCGCGAACGGGAACATCAGCCCGATGGCGAACAGCGTGAACAGGAACTCCCGGCCCCGGAAGGCGAACCGGGCGAAGGCGAAGGCGGCCATCGCCGACAGCCCCACGACCAGCACGGTGGTCGCGACCGCGATGAACAGGCTGTTGAGGAGCTGGCGCCAGAACGCGCCGGAGACGATCACGTCGGTGTAGTTGTCGGTGACCCACGGGGAGGGCAGGCCCAGCGGGTTGGTCGACAGCTGGGCGGAGGTCTTGAAGCCGCCGAGCAGGCCGTACAGGAAGGGGATGACGATGAAGACGGCCGCCACCCAGATGACCGCGTGGATCGGGTACGTGCGGAGCCGGGCGATCATCGGCGGTCCCCCATGGTGGTGCTGGCCCCCTCCAGGTCCCGGCGCAGGACGAACCGCTGGTAACCGAGGGCGAAGACGAGACTGATCAGGAACATGACGACGCTGATCGCGCTGGAGTAGCCGATCTGGGACCGCTTGAAGCCGTACTCGAACATGCTGACGGCCATGGTCTCCGAGGCGTGCGACGGGCCGCCGCCGGTGAGGATCCAGACCAGGTCGAAGAGCTGGATCGTGCCGATGACCGACAGGAACGCGCTGACCCGGATGGTGGGGCCGAGCAGTGGCAGGGTGACGTGGCGGAACACGTCCCAGCCGCCGGCGCCGTCGATCCTGGCCGCCTCGCTCAGCTCCTTGGGGATGCCCTGCAGGCCGGCCAGATAGATGATCATGTGGAACCCGAAGTACTTCCAGGTGATCACCAGGAACAGCGAGAACATCACGGTGTCCGGTTCGGACAGCCAGGTCCAGGGCTCCAGCCCCCAGGAGACCAGCAGCTGGTTGGCCATGCCCGTCTCGGGCGACAGGATCATCGAGAACAGCACCCCGATGATCGCCTCGGAGAGCATGTACGGCGCGAAGAACAGCAGGCGGTAGAAGGCCCGCCCGCGGATCCGCTGGTTCAGCATCACCGCCAGGCCCAGCGAGAGCGGCAGCTGCACCAGCAGGCCCAGCACGATCAGGATGGCGCCGTTGCGCAGGTCGCCGGCGAAGATGTCGCTGGCGAACAGCCGGGTGAAGTTGTCCAGGCCGATGAAGTTGCTCGGCGGGCCGATGCCGTTCCACTTGAACAGGCTGGTGTAGCCGGCCACCAGGATCGGCAGCAGCACCAGGAGGGCGAACAGGATCAGCGCGGGGAGCACGAACAGGATCGCGGTGACCCAGCCGCGACCTCGGCGAGAGCCGCCCCGCCCCCGCCTCGCGGCGGGTCGCTCGGGGTGAGGGGCCGGACGTGCGTCCGGCCCTGTCGTCGTCGTCACCGTTTTCATACCGGGCGGCTACTCCGACTCCGACTTGGCCGTCTCGGTGATGGCCTGGACGACCTCCTCCGGCGTCTTGGTGCCCCCGATCAGCTCGGCCACGACGTCGTTGACCTCCTGGCCGACGGCCGGCGGGTACTCCTGGTCGAGGTAGAGCTGGAAGCCGCTCGCCGCCGCGAGGGTCTCGGAGACCGTCTTGATGTGGGGGTCGGTGACGGCCGCCTCCTCACCCGTCTTGAGCACGGGCAGGACTCCTCCGGCCTTCACGGCCTTGCTGTGGTTCTCCGGCTTGAGCGCGAACTTCAGGAAGTCCAGCGCCGCGGGCGGGGCGTTGACGCTCACGGCGAGGCCGCCCCCGCCGCCGAACGCGTCGCCCGCGGCGCCCTTGCCACCCTCCACCGCGGGGAAGGGGAAGAAGCCGAGGTCGTCGCCGAGGCCCTTGCCGGAGTCCTTCTGCACCGACGGGGCCCACTGGCCCATCAGCTCCATGGCGGCCTTGCCGTTCGACACGTTCGCGGACTGGCCGTCGGGGGTGGAGTAGTCGGCGCCCAGGAAGCCCTTCTGGAACGGCTGGAGGTCGACGAGCTCCTTGAGTTTCTGCCCGGCGGCGACGAAGTCGGGCCCGGTGAAGTCGTTGGTGGTGCCGGCCTGCTTGAGCGCGTCCAGCCCGGCCACCCGCATGGCCAGGTAGGCCCAGTAGTAGTGGCCCGGCCACTTGGCCTTGCCCGCCAGGGCGATCGGGGTGGTCCCGCTCGCCTTCAGCTTCTTGACCGCGTCCAGGTACTCGGTCCAGGTGGCGGGCGGGGTGGTGATGCCGGCCTTCTTGAACAGCGCCTTGTTGTACCAGAAGCCGACCATGCCGATGTCGATGGGCAGCCCGTAGGTCTTGCCGTCGAACTGGTAGGCGGCCAGGGCCGCCGGGGTGAGGGTGCCGATGACGTCGCCCGCGTCGGACGACAGGTCCTTCACCAGGCCCGCCTCGATGTGCTGCTTCAGGACGCCGCCGCCCCAGGTGGAGTACAGGTCGGGCGCCTTGCCCGACTGGGTGAGCGTGGCGAGCTTCGGCTTGTAGGAGTCGTTCTCGATGGAGATGTTCTTGATCGTCACATTCGGGTGGGCCGCCTGGTATTCCTTGACGGCATTGGCCCAGAACGTTTTCATGGGGTCCGCCGTCGCCAGGTTCCAGAACTCGAAGGTGACCTTCTCCGAGCCGGTGCTCGCGCCTGCCTGGGCCCCCTCGCCGTCTCCGCTCGTACTGCAGGCTCCGAGAAGCAGAGCGGATGTCGCCAGAGCAACCACGCCTCGCCGACTCAGCATGGGTATCCCCTTTCGGGAGTTACTTGAAATTTTCATATATTCCCCGAATATTTCGTGATCCGGAGAATAGGTAAACCCCCGGTTACACGTCAATAGCCCCGTGGTAGTGATCCCGGATCGCGAGAACCACCACCCCCGGAAAGCCTCCGAAAGGTTTCAGTTAGTATTCGCCGCATGCCAACCAAGCCGCGCGTGACGATCGCCCTGATCGCCGAGGAGGCCGGGGTCTCCGCGCCCACGGTCTCGAAAGTCATCAACGGTCGGCCCGAGGTCGCGTCCGAGACCAGGCAGCGGATCGAGCACCTGCTGCACAAGCACGGCTACCGGCGCAGGACCGGCCAGGGCGACGCCCCCGTCGGCCTGGTCGACCTGGTCTTCACCGAGATCGAGAGCCCGTGGGCGATGGAGCTGGTGCGCGGCGTGGAGACCGCGGCCCGCGAGGTCGACGCCGGGGTGGTCGTCTCGGTCCTGCACAGCCACGCGGGGCCCGGCAGGGACTGGGTGGAACGCATCGCCGCCCGGCGCACCGACGGGGCCATCCTGGTCGGCTCCCGGATCAGCGCCGACCAGCACGGGCAGCTGGCCGCCAGGTCCATCCCGTTCGTGGTGGTGGACCCCGAAGGCGAGCCGCCGCCCGGGGTCGCCTCGGTCGGCGCCACCAACTGGAACGGCGGCCTGGCCGCCACCCGGCACCTGCTGGAGCTGGGCCACCGCAGGATCGGGATGATCGGCGGCCCCGCGGACATGCTGTGCAGCCGGGCCCGCGTCGACGGCTACCGGGCGGCGCTGGAGACCGCGGGGATCGCGGTGGACGCGGCGCTCATCAGGTACGGCGACTTCCTGGTCGGCTCGGGCCGCGACCACGGCCACGACCTGCTGTCCCTGGACGGGCCGCCCACCGCGATCTTCGCCGGCAGCGACATGCAGGCGTTCGGCGTCTTCGAGGCGGCCAGGCAGCGCGGCCTGCGGGTCCCGGACGACCTGTCCGTGGTGGGCTTCGACGACCTGCCGCTGGCACGTTCCGCGTGGCCTCCGCTCACCACCGTGCGCCAGCCGCTCCAGGAGATGGCGGCGCTGGCCACCCGGATGGTGCTCGGCCTCGACCGCGGCGGGCACGAGCCCCGGCGGGTGGAACTCGCCACCGACCTCCTCGTCCGCGAGAGCACCGGCCGACCGGCCGGCTGACCGGCGCCGTCCGCGCCGTCAGGGGTTGTTGACGACCGCCTTCGAAACATTTACGGTACTTGTCACGAAATGTCTCGGTAATCTTGTGAAACTTTCGGAAAGCGGGTTTCCGCATGTCTCGACGTCACAGGGCACTGCTGACACCGGTCCTCATCCTTCCCCTCCTCGGGTTCAGTCATGCCCCGCCGGAAAGCGCTTCCCCTATTCGGGTGGACCACCAGGGCGTTCTCCAGCGGATCGACGGTTTCGGTTTCTCGCAGGCGTTCCGGCGCAACGAGCTGGTCCGCGCGCTGCCCGCCGCCAAGCAGCGGGAGATCCTCGATCTGTGGCTGAGCCCGGAGAAGGGCGCCGGGCTCAGCATCCTGCGCCTGGGCATCGGCTCCTCCCCCGCCGGCAGCCCGTACGACCTGATGACCTCCATCCAGCCCGAGGACCCCGGCGGCCCGACCGCGCCGCCGAAGTACGTCTGGGACGGCGACGACGGCGGCCAGGTCTGGCTGGCCAAGGAGGCCAGGCGCTACGGCGTGACCCGCTTCTACGCCGACGCCTGGAGCGCCCCCGGCTACATGAAGGACAACGGCTCCGACAGCAACGGCGGGACGCTGCTCCCCGCGTGGCGGCAGGCGTACGCGAACTACCTGGTCCAGTACGCGAAGTTCTACGCCGGCGAGGGCATCAGGATCACCGACATCGGGTTCACCAACGAACCCGACCTCACCGTCTCGTACGCCTCGATGCGGTTCACCCCCGCCGAGGCCGCCGAGTTCGTCAAGGTGCTCGGCCCCACCGCGGCCCGCACCGGGCTCAAGGTGGTCTGCTGCGACGCCGCCGGCTGGTCCCAGCAGCGCGAGTACACCGCCGCCATCGAGGCCGACCCCGTCGCGCGGCGGTGGGTCGCCACGCACGCCGGGCACCCCTACGTCAGCCCGGTGGACGGCCCGCTGCCCACCGACCGGCCCGTGTGGATGTCGGAGTGGTCGCCCAACGGGACCACCTGGAACGAGGAGTGGGACGACGGCAGCGGCTACGACGGCTTCGCGGTCGCCCAGCAGATCCACGACTCGCTCACCCTGGGCAGGGCGAACGGCTACGTCTTCTGGTTCGGCGCCTCGCGCGGCACCACCCGGGGGCTCATCCAGATCGACGAGGCCACCGCGACCTACCGCGTCTCCAAGCGCCTGTGGGCGCTGGCCGCCTACAGCCGCTTCGTCCGCCCCGGCGCGGTCCGGCTCTCCGTCGCCTCGGCCGACCCGGCGCTGAAGGTCACCGCCTTCCGCAACGCGGGGGGCTCGGAGGTCGTCGAGATCCTCAACACCTCCACCGCCCCCGTCACCACCAAGATCACCACCCGGCCGGGCCGGGCCACCGCCTACCTGACCGACCGCGACCACTCGCTCGCCGCCACCCCGCTCCCGGGGCTGAGGTCCGGCAGGAGCCTCACCTTCGCCCCGCGTTCCCTGACCACGGTGGTCGTACGGTGACGTACCCGCCCGCGGGCGGTCTCCGGGTCTCCGGTCGCGCATCGTGCTCCCCGCGACCGGAGGCCGGGAGCTCGTCCGTGCCACCCGGACCACCCGGACCGCCCGGATCCAGGCCGCCCGGATCCAGGCCGCCCGCATCCGGACCGCCCACCCCCGGACTCCTTGACTCCGGGCCCTCTGAAACGGAAGGACCGAGATGATCCGGGTGGCGATCGTGGGCACCGGCGGCATCGCGGGGATCTGCCACCTGCCCGCGCTGCGCGCCCAGGCGCACCGGGCTCAGGTGGTGGCCGCCGCGGACGTGGACGAGGCACGGGTCAGGGCGTTCTGCGCCGAGCACTCGATCCCGGGGACGTACACCTCCCTGGAGGCGATGCTCGACGCGGAGCGGCCCGACCTCGTCCACCTGTGCACCCCGCCGCACCTGCACGCCGCCCAGGCGGTGACCTGCCTGAAGGCGGGCGCCTGGGTGTGGACCGAGAAACCCGTCTGCCTGTCGCTGGCCGAGTACGACCTGATCACGGCGGCCGAGGGACCCGGTTACGCCTCGGTCGTCTCCCAGCACCGGTTCGGCTCCGGCGCGCGGCACCTGCGCGCCCTCGCCCCCGAGCTGGGCCGCCCGCTCGTCGCGCTCTGCGCGACCACCTGGTACCGCGACCACGCCTACTTCGACGTGCCCTGGCGCGGCCGGTGGGAGACCGAGGGCGGCGGCCCCACGATGGGGCACGGCATCCACCAGATGGACCTGATGCTGTCGATCCTCGGCGACTGGGCGGAGATCCGCGCGATGACCGGCACGCTGGACCGCCGGATCGAGACCGAGGACGTCTCGATGGCCGCCGTCCGCTTCGACTCCGGCGCGATGGCCTCGGTGGTCAACAGCGTGCTGTCGCGGCGCGAGGAGAGCTACCTGCGCTTCGACTACACCGAGGCGACCGTGGAGCTGCGCCACCTGTACGGCTACCGCAACGCCGACTGGACCTCCACCTCGGCGCGCTGGAACCCTCCCGCGGACCTGCCGAGCTCGCACGAGGCGCAGCTGGCGGAGCTGCTGGACGCCTACGAGCGCGGCGAGCGACCGCCCATGAGCGGCCCCGAGGGGCGCCAGGCGCTCGAACTGATCACCGGCCTGTACGCGTCGGCGTTCACCGGCCGGCCCGTGCTCCGCTCCGACCTCACCCCCGACCATCCCTTCTACCACCGGCTGGACGGAACCGCATGGAGCTGACCTTCACCGAGCGCGGCGTCGAGATCCTGCGCTACGTCTACCGCCCGGAGACCCCGGTCTTCGAGTCGCCCAAGCCGTACTTCCACCCGATCAGGACCCTGGCCGGGGACGTGGTCAGCACCTTCCGCCCGCACGACCACCGCTGGCACAAGGGCCTGCAGATGACCGTCTCCGACCTGTCGGGGCAGAACTTCTGGGGCGGCGGCAGCTACGTCCGCGAGGCCGCCGGCTACGTGGACCTGCCGAACAACGGGACCATGCGGCACGAGGAGTTCCTCTCCCCCGGCGTGGAGCGCCTGACCTGGCACACCCAGGGCGGCGAGCACTGGGTGGACGAGCTGAGGACCTTCGAGGTGCGGGACGTGCTGGAGGACTCCTGGGCGCTGGAGCTGTCCACCGCGATCACCAACGTGCGCGGGGAGGAACTGGTCTTCGGCAGCCCCACCACCAACGGCCGCCCGATGGCCGGGTACTGCGGCCTGTTCTGGCGCGGGCCCCGCTCCTTCGAGCACGGGCAGGTGATCGCCGAGAGCGGCGAGGGGCCGGAGATGATGGGCGAGGAGTCGGCGTGGCTGGCCTACACCGGCCACCACGACGAGGTGGACCGCTCCTCCACCCTGCTGTTCCAAAGTGCCCTGCCCACCGTCTGGTTCGTCCGCACGACGCCGTTCGCGGCCGTCAACCCGTCCATCGCGTTCCACCGCGAGATGGTCCTGCCGCCCGGCGCGACGCTGCGCCTGAGCTACCGGATGGTCGTGGCCACCGGCGCGTGGGACCGGCCCCGGCTGGAGGCCTACGTCAAGGAGCACCCGTACCCGGAACCGGCGTGACCGGCCCGGCGCCGCGTCCGGCGGAGATGTCCGGCGGAGATGTCCGGCAGAGATGTCCGGCAGGAGTGAGGAGCACCCGTGTTCGGCACAGGCGTGAGCGATCTGACCGTCTACGACTGGCCCACCGAGGACGGCCTGCGCGGAGGTTCGCCCCACCTGCACACGCTGTGCGCCGAGGCGTACGCCGTGGTGGCCGGTTCCGGCAGCGTGCAGACCCTGACCTGGAACGGGTACGAGGAGACGGCGCTGGCTCCCGGCTCCGTCGTCCGGTTCACCCCCGGCACGGTCCACCGCCTGGTCAACGGCGGCGGCCTGCGCATCGTGGTCCTCATGCAGAACAGCGGCCTGCCCGAGGCCGGTGACGCCGTCCTGACCTTCCCCTCCGACGTCCTCGCCGACCCCGCCCGGTACGCCGCCGCCGCGCGCTCGGATCCGCGCGAGCGCCGCGACCTGGCCGTCGAGGGGTTCCTGCGGCTGCGCGCCGAGGGCCGCCCGGGCTTCGCCGCCTTCCTGGAGGCCGCCGCCGCGATCGTCGCCCCCCGCCTGGACGCCTTCGAGTCCCGCTGGCG
Source organism: Streptosporangium sp. NPDC023963 (assembly GCF_040639135.1). Classification (NCBI taxonomy): domain Bacteria; kingdom Bacillati; phylum Actinomycetota; class Actinomycetes; order Streptosporangiales; family Streptosporangiaceae; genus Streptosporangium; species Streptosporangium sp. NPDC023963. Next base: position 660,573 of record NZ_JBEZZK010000004.1, read on the forward strand.
CGAGGGCCCGCTGCGCGCCGCCGAGACGACGGGCGCCCAGCTGGCCGCGCTGCGCGGCGGCGACCTCGCCCACCTGCGCGAGGCCGCGGTCACCCGGGTGCCCGCCGTGCCCCGCGACGGCATGTGCGGCCACCTGATGACCTACCCGGCGGACTTTCAGGACCTCCCCGACCGGGGCGGGGCCTGAGGGAGCCGGGGGCGTGACGGCCGGAGCCGGGAAACGTCGGTGCGATCTTCTAGGCTGGGGACATGGCACGAGCTAACGACGACGTCGCCGCCGCCCTGGAGGAGTACGCCGAGCTGTTCGCGATGAGCGGCGGCGACGCTTTCCGGGTCCGCAGCTACCAGAAGGCCGCCAGGGCGATCGCGGGATTCCCCGACGACATCACGACCGTGCCCGTGCGGAGCGTGTCCGGGGTGGGCGAGGCGATCGCCGGGAAGGTCGAGGAATACCTGGAGCGGGGCAGCTTCCGGCAGCTCGACGACCTGCGGGAGAAGGTTCCCCAGGGGGTGCGCCGGCTGACCCGGGTGACCTCGCTCGGGCCGAAGAAGGCCGTCTTCCTCTTCCAGGAGCTGGGCATCGACTCCCCCGAGGCCCTGGTGAAGGCGATCGAGGAGGGGCGCCTCGACGGCGTCAAGGGCTTCGGCGCCAAGACCGTGGAGAACCTTCTCAAAGGTGTCGAGCACCTGGCCGAGCACAGTGCCAGGATGCACACCGGGACGGCGATGGACCTCGCGGAGCGGGTCGTCGCCTCGCTGCCGGGCGCCGAGCGGATCGCCTACGCCGGGTCGCTGCGCCGGATGAAGGACACCGTCGGCGACATCGACGTCCTCGTGGTCGGCCCCGAGTCGCTGATGGACGACTTCAAGGCGCAGCCCTACGTCGCGGAGGTCGTCGCCTCGGGGGAGAAGAAGACCTCGATCCGCACCGCCCAGGGCGTCCAGGTCGACCTGCGCCTGGTCCCCGCCGAGTCGTGGGGCGCCGCGATGATGTACTTCACCGGTTCCAAGGAGCACACCGTGCACCTGCGGGAGATCATCGTGAAGAAGGGCTGGAAGCTGTCGGAGTACGGCCTGTTCGACGGCGACCGGGTGATCGCGGCCGCGACCGAGGAGGAGGTCTTCGGGGCGCTCGGCATGGAGTGGATCCCGCCGGCCCTGCGCGAGGACGGCGGCGAGATCGCCGCCGCGCTCAAGCACGAGCTGCCCAGGCTGGTCACCGTCGAGGATCTCAAGGGCGACCTGCACACCCACACCGACCTCACCGACGGCATCGCCTCCCTGGAGGACATGGTCGCCGCCGCCGCGGCCCGTGGTTACTCCTACTACGCGGTGACCGACCACGCGCCCGACCTGGCGATGCACCGGATGAAGCTCGAAAAGGCCCTGGAGCAGCGCGAGCGCCTTCGCGAGCTGCAGAAGAAGTACCCCGGCATGCGGCTGCTGCACGGCAGCGAGCTGAACATCGCCCCCGACGGCTCGGTCGACTGGCCGGCCGAGGTGCTGGAGGGCTTCGATGTGTGCGTGGCCAGCGTCCACTCGCACTTCAACCAGTCGCGCGCGGAGATGACCCGGCGGTTCGTCGCCGCGTGCGAGAACCCCCACGTGCACGTCATCGGCCACCCGACCACCCGCAGGATCGGCGTCCGCCCGCCGGTGGACGCCGACTGGGACGAGGTGTTCCGCGCCGCGGCCCGCACCGGCACCGCGATGGAGATCGACTCCTTCCCCGACCGTTCCGACCTCCCCGCCGACCTGGTGCGGCTCGCGCACCACCACGGCGTGAAGTTCTCCGTCGACAGCGACGCCCACGCGGTCCCGCACCTGGACAACCAGCGGTTCGGCATCGGCGTCGCCCAGCGCGGGTGGCTCACCACCGAAGACGTGATCAACACCTGGCCGCTGAAGCGGCTGCTGGCCTTCCTCGGCCGCTGAGACGAAGGCCCCGGGCGACGGACCCAGGCGGGGGCGTGTCCCTCTGGCCTTTTACCTAGTTATCTGGTAGGAAATATATGTAATACGCGCGGCGCCGGACGCCCACGGACGGGTATCGCCTCCGGAAAAGATCGCCGGGATCACCCTGCCCGGAAGGCATGTCTACCGTGTGAAATGGGAAGGTTACGGAAAGTGATTGCGGCGGGCCTCCGCACCTCGCCCGAGAAGACACCCGAAAGACGCCGGAGGTCCCACGGAGGAAACGAGAGGGAAACGCGCCGACGTGATGATGGCAACACGTGTTCTCCGATTTCTCGCATTTCTCGCATTTCCCGCCAGGAGGCCCGACCGATGCGCCAGCTGACCGCGCTCGACGCGCAGTTCCTTCACGCCGAGTCGGCGACCACGGCGGCACATGTCGCGGGGCTGGCAATCCTCGACCCCGCCTGCTCCAGCCTCGGGGCCGTCACCCGCGAGTGCCTGGTCGGGCTGCTGCGCGATCGGCTGCACCTGGCCCCGGCGCTGAGGCTGCGCCTGGCCACCGTGCCGTTCGGCCTCGACCGGCCGTACTGGACCGAAGACGCCGATCTCGACGTCTCCGGCCACGTCCACGAGGTGACCCTCGCCGGCCCCGGCGACGACGCCCAGCTCGCCGAGAAGGTGGCCAGGATCCACGAGCGGCATCTCGACCGGGACCGCCCGCTGTGGGAGATGCACCTCATCCACGGCCTGACCGGAGGTCGCGTCGCCCTGTACGCCAAGGTCCACCACTGCGCCATCGACGGGGTGTCGGGAGCGGAGCTGCTCGCGGCGCTGCTGGACCTGACACCCGAACCCCGTGCCGTCGAGCGGCCCGCGCCCGAACCCCGGACCACCGCCCCCGGCCTGGCCGGCATGCTCGCCGGCGCCGTGGCCAGGACGGTGCTGCAGCCCGCCAGGACGCTGTACTCGCTGGGCCGCATGGCGGCCGAGCTCGACACGATGCCGCTGACCTCGGCGCTGCCCGGCGCCCGGCAGGTGGCCGCCGCCACCCGGCTGATCGCGGGAAGGGAGACCGAACCGCCCGAGGCGCCCATGCTGACCGCGCCACGCACCCCGTTCAACGGCCCGATCGGCGCCGAGCGGCGCTTCTCCTACGGGTCGATCCCGCTCGCGGACGTCAAGCGGGTGGCCAGGAGCGCGGGGGCCAGTGTCAACGACGTGGTCATGACGCTGTGCGCCTCGGCGCTGCGCGCGTGGCTGCGCGAGCACGACGCGCTGCCCGACCGGCCGCTGATCGCCGCGGTCCCGGTCGCGGTCCGCACCGCGAGCGCGCGGGAGGTGGTCGGCAACCAGATCTCCGTCATGGTCACCCCGATCCCGACCGACCTGGCCTGTCCCCGCGAGCGCCTGCGCGTCATGGCGGGCACGATGCTCAGCGCCAAGCGGCGCTTCGCCGGCGCCCCCACGGCCTGGTTGGGCGAGCTGTCGTCGATGCTGCCCTCGGCCGTCACCGCGCTGGCGACCTCCGCGGTGTTCCGGCTGGCCTCGATCGTGCTGCCGCCGATCAACCTGATCGTCTCGAACGTGCCGGGGCCGCAGCTCCCGCTGTACCTGTGCGGGGCCAGGGTGCTCGCCTACCACCCCATGTCGGTGCTGACCGACGTGAGCGGCGGGGTCAACATCACCTGCTTCTCCTACGACGGCTCGCTCGACTTCGGCATCCTGTCCTGCCCGGACCGGGTGGCCGACGTGTGGCGGCTCATGGGCCACCTGCGGGAGGCCATGGACGAGCTGATGGAGCAGGTCGAGCCGCCTCCGGCCGAGCGGATCGCCCCGGTGGAGCGGCCCGCCCCGGCCAGGGAGATGGCGTCCGTCTGAGGGCGGGGCGGGGGCGCCTCCCGGAGAATCACCGCCGATGTCCCGCAACCGCGCGATTGGTCAAGAAATAGAGTTGACCCATGAGCTTTTCTGAGCTGAACCTGTTCCCTCTCTGCCTCGGTGGCAACGTATTCGGCTGGACCGCCGACCGGGACGACTCGTTCGCCGTCCTGGACGCCTACGCGGAGGCGGGCGGAAACCTCGTCGACACCGCCGACTCCTACTCCGCGCGGGTCCCCGGGCACGCCGGCGGGGAGTCGGAGACCGTGATCGGCGAGTGGATGGCCTCCCGCCGCAACCGCGACCGGATCGTGGTGGCGACCAAGGTCGGCATGCTGGGCAGCCGCGCCGGACTGTCGGCGGCCAACATCCGCGCGGCGGCCGAGGACTCGCTCCGGCGGCTCCGTACGGACTACATCGACCTGTACTGGGCCCACATCGACGACGCGGCCACCCCCCTGGAGGAGACCCTCGGCGCGTTCGACGACCTGGTCACCGAGGGCAAGGTACGCAACATCGGCGCCTCGAACTACAGCGCCGAGCGGCTCGCCGAGGCGCTGTCGATCTCCGAGGAGGCCGGCCTGGCGCGGTACGGGGTGCTGCAGCAGCACTACAACCTGCTCGAGCGCGACTACGAGGGGGCGCTGCGCGACGTGGTGACGGAGGCGGGGCTGACCAGCACCCCCTACTTCGGCCTGGCCCGCGGCTTCCTGACCGGCAAGTACCGGCCGGGGGTCACCGTGGACAGCCCGCGCGCGGACAAGGCGGCGCAGTACCTGGAGACGGAGCGCGGCCCGCGGGTGCTCGACGCCCTGGACAAGGTGGCCGCCTCCCACGGCGCCGCACCGGCCACCGTCGCGCTCGCCTGGCTGGCCGCCCAGCCCACGGTGGCCGCGCCGATCGCCAGCGCCCGCAACGTCGAGCAGCTCCGGCCGCTGCTCGCGGTCGCCGACATGACGCTGTCGGCGGACGAGCTGGCCCTGCTGGACGAGGCCTCCCGCTAGGGACGGCCGGCGCCCGCCGGGCGCGCATGACGACGGGGCCCGGCCGCCGCCCCGCCCGGCCCCCGGGCCCCCCACATACCCCCACCCGTGGCACGGGGGGGCACAGTAAGGGGGTTTGTGGGGGGGGGTCATAGAGGGACCCGATCCGG